>NZ_JBNCMC010000003.1:166199-522183 GCF_049844995.1 Luteimicrobium sp. DT211 | reverse complement strand
TCAAAACCCCCCCCCCCCCCCCCCCCCCCCCCCCCGCCCCCCGCGGCGCCCCGCCCCCGCCCGCCGGCCCCGCCCGCGCCCCGCTCCCCTGTCCTGCCCCTGGCGGTCACCCTCCGTCAGGAGCGGCCCGTCACCGGTGCGGCGTGATCCGCACGGTCGGCGACGTGGCGCCCTCGACGTACGACGACGACGGCGTGAAGACCGCGCGCACCGTGATGCTCGACGTGTACGTCTTCGGCAGCGTGACCGTGAGTCGGCCCTGCGCCGAGGCCTTCAGCGCGGCGGTCGTGACCGTCCGGCCGTCGACCTGCACCGCGACCGAGCCCACCGGCCACGAGCCGTCCGACACCTTCGCGACCGTCACGGCCACCGTCGGGTGCGCGCCCGTCCGGAACGACGACCCGGTGACGCGCACCGACGTCGTCGGCTTCGTCACCGTGAACGGCGTGCGCGAGCCCGGCGACACGGCCCCGTCCGTCGTGCTGGTCTCCCCCAGCACGGCGACGGTGCTCCGGTAGGTGCCCGGACGCAGGGTGCTCGAGAGGGTGGCCGTGGCCTTGTAGCCCCAGCCGCTCCGCTCGACCTTGGCGGTGCCGAGCACTGTCGAGCCGCTGCGGAACGTCACGGTGCCGCTCGTCGCCCCGGTGACCCAGGCGGTCACCGCCGCGACCTTCGAGGAGCCGTAGACCTGCGACGGCTTCGAGAAGGCCGGGACGCCGACGGCGGCGTGCGCCTTGGCGACCGTGACCTTGACCGTGCCGCTCGAGCTTCCGGTGTAGACGTCGTCGCCGGCGTAGCGGGCCGTGAAGGCGTGCGTGCCGACGGGCACCGTGTCGAGCGTCAGCCGCGCCTTGTGGCCGACGATCGACACCAGGCCGAGCGACGTCGTGCCGTCGAAGAACTCGACCGCACCGGTCGCGCGGTTCGTGACCGTCGCCGTGAGCTTCACCGGGTTGCCGAACGCGACCTTGGTCGGGGACGCGGTCAGCGTCACGGACGACGCCTTCTTGGCGTGCTCCACGACGACGACGGCGCTCGCCGAGGCCTCCGAGTCGCGCCCGACGGCGAGGACCGGGTAGGTCCCGTCGTCCGCCTTGGCGGGGATCGTCCGCGTGGTGCTGAACGACCCGTGCTCGTCCGCCGTGACGCCGGGCGTCGCCGCGAGGGACCGGGCGGAGGTGGCGACCGGCGTGGCGCTCAGCGTCACGTCGACCGTCTCGCCCGGCTTGAACCCGGTGCCCTTGATCGTCACCGCGTCGCCCGGGTGGACCTTCGCGGGGGTGACCGTGAGGGCCGCGTGGTAGACGTCCTTGACGACGACCTTCGTGGTCGCGACGACGCTCTTCTCGCCGTCGTCGACGGTCACGGAGACGGTGTAGGTGCCGGGCTGCGCGTAGGTGTGCGTGCCCGTGACCTTGCCGTCCGCCACCTCGGCGGCGCCGACCGGGGTCTCGTCGCCCCAGTTGACGGTCGCGGTGTCCGCGCCGCCCAGGCCGCCCGTCACCGTGGCGAGCGTCGCGGTGAACGCCTCGCCCGTGGCCTGCTGGGCGACGTCGGCGCCCGCGGCGGCGATCGCCGTGTGAGCCGTCCGCTGCCCGTCGGACGCGACCGCGACGACGTGGATCAGACCGTCGCCGAGACCGTTCTCCTGGTTCGGCAGGGTGATCGACTCGACCGTCTTGCCCGCGGGGATGTCGACCGGCGCGGTCGAGAAGACCGCGGCGGCCTGGTTGTCCCCCGCGCCCGAGCCCTTGAGCCGGTCGTCCGACAGCGCCACGGCGATGTTCCCGAACTGCGGGCTCTTCGCCGCGCCCACCCAGTCGCCGTAGTCGATCGCGAGGTCCTGGGTGGTGCCGTCGGTGAACGTCAGCGTGGCGGTGCCGTGCTGCGCGTTCTCGTTGGCGGTGCCGATCACGGAGAGCTTCGTGGCCCCCGTGCCGAGGTCGAGCGCGATGCGCTGACCCTTGGCCACCGCGGTGTCGGGCTTGCCGGCGGCCACCTTCGGGAGGTCGAACGTCAGCGCGGTGCCGGGCACCGCGACCGTCGTGCCGGGCACGTAGCCCTTGCCCGCGAGCGAGGCGGCGTCGAACGTGTAGCCGTTGCCGTCGCAGTCGCCGCTGATGCCGGCGCCGAGCGTCGTGAAGCAGGTGATCGAGTACGCCCCGACCAGGGAGTCGTCACGCGAGACCGTGAGGGTCACGGGCTCCGAGGCCTGCTTGTCGCCCTGCTTCACCCACACGCGCGCCGTGTAGACGCCCGCCTTGTCGAACGTGTGCGGCGCCGTGATCTGCATCGCACCGAGGGCGGACCTGGTGACCGTGGCCGCCTGCGGCCCCTCGCCGTCGAGGAAGTCGACGGTGGCGCTGAAGTCCTTCGGGTCGGACGAGGTGCCGCCCGTCACGGTCGCGTACGCGCCCGTGAACGAGGTCCCGACCTTGCCGGCGAGCTTCTTGGCGGGGTACAGCGCGAACGCGTCGGACTGCACCGTCGTGTCGACGAGCAGCTCGAGCTCGGCGAGCGTCGGCGCGGAGCCGTCGCTCGTCGCGGTGACGTGGAGCCGGTACTGCGCGTACAGCGTCGGCTTCGCGACCGTGAACGGGCGCGTCTGCGTGGCCCAGGCGAACTTCTGGTCCGTCCGGGTGTCGAGCATCGTCCAGCTCTGGCCGTCGTTGGAGCCCTCGAGGGTCCAGGCCGTGGGCACCGAACCGCCCGCACCGTTCGTCAACGTGTACGACGCGACGGCGACCGGGCCGCTCGTCGACGACCACGTGACGGACGGGGTCGCCGAGGCGAAGGTCACCGCGCTGCGGGAGTTGTCGTCGACGAGCGCGCCGACGTCCGTGCCGTCCGTGGCCACGGTGTCGCCGTACGACGCCTTGGTCCCGTCGACCTCCGGCGTCCGGACCGCGGCGTCGCTCGTCCGCTCGCCCCACGACGTCGGCGTGGCGCTCATGTCGAACGTCAGCGTCCCGCCGCCGGCGAGGGCCGACTCGTCGAGGTTCACCCCGTCGAGCGCCTTGCCGTCGAGGTCGACCGACTTCACGTACACGTTCTGCTTGCTGTTGTCGGGCGCCTCGATCTTCAGGTCGCCGCCCTTGAGGTGGACGGTCGCGTCCTTGTACAGCGGCGAGCCGATCGTGTACTGGCCGGAGCCGAGCGCCAGCGGGTAGAAGCCGAGCGCCGAGAACACGTACCACGACGACATCTCGCCGTTGTCCTCGTCGCCCGGGTAGCCCTGGCCGATCTCGGAGCCCACGAAGAGGCGCTGGGTGATCTCGCGCACGGCCGCCTGCGTCTTGGACGGCTCGCCGGCCGCCGCGTACAGGTACGGGATGTGGTGCGAGACCTGGTTGCTCATGCCGAGCTGACCCATGCGGACGTCACGGGCCTCCTTGGCCTCGTGGATGCCGTACGAGCCCTTCTCGGGGGTCGAGAAGAAGGTGTCGAGCTTCTTCAGCAGCCCGTCGGTCCCGCCGTACAGCGCGGCGAGGCCGTCGATGTCGTACGGGGCGTGGAACGCGAAGTTCCAGCCGTCGGTCTCCGTGTAGTCGCCGCCCCACTGGGTCGGGTCGTACGTCGACGCGTCCTTCGCGAACGCGCCGGCCGGCGTCTTGCCCTGGAAGAAGTTCACGGCCGGGTCGAACATGTTGACGTAGTTGGTGGCCCGCTTGGTGAAGTAGGACGCCTCCTGCGTGAGCTCCGCGACGCGCGCCTGCGGCGTGGCCGGGTCGGCAGCCAGCTTGGCGGCCATCTTCCCGATCGCGAAGTCGTTGACGTAGCCCTCGAGCCCCCACGAGACGCTCTCGCCCGTGGCGTTCGACGTGTACCCGATGAACTCGGACGTGTCGAGGCCCTTGCGGCCCACCGCGTTCGACGTCGGCAGCACGGTCGCGTTCTTCACCGCCGCGTCGTAGGCCTCGAGCGCGAGGTCGGTGGGGATCGCGCCGGACAGGTACGCCTCGGCGAACGATGCGTCCGAGCTCGTGCCCGTCATGAGGTCCGCGTAGCCCGGCGAGGACCAGCGGGCGATCCAGCCGCCGTCGCGGTACTGCTGGACGAACCCGTCCACGAGCTCGGTCGCGACGTCGGGGTAGAGGAACGAGTACAGCGGCCAGACGGTCCGGTACGTGTCCCAGAACCCGTTGTTGACGAAGATCTTGCCGTCGACGACCTTGGCGTTCGTCGCGGTGTCGGAGGCCGTGCCGCTCTTGGCCGAGACCGGGCTGGCGTACTGCCACGTCGGGTCGGCCGCCGTGCCCGTGTTCTCGGACTGCGAGTTCGGGTACAGGTTGAGGCGGTAGAGGTCGGAGTACAGGTTGACCTTCTGCGCCTGCGTGGCCGACGGCACGTCGATGACGCCGAGCCGGTCGTTCCACAGCTTCTGGGCCGCGCCGCGGACCTGGTCGAACGACTGCCCCGCGACCTCGAGGGCGAGGCTGTGCTTCGCCTGGTCGAGCGAGATGAACGAGGTCGAGATCCGCAGCTCGACCGAGCTGTCCGAGGCGGTGTCGAACCGCGCGAACTGGGCCGTGGTGCGCCCGGTCGCGGTGCCGACGGCGCTCGGGGCGCGGTCGAACTGCCCGTACACGAACATCCGGCTCGCGCCGGCGGAGAGGCCGCTCCCGCCGTCGACCCAGCCGCTCACGGTCCCGTCGGCGGCGACCTTGAGCGACGACGTGCCGGACACCTGGTCGACGATCGCCGTGCCCGTCGCGGCCCCGGACGGGAACGTGAAGCGGTACACGCCCGCGTGGTCGGACGGGGTGACCTCGGCCTTGATCCCGTCCGTGAACTTCACGGAGTACAGGTCCGGCTGGGCCGTCTCGTCGTCGTGGGAGAACTCGAGCCCGCGCGCCGACAGGCCGGCGTCGGGGGTTCCGGTCGCGAGCGACGGCATGATCGCGAGCTGGTTCCGGTCGCCCATCCAGGGGCTCGGCTCGTGCGAGATGCCGATGGCCTGCAGGACGGGGAGGTTCTTCGCGTCGTTGCTCGACGCGTAGTTGTACAGCCAGCTGTTCGACTGCCCGTCGGTCATCGGGGTGAAGAAGTTGAAGCCGTTGGGCACGGCGGTCGCGGGGATGTTGTTGCCCCGTGAGAAGCTGCCGCTCGCGTTCGTCCCGCGGCGCGTGTCGACGAAGTTCGTCCGGCTCGAGCCGTCGATCGTCGTCGCGTGCTGGATCTTGACGTCGTCGAGCCAGCCGGAGAACGAGGTCTTCGCCGAGCCGCCCGGGTTGTCGTAGCTCAGCAGGACCTTGGTGACGTGGCGACCGGCCAGCGACGACAGGTCGACGCGCACCTTGTTCCACTGGTCGGCGTAGAGGGCCTTCTCGCTGCCCTGGTCCTTGGCGTCCGCCCCGAAGCCGTACTGGTCGGTGAGGCCCTTGGCCGACATCAGGGTGCCGTCGTCGAGCTGGAGGTCCACCGCGACGTACGTCGCGGGGTACTCGAGGTCGCTCGGGTTCATGGTCGGGAAGACCGTGTAGGACAGCTCGCTGTCGGAGCCGACGGCGATGTCGACGTCCTGGTACAGGGTGTCGGTCGACGACGCCTTGCCGTCGGCCAGGTGCGAGCCCGAGTAGCGCAGGGCCTGGGTGCCGCTGAAGCCGGCGTTCGTCTTCGCCGTCGGCGACGAGACCGGGCCGGAGCCCACCTCGGTCCGGATGGGGCCGGCCGGCGTGGGCACGTCGGAGCCGTCGAGGACGTCCCAGCCGGCGAGCTGCATGAGGCTGTCGCCGTTGTTCTGGGTGATGTTGAGCCGGTAGTACGCGTAGGCGCCCGGCTTGGCGACCGTGTAGGTGTTGGTGACGCCGCGGTCGGAGAACGACTGGCCGGTCTGGCTGTCGAGGTCGACCCAGGTCGTGCCGTCCGTCGACCCCTGGACGGTCCAGGCCTTCGGGTCGCGTCCCGCGGAGTCGTTGCCGGACGTGAGCGTGTACTGCTTGACGGTCTGCGCGGCGTCGAGCTGGTAGCGCAGCCAGCCGGTCGCGGACCGCACGAGCCACTTGGTCGAGCTGTCGGCGTCGGCGGCCTTCACGGCCGTCTCCGACGGCGGGTTCTCCGCCGAGGCCGTGACGCCCGTGACGTGCGGGAGCAGGCTCCCGTTCGCGTAGCGCACGCCCGAGACGTTCACGGGGTCGCTGAACGCGGTGCTGAGCAGGGGCGCCGCGTCGCTCTTCTCGAAGGACGACGCGAACGTGCCGCCGGCGGGGGCGTCGTCCGCCTGCGCGGCGGGGGCGACGATCCCGCCGAGCGTGACCACGAGCGCGGCGCTGACGGCGGTGACGGTGCCGATCCGGGCGGCGGATCCCGCGCGCCTCCGGGTGCGTCCGGGCGGCCGCCCGGCATCGCTGAACTGCAGGCTCATCCTCGACTCCTGGGGTTCGTCTTCACTGACGCTTCCGTGACGTGCGGTCCTGGGCGCAGCCGCACGGGCCTGCGCGCGCCTGACATCGCTGTCAGTCAAGCAGACAGTAGACAGCCCGCAGGGGGCTGTCAACAGGAAGGAGTCTGGGGGGCGCCCCGGCTCAGGAAGCGCGGGGGCGCGGCGGCCGTTCGCCCGAGCCACGCAGCACGAGCCGCGTGGGGAGGACCCACGTCTGCGGGTCCTCGACGCGCCGGCCCTCGCGGGCGAGCAGCGCGCTGGCCGCCTGCCGGCCGATCTCCGCCGGGTCGTACGAGACCGTGGTCACGCCGAGCAGGTCGGCCAGGTCGAAGTCGTCGAAGCCGACGAGCGCGAGCTCGGGCGCCAGGTCGGCCATCGCGTGCAGGACGCCCGTCGTGATGCGGTTGTTCGACGCGAAGACCGCGGTGACGTCCGGGTCCTCCACAAGGAGCTCGCGGACGGCCGCCGCGGCGGACTCGGCGTCGTGCGCGCCCTCACGCACCAGCGCCCGCCAGTCGGCGACACCCGCGGCCTCCATCGCGTCGCCGAACGCCCGCTGGCGCTCGCGCTGCGGGTGGAGCCGGGCGTAGTCGCCGACGTAGGCGATGCGCCGGTGACCGGCCGCCAGCAGGTGCTCGACGGCGGCGCGGGTGCCGCCGTAGTTGTCGAGGAGGAACGCGTCGGCGTCCATGCCCGACGGCGGCCGGTCGACGAAGACGATGGGCACGCCCCGCTCCTGCACGTCGACGAGCGAGGCGTGCGACGTCAGCGTGGACGTGAGGATGATGCCGCGGACCCGGCGCAGCGCGAACTCGTCGACGAGCACGACCTCGGCGTCCGGGTCCTCGTCCGAGCTCGCGATCGTCAGCTGCAGCCCGAGCGCGCGGACCTCCTGCTCGACGCCCTTGGCCATGACCGAGTAGAAGGGGTTCGCGAGGTCGCCCGTCACGAACGCGACGACGCCGGGCACGACGCCGCGCTTGAGCAGGCTCGCCATGGGGTTGAGGCGGAAGCCGAGGTCGTCGGCCACGCCGAGCACCCGCTCGCGCGTCTGCTCCGCCACGTACCGCTCGCCGTTCATCACGCGCGACGCGGTCTTCAGGCTCACGCCCGCGCGCTCGGCGACGTCGGCGAGGGTGGGACGCCGGACAGCAGCGCCCTGGGACGGGGCGGGCGTCCCGGTACCCGCCGCGCGCGCGTCAGCGCTGGTCCCGCCCGCGCCGATGCCTCCGCTGCCGTCCGCGCTCATGGCCCCCCGCCCTCCTGCCGTTCCTTGTGGTCGCGCCAGACTACCGCCTGACCGGCAGCATGCCGCAACATGCCCATTTCTGGGCGTGGGAGCGCTGCCACCGGGACCCACCTGGGGCTCCGCCACGAACCTCGACGGTCAGCGATGACCCCCGCCGGGTCCCACGACCACGAGGTGGTCGTAGGCGGACGTGAGGGCGGCGAGCGCCGACTCGTAGGCGCGGTGGCTGCTCGTCGCCAGGTCGAGCGCGTCGGCCGCCGCGAGCGCCTTCTCGAGCTTGCGGTACGTGACGGCGGTGACGTCGCCCGCCTGGACGGCCTCGGCCTTCGCACGCACGTCGGCGAGCTGCTTGACGACCTTCCACCGCAGCTGGTCGGCGGAGACGGTGAGCGTCCGCAGAGCCGTCGCGACCTGATCCGCCGCGGCGTCGTCGTCCCGGTCGGCCGCCTGGGCGGTCGAGAGCGCCCGCGTGAAGACCCCGAAGTCGGTCGCGAGGTACAGGTCGGCGTCGGCGGTGAGGCTGCCGTACTGCGCGATCGCCGCCTCCAGCGCGGTCTTGTCGACGCCGTAGCCCAGCGAGAACCAGTCGAGGTTGCCGACGTAGGGCTGGCTCGCCGTCGGGCTGCTCTGCAGCGCGAGGTAGAGGCTGTGCTTGCCGGTGAGCTCCGTCGGGAGCGTCACGGTGGCGGTGGCGTACGTGCCCCAGCCCGAGCCCGTCGTCGTGAGGGGCACGGTGACGTACGGGGCGCTCGACGACGACGGCGCCGCATCGACGTAGAGCCCGACCTTGCCGCCGGCGACCTTCGTCGACGGGGCGTCGTAACGCACGCTCAGCGTCGTGGCGTGGTGCGACCCCAGGTCGACGTCGGGGTAGCGGACCCAGGCGCCGTCCTTCGTGCCGGCGAGCTGACCGCCGACGCTCCCGGCCTCGGTCTTGAGGTCGGGGCCGACGTAGTCGGTGCCCGCCACGAGCCCGGAGTCGGCGGCGTTCAGCATGCCGTAGCCCTTCCGGACCGACTCGAACTGGATCGTCCTCGACGTCTCCTCCGAGGCCGCCGAGGCGTGGAGCTGGAACCAGTCGAGGTTCGCCACCCAGCTCTGGCCCGGGGCCAGGGTGCCCGTGAAGACGAAGTACACGTCCTCGACGCCGTCGAGCTTCGCGGCCTCGTCCACGGTGAAGGTGTGGGTGAGCGCGGTGTAGTTCGACCAGCCGTTCGTGGTCGGCAGGGCGATCGTCGTGACGAGCGGGCCCGTCGGCGAGCCCGTCCGGAGCTCGACCGCGGAGCTCGCCGACGCCGTCCCGGGGTTGTGCGCGTAGTCGATCACGACCGACTCGGGCGTGGCCCCGGAGAGGTCGAGCCCGCGGTACGCGAGCCACGACCCGGGCGCGACGCCGCCGACGTCGGTGCCGCTGCCGCCGCTCTCGGTCTTCAGCGTGCCGCCGGACCACTGGTCGTAGTCCTCGGCCTGGAGCAGCCGGTAGCCGTCACCGCCGATCTCGAGCCCGTCGGCCGCGGCCCGCAGCACGGCGAGGGCCCCGGACAGCACGTGCTCCGACGAGTCCTGGTCGGCCAGCACGGCCTTCGCGCCCCCGACCGCCGACTCCAGGGCCGCGAACGAGGCGGCCGAGTACCGGTCGGCCGTCACCAGCCGGGCGTCGTCGTAGAGCGCCTGCAGGTCGGCGCGCGTGCTGGTCGTGGGCGAGAGCGTGAACGGGTGGAGCGCCGTCGTGCCGGCGCCGGTGACCTCGGACGCCGAGGCGCCGTCGAGCGCCGCGTCGGAGAGCCGGACCGTGAACTCCGTCGCGGTCGCGCTCCGGAGCGTGCCCTTGAACGTGACCTCAGCGGTCGTGGCGTCGGTCCGCGCGACCTGGGCGGTGACGCCCGGGGCGAGCCCGGGGAACGTGACAGCGCCCTTCGAGAGCGCGGGACGGTTCTTGCCCGCGAACGTCGCGCCGCCGCCGAGCGTGAGGTCGACCGTGGTGCGCACGCGGCCCTTGGCGTCTGCGGTCAGGCTGGTGGTGCTCGGCCTGAGCGTGTACCCGGCGAAGCGGACCTTGAGCGTGAGCGCACGCTCGGCGGCGCTGGGCGCCGTCCCCGCGAAGGCGGCCGCGGCGAGGGTGACGGCGAGGCCGTCGGTCGAGTCGTCGACCAGGTGCTTCGCTGCCCGGCCCGTGAGGGTGAGGTCGAGCGTGCTCGCGCCCGTCTTCGTCGCCCTGAGCCGCAGGCCCTTCGGCACGCCGGTCGCGTCGACCTTCGAGGTGAGGTCGGACCCGACGTTGCCCGCGAAGGTCGCGCCGGTCACGGAGACGGTGACCGCGTTACCGATCGAGCCGTCGTTCCTGGTCGACTCCTCGAAGACCCGCGACGACGTGGAGACGGCGTCGGCCGGGTGGTAGAGGGCGCTGCTGACGTGGTCGTCGGCCGAGTCCTCGGAGACGCCGTTGGCGCCCCAGGACGAGGGCTTCGACCCCATCGTGAAGTGCAGGACACCGCCCGCGTTCATCTCCGCGGCGGTGAGCCACGTGCGGTTCAGCGGCTGGCCGTCCAGCGTCGCGCTCTGGATGTAGTGGCTCGTCGGGCTGACGCCGGGGGCCTCGATCACGAGGTCCTTGCCGCCCGGGTAGTGGATCGTCGTGCGGTCGAAGATCGGCGAGGTGATCTGGAAGCTGTCGCCGCCCGCCGTCACGGGGTACAGGCCGAGCGCGCTGGACACGAAGTAGCCAGACATCGTGCCGGCGTCGTTGTCCATGGTCTCGAGCATGCCGTCGGGCGTGTTCTGGTAGACCCGCTTCTTCGACGCCGTGGTCGAGGAGCCGTCGGCGGTGTAGCTCGTGCACACCGGCTCGGTGACGGTGCGGTAGGTGAGGTCCTGCGTCTGCGCGGGCTCGCCGACGTAGTTGAACAGGAACGGCGCGTGCACCGAGATCTCGTTCGCGTACAGGTGCAGGTTGCGCGAGCAGTCGTCGGTGTAGGTACCGAAGAAGTAGTTGACCGCCTTCGCGGCCTGCTCCTTGCCGCCCATCAGGTCGACCATGCCGCCGAGGTCCTGGGCGTCGTACCAGGCGTACTGCCAGAGCGTGCCCTGGTAGAGGCCCGCGGCCTGCCACTGCTCGGGGTCGGTGTACGTGAAGGGCGCGGTGTCGCTGTTCGACGACCGCGGCATGAGCAGACCCACCTGGTCGACGCCGGCCGCGGAGCCGGTCGCCGCCTTCGCGCGGGCGTCGGTCGTCAGGGCGTCGGCGTCGTAGTCCTCGGCCCAGCGCGCCGCCTCGTCGCGGTAGCGCTCGGCGTCGGACGTCTTGCCGATCGCGTCCGCGATCACGGCCAGGCCGGCGGCGTCGTACGAGTAGCCGAGCAGGCCGCCGGCGCGCGAGTCGAGGTTCGTCAGGCTGGCAGGACCGCCGACCTGGGCGACGAGCGCGGGGTACGCCTGCGCGAGGCCCTGGAGGTCGACGCCCTTGGAGATCGCGTCCGCCACGACGACGGGCGCGCGCTCCCAGCGCACCGTCGGCACGGACTGCAGGAGGCCGCCCACGGAGCCCTTGCCGCTGCTCCCGACCTCGGCGTAGAGGTCGACGAGCGACTGGACGACGTCGCGGTAGACGTCGGGGAAGACCGAGGCGACGGCGGCGTACTTGTGGAAGTCGTCCCACAGCGACCACGAGTCGTAGTGGGTGTAGCCGTCGGCGCGGTAGACGACGCCGTCCGCGCCGCGGTACGTCCCGTCGGTCGACGTGGCGTTCATCGGGCTGTCCGCCAGGCGGTACAGGTGCGTGTAGAACTGCTTCCTCAGGTCGCCCGTCGGGTCGTTCGCGGTGCTCGCGTCCACTTCGACCTTGCCCAGGCGGTCGTTCCACTCCGCCTTCGTCGCGCTCCGGACCTGGTCGAACGTCTTCCCGCCGACCTCGACCGCGGCGTCGCGCTGCGCCTGCTGGGCGCTCACGGGCGAGAGCGTGACGCGCAGGCCGACGTGCTCCCCTGCGGTCGCCTCGAAGCCCAGCACGGCGCCGATGTCCGTGCCGTCCTGCGTCGTCTTCGTGTCGCTCAGCCCGGCAGAGCCCCACGTCTGGACCGAGGACGTCGGGACCGTCGTCTCCGCGTAGTAGTACAGCTTGTACGCCGAGTTGTAGAAGTAGCCGGTGAACGACCCCGAGAGCGTCGTGTTGCCGTCCGCGCTCCGGCCGACCTTCAGGTCGGTCGCCTTGCGGCCGTTGCCCGTGTGCTGCAGGTCGACGACGAGCGAGGCGTGCCCCGCGGAGTCGAACGTGTAGTCCTGGACGCCGGTCCGCGTCGCGGCGGTGACCTGCGCGTCGATGTCCTTGCCGCCCTCGTCGAGCCCGACCTGGTAGTACCCCGCGGTCGCCGTCTCGTCCTTGGTCCCGTCGTTCGTGCGGACGGACTTCTGGTAGCTGCTCGTCGACGGCCGGGACGTGTAGCTCTGGTACGTCGGCACGACGAGGACGTCGCCCGCTCCCCCGCCCCCGCCGACGCCGTCGAGCGCGACGTTCGTGAAGCCGAGGAGCGTGTCCGACGTGTACTCGTAGCCGACGTGGTTGCCGTTCGTCGTCGTCGGCGTCACCGTGGCGAGGCCGTACGGCGCGAAGGCGCCGGGGCCGTCCTGCCCGTGGTCGCCCTGCGTGCCGATGAACGGGTTGACGTACTGCGTGTAGTCCGTCGGTCCCGTGGTGGCCTGCGCGGCGCCCGCCGGCCCGGCCAGCGGTACGACGACGGCGGACGCCACCAGCGCGAGCGCCGCGGGAAGGGCCGCGCTCCGGGAGCGAGGGGTGCGGATCGACCGGCGGGGCTGCTGGGCTGCGCGCGTGTGCGACAACGCTGTCATGGGCGGGACTGTACGCATCTTCACGGCGGCGAGTCAATCAGCGTCGCGAGCACCCCGGGCGACGCAGGCGGGACGCTCAGGTGAATTCGCTGTGACCCGCCGGCGGAGGCCGCGGGCGGCGGGCCCCCGTCAGGAGGCCCGCCGTCCCGCGGCCCGGCCGCTACCGCTTCGCGACGGGGACCGTGCGGCCCGTCGTCACGCGAAGGTCCGCGTGCCCCGGCGCGCTCACGACGACCTCCGCCGTGATCCGCTTGCCCGCCTGGGCCCGACCGAGCACGAACGTGCCCTGGTCGGCACCGGCGATCCGGTGTCCGTCGGCGAACCACGAGTACGCGAACGACGGGTCCGCGACGTCGTAGGTCCCCGGGTGGATCGTCAGCTTCCCCCCGACGACGACGTCACCCGAGATCCACACCGGGTCCTTCGCGGTGATGACGGCCGGGCGGACCCGGACCGGTGCCGAGGTCACGGACCCGCTGAGGTACCCGTCCGCGCGGCCGACGGCCGTCACGGCGAGCGCCTTGCCGACGTCCGAGGCCCGGACGGTGTAGTCCGCGCCGCTCGCGCCCGCGACGGTCGTCCCGTCGACGCTCCACCGGTAGGTGGTGGCGGTGCCCGCGGCGTTCCAGGTCGGCGCGACGGCGTGGACCGTCGAGCCCGGCCGGGCGTCGCCGGTCACCTTGACGGGCTTCCGGGCCGTGACGGCCGCGGGCCTGGCGTCGGACGCGACGGCGAACACGTGGAGCTTGGTGTTCGTGGACCACGTGAGGGACGCGAGGTGCTTGCCGGCCGGCAGCGCCACGGCATCCGTCGCGAACAGCCCGCACGCGACCGAGTCCGTCCCGGTCCCGCCGCCCGACGAGCGGTGCGCCGTGCGCCCGACGAGGACGTTGCCCTGCGCGGGGCTCCCGGAGCACCAGTCGGTCAGCGTGACGGCGACCTTCTGCGTGGACCCGTCTGCGAAGCCGAGGGTCACGTCGCCGGTCTGGTTGCCGCTGGCCCCGGCGCCGACGAACGCGATCTGGTGCGCCTTGCCCAGCGCGGCGGACACGTCCGTCGTCGCCGGGTCGGCCGAGCCGACCACGTTGTCCGGTCCCGTCGTGGCGCCGCCCAGCACGTAGGTCAGGTCGGTGCCGGGCACGGTGTGCTCGCCGCCCGCCCAGAGCCCGGCGCCCGCCATCTCGTCGCGCAGGTACGCCCAGCCGAGGCCGTCGAAGTCGCCCGAGCCGGCCTTGCCCCGGTCGGCGATGCCCGCGTTGTTGAAGGCGCCCTGCAGCCAGGAGTCCCCGGCCACGACCACCTGGACGGTGTCGCGGATGACCGTGCCGTCGGCGTCGCGGACGGCGACCTTCACCTCGTGGTTGCCGAACGCGGTGTCGGGGGCCAGGTGGACGGTGACGTCGACGGAGGTCTGGGCCGCGCCGCCGTCGGCGGTCACGGACCACGGCTCGGCGCCGGCGGACCGCAGGCTGCGGTCCTTCGACGTGGCCGACACCGTGCCGTGCCGCGTGCCCGAGCCCTGCGCGAGCACGGCGACCGGGAGGGTGACGTCCCCGCCCGGCGTGCCGTAGACGGCAGGCACCGACACGCCGGCCGTGAGCCGGTCCGGGATGGACGCGCCCGACACCAGCGCGCCGGGCGCGGCGTCCGCGCCGGTGGCCCACGCGGAGGGCTTCGAGCCGACGGTGTACGCGAGCGTCCCGGCCGACGTGAGCTGCGGGCCGGTGAGATAGGCGCGGTCCACGTCTCCGCCGTCGGAGGTCAGCGACTGCACGTAGTGCGACGAGTCGGAGACGCCGTCGGCCGTGATGGTGAGGTTCCCCGCCGGGTAGTAGGCGCGGTCGAGCGCGATGTCCACACGGTCGAACGCCGGCGTCGACAGGCCCCAGAGGTCGGCGCCGGGCTGGATCGGGTAGATCCCCAGCGACGACGCGACGTCCCAGGCCGACATCTCGCCGAGGTCGTCGTTGCCGGTCACGCCGGTCGGCCCGTCCGTGAAGAGCGTGAGCGCGGCGCGCACGACGTCGGTGGTCTTCCACGGCTGACCGGTCCACAGGTAGCTGTACGGCGACGCGAGGTCCGGCTCGTTGTTCGGGTTGTACTTGTCCTGGTTGTAGTAGTCGTACGACCCGCTCACCCAGACGTTCTTGGCGGTGTCGGCGGGGTCGGCGAGGACCTTGTCGTAGGCGAAGAACGCGTCGAGCCGCTGCTCGGCCGCGTCCTTGCCGCCCATGAGGTCGACGAGCGCCGGCATGTCCTGCGGCACGAGCCACTGGTACTGGACGGCCGTCCCCTCGTGGAACCCGGGCGCGCTCGCCGGGTCCGTCTCGGCGACGAAGAGCCCATCGGCTCCGCGGGCCCGGAACGACTTGGTCGTGGAGTCCCAGATCGACCGGAAGCTCTGCGCGCGGTCCGCGTAGCGGGCGGCGTCGTCGGCGTGGCCGAGGCCCTGCGCCATGGCCGACAGCGACGCGTCGGCCAGCGCGTACTCGAGCGTCGCCGACCCGCCGTGCTGCAGGTCGTAGTCGCCGGGCTTGCCGGTGGCGCTGGGCTCGTAGGGGACATAGCCGTCGGCGAGGTAGGTCGCGTTCCCCGCGCGCCCGTTGGAGGGCGACGAGGCCGGGGGCACGCCGTCGGCGTTCTGCTTCAGGACGGCGTACGCCTCCTCCTCGTGGCCCTTCAGCAGGCCCTGGCTCCAGGCGTCGACGAGGAAGGGGGTGACCGGGTCGCCGGTCATGATGTTCGTCTCGACCGGCCCGTAGCTCCAGCGCGGCGCCCAGCCGCCCTGCTCCCCCTCGAGCACGACGGAGTACGCCATGTCGGCGGACTGCTCCGGAGCGAGGAGCGAGAGGAGCTGCTGCTGGGTGCGGTAGGTGTCCCACAGCGAGAAGTCCTGGTAGTACGTGAAGCCGTCGGCCGTGTGGACGTCGCCGTCCCACCCGCGGTAGCGCTGGTCGACGTCGGTGCCCGTGTTCGGGGCGAGGAACGTGCGGTAGAGCGCCGAGTAGAAGGTCTTCAGCCGCGTCTTGCCCGCGTCCGAGGTGTCCGACGACGTCACGGCCACCTGGCCGAGGCGGTCGTCCCACGCCTTCGTGGCGGCGGCCTTCGCCGTGTCGAAGCCCGACGCCTCCGCGGCCAGGTTGGCGGCCGCGCCGTCGGCGTCGACGTAGCTCAGCGAGGTCTGCGCCTCGACCACGCGCGCGTCACCGCCGCTGCCTGTCGTGTCGAACTGCAGGTAGGCCCCCGTGCGCTGGGTCGAGCTCGCCGAGACCGACCCGGCCGTCACCGTGTCGCCCGTCCACGTGCCCGACGCCGTGAACGGCCGGGAGAACGTCGTGCGCGTGTAGACCGTGAACGGCTTGGTGTCCTGGCAGAACCCGTGCACCGTGGTGGCGGTCTCGACCGTGCGGTCGCCTGTGATCTTCACGCTCGAGCTCGACACGCCCGACAGCGCCTGCCCCGCGTCGACCAGGACGTCGGCCTTGGTGGTGGACGGGAACGTGTACCGCTGCACGCCGGTGTGCGCGGTCGCCGTGAGCTCCGCCTTCACGGTCCCGCCGGGGGCCGCGAGGCCGACCTCGTACGACCCGGGCGACGCGGCCTCGTCGTCGTGGCTGAAGCCGAGCGCGTACGCGGCGTCGTCGGTCTTCGTGACGTCGCCCGTCGTGGGCAGGATCGGGACGAAGCCGCCGAGCCCGCAGCCGACGCCGGACAGGTGCACCTGCGAGAAGCCGCGGATGCTGTTCTGCGTGTAGTCGTAGCCGGTGTTGTGGCCCGTGTCGGGCGAGAGCTGGACCATCCCGAACGGGACGGTCGCGCCGGGATAGGTGTTGCCCTCGTCCTGGGTGCCGATGAACGGGTTGACGTAGGACGCGGGGTCCGCGACGGGTGAGCCCGCCGCGGCCTGGGCGGTGGGGGCGCCGACGAGCGCACCACCTCCTGCCAGGACGAGCGCCGCGACCGGGGCGACGATGCCGAAGGTACGCCTCATGGTGTCCTCTCTGGGTAGCCGCGGCCGCGCCGGTGCGGCCGCGCGCTGACAACGCTGTCCGACTGGCGACAACGCTGTCAAGAGGGCACGCCGCCCGGCTTGCGCGAGAACGTCGACGGCGACGCCCGGAGCGGTCCCGGAGCGTCGCCGTCGGCGGCCGTGTGGCAGGCGTCAGCGGCCGAGCTGCGCCTCGGCTGCGGCCAGCAGCACGCACGTCGCGACGCCGTCCATCGCCTCGCGCAGCTCTCCCATGGACGGGAACGTCGGCGCCAGGCGGATGTTGCGGTCGCGCGGGTCCTCGCCGTACGGGTACGCGGAGCCGGCCGGCGTCAGGGCGATCCCGGCGTCCTTGGCGAGCCCGACGACGCGGCGCGCCGTCCCGTCGACCACGTCGAGGTCCACGAAGTAGCCGCCCAGCGGCCTGCTCCAGGTCGCGACGCCGTGCCCCCCGAGGCGCGCCTCGAGGATCTCCTGCACCGCCCCGAACTTCGGCGCGAGGATCTCCCGGTGCCGGCGCATGAGCGCCCGCACACCCTCCGCGTCCTCGAGGAACCGGACGTGGCGGAGCTGGTTGAGCTTGTCCGGCCCGATCGACCCGTAGGCGAGGTGCTTCAGGTACCAGGCGACGGTCGCGGGCGACCCCGCGAGGAACGCCACCCCGGCGCCGGCGAACGTGACCTTCGAGGACGAAGCGAAGACGACGAACCGGTCCGGGTGGCCGCTGCCGGCCGCCAGGCCCAGGACGTCGACCGCCTTGGCCTCGTCCTCGGTCAGATGGTGCACCGCGTACGCGTTGTCCCACATGACCGTGAAGTCGGGGGCCGCCGCCGGCATCGCCGCGAGCCGGGCCGCGACCTCGAGCGTCGTCGTGTCGCCGCTCGGGTTGGCGTACGTGGGCACGAGCCACATGCCCTTGATGCTCGGGTCCGTGGCGACGAGCCGCTCGATCGCGTCGACGTCGGGACCGGTCTCCGTCATGTCGACGGTGATCATCTCGATGCCGAGCGCCTCGAGCATCGCGAAGTGCCGGTCGTAGCCGGGGACCGGGCACACGAACCGGACGAGGTCCTCGCGTCCCCACGGCCGCGGCGAGGCGTCGCGGCCGTGGAGCAGCGCGAAGGTCAGGACGTCGCGCATCATCGTGAGGCTCGACGCCCCGCCGGCGACGAGCTGCGACGCCGGGACGCCGAGCAGCTCCGACCAGACGGCCCGCAGCTCGGGCAGGCCCGCGAGCCCGCCGTAGTTGCGGCAGTCCGTGCCGTCAGCGGCGCGGAACTCGTCCGCACCCGGCAGCGCGAGCAGCGCGTTGGAGAGGTCGAGCTGCTCGGCCGACGGCTTGCCCCGCGTGAGGTCGAGCCTCAGCCCACGGGCCTGCAGCTCGGCGTACTGCGCGGTCAGGCGGTCGTGGAGCTCCGTGAGCGCCGCGCGGTCGAGGGCGTCGAGCGTGGTCATGCGTCCATCCTGTCTCGGGCTCGGTCTGTCGCGCGCCGGGGCGCGCAGGTCAGGCGATCCCCGCGGCGCGCTCGGCCGCGGCGACCACGTTGCTGAGGAGCATCGCGCGCGTCATCGGCCCGACGCCGCCCGGGTTGGGCGACAGCCAGCCCGCGACCTCGGCAACCCCCGGGTCGATGTCGCCCGCCAGCTTCGCCTTGCCCGACGGCGCGGTGCCGACGCGCGTCACGCCGACGTCGAGCACGGCGGCTCCCGGCTTCACCCAGTCCGGCTTGACCAGGTGCGGGACGCCGACGGCGGCCACGACGACGTCCGCCCGGCGCACCTCGGCCGCGAGGTCGCGGGTGCGCGAGTGGGTCAGCGTCACGGTGGCGTCGACGCCCTTGCGCGTGAGCAGGAGCCCCAGCGGACGTCCGACCGTCAGCCCGCGCCCGATCACCACGACGTGCGCGCCGGACAGCTCGACGTCGTGCCGGCGCAGCAGCTCGAGGCAGCCCGCGGGCGTGCACGGCAGCGAGGTCGAGATCTCGCCGTCGACCCCGAGCACGAGCTCTCCCAGGTTCGCCGGGTGCAGGCCGTCGACGTCCTTGAGCGGGTCGACCGCGACCAGCGCGGCGTGCTCGTCCATCCCCGCCGGCAGCGGGAGCTGGACCAGGTAGCCGGTGACGGCCGGGTCCGCGTTGAGGCGCTGGATCGTCGCGTGGACCTCGCCCTCGCTGACGTCGGCCGGGAGGTCGACCCGGATCGACTCGACGCCGATCTCCGCCGAGTCGCGGTGCTTGCCGCCCACGTAGCTGTGCGAGCCTGGGTCGTCGCCCACCAGGAGCGTGCCGAGGCCGGGGACGATGCCGCGCTCGCGCAGCGCCGCCACCCGGACCCGCAGCTCGTCCTTGATCGCCGCGGCGGTCGCCGTCCCGTCGAGCCGCTGCGCGGTCACTGGTGCAGCCCGGGGTAGAGCGGGAACTGCGCCGTGAGCGCGTCGACGCGCTTCTTCAGGCCCTCGACGTCGGACGACGCGCCGTCGCGCAGCGCGGTCGCGATGATGTCGGCGACCTCGGTGAACTCGGCGTCGCCGAACCCGCGGGTCGCGAGCGCCGGCGTGCCGATGCGCAGGCCGGACGTGACGCGCGGGGGCCGCGGGTCGAACGGCACGGCGTTGCGGTTCACGGTGATGCCGACGTCGTGCAGGAGGTCCTCCGCCTGCTGGCCGTCGAGCGCGCTGTGGCGCAGGTCGACGAGCACGAGGTGGACGTCGGTGCCGCCGGTCAGGACGGACACGCCCTTGTTGGCGACGTCCGCCGCGCCGAGGCGCTCGGCGATGAGCTGCGCGCCACGGAGCGTGCGCTCCTGGCGGTCCTTGAAGCCCTCGCTCGCGGCGACCTTGAACGACACGGCCTTCGCGGCGACGACGTGCATGAGCGGGCCGCCCTGCTGGCCGGGGAAGACCGCGGAGTCGATCTTCTTGGCGAAGGTCTCCTTGGAGAGGATGAAGCCCGAGCGCGGGCCGCCGATGGTCTTGTGCACGGTCGAGGAGACGACGTCGGCGAACGGCACGGGGCTCGGGTGCAGCCCGGCGGCGACGAGGCCGGCGAAGTGCGCCATGTCGACCCAGAGCTTGGCGCCGACCTCGTCGGCGATCGCGCGGAACGCCGCGAAGTCGAGGTGGCGGGGGTAGGCGGACCAGCCGCCGATGATGACGTCGGGCCGGTGCGCGAGGGCCGCCTCGCGGACCTTGTCCATGTCCACGCGGTACGTCTGCGGGTCCACGCCGTAGGCGGCGACGTCGTAGAGCTTGCCGGAGAAGTTGATCTTCATGCCGTGCGTGAGGTGGCCGCCGTGCGCCAGCTCGAGGCCGAGGATCTTGTCGCCCGCGTTGATGAGCGCGTGCAGGACCGCGGCGTTGGCCGTGGCGCCCGAGTGCGGCTGGACGTTGGCGTGCTCGGCGCCGAACAGCGACTTGGCGCGGGCGATCGCCAGGTTCTCGGCGATGTCGACCTGCTCGCAGCCGCCGTAGTAGCGGCGGCCGGGGTAGCCCTCGGCGTACTTGTTCGTGAGGACGGAGCCCTGCGCCTGCAGGACCGCGCGCGGCACGAAGTTCTCGGACGCGATCATCTCGAGGGTGTCCCGCTGGCGCGCGAGCTCGCCGTCGAGGACCGCCGCGATCTCGGGGTCGAGCTCGGCGAGGGACTGGTTGAGGACGTCGTTCTGGCTGGGCTGGGCGCTCATGCTTCTCCCTGTCGGGGCCGTGTCCCGCGCGACGAGTGCCGGACGGGACGAGGGTCGGAGACCGGGGCCCAGGCGAACGACCCGTGTTGCGTCGGTCCGAAAGCATGTCGCTCCCCGGTGGTGATCCACCTGATGCGCCAGTCGCGACGTCGACCATGCTAGCCGAGATCCCGCCCCGGGGAGGCCCCTCGACGCCCCCTCGACGGGCCGATCGAGGGTGAGGTCTAGCATGTCCCCGTGCCAGAGCGACGACGCCCGACCGGCAACCAGGCTTCATTGCGTGAAGCCAACCGCACCCGAATCATTGCTGCGGTCAAGCATCACGGCGCCCTGACCCAGGTCGAGCTCGCCGGCGCGACCGGCCTCTCCCCCGCGACGGTCTCCAACATCGTCAAGGAGCTCAGCACCTCGGGCATCCTGCACACCGCCCCCAGCACCCGCAGCGGCCGGCGCGCCCAGCGCGTGACGCTCGCCCACCAGCTCGGCCTCCTCGTCGGGATCCACGTCTCCACGCGCCACATGCACGTCGCGCTCGCCGACACCCGGTACACCGTCGTGACCGAGCACCGCATGCCCCTCGCGCGGGACCACCGGGCGGACAGCGAGCTCGACAAGGCCGCCCTGATGATCAGCGACATGATCGAGTCCGTCGAGGTCGAGCGCGACGAGATCCTCGGCATCGGCATCGCCGTCTCGGCGCCGATCGACCGGCGGACCGGGACGATCGCGCGCCACGGGATCATGCGGGGCTGGGACAGCGTCGCGATCGCGGAGAAGATGACACTGCGGACCGGGTGCCCCACCCACGTCGAGAACTCGTCCAACCTGGCGGCGCTCGCCGAGCTCCGGCTCGGCGCCGCGCGGGGCAAGTCGGACGTCGTCGTCCTCGAGCTCAGCGACGGCATCGGCGCCGGGATCATCGCCGACGGCCGCGTCCTGCGCGGCCACCACGGCACCGCGGGCGAGTTCGGGCACATGGTCGTCGACTCGCGCGGCCCGATCTGCCGCTGCGGCAACCGCGGGTGCCTCGAGGCGGTGGCCGGCATCGACGCCGTCCTCGACGACATCAACGAGGGCCGCAAGCGGTCCGTGAAGTTCACCGACCTCGTGGTCGCGGCGATGACGGGCGACGGCGCCTCGATCCGGGCGATCGCCGACGCCGGCAGGTCCATCGGGCGCGCCGCCGGGGGGCTCGCGAACCTGCTCGACCCCGAGCGCGTCGTCGTCGGCGGAGAATTCGCCCGGGCCGGCGAGCTGCTCCTCGGACCCATGCGGCACGCCTTCGAGTCGGCCCTGCTCCGCGACGTCGACGAGACCCCCGACGTGGTGCAGACGCACCTCGACCAGCGGGGACCCGTGCTCGGCGCGCTCGCCCTCGCGATCGACTCGGTGAACGTCCAGGACCTCGTGCCACGTAACGATTGAGCATCTCCGATCGAAGCCTTGTCTTCAGGCATTGACCCCAAGATGGGCGACTGCCATGCTCGTTCGAGCCGCCGAAGAGGGCGGATCCCCAAGGGAGGACTCTCAATGAGGACAGTCACGAAGCGGGCCGCCGTCTCGGCCGCGGCGCTGCTGCTGTCAGCCGGGATGCTGGCCGCGTGCTCCAACGGGTCGTCAGGCGACAAGACCAGCGACACCGGAGGCACCAGCGGCGCGAACAGCTCCGCCAAGATCGGGCTCCTGCTGCCCGACACCGTCACGCCGCGGTACGCCACGGCCGACTACCCGTACTTCAAGGACGAGGTCGCCGTGAAGTGCCCCAAGTGCGAGGTCCTCTACCAGAACGCCGCGGGTAGCGCCGCGACCCAGCAGCAGCAGGCGCAGGCCATGATCACGCAGGGCGTCAAGGTCCTCGTGCTCGACCCGTTCGACGGCGAGGCCGCCGCCGCGATCGTGACGCAGGCCAAGGCCAAGAACATCCCGGTCGTCTCCTACGACCGCCTGATCGACTCCGGCGACCTGGCCGCCTACATCTCCTTCGACAACGAGAAGGTCGGCCAGCTGCAGGCCCAGGCCCTCGTCGACCGGATGAAGGAGCTCGGGCTCCCGAGCACCGCCGGGATCCTGGAGATCAACGGCTCGCCCACCGACAACAACGCGACCCAGTTCAAGAAGGGCGCGCAGTCGGTCCTCACCGGCACGAGCTACAAGGTCCTCGGCGAGTACGACACCCCCGGATGGGACCCCGCCAAGGCGCAGCAGTGGGCGTCGGGCCAGATCTCCAAGGTCGGCGCGAAGAACGTCCAGGGCGTCTACGCCGCCAACGACGACACCGGCGGCGCGGCCATCGCGGCGCTCAAGGCAGCCGGCATCAGCACGCTCCCGCCCGTCACCGGGCAGGACGCCTCGCTCGCCGGCATCCAGCGCATCCTCGCGGGCGAGCAGTACATGACGGTCTACAAGGCCTTCAAGCCCGAGGCGTCGAAGGCTGCCGACATGGCGGTCGACCTCGCGAACGGCACCAAGCCGGACCTGCCCGCCACGGCGACCACCGCCAAGGGCGCGACCGTCCCCGCCGAGCTCCTGGACCCCGTGGCCGTCACCACGAAGAACATCCAGGACACCGTCGTCAAGGACGGCCTCTACAAGGTCTCGGACATCTGCACGGCCGCGTACAAGGACGCGTGCACGAAGGCCGGGATCAAGTAGCAGCAGCCCGACGCGCGGCGCGCCCGGCACGGAGCTCCCTCCGCCGGGCGCGCCACCGCGTGCCCCGCATCCCACGCCCACGAAGGAGAACCGGGTGACGATCACCGAACCCGACCAGAAGCCCCGGACCCCGGCGACCGAGCCGGTGATGTCCCTGCGGGGGATCACCAAGAGATTCGGCGCCGTCCAGGCGCTCGCCGGGGTCGATCTCGACGTCTATCCCGGTGAGGTCGTCGCCATCGTGGGCGACAACGGCGCCGGCAAGTCGACGCTCGTCAAGGTCCTGTCGGGCGTCCACAACCAGGACGAGGGCACCATCACGTTCGAGGACGAGCAGGTGACGATCCCCGACCCCGCCGCCGCGCGCGAGATGGGCATCTCCTCCGTGTTCCAGGACCTTGCGCTGTGCGACAACCTGGACGTCGTGGCGAACCTCTTCCTCGGTCGTGAGGTCACCGCCGTCCGCGTCATGAACGAGGAGGAGATGGAGCGACGCTCGTGGGAGCTGCTCCGTCAGCTCTCGGCGCGGATCCCGTCGGTCCGCATCCCCATCGCGTCCCTGTCCGGCGGCCAGCGCCAGACCGTCGCGATCGCCCGCTCGCTCATC
Organism: Luteimicrobium sp. DT211; assembly: GCF_049844995.1. NCBI lineage: Bacteria > Bacillati > Actinomycetota > Actinomycetes > Micrococcales > Luteimicrobium > Luteimicrobium sp. DT211. Next base: position 498,782 of record NZ_JBNCMC010000003.1, on the reverse strand, counting down.
GGCGACCCCAAGGTCGTGATCCTCGACGAGCCGACCGCCGCGCTCGGCGTCGCACAGACCGCCGAGGTCCTCAACCTCATCGAGCGTCTGCGGGAGCGCGGCCACGGCGTCATCCTCATCAGCCACAACCTCGCGGACGTCCAGGCCGTCGCGGACCGCGTCGTCGTCCTGCGGCTCGGACGCAACAACGGCACCTTCAACATCCGTGACGTCAGCTACGAGGAGATCATCGCCGCGATCACCGGTGCCTCGGACAACGCCGTCACCCGCCGCGCCGCCGCGGTCCGCCCCAGCGAGGAGAACCCCGCATGACCGGCCCCTCCACCCAGAGCCCCGAGACCGCTCCCCCCGCGGCGCGCGCCGCCGCGGACCTCGAGGACGAACGACTCCTGCGCGGCCACGGGCTCGCTGGCGCGGCCAGCGCGTTCGGGCATCGCATCCGCAGCGGCGACCTCGGGTCGCTGCCCGTCGTCGTCGGCCTGATCATCATCTGGGCCGCGTTCGGCGTCACGACGCACGGCGACTTCTTCGACGCCCAGAACCTCGTCAACCTCGCCGTCCAGTGCGCGGGACCGGGGCTCATCGCCGTCGGCATCGTCCTCGTGCTGCTCCTCGGCGAGATCGACCTGTCCATCGGGTCCGTCAGCGGCCTCGCGGCAGCGATCCTCGGGGTCGGCATGGTCAACCACGGCTGGCCGTTCCTGCCCGTGCTCGTGCTGTCGCTCGCCGTCGGCGCCGCGATCGGCCTGCTCTACGGCTTCCTCTTCACCCGCTTCGGCGTCCCCAGCTTCGTCATCACGCTGGCAGGGCTCCTCACGTTCCTGGGCGTGCAGCTCGCCCTGCTGAACACCAGCGGCTCGATCAACCTGCCCTCCGACTCGTTCATCGTGAAGTTCTCGCTGTTCGACTACCTGCTGCCCTGGCAGGCCTACGGGCTCTCCGTCGTCGGCGCCGGCGGGCTGTTCCTGTCGGACTTCCTCACCAACCGGCGTCGGCTGCGAGCCGGGCTCTCCGGACGCTCGCTGACCGCGGCCGCGATCAAGTGCGTCGCCCTGCTGGTCGTGCTGCTCGCCGTCGCGTACTACCTCTCGACGGACCGCGGGACCGGCGTCTCGTTCGTGTTCCTCGTCTTCGTCGTCATCGTCGTGAACTTCTTCATCACGCGGACCCGCTGGGGCCGCTCCATCTACGCCGTCGGCGGCAACGTCGAGGCCGCCCGGCGCGCCGGGCTCCCCGTGCGCGTCGTGTACCTCACGGTGTTCATGCTCTGCTCGATGTTCGCCGTGCTCGGAGGCCTCGTCTCGGCCGGCAACCTCACCGCCGTCACGCTGTCCGCCGGCACCGGCGACGTCAACCTCAACGCGATCGCCGCCGCCGTCATCGGCGGCACCAGCCTCTTCGGCGGACGCGGCAGCGCCTGGTCCGCGCTCCTCGGCGTCGTCGTGGTCCAGTCGATCGCCAACGGGCTCAACCTGATGAACTTCGCCGGCGACGCCCCGCGGTTCATCGTGACCGGCATCGTCCTCCTGCTCGCGGTCATCGTCGACTCGCTCTCGCGCCGCAGCCGCCAGAGTCACGGCGCCGCCTAGCTCGAGAACCGACCCGAAGGGGCCCTGCGGCAGCTGCCGCCGGGCCCCTTTCGTCGTGGTTAGGGCGGTCGGGCCGGGAGGGGTGCGCGCGGTCTTCCATCCGCCTGCGCTCGTTCCTCGCTCCGGCTCCCGCCAGACCCTCCACGACCGCGCGCACCCCTCCCGCCCCGCCCTCTGCCGTCAGGTCACCCCCGCAGACGGTTGCCCGCCCCGAACGCCCCTGTTCGCCGACGGTGACGCCCCGTTCGCCGACGGTGACGCCGCGTTCGCCCACGGTGCAGCGCGACCCGTTGTGCTGAGCTTCAGCAAGTGACCGATCTGGAGCCCCGAGGGATTGCACTCGACGCTCGAGCCCGGCACGGGCAGGTGGTGAAGGACGGCAAAGAGCCGGAGCTCAAGGCCGGCGGTCGGTGCTGCGCCGAGCAAGCGGATCCGGCGTCGAGCAAGCGGGTGGTCGCTGCTTGGACGGCGGCGGAAGCTCTTGCTCGACGACGATGGCGCACGGCCGGCCGCGCGAGGTAGGGCGAGGGCGTGAGCGGGTGGGTGCGGGCAGGTGGTGAAGGACGGTCAAGGACCCCGGATGCTCCCAGGGCCGGAGGGCGACGCAGTCCGAACCGCCTGTCCGCGCCCACCCGCGGCCCCGACCACGGCGCACAACGTCACCGCCGGCGCACAACGTCACCGTCGGCGAGCGGACGCCCCGGGCACGCGGAAGGGCCGCGGTCCGAAGACCGCGGCCCTTCGTGGTGCGCCGTGCGCCGGGCTCCTCAGAGCCCTGGGCTCACTTGGTGAGCGGCGACAGCGTGGGGTCGTTCGCGTAGACCTCGGCCGCGTTGTCCTTGGTCACGATGATCGGGGTGAGCAGGTTGGCCGGGACGACCTTGACGCCGTTGTTGTACGACTTGGTGTCGTTGACCTTGGGGTCCTCGCCCTTCTGGTACGAGTTCACGGCGTCGATGGTCGACTTCACCAGCTCACGCGTGTCCTTGTAGATGGTCGAGTACTGCTGACCGGCCATGATCGACTTGACCGACTCGACCTCCGAGTCCTGCCCCGTGATGACCGGGGTGGGCTTGCCGGCCTGCTTCACCGACGTGAGGGCGGCGCGTGCGAGCGTGTCGTTCGGCGACAGGATGCCCTGCAGCTCCTTGCTCTTGTAGTTCGCCGACAGGATCGTGTCCATCCGGTTCTGCGCGTTCTCGGCCTTCCAGCCCTGCGTCGACGCCTGCTGCTGCGTCTTCTGACCGGACGGGATGCTCAGGGTGCCGTCGTCGATCTTCGGCTGGAGGACGTTCATCGCACCGTCGAAGAACGGCTTCGAGTTGGCGTCGTCGGGCGAGCCGGCGATGAGCTCGATGTTGTACGGGCCCTTCCCCTTGCGCGCGGCGAGGCCCTTGAGGAGCGACTGGCCCTGCAGCTGGCCCACCTTGTAGTTGTCGAACGCCGAGTAGAGGTCGACAGCGTCGGTGTTGAGCAGCAGGCGGTCGTAGGCGATGACCTTGACGCCCTGGTCGTGCGCCGCCTTGAGCTGGGTGCCGAGCTGCGAGCCGTCGATGGCGCCGACGACGATGACCTTGGCGCCCTTCTCGATCATGGCCTGGATCTGGTTCTGCTGCTCCGAGACACCGCCGTTGGCGAACTGCACGATCGGCTTGTAGCCGGCGCTCGTGAGGCCGTCCTGGAAGAGGTTCTGGGCGAGCACCCAGTTCTCCGACGTCTTCTGCGGGAGGGCGACGCCGATCACGGAGTCCTGGGCGAAACCGGCGGCCGTCGACGTGTTGTCGGAGCTTCCGCGGTCGGAGCTGGAGCAGCCCGAGAGCACGAGCGCTCCCGCGGCGCCGAGGGCGAGGACGGTTGAAGCGAGCTTCATCTTCATGGTGTCAGCTTTCTGTGATGAGGGCCCCTCGTTGGGCGCCCATGATGGCCTTGCTGCTGAGGGGGACGTGCTGTGGCGCGGGGGGCGAACGTCAGCCCTTGGCTGCGGTCGCGCCGTCCGCGACGGGGACCTCGGCCTGCTCCGTGTTCGCGCCTTCGATGGCGGCTCCCGGCCCGTTGTCCCGGCGGGACGGGAATATCAGCCCGATGATCGACGGCCGGCCCTGGACCTTGCTGAGCACGTCGAACGCGACAGCGACCAGCAGGACGAGGCCCTTGATGACCTGCGTCTTGTCGGAGCCGACGCCGCTGAGCTGGAGGCCGTTGTTGAGCACGGCCATCACGAGACCACCGATGACCGACCCGATGACGGTGCCGACGCCGCCCGACACCGCGGCGCCGCCGATGAAGACCGCCGCGATCGCGTCGAGCTCCCAGCCGGTTCCGTCCGACGGACCGGACGCGGTGGCGCGGCCGACGAAGATCATGCCCGCGAGTGCCGCGAGGACCGACATGTTCATCATCACGAGGAAGTTCGTGCGACGGATGTTCACGCCCGACAGTGCGGCCGCAGCCCGGTTGCCACCCACGGCGTAGACATGGCGGCCCGGGATGGTCCGCGACGCGATGAAGTGGTAGATGATCACGAGCGCGAGCAGGACCACGCCGGGGATGGGGTACGACGTGCCGTAGCGGCCGCTGCCGAACAGGTACGTGGCGTAGCCGATCAGGACGACGAACACGACGACGCGGATCAGCGACGACCGCACCGAGGGGGGCTCGATGCCGAGCCGGACCGCGCCGCGGCGGCGGCGGAGCTCGGAGTAGACGACCCACACCGCGGCGAGGATGCCGAGCAGCAGCGTCGAGTTGTTGAGGCCGGTGTTCGGGCCCCACTCGGGCAGGTAGCCGGCGCCCAGGTCCTGGAGACCCTGGGGAACGGGCACCGTGTTGGACTGGCCGATCCACTGGTTCGCGCCGCGGAAGAGCATCATGCCCGCGAGGGTCGTGATGAAGCCCGGGATACCCACGAAGGCCACCCAGAAGCCCTGCCAGGCTCCGATCACGGCGCCCACGCCGAGCCCGAGGAGCACGCCGAGCCACCACGGGATGCCCCAGTCGCGGATCGCGAGCGCGACGATGATGCCCGTGACGGCGGCGACGGAGCCGACCGAGAGGTCGATGTGCCCCGCGATGATGACGAGCACCATGCCGATCGCGAGGATCAGGATGTACGAGTTACCGATGATGAGGTTCTGGACGTTCGTGGAGGTCAGAACGTCCCCGCCTGTGCTGAACTCGAAGAAGATGATCAGCGCGAGCAGGGCAAACCCCATGCCGAACTGGCGGATGGAGGACATCGTCGTTATTCCTTCGCTTCTGCCGGGCGCCGGTCTGCGACGGGCACCCGGCGGGATGGTCGATGTGGGAGCAGCGGCTCGTCAGCCGACCGCGGCTGCCGCGGTCGTGCCGGTCATGAGCCGCATGAGCTCCTCCTGCGTGGCGTCGGGCCCCCGGACCTCACCGGTGACGCGCCCTTCGAACACCGTGTAGATCCGGTCGCACAGGCCCATGAGCTCGGGGAGCTCGGAGGAGATTACGACGACACCCTTCCCGCTGTTCGCGAGTCGCTGGATGAGTCCGTAGATCTCGTACTTGGCGCCGACGTCGATACCGCGGGTCGGCTCGTCCAGGATGAGGAGCTCGGGATCGGTGAACATCCACTTGGCCAGCAGCACCTTCTGCTGGTTGCCGCCCGAGAGCTTGGCGACGCCCGCCTTGACGCTCGGCGTCTTGATCGAGAGCGACTTGCGGTACTCCTCCGCGGCGAGGAAAGCCTCGTCGTCGTCGATCACCGAGCGCTTGGAGACTCGCGGGAGGTTCGCCGCGATCACGGTGTCCTGAATCGTGTCGAGCAGGTTCAGGCCCAGGGCCTTGCGGTCCTCGGACACGTAGGCCACGCGGTGCTCGATGGCGGCCAGGACGTTCGGCATCGAGATCTCACGGCCGTCCATGGTGATGGTGCCGGAGAGATAGCGGCCGTAGCTGTGGCCGAAGATCGAGCGGGCCAGCTCCGTGCGGCCGGCACCCATGATGCCGGCGAAGCCGACGATCTCGCCGCGCCGGACGTGGAACGTCGAGTCCTTGCAGACGAGCCGGCCCGGAACCTCAGGGTGCTCGACGTTCCAGTCCTTGACCTCGAAGAACGTCTCGCCGATCTTCGGCGTGTGGTCGGGGAAGCGGGAGCTGAGGGCGCGCCCGACCATGCCGCGGATGATCCGGTCCTCGTTGATCTCCCCCTTGCGGACGTCCAGGGTCTCGACCGCGTGGCCGTCGCGGATGATCGTGATGGAGTCGGCGATCTCCTCGATCTCGTTGAGCTTGTGGGAGATCATGATGCTCGTCAGGCCCTTGGCCTTGAGGCCGCGCAGCAGGTCGAGCAGGTGCTCCGAGTCGTCCTCGTTCAGTGCCGCCGTCGGCTCGTCGAGGATGAGGAGGCGCACGTCCTTCGCCAGGGCTCGCGCGATCTCCACGAGCTGCTGCTGGCCGACGCCGATGCTCTTCACGAGGGTGTCGGGCGAGGCGCGCAACCCGACCCGGGCCATCAGCTCGACCGCCTGGCGGCGTGCGTCGTCCCAGCTGATCCCGAGCTTCCCGCGGACCTCGTTGCCGAGGAAGATGTTCTCGGTGATCGAGAGCTCCGGGATGAGCGCGAGCTCCTGGTGGATGATGACGATGCCGACCTGCTCGCTCGCGCGGATGTCCTTGAACTCCATCACGTCGCCCTGATAGACGATCTCGCCCTCGTAGGAGCCGTGCGGGTAGACACCGGACAGCACCTTCATCAGGGTGGACTTGCCGGCCCCGTTCTCGCCACAGATCGCGTGGATCTCGCCCGCCTTGACGGTCAGCGAGACGTCGTCGAGCGCCCGGACTCCCGGGAACACCTTGGTGATGGACCGCATCTCGAGAACAGCGGGGACCTCAGCCATCGCTCCTCCTTCTCCACTCTGAACAGGACGTCGACGTCGACGACGGGCTGGGCCGACGCTAGGCGGTGCTGGAACTTGTCGTCAACTTCCGAACTCAAGCCCGAAGGTCCGCCCTCGGGCCCTGCTGCGGCTCTGCGTCGAGCGCCGCCTCTTTTGTTCAAGCAGCGAACTTGGCGCCCTCTGGAGGGCGTCGCCTCATTCTGCGTTGACACCGTTGTCAGACCCTAGCATCCGCGTCATTCCGAGCCAAGCAGCTCGTTCGCCCGCTCCGGCAGCAACGCCCTTCTCGAGCTCGAAGCGTCCGCAGTCGACGTTCCACCAGATGCTCCGCCCGCTCTCCTGCGTCCAGATCGTCCTGGAATCGCCATCGTGTCGCGGCATCGAGCGGGCGGCACGCCGAGAACATCACGGAATCACAACGATTGCTCCGCGCCGCCGGAGCGCAGACCGTGTTGTCGCCTTCGCCCGTTGCGCTTGACCGCCGCCGGCAGGTGTGATCGACTCGATTCCGACCAATGACAACGCTGTCACCGAACGGCGCTGTCTCGTCTATCCGCAATGAAGCCGACGACAGGACGACCATGCATCTGAGAGATCGCACGCCAGACCCACGACGAGGCGGCCCCGCCAGGCCGCTCCTCGCGGCGCTCGCCGCCGCGGCGCTCGTCACCCTCGCGGTACCAGCGACGGGCGGCTCGGCCGCAGTCGCAGCGGGAACCTCCGACCGGAGCGCTCCGTCGGCAACCACGCCCGCCGACCTCACCACCCTGGTGAACCCCTTCATCGGCACCAAGAACGAGGGCTTCGACTTCCCCGCCGTGGGCGAGCCCTTCGGGATGGCGCAGGAGGTCCCCCAGGTGACCAACCGTCCCGGCGCGGGCGGCAACCAGTGCGACTCCGACTCGGCCGAGAAGATCTCAGGCTTCAGCCAGACGGCGGTGAACGCCTGCCGGTACAACTACGTGCCGATCATGCCGACGACGGGCGAGATCACCTCGACGAACCCGAACGACTACGCGTCGCCGTTCAACCGTGCCGAGGAGGAGGTCCACCCCGACGCCTACCGGGTGCACCTCGACTCCTACGACACGGACGCCGAGCTCGCCGCCACCACGCGCACGGGCTGGCAGCGCTACACCTTCCCGAGCACGAAGCAGGCGAACGTCCTGTTCAACGTCGGCAAGAACGTCTCCCAGTCCCAGATCGAGATCGTCGGCAACCGGACGATCGAAGGCTGGGTGAAGGGCGAGCAGAAGGCGTACTTCGTGGCGCAGGTCAGCCGGCCGTTCACGACGTACGGCACGTGGAAGGACGGAAAGACCGCAGCCGGCTCGCGCACGTCGTCCAACTCGGGGGACAACGGCGGCTGGATCAGCTTCGACACCACCAAGAACGACGACCCCGTCGTCGTGAAGGTCGGGCTGTCCTACACGAGCGTCGCGGGCGCCAAGAAGAACCTCGACGTCGAGACCAGCAGCGTCGGGTTCGACTTCGACGCCGTCCAGGGCGCGCTGCACCAGAAGTGGAACACGACGCTGCACAAGGCCGCGGTCGCCGGCGGCACCCACGACCAGCAGGTCGAGTACTACACGGCGCTGTACCACTCGGTGCTGTCGCCCAACGTCGTCGGTGACGTCGACGGGCGCTACATGGGCACCGACGACGCCGTCCACAAGGCCCGGGGCTACACGCAGTACGGCGTGTTCTCGCTGTGGGACACGTACCGCACGCAGAACCAGCTCGTCGAGCTTCTCGACCCGAAGGTCGCGCACGACGTCGACATGTCGCTGGTCGGGATCGCCCGCGACGGCGGCGCGCTCCCCCGCTGGTTCCTGGGCAACAAGGACGGCAACATCATGACCGGCGACCCGGTCACGCCGTTCCTCGTCGAGGGCTGGTCGAAGGGCCTGTTCACGGACGCCGAGGCCAAGGAGGTCTACAAGTACGTCCGGAAGAACGCCACCGAGGTTCCCGGCGACGGCGTGCACAACGGCCGCGCCGCGGTCGACCAGTACACGAGCCTCGGCTACATCCCCTACGGCCTGCACGTGAGCAAGAGCTGCCCGACCGACGGCTCGGACGCGTCCTGCTGCCCGACCGCGGGGAACGACAACGACTGCTACTACCCCGCCTCGGCCCAGCTCGAGTACGCGGCCGCGGACGCCTCGCTGGCGCTCATGGCCAAGGGCCTGGGACACACGGCGGACGCGAAGATGTTCGCCGCGCGCGGCCAGTCGTACCGCAACATCTTCGACAAGAGCGTCGGCACGTTCCGCCCGCGCACCGCGGACGGCACCTGGGTGGCCCCGTTCGACACCAAGGACGGTGACCACGCGTTCCACGAGAGTGGCCCGTACCAGTACCAGTGGCTCGTGCCCCAGGACCCGGCGGGCCTCGTCTCGATGCTGGGCGGCCGCAAGGCAGCCACCAGCCGCCTGGACGAGTTCTTCGCCTACCCCGACCTGCTGACCGACCCCGTCGGGACGGCCAAGGACACCTGGGTGGGCGACCCGTACGGCTACTACGGCTTCACCCACTACCAGCCCGACAACGAGCCGAACCTGCTCGCGCCGTACCTGTACGCGTGGACCGGCCGGCCCGACAAGACCGCGACCGTGGTGCGCGCGCAGCAGACGCTCTTCACCAACAGCCCGACCGGCATGACCGGCAACGACGACATGGGCGAGATGTCGGCCTGGTACGTGATGTCGGCGCTGGGGCTCTACCCCACGATGAGCGGCTCGAACACCTACGTCGTCACGACTCCCCTGTTCCCGAAGGCCACGCTGCAGATCGGCTCGTACGGGAAGTCGCAGGGCGGCACGCTGAAGATCGCGGCGCCCGGCGCGAGCATGAGCAAGCGCTACATCGCCACCGCGTCCGTCAACGGCAAGGACTGGGACAAGTCCTGGGTGAGCCAGGCCGACATCGCCCACGGCGGCACCATCGACTACGCCCTGAGCACGTCGCCCACGAGCTGGGCAACGTCCGCCAAGGCTGCGCCGCCGTCGGTCAGCAAGGCCACCGCGGTCGTCCCGCAGCTCAGCGCGAGCGTGGCCGCGGACACCGCCGTGGTGACGCCGACGGCCAAGCGCGCGTCGACGCAGGACGTCGACCTGACGGTGCTGGCGACGGCCGCGGGTGACGCGAAGGTCAAGGTGAGCGCCGCCGGGCCGAAGGGCTGGCAGATCTCCCCGAAGACGAAGTCCGTGAAGGTGTCCTCCGACGGGCTCCCCGCCCAGGCGAAGGTCACGGTCGCGGTCACGGCGCCGGCGGGCACGGAGGCCGGGACGTACGACGTCACCGTCACCGCCCGGACGGCGGGGGCTCCGGCCGTCGATCGGGTCGTCCACGTCACCGTCCAGCCGGGCGGCGCGTGCGCGACGACGACGGACACGTCGTGCGCCGTCGACCTCTCCGCGGCCTACGACCGCGACGGTGTCGCGTCCGCGGACGCCCCGACGCAGGGCAACATCGACGGCCTGGGCTACAGCTACGCCGCCGACCTCCTGCCCGCCGCCGGCCCGACCACGATCGGCGGCGTGACCTACCAGGCGCCGTCCACGGCCGGGACCGACAAGAACCTCGTCGAGGCGGACGGCCAGACCGTCGCGCTCCCGACGGGCAGCTACAGCGCGCTCCAGGTGCTCGGCGCGGCCGTCAACGGCGGCACCGGGATCCTCGGCGGCACCGCCGTGGTGACGTACACCGACGGCACGACGGCGTCGGTCCCGCTCCAGTTCACGGACTGGGGAAAGCGTGACCTCGAGTTCGGGAACACCGCGGCGATCACGATGCCGTACCGGATGTCGACGGGCGGGAAGAACACCACCCAGGTGTCGATCTACCGGGCCACCGTGGCGCTCGACGCGAGCAGGACCGTCCGGTCGCTCACGCTCCCGCGGGCGTCGGTGCCCGAGTGGACCGCGCCCGGCCTCGTCGGAACGGCCTGGGACCACGACAGCGGCATGGAGATCTACGCCATGACGCTCCAGGGAACCCCGAGCACGCACTGACGCGGACGGGGTCCGCGCACCGAGCGAGGGCCCTCGACGCGACGGCGCCCCCCGCCCCACCCTCACGGGTCGGGGCGGGGGGGCGTCGTCGTCCGCGGCTCGTCCGCGCGTCGTCGGGACCTGCCTCAGCCGGCGGACCGGGCCTCCGCCTCGGCCAGGATCCGGCGCAGGTACGTGAAGGTCAGGTCGCCGGCCGAACGGTCGTACTGCTCCTCGTAGCCCTGGCGCTGGTACATCGCGAGGTTCTGCAGCGAGTCCTTGCCGGTGAAGACCCAGATCTCCTTGGTCTCGTCCGGCAGGTACGGCAGCACCGCCCACATCAGCTGCGTGCCGACGCCGTGGCCCTGCTGGTCGGGCGCGACCGCGAGCCGGCCCAGCGTCGCCTTCTGGCCGTCGATCTCGACGCGCACCGACCCGACGAGCCGGTGCCCGTCCCACGCGCCGATCGTCGTGACGTCGTCACGCGCCAGGTCCTCGCGGAGCTCGTGGAGGGTCTGCGTCAGGGGCGGGATGTTCGGGTCGCCGTACACCTGCGCCTCCGTCACGAACGCCGCGCGCCGCAACGTGAGCAGCTCGCCGGCGCTCGCGTCGTCGACGAGGTCGATCCGGATCTGCGTCTCGCTCATGGCACCATCGTCGCAGAGACCGGGCACCCCGCGCGTACCCTGGGCGGGTGCATCTGCCGCCCGATCCCGCAGCCCCGGCGCCCGAGTGGGTGCTGACGCTCTCGTGCCCCGACCGCCCCGGCATCGTGCACGCCGTGTCCGGCGTCCTGGCCCGGCTCGGGGGGAACATCACGGAGTCCCAGCAGTTCGGCTCCCCCGTGACGGGGCGGTTCTACATGCGCGTCCAGGTCGCCCTCCCCACCGCCGACGACGCCGCCGGCGGCCTCGAGGCGGCGCTCGCCCCCGTCGCGGACGAGTTCGGCATGGCGTGGGAGCTCGACCGCGTCGGGCGCGCCGTGCCGACCGTCATCATGGTCAGCAAGGAGGCGCACTGCCTCAACGACCTGCTGTTCCGGCAGCGGGCCGGGGGCTTGCCGGTCGACGTCGTCGCCGTCGTCGGGAACCACCCCGACCTCGCCGAGCTCGCCACCTTCTACGGCGTCCCCTTCCACCACGTGCCCGTCACCCGGGACACGAAGCCCGAGGCCGAGGCGGAGCTCCTGCGCATCGTCGAGAGCACCGGCGCGGAGCTCGTCGTCCTCGCGCGGTACATGCAGATCCTGTCGGACGAGCTGTGCACCCGGCTGGCGGGGCACGTCATCAACATCCACCACTCGTTCCTGCCCAGCTTCAAGGGCGCCCGCCCCTACCACCAGGCGTTCGAGCGCGGCGTGAAGCTCATCGGTGCGACGTCGCACTACGTGACCGGCGACCTCGACGAGGGCCCGATCATCGAGCAGGAGGTCGAGCGCGTCGACCACACGCGCACGCCCGCCGAGCTGGTCGCGCTCGGGCAGGACGTCGAGCGGCGGACGCTCGCGCGTGCCGTCCGCTGGCACGCCGAGCACCGGGTGCTGCTCGACGGGCTGCGGACCGTCGTCTTCCGCTGACGCGCATTCACCCGTCCGGAACCTCCTCCGACGGGCGATCCTCCCGGTTGGGGCCTCGGAGCGCGGGACTATTCTCGGCTGGTCGTCCCGTCGTCCCGTCCTGGAGCTCGCCGTGCGTTCTCGCCGCCTCACTGCCCTGGCCCTCGCCGCCGCGCTCCTCGGACCGGCCGCCGCCGTCGGGGCCGCCGCGGCTCCCGCGACCGCCGCCACCACCGTGCGCTCGCACTGCACGGTCACGATGTCGACCACGAGGCCGAAGCAGTACTCGTCGACGACCGCGCGAATCTCCCACGTCGGATCGCGGGCCAAGGTCGTCGTGAAGGCGAAGTACAAGACGACGACGAACACCAAGAGCACCACAGCCACGACGGCGGGCAAGGCGTCCGTCACCTATCGGATCTCGCGCGCGACCGTCGGCCGTCGTGTCCCCGTAACGGTGACCGCGAAGAAGGGTTCGCACGTCTGGACCTGCTCGACGTCGTTCGTCCCGCGCCACCGCTGACGCACCACCGGCCCATGAGGTAGCGCTTCTCGCTCGAGGTTGCGCGGATTCCGCGCTACCTCGGGCGAGAAGCGCTACCTCGCGACGGTGCCGTCGAGCAGGGACGTCAGGCGCGCCGCAACCTCCTTCTCGTCGACGCCGGCGGCGACCGGGTCGATCTCGAGCAGCTTGTCGCGCGACGTCGCGCCCGAGACGAGGGTGACCGCCCGGGGGCGGATCCCGAGGGCGTCGGCGACCGCGTCGAGCGTCGCCCGCGTCGCCTTCCCGTCGACGGCGCGGGCGCTCACCGCGACCACGAGCCGCGCGTCGTCCCCGTACCTCCCACCGACGCGCGTGCGGGAGGCGCCAGGCCGCACCCGCACGGCCACGCGCACGTCAGGACGCCGCCCGCTCCGCCTCGCTGCGCAGCACGCAGAACTCGTTGCCCTCGGGGTCGGCGAGCACGACCCAGCCGATGCCAGGACCGTGGATGTCCCGGCGGTCCGCGACGACCGTCGCGCCGATCCCGACGAGCCGGTCGACCTCCTCGTCGCGCGTCCCCTCCCGCGGGCGCAGGTCGAGGTGCAGGCGGTTCTTGATCGTCTTGGGCTCCGGGACCTCGATGAAGAGCAGCCGGTGCCCCGTGGCGGGGTCCAGGATCAGGCACTCCTCGTGGCCCGGCAGGTTCGGGTCGCCGTCGAGGTCGACGTACCCGAGCATCTGCTTCCACCACTCGGACTGCGCGTACGCGTCGCGGGCGTCGATGGACGTGTGCGAGACGAAGGAGGTCATCACGCAACCCTAGGGCCGAGCACGGGATGTCAGCCCGGCCAGAACGGGCTGCCCGACCGTCCGCGCTGCAAGACGGACCGAGACCCCGTGTTCGGCGGGAGGGGGGTGGCTCAGACGAGGACGCCCTCGTGCTCCAGCAGCCACACCTTGCGGTCCAGGCCGCCCGCGTAGCCGGTCAGGGCGCCGCTCGCGCCGACGACGCGGTGGCACGGCACGACGACGCCGAGCGGGTTGCGCCCCACGGCAGCCCCGACGGCGCGCGAGGCGCCGGGCGGCAGGCCGAGGTCGGCCGCGATCGTGCCGTACGTCGTCGTGACGCCGAACGGGATCTCGCGCAGCCGCAGCCAGACGGCGCGCTGGAAGTCGGAGCCGCGGGGAGACAGGTCGAGGTCGAACGACGTGCGCTCCCCCGCGAAGTACTCGCGCAGCTCCCGGACGGCGTCCGCGAAGACCGGGTCGTCGGCGGGCACCTCCTCGCCGAGTCGGGCGTCGGGCGGCAGGTGGCGCTGCGCCGTCATGTACAGGGCGGCGAGCCTCCCGTCGTCCGCGACGAGCGTCAGCGGGCCGAGCGGGCTGTCGACGACGGCGTGAACGGTCGAGGCGGTGCGGACCGTCGTGGTGGTGGTGCCGTGGGCGCTCATGCTGCGTCCCCTTCCTCGTGGGCCAGTGGTGCGTGATCGGTGCCGGGCATCCGGTTGACCTCGTGGTCACCGGTCGCCCACAGGTGCTGGACGGCGTACGCGCGCCAGGGTCGCCAGGCCTCGCCGCGCGCGGTCAGCGCGGCGGGCGACGTCGGGAGGCCGAGCGCGCCGGCCGCGCCGCGCACCCCCAGGTCGCCGGGGACGAACGCGTCCGGGTCGCCGAGGGCGCGCATCGCGACGGTCTCGACGGTCCAGGGGCCGACCCCCCGGACGGCGGCGAGCTGCGCACGGGCCCGGTCCCAGTCGGCGCCTGCGCCCAGGTCCAGGTCGCCGGACGCGACGAGCCGCGCCACGGCGAGCAGGGTCTCGCGCCTGGAGGCGGGCATCGCCAGCGCCGCCGCGAGCGCGAGCGACACCGTCTCCGACGGGTCCTCGGCGGCGGCGACCAGTCGCTCGGCCGGTGGGAAGACGTGGGTCAGGCCACCCTCCGGGTCGGTGATCGGGTCACCCAGCGCGCGGACGAGGCGTGCGGCGTGCGTCCGGGCGGCGGCCGTCGAGACCTGCTGCCCGAGCACGGCGCGCAGCGCGAACGCCTCCGGGTCCAGCGTGCGCGGGACGCGCCGCCCCGGAGCCGCCGCGACGAGCGGGGCGAGCGCGGGGTCGGTCGCGAGCGCCGCGTCGACGGCCTCGGGGTCGGCGTCCAGGTCGAGGGCGCGGCGGCAGCGGCCGATCGCGGCCGCGAGGTCCCGTAGGTCGGCCAGCCGGAGACGCGCCTCGACGTGCCCGTCGCGCGGCGCGAGCGCCACGATCCCGGGCCCGTGCGGCAGCGCGACCGTCGACCGGTACGCGCCGTCCCGCCATTCCTCCACCCCCGGGACGGCCGTCGCGACCAGATGCCCGAACAGGTTGTCCGGCGTGAGCGGCCGCCGGTACGGCAGGCGGACGGTCAGCGTGGTCCACACGGTGTCGCCCTCTGACGGGCCGACCACCTGCTCCCCCGGCGACCCTGCGCCCGGGTGGGCCGGGTGCGGGGGGCGAGGGACGTCGTCGGGCACGACGCTCTGCCGACCGTGGCCGCGCCGGACGCTCGCCTCTCTCGCCCGACGGCGCAGCTCGCCCGGGGTGAGCGCGTAGACCTCCTGCACGGTCTCGTTGAAGGTGCGGAGGCTGGCGAACCCGGCGGCGAACGCGACGTCGGCGAGCGGGAGCCCCGTGCCCTCGGCGAGCAGCCGGGCGGTCTGGGCGCGCTGGGCGCGGGCGAGCTGGAGCGGGCCGGCGCCGAGCTCGGCGGCGAGGTGCCGCTGGACCTGGCGCTCGGAGTAGCCGAGGCGCTGCGCGAGCCCGGGCACGCCCTCGCGGTCCACGACGCCGTCGCCGATGAGGCGCATCGCGCGGCCGACGACGTCGGCGCGGACGTCCCACTCGGGTGAGCCGGGGGTGGTGTCGGGGCGGCAGCGCTTGCACGCGCGGTAGCCGGCGCGCTGCGCGGCCGCCGCGGTCGGGTAGAACGTCATGTTCTGGGCGCGGGGCGTGGGCGCCGGGCAGCTCGGGCGGCAGTAGATGCGCGTGGTGCGCACGGCCGTGAAGAACTGGCCGTCGAAGCGGGCGTCGCGGCTCGAGACCGCTCGGACGCAGCTCTCGGTGTCGGGGACCATGCCTCCATCATGCAGGCTCCCGCCGACAGGTACTGGCGAGTTTCCGACACGACTGTGGACGCCCCGGGCCGGGCCTCGCGCCCAGCCGCGCGCCGTACCCTGAGGCGTGCCCTCCCTGCCCTCCCCCGCCGTGCTGCGCGCGCCCGTCCGCGCCCTGGCCGAGCGGATGCTGGTCGGCCGGCTCCGCCGGGAGGTGGCCCGCGGGCCCGTCCCCCGGCACGTCGGCATCATCATGGACGGCAACCGCCGGTGGGCCCGGAGCGTCGGCGTGACGGACGCCCGGTTCGGGCACCGCGCCGGCGCCGACCACCTGGACGACGTCCTCGGCTGGTGCGCCGACGCCGGGGTGCGCGCCGCGAGCGTGTACGTCCTGTCGGCCGACAACCTCGCCAAGCGGTCGGGCGACGAGGTCACGTTCCTCCTCGAGCTCCTGCGCACCACGATCCCCGAGCGGGTCTCGCAGCCCGGCGGCCTGTGGGCGCTCGAGGTCTCGGGCGCACCCGACCTCCTGCCCGACGACGTCATCCGCGCCCTCAAGGACGCCGCCGACGCCACCCGCGGCCGCCCGCTGCGGCTGACGCTCGCGGTCGGCTACGACCCGTACCGGGAGATCGTCGAGGCCGTCCGCTGCGTGCTCGACGACGCGGCCGGCCACGGGCTCGGGGCCCTCGGGGCCGCCGACGTCGTGAGCGCGGACGCGATCGACCAGCACATCGCGTCGCCGCGGGACGACATCGACCTGGTCATCCGCACCAGCGGCGAGCAGCGGCTCTCGGGCTTCTTCCCGTGGCGCAGCGCCAACGCCGACCTCGAGTTCTGCGACGTCTACTGGCCCGCGTTCCGCGAGCTGGACCTGCTGCGCGCCCTGCGGACGTGGGGACGCCGGCACGGGGCGTGAGCGCCACACCGCGGTAGCGGCACCAGCCACCACGACGGCCAGCACAGCACCCGAAGCCGAGGCTCTTTGCCCGATATGCCGAGGGCGTGGGGGTCTTGCGGCGACCGACGTGGTGGCTGGTGCCGCTACGCGACGGCGACTACACGAGGCCGAGGGCCCGCACCGCCTCGCGCTCCGCCTCGAGCTCCGCGACGGAGGCGTCGATCCGCGCCCGCGACAGCTCGTTCAGCTCGAGACCCTCGACGACGCTCCACCGGGCCGCCTCGGGACCGAGTGCCGGGCCGCCGTCGGAGATGACGGGGAACGAGCAGACCAGCCCCTCGGGGACGCCGTACTCGCCCTGGGAGACGAGGCCGGCGCTCGTCCAGTCGCCCACCGGGGTGCCGAGCACCCAGTCGCGCGTGTGCCCGAGCGCGGCGTTGGCGGCCGACGCGACCGACGAGCCACCGCGGACCTCGATGACGGCCGCCCCGCGCTGGGCGACGGTCGGCACGAACGTCTCGGTGAGCCAGCCGGCGCCGTCCTCAGGGATGTCGAGGACCTCGGGCCCGGGCCTCTCGCCGACGGTCGCGTGGAACACGTCGGGGTACTGGGTGGCGGAGTGGTTGCCCCAGATCGTGACCCGCCGGACCTGCGAGACGGGCGCCTCGGCGCGCTTGGCGACCTGGGTGAGGGCGCGGTTGTGGTCGAGGCGGGTCATCGCGGTGAAGCGGTCGGCGGGGACGTCGGGGGCCGCGGCGCGGGTGATGAGCGCGTTGGTGTTCGCGGGGTTCCCGACGACCAGGACCCGGACGTCGTCGGCCGCGCCCGCGTTGATCGCGGCGCCCTGCGGGCCGAAGATCGCGCCGTTCGCCGCCAGCAGGTCGCTGCGCTCCATGCCCGGGCCGCGCGGGCGGGCCCCCACGAGGAGGGCGAGGTTGGCGCCGTCGAACGCGATGCGCGCATCCGTCGTCACGTCGACGCCGGCGAGGAGCGGGAAGGCTCCGTCGTCGAGCTCCATGGCCACGCCCTCGGCCGAGCGGACGGCCTGCGGGATCTCGAGGAGCTTGAGCCGGACGGGGACGTCCGGGCCGAGCATGTCCCCGGCGGCGATCCGGAACACGAGCGCGTACCCGATCTGGCCGGCGGCCCCCGTGACGGTGACCGTCACAGGGGCCGCCGGCGAGGCGGGCCGGTCGGGGCGTGCGACGTCGGGCATGAGCCCACTGTGCCAAGGCACGGCCGCCGCGGCACCCCGAGCACGCCCGGGGATCAGGCGACCTGGACCGGAGCCGGGACCGTCCTCTCCGCGGGGACCTCGGCGGCGACCGGGCGGGCGAACGTGAGGCGGTGGGCGAGGTACGCGTAGACCGGCCCGAGCGCGTTCATCACGACGACCGAGAGCCAGGCGGCCCACACGTTCCCGGCGGAGAACCCGAAGCCTCCGAAGTACGTCGCGAAGTACGACGCGAACCCGAGGAACATGCCGGGGACCAGGGACGTGAGCCGCAGACGCCCGGTGAACATGAGGGCCGTGTTGAGGACCAGGATGATCGCCGCGAGGAGCGCGTCCTGGGCCCAGCGGCTCGAGCCGACGTGGGGCGCGAGCTGCTGGTCGACGAGGACGATCGCCAACGCGAACGCCGACCCGACCGGCATCGCGGCCCAGAGCCTCTTCGCGTTGGCGAGGCTCAGGTTGCCCATGAGGTGCAGCCCCGCCCAGGAGACGAAGATCGCCCAGGGCGGGAGGTCGAGCGCGGTGCCGCCGACGAACGCGGTGGTGGCGGCGAGGATGGACGAGGCGATCTCGTGGGGGATGCGTTCACGCATGTCAGTGCTCCATCGTCGTTGCGGGTGGTGCCGGGACGGGGGTGCAGCGGGGTGCGGCGCGGTCGGCCGCACGGGCTCACACGCGCTCGAGCTCGAGCGCGGGCGCGGGAGAGAGGACGGGGTCGAGCTCGACCGTGCGGGTGGTGCGGGCGACGACGCGTCCCCGCTTCACGACGAGCCGCCGGTCCGGGCGGTCGACCAGGACGTCGGCGCGCCTTCTGGTCCCGAGGACGACCAGGTCTGCCCTCGCGCCCTCCCGGAGCCCGTAGTCGGCGTCGGTGCCGGTGATCCGGGCCCCGACGGTCGTGGCCATCTCGAGGATCCGCTCGGCGTCGGACGGGCTGCCGAGGTGGCACGTCTGCGCGAGGAGCAGGCCGATGTCGAGCATGTCGGCGTTCCCGAACGGCGTGAACGCGTTCCGGACGTTGTTCGAGGAGTACCCGGTGACGACGCCGCCCGCGACGAGCTCGGCGACCGGCGTCACCCCGCGGCGGACGGCGGTCGCATCGGTCCGCCCTCCCAGGTGGAGGTCGGTGGCCGGCAGTGCGACGACGGCGACCCCGGCCTCCCTGAGTCGCTCGATGACGGCCGCGCGCTCGGCGGGCGGCCGGCCGGCGAGCGAGGTGACATGGCCCAGGGTGACGCGTCCCGACAGCCCGTGCTGGTCGGTGGCGTCCGCGACGACCTCGGCCAGCCCGTACCTCGGGTCGCCCGCGTCGTCGGCGAAGTCGGCGTGCAGGTCCGCGGGAACCCCGAACTCCGTCGCCAGCTCGAAGACGGTGTCGACGTGCCGGCGGCAGGCGTCGACGTCCGCCTCGTTGTAGGTGCAGCCCCCGACGACGTCGGCGCCACGGCGCAGCCCCTCGCGCAGCAGCTCGTAGGTGCCGGGCGCCTTCTCGATGCCCTCCTGGGGGAACGCCACGACCTGGAGGTCGATGACGTCGCGGCACTCCTCGCGCAGGTCGAGCATCACGTCCAGGCCCGTGAGACCAACGATGGGATCCACGTCGGGATGCGCCCGGACGACGCTCGTCCCGTTCGCCACCGCCCAGCCGAGGACGCGAAGGGCCCGCGCGCGGACGCCGTCGTAGGTGAACTCGCGCTTCAGCGCGCCGGTGACCTCGATCGCGCCCGCGAGCGTGCCGAGAACGTTCGGCCGTTCGCGGTCGAGCAGGGCCTTGTCCAGATGCAGGTGGGGCTCGACGAACCCCGGGACGACGACGTGGCCGTCGCAGTCGACCACCTCGGCGGCGGGCGTGCCGGGCGGGACCGGGCCGATCACGGCGATGGTCCCGTCGGCCACCCCGATGTCCACGAGGTCGGTGTCGTCGGCGATTCGTGCGTGGCGCAGCAGCAGGTCGAGCACGGGCGCAACTCCCTTCGGGCCTGAACGGAATCAGGTGACAGGAGTTGTATACAAAGCCCGGGTTACGGGCGTCCGCCCCGTTTGTGACGTCTGCGTTTCAGCCGCTGCTGCGGCGGTACGCCGCCTGCGCCTCGCGCACGTGCTCGGCCAGGCGGTCCCGGGAACGCGTCGCGTCCCGGGCGCGCAACGCCGCAACGATCTGTGCGTGCTCGGCCCAGGAGCGGGCCGCGCGCTCGTGCGCCCCGTGCGAGTAGACCCAGGAGATCTTGGCCCCGAGCTGGGCGACCAACGCAGCGAGCGTCGGGCTGCCGGACGCCTCGGCGATCGTTCGGTGGAAGCGCGTGTTGAGCTGTGCCAGGCGCGCCGGGCCGCCCCCGCCCTCCAGGACCGTCCCGGCCTGGGCGATCAGGTGCTCGAGCTCGGCAAGCTGCGCCTCGGTCCGGCGGACCGCCGCACGCTCGGCCCCGAACGGCTCGATCAGGAGCCGGATGGCCAGCAGGTCCTCGGCCTCAGCATCGGTGAGCTCCTCGACGTACGTCCCGCCGTACCGGCGGGACCGCACGAAGCCCTCGGACGCGAGCGTCCGGAGCGCCTCGCGCACGGGGATCCGCGACACCCCGTACCGCAGCGCGAGCGCCTCCTCGGTGAGGCGGTCGCCGGGACGGAAGGTGCCCGCGACGACGTCGGCGCGGATGGCGTCCACCACCCGCGGCGTGCCGGCGTCGCCCCCGGGGTCGGGGCCGCCCTGCGTCGTCGGACGTCGGGCCGCGGTCACGCCTGCCCGAGGAGCGTGCTGACGAGCACGCCCGCGGCGCCGGCGTCGGCGTCGTCGCCCGTGCGGACGGCGCGCCACACGTTCCCGCGCCCGCCGAC
The DNA here is from genome assembly GCF_049844995.1 of Luteimicrobium sp. DT211. Lineage (NCBI taxonomy): Bacteria > Bacillati > Actinomycetota > Actinomycetes > Micrococcales > Luteimicrobium > Luteimicrobium sp. DT211. Next base: position 478,239 of record NZ_JBNCMC010000003.1, on the reverse strand, counting down.
GACGAGCCCGCCCTGCCCGACGACGAGCACGGTGTCCTCGTCGACGGCCACCCCGCCGGCGAGGAGTCCCGACTCGACGGCCGCGACGAGCCGCGACAGGTTGCCCCACTGGGCGGCGTGCACGTCGACGGTGACGTCGACGAGGCCGAGGCCTGCGGCGATCGTCACGTCGTCGAGGTCCTCGGCGCTGTCCTCGGCGCAGACCTCCACGCCGCCGATGCGCCAGCCGCCGATCAGTGCCTGGTCGGGGGCGATCATGGCACCCGCGGAGAACCCCAGGTAGGGGGCGCCCGCGACGACGTGCGCGCGGATCGCGTCGGCGTGCGGCGCGACCGCGTCGAGGTAGGCGGGGGTGAGCCCTCCCCCGACGACGATCCCGTCGACCGGGTCGCCGTCCGCGGCGAGGGCCGCACCGGGCAACGGCTCCCCCTCGGCGGCGACGACGGGCACGACCGTGACGTCGACGTCGACGGCGTCCCCGGCCGTCCGCAGCACCGCGCGGAACTTCTCGGCGTGCTCGTCCTGGTCACCGTCCCGGACGGCCACGACGACGACGCGCGCCGCGCCGGCACCTCGTGCGGCCGCGCGGGCGCCCGCCTCCTCGACGAACCGCCCGAACACGTCGGCCTCGACACCGACCGACCACCCACCACCCACGAGATGCACGCTCATGCCCCGAGCCTACGGGGGCGGGGCGGGGACGCCGTCGTCGACGGTGAGACGGACACAGAGCGGCGGAGCAGGGCGGGCGCGCGGTCGCGGTGCGGGAGCGCGCGAGGGACGAGCACGCGGACGGAAGACCGCGCGCCCGCCCCTCGGAGTCCGCGTCAGCGACCCGGGACGCTCAGCGACCCAGGCTGAACGACGACACCCGCACGGGCGCGTCGAACACCAGGTACACGTCGTGCCGGCCCGAAGCGCCCTTCAGCGCGGCCCGGCCGTCGACGGACCTGTACTTGTCCCCCGTGCTCGGCACGTCGACGGTCCCGACGACCCGCCCGGTCGGCGAGCCGAGCCGGACCTGGACGTGAGCCGTCCCGGCGTCCGCGCGGGCGACGGACGTGCGGAACGTCGTCGCGCCGCGCCCGAGGTCCGCGTCCCGGTACGCAACCCACGAGCCGGCGGACTGCGCCTCGACCGAGGTGCCGGCCGCCTTGGACGTGTCGACGAGCGTGGTGCCCTGCTGGGCGTCGTAGTCCTGCGCCTGGGTGGTGCGGGACAGGTCGCGAGCGGGGATGCGCTCGCCCTGCACGTGCACGGCGCCCGTCGCCCGCACGTCCTGCGACGACGACCCCACGAGCAGGTCGTAGACGCTGGTCTCGACGACCCACCGGTCGCGGGTGACGTCCCAGTGACGCAGGTCCTGGACGGGGACCTTGAGCGTGACGTGCGCCGTCCGGCCCGCCTTGACGTGGACGCGCTGGAACGTGCGCAGCTGCCGGACGGCGGTCGTGTCGCGGGAGGTGCGCTGGTGCGTGTACAGCTGGACGACCTCGTCGCCGTCACGGCTCCCGGTGTTGGTGACGTCCACGCTCACCCGGATGGTGCCGTGCTCGGACAGGGAGCGGTCCGCGACCGTGAGGCGGGAGTACCGGAACTGCGTGTACGACAGCCCGTACCCGAACGGGTACAGCGGTGCGGACGACTTCCGGTAGAGCGCCTTGTCGTACAGGTACGTCTGGCCGGAGGTGACGATGTCGTAGTCGTTGAGGTCGGCGGGCAGGGTGCCCTGCGACGCCGGCCACGTCTGGGTGAGCCGGCCGGCGGGGTTGACGTCGCCGAACAGCACGTCGGCGACGGCGTGGCCGGTCTCCTGGCCCGCATGCGTCGTCCACAGGATGGCAGGGACGTCCTTCTGGAGCTTCCCGACGGTCTGCGGGTACGACGACTCGAGCACGACGACGGTGTTCGGGTTGGCCTTGCGGACGGCCTCTACGAGCGCGTCCTGGCCCGCGGCGAGGTTCAGGTCCGTGCGGTCGTGGGCCTCGCGCCCGTTGATGAACGGCATGGTCCCGACGACGACGACGGCGGCGTCGGCGCCCTTCGCGGCCTGCACGGCGGCGTCCGTCCCGCTGGTGACGACGTCGCGCGAGAACTCGGTCGCCTTGTCCGCGGTCGCGGCGCCGAGGACGAGCATGCCGTTGGCGTCGAGCGTGACGTAGGGGTTCGTGTGCGACGGCGCCCACGACTCGGACGACTCATAGCCCGCGTACTTCAGGACGACGTTGCCGTCGGGACGGCCCTCGAGCGTGAAGAGCTGCTGGACGTACCAGCCGTTGGGCTGGTCCTGGTCGTTCGCGAAGCCCGACCAGTTGAAGCCGACCGTCTTGCCGTTGGCCGCGCTGCGGAGCGTCACGACGTTCTCGCCCCAGTCGAACACGTCGAACTGGGCCGTCGCGCCGGCGGTGGTCGACGTGGCCGCGAGGTTCGCGCCCTTGGCGTCCGCTCCTCCGACGACGTACTTGCCCGACTTCGCGTCGCGCAGCGTGATCCGGTCGACGCCCTCGGTGCTGCGGACGTCGGCGCCCTTCCCCAGGCGCTCGGTGATGCCGTCGAGCGGCGTGACGGAGTACGGCTGCTTGCCGCCGTACCAGTCGGTGTAGAGCGTGTCGGCGAGCGGCCCGACGACGGCGACCTTCTTCGTCTTCTTCGCGTCGAGCGGCAGGGTCTGCTTCGCGTTCTTCAGCAGGACCTGCGACTCGTCGGCCGTCTTCCGGGCCAGCGCACGGTTCGCCGGGGTGTCGACCGCGTCCGAGGTGATGTCCGCGTACGGGCCGCCGTCCGGGTCGAACTCGCCGAGCCGGAACCGGATGGACAGCGCGTCGGACGCCGCCTTGTCGACGTCGGCCTGCGTGAGGAGACCCTGGGCGAGCGCCTGCTTCACGGCGGCGATCGTCGGCTGGGGGTCGTTGTCGTTGACGGTCATGGTGTCGAGGCCGGCCTTGATGAGCGCCGCGTCGGCCTCGGCCTGGGTCGCGTAGTACTGCTCGGAGCCCGTGAGGTTGGTCGGGGCGGCGGCGTCGGACACGTTGAACAGCGGCTTGTCCGTCCACGACCGCACGACGTCGTCCAGGCTCGGGTCGACCGTGGCCGGCCGCCCGTTGACGAGGTTGTACGACGCCATGACGCCCGTCGCGGCGTCGTTCTTGATGGCCGGCTCGAACGCCTGCTCGTCGTACTCGTGCAGGACGCGCGGCGGCACCACCGACGACGACGTGTCCCGGTTCGTCTCGTTGTTGTAGGCCAGGTAGTGCTTCAGGGTGGGAGCGGTCTTGAGGTAGAAGGGGTCGTCGCCCTCCATGCCCTTGCCGTACGCCGTCGAGATCGCGCCCGTGAGCGTCGGGTCCTCCGAGTAGCCCTCCTCGTTGCGTCCCCAGCGGGGGTCGCGCAGCAGGTTGACGACGGGCGCCCACAGGTTGAGGCCCCACAGCGCCGGGTCCTCGGAGTTGTAGCCGCGCGCCTCGTCGCCGACGACGCCGCCCACCTGGTGGATCAGGTCCGTGTCCCAGGTGCTCGCGAGGCCGACGGCCTGCGGGAACGTCGTCGCGGTCGCGGTGTGGACGGCCCCGTCCTCGGGCGACGTGGTCCAGGCGAGCCCGTGCACCGCCTCGGTGCCGGCGCGCCACTGCCCGATGCCGAGCCGCGGCACCGGGAGCGGGAACTGGTGGAGCAGCGAGATCTCCTCGTCCTGCGCGAGCCGGGACAGGAGGTCCTGGGTGCGCGCGTCGAGCGAGAGCTTCGGGTTGCGGAAGGGCAGGGCGTCGAGCTGCGCCTGCGACGGCGTGGCGTCGCTCTGCGCCGCACCGGCGGTCGCGGTGCGGGTGGCGGCGGTGCGGGTGGCGGCGTCCGCGACGGGCGCGAGCCCGACGAGCGCGAACGCCGTCGCGCCGACGAGCGCACGGAGCGCGACGCGATGGGTCGTGGTGCTGGTTCTCATGGTTCCCCTCGGTCCGGGTCGACCGACGATGGCCGACCGCGACGGCAGGCGCCGGGGTGGCAGGGCGTCGGCGCCGTCGTCGGCGCCTGCCGGTGCAACCTCGCACCGGTCCCCCGCCGGGCGACCCGGCGGACCTCTGAGCGAACACATCATCGAAGCGCTTCGACGCGGCGTCCGATTCGACCCTAGGAGAGCCCCTGTTTGGTGTCAATGGATGAACTATGAACGGCCTGATTCGCCGTCGGCGGACCGGGCGTCACCGCGGCGAGGTGGGACGGCCGCGCGCGGCGGAGAGGGACGGGCGCGCGGTCGTGGTGGGCCCGGCGGGAGCGCGCGAGGGACGAGTGCGCGGATGCAAGATCGCGCGCACTCGTCCCTCAGGCCGGGCGTACCTACGTGCCGAACTCAGGCGAGACGAGCCTTGAGGTTCTCGTCGAGCGTGCCGAGGAACTCCTCGGTGGTCTGCCACGACTGCTCGGGCCCGACGAGGAGCGCGAGGTCCTTGGTCATCTTGCCGGACTCGACCGTCTTCACGACGACGTCCTCGAGCGTCTCGGCGAACTCGATGACGGCCGGGGTCCCGTCGAGCTTGCCGCGGTGCTTGAGCCCGCCGGTCCACGCGAAGATCGACGCGATCGGGTTGGTCGACGTCGGCTTGCCCTGCTGGTGCTGGCGGTAGTGACGCGTCACGGTGCCGTGCGCGGCCTCGGCCTCGACGGTCTGGCCGTCGGGGGTCATGAGCACGGACGTCATGAGGCCGAGCGAGCCGAAGCCCTGCGCGACGGTGTCCGACTGGACGTCGCCGTCGTAGTTCTTGCAGGCCCAGACGTACCCGCCCTCCCACTTCATCGCGGAGGCCACCATGTCGTCGATGAGACGGTGCTCGTAGGTGAGGCCCGCAGCCTCGAAGTCCGCCTTGAACTCGGTGTCGAAGATCTCCTGGAACAGGTCCTTGAACTGGCCGTCGTAGGCCTTGAGGATCGTGTTCTTGGTGGAGAGGTACACCGGGTAGTTCCGCTGCAGCCCGTACGCGAACGACGCCCGCGCGAAGTCGCGGATCGAGTCGTTGAAGTTGTACATCCCCATGGCGACGCCGCCGCCCTCGGGATACGTGACGACCTCCTGCTTGATCGGCTCGGAGCCGTCCGCCGGGGTGTAGGTCAGCGTCAGGGTCCCGGCGCCGGGGACCTTGAAGTTCGTGGCGCGGTACTGGTCGCCGAACGCGTGGCGGCCGATGATGATCGGCTTGTTCCAGCCGGGCACCAGGCGCGGGATGTTCGAGATGATGATCGGCTCGCGGAAGACGACGCCGCCGAGGATGTTGCGGATCGTGCCGTTGGGCGAGACCCACATCTTCTTGAGGCCGAACTCCTCGACCCGCGCCTCGTCGGGCGTGATCGTCGCGCACTTGACGCCGACGTGGTGCTCCTTGATCGCGTTCGCCGCGTCGACGGTGACCTGGTCGTCCGTCGCGTCGCGGTTCTGGATCGACAGGTCGTAGTACTTGAGGTCCACGTCGAGGTACGGGTGGATGAGGCGGTCCTTGATGAACTGCCAGATGATGCGGGTCATCTCGTCGCCGTCGAGCTCGACGACCGGACCTTCGACCTTGATCTTCGCCATGCGCGGGTCACTCCCGGGGTATCAGCCTGGTTTGCTGGGGCCCGGGGCCCGGGCGCCGGTGGCGGACGTCGTTCGTGCCGCGCGTCGGCGCCCGCACTGCGCGGGCCGGCCCGCGATCGCGGGCACCGCCCCCAGATTACTTGATGTCAAGAGACTTCGGTGCGGGACGCCGTCGGGCATGCCCTGCCGAGGCGGCCGCCGAGCGCTGCGTTTCCCAGGAGAAACACATGGTCGGACGGGAAGATCTCCGCGATTTCGGGCATCGCAGATGGCAAGATGGCGGCTGCATGCCCATTCGCCGCGTGGCGGCCGCCGCTGCGCCCCATCAGAACGGACAGGTCATTCCCATGTCGCAGGTGACAGTTGCCCCGGTGCCCGCGGAGGCGGCGCCCCCGGCCCGGACGGAGTCGTCGCTCGCGGCGCGGCTCGGTGCCGAGGCGTTCGGCACGTTCGGTCTCGTACTCGCGATCGTCGGCGTCGCCCTCTACGACCGGTTCTCGAACGGCAGCTACGTGTTCCCCGTCGCGATCGCGGGCGGCCTCGGCGTCGCGGCGCTGATCGCGTCCGTGGGTCACGTCTCGGGCGGCCACTTCAACCCCGCCGTCACGTTCGGCCTGAGCCTCGTGGGGCGCGCCAAGTGGCGCGACCTGGTGCCGTACTGGATCGCCCAGGTCGTCGGTGGCACCGCCGCCGCGGCGCTGCTCTTCGCGACGATCCCCGACACCCTCGTCAAGGCGCTGAGCGAGAAGAGCACGCGGTCCCTCTTCGCTGGCACCGCCAACGGCTGGGCCGACCACTCCCCCCTCTCCGGTCTGTCGTCGGGCCAGGCCCAGTTCTCGCTGACGGCCGCCCTCCTCATCGAGGTCGTGGTCACGGCCGTGTTCGTCGGCGTCATCATCGGCGTCACGGACAGCCGCGCCAAGATCAAGTTCGCGCCGATCGCCATCGGCTTCGCGCTGTTCGCCGCGATCATCGTCGCCGGCCCGATCACCAACGCGTCGGTCAACCCGGCCCGCTCGACGGCGTCCGCCATCTTCTCGACGGGCAACATCTTCACGTTCAAGGGCGTCGCCGGGCAGCTGTGGCTGTTCTGGGTCGCCCCGCTGGTCGGTGCCGGCATCGCGGCGCTCTTCTACCTGGCGTTCGCGGCCCCGCGCCGCTCCGCGGCCCTCGCCGAGGGCTCCGCCAACCCGGTGGGCGACGCCGTCGCCGAGGCCGAGGAGAAGCTCGAGTCCGCCGCCGGCGACCTGCACGCCAAGGCCGACGAGCTGCGCGACAAGGCCGCCGACGGCGAGGTCACCGACCTCAGGGACGCGGCCAACCCGTCCGCGGACGACGCGGCGAAGGGCACGGACGGCACCGAGGGCACGGACAAGCCCCAGGTCTGAGCCACCCCCGAGACGACGCGAGAGCCCGGCCGCCGTAGGGCGGCCGGGCTCTCGCGCGTCCGGGTTCGCGCGGCGCCTCAGGCGACCAGGCTCGGCGACGTGAAGGCGAGGACGGCGATCACGGCTCCGAGGAGCACGTACCCGACGACGTCGAGCACCCGGCCGCGGACCGCCACCCCGGGCAGCCCGGGCTCGGGCCCGACCGCCCGCGCCACGGCGAGCGCGAACAGCGTGCCCGAGACGACGGAGCAGCCCGCCCGCGGCCCCACGACGGCGAACGTAACGGTCGCGGCGGCGACCGCGGCGACGACGAGCCACACGGCGACGCTGGTGCGGCGCGGGACGACGATCTCGTCGGTCGGGGGGCGGTGCTCGGACACGCAGGTGCTCCGTACGGTGCGGGGGATTTGTCGGTCCGAGCCTACCGGTGCCCGCACGCGGCTACGGTGGTCGGGTGACGTCTGATCGCGAGGAGTCCCTGCGCAGCGTGGTGGTCGTGGGCGGCGGGCTGGGCGGCGCGCAGACCGTCGCGGCCCTGCGCGCCCAGGGGTTCGACGGCCGGGTGACGCTGCTCGGCGCCGAGGGCCGGCCGCCCTACGACCGGCCGCCGCTGTCGAAGGAGCTGTTCGAGCGCGACGCGCCCGCCGACCTGGTCCACGAGATGGGGATCGACGTGCGGGCCCTCGCGGACGACGTCCGCGCCACCGACCCCGCCCGGGCCCTCGAGGTGGGACCCGACGGGGTGAGCGTGGCGACGTCGTCGGGCACGGTGGAGGCGGACGCGGTGGTGCTCGCCGTGGGCTCGCGACCGGTGGTCCCCCCCGGGTGGGAGCACGCGTCGCTGCTGCACACGTGGGACGACGCCGCGCGGCTGCGCGCCCGCCTGACGCCCGGCACGCGCCTCGTGTCGGTGGGTGCGGGATGGATCGGCGCCGAGGTCGCGGGAGTCGCGACGAAGGCGGGCTGCGAGGTCGTCGTCGTGGAGGCGCTCGACGTCCCGCTCGAGCGGCAGCTCGGGGCCGACGTCGGGCAGCACCTCGCCCCCTGGTACGCGGGCGCGGGCGTCGAGCTGCGGCTCGGCGAGGCCGTCACCGCGATCCGGGGCGACGACGACGGCGCCGGCGGCGCGACGGTCGAGCTCGCCTCGGGCGCGGCACTCCACGGCGACGTGGTGCTCGCGGCGGTGGGCGCACGGCCCGCCACCGACTGGCTGCGTGGGACGCTGCCCATGGACGCGCGCGGCTCGCTCGCGGGCGACGCCGTCGGGCGCGTGGCCCCACGCGTGTACGCGGTGGGCGACTGCGTGACCCGGCACGGCACGGTGTACGGGGACGTGCCGGGCGGGCACTGGTCGGCCGCGCTGCACGACCCGGAGGGCACCGTGCGGGCCCTGCTCGCCGACCTCTCCGCCGGCGCCGCGGGCGACCCCGCGCCCGGGCACGCGCCCTACGTCTTCAGCCAGCAGCTGGGTCACGACCTGGCCCTGTTCGGGACGCCGTCGCCGTTCGACGAGGTCGTCCTGCGCGGGCTGCCCGGGCACGACGACGGCTGGGCCGCCCTGTACCTGGACGACGACGACGAGGAGGTCCGCGACGGCAGGCGACTGGCCCGGCTGCGCGCCGTCCTCGTCGTCGACCGGCACCGCGAGGTCGGGGCGCTGCGGCGCCTGCTGCGTGCGGGCCTGCCGCTGGTCGACGTGGCCGCCGCCGCGGACGTCACGCGGCCCCTCAAGGACGCCGTGGTGCCGGTCGGCTGACGTCCGTCAGACGGTCAGGACGTAGCCGTCCTCGTCGTCGTCCCAGCGCAGCTCCACGACCCCCGCCTCCGCGGCCGCCTTGCAGAACTGCAGGAACCCGCGGAAGCCGAGCGTCTTCTCGCTGAAGGCCGGCCGCCGCTTGCGCACCTGGTCCTTGAGGCCCGACATCGCCGCCGAGCCGCCGTCGTCGGCCACCACGGACCGCAGCAGCGCGAACGCCTCCGCCGTGTCGCCCTGCGCCGGCAGCGACACCGACGGGTCGCCCGCCGCCGGGCCGGTCCCCAGCTCGACGATCCCCCGGTCCGCGAGGTACCGCACGAACTCCCCGAAGGACCTGAACCCGTACTCCGACTCCGAGAACGTCGGGTCCTTGCGCAGCAGCGCCCGCTTGAGCGCCGACGCCGTCACGTCGCCGCTCGTCGAGGACTCCAGGTCCGCCAGCGTCTGCGCGACCCGGACCTCCATGGTCGGGCCCTCGGCGACGCCGTCGTTCTCGTCGCCCTCGTCGTCGTGCTCGTCCTCGTCCGCCTCGTTCGCCGGCTCGGGCTCCGGGGGCGTCTGGGTCTTCGCGGCGCCCTTGCGGGTCGAGCGTCGCGAACCCGACGCCTTCTCGGGAGCGGGTGTCTCCGTCTCGCCGCCGGCCTCCGGCACCTCGGCCGCCGCGTCCGCGGGCGCCTCGGCGGCAGGCTCGGTCTCGGCCTCCGCGCCGGGCGCCGCGGCCTTGGCCCGGCCCCTCCCCCGACGCGCGGGCCGCTGCGTCGACGATCGGCTCGACTTCGACTCGCCGGGCTCCGGCACGTCCACGCCCTCGAGCCGGTCGTAGAACAGGAACTCGTCGCACGCGGGAGGCAGCAGGCGCGACGTCGACAGCTCGACGCCCACCCCGATGACCCGCTTGTTGAGCTCGCGGAGCTTGTGGACCAGCGGCGAGAAGTCGCTGTCGCCCGTGCACATCACGAACGTCGAGATGTAGTCGCGCTCGAACGCCATCTCGATCGCGTCCACGACCATCTTGATGTCGGCCGCGTTCTTGCGGGACGCACCCATCCGCTGCGGCATCTCGATGAGCTCGACCTGGTGACGCGTCAGGGCGCGGCGGTCCTCGTCGAAGTACGACCAGTCCGCGTACGCGCGCCTCACGACCACCCGCCCGCGCACCGCGAGCGCGTCCGCGATCGGCCCGAAGTCGAACGTCATGCCGCCCAGGTGCTCCCGTGCGCCGAGCGCGAGGTTCTCGTAGTCGAGGAAGACGGCCAGGCGTTCTTCGGTGTCCATGCACGTCAGCCTACGGGGGCGTCGTGGTCCTTGCGTCCGGCGCCGGTATGCGTCCGGCGCCGGGCCGGGACGTGTGCGCGCGATCTTCCATCGCGCGCTCGTTCCTCGCGCGCTCCCGCCAGGCCCGCCAGGCCCGCGCGCGCACGTCCCGCCCGTCGCCTCGGCGGTCACGTCGCCTTCCGGCTGCTCCCGGCCGCCCCGCGTCCGTCGCGCCAAGCTTGAGCGTGCCGGCCGGCGACGAGCCCCCGCCCTCGTCCTTGGCGGATTCCCTCGAGCTCGGCGCGACGCTCGACGGCCAGCCCCCTCCCGGGAGAGGGAACCGGCAGGCGACACGCGCGGGCCCGCCCGACGGCGCTGCAGCAGCGGCGACCCGACCGCCGAGCCGCGCCCGGGGTTGTGTGCGCGCGATCGTGGTGGGTCTGGCGGGAGCCGAGCGAGGGACGAGCGAGGCGGATGGAAGATCGCGCGCACACAACCCCGGGCGCGGCGGACCGGACCACGAGCGCCGGCCGACCACAACGACTCGGTCAGTGCGCGAAGTGGCGCGTGCCCGTGAAGTACATGGTGACGCCCGCCGCCTCGGCCGCCGCGACGACCTCGTCGTCGCGGATGGATCCTCCGGGCGCGACGACCGCGCGGACGCCGGCGTCGAGGAGGATCTGCAGGCCGTCGGCGAACGGGAAGAACGCGTCCGACGCCGCGACGGCGCCGCGGGCGCGCTCCTCGCCGTCGGCGAGCGTGTTGGCGCGCTCGACGGCGAGCCTGCAGGAGTCGACCCGGTTGACCTGGCCCATGCCGATGCCGACCGCGGCCTGGTCGTGGGCGAGGAGGATCGCGTTGGACTTCACGGCTCGGATCGAGGTCCACGCGAACGCGAGGTCGGCGAGGGTCGCCTCGTCGGCGGCCGCACCGGCGACGAGCCGCCAGCTCTCGGGGGCGTCGCCGCCCGTGATCTCGCCGTCCGCGTCGCGCACGACGGCGTCGACCTTGTCGACGGTCTGCACGAGGACCCCGCCGGAGACGGCGCGGAACTCGATCGGGTCGTCGTGGGCCTCGGCGGGGAGCACGAGGACACGGAGGTTCTTCTTGCTCGCGAGCACGTCGAGCGCCCCCTGCTCGAAGCCGGGGGCCACGATCACCTCGGTGAACACGGGCTTGAGGGCCTCGGCGAGCTCGGTCGTGACGACCCGGTTCGAGGCGACGACGCCGCCGTACGCGGACACGGGGTCGGTCGCGTGAGCCTTGCGGTACGCGTCCGCGATGTCGTCGGCGGTCGCGACGCCGCACGGGTTGTTGTGCTTGACGACGGCGACCGCGGGCTCGTCGTGGTCGAACGCGGCGCGGCGCGCGGCGTCGGCGTCGACGTAGTTGTTGTAGCTCATCTCCTTGCCCTGGAGCTGGGTCGCGGTGGCGAGCCCCCCGCGCCAGTGGGTGTAGAGCGCGGCCTTCTGGTGCGGGTTCTCGCCGTAGCGGAGCACCGCGGACCGCTCCCACGTCGCGCCGGTGAAGGCCGGGAAGCCCTGCCCCTCGTCGTCGGGCGCGTAGACGCTGCCGAACCAGGAGGCGACCGCGACGTCGTACGCGGCGGTGTGCGCGAACGCCTGGGCGGCGAGGCGCTTGCGGGCGGCGAAGGTGAAGCCCCCGTCGGTCACGGCGGCGAGCACGTCGCCGTACGCGGCCGGGTCGACGACGACCGCGACGCTCGGGTGGTTCTTCGCGGCGGCGCGGACCATCGAGGGGCCGCCGATGTCGATCTGCTCGACGCACTCGTCGGGCGTCGCACCGGAGAGCACGGTCGCGCGGAACGGGTAGAGGTTGACGACGACGAGCTCGAACGGAGCGACGCCAAGCTCGTCCAGCTGGGCGAGGTGCTCGGGCTTGCGGGAGTCCGCGAGGATTCCCGCGTGGACGCGCGGGTGCAGCGTCTTCACGCGGCCCTCGAGGCACTCGGGGAAGCCGGTGAGGTCCTCGACCTTGGTGACCGGGATGCCCTCGGCCGCGACGGTGGCGGCGGTGGAGCCGGTCGACACGAGCTCGACGCCGGCGTCGTGCAGACCGCGGGCGAGCTCGACGAGGCCGGTCTTGTCGTAGACGGAGAGCAGCGCGCGACGGATCGGACGACGCGAGTCGTCGGCGAGCTGGACGGGGGGCAGCGACGGGGCGCCGGACATGGTTCCTCCTGAGCGACAGCGCCCGGCGGTCGCCGGGCGGGCGATGGTCCGACGCCCAGGCGGACGACGTCGGGTCTCAGAAGGTGCCGGCCGCTCCCCGGTGGTCGATCCCACCTGTCAACGCCAGTCGCGGCCGCCGCCAGTCTACCGGCCGTCGCGGGCGCGCCGACGGGTGGCCCGGTGCACCACCGGGCCACCCGTCCGCCGACTGGTCAGCCGCGCGGCGAGCCGGGCACCGGCCGGCCCTCGATCACGCGGTCGATCGTGTCGCGCGACCAGCGCCGGTAACCGCCCTCGAAGCCTGCCCCGACCAGCACGAGCGCGAGCGCCAGCCACAGCAGCCACAGGTCGCCCGCGCCGGTCTGGGCGAGCGCCGTCGGGACGGAGGCGGCGGCGTCGGACGCCGTGACGCCCGACGCGGTGACGCCCGCTCCCGCCGCGGCGGCCGTCACCTCCGGGGCGACTGCCGGGGCGCTCCCGGTCGTCACGTAGCTCGCGGGCTGCGTCCCGCCGGTGCCCGTCGGCGTCGTCGAGCTGCCCGAACCGGGGGTGCCGGGCTCGCCCGGTGTGCCGGGAGAGCCGGGGCCGCCGGGAGTTCCCGGGGTGCCGGGGTCGCCGGGGGTTCCCGGAGTGCCGGGGTCGCCCGGAGTGCCGGGGTCGCCCGGGGTCGTCGTGTCGGTGGCGCAGCCCGAGGCGTCGCCCAGGACGGCGACGGCGGTGCAGCCGACCGTCACGGGCAGCGTGACGGGGACGGCGAGCCCGACCGACGGGAGGGCTGCCAGCGCGTCGGGGACGGCGGAGTCGAGGCTCAGGCCGTCCTCGGTGGCGTGGTCCAGCAGGCCGCCGTCGGCGAGCACGGCATCGGTCGTCCCAGTGGGTTCGACGAGCTGCTGGAGGGCGCCGGCCGACCCGAGGAGCTGGTCGGTCAGGCCCCCGGGCGCGACGAGCGCGTCGATGGGACCGTCGGCGTCCAGCGCCCGGTCCACCGTGCCGGCCGAACCGAGCAGGGACCGGGTCAGGCCCTCCTGGTCGACGAGCGAGCCGAGGATCCCCGGCTCGCCGGCGGCCGGGGTCGACCCCGGCACGCGCCCGGCGACGGACGCGTCGCCGACGACGGCGGCCGCCACGCCCGAGACGGTCACGGGAACCGTCACGGGCGCCTGCACGGACTGCGCGGGAAGCCCGGCGAGGCCGCCCGACAGGACGTCGTCCACGGCGCCGCCGTCGCCGACGGCGGACTGCAGCAGGCCTGCCGGGTCGGTACGCCCGGTCAGGAGCTGCTCGACGGAGCCGTTCTCGCCGAGCGTCCCGTCGACCGCCCGGGCGAGCGCCCCGTGCCGGGAGAGCAGGTCGTCCGCGACGCCGTCCGGCCCGAGCAGGTCCGTGACCGCGCGTTGGACCGTCCCGCCGTCACCGAGGATCTGGCGCCCCTCGTCCGCGACGGAGCCGAGCGCGTGCTCGACGTCGGGCGTGGTGCTGCTCCCCGCGACGTCGGTGAGGACGTCGTCGAGCGTCGCGTGGCCGGACGTGACGTCGTCGACCAGGCCGTCCGGGCCGAGCGTGGCGCGGACGACGCCGGTCACGCCGGTGCCGGTGCGCCCGAGCACGCGGGGAAGCAGCGTCTCGTGGTGCGAGGAGCCGCTGCGGTGGCCGACCGACGCGTCTCCGAGCACGGCCGCAGCCACGTGGTGCACGGTGACGGGGGCCCGCACCGGCGCCTTGACGCTCACGCCGGAGCTGCGGGTGGAGGCGGGTGACGAGCCCGACGAGGGCGTCGCCGCCCGGCCGGAGCTCCGGTGCGCGGCGCGCGCGTCGCCGAGGACGCCGACGGCGACGTGCCGGACCCGGACGGGCACCCGCACCGGTGCGGCGACCCGCACGCCCTTCGACGCGCTCGACGACGACGGCGCGGCAGGACGCGTGGCCCCGTGACTCCGCGCCCCGGTGGGCGACGCGTGGGTCGTGGCCTTCGCGGTCCCGCCGACGGACGCGACGACGTCGTGCACGGTCACAGGCACGGAGACGGGCGCGTCGACGGACACGTCCGGGAGGAGCCCGCCGAGCAGGCTCGCGGTGTGGTGGGTCGCCGTCGGGGCCGGGGTGGGCTCCGCCGACGGGCCGTCGGCCGCGTGGGCCGCGGCGGTGCCGGCGAGGCACAGCCCGCCGGTGACGAGCGCCGTCTGCAGCGCTCGTCGAAGCATGGTTCGCATGGGTGTACTCCTGGTCTGACGTCGGGCCGGCGACGATCGCCGCCGGTGGCTCGCGCCGTCGCGAGGACGGCCGGGCCGGCGTCAGGCAGGAGAGACGGGGACCTCGAGAAGGACGCCGAGGTGGCGGGCGAGCGACTCCGAGGCCGCGCGTGCCCAGGTCAGGGCGCCGGAGGTCCGGGCCGCCTCGAGTGCCGCGGCGTCGGAGCCGCGGTGGGCCCGTGCCGCGGACGGGTCGGGACCGGCCGTCGGCGAGGCCGAGCCGGGCGCCCCGGGCGAGGCGGGCGGCGTCGACGACGGCGACACGTCCCCGGCGGTCTCGCCAGCGAGCCGTGCGGGGGCCGCGTCGGCGGGGGCCGGGGCCGCCAAGCGGGCGGCTGCCCCGAAGTGGCGGGTCGGCGACGCAGCCACCCGCGAGAAGGAGGGGACCCGCTGCACCGTCGCGCGCTCCCGGGTGCCGGCGGGCGTCGACGCCGGGGCGGTGCGCGCCGCGCCGGTCCCGCGCACGGTCCGGGTCGACGGCCCGGCGGCCGTGCGCTCACGCCCCGCGGGGCGGTCCCCGTACCTGCTTCCCGTCTCCGCGGGCGGCCCGACGCCGGGCGGGCGCGGCCCACCCGGGCCGTGGGGCAGCACCGGGTCGGTGACGGGCGCGAGGGGGTCGGTGACCGGGTCCAGCACGGTGGTGACCGGCCGGACGAGGCCGAGGACGGGCCCGACGGCGTCCGTCACCGGCCGCACCGCGGGCGACAGCGCCCGGGTCACGGGCGCCAGCGCGCCGGCGACCGGAGCCGTCACCCCGCCGAGGACCGGCGCGAGGGCGTGCGTGACCGGGTCGAGCACGGGCCGCACCGAGGACGCCACCCGGTCGAGCACCGGCGTCACGGGATCAGCAGCCCAGGCGACCGTGGACGTGACCGGGTGCAGGACGCCGCCGACGGTCTCCGCCACGGGCGCCAGCGCGCGGGCCGCCGTCTCGACGGTCTGGGTCACGGGCCGCGGCCGGGTCGCGTCGCCCGGGTGCGTGGGCGGCGGGACCGGCCGGTCCGACGGCGCGTGCTCCGGCGCCGAAGCCGGCCGCGACGCCACAGGGTGCGTCGGGGTGGGGCGGTGGGTGGGCGTCGTGCCGTTCGTGGCCGTCGTGCGGCGCTCGGGTGCGGCCTTCGCGGGCACCTCCCCCGCGGACGACGGCCGCGGCGCTGCGTGAGGAGCCGGGTGCGGCGAGGGTGTCGCGGCCGGAACCGGCGCCGCGGGAGCCCGAGGCACGCGGGGGCGCGACGTCCCGGCTGCTCCCCCGCCCGACAGCGGTTCCTGCGTCGTCGTGGCGACCGCCGTGACGCCCTCGACGACCGGTCGCAGCACGCGGTCGGCCACCTGCTGCACCGTCCCGCTGACGGGCGCGAGGAGCTGGCCGAGACCCGGGTCGGGGCGGTCGTGGGCCGACGCCGACGAGGCGAGGACGAGGCCGAGGGCGGCGCCTCCGACCACCCCGACGCCTGCTCCGACGGCACGCAGCGCCCAGCGACGAAGGCGCTGTGCCCCCGTCGTGCCCGGCGCGTGCTGCGTCATCGGCCTCCTCCGGCGTCTGCGGCGGACGTGTCCGATCTCGACACTCGGGCGAACAGACCTGTTACGCAACCGGGGCAACGAATTTTCACCCGGGTTGCCCAACGGGTGGCCCGACGCGACCGTGGTGCCATGAACCTCGTCGTCCGGTCGTCGCTCGTCGGCGTCGCCGCGGGCTCGCGCAGCACGCTCGGGCTGGCCCAGCCGTTCCTCCGCTCCCCGCGCCGCGGCCTCCGCGTGCTCGGCGTGCTCGCCGTCGGGGCGGAGCTCGTGGGCGACAAGCTGCCGGCCACCCCGAGCCGCGTCGACCCGCCGGGTCCGGCCGTGCGCGCGGCGGCCGGGGCGGTCGGTGCCGCCGCGCTCGCCCGGCACGCCGGCACCCGCTCGGCCGCCGCCGTCCTGACGGCCGCCGCCCTCGGGGCGGCCGCCTCCGCCCTGGGCACCTACGGCGGGGCTGCCTGGCGCCGGTTCGTCGCCGGCCGCGGCCTGCCCGACCTGCCGGCCGCGCTCGCCGAGGACGCCGCTGCGATCACGCTCGCCGCCCTCGCGCGCTGACGGGTCAGGGCGCGCCTGCGACGCGCCGGACGAAGTCGACGACGACGTCCGGGTACCCCGGCACGAACCTGCCGTCCACGCTCTGGAGCCGGTGGTCGCCGCCCGCGAGCACCGCGACGTCGAGCAGGCGCGGCGGCACGAGGCCCCGCAGAGCGGCGACGCTCCGTTCGACCGGCACCACGCCGTCGTCGTCGCCGAACACGGCCAGCAGCGGCACGCGGAGGCGGCGCAGGGCGTCCTGCGGATCGTGCCCGACGAGCAGCGTCGCCAGCTCCCAGACCTCGCGCGAGCCCGGGACGAACGCGCCGAGCGCCGCGAGGCGGTCGAGCACGTCGCGGCGCTCCGAGACGCCGGACCAGGCCCGCGCCTCGTCGTAGGCGGCGCCGCGCTCGGCCAGCGCCATCAGCCCGTCGAAGACGGCGAGCGCCTCGTCCGCGTCGGCCCAGCCCGCGCGGCGGACCGCCGTCGCCGTCGAGAAGCGTTCCTGGTCGCCCGGTGTCACGGCCGGCCCGGAACTGGTGACGACGCCCGCCACGTCGGCCCGCGAGGCCGCCTCGAGCACGACCCACCCGCCCTGCGAGTGCCCGAACAGCACCGTCGGCACGGCGGCGCCACCGATTCCGCCCCCCGCGGCGCCCAGGGCGGTGCGCGCCACGCGGAGTCCCGCGGCGGCGTCGTCGGCCTGGTCGGGGATCGCCGTGGTGAGCCAGGAGCCCTCCGACCCGCCCACGCCGCGCTTGTCGTACGACGCCACGGCGGCGCCCGCGGCCAGGAGGGCGCCGCGGACGGGCGGGAAGAACGCGTCGTTGTCGCGGTCCGACGGGCCCGAGCCCGGGTGCATGAGGACGAGCGCCCGCGCGGGGCCGTCGGGAAGCCACAGGCTCCCCGCGAGCGTGCCGCCCCCGCCTCGCGCGACGAGCGGCAGCGGCGGCGTCATGTCAGCGGCCGAACCGGGTGCGACGCCCCTCGACGACGAGGCCCTCGCGCGCCGCCCGGCCCACCACGTCCACCAGGAGGGCGCGCTCCGCGACCTTGATGCGCTCGTGCAGGCTCGCCTCGTCGTCGTCGTCCTCGACCGGGACCGCGACCTGGGCGACGATCGGCCCGCTGTCGACGCCCTCGTCGACGACGATGAGGCTGCAGCCGGTGACCTTGACGCCATACGCGAGAGCGTCGCGCACGCCGTGGGCGCCGGGGAACGACGGCAGCAGCGCCGGGTGCGCGTTGAGCATGCGGCCGCCGAACCGCGCGAGGAACGGCGCGCCGACGAGCTTCATGAAGCCCGCGAGGACGACGAGGTCCGGCGAGAAGACGGCGAC
The DNA here is from genome assembly GCF_049844995.1 of Luteimicrobium sp. DT211. Lineage (NCBI taxonomy): Bacteria > Bacillati > Actinomycetota > Actinomycetes > Micrococcales > Luteimicrobium > Luteimicrobium sp. DT211. The sequence goes on along the minus strand of NZ_JBNCMC010000003.1, from coordinate 460,445 downwards.
CGCCTCGGTGAGCGCCTCGTCCCACACGGCGCGGTCGGGGAAGTCCTTGAGGCTCACGACGGCGGTGGGGATCCCCGCCTCCTGCGCGAGCTCGAGCGCCCGGATGCCGGGCCGGTCCGCGACGACGCCGACGACGCGCGCGCCGTACGCGGGGTCCGTGTGCGCGGCGAGCAGCGCCGCGAGGTTCGAGCCGGCGCCGCTCACGAGGACGACGAGGCGGGTGGAGGACGTGACGTCCACGGGCTGGCCGGAGGGGGTCTGCACGGCCTTACCCTAGCGGCGCGTCAGCGGCGCGACCGGCCCCGCAGGTCGAGGAGCCGCCAGCCGACGGCGAGTGCCACGCCGAGCAGCACCCACGCCGCCGCAAGCCCCCCGACGAGCCACGGCCGCGCGCCCACGGTGCGCATGGCGCCCGGCCCGACCGCGCCGCCCGCGACGGCCTCGAGCCCCGCCACGAGCACGCCGGCGACGACCGCCGCCGTGAGCACGGACGTCACGAGCCCGGTCCAGGTGGTGCCGCCCGCGAACGCGTGCGCGCGCCACAGGTAGACGCCCGCGACGACGCCGGCCGCCACCACGACCAGCACCGACGCCTGCGCGACCGGGTTCGCCCATCCGGGTCCGGGCAGCGCGCCGACGAGCGGCACGAGGGGAAGGGCGCCGTCGACGTGCGACGACGGGGCGTACCCCGAGCCGGCGCCCACCGCGAACCCTGGCCCGACGAGCCACGCGAGCGCCCACGCCACGAGGTTCGGGACGAACGCGAGCTGCGCGACCCCGAGCAGCATCCCGGACGCCGTCCCCGGGTCGAGCGCCCGCAGCACGTCGCCGACGGTCGACCGCCCCGACACCGCCCACACGACGAGCAGGACGCCGGCCGCGGCGATCGCGAGCAGCACCGCGACGACCCCGGCGGCGGCTCCGCGCCGGACGCCGTCCAGCGCGACAGAGGGCACGGGCAGCCGCGGCTCGAGGGCCTCCTGGAACCGCTCGGCGAGCTCGCCGAGGGTCGGGGCGTCCGGGCGGGTGGTGAGGCCGAGGCCCAGCCCCGCGAGGGCCAGGAGCGCCCCTCCGACGGGCGCCCAGAGCAGTCCACCGGGCGCGACGGGCGCGGTGAACGCCGCGACGGCGGTGACCACCGCGGCGTAGCCGAGCACCGCGAAGGCGAGGGCGGCGGCGCGGGGCCGCAGGGTGCGCCGTCCGACGGCGAACGCCACGAACAGCGCGAGCGCGGTGACGCCGAGCGGCACGATCGTCAGGGTGGCGCCGCTCGCCTCGACCGGGACGCCGTGCCCGAGCAGCCAGGTCGACGCCGCGATGGTCGCCGCGCCCGACCAGCCCGCGCCCGTCGGGCTAGCCACCAGCACCGCCCCGACCACCAGGACGACCACGAGCAGCGTGAGGACGACGCACTCGACGACGACCACCACGGCCGACAGGAACGACGCGACCAGCTCGGACGGCGCGCCCCGGCGACGGCCGCCGTCGGGCGCGTCGAGGGTGCGCGCGCGGGGCGAGCGCGTGGGGGTGCCGGTGGAGCTCACGCGCCCATCGTCCCCGACGTCGCGCCGCGCCCCGTGCAGGCCGCGCCGTCCGGACGCCCTTCCGGTGCCGAGCCGCGACTCCGACCGACACCCCATCGACCAGCTCGCGGTCGGCTCGCCTCGCCGACGGTGACGCGTCAGAACGGGCCGCGTGTGACCGCGCCGCGCGCCGACGACATACCGAGTTCGGGTCGAGATACCGAGTCTGCATCGGTGACTCGACCGCATCGCGGTATCTCGCGGCCGACGACGCCTACGTCATCGTCGGCGTCCTGCCTCGTTCGGTGGCGGTTCACGAGAGACGAACGAGGCCCGGGCGGGCGCCGCAGCAGCGACGACCCGCCCGGGCCTCGGACGTGGGACCGGACGTCGGTCCCGGCTCGCTCAGGCGAGCGAGGTGAGGATCTCCCGCATGAGGGAGGCGGTCTCGGACGGCGTCTTGCCGACCTTCACGCCCGCGGCCTCGAGGGCCTCCTTCTTGGCGGCGGCCGTGCCGGACGAGCCCGACACGATGGCGCCCGCGTGGCCCATCGTCTTGCCCTCGGGGGCCGTGAAGCCCGCGACGTAGCCGACGACCGGCTTGGTGACGTTGTCCTTGATGAACGCGGCCGCGCGCTCCTCGGCGTCGCCGCCGATCTCGCCGATCATGACGATCGCCTTGGTCTCGGGGTCGGCCTCGAACGCGGCGAGCGCGTCGATGTGCGTGGTCCCGATGATCGGGTCGCCGCCGATGCCGATGGCGGTGGAGAACCCGAAGTCCCGCAGTTCGTACATCATCTGGTAGGTCAGCGTGCCCGACTTGGACACGAGGCCGATGGGGCCGGAGCCGGTGATCGTCGCGGGCGTGATGCCGACGAGCGACTCGCCGGGCGTGATGATGCCGGGGCAGTTCGGGCCGATGATCCGGGTCTTGTTGCCCTTCTCGATCGCGTACGCCCACGCCTCGGCGGCGTCCTCGACCGGCACGCCCTCCGTGATGACCACGAGGAGCGGGATCTCGGCGTCGATGGCCTCGATCATGGCGGCCTTGGTGTGCGCGGCGGGCACGAAGATGATCGACACGTCGGCGCCGGTCTTCTCGACCGCCTCGACGACGGTCCCGAAGACGGGGAGCTCGACCTCGGTGCCGGTGGCGCCGGTGTGGGTCACGGACGTGCCGGCCTTGCGGGCGTTGACGCCGCCCACGACCTGCGTGCCGGCCTTGAGCATGAGCGCGGTGTGCTTGGTGCCCTCGCCGCCCGTGATGCCCTGGACGATGACCTTGGAGTCCTTGGTGAGGAAGACAGACATCGTTCGATTCCCTTACTTCGCAGCCAGCTCGGCGGCCTTGTCGGCGCCCTCGTCCATGGTGCTCGCCAGCGTGACGAGCGGGTGCGCGGCCTCCGCGAGGATGCGGCGGCCCTCCTCCACGTTGTTGCCGTCGAGGCGGACGACGAGCGGCTTGTTGGCCTCGTCGCCGAGGATCTGCAGGGCCTTGACGATGCCGTTCGCCACGGCGTCGCACGCGGTGATGCCGCCGAAGACGTTGACGAACACGCTCTTGACCTGCGCGTCGTTGAGGATGACGTCGAGCCCGGCGGCCATGACCTCAGCGGACGCGCCGCCGCCGATGTCGAGGAAGTTGGCCGGCTTGACGCCGCCGTGCGCCTCGCCCGCGTACGCGACGACGTCGAGCGTGCTCATGACGAGCCCCGCGCCGTTGCCGATGATGCCGACCTCGCCGTCGAGCTTGACGTAGTTGAGGTCGTTCTCCTTGGCCTTGGCCTCGAGCGGGTCCGCCGCGGCCTTGTCCTCGAGCGCCTCGTGGTCGGGGTGGCGGAAGCCGGCGTTCTCGTCGAGCGAGACCTTGCCGTCGAGGGCGACGATGTCGCCGGACGCCGTCTTGACGAGGGGGTTGACCTCGACGAGCGTCGCGTCCTCCTCCTTGTAGACGGTCCAGAGCTTCTGGATGACGTCGGCGATCTTGCCGGCGACGTCGGCGTCGAAGCCCGCGGCCGCGACGATCTCGTCCGCCTTGGCCTGGTCGATGCCGGTGAGCGCGTTGACCTCGATGCGCGCGAGCGCGTCGGGGCGCTCGACGGCGAGCTGCTCGATCTCCATGCCGCCCTCCTTGCTCGCCATGGCGAGCAGGGAGCGGTTGGCCCGGTCGAGGAGCACGGAGAAGTAGTACTCCTCCTCGATCTGGGCGCCCTCCGCGATCATCACGCGGTGGACCGTGTGGCCCTTGATGTCCATGCCGAGGATCTCGGACGCGCGCTCGGCGGCCTCGTCGGGGGACTTCGCGAGCTTGACGCCGCCGGCCTTGCCACGGCCACCGACCTTGACCTGGGCCTTGACGACAACGACTCCGCCGTCCTCGCCCGTCAGCTTCACTGCGCCTTCGCGAGCCTCTTCGGGGGTCGTCGCGACGACGCCGCCCAGCACCGGTACACCGTGCTTCTCGAAGAGGTCGCGCGCCTGGTATTCGAACAGGTCCACCCTGGTGCGTCCTTCCATCGACAGGTTTGCGGGTGTCTCGACGTCAAGACACCGCGTTCCAGGGTAGCCCTCCGCGCACGGCCCTCCCGCCCGACCCGGCACCGGTCGTGACGAGCGCCACACCGGGACGGCGCGGCCCGGTCCGAAGACGGCTGTGTCAACCTCGGTTGACACGCGCTGCGCGTCAACCTATGTTGACAAGCATGACCGACACCAGCAGCCCGGTTCCCGGGCCGACACCGCCCGAGGCGGCCGCCGCCGTCTCCGACGACCCCGCCGTCGGCCTCCGGGCGGTGCGCTCGCTCCGCACCCTCGCGGAGCGGCTCGAGGCCCTGCAGGTCGGCCGGGCGCGGGCGCTCGGCTGGTCGTGGCAGGAGATCGCGGACGCGCTCGGCGTCAGCCGGCAGGCCGTCCACAAGAAGCACGGCACGAGGCGTGGCTCGGGCCTCGACAACGGAAGGGACTGACCATGTTCGAACGCTTCACCAAGGACGCCCGGTCCGTCGTGAACCTCGCCGTGGGCGACGCCGAGGGCTCGGGGACGGTCGACTCCGTCTCCCTGCTCCTCGCGCTCGCCTGGCAGGACGCGGCGCACGACGGCGCGACCGCGGCACGAGTCCTCCACGACGCCGGTCTGGACCGCGCACGCCTGGAGGCCGCCGCCGCCACGGTGGACCGCCCCGGCCGCCCGACGACGCCCGCCCCCGACGGCCCGAGTGCCGCCGATCCCGGCCTCGACCCGGCCGCGCTCGCCGCCGTCGGCATCGACCTCGACGCCATGCGCGCCCGCGCGGACGACGTGTTCGGTCCGGGAGCCCTCGACACGCCCGTCGCGGCCGAAGGGCGCCGCGGCCACTCCCGGCGTCCCCGGTTCTCCGCGGACGCGAAGAAGACCCTCGAGCTGGCGCTGCGCGAGGCCGTCCGCCTCCACGACCGCCGGATCACCAGCGCGCACCTGCTCCTCGGCGTCCTCCGCGACCCGTCGTCCCCCGCGGGCCGCACCCTCACGGCGGCCGGGGCGGACCTCGCCGCCCTCCGCGCGTCGGCGGAGCAGACCCGCGACGCGGAGGCCGCCTGACACACCCGCCCCGCCACGACGGACGGCCCGGGCTACCGCCCGGCGGCCTCCCTGAGCGCCGCGTCGACGACCCCGGCATACACGTCGATCCCCTGCATGTTCGGGTGCGTCCGGTCGGCGTGCAGGAGCCCGGGCTTCCCGCGGACCGCGTGGTTCCAGTCGGCGACGACGACGTTCGGGTGCTTCGCGGCGATGCGCGCGAGCTGCTTGTTGGCGTCCGGGACCCAGTAGCTGACGCCGACGGTGTTGACGAGGACGATCCGGCGGCCCGGCCCGAGGATGCTCAGCACCTTCTCGAGCGCGGTGTCCGACCCCTTGAACTGGAACCCGCCGTTGGTGCCGAAGTTGAGGACGACGTAGGGCCGGAGCTTCCCGGCGTCGGCGGCCTTCTGGACGAGCGCGGGGGCGTCGACCCACTTGCGGATGGGCTTGGCGTCGAGCGCGATGCCGGGGAAGTGGTCGAGCACGGCGGGCGCGGCGCCGGACAGCACCGAGTCGCCGAACCCGATGACCTGCCTCCCGTCGACCTTGCCCTTGACGAGGAGGGGCGGCAGGCCCGACGACGTCGCTCCCCCGCCTGCACCGGGCCGGCTCGGCCGGGGGTCGGGTCGGGCGGCGATGGCCGGTCCACGCGCGGTCGCACCGGGGACGGTGAACGGCGACGCGGCGTCGAGGGCGCCCGCCCCGCCCGTGGTCCCGGTGGTGTCGATCGCGGAGAGCCCCTGCTCGATGGACCGCTGCGCGGCCGACTCCGCGGGCGCGGTGGCGACCACGACGCCCGTCCCGACGAGCGCCAGCACGCCGACCACCGCGACGGCCGGCGCGACGCGCGCGCCGGGCTGCCGCACGACGGCGGCGGCCCGGGCCGCCGTCAGCCGGAAGCCGTCCCGCCGGATCGGCGTCTCGACCCACCGGTAGGACGCCCACGACGCCGCGAACGTCAGGGCCACGGCGGCGAGGCTCGACCACCACCACCGCGCGGTCCCGGGCTCGGCGGGCACCGCGGCCCAGGCGAGCAGCAGGAGCGGCCAGTGCCACAGGTAGATCCCGTACGACCGCTCGCCCACCCAGCGCGCGGGCCGGAGCTCGAGCGCGCGCACGGTCGTCGTGGCGCCGCCGGTGCACCCGGCCACCACCCCGAGGGCGAGCACCGACCCGAGGGCGATGCCGCCCCGGTAGGCGAGGTCGGCGTCGTCGTGCAGGGTGAGCATCAGCGCGAGCAGGCCGGCGAGCGAGGCGACGGGGACCCAGCGGTGCGCCCACGCCGCGGCGAGGAGCCGCGGCCGGGTGGTCCACCAGAACGCGGCGGCGACCCCGAGGAGCAGCCCGAACACGTGGGTGTCGGTCCCGTAGTAGACGCGCGTGGGGTCCGTCCCCGGCGTGTAGAGGAGGGCCATGAGCAGCGCGGACGCGACGGCGCCGGCGAGCGCGACGCGGGCGCGGGTCCGGCCGGACGTCGTGAGCGCGACCAGCAGGGCGAGCAGCAGCGGCCACAGGACGTAGAACTGCTCCTCGATCGCGAGGGACCAGAAGGTCATGAAGAGGTCGGGCGCGGTGCGGTCGAAGTAGCTGGCCCCGGACGCGATCTGGACCCAGTTGCTGGAGAACGTGAGCGCGCCGAGCGTCTGGCGGCCGATGCCCACGAGGAGGTCCGGCTCGACGAGTCGCGCCGCGAGGATGCTCGTCACCACGACGACCCCGAGGGCGGGAAGCAGGCGCCTCGCACGGCGGAGCCAGAACGACGGCAGGCTGAGCCGGCGGCTGCGCTGGAGCTCCCGCAGCAGGAGCGTCGTGATGAGGAACCCGCTGACGACGAAGAACACGTCGACGCCGAGGAACCCGCCCGGCAGCCAGGTGGGCTGCACGTGGTAGACGACGACGGCCAGCACGGCGAGCGCCCTCAGCCCGTCGAGCCCGGCGATGCGCCCGCGGGCCTGGCGTGCGACGGTGCGTCCCGCGACGGTCGGGGTGACGTCGTGGTCGGGGCCGCGACGGGCCGCACGCGTGGCCGCGACCGACCCCACGCGCACCTCGTCCGAGACCCGCAGCGCGCGTTCTCGGGGCGGCGCGGGCGGCGGAGGCGGCGGTGGGGGCGGCGGCACGGGACCGACGCTGCCGCGCGTCGCGGTCCCGTCGACGTCGTCCACGACTTCCCCTCCCAGCCAGGTGCCGCCACCACGGTAGCGAGCGCCGCGGACAGGGTGTCGGCGCCACGCTGGGGGCGGCCTCCGTGTGTCGCAGACGGACGGAGCGGCGCGGTCCATAGGATGCCGAGATGGCCCGCGCCGAGCGCTGGGAGAGAAGCACCGAGTGGCCGCTGACGGCCGCGGCTGTGCTGTTCCTCGCGGCGTACGCGATCCCCATCGCCGTGCCGACGGCGCCCACGGCGCTCAGGACGACGTGCTCGGTCGTCGTCTGGGCGACCTGGTCGCTCTTCGTCACGGACTACGTCGTGCGGCTGGCGCTCGCCGAGCGACGGTGGCACTTCGTCTGGCACCACGCGCTCGACCTCGCGGTGGTGGTCCTGCCGGTGCTGCGCCCGCTGAGGCTCGTCAGGCTTCTCGCCCTGCTGTCGATCCTCAACCGGACCGGCGCCCGAGAGCTGCGGGGCAAGGTCATCACGTACGCGGTCGGGGGCACCGCGCTGCTCGTCGTGACCGGCGCGCTCGCCATGACGGAAACCGAGCGGGGACGACCGGGCGCCACCATCACGGATCTCGGCGACGGGATCTGGTGGGCCGTCTCCACGATGTGCACCGTGGGCTACGGCGACGTGTACCCCGTCACGACCGCGGGCAGGTTCATCGCGGCCGGTCTCATGGTCGCGGGGATCGCGTTGCTCGGCGTGGTCACCGCCACCCTCGCCTCGTGGCTCGTCGAGCGGGTGAGCGAGGCGAACGAGGCCGAGGAGGCGGCGACCCGGGCCCAGGTCGCCGACCTTGCCGGCGAGGTGCGCGCGCTGCGGGACGCACTCGCCGCTGCCGCGGGCTCGGCGGCCGGTGGCCCGGGGCGCGCGAGCGCTCCGCCCACCGGCCCCGACGCTCGGTAGGTCCACATCGGGTCGACCCGGGATCCGCCCGCCGAGCGCGTGGGCTACGCCGGCGCGACCGTCAGGCGCATCACGCAGTTCTTCGTGCCCTTGGGACGGATGTAGTCGAACCCGGCCTTCTCGAACATCGGCCGCGCGCCGTTGTAGAGGAACGACGCGGACGTCTTGCCGGGCGCGTCGCGCGGGTAGGTCTCGACGACCCCGCCGCCCGCCCGCGCGACGAGCTCCAGGGCGCCGCGCAGCGCCGCGGTGGCGACGCCGCGGCCGCGGTGCCGGCGGTCGACGAAGAAGCACGTGAAGCGGTAGTCAGGCAGCGGGTCGCCCGACGCCGCGAGCTCCTTCGCGTGGTAGACGCCGGGCAGCTCCGACGGGGGTCCGTACTCGCACCAGCCCACCGCCTCGTCGCCCTCGAAGACCAGGGCCGCGTGCGCGCGACCGTCGAGGACCCGCTGATGCTTGTACTGCTGGTTTCCGCCGCAGGCGGCGATCTCGGTCTCGCGCTCGCTCATCGTCGCCTCGTGGAACCAGCAGCACCAGCAGCCGCCCATCCCGGCACCGTTGTTTCGCTCGCACAGCGCCGCGAACGCGTCCCACGTGTCCGCGCTCAGCGGTTTGACCGTGTACTCGCCCACGCCCGGCCGGTCCGCCGCTCGCACGCTCACGCTTGCCTCCGTCGTCGGGAACACGTCGAGTTCAGGATGCGCCCGGAGCGGCCGTCCGACCAGGGCTGCTACAGCTTGGTGACCGGCGAGAACCTCAGCAGCAGCCGCTTGGTGCCGTCGGCGCCGAAGTCGATCTTGGCGACGGCGTTCCGCCCGGAGCCCTCCAGCGCGACCACGGTCCCGAGCCCGTACGCGTCGTGGGTGACCTTGTCCCCCAGGCTCAGCGACGGGATGGTCGCGTCGTCCCGCGGCGTGGCGGACCCGAACGACGGCGACGCCTCCTCCCGGGCACCGATCCGCCCACCCCGCGTCGGCGACCGGAAGCCATCGTGGTCCTGGGGGGAGGACTCGCGGCGCGTCTGCCGGGAGGACGCACCCCAGCCGCCGGAAGAGCCGTAGAGCGACCCGCCCGCGCGCAGGGTCTGCATCGACGACTCCGCGCGCCTCCAGTCGACGAGCTCGTCGGGAATCTCGTCGAGGAACCGGGACGGCGGGAACTCGTTGGCCATGCCCCAGGCGGACCGCACCGCGGACCGTGACATGTAGAGCCGTTCGCGGGCGCGGGTGATCCCGACGTAGGCGAGGCGGCGTTCCTCGGCGAGCTCGGCGTCGTCGTGCAGGGACCGCATGTGCGGGAAGGTGCCGTCCTCGAGGCCGGTGAGGAACACGACGGGGAACTCGAGGCCCTTGGCGGTGTGGAGGGTCATGAGGGTGATGACGCCGGGGTCGCGCGCGCCGTCGTCGGCGCCGTCCCCGGCGGGGATCTGGTCGGAGTCGGCGACGAGCGAGACGCGCTCGAGGAAGTCGGCGAGGGTGCCGTCGGGCTCGTCCTGCTCGAACTCGAGGGCGACGGCGTGGAGCTCGGCGAGGTTCTCGACGCGGCTGGCGTCCTGCGGGTCGTCGCTGGCGCGGAGCTCGGCGAGCAGGCCTGACCGGTCGAGGACGGCGCCGAGCACCTCGGCCGGTCCCACGCTGGTGGCGGCGAGCTCGCGCAGGCCGGCCATGAGGTCGCGAAAGCCTTCGAGGGGTCGCAGGGTGCGCGTGGTCATGGCGGGGATCGCGTCGAGCCGGCCGAGCGCGGCCCCGAACGAGATGCGCTCGCGCTCGGCGAACGACGCGACGAGCGCCTCGGAGCGTTCGCCGATGCCGCGCTTGGGGACGCCGAGGACGCGGCGGAGGTTGACGTCGTCGTCGAGGTTGTCGACGGCGCGCAGGTAGGCGATGGCGTCCTTGATCTCGCGGCGCTCGTAGAAGCGCGTGCCGCCGACGACCTTGTAGGGCAGGCCGACGCGGATGAGCACCTCCTCGAGGGCGCGGGACTGGGCGTTGGTGCGGTAGAACACCGCGACGTCGCCGGGCCGGACGCCGTCGCTGTCGCCGAGACGGTCGATCTCCTCGGCGACGAACCGGGCCTCCTCGTGCTCGTTGTCCGCGACGTAGCCGATGATCTTGGTCCCGGCGCCCGAGTCGGTCCACAGGCGCTTGGGCTTGCGGTCGGGGTTGCGGGCGATGACGGCGTTGGCCGCGGTCAGGATGGTCTGGGTGGACCGGTAGTTCTGCTCGAGCAGGATGGTCCGGGCGTTCGGGTAGTCGGCCTCGAACTCGAGGATGTTCCGGATGGTGGCGCCCCGGAACGCGTAGATGGACTGGTCGGCGTCGCCGACGACCGTGAGCTCCCCCGGCGGGACGGGCGCCGCGTGATGGGCCTCCCGCTCGTCCCCCTCGACCGTCTCGACCTCCTCGGCGCTGACGCCGGCGAGCTCCCGGACGAGCATGTACTGGGCGTGGTTCGTGTCCTGGTACTCGTCGACGAGGATGTGCCGGAACCGGCGGCGGTAGTGCTCGGCGACGCCCGGGAACGCCTGCAGCAGGTTGACCGTCGTCATGATGAGGTCGTCGAAGTCGAGCGCGTGCGCCTGCTGGAGGCGCTGCTGGTAGCGCACGTACACGTCGGCGAGGACGGCGTCGAACGGGTTCGCGCTCTCGCTCGAGGCTCCCGACGTCGACCGGTACGTCTCCGGGTCGACGAGCTCGTTCTTGAGGTCGGAGATCTTGTTGGCGAGCGACCGCGGCGGGTACTTCTTGACGTCGAGGTCGAGCTCGCGGCACACGAGCGTCACGAGGCGCTGGCTGTCGGCGGCGTCGTAGATGGAGAAGGTCGACTTGAGCCCGAGCTGGTCGTGCTCGGCCCGCAGGATCCGCACGCACGCGGAGTGGAACGTCGACACCCACATGCGCCGGGCGACCGGCCCGACGAGCGCCGCGACCCGCTCGCGCATCTCGGCGGCGGCCTTGTTGGTGAACGTGATCGCGAGGATCTCGCCGGGCGTCGCGCGCCCGGTCGCGAGCGCGTACGCGATGCGGTGGGTGAGCACGCGCGTCTTGCCCGAGCCTGCGCCGGCCACGATGAGGAGCTGCCCGCCCTCGTGCACGACGGCCTCGCGCTGCTGCGGGTTGAGGCCCTCGAGGAGCGCCTCCGGATCGCGCCGGCCACCGGCCGCTCCCCCGCCCGACGCGCGGGGCGCGGCCGCGTACGAGGGCTGCGCCTCGTCGTCGGGCGCGGGGCGTACGGGCGAGCCGCCGGAGGGGAGGCGTGCCTCCTCGGGGACGCCGGAGAGCCCGGTCGTGGTAGCGCCGAAGGTGCTGAGGCCGGGCAGTGGAAGGTTCTCGAAGAGCGGGTTCATCTCGGGGACCAGCCTAGGCGTCGCCGCCCACGCCCGGGGCGCCGTCAACACCGGCCGCCCTCACCTCTCCACTCTCAACGTATAGCGCAGTGGGGGTCTTGCGGCAAGGGCCCCCCGACGGCGGAGAATCGCAGGCCGCGGCCCGTCCGGCCGCGGACCCCGAGCGGAAGCTGAGCCGTGACGCACCCGAACCCGGACCTGTTCGACCTCCCCCACCGCCTGGCCGCGAAGGCCGACCCCGCGCTCGTCGCCGACGACGAGCGTCACCTCGCGGCGGTCGCCGCGTGCCTGGAGCGGACGGTCGCCGACCTCGCCGCCCGCCTCGACGCCACCCGGCGCGCACCGGCCCGCGCGGGCCAGCAGGCGCTCGACCGCGACCAGGAGGTCCACCGCCTCACCGCGCGCCTGCACACGCTCCGCCGCCACGGCGTCGACCTGTGCCTCGGACGCATGGTCCCCGCGGACGGCGGCGAGCCGGTGTACGTGGGGCGGCTCGGGCTCACCGACGCGGACGGGCGCCAGCTCCTCGTCGACTGGCGTTCGCCGGCCGCCGGGCCGTTCTTCGGCGCGACGCTCGCGGACCCGATGGGGCTCGCGACCCGGCGGCGCTACCGCTGGACCGGCGGGCTGATCACCGACTACTGGGACGAGCTGTTCCTCGCCGACGCGGCCGACGGCGAGGCCGGCCCCCTCGCCACCGCCTCCCTCGACGACCAGTCGGCCTTCGTGGCGAGCCTCGGCGGGGCCCGGTCGGCGCAGATGCGTGACGTCCTCGGCACGCTGGCCGCCGACCAGGACGCGGTCATCCGCGCGGGCGCCCGCGGTGCGCTCGTCGTCGACGGCGGACCCGGCACCGGGAAGACCGTCGTGGCCCTGCACCGGGCCGCCTACCTCCTGTACGCCGACCCGCAGGTGGAGGCGCGGCGCGGCGGGGTGCTCGTCGTCGGGCCGCACCAGCCGTACCTCGACTACGTGGCGGACGTCCTGCCGAGCCTCGGCGAGGAGGGCGTGCAGCTCGCGACCCTGCGCGACCTCGTGCCCGAGGGCGGCCGGGCCGGGGCCGAGGAGGACCCCGAGGTGGCGCGGCTCAAGGGCTCGGCGGACCTGGTCCGCGGGATCGAGACCGCGGTCCGCTTCTACGAGGAACCGCCGACGCGCGGGCGCACCGTCTCGACCCCGTGGGCCGACGTGCGGCTCACCGCCGGCGACTGGGCCGAGGCGTTCGCCGCGCCAGAGCCCGGCACTCCTCACAACGACGCCCGCGACGAGGTCTGGGACGCGCTCGTCGACATCCTCGTCGACAAGCACGACGACGACGCGCCGCCCGAGCAGGTGCGCCGGGCCGTCGAGCAGGACGCCGAGCTCCGGGCCGCGCTCGGCGAGGCGTGGCCGCTGCTGGACGCGGCGGACGTCGTCGGTGACCTGTGGTCCGTGCCCGCCTACCTCAGGCTGTGCGCACCGTGGCTCTCTCCCGAGGAGGTGCGGCGCCTGCAGCGCGCCGAGCCCCAGGCGTGGACGACGTCGGACCTGCCCCTGCTCGACGCCACCCGGCAGCGGCTCGGCGACCCCGCGGCCTCGCGCCGTCGGCGTCGTGAACGGGCCGAAGGCGAAGCGGCAGCGGCCCGGATGGACGACGTCGTCGCGGACCTCGTCGCGGCCGACGACTCGGAGCTGCAGGTCATGAGCATGCTGCGCGGCGACGACCTGCGGGGCGCGCTCGACGGCGCCGCGACGACGCCCCGGTCCGACGTCGACCGGCTCGCCGGCCCGTTCGCGCACCTCGTCGTGGACGAGGCGCAGGAACTGACCGACGCCGAGTGGCAGGTGCTGCTGCTGCGGTGCCCGTCGCGCAGCCTGACGATCGTCGGCGACCGGGCGCAGGCGCGGCACGGGTTCACGGACACCTGGCCGGAGCGGCTCGCACGCGCCGGGATCGAGGGGGCGCGCGTGGCCGGGCTGGGCATCAACTACCGGACGCCGTCCGAGGTCATGGCCGAGGCCGCGCCGGTGATCCGCGCCGCGATCCCCGACGCCAACGTCCCGCGGTCCGTCCGATCGAGCGGGCTCCCGGTCGTTCGCGGCCGGGTCACCGAGCTCGACGACGTGCTCGACCGCTGGCTGGCGGAGCACGACGGCGTGGCGTGCGTCATCGGGGTCGAGCCCGACCGCGAGCGGCGGGTCTCCCGCGGGCCCGACCGCGAGCGGGTCCGGTGGCTCGACCCCGTCACCGCGAAGGGCCTCGAGTTCGACCTCGTCGTGCTGGTCGACCCGGGCGGCTTCGCCGCCGGGGAAAGCACCGTCGCCGCCGCCGTCGACCGCTACGTCGCGATGAGCCGAGCGACGCAGCAGCTCGTCGTGCTGGAGCCGTAAGGTCGCAAGCTAGCTACTTTACGACGAGGCGAGATCAACCTGGAGGCCACCCTCCCAAACTCGAATCTCAAGAACGTACGAAGCGAACTCAATAGCGAGTGCTTGAATCTGGTTTACAGAGTTACGGTCCAGTCGTGTGGCCGTCACACTCAGCCCGACCAGCTCGAAAAGCGGGCCGCCGGGATCCTCACGCCTGAGCTTCCACCTCCCACGGCCCCAGTCCAAAACGCTTCTCGCGGCACCGTCAAACGGGCCCGTCCATTCACGATCGCTGATTTCAAGTTGCCAGTCGCTCTCGCGGGCTCGACTAGCGTCAACCCATTCCACACCCAACGAATCTGCAGAGCACCCAGAAGAGAGCTGGCCACCTGGAGCAACGTGATGCGCGAGGGAGATTTCTACGCATTGTTGGCTCAGGACTGGTAGACAGTCCACTAGTGAAAGCCCTCCGCTTCCTTATATGGCTCACCGTTCCGTAGGGAGGAGGCCTGGCGGCGCGACGGGCTGGGTGTAGGGGTCGAGGTCCCCAATGATCAGAAGCACCAACCACTGATCGACTTAAAGGACCTCGACGTTGTCCAACGCTACGGGGTTCGCTGGCGCGCCCACCACTACTCATCCATGCTCGGGTTGCGATGCGCTGCTCGGGCTGCCTGGCGTGAATGTCGAGCGCGTCGAGCGGGACGACGGCGTGATGATGGTGACGGTCTCCACGCCATGGCAGATGGCGGGCTGCCCGGACTGCGGTGTGGTGGCCCCGAGCCGGGGCAGGCGCGGGCGCGTCCTGCCCGACGCGCCGCACGGCAACGCGCAAGTGCGCCTGGTGTGGCGGCAGCAGATCTGGCGCTGCCCGCAAGCTGCGTGTTCCCGGGGAACGTTCGCCGAGCAAGTCCCTGAACTGCTCGCGCCGCGGGGATCCATCACGGCCCGGGCGGTGTTCTGAGCGGTCGGACAGCTGCGACGCGAGCACGCCACGGTCGCCGGCCTCGGCCGCCGCCTCGCGGTGTCGTGGTGGACGCTATGGCGGGCCGAGAAGCCCGTGCTCGAGCACCCCGCCGCGGACGAGTCCCGGTTCGCCGGGTCACCTCGCTCGGCGTGGACAAGCACACCTGGCGTCACGGTGACCGGTGCACGAAGGACCCCAAGGACCTGACCGGGATGGTCGACCTGACCCGAGACGGGCGGGGGCGGGCGCACGCCCGCTTTTGCGACCTGGTGCCAAGCCGACCAAGAGAGCCTACGCGGACTGGCTCGCTGAGCGCGGCGAAGCGTTCCGGGCCGTGATCGGCGTCGGGCCCTCGACCCGTTCGGCGGCTACAAGTCCGCGATCGCCGAGCAGCTCGAAGACGCCACCGCGGTCCCAGACGCGTTCCACGTCGTCAAGCCCGGCACCACCGTGGTCGACGAATTAGGAGCGACGGCTCGGATGGTCCGAAAACCGTAACTGGTACGAGTAGATCTACCAGCACAGCGCCCTCGGATGTCCCGCGCACCCGGGCGCTGTGGCGAAACGCCGTCGACGCTGCCCGCCGCCCGGCTGCGCTGGCCAACCCAGACGTGAACTGCCCGCCCTGCAGCGGAGGTTGAACGCCCGCACGCACATCAATGCGCCACTGCCAAGCAGCGCCCTCGGGAAAAATCACAAGAACACAAGCTCCGCAACCAAGTCGCGGAAGCGCGGCTCTCCAGTCCCATCGCTGCACTGGGCAACAATATGGCGCGGGCTCACGACATCGACTCGCATACCTGAGTTCCCTATCCAGGCATGAGTGACATTGTGCACGCGCCAGACGTTCCACATCCGGAGAGATCGCCTGTCAGTCGAAGTCCAGAGAACATCGACGTCGACCACGTCCGGTGCACTGTCGCGCCACAAGATCATGTCAGCAGCTTTCGTGCCGGCCACACAAAGCACGCCCCCGCGTACCTTTATCCGTAAGCCCTGCACGGGATTTTCAACGGCATCCAGGAATCGGGCTTCGAATCGGTGAGAGTCGGTCGGGAGGTCGTACAGGCTGTAGAGCGGCCCTCCCCAATCGATTACATTCGACTCTTGCTCGGCAAACAGGTCTGCAAGGACTGGTTCCATCTCAGTACCCCGGATGTCTAAACGGGTCGTGCTCCGCGTGATCCTGAGGCCAGCGAGGATAAACCTCGGTCCCGCCGTCACGGAAGGGCACTGGTTCGTGACTCAACTCCATTGATTCGATGCCACCCTTATCCGGATTATAGCGCTGTGGGGCGCGGCCCCTTCGCATCCTCGTGAGTTGGGCCTCTGCCCAGTCGCCATATTGTGGCGATGCGGCCTCATTCTTCCAAAATCGCGCCCGGATCGCCGACCAAGACGGCTTCTTCCCTGCCCAGGTGGGCGCATTGATGTCATCACCCAGTTTCCATCCACGAGATACTACTCCAGACGCTACCTCTCTCGCAGCCCCCTCTTCAGCGATCTTTGCGACCGCTTTCGCCCCGCCCTTCTCTATGGCCTTGACCCCCAGGCCTTCGACGCCGCCAACGGGGAGGAGGGCTACGGACAAGAACGCCCCGCCGCATGCGAGTTTTGACCCGTTGTTGCAGTCGTCCATGTAGTCGAAACCGAACGCATACCACAGACCCCATTCGAAGATGTTCTGCGGCCGGTCGTGGAATTTGCGGTTCGGATCGTAGACACCAGTGGAGGAAGCCGGATACGAGGAGGTGCTCGTCGACGAGGTCGCCGGGGTGTTGCCCGCCCCGCCAAGATAGGAGCTGCGGGTCCCGCCGCGCGACGCGGTCGGGGTGTCGGACCTCGCGCTGCGCGTCGGGGTGTTCTTGTCCACCGACGCTGGCGGGCGCGCCTGTCCGGGGACCAGGTACTCGCCGTTGGAGTACGGCACCGGGGCTAGCCCGCTCGGGTCGCTGTACAGGAGCGGGTTGTTGCGCGCATAGGCGTACCCGTTCCAGTGCTGCGGGTCCGTCGGGGTCAGCAGCGGGTCGACCGAGATGAACGTCCCGGTCTGCTCGTCGTAGTACCTGGCGCCGAGCAGCGTCAGCCCGGTGGACTCGTCGCGGGTCTTGCCGAGGAACTGCCGATCCCCCGGCACGGTCTCGATCGTCGACGGACCCCGCACGGCCCCGAACGGGTCGGTGAAGAACCGCTCCACGCTCGTCGCAGTCCAGCTCGTGTTCGGGATCGCTGCCAGCGTCGTGCCGTGCGGGTCAGTGACCAGCGAGGTGACTCCGCCCAGACCCCGGTCCGTCCGCACCGCCACCGTCTGGCCCGAGAATGTGTAGTACCGGGTCGCGGTCACTCCGCCGTCGGAGTCGACGTGGAACTCCTGCCCGCCGGGCAGGTACACCGTGGTTCCGCCGGCGTCCGTGCGGGCGATGCGGTTGCCGTCCGCGTCGTAGACGAACGACGCCTCGCCCTCGTCCAGTCCTGGGTCGGACTCGTCGCCCGCACCGGTCGCGGCGATCTGGGAGAGCGCGCCTTCCGCGTCCCACGACATCGTGAATGCCGACGTCCCCGGCACGTGACGTGAGGTTTGCTGCCCTGCCGCGTCATACCCGAAACTCGCCCCGGCGACCGCCGTGCCACCGTTCGCCGCCGTCGTTGTCGATGTCAACGCGTGTGGGCCCGCGCTCTGCCCGTACGTGTAGCGGGTCGTGGTGCTGCCGGTCGACCCGTCGGTGGCGTGGTCGACCTTGGCCGTCCGGTTGCCAAGCGGGTCGTAGGAGTACTCGGTCCAGTACGGAGCAGCACCACCGACCTTGGCCGCCGTCACCTGTGACGGTGCGAGGGAGCAGTCGGCGGCGGCGGCCGCCGTCCATGCGGTCGTCAGCCGTTGCAGCCCGTCATAGGTGAAGCACTGGTTGTCCTGTCCGGCTGCGCCGCCGAGGGCGGTGTTGGTGGGCTGGTCCTTGACGGATGTGACGTTGCCCGCTGCGTCGTACGTGTAGGTCACGGACAGGTCGGTACCGGTGATCTGCTCGCGCTTGAGCGCGACGTTCGTCAGGCGGCGGGTCACCTCGTCGTACTGATATGACGCGACTGCCCCATAGGTGTTTCCGAGGTCGATCGCGAGCGGCTGCCCGTATGCGGAGAACCGGGACTCGGCCACATAGGTACCCCACCCGAATCCGCCACCCATCCACCGGGCGTGCGAGGCGGTGTCGTAGTAGGTGGTGACCCGCTCCTGCCCGAGCACGGTCGTTCCGCCCGACGAACCGCCCGTCGTGATCTTCGGCAGGGTCGTCGACGCGACCTGTCCGTCGGCGGTGTAGGTGGTCTTGGTGGTAAACGTGCGCCCTGTGAGCTTTGCGAGATCGCCAGTCGCGGGCAGCGTCACGGTGCTCGACAACGGGCGATATCCCTCGTCGTACGTTGACACCGAGGTGGTGTAGGCGGCGCCGTTGACGTAGCGGGTCGACGAGGCGACCTGCCCGAGGAGCGCCTTGCCGGCGGTGTCCTTGGCGGTGTCGTACGCCCACTTGGAGCGCACGGTGCTTCCCTCGCTGACCGTGGTTGGTCTGCCGATCCCGTCGTAGGCGTAGGCGAGCTTCTTGCCCGTGGCGTCGGTGGTTGAGGTGACCTGGCCGGCGGCGTCGAAGGTGGTCGACGAGACGCCGGCGTCGGGGTCGTCAGCCTTGATCTGCTGGCCGGCGAAGTCGTAGGTGTACGACCAGGTGTTGCCCTTCGGGTCCTTCATCGCCGTGAGCTGGCCTGCCGCGTCCGTGGTGTAGCTGGTGGCCTGGTAGGACGACGTGGCGAGGGTGCGCGGGTCGAAGCCGCCCAGCGTGCTCGACTTGCTCGGCGCTCCCTTGGTGACGGCCGGGCGCGCCAGGTGCTCCCACATTCCGGTCGTGCGCCCGCGGGCGTCGGTGACGGTCGTGGTCGCGGTGCCGCCCGAGGGCGGCACGACAGTCGTGTAGCGGCCGTCGTAGTCGGTGACCGTCCGCCACTGCTCGTAGTCCGGGTTGGAGTCCGTCCCGTTCCACAGGATCTGGTCGGTGACCCGGCCTGCGCCGTCGTACACGTACGTCGTGTGAGCGACCGGGACCACCGGTGGCGTCACCGCGGAGCCTGTTGGTGCGCCCTTGGCCCACCACTGGTCGGTCTGGTTGTGGACCCGTCCGGCCGTGTCGTAGTAGGTGTGCTGGATGACCCGTCCCCGCGTCGTAGCGGAGTCCTTCTGCGAAGCTCCACCGTCCGCGGACTCGGTCTGCGTCTGGAACTGCCGCATCAGGCCGTCGTAGAGCACGCTCGACGCGTGCTGGGTCTTCCCGTCGGCGCCGATCGTCTTGGTGACCACGGAGTTCAGGCCGTTCTCATGGACGGCGTACTCGTACGCGGTCGAGGGAACCGCTGCGCCCTGCCGGTCGGGGTTACGCACCTCCTTCAAGCGCCCGAGCGCGTCATAGATCCCGGTCGTTTTCTTGCCGTTGGCGTCCCGGGTCTCGGTGACCGCTCCCGTCAGCGGGTTGTAGACGGTCGTCGACGTCATCCCGGCGAGAGCGCCCGCGCCATCGGGGTCGGGACTGGTGGTCACGACCTGCTGCAGCAGCCCGCCGGCTGACTGCGTGTAGGCGAGGGTGGTCTGTCGTCCGAGCGCATCCTTGGTTGCCGTCGGTCGCCCTCGGTCGTCGTAGGCCACGACTGTCTGCGTCTTGGTGTACCCGGCGTGCGTCTCCGGGTTCAGTGTGCCGGTCGACCGGTTCAGGTCAGCGGCGACCGCCCATCCCTCGAGAACCCTGCCCTTGGAGTCATAGACCGACAGCGAATCGGAGACAACGTCCTTGGGGCGGCTCGGTGTGGTGTCGCACGCCGTGGACACGACCTCGGTGCGGGACGGCAGCGCCACCATGTTGGCGTCGGCGAACGTCGCGTCCGCTTCGTGGGCGTAGGTGGTGCGGGTGCACAGGTCGTCGGCGGTCGTCGTCACGTCGCCGGCGTCGTCCACCGTAGAGAGCTGGGCGTGGGCGTCGAAGCTGCTGACGGACTTCGTCCGCTGGTCGACAGCTCCGTCCTGGCCGAACGTGAACCCGTACGTCGTGGACTTCCCGACCCGGGTCGCCTTGGTGCCGTCCTTGTCCGTCGCGGTCGTGGTCAGACCGCTCGGAACGATCACGGTCTGCGACACCGCCTTCGAACCGCTGCGCTGCTCGACTGAGAAGACCTGCCCTTCGAGGTTTGCGTTGTCACTCGCCGTCACCTCGTACCCGCCGGGCCCTGCTGTCACGTCGCCGCCCTGGCCCCGGAAGTAGCGGGTGACCGTGGTGGTCGCCTCGCCCTCGTCGCCGACGGTCGTGGTGACCGCCGGATACCCACGGAAGTCCGAGTACGTGAGCTGCTTCGGCTTCAGCAGCGCGCCGGTGGGCTTGGCCCACGCCGCATCACCTGCGTAGCTGTACGTAGTGGTGACCTGCGCGCTGCCGGTGACGAGGGTGTTGCTGCCCTGGTTCGGCGCCGCGCCGTTCTCGACGATCGAGCGCACCACGTACTTGTGGAACCACTCGGGCGCGTTCTTGGTCTCGCCCTCGGGGTCCCAGTTCACCGGGAAGCAGAGCTTGGTGTTGGTCTTGGGGTCCGCTGGCAACGTCGACGGCGTGCAGTCGGACCCGTCGCTGTAGTTGACGGAGGTCAGGGCACCGGACTCGCTGCGGATCGACGAGACGCGGGGGCGCCACATCGACGGCGGGCCCGCGGTCACCGAGTTGACCCGGTTCTTCAGCATCTGCTTCTCGAACAGCACCGCAGGGAGGGCGATGTCGTCGCTCGTGCTCGCCGTGCCGCCTTGGCCGGTGTGCACGATGGACTTGAGCCACAGGATCTTGCCAGTTCCACCCGCTCCCGCGGAGCCGTCGTTCGGGCTCACGAACGACTGAGTCAGGGTCCAGGAGTCGACCGGCTGGTACGTCGTGCCGTCGTACGTCTCCGTGGTGATCTTCGTGAGCCGGTACCGGTCGAAGAAGACCGGGCTGTACTGCGTGGGGCACGAGTCCGCCCCTGACGCGCAGTACAGGTCGGACGGCACGTCGGGCCACGCGGCCTTGTTCGCAAGGATCTTCGAGACCGAGCAGTCGACACCGGTCTTTGCCTCGCACCGCGTGGCGGCGGTGAACTCCACGACCGCGGGAGCCTTCGTCGTCAGGTCGCCGCTGCGTGTGCCGTACTCGATCTTCGTCAGGCGGCCGCCTGACGTGTACGTCGCGACGTCGGGGCCCTGGACCTTCTGGTAGGCGGCAGTCTCCGGGGCGTACCGGTAGGTCATCGTGTTCCCGGACGGGTCGACGACGTAGTCGAGGTTCCAGCGCCAGGTCTGCCGGCATGACGACGCCTTGAATGTGTCCTCGTGGCAGGGCTCACCCGGGTGGTTGCCGTACACGGGCACTGACCACGCCGAGCCGAGGCTGGAGTCGCCGGCGGACCGCTTGTCGCGGCCGAAGTAGTACTTCGTGCCGTCGCCGGTCGTCACCACCCAGTACTGGTGCCCGACCTCGTCGTCGTTCCATCCGCCGGTCTTGAGCTCGACTCGCGCCCCGTCCTCGGTCTTGGGATGCCACTCGCCGGTCGAAGCATCCTTCACGAGCTCGACGGCCGACCCGTTGAGGACCAGGGACGCGTTCTCGCCGCCCCAGCACAGGTCGCCGGTCTCCAGGTCCGAGTTGTTGGGGGTCTCCGTGGCCGAGTCGCCGGTCGTGTCGACCGGGTCTCGGTCGTCGAAGCACGGGACGTACTTGCGCTCCACGTAGCTCGACGTGAGGTCGAAGCCTTCCCCGACCCACGACGCCTGGTTGTTCGTCGACGCCACCCGTCCGTCGGACGCGGCTGAAGAGTACGACAAAGCGAGGTCCGGGCTCGGACCCGCGGGCACGGCGGGAAAGCGCAGCGGGTAGGACCAGGTGAACGCACCTGTTGCACCCGAGGTACCCCACGAGGCAGACGAGGCGAGGCTCGTCGCACTCCAGCTACCCGCCGAACCGGAGGCACCGGCAACAAGGGCGAGCGTCGTAGCCCCGGCCGTCGCTGCCGTTTGAACCATCGCGGCGTTGCTGAAGCCCGCGCCCGAGGTGACAGAGGTGCCCGTGGGAGCGACGCCAGTGCCGGCCGAAGGCAGCGTGACCGTTGCCGTGACGACCTGAGCCGACGGGTCGTTCTCGGACTCGACCGGGAGGGGCTGGCAGGCCGGCTCTGCCGGCGTGTCCTGGGCGCAGGCCGGGAGCTCGACCAGGTGAAGACGCGATGCCCAGTCCCCTCCGGCGAGACCCGCGAACTTGCTGTAGTCGAGCGAGATCTGGACATGGGTGGGCTCGCCGGCCGGCGAAGCAGAGGCATCCGACAGGTCGAGCAGCACGCCAGTGACTCCCGCCTGAGCGCTCTCGGCCTGGTCGGCCACCCTGATGGTGACGGCGTCCGGTGCGGCCTCACCGGCAGTCGGAGTAACGCTGATGGGCAGCCCCCCGACAGTGACGTCGACTGGCGCGGGAACCTGGGGCTCCTCTGTCTCCGACCCGGCAAGGGCGCGGAACACCGCTGGCTGCGTGGAGCTGGACGTGCCGCCGAGCTCTACTGTCTGCTGGTCTGCACCGGGGAGCTCCGCCGGAAGGTCGGACTCGTCGTCGTCAGGCGCCGGCACCCACGCTTCGCCTGTGATCTGTGTGACGTCTGCGCCGCTGCCGATGTCGAGGCCGCCCACGACGTCCTCGAAGTTCTTCTCCCGCGTCTGCAGTTCGTCGACCGCGCCCACGTCATCAGTGACCAAGCGCGTGACCGCTGAAGCTAGCGACCCGGGGTCCACACCGAGCGTCAGCACCACCAGGCCAGCCACTAGGGCCAGGCCTGCGGGACGCCGCACGAACCTTCTCCGCATGGAGACCACCTTCACGTTCGCGCGCCGCATCACAGGCCACCCATGGTCGTCGGGTCGAGCGCGGTGTCACCCGTGCTGAAGTCGTTGGCCTCCGCGCCCTGGCACATGCGCCGGATCTTGGCGGGTGCGACGACCTCGTTCTTGAAGATCCGGACGTTGTCGATCTGGCCGTCCCACCAGTTCTCCTTGGCGCCGTCAATCTGCCCGCGACCCAGGACGACGGGACCGGCTGCGCGCCACATCGGGTCCGGTGACGGCGCCTCGGCAACGACGGGTTCACCGGGCGCGGGGTCGTCGGGGGTCCCGATGTCGCAGGTCCACAGGCGGACCTTCTTCTCCGTCTTGTCGAACTCGGCCGTCAGGTGCGTCCACTGCCCGACCTTCGGCGGGACCGGGGAGTACACGGCCTTCCACGCTCCGCCCTCGGTCGCGTACATCACGAAGAGCCAGCACCCACCCGTCCAGCCCGCGGGCTCGTACGCCTCGCAGCCGTTTGGTCGGTACCCGAGGCGCCAAGCGTTCTTCCAGGCGCCCTCCTGGATGATCGCGGTGTGCCACTTCGTCGCCTCGTCGAGACGAAGGTGCGCGCTGACCACGAAGCTCTGCGTGGTATCGAAGACCGGGGACTCGGTGAACGCCTCATCGTTTACGCCGTCAAAGTTCAAAGCCCAGTCCCCATCACGCGAGTCGAACAACGTGTGCGGGCCCGTCACCCATGTAGCCCCCGAGACCGTCAGATCCCCAGCAGGGTTCGCCTCTCCGGTGTCCTTGCGCGACGTGTCCGGGACGGGGTTCGCCTTCGTGTCGAAGTTCCAGATCCCGTCCTCGCGCGCGGTCGCTACCTCGTAGGTGTAGGTGCGCGAGGCCGACACGTTCCCCGCCTTGTCCTCCGACCGGGCGTACAGCCGGTTCGTTCCGGCGGCTGTCGGCGCCCCGGCCGGTGTGCACACTTGCGCCGTCCCGTCGGAAGCCGGCGTCACCGAGGTGCCGTAGGTCGTGGTGTTGAACGAGTACTCGAAGTGGTCCACGTCAGTCGAAGAGCCGCGACTGATCTTGAAGCAGCCCTTCTGTCCCACGCCACCACGTTCGACGTCAGGAACGTAGACGGCCCGGATGCTCGAGTTCGCGCCCGTCGGCTCGACTGGGGTGATCGTCGGGGCCGCCGGCTTGGTCGTGTCGACGGTGAACTCGCACCAGCCAGCCCAGGACGAGTACCTCGCCGCACCCGATTCGTTGTCTTTGCCCCGCGCCCGCCACTTGTACGTCGAACTGGAGGCGAGCTCCCCGGACGGAACGGCCTTGGTGTGCGTCGCTCCCGAAGCCTGCGCGGACGTCGTGGCGGACCAGGCAAGTGTGTCGCCCTTGTACACCTCGAACGTCACCGCGACGTTCTGCCCATCGGGATCCTTCGCCACTACCGACAGGCTCGGCGTCGTGCTCGTGATGAGCGGTCGGCCGGTGCCCGTTTCGCAGCCCTCGTTCGTGGCACCGACCAGCGTCTTCATGCTCGACGGCGCCGTCGGCGCCCGGTTGTACTCGATCGCCAGGGTCGCGTTGTAGAGCTTGTAACGGCGCCACGACGACATCGAACTCTCGCTCGGTGACCTCAGCTCGAGGATCATGTTGTTCGAGCTTCCCGCGATCGCCTTTGCGCCGGCCGTCGCATCCCACGAGACCCACGACGGGGCCCCACACTGCCCGTCCCGATGCACCGGGTTCTGGGTGTCGAGGTTGAGCTTCGCCGACGGCCCGTTGCTCCACGTCGTGCCAGAACTGATCCCGGCAGCCATCATCACGAGGTCGAGCTCGTAGCCCTTGCAGTCGTAGGAATGGGTGCCGTACGCCTTGAAGGTTGCGGACACGATGTCAGCAGCATCGAACGACGCGGTGCTCAGTCCCGTGAACTCCCAGAGCAGGCGCTGCTTGTTATCCAGGTTGCACGCCGCATCCGCCTGCACGTCGCACAGGCCCACACCCTCAGACGCCGTCGTCTTGTACTTCGTGTAGGTGGGGAACCCGGACCGGATGACGGTCCACTCGTGTCGCGTGATCCCCGACATCGGTGGATCGATCGCGACCGGCCAGGTTGTCGAGTCGTCCCCGATCATGGCCTCGTCAGGCGTCAACGTGACTTCCTGATCGCCCTGAGGTGAAACCACCAACGGCGCCTCGGTGTCACCCGCAGTGCGTTCGAGCCCCGCGGCAGGAGATTCCGCGGCCGTGGCCATCGGATTGCTTGGCGTTGGGCCAGACACTCCGGGGGTTGGCGCGATGGGTTCCGGCTCGGTCATCGCACCCGGCTCGGTTGCCCCTGAGCTATCCCACTGCAGCGCCTCGCCGCCCTCGAAGACGTGGACACCCGCACCGTCGACGACCTCGAAGCCGGCACTCGTGGACTCGGCGGGCGCGACGGTGAGTCCGTCGCTCGTCGTGACCGTGAAGGCCAGCCCGCCCGGCCCGGCCGCCTCGGAAACCTCGTCGTAGGCCCGCCGGTCGGCGACCTCGACCACCGGTGTGACACCCGTCGCATCCGGATGGACGTCGGCCCGCACCAGGGCGCCCTCGATCGCGCTTCCGGTGGCATCCATGACCGGCCACGACACGCTCGCTCCGTCGATCTCCGGCTCTCCCAGAGCCAGCGGGAGCCCCATCGAGACCGAACCTGCTTCGCTCGACATCGAGATCAGCTTGTCCGGGGAATCACCGTCAAGGCTCACGTCGTAGACCGGTGACGCGACGGTCAGCTCGCCCGTCGATGAATCCTTCACGATCGTCGGGTCCACCGGCTGCCATGCGCCCGACAGGTCGGTACGCACCGCTCCCGCGTGCACTTCCTCCCGAACCGTCCCGCGCGGTGTTGCGACCAGCGACGTCCACGGGTCGTAGCTGTCCACCGCAGCGACATCATGCCCGCACGCCACGGCGAGATCGGAAGCCTCGCCCATCGTCGGCGCCTCAACCGCGGCGCAATCAGGATCGGGCTGCTCCGATGACGAGTCGCCCCCGTCGGGCAGAGCGGCCCACGCCGCACCTGCCACGAGTGCTGCGATCGCTGTCATGCCCGCCGCACGCCTGACGCGGCGACTCGAAAGAGCCACTGTGCTCCACTCTCTGTTCTGCCCTGATGGCCGCATTGGTGCGGGCCTTCCCAGCACATAGCGATGCCTCGCACAGGCGCCACACACGGCATGGTGACCGGAGGTTAAGGTGGGTCAATTCGGGGAACCGACGTCATCTCAGCATTCGAGACGGATCGCAGATACCGGGGCATCGTCCTTGCGCATCAGCGGAGACGCGGAAGGGCCGACCTCCACGAGGAGGTCGGCCCTTCCGCGCTCGACTGTTACGGGAACCCGCGACTCACCCCGCCCGCCGGCAGCAGCGTCGTCGGGCGGGGGGAACGAGGTCAGAGCCAGAAGACCGCGATGACGATGTTGACGAGCACGAGGGCGCCGACGCCGTGCTTGACCCACATCGGCGTCTGCTCCTTCTTGCGCTGCGCGACGAACGCGAGCACGGCGACGATCAGCGCGAAGACGAGCTTCACACCGAGCGCGGCCTCGGACAGGTGGTAGCCGAGCAGGTCCTTGTTGGACTCGTAGATGCCCATCATGACGATGCCGGCGACGACGGCCGTCGCTGCCCCGTGGAAGACGCCCACGGGCAGGCCCGGCTTGCGCAGGCTCGTGAGGTACCCGCCGAGGACGATCGCCCAGCCGACGAAGTGGAGGATCAGGAAGATGTCGAAGAGGACCTTCATGGGCGCGATCGTATCTTTCTGACACGGGTGTCGTGAAACGGGCGCACCGTGGGATCCGACACGTCAGTTGAGCGCCGCCACCGTGCGCGTCAGTCCCTCGACCCAGGGCGTGGTCACGGCGGGCGCGACGAGCCGGCCGACGGCGAGCCCCGGGACCAGCGCGTCGACGTCGTCGGGCGAGGGCGCGACGTGCTCGATGCGGGCGTCGAGCCCGAGCACGGACCCCACGTCCTCCGCGACGCGCTGCACGGTCAGTCGTGGGCCGCCGCCGACCGTGACGGACTCCCGCCGCTCGCTCGCGGCGTAGTCGAGCAGGCCCGTGACGACGTCGTCGACGAAGCACACCTGGCGCGACCGCGCGCCGTCGCCCGGCACGGTCAGGTGCTCGCCACGCCGCGCCTGGCCGACGAACGTCGGGATCATCCGGCCGTCGTCGGTGCGCATGCGCGGCCCGTACACGTTGTGCATCCGCACGACGCCGCCGTCGAGCCCGCGCGACGCCAGCCAGGTGCTGGTCTGCGCCTCGGCGAAGCGCTTGGCCTCCACGTAGACCGAGAGCGGCGGCGCGCCGTCGGGGGTGGCCCAGCGCGAGCGGACCAGGTACGCGAACTCGGGGTCGGTGTCGAGCGCCGACGACGAGCCGAGGACGAACCGTGCACCCACCGCCCGCGACGCGGCGAGCACGTTGCGGGTGCCGACGGCGCCGGCCTCGAGCGTCTCGACCGGCCGGCGCGCCGAGTCCACGGTCGACGCCGCCGACGCGAGGTGGACGACCAGGTCGGCCCCGGCGAACAGCCGCTCGGCGTGCTCGGTGGTCAGGGTGCGGACGTCGAGCTGCTCGCAGTCGAACGCCCGCTCGGGGCCCAGGTCGGCGAGGTTGTGCTCGACCCCGGTGGAGAAGTCGTCGAGGCAGAGCACCTCGACGTCGTGCGCGACGAGCGCCTCGCAGACGTGACTCCCGACGAACCCCGCGCCGCCCGTGACGACCGCGCGCCGGAACCGCCGGGAAGGCCCGACCGCGGGCCGCAGCTCCTCGGCCGGCGCCTCCGCGCCGTCCGGGACGGCCGCCGTCTCCTCCGCGGCGTCGCCGCCCGGGACGACCAGCTCGCCGGCCTCGAGCCGGTAGCTGAACACCTGCGACGACCGGTCGAAGAGCCGGAACCAGTCGGCCCAGTCGACCAGGGTGAGCCCGGCGTCGTCCCCGGGGAGCGCGAACGTCGGCTCGGCCCGCCGACCGCGCCAGCCCGTGCGCGCCACCGCCGGTAGCGCGCCGTGGACCGCGGCCCAGGCCCGGATCTCCTCGTGGTCCGTCGTGTGTCGTGTCCCCCGCGAGCGCGGCGGAAAGTCCGTCATGAAGTGCCCCTCTTCCTGCCGCCGTCCTCGGCGGGCCGTGCTGCACGACTCGTGCGGGGCCGCCTCGTGTTTCGTCCCCGCGTCGCTTCTCGACGTGCCCCCCTACGGTGACATCGTTGGCATCGATTGCGCCAGGAGACACTCCAATCGATTCGACCGCGGACGGGCGTTCTCGCGCACTTTCACCCGCGAGCCGATCCTCGGTCGACCAGAGCCCGGCCCGGATCCCGAGATTGCGGTCCACCATCCGGACAGCCGCTAGGCACCCGACCTGCGGGCGACTAGCGTCTAGCCCCATGACCGCATCCGCACGTCCCCTCGCGCCGGCAACCCCGGCCGCCGCGGCGTGCGCGGGCACGTGTCTGGGCATGCGCCCGGTCGCAACGTGTTGTTGTTGACCCGCCCGACCTCGGAACCGCCGCCCACGCGGCACCATCCCCCGAGCGAGGGCGCGCGACAGCGGTCCTCGGCTCCCCCCGGTCCTGCCGGCTGAGGCTCCCCGCTCCGCGCGTGCTCGCGGCCCCAAGGAGCCCGATGACCACGCCCGCCCCCGCGTCGACATCACCCGTCCGCCCCTCCCGCAACGCCCGGCCGAACGGCCAGTGGAAGGTCGACGGCACCGAGCCGCTCAACGCCAACGAGAAGTGGAAGCAGGAGGACGGCGGCCTGGCCGTCCGCGAGCGCATCGAGCAGGTCTACGCGCTCGAGGGCTTCGACTCCATCCCCGGCGACGACCTCCACGGCCGCTTCCGCTGGTGGGGCCTGTACACGCAGCGCAAGCCCGGGATCGACGGCGGCAAGACGGCCACGCTCGAGCCCGAGGAGCTCGAGGACCGCTACTTCATGCTGCGGGTCCGCTCCGACGGGCAGCTCCTCGACGCCGACGCGCTGCGCGTCCTCGGCGGCATCTCCGAAGACTTCGCGCGGGGCACGGCCGACATCACCGACCGCCAGAACGTCCAGTACCACTGGGTCGCGGTCGAGGACGTCCCCGAGATCTGGCGGCGCCTGGAGACCGTCGGGCTCGAGACGACGACGGCGTGCGGCGACACGCCCCGCGGCTTCCTCGGGAGCCCGGTGGCCGGGATCGCCGCGGACGAGATCATCGACCCGACGCCCGTGATCCTCGAGATCAAGCGCCGGTACATCGGCGACCCCGAGCTCGCGAACCTCCCCCGCAAGTTCAAGACCGCGATCACCGGGCACCCGAGCCTCGACGTCGTGCACGAGATCAACGACATCTCCCTCGTGGGCGTCGTGCACCCCGAGCTCGGCCCGGGCTACGACCTGTGGGTCGGCGGCGCGCTGTCCACCACCCCGCGCCTGGGCGAGCGGCTCGGCGTCTTCGTCACCGAGGACCAGGCGGCCGACGTCTGGCACGGCGTGATCCGGATCTTCCGCGACTACGGCTACCGGCGGCTGCGCACCAAGGCCCGCCTGAAGTTCCTGCTCGCCGAGTGGGGCACGGAGAAGTTCCGCGACGTCCTCGAGACGGAGTACCTCGGCTACCGCCTGCCCGACGGCCCGCCCCCGGCGCCCGCGAGCGGCCGGGGCGACCACGTGGGCGTGCACCTCCAGAAGGACGGCAGCTACTACGTCGGCGCGGCCCCCACGGTCGGGCGGATCGGCGGCGGCACGCTCACCGGTCTCGCGGAGCTCGTCGAGCGCACCGGGTCCGCCGGCGTCCGGCTGACGGCCCACCAGAAGCTGGTCGTCCTCGGGGTCCCGCCGGACGCCGTCGACGCCCTGGTCCGCGGCCTCGAGCCGCTCGGCCTCACCGCGACCCCGAGCCCGTTCCGGCGCTCGACCATCGCGTGCACCGGCCTGGAGTTCTGCAAGCTGGCGATCGTCGACACCAAGGACACCGCGACCGCGGTGATCGCCGACCTCGAGCGGCGCCTCGCGGACGTGCCGTCGCTGGCCGAGCACCCGATCGACCTCAACGTCAACGGCTGCCCCAACTCCTGCGCC
This sequence comes from Luteimicrobium sp. DT211, assembly GCF_049844995.1. Taxonomy (NCBI): domain Bacteria; kingdom Bacillati; phylum Actinomycetota; class Actinomycetes; order Micrococcales; genus Luteimicrobium; species Luteimicrobium sp. DT211. The sequence continues at coordinate 430,647 of NZ_JBNCMC010000003.1, read as the reverse complement.
CGCATCCAGACCGCGGACATCGGCCTCAAGGGCCAGATCATCACCGTCGACGGCGAGCAGGTCCCGGGCTTCCAGGTCCACCTGGGAGGCGGCCTCGTGGGCACGGGGCGCGACGCCGGGGGCCTCGGGCGCACGGTCCGCGGGCTCAAGGTGCCGGCGAGCGAGGTCGCGGACTACGTCGAGCGCCTCGTCCGGCGCTACGAGGCCGACAAGCTCGACGGCGAGACCTTCGCCGAGTGGGCCCACCGCGCCGACGAGGAGGCACTCCAGTGACCACCGCAGCACAGGACCCGCTGGCCGCCCTGCGCGCGGCCGCCCAGGAGCGCACCCGCACGCGCGACGCCGCCAAGGCGGCCGACGCGGCCCGGCGCGCCGTCGAGGCCCGCCCGAAGCGCTCGGCCGCCGAGCTCCAGGAGATCGTGCAGCGCGGGCAGGCCGAGCTGCACGGGCCCGGCTGGCCGGGCGCCTCGCCCGACGCCACGCGCGAGGCCACCGCCGAGGAGGTCGTGGCCTGGGCTGCGCGCGAGTTCGGCGACTCGGTCGCCGTCGCGTGCTCCATGGCCGACGCCGTCCTGCCGCACGTCGTCGCCGCGATCAAGCCGTGGGTCGACGTGCTGTTCCTCGACACCGGCTACCACTTCGCCGAGACGTACGGCACGCGCGACGCCGTCGAGACCGGCATGGAGGTCACGGTCGTCGACGTCACGCCCGAGCAGACCGTCGCCGAGCAGGACGCCGCGCACGGCAAGGACCTGTGGTCGCGCGACCCCGGGCTCTGCTGCCAGCTCCGCAAGGTCGCGCCCCTGCACGACCGGCTCGCCGGCTACGAGGTCTGGGTCACCGGGGTACGCCGGGAGGAAGCGCCCACCCGCAGCGCCACCCCGCTCGTCACCTGGGACGCGAAGAACGGCCTCGTCAAGATCAACCCGCTCGCGGCGTGGACCTTCGACGAGCTGCTCGCGTACGCGACCAAGCACCAGGTCGTCCTGAACCCCCTCCTCAACGACGGCTACCCGTCCATCGGCTGCGCGCCGTGCACGCGTCGCGTCGCCCCCGGAGAAGACCCCCGCTCGGGCCGCTGGGCCGGCCTCGACAAGACGGAATGCGGACTGCACGTATGACACTCACCGACACGATCGACGCCCCCGGCACCCCCGTGCCCGACGACGCCGTGCCGAGCGCTGCGCTCGTCGCCGGCGAGCGCCGGCTCACCCAGCTCGAGGCGCTCGAGTCCGAGGCGATCCACATCATCCGCGAGGTCGTCGCGGAGTTCGAGCGGCCCGTGATGCTCTTCTCGGGCGGCAAGGACTCCGTCGTCATGCTGCACCTGGCGGCCAAGGCGTTCTTCCCCGCGCCCGTGCCGTTCCCCGTGCTGCACGTCGACACCGGCCACAACTTCCCGGAGGTCCTCGCGTTCCGGGACGCGACCGTCGATCGGCTGCGCCTGCGGCTCGAGGTCGCGAGCGTCCAGGACTACCTCGACGACGGCCGCCTGCGCGAGCGCGCCGACGGCACCCGCAACCCGCTGCAGACCCAGCCCCTGCTCGACGCGATCACGGGGCACCGGTTCGACGCGGTCTTCGGCGGCGGCCGGCGCGACGAGGAGAAGGCGCGCGCCAAGGAGCGCGTGTTCTCGCTCCGCGACGAGTTCGGCCAGTGGGACCCGCGCAACCAGCGCCCGGAGCTGTGGAACCTGTACAACGGGCGGCACCGGCCGGGCGAGCACGTGCGCGTGTTCCCGCTGTCGAACTGGACCGAGCTCGACGTCTGGCGCTACATCGCGACGGAGGACATCGCGCTGCCGGAGCTGTACTACGCGCACGAGCGCGACGTGTTCGACCGGGACGGCATGCTCCTCGCCGTCGGGCCGTACTCGCAGCCCCGGAACGATGCCGAGGCCGCGGCCGTCCGCACCGAGACGGTCCGGTACCGGACCGTCGGCGACATGTCCTGCACGGGCGCCGTCGAGTCCGACGCGCGCGACGTCGAGGCCGTGATCGCCGAGGTGGCCGCGACCCGCATCACCGAGCGTGGCGCGACCCGCGCGGACGACCGGATCTCCGAAGCCGCCATGGAAGACCGCAAGAAGGAGGGCTACTTCTGATGAGCACGCCCACGCTCTCCCCCACCACCGCTGCGGCACCGGCGCTCCCCACGGGCACGCTGCTGCGCCTCGCGACCGCGGGCTCCGTCGACGACGGCAAGTCCACGCTCGTCGGGCGGCTCCTGTTCGACTCGAAGTCGGTCCTCGCCGACCAGCTCGACGCCGTCGAGCGCGTCTCGCGCGACCGCGGCCTCGAGACGGCGGACCTCGCGCTGCTCACCGACGGCCTCCGCGCCGAGCGCGAGCAGGGCATCACGATCGACGTCGCGTACCGGTACTTCGCGACCGCGCGCCGCTCGTTCGTGCTCGCCGACTGCCCGGGGCACGTCCAGTACACGCGCAACACCGTGACCGGCGCGTCCACGGCCGACGCGGTCGTGCTGCTGATCGACGCGCGCAAGGGCCTGCTCGAGCAGACGCGGCGCCACCTGGCCGTCGCGAGCCTGCTGCGCGTGCCGCACGTCGTCGTCGCGGTGAACAAGATCGACCTGGTCGACTACTCGCGCGAGCGCTACCTGGAACTGGAGCGCGAGGTCGCGGCCGCCGCGCGCTCGCTCGGCGTCGCCGACGTGCACACGATCCCCGTGTCCGCGCTGGTCGGGGACAACGTCGTCGAGCGCGGCGCCGGCACGCCCTGGTACGACGGCCCGACCCTGCTCGAGCTGCTCGAGGAGCTGCCCACGGGCGACGACCCCGACACCGAGGCCTTCCGTCTGCCGGTCCAGGTCGTGATCCGGCCGCAGGGTGCCGCGGCGGACGACGCCGCGGCCGACGTCTTCCGCGACTACCGCGGGTACGCCGGCCAGATCGCGTCGGGCGTCGTGCGCGTAGGCGACGAGGTCGTGGTGCTGCCGTCCGGGCGCCGCACGCGGGTCGCGGGCATCGACACGGCCGACACCCTCCGGGACCCGGCCGACCCGCTCGCCGGGCTGCCCGAGGCGTTCGCGCCCCAGTCGGTCACGCTGCGGCTCGCGGACGAGATCGACGTGACCCGCGGCGATCTCGTGGCGGCCGTCGGCGACGCGCCCGAGCTCACCCAGGACGTCGAGGGCACCGTGGCGTGGCTGTCCGACCGGCCGTTGCTCCCCGGCGCCCGCGTGCTGCTCAAGCACACGACGCGCACGGTCCAGGCCGTGGTGCGGGACGTCGTCGGGCGGCTCGACCTCGACGCCGCAGAGCTCGTCCCGGCCGAGCGGCTCGACCTCAACGACATCGGCCGCGTGACCCTGCGCCTCGCCTCGCCCGTCGCCGCCGAGGAGTACGTGACGTCCCGCCGGACGGGCGCGTTCCTGCTCGTCGACGGCCAGGACGGCGGCACCCTGGCGGCCGGCATGGTGGGCGACGCGCTCGCCGCCACGCGCCACCCGGAACAGCGCCCCGCCCAGTACGCCATCTGACGTCGTAGGTTGAGCGCCATGACCGATGCCCTGTACCCGCTGGCTCTGCGGGTTGCGGGCCGGCGGGTCGTCGTCGTCGGCGCGGGGCCCGTGGCCGCGCGCCGGGTGCGCGCCCTGCTCGACGCCGGCGCCGACGTGCTCGTCGTCGCGCCCGACGCCGTCGACGAGGTCGCCGCGCACGCCGGCGCCGGCCGCCTCAGGTGGGAGCGGCGGGCGTACCGCCCGGGCGACCTGGACGGGGCGTGGCTGGTGCACGTCGCCACCGGGGACCCGGCGGTCGACGCCGCCGTCGCCGGGGACGCCGAGGCGCAGCGCACCTGGTGCGTCACCGCCGCCGACGCCGGGCTCGCGACCGCCTGGACCCCGGCGGTCGCCCGCACGACGCTCGACGGCGGCGCCGAGGTCACGATCGCCGTGAACGCGGGCGGCGACCCGGGCCGGGCGCGCGCCGTGCGCGACGCCGTGTCCGCCGCCCTCGAGTCCGGCGAGCTGCCCGTGCGCGCGGTCCGACGCCGCGACGACGACGCCGTCGGCAGCGTCGCCCTCGTCGGCGGGGGCCCCGGCGCTGACGGTCTGCTCACCGTGCGGGCCCGGCGCCTGCTCGCCGAGGCGGACGTCGTCGTCGTCGACCGGCTGGCGCCCCGCGGCGTGCTCGCCGAGCTCGCGGCCGACGTCGAGGTCGTCGACGTCGGCAAGACGAGCGGCCACCACCCGGTCCCGCAGGACGAGATCAACCGCGTGCTCGTCGAGCGGGCGCTCGCGGGGCACCGGGTGGTGCGGCTCAAGGGCGGCGACCCGTACGTGTTCGGGCGCGGCGGCGAGGAGGCCGAGGCGTGCCGGGCCGCGGGCGTGCCCGTCGAGGTCGTGCCGGGCGTGACGAGCGCGATCGCCGTCCCCGCCGCGGCCGGAATCCCGGTGACGCACCGCGGCCTCGCGCGCGGGTTCACCGTGCTGACCGGCCACGAGTCCGTCGGCGCCGTCCCGGCGGCGCCCGACCACACGCTGGTCCTGCTCATGGGCGTCTCGCACCTCGCCGCCACCGCCGACGCGCTCGTCGCGCACGGGCGCTCCGCCGACACGCCCGCCGCAGTCGTCGAGGACGGCTACGGGCCGCGCTTCCGCACGACCGTCGCGACGCTCGGCACCCTCGCCCGGGTGGTCGAGGAGGCCGGTGTGCGGGCGCCGGCCGTCGTCGTGGTCGGCGACGTCGTGACGCTCAGCCCGGCGTGGCGGGAAGCGCACGACGGCGCCGAGCCGACGCGCTGACGGATCACCCCTCCGGGCGGTCGGCCGGCTCCTGCTCGCGCTGCTCGTCGCGCGTGAAGAAGGACATCTGGCCGTTCGCCTCCAGCACCGCGACCCGGATGTCGCGCACGTGCTCCACCCCGTGCTGGCGGGCGGCGTCGAGCAGGTCGTCGAGCGACACGCGCTCGCGCTTCATCACGTCGTAGGCGGGCTCGCCGTCTGCCACGATCACGACGGGCATGCCGTGCACCACGGGACGCGCGCGCGGGAAGCGCGAGCCGACCCAGGTCAGCACGATCGTGAGCAGCGCGAACGTCCCGACCGCGAGCACCGACGCCGTCACCGAGTAGTCCTGCTGCGTGACGCCCTGCTGGATCAGGTCGCCCATGGTCACGAACAGCACGAGCTGGAAGGTGCTGAGCTCGCCGAGCGTCGACCGTCCGACGACCCGGGTCACGAACCACAGGAAGCAGAACAGCACGAGCGCGCGGACGACGATCTCCATGGCAGCTCCTAGGGCAGCAGCGTGGTGCGGAACGGGGTGGACGCGACCTCGCGCCCGTCGACGACGACGGCGACCCGGCCCGACGCGCCCCGGTGGCTCGAGGGCTGGATGTACGCGTCGAACGACACCGCGAACGTGTCGCCAGCGGGCGCGCTGAACGTCCAGGTGTCGTCCGTGCCGTCGGACGTCTCGTCGCTCGGCTCGGGGTCGAGGCCCTGGCTCTCGAAGATGTCGAAGTACGACGAGGTGACGCGCAGGGTGATCTGGTCCCCGAAGCCGCCCGGGTGCTGGACCGTCACCGTCCACGGGGCGTCGAGCCCGGCGCGCGCGATGCGCGCGTAGTGGACGCTCACCGTCCAGTCGCCGTCGGTGCGCGTCGTCGTCGAGGTCCACAGCCCGAACAGGTTGAGGGCCCCCGCCAGCACCACGACCAGCAGCGCGACGGTCCCGATCCGACGTGCCAGGACCGGCCGGGGTCCTTCGTCGACGGCCCGCGGCGGGTCGAGGGTGGCGAGCGACGGCGTCGGCCGCGGGTCGGAGGTCACCCCCTGATCGTGGCCCAGCCTCCCGGCGGTCGCTCGCGCAGCCGGGCCGTCAGAGCCGGGCGGCCGCGTCGTACCGGTCGAGGACGATCGCCGCGAGCTCCGCCGCCGGGGCGAGCGGGGCGGACACCACGTCGGCCCCGGCGCCCGCGAGCTGGTCGTGGAAGAACCCGGGCGCGAGCAGGTACGACGCCACGACGACGCGCTCCGCCCCGGCCGCGCGGGCCGCCTCGACCGCCTGCGCCACCGACGGGCGCGCGATCGAGCCGTAGCCGACGGTCACGGGTCCGTCCCAGCGGGAGGCGAACGCCGCGACCACGGCCTCCACGTCCGCGACGGCGCGCGCGTCGCTCGAGCCCGCGGCAGCGACGACGACGGCGTCGCCCGCCTCCGCGCCCGCCTCCAGCACGCGCCGGTGCAGGAGCGCGACGAGCCGCTCGTCGGGACCGAGCGCGTCGGCGGCCACGGTGTCGGGACGGCCGCCGGCGGCCTCCGCGATGTCGACGTACACGTGGAAACCCGCGGACAGCAGCAGCGGCACCACGACGGCGGGCACGCCGCCCGGGACGGTGCCGAGCACCTCCTCGACCTGCGGCTCCTGCACGTCGACGTACGTCTCGAGGACCGCGAGGCCCGGGCGGGCGGCCCGCGCGTCGTCGAGGATGCTGCGGATCGCGGCCTGGCCGGCGCGGTTCGCGGTGCCGTGGGAGCAGCCCACCAGCGTGGGAGCGGTCGTCGTCACGGCACCACCCTAGGGTTCCGCGAGGCCCCGCCCGGCAAGCGGTCCGCGCCTCGAGCGAGCGGCCCGCCGCCACGTGCTCGGCGTGCGGGCCCGCTTGCCCGTGGAGGTCAGGGCCGGGCGCCCTCGTCGGCCTCTGGCTCGTCGGTCGGCAGCGCAGTCCTGGGCGCCGCGGACGGCGGCGTGTCCGACAGCGGCGCCTCGGGCTGCGGCTCCGTCGCCGGCGGAGTCGCCGAGGGGGCGGCGCCGCTCGGGGCCGCGGCCGCGGGCTGCGACGGCTCCGCGGGCGACGGTGCGGCGTGCGCGGGCTCGGCGTGCGCGGGCTCGGCGTGCGCGGGCTCGGCGTGCGCCGGAGCAGCGGCCGCGGGAGCAGCGGCGGCGAGCGCAGCGGGCGACGACGGCGCCGGGGACTCGGGCGGCGTGGCGGCCCGCGCCGACGTGCGCTCCACGGGAGGCGCCGCGGCCTCGCGCGGCGGTGCCGCCGGGCGGGTCGGCTCGGCCGGCGTGACCGGTGCGCTGGGTCGAACCGGCGCCACCGGTGCGGCCGACGCCCCCGCCGCCCCGGCGGGCACGACGTCGAGGACGCTCACGTCGCCGCGGCCCAGGCGCCGCAGCGCGATGCCGATGAGCAGGAAGAGCAGGCCGCACGCCACCACGAGCAGCGCGACGCCGAACGCGACGACCGACGTGAACAACGACGCCCGCAGGAACGACGCGTTCATCACGGTGGCCCGGCTCGGGTCGTCCTGGGGCAGCTCGGCGTACGTCTTGCCGCCGGTCATGGCGAGCGCGTGCTTGTTGATGACCTCGGCCTGGGAGTAGGCGGTCAGGGGGTCCTGGACCCGGGCGCCCCCGAAGAACTGCGCGTCGTCGGAGACGGTGATGTTCTCGTCCCGGAGCTGCGACGTGACCATCCCGTAGGTGACGCCCCCGGCGAGGATCATGATGATCCCCACGATGATCGAGAAGAGCCCGATCCCGCGCACCCCGCGCACGGGCCGGACGGTGACGCTGCTGGACATGGTGAGTTCCCCTCGGTGAGTCGGGTCGCGCACGTGCCACGGGCAGGCTCCTGACCTGCCCCGACATTCACGGTAGACCGGACACCGGGCCGCCGCTCGGCGGCACGACGGGACGCGCGGCTCCTCGGCTCAGAGGATCCGGCGCGCGGCCGCCCACCGGGTGAGCTCGTGCCGCGACGAGAGCTGGAGCTTGCGCAGCACCGCGGAGACGTGCGTCTCGACCGTCTTGACGGAGATGAAGAGCTTGCTCGCGACCTCGCGGTAGGTGTACCCCCGGGCGATCAGCCGCATGACCTCCTGCTCGCGCGCGGACAGCCGGTCGAGCTCGTCGTCGGCGATCGCGACGTCGCCCATGCCCGTGCCGAACGCGTCGAGGACGAACCCGGCGAGCCGGGGCGAGAAGACGGCGTCGCCGGCGGCGACGCGCTGGATCGCGCCCGACAGCTCGGGCCCCGTGATCGCCTTGGTGACGTACCCGCGAGCGCCGGCGCGGATCACAGCGACCACGTCCTCCGCGGCGTCGGACACGGACAGCGCCAGGAAGCGGGTGCCGGGCGCGAGGTCGGCGCACCGGCGAGCCACCTCGGCGCCGCCCCCGCCGAGGCCGCCCGGCAGGTGCACGTCGAGGAGGACCACGGCGGGGCGCAGGGCGTGCGCGGCCTCGACGGCGGCGTCGACGTCCGCGGCCTCGCCGACCACGTTCACGCGCGCGTCGAGGCTCGCGCGGACGCCCGCGCGGAACATCAGGTGGTCGTCGACGAGCAGCACGTCGACGGGCGCGGGCGCACCAGCGGCGGGGTCGGTGCTCACGGGGTGGCCTCCTCGGTCGGGGTCCGGTGGTGGGGTGGCTGGTCGGGGCCGGACGCCGCGCCGGGCGGGGCTGCGTCGGGCGCGGGCGCCGGCCGGGCGCGCGTCGCCGCGCGGGGCATCTCGAGGTGCACCTCGGTGCCCCAGTCGGGCCGGCTCTCGACGACGGCGCTCCCGCCCCGGCGCTGCACGCGGCCCAGGATCGACTCGCGCACGCCGAAGCGGTCGTGGGGGACGTCGTCGAGCTCGAAGCCGTCCCCGCGGTCCCGCACGAACACCTCGACCGCGTCGGCGCGGACCTCGAGGTAGAGCGACACGGGCGGCGCGCCGTGCCGGACGGCGTTGAGCAGCGCCTCGCGGGCGGCGCGGAGCAGGGCCGAGGTGTCGTCGTCGGGCACGCAGTCCCCCACGACGACGACCTCGACGGCCACGGCGTGCGCGTCCTCGACCTGCCCGACGAGCTCGCGCACGTCGGCGGCGAGCGACGTGCCGCTGACCGCCCGGTCGGTGTAGAGCCACTCGCGCAGCTCGCGCTCCTGCGCGCGGGCGAGGCGGGCGACCTGGTCGGCGTCGTCGGCCGACGCGCGGATGAGGGCGAGGGTCTGGAGGACCGAGTCGTGCAGGTGCGCCGCGATGTCGGCGCGCTCGGCCTCGCGGGCGCGGGCGGCCCGCTCGTCCCCGAGCGCCCGGACGAGCCTGAGCCACCACGGCGCGAGGACGAGGGCGGCGCCGGCGAGCACCGCGACCGCGGCGACCCAGGCGCGCGCCATGTCGGCGGTCGACGACGTGCGCCCGACGAGCAGCAGCGCCCCGACCAGGACGAGCAGCAGGCCGCCCCCGAGGCGGAGGACCGAGCCGGGGGTGCGCCCGCCCGCGTGGGAGAGCATGCGGCCGCGCTGGGCGGCGTCGAGCTGGCTCCAGGCGAGCGCGAGCCCCGCGAGCAGGACGAGCACGGGCAGCGCCCAGCCGGCGTTGACATCCCAGCCGAGGCGCTCGGCGACGAGGATCCCCGCGGCCGCGAGAAGGATGGCGCCGGCGAGCACGTCCCGGACGGGGAACGTGCGGCGCTCGCTGCGCAGCCGCCGGGCGAGCCGCTGCAGCTCGGCGGGACGCGACTCCTCGGCGGCCGCGTGCGGGTCGCCCACGGGGATCGTGATCCACCAGAACACGTACAGGAGGATCCCGACGCCGGACAGCCCGGCGAGGATCATCGCGAGGCGCACGGTGCGGACCGGGATGCCGACGTGCGCGGCGACGCCCGCGCACACCCCGCCGACGCGTCGGCCCGCCTCCGGGCGCAGCAGCGGCGGGCGGGCCGGGAGCGCCGCGCCCCCGCGCGTGCCCGGGGCGGGCTGCGCGGGCGCAGGCGTCGGTCCGGGCAGGGTGGTCATGTCCCGATCGTGGCACGCCGGGCGGGGCGGGGAGGCATCCGGGCGCCCCCTGGGCCCGAGAATCAGGGGCTTTCTCCCCGCTCCAGGGGTGGGGTCAGGGTCGGATCAGGGCTCCACCGCATGGCCCGCGGCACCCCCGCGCGACGACGATGGAGCCATGAACACGACGACTGGCGCCCCGGGCTCGGAGCCCGGGGGCACGACGCAGGGACAGGGGGCGCCGCAAGGTGACCTCCCGCCGCAGGGGCCGACGCCCCACGGGGACTCGTTCTGGGAGTGGATCGACCGCCTCGGCCTCCGCCGCACCGACGACCGCTGGGTCTCCGGCACCGCCGGCGGCGTCGCGCGTCGCCTCGGCCTCGACCCCCTCCTGGTGCGCGGCATCTGGTTCGTGCTCTGCCTGGTCGCCGGCGCCGGCCTCGTGCTCTACGCGATCGCGTGGGCGCTGCTGCCCGACGACCGGAACGGCCGCAGCCTCCTGCGCGACGCCGTCCACGGGCAGTTCCGCGGGGAGATGGTGGGCCCGATCGTCGCATTCATCCTCGGCGTGAACTGGCGCCTCGGCGCCTGGAGCTGGTGGCGCGGCGACGACTGGATCGCCGGCATCTTCTGGCTCTGCCTGTTGGCCGGCGTCGCCGTGATCGTGGCGGCGGTGCTCGGGTCGCGCGGCACGTGGGGTCCGTCCTCGGGCCCGCAGTACCCGGGAGCCCCGCAGCCGCCGTCGTCGACGCAGCAGTACCCGACCGCGCAGCAGCCGACCACTCCCTACCCGACTGCCCGGTACCCGTCCGCCCCGGTCGGCGGCGCCGTCCCGCCGGCTCCGCCCACGCCGGGGGCCCCGACCGCGTCGTTCTCGGCCCCGGCGGCGCCCTCCCCCGCCGCCGCGCCCTACGCGGCCGCGCCGTACGCGGCCGCGCCGTACGGCGCCCCGGCGAGCGTCCGCGCACCCCAGCCGCTGCCCGTGCCGGACCTCACGCTCCCGACGCCGCCGCTCGCCACGAAGGACCGTCGCGACCCCGGTCGCCGGCGAGGGTCGGGCGCGGTCGCGAGCGCCGTCGTCGGGCTCTGCCTCGTCGCGGGTGCCGTCGTGTTCGGCCTGGACCGGGGCGACCACCTCTCGTCCCCGTGGCTCGTGTGGGGCGGCGTGAGCCTCGTGCTCCTCGGGCTCGGCATCGTGGTCGCCGGGCTGCGGGGTCGCGGCTCGGGCGGCCTGACGACGCTCGCGATCCTCCTCGGCGTCGTCGTGCTGCCCGCAGCGACGCTCGACAGCAGCGGGGCGTTCGACGGCGACGTGCGCGCCATCGCACCCGACACACCCGTCGTCGCGACGGACGTGACGAGCGCCGAGGACGGCTATACCTACTCGGTCGGCGACCTCACGGTGGATCTCACCGGTCTCCCGCTCCCCGCCGCCGGAGGGACACCGGTCGAGGTTCCCGTGAAGCTCGGGGCCGGCGACACCACGATCCAGGTGCCCCAGGGCGCCGAGGTCAGGGCCACGGTCCACCTGTTCGCGGGCGACGTGGACTGGCTCGTCGGCCCGACCGCCGACCACCAGTCGCGCCACGGCGGGCACGCCAACCGCGACACCTTCGAGACCGCCGGCGTCGCCGCGGGCGGCACCCCGCAGCTCGTGCTCGACATCAGCTCCGGGGCCGGCACCGTGACCATCGAGGAGAAGTGATGACCACCCAGCAGCCCGGGACCGGACCGGTCCCCGACGGCACCGAGGGCCCCGAGGGCACGTCCGGCGACGACACCCAGCGCCTCGACGCCGTGTCCGACGGCGGCGCCCCGACCGAGCGCCTGGACCTCGCCCGCGACGACGCCCACGACGGCGGCACGCGGATCCTGCCCGCCGCGGAGGAGCCCTCGGGCGTCGACGCGCTCTGGGGCCTCGGCCGTCCCGACGACGCCGCGGCGAGCTCGTCCGTAGGCTCCGGCGAGGCCTGGTCGTCGGCCGCCGCCGGCCCGACGACGGCCGCAGCATCGTCCCCGTCGGCCGCGCCGTCCGCGCCCATGGCGTCGGACGAGCCGTCGGCGCCGACGCAGCCCCGGGAGCGAACCGGGCGGCGAGGGGTCCGCGTGGGCGCCGTCGTCTGGGGCCTCGTGGTGGCCGTGTGCGGCGTCCTGGCGCTCGCCGCGGCGGGCGGCGCGAGCATCGACGGCGGCACGGTCGCGATCGCGATCCTCGGCGGTGCCGGCGTCGCGCTCGTCCTCGGCTCGATCGTCACGGGGCTGCGCCGCCGCGACCCGCGCTGACCCTCCCGCGTGTGGGCATCCGTTCTGCTGTCCTCGCCCGGGCGAGGACAGCAGAACGGATGCCCACACGCCGGTTCCGGGTCGGCTTGACCGCGCGAGAGGCGACGGCCTAACGTAGCGTCGCTCGCTCGTGTGACCTGCGGCACATGCCGTACGTCCTGCGGGCGTGCAGTCCGAGACAACGACGTCCCGGACTTCTACGAGTGTGGGAGCGCTTCCATGAAGACTGGCACCGCGCACAGCACGACCGGCCGCTCACCAGCACGGGCGCTCCCCGCACGACGACGGCGCGTCGCGTCCGTGGTCGCCCTCGTCGCCCTCACCGTCTCGGTGGGCGCGACGGCGCTCCCGGCGTCGGCGGCCTCCCCCGGCGCCACCACGGCGGCCGGCTCCCCGTCGGCGACCGCCACGCCGTCACAGCTGTGGGTCGACCCGGACAGCACGACCCTGCAGGCGGCCCGGACGCTGACCGGCCAGGCCCGCGACGACGCGGTGCAGCTCGGCTCGTTCGCGTCCGCCACCTGGATCACGTCCGGGACACCGGCCGAGGCGCAGGCCGAGGCCCGACGGGTGACGACGTCCGCGGCCGACGACGGCGCCGTTCCGACGATCATCGTCTACGACATCCCGTATCGCGACTGCGCCCAGTACTCGGCCGGCGGGGCGCAGGACACGGCGGCCTACGAGGCCTTCGTCGACGGCGTCGCCGCCGGGATCGGCGACCGGCCCGCGATCGTCGTCCTCGAGCCCGACGGGCTCGGCATCATCCCGTGGAACACCGACCTGAACGGGACTGCGGAGTGGTGCCAGCCGGCCGCCGTCGACCGCGCCACGGCCGTCTCCGACCGGTACGCGCAGCTGAACCACGCCGTGGACGCCCTCAAGGCCGGGGACAGGACGAAGGTCTACCTCGACGGCACGCACGACGGCTGGCTCGGCGCGGGGGACGCCGCCGACCGGCTGATCAAGGCGGGCGTCGAGCGGGCCGACGACGAGGCTCGAGCCGGGCTCGTCGACCTGCTCGACGACGGCGCCCTGCGTGAGGCGCCGGGGCGCCGCGCCGTCCCCGCCGGAGTCTCCCCCGACGACGCCGGACGCCTGCTTGGGCACGAACCACAGGTCGACGGTCGAGCCGGTGCTGACGCGCTCCGAGAGGGTCCCGCTCACGGGCACGGCGACCGCGCGGACCTCGACGTCGGACGCCTTGCCGAGGACGGTGCGCGGCACGAGCTCGCCCGAGCGGACGACCCCGGTGGCCACGGCGCCCGCGACCAGGCCGTCGTCCTCGGGTGCGAGGTACCGCGCGGACTCGCCCCCGAGGTTCACGTCGACGACGCGCAGGTCGGACGCGGAGACCGGGTCGCCGGGGACGAGGTCGTGCGCCGCCACGTACACGGGGGCCGTGTCCCGCGCGGACGACACGACGGTCGCCCCGAGCGCGACCGAGCCCGCGACGAGGGCGCACCCGACGAGCAGGCGGGGGTCCCGCCAGGTGGGTTGTCGCAGGCGCGGCGCGACGGGGGTGGGGAGGGGCTCGAGGGTCGGCCGGAGGGTCGTCGTCATCGTCGGTCCGTCTCTGGGGAAAGGTCGGCGTGGTCGGTGGGTCGGCGGCGGCGCGGCGGGTGCGCGCCGGCACGTCCGGGCGGACGCGGAAGCTCGCAGTCTCTCGCGCGAAGGACGGCGGAGGGCCGGCCGTCCACCGACCTGTGGAGAACCGGCTCGGGACGTCGCCGGCATGGAAGACTCGGGGCATGGCTTCCCGGTTCCTCACGCTCGCCGACGTCAAGGAGGCGCTGAACGTCTCGGCGGCCCAGGCGTACGCCCTGGTCCGCTCGGGCGACCTGCCCGCGATCCAGGTCGGCGGGCGCGGCCAGTGGCGGGTCGAGGCGACCGCGCTCGAGGACTACATCCAGCGCATGTACGCGCAGACGCGCGCGCGGATCGACGCGGGCACGCTCGACGAGCGCGAGTGACCGCGCCGTGCTCCCCGGCGGGTCCTGCCTGCCGCACCTGAGCTGAGCCCCCTGCACCCCCGTCACGTCGTCAGACCACCTCGCTGACGCAGAGCACCCGCTCCAGCGGCAGCGCCGTCGTCGAGGACCGCCGCCCTCCGTGCCCCCACCCGCCGAGGTCCGCGCTGCCGACCCCGACCGTGCGCGCGCCGTCCGGCCCGGCGTCGTCGAGCTCGAGGTAGTCCTTGCCCACGCGCGCGATGCGGCCGGCGACGGCGCCGGCCCGCGTGAGCGCGAGCACGCGGACCCGGTCGCGGGCGAGCGCGCGCAGCGCGGAGGAGAGTCCGAGCCGCCGCTCGACGACGCCGGGCCCGGGCGCAGCGAGCGACCCCACGCCCTGCACCCACGAGACGGCCTGGAGGGGGACGAGGTGGCGACGCACGCCCTCCTCGAGCTCGAACCACTGCTCGGCGGCCGAGGCGACCCGCCCGCGCACGAGCGTGCCGTCGTCGAGCGCGACCGTCACGGCCGTCCCGCCGGACGCGCGCAGCCGCGAGGCGAGCGCCACGCCGGCGTGCTCGGCGCGCGTGAGGTCCTCGACACGGGCGTCCAGCTCGCTGCGCGTCATGGCGGCGAGCTGCGCCTCCATGTCCTCGAAGAGGTCGTCCCAGCGCACGCCCACAGGGTGCCCGAGGCACGCGTTGGGCAACACGTTCGTCCGTATGCCGGAACGAAGGCTTGACGAGGAGGCGTCTATCGGCTTTGATCGAGCACAGTCGACATCAAACGACATCAAACGACATCACCAGCCGTCGAGCATCAAGGAGTCCGCCGGCGCCAGGAGCGTCGCACGACCTCCGCGGTCCGCGAGGCTGGCGAGAGGGGAAGACCATGGGCCGGGCCGCACGCCAGGACAGCACCCCCGCCGCGAGGTCGCGCGGCAAGGCCGCCGACGGCGCACGCGCATCGGGCGGGATCGGCGCCCTGGCCGGCCTGCTGGGGCTCGCGGTCGCCGCCCCCGCGCTCGCCGTCTGGCTCGCCGTCGTCGCCCGCGGCCTGCTCGGTCCCGCCCTCGGCGCCGACCTCGCCTTCGCCTCCCGCCTCGACGCCCTCGGCATCGAACGGCTCGTCGCGGTGCCGATCCTGCTCGCCGGCGCCGTCGTCGCCGCGCGGCTCACCGTCCACACGCTGCTCGCCCTCGGGTACGTCGTCGCCGCCCGCGCCGGGCACCCGCTCCCCCGGCTCCGCCGCGTCGTGGCCGACCGGGCGCCCGCCCTCGTCCGCGGGCTCGCGCGCCGTGCCGTCGGTGCGGGCGTCGGGATGAGCCTGGGTGCCGGCGCGGCGCTCGCCGGAACGGCCGCCGCGGTCGCCGCACCGGCCGCAGTGGCGGCGCCCGCCGCCGCGGTCGTCATCCACGAGGGCGCGAGCGCCGGCGCCGACACCGGGTCCGCCGCCGACCGCCCGGACGCCGTCAGGCCGGCCGCGGCGCTCGACCTCGGCTGGCACGGGACCGCCTCGGCCGACGACGGTGCGAAGCCCGCCGCAGCAGCCGAGCCACGCGCGGGCGCGAGCGGGAGCACGCTCGACCTCGGCTGGCACGCGGTCGGGACGGCCACGGGCGCGACCCGGGCGGCCACGGCAGCTCCGGAGGCCCGCGTCGCTGCCAGGACGCCCGCCGCGCCGCGCGGCTCCGAGGTCGTCGTCCGCCGGGGCGACACCCTCTGGGACGTCGCCGCCGCACACCTCGGCCCGGGCGCGTCCGACGCCGAGATCGCCCGCGCCTGGCCGCGCTGGTACGACGCGAACCGGCACGTGATCGGCGCGGATCCCGACCTGCTGCACCCCGGCACCGTGCTCGTCGCACCGGAGTCGGCATGACCGGCCCCGCCGCCGACGGCGCACCCGCCGCGCACCCGCCCGCCACCGACCCGGAGCCCTCGCCCGAGACCACCGCCCCGAAGGAGACCGCGATGACCACCCTCGCCGAGACCGTCCACACCACGCGCCTGGCCTCACCCCGCGCCGCGACGCGCCGCGGCGCGCAGGCCCTTCCCACGCGGGCCTACGGCCAGGCCGACCCACGGCCCGTCGCCCCACCCCGGGTCCGGGCCGTGCCCGCGCCGGCCCGCGGCGACCTGCTCGACGCCGAGCCCGCGCCCGTCGTGCCGCTCGTGCGCGTCAGCGGGCGCCGGGTGGTGGCCGACCTCGACGAGCTCGCCGACCGGGCGCGCCGCCTCACGTCCGGCGACGCCGCAGCGACAGCCGCGCCCGCGCCCGCCGGCGAGCAGTCTGAGCTGCCCGACCCGACGCGCCTGTGCTGCGCCGTCGTGCGCGGGGCCGTGGAGGTGGCGCGCGGCGACCGGCCGGTCGCCCAGCTCGCGCGCTGGGTCAGCCCCGAGGTCCTGGAGGCCCTCAGCACGCGCGCCGCGTTGGTACGGGGGCTGCCGCGCCCGCCCCGCGTGCCCCGTCCTGCGCTCGTCCGGCGGGCGCGCGTCGTCCGGCTGAGCCCGACGAGCGCCGAGGCGAGCGTCGTCGTCGAGGACGTCGACCGGGTCCGCGCGGCCGCGCTCCGCGTCGAGGCGCACCGCGGGCAGTGGCGCGTGGTGGCGCTCGAGATCGGCTGACGTTGGTCGGTGGTTCCGTCGGGCGCTTGTGGCCGGGTCCGCGGGTGGGTCCGGGCAGCCGGGCCCCGCGCCGTCGTCGGACAGGTCAGTCGATGCGCGCGGCGGGATCTAGGCGCGCTGGGTGACGCCGTCGGAGCGGATGAACTCACCCGCGAGCTCGAGGCGCACGGTCTTGGCGACCAGCACTCCACCGGCCTCGAGCGCGACGTTCCACAGGAGGCCGAAGTCCTCGCGGTTGATCTGGGTGGTCGCCGAGAAGCCGAACAGGTCGCGCCCGTACAGGTCGCGGCGGGCGCCGCCGTACTCGACCTCGAGCAGGACGGGGCGGGTCGTGCCGCGGATCGTCAGGTCGCCGAACAGCTGGAAGCGCGGGAGCGTCTTCGGCTCGGGCGGCGTCGCACGGTCGGGGTCGTGGCGGCGGAGCCGCGCCCAGGACAGGATCGGGTCGGGCTCGGCGCTCCGCCAGGTGATACCCGTCGAGCGGAAGTCGATCGTGGGGTGGTCGTCGGCGTCGAGGAAGTCGGCGCTGCGCAGGTGGCCGTCCCGCTCGGAGTTGTCTGTGTCGATCGACGCCGACTCCAGGTGCGCCGTTGCCCACGACTCCATCGGGTCGTCGGCGATGTAGACGTTCGCCCCGCCCGACCGGAACTCGCCGCGGACGGCGCTGATCATCATGTGCGTCGCGTTGAAGCCGAGCCGCATGTGCTCGGTGTCGAGGTGGTAGGCGCCCGGGGCGGGGATGTCGAGGCCGTTCCAGGTCCGTAGGGGCAGGTCGGTCATCGGTCCTCCGGTCGGGGTGCGGCGGGGGCGGGCCGCCGGGCAGTCCTCCGAACTACTTTACGCTTCAACCTCATGCCCGATGCCCGAGGCACCCGTGTCGTTGGTCACGCCGGAACGGCGACGGGCGCCGAGACCCCGTGGGGGTCCCGGCGCCCGTCTGCCCGGTGCGGAGAGGGTCAGTCCTCGTTCTTGCCGTGGCAGAGCTTGTACTTCTTGCCCGAGCCGCACGGGCACTGCGCGTTGCGGGGCGTGCCCGGGAACGTCCGGCCGTCCGACTCCGGCGCACCGACCTCGCCGTGCAGCGCCTTGCGGGCCGCCGACGCGTCGCCGCGCGTGCTCGTCGAGCCGTCGTCCGACGGCGCCGTGTACTGGAGGTTCGCCGGACGCTCGGGTGCGTCCAGGCCCTTGCCGACCAGGCGGCCGGGCGCCGGAGAGGCCGGGGACGCCTGGACCGACTGGCGGTCGGCCTCCAGCTCGCGCGCCGCCTCGACGTCGAGCGCACGGGCCTCCGGGCTCGTCGGGTCGTCGAGCGCCGCGAGCTCCGCGGCAGCGGCCTCCAGCTCGGCGGCGAGGCGCGCCTCGTCGTCGGCCGCGGGAGCCGCCCCGCCGTCGCCGCCCACGGTGATCTCCTCCGCGGGCTGCACCTGGACCTCGAGCTGGAACAGGAACGAGACGGTCTCCTCCTTGATGGCGTCCGTCATCGCCTGGAAGAGCTGGTAGCCCTCGCGCTGGTACTCGACCAGCGGGTCGCGCTGGGCCATCGCGCGCAGGCCGATGCCCTCCTTGAGGTAGTCCATCTCGTAGAGGTGCTCGCGCCACTTGCGGTCCAGGACCGACAGCGTCACGCGCCGCTCGAGCTGGCGCATGTTCTCCTCGCCGAGCTCCTCCTCGCGGGCCTTGTAGGCGTACTCGGCGTCGGACAGGAGCTCCGTGAGCACGACGTCGCGCGTCAGGTGGTGGATCTCCCCCGCCTGCTCGACGACCTCGGCCGGGGTGATCGACACGGGGTAGACCGCGCGGACCGCCGTCCAGAGCGCGTCGAGGTCCCACTGCTCCGGCTGGCCCTCGGCCGTCGCGCCGTCGACGTAGGCGGTGATGACGTCGCGGATGAAGTGCTGCACCTGGTCGACGAGGTCCTCGCCCTCGAGCACGCGGCGGCGCTCGTCGTAGATGACGCTGCGCTGGCGCGACAGGACGTCGTCGTACTTGAGGACGTTCTTGCGGATCTCGAAGTTGCGCGACTCGACCTGCGACTGCGCGCTGCGGATGCCGCGCGTCACCATTTTCGACTCGAGCGGGACGTCGTCCGGGAAGCCGGCGCGGTTCATCATCGACTCGGCGAGACCCGAGTTGAACAGGCGCATGAGGTCGTCCTGCATCGACAGGTAGAACCGGGACTCGCCCGGGTCGCCCTGACGGCCGGAACGACCGCGGAGCTGGTTGTCGATGCGGCGCGACTCGTGGCGCTCGGTGCCCAGCACGTACAGGCCACCGAGGTCGGTGACCTCCTCGTGCTCGGCGGCAACGGCGGTCTTGGCCTTCTCGAGCGCGGCAGGCCACGCGGCCTCGTACTCCTCCGGCGTCTCGTTCGGGTCCAGGCCGGCCTGCGCCAGCGCGTCGACCGCCATGTGCTCGGCGTTGCCACCGAGCATGATGTCGGTACCGCGGCCGGCCATGTTCGTGGCGACGGTGACGGCGCCCTTGCGTCCCGCCTGCGCCACGACGCGGGCCTCGCGCTCGTGCTGCTTCGCGTTGAGGACCTCGTGCGGGACCCCCTGCTTCTTCAGCAGGCTCGACAACAGCTCCGACTTCTCGACGGACGTGGTGCCGACGAGCACCGGCTGGCCCTTCGCGTGCCGCTCGACGATGTCGTCGACGACGGCCCCGAACTTGCCGTCCTCGTTCTTGTACACGAGGTCGGCCTGGTCCATGCGCTGCATCGGGCGGTTCGTCGGGATGGGGACGACGCCCAGCTTGTACGTGCTCTGGAACTCCGCGGCCTCGGTCTCGGCCGTACCGGTCATGCCGGCGAGCTTCTCGTACAGGCGGAAGTAGTTCTGGAGCGTGACCGTGGCGAGCGTCTGGTTCTCAGCCTTGATCTCGACGCCCTCCTTCGCCTCGATGGCCTGGTGCATGCCCTCGTTGTAGCGCCGGCCGGGCAGGATGCGGCCCGTGTGCTCGTCGACGATGAGGACCTCGCCGTTCAGGACGACGTAGTCCTTGTCCCGCTTGAACAGCTCCTTGGCCTTGATGGCGTTGTTGAGGAAGCCGATGAGCGGGGTGTTGAGCGACTCGTACAGGTTGTCGATGCCGAGGTAGTCCTCGACCTTCTCGATGCCCGGCTCGAGCACGCCGACGGTGCGCTTCTTCTCGTCGACCTCGTAGTCGGTGTCCTTCGCGAGGCGGCGAGCGACGCGCGCGAACTCCGTGTACCAGCGGTTCGCGTCGCCCGACGACGGCCCCGAGATGATGAGCGGGGTGCGGGCCTCGTCGATGAGGATCGAGTCGACCTCGTCGACGATCGCGTAGTGGTGGCCGCGCTGCACGAGCTCGTCGGTCGTCCACGCCATGTTGTCGCGCAGGTAGTCGAAGCCGAACTCGTTGTTGGTGCCGTACGTGATGTCCGCGGCGTACTGCTCGCGGCGCTCGGCCGGCGTCTGGCCCGTGAGGATGCAGCCCGTGGTCAGCCCGAGGAACCGGTACACGCGGCCCATGAGGTCGCTCTGGTACTCGGCCAGGTAGTCGTTCACCGTGATGACGTGGACGCCCCTGCCCGTGAGCGCGTTGAGGTACGCGGGCGCCGTCGCGACGAGCGTCTTGCCCTCACCGGTCCTCATCTCGGCGATGTTGCCCATGTGCAGCGTCGCGCCACCCATGAGCTGGACGTCGAAGTGACGCTGCCCGAGGGTGCGGCGCGCCGCCTCGCGGACCGCACCGAACGCCTCCGGCAGGAGGTCGTCGAGGGTCTCCCCCGCCGCGAGCCGTTCCTTGAAGCGGACGGTCTCCTCGCGCAGCTCGGCGTCGGTGAGCTCGGTGAAGCTGGGCTCGAGCCGGTTGATCTGCTCGGCGAGGCCGCTCAGCTTCTTGAGGATCCGGCCCTCGCCGATGCGCAGGACCTTGTCGACAATCGCAGGCACGCACGTCTCCGTTCGGTGGGATCCCGGTCGGGCGACCGGGTACGGCGCCCTCCACCACGAGGGTGCACCGGGTCACCATCGTAGGCGCAAAGGCTGGGCGCTCCCGGCGCGTTCGCCACGGGCGTGCCCTGCCTCGTCACCGTGCTCGACGACGGCGCCGTCAGACCGCGAGCGCCGTCGCCGACACGTCCGCGGACCGGGCGGCGGTGGCCAGCGCCGCGGCGAGCGCGCCCACCGGCTCGACGACGACCTCCCCGAGCCCGAGCCAGCCCGCCAGCGTCGACAGCTCGGCCGCGAGCTCGGCCGCCGTGTCGGGGCGGGTCGCCGGCTCGTCGTGCGCCGAGAGCACCCGCAGCACTCCCGCCGCCCGGTCCGCCTTGAGGTCCACGCGGGCCGTGATCGCGTCGCCCTGGAGGAACGGCAGCACGTAGTAGCCGTGGACGCGCTTCGCGGCCGGCACGTAGATCTCGATCCGGTAGCGCGTGCCGAAGAGCTCCTCGAGACGGCTCCGCTCGAACACGAGCGGGTCGAACGGGCTGAGGAGGGTGCGCGCGTCCACGACCCGGGGGAACGTGGCGTCCCGGTGCGCCCAGACCCGCGCGTCCCAGCCGCGCACGGCCACGGGCAGCAGCACGCCCTCCTCGACGAGGTCCTCGATCGCCCCGTCGACGAGC
This sequence comes from Luteimicrobium sp. DT211, assembly GCF_049844995.1. Lineage (NCBI taxonomy): Bacteria > Bacillati > Actinomycetota > Actinomycetes > Micrococcales > Luteimicrobium > Luteimicrobium sp. DT211. The sequence continues at coordinate 409,466 of NZ_JBNCMC010000003.1, read as the reverse complement.
GGCCCGCGCACGCGGTAGTAGTCGGCCAGGTCGCGGCGCGTCGCCACGCCGTGCGCGCGGGCGGCGGTCTCGACGAGCGTGCGCACCTGGTCGGCGGCCGGCGGGGTCGGCGCCGCGAGGACCGCGGGCGGCAGCACGCGCTCGGCCAGGTCGTAGCACCGCTCGAACGCGGCGTTGCGGCGCGCGGGAAGCACCTCGCCCGTGAAGAACAGCAGCTCGAGGGCGCGCTTCGCGACGCTCCAGTTCCAGCCCCACGCCTCGCGCGTGCGCGGGTGCTCGTGCTCGAACAGCTCCTGGACCTCGCTGGCCGTGACCGGCCCCGCGTCACGCACCACCTCACGCACCCGCTCGACGACGTCGGGGTGCTGGTGGACGACGGACCGCACGTTCCCCCACGCCTCTTTCTCGAAGGACGCGCGGCGGAACGCCAGGGACGGGAACAGGTCGACGGGCACGTAGGACGCCTCGTGGGCCCACGCCTCCACGACCCGACGCGGGGAGCGGCCGGACGCGCGGTCCAGCAGCGCGGCGTCGTACGGGCCCAGCCGCGCGTACAGCGGCATGAGGTGCGCGCGGGCAAGGACGTTGACCGAGTCGATCTGGAGCACCCGCAGCCGGTCGACGACCCGCTGCACGCCCGCCATCGTGACGCGGGCGCCCGGCCGGTCGGGGCGCCGCCTGGCGAGCCCCTGCGCCGCGAGCGCGGTGCGGCGGGCCTGGGCGAGCGTGATCGTCGGGACGTCGGTGGGGGCCACGTCGCCCAGCCTGCCGCGGGCCACCCACGACGCCGCGGTGCGGCGCGTGGGCGGCCCGGGTCGGACCGGTCTCAGGCGCAGTCGCAGGACGTGTCGAGCTGCACGATCCCGTACGTCCAGCCGTGGCGGCGGTACGCCACCGACGGCCTCTTCGTCTCCGTGTCGACGAAGAGGAAGAAGTCGTGCCCGACCATCTCCATCTCGTAGAGCGCGTCGTCGACGGACATCGGCTGCGCCTGGTGGAGCTTCTCGCGGATCACCACGGGAGAGTCGCCGAGCCCTCGCTCGACCGAGTCTCCCGGGTGCTCCGGCGGCGTCGGCACCGGCTGCGGGGTCTCGGGTTCCGGGATCTGGGACGGCGGTCGCACGTCGACGGGCGGAGTCACCTGGTGCTGGCGGTGGTCCTTGCGCCGGTCGCGCGTGCGGCGCAGCCGTTCGGAGAGCTTGTCGAGGGCGAGGTCCAGCGCGCCGAAGCGGTCGTCCGCGGCGGCCTCCGCCCGGACCACCGGCCCCTTGTCGCGCACCGTGAGCTCCACGCGTTCCCGGACGTTGGCGAGCCGCGGGTTGTTCTCGCGGGTCACCTCCACGTCCACGCGCTGCGCGGTCGGTGAGAGCTGCTCCACCTTCGCGAGCTTGTCCTCCGCGTGCTGGCGGAAGCGGTCCGCGACCTCGGTGTGCCGGCCGACGACGACGATCTCCATGTGAGCCTCCGTGAGGATGGACGCCCGCCGGCCTCTTCGCGGCGGCGGCGCGTCGGATTCGAACGGTTCGGGCACCGCGTCGGGTGCCAGGTTGGGCATCACCTCCCGACGCTCGGGCTCGACGTCCGGTCGTACTACCCGGACCATGGGCTCGCCTCCACACTAGCCCGGCCGGGGGGTCGCCGCGAGGACGAGCGCGCCCACGACGACGGCGCCGCAGCGGGCCAGCACCAACTCGCAGGTCGCGAGGGTCGCACCCGTGGTGAGCACGTCGTCGACGAGCAGCACCGGGCGCCCCCGGCACCGGCCGGCCGCCCGTCGCGGCCTCAGCCGGTCCCGGACGTTCGCGGCCCGGGCCCGCGCCCCCAGCCCGACCTGGTCGCGCCCACGGCGCTCGCCCAGCGCGTCGACGACCTCCACGGCCCCGAGCCCCGTGCCCGACGAGCGCAGCGCGGCAGCCACGCGGACGGCGAGCTCGCGCACGGGCACCCGGCCGCGCTCGAGCCGCGCCGCCCACGTGGACGGCGCCGGGACGACCACGAGACCGGGCGGCCCCTCCCCACCTCGGCGCGCCGCGCCGCCGAGGACCATCCCGAGCGGTCGGGCGAGCTCGGACGCCGCGCGCTCGACCGCGTCGCCGAGGGGCCGGGCCAGGTCGGCGCGGCCGCGGTCCTTCCACGCGACCACGAGGCCCCGCACCGGGCCCGCGTACGGCGCGAGCGCCCAGACCGGCAGGGGCGGACGGCCGTCGAGCCGGTCGAGCCGGGGTGCCCCGTCCTCGCACCGGCGCGGGCGTCCGAGGAGCGCCCCGCACGCCCCGCACAGGGGCACGTCGAGCGCGCCGCAGCCCGGGCACTCGACCGGCAGCACCACCCGCGCGACGTCCCGGAGCGCCAGCAGCGGTCGCGCCCCTCGGCCACCCCGCGCCGAGATACCGAGATTCGGCCGAGATACCGAGCGCGGGTCGGTATCTCGGCCGAATCTCGGTATCTCGCCGGGTGGGAGGGGCGACGAACCGACCGGGTGGATCGACGGGGCGGGAGCGGGTGGTGTCGTGGGCTGGGGCACCGGCCCACCGTCCCCCGCCCGGCCCGCGCGGCGGGCGGGCCGGTGCACCCGCGGTGCGTGACGTCGTCGGGCGGGCGGCTGGGGGTGGGCCAGGACGCAGCTCAGCCGGGGAAGGCGGCCGCCTCGACGCCCGTCGCGACGGAGAGCCACGTGGCGCCGGTGGCGCGACGACCGAACAGCTCGTGGCCGACCGTCACCGCGTAGAGGGCCGACTCGCCACGCCCCGACGCGATCGACGCGACGTCGCTGACGGCCGACAGCGAGCGGGCGTAGTCGGCGACCGGGACGACGTTGACCGTGGGGCTCGTGCCCGCGCCGGCCCGGCCGAGCACCGCGAGGTCGTCCTCGTCCACCCAGACCACCTGCCGGGCGTCCGTGAGGGTCGCGCCGACCGTGACCGGGTCGGACAGCCGCACCGGCGCGCCCGCGCCGCTGCGCACCACCCCGGCGAGGTCCACCTGGACCCCCGTCGCGCCCTCGGTCACGAGCGCCACGCGGGCGCCGTCCCGCGAGACCTGCACCGACCGCACCGTGCGGCCCTGCAGCCACGTCACCGCGAGCCGGGTGTGCCGGCCGTCCCGGTCGAAGAGGTCGAGGTGGCCGTCGTCGTCGGCGCGCGCGGACCAGATCCAGCGGAACCGGTCCACCGACGGCCCGGCGACACCCGTCCCCGTCAGCAGGGTGCGGGCGGTGTCGCCCGAGACCTGGACGAGCCGCGACGTCCCGACCCGCACGATCGCCGGGTTCCCGTTGGTCCCGACGGCGAGCGCCGTGACGTCCGACGGGGTCGCGACCGTGCTCGCCACGGTCTCCTGCTTGCCCGTCGCGGACCGCAGCAGGCGCACCTTGTGGTCGGTGACGACGTAGGGGTCGTCACCGGGCGACGGGTCCCGCGACAGGCTCGCCGGCCCCGTGACCTTGAGCGGGCTGCCCGCGACCTCGAGCCGCACCGACCGCACCTGCGGGAACTGGGTGAGGACGGTCGTGAGCTGCTGCAGCAGCACCGCGCGATCCGTCCCCGTGGCCGACAGTGCGGGCGCCGTGAGGTCCACGGTCGCCACGCCGTCCTCGTCGACCGCGACCGCGTCGACGCTGAGCGTCGTGCCCTCCGGGACCACGGAGTCGACCGAGTCCCGCAGCCAGGTCACGGGGCCCTGGAGCACCGCCTGGACGGCCTGCGTCTGGGCGGTGCGCTGCGGGAACCAGCGGACGTCCGGCACCAGCACCTGGTGGTCCGTGCTCGGGAAGTACACGCTGACCGACCGGTACACGTACTCGAAGTTGGCCGCGGACATCGCGATGCCGTCGTCGAGCTCGGCGATCCGCCACTGGCCGTCCGCGTCGGCCTCGAGCGTGAACGTGAGGTCCTTGGTGCGGTCCGGCGCCTCCTGCTGGAACTCGCCGTCGGACGCGACCGTCGCGAGCGACGCGAGCCCGCCGTGGACGACCGTGCGGGTGCCCGGCTTCGGGGTGGCGGCGGCGGCCTTGTCCGTCGCCGTGGGCTGCGCGCCCGACCGCACGGCGAGCGCCGGCTCGCCCGAGAACACGGTCACCGAGTCCCACGGGTCCCAGCCCGACGCAGCGGGCGCGAGGTACTCCTTCGCGACCGTGAAGTCGTCGCCGACGCCCGCGGCCTGCGCGTCGATGAAGCCGCGGACGATGTCGAGCGGCGACGCGTCCTCCTGGGGCGAGTCGGGGGTGCCGAGGTAGACGGGGCCGGGCCCGGGGACCGCGGTCGTGCCGGCGTGGACGCCGCCCGTCACGGGGAGCGAGGAGCACGCCGCGAGGACGCCGACGACGGCGCAGACGGCGAGCGCCAGCGCGGCGCGGGCCCGGCGGCGCGGGCCGCCGGGGCCGGGGGCCGGTCTGCGGGTCACGGTGCCTCCTCGGGGCCGGCGACGTCGTGGTGCGCCCCGGTGGACAGGTCGGGGAGCGCCGACGGGCCGCTCGTAGCGCCCGCGTGGTGCCCCGCCAGCGGCGCGAGCTCCACGTGCGCCTGCGCGGGCCAGGAGCGCGGCACATCGGTCGGCGGGACGAGCGGCAGCGGCGACCCGGTGAGCTGGATGCCGGCGCGCCGCGGCAGCGTGAGCCGGAACGCCGCGCCCCGCGCCGGACGCCCCCAGACCTCGAGCCACCCGCCGTGCAGGTGCGCGTCCTCGAGGGCGATCGCCAGGCCGAGTCCCGTGCCGCCCGTGGTCCGCGCGCGTGCCGGGTCGGCGCGCCAGAACCGGTCGAACACGTGCTCGCACTCCGCCTCGGTGAGCCCGACGCCGAAGTCGCGCACCACGACGGCCACGGCGTCGTCGTCGCCGCCCACCGTGATCTCGACCGGCCGGGCCTCCGCGTGCTCGATCGCGTTGACCACGAGGTTGCGCACGACACGCTCGATCCGGCGCGGGTCGAGGTCCGCGACGACGGGCGCCGGCGGGAGCTGCACCGACACCCACACGTCCTTGCGCTCCGCGAGGGTGAGGACGTTCTCGACGACGTCGTCGACGACCTTCGACAGGTCGGCGCGCTCCGCCTCGAGGCCGACCGCGCCGGCGTCGAACCGGGAGATCTCCAGCAGGTCCGCAAGGAGCTCCTCGAACCGGTCCACCTGGGTGCGTAGCAGCTCCGCCGACCGCCGCGCGCCGGGCGAGAAGTCCTCGCTGGACGCGTGCAGGACGTCGCCGGCCATGCGGATGGTCGTCAGCGGGGTGCGCAGCTCGTGCGACACGTCGGAGACGAACCGCCGCTGCAGCGTCGACAGCTCCTCCCACCGGGCGATCTGGACCTGCAGCGACTCCGCCATGCCGTTGAACGCCCGGCCCAGCGTCGCCATCTCGTCGGTGCCGCGCACCGCGAGGCGCTCGTCGAGGTGGCCGTCGGCGAGGCGGCCCGCGACGCGGGCCGCGTTGCGCACCGGGGCGACCACCTGCCGGGTCACGAGGAACGTCGACATCCCCACCAGCACCAGGAGGACGACCGCGCCGATCACGAGGACCCCCTGGATGAACCGGAGGGTGTCCTCGTCGTCCTGCATCGAGTACAGGTAGTACAGCTCGAACGTGCCCACGATCGGCACCTGCACCGTCGAGCCGACGACGACGCCCGGCTCGACCGACCCGTCGGCCTGCGGGATCCCGACCGACTGCCAGTACTGGCCGCTGCCCTGCTCGACCTCCGAGCGCAGGTCCGGCGAGATCAGCGGGAGGTAGCTGGCCGCCGACATCGCGTCGGTGACGGAGCCCGCCGCCGTCGAGCCGGCCGGCTTGAGGAGGAAGACGTCACGGTTCCCCGACCCGCCCGTCTGCAGGCGCAGCACCGTGTCGTTGAGGAGCTGCTGGACCTCCGTGGAGTCCTTCGCGGACGCCGAGGTGAAGGTCGACTGGGTCTCCTGGGTGGACCGCTGCGACTCCGTCAGGACCTGGTCGACGCGGCGCTCGAAGAGCCCGTCCCGCACCGACTGCGACAGGTACGCGCCGAGGGCGAGGATCGCGAGGAGGCCCACGACGAGCGCGGTCGTCACGACGCGCACCTGCAGCGACGCGCGCCAGCCCTCGACGGCGCGGCGCGGCGCGGCGGCGCACCAGCGCGAGAAGCGGCGCCACGTCAGCCGTGCCCGCACCCCGAGCCCACGGCTCGACCGTCGCCCCGCTGCCACCCGCACCGTCCTCGTCCTCGCGTCCCGCCCCTCGTCCGTCCCGCACCTCTCGCCCCGACGGGATCAGCCCTGCGACGTCACCCCGGCCTTGTAGCCGACACCGCGCACCGTGAGCACGATCTCCGGGCTCTCCGGGTCGTGCTCCACCTTGGAGCGCAGCCGCTGGACGTGGACGTTGACGAGCCGCGTGTCCGCGGCGTGCCGGTACCCCCACACCTTCTCGAGGAGCACCTCGCGGCTGAACACCTGCCACGGCTTGCGCGCGAGCGCCACCAGCAGGTCGAACTCGAGCGGTGTCAGCGCGATCGGCTCCCCGTCACGCGTGACCCGGTGGCCCGTCACGTCGATCTCGACGTCCGCGACCTTGAGCACCTCCGGCATCGGGTCCTCGGTGCGGCGCAGCCGCGCCTTGATCCGCGCAACCAGCTCCTTGGGCTTGAACGGCTTCGAGATGTAGTCGTCGGCGCCCGACTCGAGCCCCTGCACCACGTCCACCGTGTCGCTCTTCGCGGTCAGCATGATGATGGGCGTGCCCGACTCGGCGCGGATCTCGCGGCAGACCTCCGTCCCGTCCTTGCCCGGCAGCATGAGGTCGAGCAGGACCAGGTCCGGCTGCGACGCCCGGAAGACTCCGAGCGCGGCGTCGCCGTCCGCGCAGAACACGGGGTCGAAGCCCTCGGACTTCAGCACGATGCCGATCATCTCGGCCAGGGCGGTGTCGTCGTCGACCACCAGCACACGAGCTCTCATGGGCAAAGTCTGTCATGCAATGCCGACTCTCCGGGGCGCCGGGGCGGGGGTGAGCGGGTGAGGTGACGCCGCGGTCCGATGCGCCGACGACGGCGCGGGGCCAGGCTACCGAGGCGAGCTGACGGCCGGAGCGGGTGGGTGCGGGCAGGTGGTGAAGGACGTCAAGGAGCCCGGAGGCCCCCAGGGCCGGAGGGCGACGCAGTCCGAACCGCCTGCCCGCACCCACCCGCGGACCGACACAAGAGGCCTGACGGAACCACCGTCGGCGCGTCCCGCTAGGGTGGCGGCACGCAGAGGGGCAGGCTCCGACCACCTGCGGCGCGCACCGCGCGGACAGCACCGGGGCTCCGACGCGACCCGAGGACCGATGAGCACACCCGACACCGGGCCCGAGCAGCCCACCGGCGACGACAGCGCCGCACCCCCGCCGCAGCCGCGCTACGGGCAGTACGCCCCCGGCTACGGGCCGGCGGGTGCCACGCCGCCCGGGCAGCAGCAGCCCGGTCAGCCGCAGCAGGGCCAGCCGGGGTACGGGCAGCAGCCGCAGTACGGCCAGCCGGGGTACGGGCAGCCGGGGTACGGGCAGTACGGCCCGGGCTACGGGCAGCAGACGTACGGCCGCCCGACGTACGGCCCGCCCGGCTACGGCGCGCCCGGCGCACCCCCGATGGCACCGGCGGACCAGCGTCCCGGCATCGTCCCGCTGCGGCCGCTGGGCCTCGGCGACCTGTACGACGGCGCGTTCCGGGCCATCCGCCACAACCCCAAGGTCGTCCTCGGGCTGCCCGCGCTGCTCTCGGTGTTCTCGGCGATCGTCTCGGCCGTCGTGACGTGGCTCTCGCTCTCGCAGCTCTCGTGGCTCTACGGCGCCCTCGACGACATCGACACGGGCCGGTACGACTCGATCCAGGATCCGTCGGCGTCGACCCTGTGGGGGCTGGCCCTGCTGTTCCTCGCGGCCGGCGTCGTCCAGGTCGTCGTGAGCGTCCTGGCCAACGGCCTCGTCATCTCGAGCGTCGGCCGCTCGGTGCTGGGTCGCGTCGCGTCCCCGGGCGAGGTGTGGGCCGCCGTCCGCGGCCGTCGCCTCGGCGGGCTGGTCGTCCTGTCGCTGTTCACCTCGGTGGCCCCCGTCGTCGCCCTCATCGTCTGGCTGCTGGTCGTCGTCGCGCTCGCCCAGGTCTCCGCGGGCGCCGCCGTCGCCTTCGGCGTGATCGGGTTCCTCGCGCTCGTCGTGGGCCTGGTCTGGTTCCTGGTCCACGTCGTCTTCGCGGCGCCCGCCTACGTGCTCGAGCGCGTCGGCCCCCGGAAGGCGATCGCCCGGGCGTGGGCGCTCGTGCGCGGGTCGTTCTGGCGGGTCTTCGGGATCGTGGTGCTCACGCTCGTCATCACCTACGTGATGTCGACCGTGGTCCAGGTGCCGTTCACCATCCTCAGCTCGGTGCTCGGGTTCGGCACGATGTCGTCCGACACCCCGACGGGCGGCGCCCTCCTGGCCTACCTCGTCGCGACGGGGATCGGCGCGCTCGTCGCCGGCACGCTCGCGACCGCGTTCCTCGGCAGCGTCGTGGCACTGCTCTACATCGACCAGCGGATGCGCCGCGAGGGTCTCGACGTGGCGCTCGCCGCTGCGGCCGCGGCCCCCGCGCCCGACGACGGCCCTCGGCCGCCCGCGCCCCCGACCCCGCCGCCGACGCAGCCGGGCATGTGGGACGGCTCGGGCGGCTGGGGCGGCCCGACGCCGCCGGGGTCCGCGGGACGGTGACCGCCGCGGCCCTGCTCGTGCGTGCGTCCGGCGTGCGGCTGGACGGGCCTCCGGTGACCCCGGACGGCCCGACGGCGCAGCGCTGGGCCGTCGACGAGCTGTCGCGCCCCGAGTACCACCAGCGGGAGTCGCTCCTGGCCCGGTTCCTGCACTGGCTCGGGGGGCTGTTCGACGGCGCCCCGACGCTCGGCCTGCCGCCCGGGTGGGCCGCGCTCGTGGTCGTGGGCGCGGTGGTGGTCGTCGTCCTGATCGCGCTTCTGGTCGCGGGGCCCGTCCGGCGCACGCGCCGCGTGCGCACCGCGCGTCCCGTCTTCGACGACGCGCCGCGGTCGTCGGCGGACCTGTGCGTCCTCGCCGACGACGCCGCGGCGCGCGGCGACTGGGACACGGCCGTCGTCGAGCGGTTCCGCGCGGTCGTCCGGGCCCTCGAGGAGCGGGTCGTGCTGGGGGAGGTGCCGGGCCGGACCGCCGACGAGGCGGCACGCGAGGCCGCCGCGGCCTTCGACGACGGCGATCTCGCGAGCCGCCTCGCCGCGGCCGCCCGCACCTTCGACGACGTCCGCTACGGCGGGCGCCGCGCCGCACCCGCCGACGACGCCGCCCTCCGCGCGCTCGACGACGCGCTCCGGGCCCGCAGGCCACGCCGCGCGGACGCACCCGTGGGGGCCGGCGCGTGAGCGCGGACCCGGGGACGACGACCGCTCCCCCGACGCCGCCCGGGACGGACCCGTTCGCCGCGCCGGGACCCCGACGCCACCCCGGCGGCTCCGGCCCGGTGCGCGGCGACGGCACCACCACCCGGACGCGCGCCGGGCGCCGGTGGCGCGCCGTCCGGTGGGTCGTCGGGCTCGTGCTGCTCGGCGGGTTCGTGACGCTGCTGCTGGCGCTGCTGCGGCCGCCGGCGTCGGACGTGCCGTACGCCCCGGACTCCGCCGGGCCCGAGGGCGCCCGCGCCGTCGCGCAGATCCTCGGCCGGCACGGGGTCGACGTGACGTACACGCGGTCGGCGGAGAAGGCGGCGCGCCTCGCCACGGCCGGCACGACGCTCGCCGTGCTGCCGGGGGACGTGTACGGCGACGACCTGAGCGCGGCGGACCTGCGGCTGCTCGCCGGGACGCAGGCGGACCTCGCTGTCGTCGGGCCGAGCGACGCGTCGCTCGGGGCGCTGGCCCCCGGCCTCACCTGGGGCGAGGGCGGCGGGTACGTGACGACGGCGACGGCGCGCTGCGCGGACCCCGACGCGCGGGCCGCCGGGACGATCACGAGCGCGGGCGGCGGCTTCACCGCGACCCGGCCCGGCGACCCGCGCGTCACGACCTGCTTCCCGCCCGAGGCCGCCGAGGCCGGGACCGGCTCGTACGCGGTCGTCGACGGGTCGCGCCGGGTCGCCGTGCTCGACGACGCCGCCGTCCTCACCAACGAGCACCTGACCGAGGCCGGCAACGCGGCACTGGCGCTCCGGATGCTCGGCCGCCACGCGGACCTCGTGTGGCTCGTCCCCGAGCCCGACCGCGCCGCGGAAGCGTCCGACAGCCCCGGCACCCTCGACCTGCTCCCGCCCGGCGCGGGAGCGGTCGCCGCGTGGCTCGTCGTCGTCGTGCTGGTCGCGATCGTGTGGCGCGGGCGGCGGCTCGGGCCCCTCGTCCCCGAGGACCTCCCGGTCGTGGTCCGCGCGTCCGAGGCCACGCGCGGCCGCGGCCGCCTGTACCGGGCCGGCGGCTCGCGCGGGCACGCCGCCGCCGGGCTGCGCGCCGCCACGGCCACCCGGCTGGCCGCCCGCCTGGGCGTGCCCGCCGGCGCGACCCCGGAGGCGCTCGTCGACGCGGTGGCCCGCGCGACCGGGCGTCCCGCCCCCGACGTCCACGGGCTGCTGTACGGCCCACCCCCGCCCGACGACGCCGCGCTGCTCACGCTCGCGCGGCACCTCGACGACCTGGAGAGCGAGGTCCGACCGTGACCGAACCGACCCCGAACGTGCCCCAGCAGCCGCCCGCTCCGGACGCGGCCGCGCCGGCGCCCGCCCCCGACCTCTCGCTCCAGCACGCGCTGGCGAGCGTGCGCACCGAGGTCGGGAAGGCCGTCGTCGGGCAGGACGCGGCGGTCTCGAGCCTGCTGGTCGCGCTGCTGTGCCACGGGCACGTGCTCCTCGAGGGCGTGCCCGGCGTCGCGAAGACGCTGCTGGTCCGCACGCTCGCGGCCGCGCTCACCCTCGACACCAAGCGCGTCCAGTTCACGCCCGACCTCATGCCGGGCGACGTCACCGGCTCGCTCGTGTACGACGCGCGGACGGCCGCGTTCTCGTTCCGCGAGGGCCCGGTGTTCACGAACCTCCTGCTCGCGGACGAGATCAACCGCACGCCCCCCAAGACGCAGGCGTCGCTGCTCGAGGCCATGGAGGAGCACCAGGTGTCGGTGGACGGGCAGCCGCGCCCGCTGCCGGACCCGTTCCTCGTGATCGCGACCCAGAACCCGGTCGAGTACGAGGGCACGTACCCTCTGCCCGAGGCGCAGCTGGACCGGTTCCTGCTCAAGGTCGAGCTGCCCGTCCCCGACCGCGCGTCGGAGGTCGAGGTCCTCGCGCGGCACGCGGCGGGCTTCGACCCGCGCGACCTCGCCGCCGCCGGCGTGCGCCCGGTCGCGGGCGCCGCGGAGATCGCGCGCGCCCGGGCCGGGGTCCGGACCGTCCAGGTGGCGCCCGAGGTGCTCGGGTACGTGGTCGACGTCTGCCGCGCGACCCGGACCTCCCCGTCGCTGTCGCTCGGCGTCTCGCCGCGCGGCGCGACGGCGCTCCTCGCGACGGCCCGCGCGTGGGCCTGGCTGTCGGGTCGCGGCTACGTCACCCCCGACGACGTCAAGACGCTTGCGCACCCCACCCTGCGCCACCGCGTCCGGCTGCGGCCGGAGGCCGAGCTCGAGGGCGTGACGGCCGGGAGCGTCCTGGACTCCGTCCTCGCGTCGGTGCCGGTGCCGTGGTGACCACTGCCGTGACGGCCCCGGACGGGCGGCGCGCGGGGGCGCGCCCGTGATCGTCACGTGGCGCGCGGTCGCGCTCGCCGGCGTGCTCACGGTCGCGGTGCTCGTGGCCCCGACGGCGGCGACGGTGCTCGTCGCCGCGCTCGTCGTCGTGCTGGCCTGCGCCGTCGACGTCGCCCTGGCGGCGAGCCCGCGCGACGTCGTGGTCGAACGCGAGGTGACACCGGCGGCCGTGCGGCTCGGGGGCGCCGCCCGCAGCGCGCTGACCCTGCGCAACGCGTCCCCGCGGGCGTTGCGCGGGGTGGTCCGCGACGCGTGGGTTCCGTCCGCGGGCGCGGACGACAACCGGCACCCGCTCGCGCTGCCGCCCGGCGAGGCCACGCGCGCCACCACGCGGCTGACGCCGACCCGGCGCGGCGACCGGGCCGCGGGTGCCGTGACCGTCCGGACCCTCGGCCCGCTGCGGCTCGCCGGGCGCCAGGCGTCCCTGCCCGTCCGCGGACGCCTCCGGGTGCTGCCCGAGTTCGCGTCCCGCAAGCACCTGCCGTCCCGGCTCGCCCGTCTCCGCGAGCTCGACGGCCGCGCGACCGTGCAGGTGCGCGGCGAGGGCACCGAGTTCGACTCGCTGCGCGAGTACGTCATCGGCGACGACGTCCGCTCGATCGACTGGCGCGCGACCGCCCGCCGCGGGGACGTCGTCGTGCGGACGTGGCGGCCCGAGCGGGACCGTCGCGTCGTCGTCGTGCTCGACACGTCGCGGACGGCCGCGGCGCGCGTCGGCGACCAGCCGCGCCTCGACGCCGGGATCGAGTCCGCGCTCCTGCTGGCCGCGCTCGCGTCGCACGCCGGGGACCGCGTCGACGTCCTCGCCTACGACCGCGCCGTCCGCGCGCGCGTCCGCGGGGCGGCCGGGACCCGGCTCCTGCCCGCCCTCGCCGAGGCGCTCGCGACGGCCGAGCCCGCGCTCGTCGAGGCCGACTGGCCCGGTCTCGTCGCGCAGGTGCGCGCCCTCGTGTCCCAGCGGGCGCTCGTCGTGCTCGTGACGACCCTCGACCCGGCCGCGGTCGAGACGGGGCTGCTGCCCGTCGTCGGGCCGCTGGCCGCACGGCACCAGGTGCTCGTCGCGTCGGTCGCCGACCCCGAGCTCGACGCGTTGCGCGCCGCCCGGGACACGAGCGCCGAGGTGTACGACGCGGCTGCGGCCGAGCGGGTCGGGCTGGAACGCACCGCCGTCGCGGGGATCCTGCGGCAGCGCGGCGCGGAGGTCGTCCAGGCGGGACCGGACGAGCTCGCCCCGCGCGTCGCCGACGCGTACCTCGCGCTCAAGGCGGCGGCCCGCCTCTGACCCGCCCCCGGGCGTCTCAGAACGTGGTGCCCGTAGACCGCGTCGCAGTTCTGACAGGTCCGATGGGTACGCTCGGGGCATGGCCCGACTGACCCGCGAGGAACGGCGCCGGCGCACCGCGATCATCGTGGTGATCGCGCTCCTCGCCACGTTCGTGATCCCGTTCCTCGCGATCGTCCTGACCTGACCGTGCCCCGCCCCGCGCTGCCGTCCCCGCCCGGCCGGTCCCAGGCCTCCGACACGCCCGGCCCGCACGCGCTCGCCGTCGCGCGGACGGTCCTCGTGGCGGTGACGAGCCTCGTCCTCGCGGCCGGGGCGCACGCGGTGTGCGGCGGAGTGCTCCCGAACGGGCTCGGCCTGGTCGGCGTCGCCGCCGCCTGCGCCCTCGTGGGCGCACTGTGCGCCCGCGCCCGCCTGCGCGCGGCCGTGACCGTGCCCGCGCTCCTCGCCCTCCAGTACGTCGCGCACGCCGCGTTCGCCGTGCTCCCCGCCGGCCCGACGACGTCCCCCGCCTCCCCGCTCTCCCTCGCCGGCCACGGTGGTCACCTCGGGCACGGGGGGCCGGTCGCACCGGGGGCGACACCACCGGCCGGTGCGGGGGCCGCCGTCGAGCACGCCGCCGGCCACGTGCACGGGCTGGCCGCGGGCCTGACCGGCACCGCCGCGGACCGCGCCATGCTCGCCGCCCACCTGGCCGCCACGCTGGCCGTCGCGGTGCTCGTGGTCGCCGGCGACGCGGCCGCCACGCGGACGTTCACCTGGTGGGCGCGGGTGCTTCCCGCGGTCCTCGCCGTCGCGTCCCGGCCGCTGCTCCCCCGGCGTCGCCCGGTGGCCGCCCCGCCGGCCACGTCGGCCGCGCCCCGCGGACGGGTAGTCGCCGGTCCCCTGCTGCGCCGCGGCCCACCCCTCGCGGTCGCGTAGCGACGGGCCCCGGTCCGTCGCCCTCGCGCGCCCGGACCACCCGACGCCACGACCCGTGGAGCACCACCATGACCTCGCCCCTTCCCGGGCTGCCCTCCTCAGGGCTGCCAGACGCCGGACCGTCCCCCTTGCAGCCTCCCGACCCCGACGACCCGCTCGGCGCCCCCGCGCCACCGCCACGCCCGCTGCCGCCCGGCGCCGTGCTGGCCGCGGCCGTCCCGCTCGGGCTCGTGGCGCTCCTCGTCGCACTGTCCTTCACCGGAGCGCTGCAGGGCGTCAGCGTGCTCGACGCGGGGCCCGTGGTCGACGTCGGCCTGCCCGTGGCCCGCACGCTGCAGGACGGCGCCGCGGCCCTGACCATCGGGTTCCTCGTGCTGGCCGCGACGGCGATCCCGGGCGCCCGCTCGGGTTCGCGGACGATCGGCCGGTCGCAGTGGGTGGCGACGCGCTGGGCGGTGCGCGCAGGCGTCGTCTGGCTCGTGGCACTCCTGGCGAACCTCGTGCTCGAGGCCGCGGACATCATGGGCGTCCCGCTCACGTCGCCCGGCTTCGCGCACCAGGTCGTGTTCCTCGCCCTGCACGTGGAGCTCGGGCAGACGCTGCTCGTGTCGTCGACCCTGGTCGCGCTGGCGCTCGTCGTGCTGCTGGCGAGCCGGCGCACCACGGCCGTCGCGATCGCCACGGCGCTCGCGCTCGGCGCCCTCCTCCCCCTCGCGCTCGGCGGCCACGCCGCAGGCAGCGCGGAGCACGGGAACGCCGTGAACGCCCTCGCGGTGCACCTGCTCGGCGTGACGGTGTGGCTGGGCGGCCTGGTCGCCCTGATCCTCCTGCGCGGCACGCTCGGCCGGTCGCTGCCCGTCGTCGCGCGGCGCTACTCGACGCTCGCGGGCATCGCGTTCGTCGCGGTCGCGGCGTCCGGCGTCGTCAACGCGTGGCTGCGCCTGCAGTCGCCGGCCGACCTCGTGACCACGGCGTACGGCGCCCTGATCCTCGTCAAGGTGCTCGCCCTCACGGCGCTCGGGGTCGCGGGGTGGCAGCAGCGCCGCCGTGCCCTGCCCGCGCTCGACGACGGGCACCGCGGCGCGTTCCTCCGGCTCGCCCTGGTCGAGTCGCTCGTCATGGCGGTGACGCTCGGCGTCTCGGTCGCGCTGTCCCGCAGCGCCCCGCCGGTCGCGCAGAACCCGATCAGCGGCGACGCGCGCCACGAGCTCCTCGGGTTCCCCTATCCCCCGCACGTCACGCCGCTCCGCATGCTGACCGAGTTCCACCTCGACTGGGCGTTCGCGGCGCTCGCGCTCGCGATGGCCGGGCTCTACGTGGCCGCCGTCGTGCGGCTGCGGCGCCGGGGCGACAGCTGGTCCACCGGGCGCACCGCTGCCTGGCTGCTCGGCTGCCTCCTGCTGCTGTACTGCACGTCGGGCGGCCCCGCCGTCTACGGGTCGGTGCAGTTCAGCACGCACATGATCCTGCACATGGGGCTCATGATGTTCGTGCCCCTGCCGCTGGTCCTGGGCGCGCCGGTCCTCCTGGCGCTGCGGGTGCTGCCGTCGCGCGGGGACCACAGCCGCGGCCCGCGCGAGTGGATCCTGCTCGGCGTCCACTCCTGGTACGCGAGGCTGCTCGCCCGGCCCGCCGTCGCGGGCGTGATCTTCGCGGGCAGCCTGGTCGCGTTCTACTTCACCGGCTGGTTCCAGGCCGCGTTGTTCGACCACCCGGTGCACGTGCTCATGCAGGTCCACTTCCTGCTCAGCGGGTACCTGTTCTTCTGGCTGCTCGTCGGCGCCGACCCGGGGCCGGCCCGGCCCGAGCCGCCGATGCGCCTCGTCGTCCTGCTGATCACGCTGACCTTCCACGCGTTCTTCGGGATCGCCCTGATGTCCACCGACGCGCTCATCGCCGCCGACTGGTGGCACGCGATGGGGTACACGAACGACGCTGCCCTGCTCGCCGACCAGCACAGCGCCGGCGGCATCGCCTGGGGCGCGGGCGAGTTCCCGACCTTCATCGCGGCCGTGATCGTCGCGATGCAGTGGCAGGCGTCGGACAAGCGCGAGGCGCGACGCAAGGATCGCCAGGCCGACCGGGACGGCGACGCCGAGCTCGTCGCGTACAACGCGGAGCTCGCCGCTCTCGCCCGTCGCGACGCCGCGCTCGACCGGCGGGGGTGAGCGGCGGGCCGAGGACGGCGTCGGGCCGGCGGCCGGCCGTGAGTCCGGCGCGTCCGCCTCAGGCGGCGACGGGCCGCACGTCGCCGCCCCGCTCGACGTCGACGTCGCCGGTCTCTCCGGCCCGCGCGGCGCGTCCGCCCAGCACGAGCACGTAGGCCCAGAACGCGGCGAGCGCGACGGCGCCGATCCCGAGCTTGACCCACGTCGGCAGGCCGGAGCCGGTCACGAAACCCTCGATCAGCCCCGACACTGCGAGCGCCACGACGAGCGTGATCGCGACGGTGAGCAGCGAGCGCCCCTCCTCGGCGAGCGCGCGCGACCGGGGACGCGGGCCGGGATCGACGAGCGTCCAGAAGATCCGCAGCCCCGCGGCTCCGGCGGTGAACAGGGCCGTCAGCTCGAGCATCCCGTGCGGCAGGATCGACGCGAAGAAGTCGTCGAGGCGGCCGTACGTGGCCATGAGCCCAGCCACCGAGCCGACGTTCACGGCGTTCGTGAAGAGCACCCACGCCGGGCCGATGCCGGTGATGCCGAGCGCGACGCACAGCGCCGACAGCCACGCGTTGTTGGTCCAGACGACGCTCGCGAACGTGCTGCTGGGCGCGTAGTAGTCGCTGAAGTCGTGCAGGGCGTACTTGTCGCGCGCCGACTTCGGGCCGAGCGCGGCGAGCGCGCCGTCGTCCGTCGCGACCCACCAGCCGACGACGACGGCCACGACGATCGACGCCGCGGCCACCCCGACGATCCACCAGCGGATCCGGTAGAGCGCGGCCGGCGCGGTCACGACGGCGAACCGTGCGACGTCGGACCACGCGGGCTCGTGGGCCCCGGCCAGCCGCGCGCGCGCCCGCGCGAGCGACCCCGAGAGGTTCGCGACCGCGGTGGGGTCGGGCGCCGTCGAGCGGATCGTCGACAGGTCCGTCGCGACCGACTGGTACAGGCGTGCCAGCTCGTCGGCCTCGGCGCCGTCGAGCCGGCGACGCCGGGCCAGCTCGTCGAGGCGCGCCCACTGGTCCGCGCGTGCGGCGGTCAGGGCGTCCAGGTCCACGGCGCCACCCTCCCACATCCTCGGCCGCCCGGACCGGTACGCTCCGACGGGTGGAGGCTCCCGCGGACGGCGTGCTCATCGGCGAGGCCGTCGTGCTCGAGACGCGGCCGGCGTCGTTCGCGTCGCGCATGCTCGCGGGCCTGCTCGACCTCGCGGTGCTCGGCGTGCTGGCGATCGCCGGCCTGATCGCCCTCGGCGCGCTCGCCACCGACGCGACCGCGCCGGCGCTGGCCATCGTCCTGCTGGCGCTGCTGCTCGTCGGCGTCCCCACGGCGGTCGAGACCCTGAGCCGCGGGCGCTCGCTCGGCAAGCTCGCCGTCGGGACGCGCGTCGTCCGCGACGACGGCGGCCCCGTGCGGTTCCGGCAGGTGTTCGTCCGGGCGCTCGTGGGGGTCGTGGAGATCTGGCTGACGCTGGGCTCGATCGCGCTGATCGTCAGCCTGTGCAACGCGAAGGGCAAGCGCGCAGGCGACTACCTCGCCGGCACGTACGTGCTCCGCGTCCGCGGCGGCCCCGGGCTCGCGCCGTTGCCGGCCGTCCCGCCGCAGCTCGTGGCCTGGGTCCGCACCGCCGACGTCGCCCGGCTGCCCGACGGCCTGGCCCTCGCCGCCCGGCAGTTCCTGGGCCGCGCGGCCCGCATGGCCCCGGCGAGCCGGGCTCGGGTCGGCACCGACCTGGCCGCGCGGGTCGAGCGCTTCGTCGCGCCCGGGCCCCCGTGGGGCACGCCGCCCGAGCTGTTCCTGGCCGCCGTCCTGACCGAGCGGCGCGAGCGCGAGCACGTCGCCGCGCTCCGCACCACCGGCGCCCACCGCGAGGTCGCCGAGCGGGTCGCGCGGCTGCCGTTCGGGGTGCCGGACCCTCGCCGCTGAGCCCCGCCCACCTGTGGACGAATCCGCCCACACACAGCCTGCACCACGGCTCTTCGGCATCGTCACCCCGGCGTGGCAGAGTGTGCCCGTGACTCTCACCCACGGCGCCCGCGCAAAGCTGCTCGGGACCCTCGCGTCCGTCCTCACCGCGCTGGCCGTCGTCGTCGGGGCCGTGGGGTTCGCCGCCCCCGCGCAGGCGGCGACGACGCACGTGACCCTCACCGGGCACAGCACCGCGTGGAGCGACCGGACGACCGTCTTCACCGCGACCTGGAAGGTCGGCACCCACGGGCACAAGGGCACCGTCACTCTCCAACGGAAGTCGGGGTCCACCTGGAAGAAGGTCGCGGCCAAGACCACCAGCACCAAGGGCGTCGCGAAGTTCTCGGTCAAGCCTGCGTCGACGACGACGTACCGGGTGCTCACGTCCACGAAGAAGTCCTCGTCGGCCAAGAAGCTCACCGTCAAGAAGGCGTACGCGCTCACGAGCACGGCCGGGTCGACCATCATGTCCGGCACGAGCAAGACGTTCGCTGTCTCCTTCACGCACCACGGGGTCGGCCTCACGAGCGCCGTCGTGCTCGAACGCCGGAGCGGCTCCCACTGGGTCAAGGTCCAGAACGTCAGGACCACCAAGGGCCGCGGCAGCGTCGCCGTGAAGCCGACCGCGACGACGACGTACCGGTTCCGCAAGCCCAGCATCGTCACCAGCGCGTCGCACACCGTCACCGTGAAGCCGCCGTCGTCGTTCACCGTCAGCGGCTCCGGCTCCGGCCACGGGGTGGGGCTGTCGCAGTACGGGGCGTACGAGATGGCGCTGACGAGCACCGGTACCAACACGCTCACCACGGCCCAGTCGATCCTTCGGCACTACTACACCGGCACCACCGTCGGGAACGTCACGACCCCGGACCGCATCAAGGTCCAGGTCTGGGGGCCTGAGCCGTACTCCTACGCGGCCGGGAAGTACTCCGACACCGACACGACGACGACAGTCAGCTTCGGCGGCCCGTGGCGCGTCACCGGCGGCGGCTCGGGTGACGCCCTGACAACCGTGCTCGCTGGCACCTCGGCGCAGGACCTGCGCGTCAGCGTGAGCAACGGTCGGCTCAGCTTCGCCCTGCTCAACGGGTCGATGCCGACGCGCACGGTCACCGCCTCCTCGTCCACGGCCGCCTACCAGGTGCTCTGGGACTCCGGCAGCGCCTCGGTCAAGGGCAGCCAGGGTTTGTATCGCAACGGCTGGTTCGACGTGACCGCCATCGGCGCTCACCCCAACATCGTCAACGACGTGCTCCTCAACACCGAGTACCTGTACGGCATCGCGGAGATGCCGTCGTCGTGGGGCCTGGGCGGTTCCGGCAAGGGGAGGGCGGCCCTCGAGGCCCAAGCCGTCATCGCGCGAACCTACGCGCTCAGCAAGCTCGGGTCGACCAACGCCAAGTGCGGCTGCAACGTCGTCGACGACGTCCGCGACCAGAACTACACCGGCTGGAAGAAGCAGAGCGAGGGCACCGACGCCGTCTACGGCAACCTCTGGGTGACCGCCGTGAAGGCCACGACGACCAGCGCCACGAGCGCCGAAGCCGTCACCGCCGGCGGGAAGCCCATCCAGACGCCGTACTTCGCGGCGTCGGGCGGACGTACCGCCAACAACAAGGACGTGTGGCAGAGCGCGACGACAGTCCAGATGCCGTACCTCGTGTCGGTCAGCGATCCCGCGAAGTCTGCCCCCGGCAACTCGTACGCGTCCTGGACGCGGTCGATCACGCAGGCGCAGGCGAAGAAGATCTTCTCCTACGCGAGCGTGCCGCTCGCCGACGTCAAGTCCGTGTCGGTCTCGCAGAAGTACTCGAGCGGCCAGGTCAAGGAGCTCAAGGGCACCTCGGCGGCCGGCAAGACCGCCTACGTGTCGGCCAGCCCGGAGTGGTGGCGGACCACCCTCGGCCTCCCGGCCGCATGGGTCGCGTCGTTCACGCCGAAGAAGTGAGGTCCCGTCTTCGGCCGCGAGCCTGACCTGCGGGAACGTCGCTCGGGGTGACGGACCTCTGGCCCCGTGTCACGGTGGACGCATGGGGACACTGGGACGGATCCGCAGCGTCGCGGTCGCGACGGGGCTCTCGGTAGCGCTCGCCGCCGGGCTGAGCGTCGGCCTCGCGGGCCTCGCGGCACCGGCGCAGGCAGCGACGACGACCGTCACGCTGACCGGGCCGTCGAGCGCTCGCCCGGGCGTGTCGACCAAGCTCACGGTCACGTGGAAGGTCGGAGGCAAGGCGCACGCCGGCACGGTCGCGGTGCAGCAGCGGGTGAGCGGCGTCTGGTACGCGCTCGGCACGGTGAAGACGTCGACCGCCGGCACGGGCACCATCAGCGTCAAGCCCAAGGCGACCGCGGTGTTCCGCGCGAAGACGTCGTCGGGCGTCTACTCCGCGACCAAGACCCTGACGATCACCACGGCCGCGCCGTCGTCGTTCACCGCGAAGGGGTCCGGCTTCGGCCACGGGGTCGGGATGCCCCAGTACGGCGCCTACCAGCTGGGGCTCAAGGGCCACTCCTCGACGACGATCCTCAAGACGTACTACAAGGACACGACGCCGAAGACCGTCACGACCCCGCAGAACATCGCCGTCCAGGTCTGGGGACCGGAGCCGTACGGCTACGCGGCGGGGAAGTACTCGGACACCGCGACGTCCACGAGCGTGCACGTCGACGCCGGGACCTGGCGGCTGCGCTCGTCGAAGAACACGACGCTCTACGAGGGCAAGGCGCCGATCACCGTCACCATCGGGGTCAGCGGCACCAAGGTCACGGCGTCGTTCCCGGTCAAGAGCGGCACCAAGACCGTCACCAAGAAGTACACGGACTCGACGCTCCGGATCCACTGGTCCGGGACGACGTACTACAAGTCAACCTCCACCAAGGCCGTCGCGACCGTCAAGGGCGCGCAGGGCAGCTACCGGAACGGCCGGCTGACGATCTCGAACATCGGGGGCCACCCGAACGTCGTCAACGACCTGCGGCTCAACACCGAGTACCTGTACGGGATCGCCGAGATGCCGTCGTCGTGGGGAGCGGGCAAGGGCGTACACGCGCTGGCGGCGCAGGCGATCGTCGCGCGCAGCTACGCGCTCACCAAGCTCGGTAGCACGAACGCGAAGTGCCGGTGCAACGTCGTCGACGACGTCCGCGACCAGAACTTCACCGGCTGGAAGAAGCAGAACGAGGGCACGAACGGCTACTACGGCAAGCTCTGGGTCGCCGCGGTGAAGGCCACCCTCACGTCGACCACCAAGGCCAAGGCGCTCACCTACGGGGGCAAGGTCGTCGCGACGCACTACTACTCGTCGTCGGGCGGCCGCACGGCGAACTCGCAGGACGTCTGGTCCGCCAAGGTGCCGTACGAGCAGTCGGTCGCCGACTCCTGGAGCCTCACCGCCCCCGGCAACTCGTACCGGTCGTGGACCCGCACAGTCTCGCAGGCGACCGCGAAGAAGGTCTTCGGGCTGCCTGACGTGAAGTCGATCAGCGTGTCCGCGAAGTACTCGAGCGGGCAGATGAAGACCCTCACCGCGACCTCGACGGCCGGCAAGAAGGCCAGCGTCACCGGCAAGGCCGACACCCTGCGGGGGAAGTTCGGCTTCCCGGCCGCATGGGTGTCGTCCTTCACCGCGAGCTAGCCCGACGACGGCGCTCACCTCCGCCGCTCGACCCGCCCGAACACGGCCACCAGCCCGCCCAGCGCGGCAGCCATCGCGGCGAACCACGTGAGCCGCGTCGACCACCAGTCCGCGGACCACGGCACCGGCAGGTGCTCGTGCATCCCGAGCATCACGACGCCCGCCACGGTGAACATCGCGGTCAGGTGCCACAGGTAGAGGGTCATCGAGCGCGCGCTCACCCAGGCGACGAGCCGCGTCCCGCGGCCCGTCGTCGCCCAGCGGGTCAGCGCGTCGCGCGCCAGCAGCGCGAGGCACACCTGCGCGACGGCGAAGGCGGCGACGGGCGCCGTCGGCGGGGCGAGGTTGGAGAACGCGTCCCCCGGCATCCCGACGAGGCTGATGGGGTACGGGCCGGCGACGATGAGCGCCACGGCCGCCGTGATCCCGCCGAGCGCCCCGGCCGCGAGCGCCGCGGGGCGACGGGTCAGGGTGCCCTCGGCGTAGGCGACACCGAGCGCGAACGGGATCAGCCACACGAGGGCGAGGTTCAGCCAGCCGGCCCCGGGGTGCCCGGCGCCGATCCGCACGTAGTCCACCGCGACGACGGCCACCATCGCGAGCCCAACCGCCGCCGGGAGCCGTTCGCCCAGGCGGCGGACCGCCCTGACGACGAGCGACGTCGCCGCCGTCAGCGCGAGGTAGACGCCCAGGAACCACAGGGGCTGCGGCACCTTGTGCAGGACCGGGATGACGACGCCCTCCGGCACGCCGAGCGCGAGCAGCACCGCGGCCGCGCCGGCCCAGACCGCGAGCAGGACGCCCACCGGCCGGACAAGGCGCCGGATGCGGTGCACCGTGAGCGACCACGGTCCGCGTGTCGTGGCACGCCGTTCGTGGCCCGCGGCCGCGCCGGCCGCGAAGAACAGCAGCGGCAGGGGCATCAGCCACGTCATGAGCCAGCCCGGCCCCGAGCCGAGCGCGTTGCCCACGTGCAGGGAACCGCCGCTGATCGAGGCGTCGACCATCGACCAGTGCAGCGTGATCACGCCGAGCGTCCCGAGGGCGCGCACGACGTCGACGAACAGATCGCGGGGCCGACGGGCAGGGCGGACGGCGTCGGGCCGGGCGCCGGGGCGACCGCGGGCCGGGTTGAGAGGCGCGGACGGCGGGGCGACGAGCTCGTTCGACGGGTCGGGCTGGGCCGTGGGCCGGCCCGTGGCCCGCGGCGGGGACGCGGCCGGGCGGGGTGGGGACGGTGGGGCGACGATCGCCATGAGACGCTCCTGAGACGGTTCCTCGGGGACGTCTCCACTCTCCGAAATCGCAGGTCAGCGCGGTATGGCGCGCTCCTCCGACCGCGTCGCGGGCGGGCACGAGCACCGGACGGGGGGCTGTCCCCCGGGTGCTGGCTCCGTCGGTAGATCAGGCCGCGCGGAAGCGGGGGACGACCCGCCCCAGCGCCCCCGTCGTCCGCTCGAGCGCCCGCGTCACGCCCCGCCGCAGCGCCGGTCCCGCGCGCTTCTCCAGCCCGTGGTGCACGAGCGCCGCCACGCCGAGGACCACGAGCAGGACCGTCGCGAGCGTGAGGTAGGCGGGGACTCCGGCAGGGAACAGGTGGATCAGCCACCAGCCCCACCACTCGTGCAGCAGGTACACCGGGTAGGTGAGCGCCCCGGCGAGGACGAGCCCCGACCAGCGCACCCGCCGGAGCGGCGACCACGTCGCGGCGAGCAGCAGCGCCGTCGCGACCAGCAGGCCGACGCGGATGACGTCCGTCGACACCGCGTGCTCCGTCGTGCCCGCGAACCGGCCCTGGAGCCGCGGCGCCAGCAGCCACACCACGAGGCCGGCGTTCGACGCGAGCACCGCGAGCCGGGCGGGCGTCACGCCGTGCCGGGCGACGAGGAAGATCATCATCCCCGCGGCGAACAGTCCCGCGTACTGGTCAACGAGCAGCGCGGCCGGCCAGTTGATCCCGCCCGGCCACGACGACCAGTCCACGGGGAGCCGCGTAGCGAGGAACCACGCGACCGGCGGCCAGACGGCGCACAGCCAGGTCACCCGCCGGGGCGTGAACCCCCAGATCATGAGCAGCCCGACCAGGAGGTAGAACCGCAGCTCCGTCCAGAGCGTCCAGTAGACGCCGTCGACGTCGTTCACCCCGAACGCCGCCTGCGCCATGGTGAGGTTGACCGCGACGTCGTGGACGCCGAGGTCCTTGCGCGGCCAGACCACCAGCAGCAGGAAGCCCGTCGACAGCACCCCGAGCCAGTACGCCGGGTACAGGCGCCCGACCCGCGACGCCACGAACGCCGGCACCGTCCGACCCCACGCGCTCATGAGGATCACGAACCCGCTGATCAGGAAGAACAGCTCCACGCCCAGCGCACCGTAGACCGTCACGCCGCCCAGGTTCGGGAAGAGGTCGGCGACGTCGGCGTGCCAGGCCGGGTTGGTGCGCGCCGTGAAGTGGTAGAGCACCACGCCCAGCGCGGCGAGCAGGCGAAGCCCGTCGACGAGGGCGAACCGCTCGCGCGTAGGCGCGGGGCGTGCGCCCGGGAGGCGGAGCGGCGGCAGCCTCAGGACGGGCGCCGGGGCGGGCGGCGCTGCCGCGGTCCCCGGCCGAGCGGACCGTGCCGCCGACGGCGGCGCGCTCGACGCGGCGGCCGAGTTCGGCTCGGCGCCCGGTGCGGTCGGGGTGGTGAGTGGACGTGCGGCGGGCGCTGTCATGCGCCTCCCTTCGGGGCGGCTCTGCGGCCGCCTCGTCGGCGTCGGTTCTGCGTGCTTCGTTCCCGTCGTTATCGTTTCGTGATCAACGACCGTACGAAGATCCCGCCCCTCGACGCAAGCTCGGACACGCCGTCGGAACCGATCGCCAGGAGACCCACAGCCGCCGCCCGGCCCGCGCGCACCGGCTCCCGGCACATAGCGCGACCTACCTCCACAGCCGGGTCACGACAACCTCGCACCACCACACGCGACAACCGATTCGCCCCTTAACAGCGAAATGTTCTCGGGTCGACATGGAGCTGTGTAGGTCAGTCGCGCTACCTGATGGGCTGAACCACCCGAAACCCCGGAGGCCGGGTCGCGAGTGCGGCGCGCACCGCACGGACCACGCAGGTCGGATCGTCGACGATGTCCTCATAGGTGAACCGCAGCACCACGAGTCCACCCGCGTGCAGGATGCGGTCGCGCCGCCGGTCGTTCCGGAACGTGACCCTGTCCTTGTGGTACTCGTAGCCGTCGCACTCCACCACGACGAGGCCCTCGACGAGGAGGTCGACGTCCCCCACGTCCTCGAACCTCGCCTGGGTGCGAACGGTGAATCCCGCGTCGACCAGGGCGAGCCGCGCCAACGTCTCGATGACCGACTTCCCGCCGGGGTCGGCGAGCGCCAACGCGGACCAGACGCGAGCCGGCGCGTTGCGCGGCAGATGCCGGGACACCCCTTCGACCGTGGCGAACCCCTTCCACAGCGCGCTGTCCAGGGCGACCACCGCCTCGTCCCGGGGGACGCACGTCAAGGCGCGCGCGAGTGCCCGCTCGACCGACCGCACCCGGCCGTCGACGAGCGCGAAGCCCGGCTCGTCGTCCGAACGGTGCAGCCGGACCCTTCTCAGCTCGCGCGCCGGCCACCTGTTTCCGCCGTGGTCCCGTGGGAGGTGCAGGTGCGTCACTGCCGGACGGTGGAGCGTCGCGACGTCTTGCAGCGGCAGCGCGCTGACGCAGTCGACGTGCGCGTCGAACCGGGCAGCGACGATCAGGTCCGGATGGGCGGTCGGCAGCACGTACACACCGAAGCCGGCGCGGACCAGCATGCCTTCGGCGAGGAGGTTCTTGAGCGGCGCCTGGTCGGCGCCCGTGCGCACGAGCTCGCCGTATCGAGCGGTCCCACCGGCGGACAGCAGGCGGCGGTACACGGGCGAGACGCGAAGCTCGGATCCTGTCGGTCGGCGGCGCGGCATGCACCAGGGATCCCACATCAACGCGGCCCAGACCAGCGCCGGGCAGCGGGCTGTGCACAACGGTCGTCGACGTCGGCCTGTGGGTGGGCTTCGCCACCTGTCACGTCAGCGCCCGGCCCCGCACACCGAGCAGCGGCGCCGCGGAGCGTCACTGGTCCCCGAGCCCCGCTCCCCTACCGACGGCGAAGGCGAAGGCACGGCCATCCGCCCGCATCGACGCACCCCCGGACGGGGGGGGTCGACCTGGCGTAGCGCGACTGACCTACACAGCACCCCGCCGCACCGAGGCCACCGGCAGCAACATGCGCCTTACGCACCCTATGCCGAACGAGTCGGCCGGACGGTTCCACCGACTGTGTAGGTCAGTCGCGCTACGACGGCGAACCTACTGCCCGCGCAGGTACCGCAGCACGGCGAGCACGCGCCGGTGGTCGGCGGAGTCGGGCGGCAGGCCGAGCTTGTCGAAGATGGACGTCACGTTCTTCTCGACCGCGCCGTACGAGAGGAACAGCCCCTCCGCGATCGCGCCGTTCGACCGCCCCTGCGCCATCAGCTCGAGCACCTCGCGCTCGCGGGGCGTGAGCCGCGCGAGCGCGTCGTCGCCGCGGGACGCGCCCATGAGCTGGCTGACGACCTCGGGGTCCAGCACGGTCTGCCCGGAGGCGATCCGCTCGAGCGCGCCGAGGAACTCCCCCACGTCGGCGACGCGGTCCTTCAGCAGGTACCCGAGGCCCCGCGCGTCGTCGGCGAGGAGCCGGGCGGCGAACTGGGTCTCGACGTACTGCGAGAACACGAGGACGCCCTGGCCGGGGTTCGCGGTGCGCAGCTCGATCGCGGCGCGCAGGCCCTCGTCGGTGAAGGTCGGGGGCATGCGGATGTCGACGACGACGACGTCGGGCGCCCCCGAACCGCCGTCCGCGACGAGCGCGGCGTAGGCGGCGCGGAGCGCGTCGGCGTCGGGCACGGCCCCGACGACCTCGTGGCCCCGCCGCTGCAGCAGTGCGACGAGGCCGTCGCGGAGGATCGCGGAGTCTTCCGCGATGAGGATGCGCACGTTCAGTTCTCCCCGGGGACGACGGTGGGCAGGAGGACGTCGACGCGGGTCCCGGCGCCGACGGGGCTGGTGACGTCGAGGGTGCCGTCGACGGCGCGGACCCGCTCGACCAGGCCGGCCAGGCCGCTTCCCTCACCGGGCCGCGGGTCGGTGAGGTTCACGGCGGCGCCGCCGACGCCGTCGTCCCGGACCCGGATGCGGACGAACCGCGTGGGCTCGGTCGAGCCGGGGGCCGGCGGGCGGGCGGCGGCCGCGGGCTCGACGAGCACCCACACCGTCGACGCGTGCGCGTGCTTGGCGGCGTTGGTGACGAGCTCGGCGACGGTGTAGTACGCGAGCGCCTCGATGGCCGAGGCGAGCGCATCGTGCTCCGCGACCGCGGGGTCGACGTCGACGACGGTCCGCACGGGCGAGCGCGCCGCGAGCGTGCCGAGGGCGGCCGCGAGCCCGTTGTCGAGGACGGGCGGGTGGATGCCGCGGGCGATCTCGCGGAGCTCCGTCAGCGCCTCCTTGGTGGAGTCGTGGGCGAGCGTGACGAGGCCGAGCGCGTCGTTCACCGTCGCGTCCCGGCCGTCACCGGACGGCGACCCGGCGAGCTGCTCCTTGGCCTCGCCGAGCTGCATGGCAACGGCGACGAGCCGCGCCTGGGTGCCGTCGTGGAGCTCCCGCTCGATGCGACGCAGGCGGGCGTCGGCGTCCTCGACGGTGCGACCACGGGCTCGCTCGAGGTCGGCCACCCGGAGGCTGGCCTTCGTCGGGCCGAGCAGGTTGACGATGAGCAGCCGCGTCACGTGGACGAACCCGCGCTGGACCTGCGGCCACAGGAGAAGGAGCAGCACGCCGGCGCCCGCCTGGACCCAGATGCGCTCGGGCGTGTCGACGAACCAGTCGGGACCGTACTGGGCGCCCCGGTGCCAGGTGCCGTCGGTCGCCTGCTGCAGCGGGAGCCAGCGGTACCAGATGCCATAGGTCAGGGCGCCGAGCCCGTACCCGAAGAAGATCAGCGAGAACACCGCTCCGACGAGGTTCGTCACGAACGACAGGAAGAGGAACGCGAGCGCGCGCCACCCGGCGGTGTCGCCGAGCATCCGGCCCATGCCGCCCCAGAAGCCACGTCCGCGGCGGAACGGCAGTGGCGCGGGCACGTCGACGCCGAGCAGGGCGCGGCCCTGGGCGCGGTAGAGCCCGCCCCACATGCGTGCCCCGACGACGAGCGCGCCGCCGACGTAGAGACCGACGACCGTCACCCCGAAGCCGACGCCGGCCCCGATGGTGAAGAAGAAGTAGGCGAGGCCGACGGAGCCCGTCACGAGGGTGCAGACGAGGAACAGCAGCTCGCTCCAGGTACGGCGCCGGAACGGCCCGGTGAAGAACCCGACAGGCTGCAGCCGGCGGACGGCGGACACCGCCGCCTGGTCCGAGGCCTGGGGGTGCGCCGCCGGCGCGGCGGGACCCTGAGGTCCCGGCGCGTGCGGGGCCGATGCCGGGGGTGTGGGTGCGGTCGTCGTGCTCATGCCTCCATCCTGGCCGTCCCGCGCCTGCCGACCCACGGGGCCGACCGCCGACTCATGCGGGGGTAGTCCCCCCCACCTGCCGCGCCGCTGCGGCGTGTCGCCCGGGCGCCGCGAGCACCTGCACGGCGACGACGAGCACCACGGTGAGCAGCGCGATCCAGAACGCTACCGCGCCCGTCGGGTAGTGCCAGAACACGAGCACCAGCCCGCCCAGCACGACGAGCGCGACCGTGAGCAGCACGGCGTAGCGTGCGATCCAGGCCTCCCAGGGCCGCGGCTCGCGGGCCGTGTCGCCGGCCCGGCCGCCCGACGCACGGCCGACCAACCACATGAAGCCGTTGCGGACCGCTTGGGCGGCGCCGCCGGGCCCGACGAGGAAGCTCGCGAGCGCGACCACCAGCGCGACGACGAGCACGAACCGGAGCGTGCCGCGCAGCGGCTGGACCACGCTGTCGAACACGACGGCCGCGGCGCTCGGCGGCAGCACGTGCGCGGGCACGGCCCCGAGGTAGACGGCACGGCCGATGGTGATCCCCAGCCCGAGGACGATCATCCCGAGGGCCACCGCGGACGCCGCGACCACGACGGCCCGCCTGCGCCGGCCGGGGGGTGCCACCCCGACGGCGAGCGCCGCCACGAGCAGCGCGATCCAGGGCAGCCAGGTGGCGAGGCGGTCGAACGCGCGCGTCCAGCGCTGCGCCTTCGCGAGGTCGGACGACTGGAACACGGTGATGGTCGTGGTCACCTGCGGGATGTTGCTCGCGAAGCTGAGCCCCCGGGCGACGAGCCGCTGCTTCACGGTGTCCACGACGGGACCGAGGTCGAGCACGACCGCCCCGTCGGCCGTGCCGGTGAGCGCGCGGCCGCTGCCGCCGGTGAGGACCGCGACGACGTTCGCGTGCGCGGCCCGGTTCGCCTGGACCCACAGGTTGGCGAACGCGTCGGACCGGACGAACCGGGTGACCTGGTCGCCGATGAACCCGTTGGCCTGGCTGGCGAGGACCGGCGCGAGCCCGACGATCTGCTCGGGCACGCGCGGCGCGTTGTCGGTGATCGCGGTGAGCGCGTTGCGCGTGAGGGTCTCGAGGTCGAGCTGCTGGACGATCGCGTCGGTGACCTTGGTGGCGACGGCGTTCTGCACCGCCGGGTCGTCGGCGAGGGGGGCGACGGTCGCGACGTAGCGGTCGGTGTCGAGGAGCTGGCTGCGCACGTAGCGCGCACCCACGGCGGAGATCGCGAGAAGCGCCGCGAGCACCACGAGCACCCCCGTGGCCGTCCACCGCACCCAGCCCTGCCGTCGCCGGCGCGGACCCGCGGACGTGGCGCCGTCGGGCGCGCCGCCGCCCGCCCCGCCCGACGACGACGCCTCCTGGCGCAGCCGGGTCACCTCGGCGCGGAGGGACTGGAGCTCCGCGCGCTCGTCGTCGCTCAGGGATGCGTTGGCCGTCACACGACCAGCGAACCAGACCACGACCGCGGCGCGCCTCATCCACGTGGGATGAAACGCGCCGCGTCGCCGAAGTACTGCTCCCGGAGGCCCTACGTCGCGAGGGAGGGGATCAGTAGCGGTAGTGGTCCGCCTTGTACGGGCCCTCGACGGGGATCCCCAGGTAGTCGGCCTGGTCCTTGCTCAGCTCGCTGAGCCTGACCCCGAGCGCGTCGAGGTGGAGGCGGGCCACCTTCTCGTCGAGGATCTTGGGCAGGCGGTAGACCTCGCGCTGGTACTGGCGTCCGCCGTCGGCGGCGTTCCGAGCGTCCTCGAAGAGCTCGAGCTGCGCGATCACCTGGTTGGAGAACGAGTTGCTCATGACGAACGACGGGTGCCCCG
The DNA here is from genome assembly GCF_049844995.1 of Luteimicrobium sp. DT211. Taxonomy (NCBI): domain Bacteria; kingdom Bacillati; phylum Actinomycetota; class Actinomycetes; order Micrococcales; genus Luteimicrobium; species Luteimicrobium sp. DT211. The sequence continues at coordinate 379,437 of NZ_JBNCMC010000003.1, read as the reverse complement.
TCGCGTTGCCGAGGTTGAGCAGACGGCCCTCGGACAGGACGATCACGGAACGCCCCGCGGCCTCGCCGCCGGGTCCGGCCTCGGTGAACGTCCACTCGTGGACCTGCGGCTTGATCTCCGTGCGGACCACGCCGGCGACCTGCGCGAGGCCCGCGATGTCGATCTCGTTGTCGAAGTGGCCGATGTTCCCGACGACGGCCTTGTCCTTCATCGCGACCAGGTGCTCGGTGCGGATGACGTCCTTGTTGCCCGTCGTGGTGATGAAGAAGTCGGCCTCGCCCACGACGTCCTCGAGCCTCGCGACCTGGTAGCCGTCCATGACCGCCTGCAGCGCGCAGATCGGGTCGATCTCGGAGACGATGACACGCGCGCCCTGGCCGCGGAACGCCTCCGCCGCGCCCTTGCCGACGTCGCCGTAGCCCGCGACGAACGCGACCTTGCCGCCGATCAGGATGTCGGTGGCGCGGTTGATGCCGTCGGGCAGCGAGTGACGGATGCCGTAGCGGTTGTCGAACTTCGACTTCGTGACCGAGTCGTTGACGTTGATCGCCGGGAACAGGAGCTGCCCCTGCTCGGCCAGCTGGTAGAGCCGGTGGACGCCCGTCGTGGTCTCCTCGGTGACGCCGAGAAGGCCCTCGGCGATGGTCGACCAGCGCAGCGGGTCGGCGTCGAGCGCGCGGCGCAGCACGGCGCGGACGACGTTCGACTCCTCCGAGTGGTCGGGCTCGCCGGGGCGGGTGTCCGGCGGCACGGCGCCCGCACGCTCGTAGGCGACGCCCTCGTGGACCAGGAGCGTGGCGTCGCCGCCGTCGTCGAGGATCATGTTGGGGCCGATGACCCGGGGCCCGTCGGGGGACGTGTCCTCGGTGGGCCAGACGAGGATCTGCTCGGTGCAGTCCCAGTACTCGGGCAGCGACTCGCCCTTCCAGGCGAACACGGGGACGCCCTGCGGGTCGTCGGGGGTTCCGTCGGGCCCGACGACGATCGCCGCGGCGGCCTCGTCCTGCGTGGAGAAGATGTTGCAGCTCGCCCAGCGCACGTCCGCACCGAGCGCGGTGAGAGTCTCGATGAGGACGGCGGTCTGGACCGTCATGTGCAGCGAGCCGGCGATCCGTGCACCCGCCAGCGGCTGGCTGGGGCCGAACTCGTCGCGGAGGGCCATGAGGCCGGGCATCTCGTGCTCGGCGAGGCGGATCTGGTGGCGGCCGGCCTCGGCGAGCGCGAGGCTGCGGACCTTGTAGCGGCCGGGGACCTCGTCGAACCCGGTGCTTCCTGCGGACGAAGCGTTCTCGGACATGCGTGCTCCTTGGACTCGTGCGCTGGGGGCTCCCGTCCGCGCGGGTGGTCGCCGCGATGGGCGGCGGATCACGTCCAGAGTAGTAGGGAACGCCGACGGTGACGTCTCGTTCGCCGACGGTGACGTTGCAGCCGCCGACGGTGACGTTGCACCCGCCGACGGTGACGCACTCACCTGTGGACGGCGTCGTCGTGCACAGGAGAAGGTCAGCCGCGGCGCGGACGGGGGCCGGCGCGTGAGGATGCGCGGCATGACAACGCTCCTTCCTCTCACTTCTTCCGACGACGCCGCTCCCCAGGACGTGCTCCGGCTTCCGCGGCCCGCGGCCGAGGGGCTGCCGACGAGGTCCGTCCTCTTCGGTGCGAGGCTCGGGGCCGCGCGTCGCGTCCTGCCCGACGACGCCGTGTTCTGCGGCGACACCGCGCTGTGGATCCACGGGGTCGACTGGTTCACGGGGGACGACAGCCCGATCCATGTCGCGATGAGGCACACCGAGCGGATCCGCCGCCGCGACAGGCTCGTCATCCGTGCGCGTTCGCTGCACCCCGACGACGTCGTGACCTCGCCGTACGGTCCGGTGACATCGGTCGAACGCACCGCCTATGACGTCGCGCGCGATCCGCTCGTCCTCCGGTCCGTGCCCCGGCTGGACGCGTTGGCCCGCGCGACCGACCCGACCGCCGCCGTCCCCCGCATCCCGGACCGAACGTCATCCTCCCGCCGCCGTGCGGCATCGACCTCGACGGGGTGCAGGCGATCGTCGACCGCAACGCCGGCGCGCGCTGGATCAGCCGCGTCCACGACTCGCTGCTGCTCATGGACGGCGGCGCACAGTCACCCCGGGAGTCGAAGGTCCGCCTCCGGGTGGTCACGCTCGGCTTCCCGCGGCTCAAGACGCAGATCGAGGTGTTCGACGGCGCCCGGTTCGTCGCGCGGCTCGACATGGGCTGGCGGGAGCTGCGGCTCGGGATCGAGTACGACGGCGAGTATCACCTGCGGCCGGAACAGGTGGCGAGCGACCTGGCCCGGGCCGACGACGTCGTGGGCTGCGGCTGGGCGCTCCTGCGGATCGACAAGGCCGCCTACGGCAACGAGCAACGCATGATCGAGACCATCGCCCGGGCGCGTTCGAGCCGGCTCGCGCTCCTCCGCACGAGCTGACGTCACCGTCGGCGCGTGCAACGTCACCGTCGGCGCGTGCAACGTCACCGCCGGCGTAGGAACGGAACGCGCGTGCGCGCGCACACGCGCGATACCGAATCTTGACCGCGGACGCAAGGTCACAATGCGATAACTCGTTGACCAAGGCCAGCATCCGCACCATTCCGCGGTTCCTGGCGGCCCAATCGACGCCCGCCGACGCCGTTCTGCCCCGATCCATTAGAGATTTTCCCTGGATTTTGGCAAGGTGGAGGGTCGGAACGACGCCGGGCCCACCTGGGTCCCGGTCCCCGCCTGCGCCGCGCTCCCGCGCCGCGCGCTCGCCGAGGGATCGCGTCCGCGTCGCCGAGCACGTCGTGATGGAGGTGATGAGTCGCATGTCTGCGACCACGTCCCGGGTGACCGGGAGCGAGGCCCCCGCTGTCCGGGTGGAGAACGTCTACAAGGTCTTCGGCCGTCGACCGCAGAAGGCGGTCCGCCGGCTCGAGGAGGGCGCGAGCCGCGAGGAGGTCAAGGACCTCGGCACCGCGGCGGTGATCGACGTCAGCTTCGACGTCGCCCCGGGCGAGATCTTCGTCGTGATGGGCCTGTCGGGGTCCGGCAAGTCGACGCTGATCCGCATGGTCAACGGCCTCTGGACGCCGACCGCCGGCCACGTGCGCCTCGGCGACGAGGACCTCGTCGCCGTCAGCGCCGCCCGCCTGCGCGAGCTGCGCCGCACGCGCGTCTCGATGGTCTTCCAGCACTTCGCGCTGCTCCCCCACCGCACGGTGCTGGAGAACGCGGCCTACCCGCTCGAGATCCAGGGCGTCGCGAAGGCCGAGCGCCAGGAGCGCGCCGCCAAGGCGCTCGACCTCGTCGGCCTCGACGGCTGGCACGACTCGCTGCCCTCGCAGCTGTCGGGCGGCATGCGGCAGCGCGTGGGCCTGGCCCGCGCGCTCGCGGCCGACACCGACGTCCTGCTCATGGACGAGGCGTTCTCCGCGCTCGACCCGCTGATCCGCCGCGAGATGCAGGAGCAGCTCCTGGAGCTGCAACGCACTCTCGGCAAGACCATCGTCTTCATCACCCACGACCTCAACGAAGCCATGCACCTGGGCGACCGGATCGCCGTCATGCGCGACGGCCGCGTCGTGCAGATCGGGACGCCCGAGCAGATCCTGTCCGAGCCCGCCGACGACTACGTCGCGCAGTTCGTGACCGACGTCGACCGCACGCGCGTCCTGACTGCCGCGTCCGTCATGACGCCCACGGGCGAGCCGGACGACGCCGCCCCGGGCACCGCCGCGATCCCCACGCCCGACGGCGTCCCCGTCGTCGGGGAGGACACGCCGCTCGCCGAGCTGTTCGCGCCCGCGAGCGAGAGCGAGATCCCGCTCACGGTGCAGGACGGCGCCGGCCACGTCGTCGGCCACATCGACCGCGAGGCGCTGCTCGGGGCGATGGTCCCGGAGCAGGGCACGACGCCGGACCCGACGGTGGTCCCCGACGCCGAGCCCGCCGCGACGGAAGGAGCGCTCCGATGATCGCCGGCATCCTCACCGCGACGAACCCCGAGACCGGGACGATCGTCCCCCGCATCGACCTGGGCGACTGGGTCAACAGCTTCGTCGACTGGCTGACCACGAGCTTCACGGGCTTCTTCGACGGCATCAAGAGCCTCATCAACGGCGCGTACGACGGCGTCGACTGGCTGTTCTCCACGCCGCCGTTCTGGGTGGTCGCGCTCGTGCTGGCGCTCCTGGCCATGTGGGCCAAGACCTGGCGCCTCGGCCTGACCGTGCTGGTCGGGTTCGTGATCATCGCCGGCGTCGACCAGTGGGACAACGCGATGGACAGCCTGTCCCTCGTGCTCGTCTCGGCGGTGATCGCGCTGGTCATCGCGATCCCGCTCGGCATCTGGGCGGCGCGGAACGACCACGTGTCGCGCGCCGTCCGGCCGGTCCTGGACTTCCTCCAGACCATGCCCGCGTTCGTCTACCTCATCCCGACGGTCGTCATCTTCCTCACGGGCGACGTCCCGGGCATCGTCGCGACCGTGCTGTTCGCGCTGGCCCCCGGGGTGCGCTTCACCGAGCTGGGCATCCGCCAGGTCGACTCGGAGGTCGTCGAGGCCGGCCGCGCGTTCGGCGCGACCGACCGCCGCATCCTGCGTCAGATCCAGGTGCCGCTCGCGCTGCCGACCATCATGGCCGGCGTCAACCAGGTCATCATGCTGTCCCTGTCGATGGTCGTCGTCGCGGGCATGGTCGGCGCCGGCGGCCTCGGGGCCGACGTCGTGGCCGCCCTGCAGCAGATCGACATCGCGCTCGGCTTCGAGGCCGGCCTGTCGGTCGTGATCCTCGCCATCTTCCTCGACCGCGTGACCTCGGCGCTGGCCGGCCGCGCCCCCGTCTCCCGGGCGCTGGCGAAGGTCCGCGCCTGACCCGGGCTGCGCCGTCGGGCGGGCTCACGGCCCCCGACGGCGCAGCCGCCCATTCCCCCGTCCGGCCGCACGGCCGGTCCACCGACCCAGGTAGGCGTCAGCCTGCCGAAGGAAGGAAACCCCGCATGTTCACCGCACGTCGCACCCGCTACGCCGTGGCCACGGTCGCCGTCTCCGGGCTGGCTCTCACGCTCGCCGCCTGCTCGTCCGACGACGACGCGTCGGGCTCCGGCAAGTCCGACAAGACCATCTCGATCGCGCTGCCGCCCGCGGGCTGGGACGAGGGCACGGCCGCCTCGTACGTGATCAAGAAGGTCCTCACCGACCAGGGCTACACCGTGAAGACGCAGTCCGCGGACCTCGGGATCATCTTCACCGGCCTGGCCGGCGGCAGCTACGACATCTACGCCGACACCTGGCTCCCCACGACGCACGCCGCCTACCTGAAGAAGTACGGCAGCAAGCTCGAGGACCTCGGCACCTGGTACGACAACGCCAAGCTGACGATCGCCGTCAACGAGGACTCCCCCGCGAAGTCCATCGACGACCTCAAGAAGTACGCGAAGGACTACGACAACAAGCTCGTCGGGATCGAGGCCGGTGCGGGCGAGACCGGCGTCGTGAAGAACGACATGATCCCGGGCTACGGGCTCGACGACCTCACCTTCCAGACGTCGTCGACGTCGGCGATGCTCGCCTCCCTCAAGAGCGCCGAGAGCAGCGGCAAGAACGTCGCGGTCACCCTGTGGCGTCCGCACTGGGCGTACACCCAGTTCAAGATCCGCGACCTCGAGGACCCGAAGGGCCTGATGGGGAGCGCTGAGCAGATCCACGCCTACGCGAAGAAGGGCTTCGCGGCGGACCACCCCGACATCGCGAAGTGGATGAAGAACTTCAAGCTCACCGACGACCAGATCGGCGAGCTCGAGAACCTCATGCGCAACAACGACCAGTACAAGAACGACCCCGAGGGCGCCGTCAACGCCTGGCTCGCCAAGAACCCGGACTTCGAGAAGAGCCTGACCGGCGACGCCGCGGGCTCGGGCTCCACGGAGACCTCCGGCTCCTGAGTCGCGGCTCCCCGCACGACGACGCGAGGCCGGCACCCTGCTCGGGTGCCGGCCTCGCTGTGCGTGGGTCGGGCGTCGTCAGCCGTTCCTGGAGGCGCGGTAACCCGCCGCGCGCGCGGCGGCCGTCGTGGTGAAGCAGATCTCCGGCTTGGTCGCGTTGTAGTAGCGCCCACCCGGCAGGTGGTAGATGCCGCTGTCGGCGTTGCCCTTGATGGGCGCCCAGCTGGGGCAGTCCCACGCGCTGATCGGCGCCGTGTGGCTGGGGCGCTTGCCCGCCTTGATGACGAGCTTCTGGGCGAGCGACTTGGACTTCGTCGCCGACCAGACCTTGACGGTCGTCGAGCCCGACTTCTTCAGCGTGTACGTCTTGTAGGTGACCTTCGTCGTCACCCGGTACGTCCCAGCCTTGAGCTTCACGGACTTCTTGTTCTTCGCGACCGTCGCGGAGCCGTGCTTGACGGTGAGAGTCTTCGACTTCACCGAGACCCTGCCCGACGCCGTCACGCGCGGCTTGATCGTCGTCTTGCCCTTGTACGGCGCGGTCTTCGAGGCGATCTTCTTGATCGTGACCTTGGTCGGCGTCACCTTCGCGGCGACGGCGACCGTGTGCACGGGCGCGGCCTGTGCGGCGGTCGCGACGACCGCGGATCCGGAGACGAGGAGGCCGCCGACGAGGACCGTGGCGACGAGCGAGCGAAGGGAACGCATGGTGACGACTCCTGGGGCGGTCCGGCGCCAGGCGCGGACGGGAACGAGACGCCTGATCGTACGGTGCCGCGCGGACCGCCGAACGGTGCATATCGCCCGTAACGATCTCTCACGAAGGACGTCACCCGCGATTTCATCCTGCCGCGCGACCCGCCGGGAACAGCAGGAGGCCGGCACCCTCGACGGGTGCCGGCCTCGCGCGGTGGAACGGGTCAGCGCTGCTTGAAGTACTGCGTCACCGGCTTGGCGCCCGACGAGTCGGTCACCTTCCAGACGCCGGTCTTGGCCGTCGCCGCCGACACGGGGACCGTCGCGGTGGCAGCGAAGTCGTAGTCGCCGCCTTCGTACTTCGTGACGACTGGAGTGCCCTTGTATGCCTGGCCGCCCACGAGGAGCGTGAAGCTCAGGTCACCAGTAGCGGCGTGCGTGCCCGGGTAGGCGAAGAACGTCGTCTTCACAATCGACGGGTTGTCGCCAGTCACAGTCGTCGTGCCACCCTGAGCCTCAGTGTCGAGCCCGACGATCCAGCTGTTCAGCAGTGCGAAGCCGTCGACGCCGTACGGGTCGCTGGCGCTCGAGTCGACTAGGACGAGCGAGTCGTCGCTCGCGACCTTCCCGGCCTTGTTCGAGATCACGACGCGGTAGTCGTCATGCGTCGTCGTGCTCGCCTTGAACGAGTAGGTCGGGTGAGTGGCGCCCTTGATGGAGCGGTAGCTGCCGTCGCCGTCGGCGGAGTCGTCCGCGTACTGCCACTGGTAGGTGAGCCCGATGCCCGACGCCTTGACGGCGAGCGTGACCCTCGTTCCGCTCGGGACCTGCTGTCCCTCGACAGGCTGCTTGGTGATCTTCGGCTTCGTGATCACGGTGAGCTTGGCCGACGACGACACGACGCGGCCCGCCTTGTTCGACACTGCCACCTTGTACCGGTAGCCGTTCTTGGCAGCGCTCGTCGTGAACGTGTAGCGGGCGCTCGTCGCGTGGGCCACCTTGGCGTACGACTTGCCGGGAGCCTCGGCGTACCACTGGAAGTGCAACGCGTTGCCGGTCGCATGGACGGCGAGCGACGCCTTCTTGCCGGTCACGACGGCCGTCGAGCGCGGCTGGCTCGTGACGCGCGGCGTGACGGCGACCGTGAGCCTCGCCGCGTGCGACGTCGTCTTCCCGTGGCTGTTCTTCACGACGACGCGGTACAGGTGACCGTTCAGCGACGTCCTCGCGGTCACGGAGTGCGACGCGTGGGTCGCCTTCGAGATCGTCTTCCACGAGCCGTGCGTGTTGACGTACCAGCGGTACGTCAGGCCGGCGCCGGAGGCCTTGACCTTGAACGTGGCCTTCTTGCCCGACGCGACGACCACGGACTTCGGGTTCGACGTGATGTGGGGCTTGGCCGTCGTGCTGGCTGCGAGCGTCACCGACGACGCGACGTGCGGTGCGGCGAACGACGCGGCGGCTGGTGCGGTGACGCCAGCGGCGACGACGGCCGCGAACGCGGCGACCGCGGCTGCACGGCGACTGCGGATAGTCAGGCGGTGCATGGATCCTCCGGGGGGCGAGCAGGGATGAGAGCCGGACCGTCCTGGGCGTTCGTGGAGGACCCGCCAGTAGGCCGGGCGTGAACGTAGCACGCGGCGAACGCCGCCCGGCACCGCTGGGGATCGCACCACGCTCACGCCCCTGGAATTCACCCGCCGGGCTCGCGGTGCGGCCCCATGAAGGCCTCACAAAAACCGGACTCACCGGGCAGATCGGGCGCGCGCGGGCCGGCGATAGCAGGGGTTATCTGGCAGCTCGTGACGGGATGTCTGTTGACGGTGCTAACTTCTCGCTCAGCCCGATCTCCAACCAGGGCGTACGTGCCATTGAGGCGGGAACGGACCCGCCTGCAGGGGGGCAAACGGCGCCAGCATTCCCTTCTCCTGACTCTTTCCCGGGCGAGCACACCAGTCGATGTCGTGATGCCTGCGCGCGGCCCGCGCGCACCGAAATATCCGTTATCTCAAGGAGTCACCATGCAGCTTCCTCGCAAGGTTGCCGCCAGCGTTCTCGCCGCCACGGTCATCGCCGGGGGCATCGCCTTCGGTGTCGGGGGGACCGCCACCGCGAAGAGCCACTCGTACGTGACGGGTGCGGACATCCAGAACGGCACCATCACCGGCGCCGACGTCAAGGACTCGTCGCTCACCGGGTCGGACATCAGGAACGGCTCCATTCATGGGGTCGACATCGCGAACGCGTCGCTCACCGGCGCGGACGTCCTGAACTCCTCCCTCACCGGGTACGACATCGAGAACGGCTCGCTCTCGACCGCCGACTTCTCCGCCAGCACCAAGAAGGCGCTCACCGGCGCGACCGGCAAGACCGGCGCGACCGGAGCCAAGGGCGCGACCGGTGCGACCGGGGCCAAGGGCGCGACCGGGGCGGCCGGGGCCCGGGGCGACAAGGGCGACCCGGGCACCCCGGGCACCCCGGGCACCAAGGGAGACACGGGCGACAAGGGCGACAGCGGCCTCACGGGTGCCGTCTACCGCGTCGAGAACTACAAGAACGGCGGTGGCGGATCCGCCACGGTCGCGTGCGCCGACAACGAAGCAGACTCGCAGAAGTACATCGCCATCGCGGGCGGCGTGCAGGGTAGTGAGTCCGGAGTCACGGAGACCGCCGAGAGCTTCGCCGTGACGTCGTCCTTCCCGGGTCGGATGAACTGGGACACCGGCAAGCCGAAGGCTGACCGCCTCGACGGCTGGATCGTGTTCGGCAACGGCAAGTACACCAGCACGCTCAAGGTGTGGGCGCTGTGCGTGCCGGCGGTCTCCATCCCGGTCCAGCAGGTCGATCTGGACAACTGACCGCTTCACAGTCGAAGGCTGTGCCCCCGAGCGCCGTTGATGCGGCCCAGCCCGATTCGAGGTCGGGCGGGGGACGAATACGGCAGCATTCAGCGGCCACCGTCCGGAGTTCTTGGAGGATGTATCACATTGCGCCATTCACGAGCCGTCGGCAACAGTTCGCTCAAATCGGTGGCCGCGGTGGCGACAGCTATTGTTCTCACGATCGCCGTGACGGCCTGCTCGGGAGGAGAACCAGCACCTACCAAGACCGTCGTCATCGTCGAGACGCCGGCACCGGCGGACCCGCCGGCGACGAAGGCCGCCACGACGAAGAAGCCGGCTGCAGCCAAGCCCGCCCCCAAGAAGTCGGCCGAGGCAGAGGAGACCTTCACCATGCCGAAGGTCATGGGGATGGTGCTCCAGGACGCGCAGGACGAACTCCAGTCGCTCGACTCGTACCTCATGGATCAGGAGGACGCCATGGGCTGGGGACGCCTGCAGTTGCTCGACGCGAACTGGAAGGTGTGCACGCAGAAGCCGTCGCCCGGCAAAAAGGTGCCGATCTCGACCGTCGTGAAGCTTGCGTCGGTCAAGCTGAGTGAGGACTGCCCCTGAATCCGCGCCCGGTACGACGCTGCCGGCCGCTCGATCGAGCATCGGTTCGTGATCGCGTCGTGCGTCCGTTGCCGGTGCTAACGTTCGCTAAGCCCGTCCCTATCGAGGGCGCACGTGCCACTGAGGCAGGGATTCGTCCCCACCTGCAGGGGGGCAACGACGCCAGCCCTTCCTTCTCCTGACGCATCCCGGGCGAGAACACCGAACGATTCGCGACGCCCGCGCGCGGCCTGCGCGCACCCTCGTTCTTCTCTCCTGGAGGATGCATGAAGCTCCATCGTTCTCTGGCCGTGCCTCTGGTCACGGCCCTCGCCGCCGGGCTGTCGATCCCGGCCCTTGCCACCAGCGCGTTCGCCGCGAACGGCGACTCGCCGACCGCCGGCTCCGCGGCCTGCACCAGCGGTACGGAGTCGCAATCGGACTACGCCACCGAAGACGTGTCGCCGAGCTTCGTCAGCAGCGGCATCAAGCTGGACGGCAGCACCGCCGCCGGTCAGGCCGTCGACTTCTACCACGCCGAGTCCGGAGCACTGTCGAGTGTCGCTGGGCTGGGCTACACGATCGCCACCAACGACGGCGGCGCGCAGCCGTCGTACGTGATCGAGATCGACCCGCAGAAGGGTGACCTGCACTACGCGACGCTCGTCTGGGAGCCGTACCAGAACGGGTACGCGCTGGCCACGGCGACCGGCAGGTTCTCCGACCTCGAGGCCGGCAAGTGGTGGACGAGCAAGATCCCGTCCGGTCCCGGTTCGCAGGCCGAACCGACTTCGCTCGCCACGGTCGAGAGCCTGTTCCCGGATGCGACCCTGCTCTCGCACGGAGTTCACCTCGGGACCGGCCAGACCACGGTCAGCGTCATCTCCGACACCACCTTCAACTGCCTGACGACGACGTTCGGCCTGCCGTCGGACGACGCGGCCGTAGCGCTCGGTAGCGCCGCGGTCGGCAAGCCGGTGGCGCCTGATCTGACGAGCTGGCAGCCCGTGAGCCCGTCGTTCGCATGGAGCGTCGACGGCCATCAGGTCGCGACCACCGCGACCTACACGCCCACGGCTCAGGACCTCGGCAAGCCGCTCACGGTCTCCGTGAGCGGAGCCGCCGACGGTCACGTGCCGGCCACGGTGACGAGCAAGCCGGTCACGATCGCCAAGGGCACGTTCGCCTCGACCGAGGCACCCGTCTTGTCGGGGACCCCGGTCGTGGGCCAGACCCTCACGGTCACGACCGGCTCGTGGTCGGCGCCCGACACCACGGTCACCTACCAGTGGTACCGCGACGCCACCAAGATCGGGACCGGCGCACGCTCGTACAAGCTCACGGCCGACGACAGCGGCCGGAAGGTGTCCGTCCAGATCACGGCCCACGCCAACGGCTTCAACGACGCGACGACGACCACGACGCCGTCGTCCGTGACCGTCAAAGCTGCCGCCTTCGGCGCGACGACACCCACGATCACCGGAACCACGAAGGTGGGCGCCACCCTCACCGCCCACGCCGGCAGCTGGCCGAACGCAACCCGGCTGACCTACCAGTGGAAGCGCAACGGCTCTTCGATCTCGGGGGCGACGAAGACCACTTACGTGCTGACGTCCGGCGACCGCGGCACCAAGATCACGCTCACCGTGACCGGGACGCTGCCCGGCTACACCACCGTCTCCCGGACCAGCACCGCGACCCCGACCATCGGCTACGGCACCTTCACCCGCACCACCACGCCGTCGATCACCGGGACCGTCCGGGTCGGTAACACAGTCAAGGCATCCGTGGGCACCTGGTCATCGGCCGCCTCGTTCACCTACCAGTGGAAGCAGAACGGCCACACCATCACGGGCGCCACCCGCTCGACCTACACCCCGTCCGCGTCCTACCGAGGCCACAAGCTCACCGTCACCATCACCGCCAAGCGCACCGGCTACACCACGGCCGTCCGGACCAGCCCCGCGAAGACCATCGGCTACGGATACCTCTCCGCCCCCACCCCCCGCATCACCGGCACCCACCAGACCCGCCACACCCTCAAGGCCTCGGCCGGCACCTGGAAGCCGTCCGCCCACCTGACCTACCGGTGGAAGCGCAACGGCGTCTCGATCAAGGGCGCCACCCACGCGTCCTACAAGACAACCACCGCGGACCGCGGCAAGCACCTCACCGTCACCATCACCGGCAAGCGCACCGGTTACAGCACTCGGTCACGCACGAGCGCCTCGGCGTACATCACGGCGCCCTTCACGCACACGCACGCCCCGACGATCACTGGGACGACCCGCGTGTACTCACGCCTCACCGCCCACGTGACGGCCTGGTCGCCGAAGGCGTCGATCTCCTACCGGTGGAAGCGTGACGGGAAGGCGATCTCAGGTGCCACGCACTCCACCTACAAACTCGCTGCGGCGGACTACCACCACCACATCACCGTGACCATCACCGGCAAGCGCGGCACCTACACCACCACCACCCGCACCAGCACCCGCACCCCCGTCATCTACGGGCCCAAGGGCGTCACGACCCCGAAGATCACCGCGCAGCCGCAGCCCGTGCTGGTCAACGCGGGTACCACCACGTCGTTCTCGGTCAAGGCCACGGGCGGAATGTTGCATTACCAGTGGCAGTACTCCGACACCAACGGTGCCAGCTGGAAGTCTCTCTCGGGAAAGACGTCCGCGAAGCTGACCGTCGTCGCTCACTCCGTGGTCGACCTGAGGCGCTTCCGGGTGGTCGTCAAGAACGTCGTGGGCAGCCGTACGAGTGCGGCAGCGATCATCTTCATCAACTCGTCACGGTCTCAGCCCTTCATCGCGAACCAGGTCTTCCAGCTGGACAGCTACCTCGCCGTCGTGGGCAAGTCGTCGTGGGCGCCGAGCCCGTACGGCGGCAACTATCTCGCCGCGCCCGCGCAGATCTGCGCCTTCAGCGACGGGCAGGCGATCGCGCCCTGGACCGACCTCCACGTCGCGTACATCGGCGGCAACGGGCACGTCTACGCCGACGAAGCCTCCGACCAGGCCGACGACGTCTACAACACGATGTCTCTGGACAAGGACGGCTGCGCGACGTTCACGCTCTACGCGCCGGTTCCGTCGTCCGCGGTGTCGGGTGGGACCTGGCGCATCACCGACAGCACCTACTCCACGTACAACCAGTACGTGCGCTGGTACTAAATCTCACCCGCGCTGACCCCCGGCGGCCCGTCGCTCCACGCGAGCGGCGGGCCGTCGTCATCCGCGGACCCGGCATCCCGGTACCCTCGACCGACGGGCCGCACTCTTGCGACCCACAGCATGCCCTGGGGGAACCATGCGCCGACGGCGCCGCACCATCTCGCTCGCCTCGACTCTCGTGGCGGGCGCGCTGACCCTGTCGCTCACGGCCCCGGCGGTCGCCGCGTCACCGTCGGCGAACGTGACGTCACCGTCGGCGGATGGGCGGGACGACACGCTCCCGTACACGGCCCGCACGACGCCACCGGCTTCCCCGGTCCCGGCGCCGGACTCGCTCCTGCGGACCTCGTCGCCCGACGGCCTGAGCCCCCTCGCGACGACGACCTCCGTGCACCAGCTCGACATCGTGGTCGCGACGCCGACCGGCAAGACCAGCGCCGTGACGGACGCCGACGTCGACTCCCTCGTGTCGGACGTCTCGACGTATTGGTCGGGCCAGACGAACGGGCGTGTCGCGTTCCACGTCAAGACGATCAAGCGCATCAGTACCGGAGCGAACTGCAGCACGGACGACGGCCTGACGACGATGTGGACGCAGGGTTCGAAGGCGGTCGCCGGTAAGGACTGGTGGGACGACGGCAACCCGGACGTCGGTCCTCCGGCGCGCGAGCACCTCGTCGTCCTCTACCCCTACGCGGCGGGCGACAGCGAGGGCGCGACGACGTGCGACGGGACGCTCGGACTCGGCACCACCCCGACCACGCCGAGCCTCGGGAACAACGGCCTGACGTTCGCGCTGTTCGGCGCGCCCGACGCCGGCAGCAACCACGCGAGCGCTCCGCAGTTCTACACGTCCCGCCAGTCGCTCGCGCACGAGCTGGGCCACAACTTCGGCCTCCAGCACGCCGGCTTCTGGTGGTGCGACTCGGGGGCGAGCGACGGCGCATTCACGTCGTCTGCCTGCGGGCAGCTCAGCTACTGGGACCCGCTCGACCTCATGGGTGCGGGCTTCGGCGACAAGGGCATCCCGCCGCTGTCGAGCCCGCAGCGGCTCCGGCTCGGGCTGCTGACGACCGCCCAGCACAAGACCGTCACGGCGTCGTCGACGCAGGTGGTGACCGCTCTGCCCGCGAGCCAGGTCGGGGCGCCCGCGCGCCCGCAGGTCGTGCAGGTCAAGGACCCGAAGACGGGCGACGTGTACGACGTCGAGTACCGCCCCTCGATGCCGGGGGTCTCGTTCCCCGCACCTGCCGAGTCGCCCTTCGACACCTACACCGTCGACGGGACGGGCAGCTACCGGATCGGCTTCGGCGTCCGGGTCCTCCGCTTCACCCCGCGCGACACCGACTACTGGGCCAGGTACGAGCAGTCCGTCGTCCCCGTCGGCGGGGCGTCGTCCCGCACCTCCTACCTCGCGACCGGGCACACGTTCACGACCCGCTCGGGCAAGGTCTCGTTCAAGGTCACGACGACGAACGGCGCGACCGCGACGCTCGCCGTCGTCGTGCACAAGACGCCCGAGGTGTCGCTCACCCGTTCGACGAGGGCGCAGCGATACCGGCAGACGGCGGTCCGCCTCACGGCGCGGGTCGGCTCGGTCGACGGTCGGCACGCCACCGGAACCGTCGCCTTCAAGGACGGGTCGCACACGCTCAAGACGGTGCGGACGTCGTCGGTGGGGACTGCGGCCTACACGCTGCCGAAGACCCTGGCCGTGCGCACGCACACGTTGACCGCAGCCTTCACGCCCGACGCCGCCAGCAAGGCCCGCGGCGTCGACGCCACGAGCAAGCGCACGACGGTCAAGGTGACCAGGGCGTCGGCAGCAGCGAGCGTCAAGCTCGCGCACACGACGGTCAGGAAGGGCGCGAAGCCGAAGATCACGGTCCGGGTCTCGGTCAAGGGAATCTCGAAGCCCACGGGGACGATCAAGCTCTACGAGAACGGCCACAAGGTCAAGACCGTCAAGCTGACGTCCTCGAAGAAGGGCAAGGTCACGGTCACGCTGCCGCGGACGACGAAGCGCGGCACCGTGAAGATCGTCGCGAAGTACTCAGGGTCCTCGACGGTCGCCGCCAGGACCACGAAGGCGGCAACGCTCAAGGTCAGATGACGCCGAGCGCCAGCATCGCGTCGGCGACCCGTGTGAACCCGGCAACGTTGGCGCCGAGGACGTAGTCGCCGGGACTCCCGTACTCGTCGGCCGTCTCGAGGCACCGGTCGTGGATGCCGCGCATGATCTCCTCGAGCCGCTGCTCGGCGTGCTCGAAGCTCCACGAGTCCCGGGACGCGTTCTGCTGCATCTCGAGCGCGCTGGTCGCGACGCCGCCCGCGTTCGCTGCCTTGCCGGGCGCGAAGGTGACCTTGGCGTCGACGAGGACGCGGACGGCGTCGGGCGTGCACGGCATGTTGGCGCCCTCGGCGACGACGGCACATCCGTTCGACACGATGGCGCGCGCCTCACGCTCGCCGATCTCGTTCTGGGTGGCGCACGGCAGCGCGACGTCGCACGGGACGTCCCAGATGCTGCCGCCGGCGACGTAGCGGGCCTCGGGCCGCGCGTCGGCGTACTCGGAGATCCGGGCGCGCCGGGCCTCCTTGACGTCCTTGAGGAGCTCGAGGTCGATGCCGGCGTCGTCGACGACGTAGCCGCCCGAGTCGGAGCACGCGAGGACGGTCCCGCCGAGCTGGTGCACCTTCTCGATCGCGTACGTGGCGACGTTGCCGGAGCCGGAGACGACGACCTTGCGACCGTCGAGCGACTCGCCGCGCGAGCGCAGCAGCTCGTCGACGAAGAACACCACGCCGTACCCGGTCGCCTCGGGGCGCACCAGCGAGCCGCCCCACGTGACGCCCTTGCCGGTCAGTACCCCGGACTCGTACCGGTTGGTGATCCGCTTGTACTGGCCGAACAGGAACCCGATCTCGCGCCCGCCGACGCCGATGTCGCCAGCCGGGACGTCCGTGTACTCGCCGATGTGGCGGTACAGCTCCGTCATGAACGACTGGCAGAAGCGCATGATCTCGCCGTCGGACCGCCCCTTGGGGTCGAAGTCGGAGCCGCCCTTGCCTCCGCCGATGGGCAGGCCGGTGAGCGAGTTCTTGAAGGTCTGCTCGAACCCGAGGAACTTCACGATCCCCAGGTACACGCTCGGGTGGAACCGCAGTCCGCCCTTGAAGGGGCCGAGCGCGGAGTTGAACTCGACGCGGAAGCCGCGGTTGATCTGCACGACGCCGGCGTCGTCGACCCACGGCACCCGGAAAATGATCTGGCGCTCCGGCTCGCACAGCCGCCGGATGACCTCCGCGTCGACGTACTGCGGGTTGCGGTCGAGCACGGGCCCCAGGCTCGACAGCACCTCGTGCGCCGCCTGGTGGAACTCCGTCTCGCCGGGGTTGCGCCTGACCAGCTCGTCGTAGACCGCGCCGAGCCTGTCGTCGATGACCGTCACGTCCTCACTCCTCCTCGCGGCTCCGTGGTCGCGTCGTTGCCTCGCCACCATAACCGCGGCCACCGAAGGCCGCCGCGAAGGCTCACACCTCGCGACGCCAGCGCGTGAGGTCACGTTGTCTCACCAGCTGAAGTTGGCGTCCACGATGCGGCGGCACCGCCCGTACGATCGGCGGATGCCTCCCGGCCCGCTCGCCGTCGTGCGCCGTCGGCCCTCGACCTCCCGTCGCGAGGGCCTGTGAGCATCGACCCGGCCCTCGCCCTCGGGGGCCTCGTCGTGGGCTTCGTGGTCGGGCTCACCGGCATGGGCGGCGGCGCGCTGATGACGCCGATGCTCATCTTCGTGTTCAAGGTCGACCCGCTGACGGCGGTCTCCAGCGACGTCGTCGCGAGCCTGTTCATGAAGCCCGCGGGCGCCGTCGTGCACCTGCGACGGCGCACCGTGAACCTGCGCCTCGTCGGCTGGCTGTGCCTGGGCTCGGTGCCCGCCGCGTTCTCGGGCGTGCTCCTGCTGCGCGTCCTGCCGCTCGGCGACGGGTTCGACGACGCCGTGAAGGTCGTTCTCGGCATCGCGCTCCTCATCGCGTCCGCGGGCCTGGTGGTCCGCGCGGTGCTCCAGATGACGCGCCGTCGGTCGCCGCTCGGCGAGGGTCCGGCCGAGCCGTCCGCGCCCGACGTCGTCGTCCGCCCGCTGCCCACCGTCGCCCTCGGCGCCGTCGCCGGGCTCCTCGTCGGCATGACGTCCGTCGGCGCGGGATCCATCGTCATCGTGATCCTGCTGCTGATGTACCCGGCGCTGAAGGCGTCCCAGGTCGTCGGGACGGACCTCGTGCAGGCCGTTCCGCTCGTCGCGGCGGCGTCGCTCGGCCACCTGCTGTACGGCGACTTCTCCCTCGGCCTGACGACGTCGCTGCTGATCGGCGCGCTCCCCGGCGCCTGGCTCGGCGCGCACGCGTCGAGCCGCGCGCCGGGCGGGATCATCCGGCGGGCGCTCGCGATCCTGCTCCTCGCGTCGGGGCTGCGGCTCGTCGGGCTGCCGATCGGGTGGGTGGCGGCCGCGGCGGCCGCGGCGCTCGGCCTCGGGAACGTGCTCTGGATCGCCGTGCGACGACGGTTGGCTGACCGGCCCGAGCAGCTCGCGGCGCCCGCGGGCTAGGCGCGCCCCGGGAGGTCGGCGACGCGGACCGGCGGACGGATCACATTCCGGCCGACGGCGAGCCCGACGGCCCGGACCAAAACGACGAGGCCCCCTCCCAGCCGGAAGGGGGCCTCGCCGCAGGGACATGCCTACTTGGTGGCGAGGTACTCGTACTCGCCGGTCACGGAGTCGCGCAGCTTCCACGTGTCACCGGTCGCGCTCTGGAGCGCCGCCTTCGACGGCGTCGCGCGGAACTTGAGGATCAGCGTGCGCGAGTCGATGGCCGCGTACTTCGTGATCGTCGTCGCGGTGCCCGCGCCGGACGCGTCGCGGAACGCCGCCCGGAGGTCGCTCACGCGCGCCGTCGCGTCCACCTTGTGCACGTAGACGTACGCCGACACCGCGGTCGACGAGTGCCCGGTCTGCACGACCGTCCAGAACCAGCCGCTGGTCAGCGCCCCGGCGGATGCGTCAGGCGACACGGCGAACGGGTCGCTCGTCGTGGAGTGGACGCGCAGCAGGGCCGAGTGGCCGTACGTCGAGCCGCCGGCGTTCGTGACCTTGGGGCGAACCTTCCAGCCGTCGCGCACGGTGGCCGCCTTGAGCGTGATGGCGGCGGTGGTCTTGCCGGCGAGGGGCTGCCACTTGGTGCCGCCGTCCGCGCTGTACTCCCACGAGTACGTCGTCGTGCCGGTGGACTTGGCGCTGACCTGGTAGTGCGCCGTCTGGCCCGACCAGACCCACTGGTCGGCGGGGCGGGTGACGGTCGGCTTCGCGACGGTCGAGTCGGCCGCGGACGCGGGACCGACGAGCCCGGCGGCTGCGCCGAGCGAGACCGCGACGACGACGCCGGCGCGGGTCAGGGAACGGAGAGAGAACACGTGAATCTCCTGCGATGAGAATCCTTTGACGGGTGGCGACGCCGCCCGTCGGCCACCCCCAGATCGTCCCCCCTGCGGGGCACGCACCGGCTCGGCGTGGGCATAGAGTACTCGCTGCAGCACGCGACACCACACGTGGCAGGGGCGCCCGCAGGTCCTCCGTGCCGGACAGCTCCACGAGGACTCATGACGCTCACCAGCACCGACCATGCCGAGGCGCCCGCTCGGGCCCGTCGAGGGCCCGCCTCCAAGGCCCGCCGGGACATCCAAGGGCTCCGCGCGCTCGCCGTCGCTCTCGTGGTCCTCTCGCACTTCTGGCCGGCGCGCCTGCCCGGCGGATACATCGGCGTCGACGTCTTCTTCGTGATCTCCGGCTTCCTCATCACGTCTCACCTGGCCTCCAGGCCCCCGCAGCGCTGGGCCGACCTCGCCGCCTTCTGGGGTCGCCGGGTACGCCGCCTTCTACCCGCCGCGACGCTCGTCCTGCTCGTGAGCCTCGCCGCGAGCGTGGCGTTCCTCCCGGCGACGGCGCTCCCCCGGATCGCCCACGAGACCGCCGCCGCTGCCGTGTACGCGGAGAACTGGGCCCTCGCCCGCTCGGCCACGGACTACTTCGCCGCCGACGACCTGCACACGCCGGTCCAGCACTACTGGTCGCTCTCGGTCGAGGAGCAGTTCTACATCGTCTGGCCGCTCGTGATCGGGGCGGCCCTGTGGTGCGCTCGCCGCTTCCGCGTCCGGTTCCCGTGGGTCGAGACCGGCCTCGTCGCGGTGTTCGTGGCCTCGCTCGCCTACTCGCTCCGTGACACCGCGACGAACCCGGCGCCCGCGTACTTCGTGACGCCGACCCGCATGTGGGAGCTCGCGCTCGGCGGGCTGGTGGCGCTCGCGGCGGTCCGCGGGTTCAGGCTCGTGCCGCGCGCCGCCCGGGCGCCCCTCGCCTGGCTCGGGCTCACGGCGATCGTCGCGGCAGCGCTCCTGTACGACGCCGCCACGCCCTTCCCCGGCATCGCCGCGCTCCTGCCGACGGCCGGAGCGGCGGCTGTCATCGCAGCGACCGCCGACGACGTCGACGGGTCACCCGACCGGCTGTGGAGCCTCCGGGGCGTCCAGCTCGCGGGCGACGTCTCGTACTCGATCTACCTGTGGCACTGGCCGCTGATCGTCGTCGCGCCGTTCGTGCTCGGTCACGACGTGTACTGGCCCGCGAAGATCGCGCTCGTCGTCGGCGCGTTCCTCCTCGCCTGGGTCACCAAGGTGGCCGTCGAGGACCCCGTGCGCCGCAGCCGCGGCCTGGCGCGGCCCGTGTGGCGGACGTTCCTCGTCGGCGCGCTCCTCATGGGCGTCACCGTGTCTGCGGCCACGGCCGTGCGCGTCCACGAGGAGCGCGTCGCGCAGCAGGCGCAGGACGCCGTGGCGGAGGCGCTGCACGCCGACTCCACCTGCTTCGGCGCGGCCGCCGCGCGCAAGGGCTCGTGCGACTTCGTGGGCGACGAGCTCCTGACACCGGCGACGTTCGCGAAGACGGACAAGGCCCAGGTCTACGAGGACGGCTGCTGGAACTCGCAGCCATTCACGTCGCGCAAGACCTGCACGTACGGCGCGAAGAACCCGACCAAGCGGATCGCGCTGGTCGGCAACTCCCACGCCGGGTACTGGCAGCCGGCGCTCGCCGACCTCGCGAAGAAGAACGGGTGGCAGGTCACCACCTACCTCGCGTCCCAGTGCTACACGGTGGACGCCGTCCAGCTCATCGGGCCCGCGTCGGACGGCGAGAACTGCCGCAAGCTCGCACGGTGGCAGGTGGCGTCGGTCGCGAACGGCCACTACGACCTCGTCGTCATCGCCGACCGCACCTGGCTCCAGCTCAAGGGCGTGTCCAAGGCGGACCGCGGCGACGTGGCGCGCGGCCTGTACGCGAAGACGCTCCAGACCTGGACCCGCGCCGGAGTGCCCGCGCTCGTCCTCCGCGACGTGCCGTTCCACCAGCAGTCCGTCCCTGACTGCGTCGCGCAGAGCAGCACCGACCTCGCGGCCTGCGCGGATCCCGAGAAGACCGCACTCATCCGGGACCCGCTGTTCGAAGCGGCCGAGGCGGACACGTCCGGCAAGGTCAGCACCCTCGACCTGACGCGGCGGTTCTGCAAGGACGGCACCTGCTACGGCGTCGTCGGCGGTGTGATCGCGTACTTCGACCAGGGACACATGTCCGCCACGTTCTCGCGTACCCTCGAGCCGGACATCGAGGCGCCGCTCGCCCGAGCGCTCGGGGAGTGATCTCCCCCGCGACAGCGATCCGCTGACGCCACTGTCCCCTCGTCTCTCGTCACCACCCGGAGAACCCCGTGACTTCCTCCCTGCCTGCCCGCGCACGCCTCGTCGCGGGAGTCGCCGCCGCGCTGATCCTCGTCGCGCCGGCCACCGTCGCGAGCGCGGAAGCGGCCGGTCCCCCGCCCGTACGCGTCGGAGCCCTCGAGACCTCGAGCTTCGTGGAGGACGCCGCCTTCCGGGCTGCGTGGGAGTCCACCGACCCGAGCATCGCGTTCGTCGGGGAGTCGCACGACGGCGCCGAGGTCGGCTTCGCGGACGGCGGCCTCGCGCTGAGCACCGGCTCGTCCGACGCGTCGCAGGCCGTCGCCCTGATCGCCGTGCGGGCGCCCCTCGGGTCCCTCGCGAGCGAGCCGCGCCTCACGCAGGCCGGCGCGCCGCTGGGTCTGCAGGTGCGGGGCGACGCGGACGGTGACGGTGCCTACGACGCCGACCACTACTTCACTCTCGTGAGGTACGGCGACGACGACTGGGGCCTGTCCCGCGACTCGGCCCAGACGCTCAAGGACGCCAACCCGGACACGCACACCTTCGCCGCCTGGCGGACGGCCCTGGCGACGGCCGAGATCCGGGACGTGGGTGTCTCGCTCGGCTCGGGCACGCCGGACGCGCAGGCCACGCTCGCGTCGCTCGACGTCGCCGGGGCCACCTACGTGTTCGAGCAGTCGGGTGAACCCGAGACGCCCGACGCCCCCGACACACCGGACGCGCCGGACTCGCCGGACACGCCGGACACGGCTCACGACTTTACGGCGACGACCGTGACGATCGCCGGTGCGGCGAGGGTCGGATCGACGGTCACAGCCGACGTGTCGGGCTGGGAGCCCGCGCCGGACGCGACGTATCGGTGGAACCTGGACGGCACGCCGATCGAGGGCGCGACCGCGGCGTCGTACACGCCCGCCGCGGCCGGTCTCGGGCGGGAGCTCTCGGTCACGGTCGCCGGCACGCTGGCGGGCTATCGCGGCACGTCCACGACGACCTCCGCCGGCAAGGTGGCCGTGGGGCGCCTCGCCGCGACCCAGGCACCCGTCCTGTCAGGGACGCCGGTCGTGGGCCAGACCCTCACGGTCACGACCGGCTCGTGGTCGGCGCCCGACACCACGTACACCTACCAGTGGTACCGCGACGCCACCAAGATCGGGACCGGCGCACGCTCGTACAAGCTCACGGCCGCCGACAACGGCCGGAAGGTGTCCGTCCAGATCACCGCGCACGCCAACGGCTACAACGACGCAACAACGACCACGACGCCGTCGTCCGTGACCGTCAAGGCCGCGACCTTCGGCGCGACGACACCCACGATCACCGGAACCACGAAGGTGGGCGCGACCCTCACCGCCCACGCCGGGAGCTGGACCACGGGCACCAAGCTCGGCTACCAGTGGAAGCGCAACGGCTCGTCGGTCTCGGGGGCGACGAAGACCACCTACCTGCTGACCGCAGCCGACCGCGGCACCAAGATCACGCTCACCGTGACCGGGACACTCGCCGGCTACACCACCGTGTCACGGACCAGCACCGCGACCACGACCATCGGCTACGGCACCTTCACCCGCACCACCACCCCCGCCATCACCGGAACCGTCCGCGTCGGCAACCCCGTCAAGGCATCCGTGGGCACCTGGTCACCGGCCGCCTCGTTCACCTACCAGTGGAAGCAGAACGGCCACACCATCACCGGCGCCACCCGCTCGACCTACACCCCGTCCGCGTCCTACCGAGGCCACAAGCTCACCGTCACCATCACCGCCAAGCGCACCGGCTACACCACGGCCGTCCGGACCAGCCCCGCGAAGACCATCGGCTACGGATACCTCTCCGCCCCCACCCCCCGCATCACCGGCACCCACCAGACCCGCCACACCCTCAAGGCCTCGACCGGCACCTGGAAGCCGTCCGCCCACCTGACCTACCGGTGGAAGCGCAACGGGCACCCGATCCCCGGCGCCACCCACTCGACCTACAAGACAACCACCGCCGACCGCGGCAAGCACCTCACCGTCACCATCACCGGCAAGCGCACCGGATACACCACCCGCACCCGCACCAGCGCGTCGGTCTACATCACCGCGCCCTTCACCCGCACCTACGCCCCCACCATCACCGGGACCACCCGCGTGTACTCCACCCTCACCGCCCACGTGACGGCCTGGTCGCCGAAGGCATCGATCTCCTACCGGTGGAAGCGTGACGGGAAGGCGATCTCAGGTGCGACACACTCCACCTACAAGCTCGCTGCGGCGGACTACCACCACCACATCACCGTGACCGTCACCGGCAAACGCGGCACCTACACCACCACCACCCGCACCAGCACCCGCACCCCCGTCATCTACGGGCCCAAGCCGGCGCTGACCACCAACGGGGCGTTCGTGGTGGGCCGTCAGATCGCCGCCGGGACGTACGTCTCGAGCGCGAGCGCGGAGGCGTGCTACTGGGAGCGCCGGTCCTCGTCTGGCGACTCGCTGACCGGCGTGCTCGCCAACGACTTCGGCTCGGGCCGGCGCGTCGTCACCATCGCCGCCACCGACCGCTACTTCGCGACGACTGGCTGTGGCACGTGGACCCGCTATGCGGCGCTGGGCGCACCTGCGACGAGCGCGGCCGGCAGCGGCGTCGCGGTGATCGGCGGCCAGCTGCGCGCCGGCACCTACCGCACGTCCGGACCGTCGAAGGGCGCGCTGGGCTGCTACTGGGCGATCGACGCGGACTTCCTCGGCACCACGAGGAGCGTGAGCAGGGACGGCTACGCGAGCGGTCCGACGACCGTCACCCTCCGGTCGTCGGACCGGGGCTTCTACTCGGACGGCTGCGGCACCTGGGTGCGCGTCAGCGGCTGAAAGCCCCGTGCAGTGCGGTCGGTCAGGAGATCGAACCGCACGGCGCCGCGTGAGCGCCGATCTTGCCCCACTGCGTCGTGTACGCCTGGGCAACCTGGCGGATGAGCGTGGCGCGCGACGTCGTGGCGGTCGCGGTCGACAGCACGAACTCGCTCTCGTCGTTCGTCCGGAGCGCCGCGGTCGTCCAGTTCTCGGAGCCGTCCAGGACCATCGACTGCCCGCGCTTGCCGTGGACCTCGACCCCCCGCAGCGCCACGTACTTGGCATGCATGCCGTAGACGCACCGGGGCGCCACGCCGCTCGCCTTGTGCAGGGCGCTGATCGCGCTCGCCGCGGTCGGGGCACGCGTCCCCTGCCCGGCGACGACCCGGACGTCGCAGCCCTCCTTGCGGAGCCTTCCGAGCTGCGTCCCGATCGTGCGTGCCCGCCAGTCCGTGGTCGTGAACATCGCCACGCGGACCGTGCCGCCGGCGTGGCACGTCACGCTCTTGAGCGTGTCGACCACGTTGTCGCGGCTGGTGACGGCAGGCAGGTACTGGTATGTGAGGCCCGACCCGGCCGATCCGGGCAGCACGGGGTCACCGCTGACGCCCCAGTAGCCGCGGCTGCCCCGCACCCAGGGCGCGCCGAGCACCGAGCGGATGGTGGAGCAGAGCCCGGCTCCGCAGGTCCGCATGCGTGCCTGGTGAGCGACGGCGTCGCGGTACAGGGAGCGGTCGCCGTAGAAGAAGGTCTCGGTCTGCCAGTAGATGTCGAACTGCCGGTCGGACCAGTTGGCCGACCCCATGACGACGAGCGGATCCGTGCCCGAGCGCCACCGCGTGTCGGAGATCGCCAGGAGCTTGTCGTGCATCTTGACGGTCGGGCCACACCCGAACCGGCACGTCGTCACCCGCGCGAAGCTGCGCAGGTAAGACACCGTCGACGCGGGGATCCCGCCGAAGTCGTTGACCCCGGTCTCCAGCACGAACCGGATGCCGACGCCACGCTCGGCGTGCACGTAGCGAAGGGCGTCGAGGATGAGCTTCGCGCGGGCGTCGTTCTTGTTCAGGATGTACATCGAGACCGTCACGGTCGCGCCGTTCGCCGCGGCACAGATCGAACCCTTGATCTTGTTCGCGAGAGCAGCCCCGCTGGACGCTGTGGCCTGCGTGAAGCTGACGGAGATCGCTGACGGCCGTGCCGAAGCCGTGCACGTGGCATGGCGCAGGGTCATCCGGGAGCTGACCGCCTTGACCTTGCCCGTGGCGCCGAGCACCACCACGCGCAGGTGGTGGGTCCCGGACCTCAACGCCGTGGAGCTCATCGCGACCTGCATGCGGTACGCGCCGGCCGCCGTCGTCGTCTTGCCTGCGACCGCTGACCGCCAGCTGCTCCCGACCGACCGCTCGAGCCGGACCTTCGTGCCCTTCGACACTCCTCGCGCCGTGCCCGCGACCGCGACGGTCTGCCCGCGCAGGTACGTGCTCGTCGACAGGTGCGCATCCACCGACACCTTGGCCGCCTCCGCGACGGGCGCGGCGCCGAGCGCACTCCCCAGCAGAACGGCCAGCACCAATCCGAACGCCGGCCACAGTGGGCGGCGGCGCCTGGATGGCCGCCGCAACTCAAAACGCCATTCGCTGGCGACGACGGACATAGACTCCCCAACATTTCGACAAAGGCCCCGTTCGGCCGCTCGTCCCGGCAATACTCGGCAATCCTCGACCGCTGGATCTACGCCCACTTCATACCGGCTTCAACCCGCTTAACCGCTTTCACAACCCGCTCACGATTCTTCCCATCCGGCGCCCGAAACTCTCGGACCATCCGATCCAAATAGACAGGGTCGACCTCACCGTGCCTGACCACAATTTCACGGACGAACATCACGGCAGCGCCACTTTCTTCCGCCACGGGCCCGAATCCGTCAGTAGCAAAATCAAAATAGCCTCGACGAATAAAATGTCCACCGCCATACGTGTCCTTCAGATCGAACTGAAAGTAGACAACCGGCCGACGAACCGCAGCGGCATCGAACACGACGGATGAATAGTCCGTCACAACGACCATCGAACGGGCAATCAGTTCCTGCACGTCCGCCGAAACGTACGACGCGAACTCGACTCCATCCGGCACGGCCCAGTCGTGCAGATATGGTGACATCTCCGGATGCGGAAGAAATACGATACGAGCGCCTGCCGTGCGCGCCGACTCCGCCAACCGGGGGTCAGTGAGGAACGACTGCCAGGCGTGGAAGTATTCCGAATCGAAGAAGGCATCCACACGCTCGCGATTACCCGCCGCGAGCTTGCCAACCAGGGACTGCCGCCATGTCGGCGCCACGAGGATTACGTCTCGACGCCCTTCCCACTCCCGAGCAACACGGCCCAGTCGATCATGACGCGGAAGTCCCGAACGCAAAACCTCGCGCCGAGTAAACACGAACGGCGACCCGTCGTCCGCAACAAATTCCGCTTCGCGCTCCGTGGTCGTCACCATGAGTCGAATTGGCTTCGAGTTCAACCACTGCGACAGGTCGTTATGAATAACACCATGCTGCAAAAAGACAAAGCGCCACCGTGGCCCACCATACGGCGCAAGCTCAGGAGGTCGCACTACATAGACATCTGCATGCGACGAGATCATGAATCTTGCGTTCAGCGCAAGGAGCTTCCAAGTTAGCGAACCGAACGATACAACTCGTCTATAGCCCTCGCGTTTTAGACGCACCCAGTCGTCGGTACCCCTTCGGACCACGAACCAAGCATTCACAGACCTGTCATATTCGCGCAAGTATCTGAAGAGGTGCTCCGCGTTGTCCCAAGAATTCCGATCACGGTCCATCAGGACCCAAGCATCGCCGAATATTCGACCGACAATCGCCGTTGACGCCAGCTTCTGCACGAGCGCTGCGTTTCGCGCCTTCCGCGCCTCGAGCCCGAATTTACGAAGCCAGGTCCCGCGTGCTCGCGTCCACAACGAGGCTCGCTTTCTCTTCACGCCTCCCGCAAATCGCGGCTTGACCCGAAACATGCGGTCCACGTCGCGCGCGCGCACGTCCCGCATCGTTGAGAGTCCCGCGTCGCGCGAAAGCGGAACGGCCACACCGTCCAGCTCGAACGCGATCTGCCCCCTAAGTGGCAACCATACAATCCGCTCCCAAATGAGGGTCTTTCCTGCAAAGTCAACCCGCCGCCGTTTGGCCCCCTTCGGACTGACTGCCACTCCACCGACGAGGATCTTTTCCGCCGGAGCTGGACCCACATACCAATAACGAAACTTGACCCATCGCTCCTGGTGATCGAATTCAGCAACCTGCACAGCGGGCGAGTGCCAAGCTTTACCGCGGTAGCCACGTGCGAGGGCGACGCGAATAAGTTCGGGTAGCCCGGTCACCCGGTACGCCTCCACCGACTCCGGTGGGACATGGCTCAAAATCTCGCCCACGAGCTTGTGAAACTCGCTTGCGACTCCGAGATCTGCGGCGGTGGGGCTACCAACCCCAGCAGTGAGATCCGGGCGAAGGAGCCATTGCAACTCATAAATGAGTTCAGTTTGCAACCATCTCGGAACATTCCCGTGAGTTCGCTTCGCTGTCTCGATAAGATCCAGCAGGCCAAATCGCAAAGGATCTACATAGCGCTCGGGCATGAACTTCGCACGATCGATAGTCGATGAAGCGTCTGAGCGTTTCCTATAGATATACTCGACACTGTCAAGCATTCCGACGAGGGCCCGGTCCTGGCCGAGGAGGTAGCGCCCAATAAAATGACCGTCCTCGCCGACCGGCTTGACCCGCGGGTCTCCTTGAAGGTTCAGCCGCCGAATATCGGCAAGGCGCAGGAAGGATGAGGCCCAGTGCAGATGGAAATAGTCCGAAACTCGGTCCACGTTAACGACATGGTCCCCGAGCGCGAAGCGATAGCGGAGTGGATGCGTGTCGCTCTTTACATTCGTCTCCTCGTGGTGCATTACGAGGTGGGTGGCAACCATCGAGATTGCGGGATTTTCCCTAATGAATGCTCTAACTTTTGAAAAATAGTTGACGCCGAGCGTGTCATCAGGGTCCGGATACGTCACCCATTCACCCCGAGCAACTCGCGTGCCAGCGTTTCGAGCCGCCGACTGACCAGCGTTGGCCTGGTGAATGACGCGGACGTGGGCGGGGTGCTGTGCAGCCCACTCGTCGGCGATCCGTCCGGAACCGTCAGTCGCTCCATCGTCAACGAGAATTATCTCGACGCCGTCAAGGCCGTCATCCTGCGCCTCCAGTGACTCCAGGAATTCTGGAAGGTACTGCTCCACTCCATATATTGCGGAGACGACGCTGAGCCACGGTTCTGCGACATGGGCGCTCGCCAATAGTGATCCCTCTGCTATCATTCCAGATCCTTCTGTACGGTACGATCCATCGGCGAAACTGTCCCCAAGCACCAATCAATCGTCGGATATGCGGGCGTCTACCCGGTTCTTGCCGTGTCGAGCCCGGCGCGCGTTGGCGTCGGGCGCAAGGGCGGCGCCAGGGGCGCGGCGATCGAGGCGTCCACCGGCTCCGGCGCGTCGATGGCCGCGATCGCACGGACCACACGTGCCGAGGACTGGTCGTCGCGCTCGGGGAACGTCGCCTCCATCCGGGCGGCGTACTCGGGCGCGGGCTCGAACCCGTCGCCTGCGATGCGCTCGAGCGCGTCCAGCGCCTGGTCCTCCGTCTGCACCACGGGCCCGAACCCGTCGTCCTCGTACGAGAAGTACCCCTGACGGACGGTGTGGGTCCCGCCGAACGCCTCGTCCTGGTCGAACTGGTAGTACACGATGGGATGCCCCACGTATGCGGCGTCGAACACCACCGAGGAGAAGTCCGTCACCACGACCTTCGCGCTGACCAGGACTTCCTGGATGTCGTTGCCGCCGTAGCTCAGCACCTCGACGTGGGCCGGGAGGTCGAGCCGAGAGAGGTACGGCTGGATGTTCGGGTGCGGCATGAACGCGACCGTCGCGTCGTGGCGGCGCGCCAGCTCCGCGAGGCGGGGTGACCGCAGCAACCCCGACCACGCCCGTGCGTACCTGGTGCTCTCGAAGTCGTCGATCAGCTCACGGTCGCCCTTGGGTCCGATCTTGCCCAGCAGGTACTCCCGCCAGCTGGGGAGGACGAGGATCCGCCGTCGTCCGCGCCCGCCGGCCTGCTCGTTGAGCCGGAACAGGCGGTCGTGCCGGGGCAGGCCCGTGAGAGCGACCTCCCGCGACGTGAACCGGTACATCGACTCCGTGCCGGCGATCGCCGCGTACTCGTCGGTGGTGGTCGTGAGGAAGAGGTCGAAGTTGCGCCGGTTGAGCCAGCGCGACAGGTCCGTCGCGATGACGCCGTGCTGCAGGAACACGAACCTCCAGGACGGCCCGCCCAGCGGCCGCAGCGCCACCGGGTTGTAGACGTACGGTCCGGCCTGGGACGAGATGACGTGGCTGGCGTTGAGGCACACGAGCTTCCAGCGCAGCGAGCCGTAGGCCAGCAGGTGGCGGTTCCCCTCGCGCTTGAGCCGCTTCCAGTCGTGCGTCCCGCGCTCCAGCGCGAACCAGGCCGGCGTTGCCGGCTCCTGGGCCCGGAGGTGCTTGAACAGGTGCTCGGCGTTGTCGTGGCCGCTGTCCACGCGATCGAGGAGGACCCACGAGCCCTTGTAACGGCGCCGGACCGGGCCGAGCCCGGCGACGGTGCGCGTCAGTCGGTGACCCCACCATCGCGGCGAGAGGACACGCCCGAGGAGCCCCCGTGCCGTGAGGTCCTCCGATGCCTTGCCGCCCCCGAAGGCCTCGCCGAGCGTCGGCGGCTGCCAGAGCGTGCGGGACAGCGGCGTGCGGACCCGCGAGACTGGTACCGACCGACCGTCGAGGCGTACCTCGACAGCGGCCTCGCTGCTGACCCAGAGGATCCGTTCGCGGACGAGCGTGCGGCCGGCGTAGACCTGGCAGCGGACCTTGCCGTGGTGGGCGGCGGCGGGCCGGCCGTCGACGAGCAGCTCCTCGCGGGGCGCAGGCCCGGTGTAGCGGTACGAGAGCCGGACCAGCCGGCGGCGGCGATCGATCTGCTCCAGCACGACCGGCTCCTCGTGCCACGTCTCGCCCCGGTACCCGCGGCGGAAGGCGATCCGCCGGTCCAGCGGGAACGTCGCGGGGTCGAGCGAGTCGAGGACCTCCGTGTCGACGAGCGCGACGATCCGCTCGACCAGGGAGTGGAACGTGTCCGCCACGTGGTGCATCTCGGCGTTCATCTGCCCGGACAGGGTCTCGTCCGCGCGGAAGTAGGTGCCGACGTCCGCCAGGACGAGCCTCTGGAGCCACACCGGCGCGCGGCCCGAGGAGGCACAGTCCTCGAGGAGCCGCAGGGGCCCGTGCGCGAGCGCCGTCGTGAACTTCGCGGGGTCGCGGAACGGCTCGCGCGCGCCGGTCGCCTCCTCCTGACGCTTGCGGAACCGGTACTCGGCCCCGCGAGCGAGTGCCACCCGCGCGTCGCCGGCCAGGAGCGCGCGCGCAAGGAAGTCGAGATCACCGAAGCCGGACGCGAGCTCCGGCGCGAACCGCAGGCCCGAGCGTCGCAGGGCGTCCAGGTCGAGCGCCACGGCGCGCAGCGCGGTCGCCACCGGGTCGGGCCGCACGGCGAGGTCGACGACGGCGTCACGCGTCGAGAACGGTCCCTCCGACCTCGGTGGGTCCACCGCGCCGCGTGCCTCGTCCCAGACGAGCTCGCGCGCGAGCACCGCGCACGTCCGGTGCTTGGCCGCCGTCGCGCGTACGGCCGCAACGAACCCGGGAGCCCAGACGTCGCGCGCGTCGGGGAACGTGACCCAAGCGCCCGCGGCGACGTGCTTCTCGGCCCAGGCGAGGGCCGCGTTCCGCGCGGCCGGGAGATCGGACTCCGCGCCCAGGTGGGTCACCTGGGCCGGGAACCGCGCCGCCCACCCGGCGAGCACGTCCGCCGTCCCGTCCTGCGAGCCCGCATCGAGCGTGACGACGCGCAGCGTCGCCCACTCGTCACCCTGAGCCTCGAGCGAGGACAGCAGTGCGGCCAGCTCGGTCTCCACGTCGCGCGCGACGACCACGGCGACCAGGCTGGGCGCCCCTGCGCTCGCGCTCATACGTTCCTCTCCTCGGGCTCCGCCCTAGCCGGCAGGCTCCGGCGGCGACGCAATTCTAGGTGGCGATCGGTCTGCTCAGGCACGCGGTCCGCGGGCGCACCCGGCCGGTTCAGCGGCCTTCGAGCTCGAAAGCCGACCTGACCGGGAAGTACGTGCGGAGCATCTCCTGGATCATCCGCGACCGGTCCCCGCGCTGCTCGTCGTCGAGGTTCGTGTCGTTGAGACAGAACACGTCGAAGTCCCGGGCACGGGAGATGCGGTTGAGCGTGAGGACCGCCTGGTCGCTCGCAAGGTCCAGGTAGTCGTAGGCGATCGCGCCCTCGACCGCGCGTCCCGTCACGTAGGCGTACCAGTGATGCAACGCGGATGCGACCGAGTGGTCCTCGGGGTCGCGGAACCTCGACCCGACGAGCTGCTTGAAGACCTCCGGGTACCGCTCCTCGAGCTCCTCGAGGACCCGGCGCTGCTGGGGGTGCGGGGTGTGCTTGACCTTGCGCGTGAGCGTGCGGCTCGTGAGGTTCTCGATCAGCTCCCGGTTGTGCTTGGCGGCCGACATGACCGGGAGGTCCCGGACCGACGCCGGCCCCAGCTCGAGGAGCGCGCGCGACAGGAAGAAGCGCGAGAGGCCGTTGCCCTCGAAGAAGAGCTCAGGCGCGACCGGCCGGCCGAAGAAGACGTCGTCGTTGAGATACAGGTACCGGTCGGCGAGACCCGGGATGTGGTGGAGCTGCGACTCGATCGCGTGCGAGTTGAACACCGGCAGCGAGGTCGTGTCGCTGAAGATCTCGCGGTGGTCGACCACGGACACCTGAGGGTGGGACACGTCGAGCCACTCGGGCATCTGCCCGCTCGTCACGACGTGCACGCGCCGGACCCAGCTCGCGAACATCTCGATCGAGCGCATCGAGTAGCGCAGCTCGTCGTGGCCGAGGAACCGCGAGCTGCTCACCGCGTTCGGGTTGACCGCGCCGTCCGGGAGCTCGGCCTGCGCCCGCGCGCGCGCCGCCTGCCACGCGGGGTCCGTCCCGTCCACCCACGTGTAGACGACGTCGATGGGCTCGTCGACTTCCGTGAGCCCCGCGTGCGTGACGAGACGCCGGTCCACTCTCCGCTGCGCTGCTGCCCACGTCGACGGCGTGAGGTACGCCGCCGTCCCGTTGTACCGGGGGGGGAGGAGCGTGCCGCGCACGTGGAGGCCACCGTCCGCGCAGGGCGTCTCGTCGTCGGCGACGGAGGACCACAGCTCGATCTCGACCGCCTCGCTCGCTGAGCCGAGCGCGGTACCGTCGGCGGCGACGAGGGCACGGAAGACCGAGACGGCACGGTCCGGCCCGCCCCGGCGCAACCATCGCACGAGGGGCACGGACGCGCCCGAGGAACGCACCACCGTCCACTCGGGTCGAGCGAGTGCCGCGAGCACGCGCCTCAGGGCGGCGGCGTGCTCGAGCGGGACGACGACTCGAACCGGGGCCTCCCCGAGCACGGCGAACGGCACCTCCGCGCCACGGAGAGCGTCGACCATCGCCTCCGCCGTCTCGCGCCGAACGGCCCACGAGTCAAAGCGGTCGACGACCCGGCCGAGCACCGGTGCGCGCAGCGTTCCACCCAGGCGATAGCCGTCGGGTACGCGCGGGCCACGAAGGGAGAGGGCCGCGGACGAGGCCGCGCGCTGCCAGCCGAGCTCGCCGCGCAACAGGCGGGAGACGCGCAGGCGCGCGCCGATGGAGAGGTGAGCCGCCGCCGCGGTGCGCACGCCCATCAGGTCCCTCGATCAGTCGACAACACGGCCCCCCGCCACCGTCCGTGAACTCACAGGTTCAACTCGAGCAAGGAGGCGCCAGACAGTGTAGCCTCTGCACCCCCGTGCCCCGGGGACCCTGCCCGGCCTGTGATCAACTGCTTCGGCTACCGCCCCAATGCGCGCCGCACCCGCGTGCGAAGGCCGGGGCGGGTCGACCGCACGACGGGCTCGCCGTCCTCCGCCGGCTCGGTCAGGTTCCAGTACGCCTCGGACTTCTTCACCGTGCTGGCGTCCGGCTTGTAGAAGGGCCGCGTGAGGGACAGGTGCGGCCGCTCCCAGGCGATGTCGCGACGCACGACCCGCGCAGGCGCGCCGACGGCGATGCAGTTGTTCGGGATGCGCCCCTTCACGACCGAACGGAACCCGATCACCGAGCCGTCGCCGACCTGAGCGCCGGCGAGCAGCACGGCGTCGAACGCCAGCCACACGTGGTTCCCCACCGTGATCGAGCGCGACCGGTTGACCCGCTTCCCCGTCGTCACGTCGAAGATCGGGTGACCGTCATCCGCCCGGAGCTGGTTCCCCGTCGCAAGCATCACGTCGTCCCCGATGGTCACGCTCGTTCCCTCGACGGCCGAGATCACCACGTTGCCCGTCGACGAGACGTTGCGCCCGACCGTGACACGGGAGTCCTGCCCCACGCGCACAATGCCACGGAACGGTGGGACGCCGGCGCTGGCGTCGATCTCGCACAGCCCGTCGTCGCAGTCGAAGGTCACCGACAGGTGGGCGAGCCGAGCCTTCGGGTCTACGCGGAGGACGTTGCCGGAGCCACGGAACACGACCTTGATCCGGGCGTCCGTCGGCGGCGGCCCTTCGAACTCAACGCGGTTGCCGCGATCGTCGGACCACGGCGCAAGAGACTCGAGGGTCGTCGGCATGACGCGTAGCCTACTGGCCGCCCGACCGGCTCTCAGACGCCTCCCGGACCGCTGCCAGGTGCTCGCCCCGGACCACCGCCGCCAGCACGGTACCGGGCACCACGGCCCCGCGACCGAACTTGTAGCTGATCTTGTGGACCGGGTACGTAGCGACCAGGTCGGACAGCCGATCGTCCCCGTTGTCACTCTCAAGCGCCCCGAGCAGCGCGAGCGCCTTCCGTGGGTGCTCGTGACGCGTAGCGTCCCACTCGGCCCTGAACCGCGCGTCGAGCAGGTACAGCATCTCGAGCACGTAGTGCAGCTGGAAGTAGTCGGCAAGGTAGTCCTGGCGCTCCCACCACAAGAACATCGCCTCGCGCAGCAGCGTGACCGAATAGCCCCCCGCCTCCGCCGCCATCAACCACGAGCCCACGCGGGGTCCCGAGTAGTTGAAGCAGAAGAAGTCCTGGTCGACCAGGTCGCTCAGCGCGGGGAAGTCGTGAGTCACGAGGCACGTCGCGTCGAGCCACAGGCCGCCGTACCGGGCGAGCAGGTCGACCCGGATCAGGTCGGACAGGTGCGTGTAGTTCGTCCCGACGCGCGCCCGGACGACCGCCGGGATCTCGACGTAGTACGGGAGCGACTCGCCGTCCAGCGCGTGAACGCGGTCGCCGAAGACGTCGCGGACGGTGGCGTGACAGCGCCGCACCATAGGCGGTGCGTCAGCGAAGCCCTGGTGCCAGTACGTGAAGACCGGTCGCTGTCCCTGCAGCGGTGAGCGGAACGGCGCAGGATCCGTGGCCCGCGCGCGGATCTCGTCCAGATGGTCGCGGACGAACCTGCCCAGCACGATGCGGGGCTCGATGCCCTTCGGGTCGATCCGCATCGCCGTCGTCATGTCGAAGGGCAGCGTGTCGTCGCCCGCAGCAGTCTCGAGCGCGACGGTCTTCGCGGCGTCGAGCTGCTTGCGACGCGCCAGCACCGTGGACAGCGCGTAGCCCGCCCGGCGTTCTCCCGCTTCGCGCGCCTCCCGGTACCGCCGCTCGGCGAGCGCAAGATCGCGCTGTCCCTCGGCGATCCGGCCGAGCTCCAGCTCTGCCAGCCCGGCCGTCGAGGTGCGGGTCGCCGCCTCGAGCTCCACGACTGCGCGCTCGTCGTCGCCGCGCCACCGGGCGAACGATCCCGTGAGGAAGGGCAGCTCGGGGTCGTCCGGATACGTCTCCGCGAACCAGTCCTCGAGCAGCGTCAGCTCGACGGCCGCCCGCTCAGCCCGCAGCGTGCCGCAGAGCTCGACGAGCCGCCGGGCTCGCGACGGCGCGGCCGACAGCAGGCGGGCCAGCTCCTCCGGCTCACGGAGGCGACGCACGGACGTCGACACGTCGGGCGCACCGGTCCAGCCGAACGTGTGCAGGTCGGTGTCGGGCGTGCGTCCGTCGAAGAACGCGACCGCATGATCGGTCGCCGTCAGGACCAGCTCGTCCCAGAAGACCTCGCCACCGCCGGCGGCCATGCCTGAGACGAAGCGGACCCACGCCGCGGTCGCGTCCTTCGGCACCGTGAACGTGTGGCTGATCGCGTGCGTCCCCACGGCGTTCGTCGCTGGGAGGGACGGCGACGGGTTCCACCGGCGTGTGCCGTCCGTGATCCACCCGGGCGAGATTCGCAGGTGGGTCGCCGCGAGCGGGCCCGCGAGAGGGTGCGGGAGCCGCAGGGTCGCGCCGACCGCGTAGGTGCGGCCGGGCTCCAGCCCGAGCCGGAACGCGCCGTCCGAGTCGCGACCGCCCGGTGCGAAGTGCGTGTCGTACTTCTCGTTCACCCCGACGACGCGCAGCGACCGTGATCCGGTCGCGGACCACGCGTCCGAGAGCGTCGCGTCGATGTTGCGGTGGAGGTAGTACCCTCCCGCAGCGGGAAACACCGGCGGGCGGTCTCCTTCGCCTGCCAGGCCGAACGCCCCGTTCGGGACGAGGTTGACGACGTCCGCCGCGGCGAAGCGCCGTTCGACCGTCACCGTCCTTTCGGCGGCGTCGGGACGGTCGCCGGTCTCGGGCGCGTCGGCGGCTCTGCGGAACTTGAGCTTGACCATCATGAGTCGCTCAGCCGGCGACGCGGCGTCGGGCCGCTCCGGCCACGCGCCGGGCTCGGCGCATCCCGGTCCGCACCAGCACCTCGCTGCGAAGCAGGAGCCGACGAGGCGCGGGGGTACGCGCGGTCTTCTTCTCGGTCGCGAGCTGGTAGTTGAGCCGCACCCATTCCGACGAGCGCGCGAGAGTCAGAGGCATCGACCGTGTCTTGCGCTGGAAGCTGTCGCCGGAGAAGTGCGCCCTGAGGTCGCGCCGTGTCATCCCGGGCGCGTACTCCTGCTCCTTCGTCCCCAACGCGACGGCGTCGTGCAGCGGTGCGAGGTTGCGGACGAACGTCGGTGCGTCGTTCTCCCGGCGGAAGTACTCGAAGCCGAAGCGGAACACGTCGCGCGCGATCCGGTCCGCGTCCAGGAAGTCCAGCGCCCCGAACCGGTGGGCGTACTCGACCAGCTCGCGCTCGAGGGCGTCGTGCAGCTGCGCGTTGTTGGCACGCGGCTGGACGATCGGCTCGACGCGGTCTCCCCGCTCTTCGTAGCCGAGCACGGTCCCGTGCGGCAGGTTGGCGAAGATCGCCTCGACGAAGAGCATGGAGTGGGTGGCCGTGGTGAAGCGGTGACGGATGGAGTGGCCCTCGGTCGGGAGGACTGCCCGCGCGTAGTAGACCGGGTTGTCGATCGGGCGCCCCGCTGCCTCGGCGAGGATGCGGGTCATGCAGGTCTGCGTGTAGCCCCTCCCCCAGTACTCGACGACGGCGAAGGGCTCGTCGAGATTCATCTCCTGCCGGAAGTAGCGTGCGACCAGCCCGCGCTCGTCGGCGGCCGCCCGCAGCAGGTGCCCGCGAAACTCGTCGGAGCCGGCGAACGCGGCGACGACCGCGCTCCGCGTCTGCGCGTCGTCGAGCTCGGTGTCCGTCAGCGTCGCGAACTCGGGGAACATCGCCGCGAACTCGGAGCGCCCGAGCCGGGCGTTCGTGAGCAGCGCGTCGACGGACCGGGCGTTGAGGAAGTCACCGTGGGGCTCGAACAGGTCCTCGTCGAGGCGGTCGACCTGGGACGCGATCCGCCAGGCGGTACGGGAGCCGTAGATGTAACGGGTCTTCAGGTCGAGGCCGCGCTCCTCGATCAGCGCGTCCGCAGCTCGCTTCAGGTGATAGCCGTCGCGCGAGACGAAGTAGAGGCTGCGGTAGCCGCGCCGGACCGCGTCGCGGACGACCCAGTCGATGTAGGGCACGAGGTAGCTGCCGACGTGGTTGAACGCGTAGTTCTCCGCACTCCGGTGCGGGCCCTCCATCCGGAACGACCGCAGCATGCCGGCGTAGAGGTGCCCGTCGAACGTCGGGATGTCCTCCACGACGGCGGTCTCGAACCGGCCCAGCCGGGTGCGGGGCACAGTGTCCACCGTGATCCCCAGCGCGCGGGCCTGCTTGACGTCGCCCCAGGGCGCGTCGCCGTGGTGGACCCACTCCGCGAAGTCGTACCCGATCTCGCGGTAGAGCTTGAGGTAGAGCGACTTGGTCGCCTTCTGCTCCCGCGTGTCCGAGGAGAGGTAGAGGGGCAGCTCCGCGAGGAACGGATCGGCCGTCTTGAGAAGATCCGTGACGACCTCGCGCGGCAGGTACATGTCGCTGATGAGCACGACCGGGTCGCCGCCCTCGAGGATCTCCCGGATCCGGGCCACCATCGCGGTGTCGGCGACGCAGCTCGCGAGCTCGCCCTCGACCTCCCACTCCATCAGAGCGGCGGTCTGCTCGGGCGTGAGGTCGAAGACGTCACCGATCCGCTCGTGGATCTCCTCGAACGTGATCTCGAGGACCGCGTCCTTGACGAGCTGGGGGTTGCGGCGCCTTCGGTCGCGCTCGGCCGACTCCGCCTGCTGGCGCACCTCGGGGAAGCGGTCGACGAGGTAGCGGGGGAACCCGAGGTCGCTCTCCTCCATGCGGCTCTTCACGAAGAGGAACACGGAGTCGGGCGTGACGCCGCGCCGGTGGATGACCGTGTCGAAGACGTCGAAGGTGTGGAGCGTCTTGAGCGGGAGGTCACGGATCTC
The DNA here is from genome assembly GCF_049844995.1 of Luteimicrobium sp. DT211. NCBI lineage: Bacteria > Bacillati > Actinomycetota > Actinomycetes > Micrococcales > Luteimicrobium > Luteimicrobium sp. DT211. Next base: position 341,631 of record NZ_JBNCMC010000003.1, on the reverse strand, counting down.
GTACTCGAGGGCCCGGTCGACCATCTGCTCCATGCTCTCCTTGCTCGAGTACGCCCAGAAGGCGTCTTCGAGCTCGGCGAGCTTGGCGTCGTCGACGCGGTTGTCCTGGCCGAGGACGTCGAGCAGCTCCTCGAAGGTCTTGGCGACCGTCCCGCACGAGAGCCCGAGGTAGTCGAAGCCGGGCGCGACGACTTCGTTGCCGTCGTCGTAGTCGAAGATGTACCGCACGAAGCTGCGGACGCCGGCGTCCATCATGTCGTAGAGGATCGACGAGTAGTCCATGACGGCCAGGTCGATCTTCGGGAAGATCTCGTAGACGTCCTCGCTGTTGTCCCAGAACATCAGGTGGCGCCGGTCGCCGAACGACTCCTTGAGCTGGCGGAAGTAGCGGTCCTTCGACATGTGCGGGTGCATCTTGAGGATGAGGAGCGTGTCGTTGCGCTCCAGCGTCTCGACGAGGCGCTCCATGTCGGGGAACGCGCGGCGCAGGAAGTCCGGCGTCGACGTGCGGCGCGGCGTCGGCGCGTAGAGCGCGACCTTCGTCCCCGCGGGCAGGCCACGCCGGGCGAGGACGTCGTGGTCGTACGTCGAGTAGTCGCCGAAGTGCTGCGCGTACAGGTTCTGCGGGTAGCCGCCCCGGACGACGCTCTCCTCGTCCAGCCCGAGCTGGCGGCGGAAGTTCTCCTCCATCATCGGCGACGTCACGAGGAAGAGCTGGTTGTTGCGGTACAGCGCGTTGTGGCGGATGTACTTCTTGGCGATGCGCTCCTCGAGGTAGCCCTTGTTCATCGCCCGCTCGACGCCCTTGACGCCGACGCCGTGCCACAGGTTGAGGAAGACGGCCCCCCGGAGACCGTCCGGGATGACCTCCTTGACCTGGTTCACCACGTACACCCCGGCGCGGGCCTGCAGCGCGGGCGCCTGGGGGCTCTTGAAGGTGAGGGCCTTGAAGCCGAGCCCGCGAACGTAGCGCGCGGTCTCCTCGGTCTCGCAGAGCCAGTACGCCGTGATGTCCGGACGGAACTTGCTCACGTACACGAACAACCACTTGGGATTGCCCGTGAAGGTGTCTCCGCTGTTGAACATCCAGACGCGCTTGTCCCGCTGCGACACATGCCCTCCGTCACTGGCCCGTCGGGCACTTCTGCCCGTCCTCGTCTCGCCGCCGAGCGGTGGCGACACGTGCCCGACATCGTATAGGGCCGCCCTGGTGACGCGGCGGACGCGCCAGCCCCCGTCACCGACGCAGATCGGGCTCCAGGTAGATGGTGCTCGCGATGGGCACCGCCGCGCGGACGCGTGCCTCCGCGTCGTCGATGGCCTGCGCGATCTCGGCCGCCGTCTCCGTGGACGACACCTCGATCTTGGCTGCCACGAGCAGCTCCTCCGGTCCGAGATGGAGCGTCCGCAGGTGGATCACGGACGGGACGCCGTCTCCGACCAGCGCGTTGCGGATCGTGGCGACGTCGGACGGCGCGGCGGCCTCTCCGAGCAGCAGGGAGCGGGTCTCCAGCGCGAGAACCACGGCAATCACGACGAGGAGGAGACCGATGGCCCCGGAGCCGACGGCGTCCCAGCGGCCGTCGTCGGTCGCGAGCGTCATCCCGACACCGAAGAGCGCGAAGACGAGGCCGACGAGCGCCCCGAAGTCCTCGAGCAGCACGACCGGCAGCTCAGGCGCCTTGGCCTCCCGGATGTACTGGAACACCGACTTCTTGCCACGAGCGTGCTTCGACTCCCGCATGGCCGTACGGAACGACGACCCCTCCATGACGATCGCGGCGAGCAGCACGGCCACCGGGACCCACTGCCACGAGTCGATCGGGTGGGGATCCTCGAACTTGTGCCACGCCTCGTACAGCGCGAACACGCCACCCAGCGTGAACAGCACGATCGACACGACGAACGCGTAGAGGTACCGCTCGCGGCCGTAGCCGAAGGGATGGGTCTCGTCAGCGGCCTTGCGCGCGCGCTTGCCCCCGAGGAGCAGGAGCAGCTGGTTGCCGGAGTCCGCGAGCGAGTGCACCGACTCGGCGAGCATCGACGAGGACTGCGTGAGCAGGTAGGCGACGAACTTGGTGATCGCGATGCCGACGTTGGCGGCCAGGGCCGCGAGGATGGCGCGCGTCCCGCCGCCGTGGGCTGTGGGCTCGGCGGGGGCGACGTGCTCGTCCGAGGAGGCCGTGGTCATGCACGCGAGCCTAGTGGCAGCACCCGCCGGCACGGACGGGAGCGGTCTCAGCGTTTCCTGGCGCGCCCGCGGACGTACTGCCGGTACGCCTCCGTGACCTCGGCGGTGGGTCCGTCCATCACCAGGTGCCCTTCGTGGATCCACAGCACCCGCGAGCAGATGGCCTGGACGGTCGCGAGCGAGTGGCTCACGAGGAACACCGTGCCGGCATGCTCGCGGATGGCGTCGATCCGCGCCTTGCTCTTCTCACGGAACGACGCGTCTCCCGTCGCGAGCGCCTCGTCGATCATGAGGATGTCCGGGGTGGACGCCGTCGAGATCGCGAACCGGAGGCGTGCCCCCATGCCCGACGAGTACGCCTTCATCGGCAGGTACACGAAGTCCCCGATCCCGGAGAACTCGACGATCTCGTCGAAGCGCTCCTGGACCTCGGCGCGCGACAGGCCCAGGGCGAGGCCACCGATCATGATGTTGCGCTCGCCGGTCAGGTCCCCCATGAGCACCGCGTTCACACCGAGGAGCGACGGCTCCCCCGCCACGTAGACGGAGCCGGACGTCGGCGGGATCAGGCCGGCGACGGCCCGTAGCAGCGTGCTCTTGCCCGACCCGTTGATCCCGACGATCCCGATCGACTCGCCGTGGCGCGCCACGAACGAGATGTCCTTGACCGCGCGGATCTGCTGTACGGCTCCCACGTGGCCCGAGCCTCGGCCGAGGACGCGACGGAGCGAACGGGAGCCGGCGGTCGCCGTCGTCCCGAGCTTCTTGCCGCCGAACACGCGGTAGGTGATGTCCAGGTGGTCGACCACGAGGGACACGCCGCCGAGCTCGCGGTCGGGCGGCGCGAGCCCCTCGAGGTCCTCGGGGTCGACCTCGAAGTCGAGCTCCGCGTCAGTCACGCCCGTACCGTTCCTCTCCGCGCCAGAAGTAGATGAACCCGCCGACGCAGAACACCAGGGCCCAGGCGGCGCCCCACACCCAGATCTGCCACGTCATCGGAATGGTCGGCTCGTTCAGAAGGCAGGCACGGCAGAGGTCGAGGAACACCGCGACAGGCTGGTGCTGCAGCAAGCGCGCCACCACGTCGTTACCGACGAAGTGCTGGATGCTGAAGATCACGCCCGAGCCGTACATGATGAAGCGCATCGCGAACCCGATGAGGTTCTGCACGTCCGGCGCGACGGCGACCCATCGTGCCATGACGAACGCGCAGCCCGCGTTGAACACCGCGAGCAGAAGAACGGCGAAGGGCAGCAGGAGCCAGCGCCACGATATCGGGACGGGCGCGTAGTTCGGGAAGTACCCCGACGCGTAGGACACGACGACCATGACGAGGAGCGCGGGCCCGAGCGTCACGAGTTCCGAGAGCACCACCGAGATCGGCAGCACTGCCCGCGGGAAGCGGATCGCGCGCACGAGCGACGTGTTGCCACGGATCGCCTTCGCGCCACCCGTCACCGAGTGCTCGAAGAAGCGGAAGATGAACGTCCCGACCACCATGAAGGCGATCGCGTTCTCCAGGCCGCGACCCGTCTCAAGAACGATCCCGAAGATGATCACGTAGACGGCCGCGTTGAGGAGCGGGGTCAGTACCGACCACGCCTGACCGAGGTAGCTGTTCCGGTTCTTCGCGTAGGCCTTGGACCTCGACAGCTCCCAGGTGAAGGCTCGCCGGCCCCACAGCTCGGACAGGTACTGGCGCAGCGGCGGGCGTACGCCCATGGGCTCGAGCCCGCTCGAGACCGCGAGCGCGCGCAGCTCCTCCGACGACACGGCGGACTGGATCGGTGGCGGCGGGCTCGCCACCGCACCGGCACGCCTCGCGTCCCGTGTGGTGGGGGCGGGCGCGACCGAGTGGGAAGAAGCGGTCACGTGGGTGTGCACTCTTTCCTGGATCGGGGCACAAGGCCTGGGCCCGCGTGCGAGCCGCCGGGTCCCGTTCATCGTAACCGCACGGTGACGGCCTGTTCGGCACGCTGAGGGACGCATCGTAGACTCTGGCGCTACGACACGCGGCAGCGTCGACCGCTCGCGCCGTGCTCTGGCTCACGCACCTACAGGAGACACACTTTGCCTCGCTTCAGGAAGCTGCGGCGGCTCGCCGCGCGACGTCTGCCGATCGCGACCAAGGACCAGGTCCGGGCCGTGGAGGCACGGACGAAGGCGTGGCGCGAGGCCTACGAGCGACTGCTGGCCGCCGCGGAGAACCGCGCCGTCGGCAAGACGCCCGGCAAGCTCCCGAAGCCGGACCCCGCGGCCAAGGTGCGTCGCGCCTCCGAGCAGCGCGCGGGCTCGCAGTTCCTGACGAGCGTCCAGCACGGAAGCTCCCTCGCCGCCGTCTCCGTGCGGACCGTGCGCGAGATGCTCGCCGCGAAGAAGCTCACCGAGGCGCGTGCACTCGCGTCCTCGCTCTCGGACCGGGCCGAGACCCGCGAGGTGGGTCTCCTCCTCACCGGCGTCGTGGCGTCGCGCCAGCACCACCACGAGCTCGCGCTGACCTCGTTCGACGGCGTCGCCGCCTCGCTCGTCAGGGAGCATGCAGCGGGCGACTACTTCCGCAGCCTGTTCGCCGTCGACCCAGACCGGGGCCTGGCAGAGGCCAGCGCCGTCGCCGCCGAGCCGTCGGCCTGGGGCGCTCGCACCTGGTTCGAGCTCGTCAAGCTCGCGTTCGGGCACCGCGACGGGGCGCTCGCCCACCGCCTCTTCGACCGGATGGTCGAGGCCCACCGTGCGAACCCCGGAGCCTGGAAGACCGCGGACACCGAGATCGCGTGGCTCGAGAAGTGGATCGGCGTCGAGCGGCGCCGCAGCTCGGGCCCGACGCCGGACGGCCGGGTCTCGTTCGCCCTCGTCGACTACGTCCAGCCGGGCCGGGCGACGGCCTCGCAGAACATCGGCGACCAGATCCAGACGCTCGCCTCGCTCGGACACGTCGTCCGGCACCAGAACCTTCGGTTCCACGGTCAGCCCGACGTCGTGGACTTCGTCGACCGGATGCAGCAGCGGGTGCGGCCGGAGCTCGCCCTCGACTCCGTCGACGCCGACGTCGACCTCTACACCGTGGCGCGGGACGCTTCGACGTACCAGGAGTTCCCCGAGAACACGTGGCTCATCGAGTTCGGCTGGCACATGCACGGCCTGTTCGGTCTCGAGGAGTACGACTTCCCGATGCACCCGAACCTGCGGCCGATCTTCGTGTCGTTCCACTGCCGCAAGCGCAACATGATGACGCCCGAGGCGATCGAGTACCTCCGCAGCCACGGGCCGATCGGCTGCCGCGACTGGACGACGGTCGACCTGCTCCTCTCGGTCGGCGTCCCCGCCTTCTTCTCGGGCTGCCTCACGACGACCGTCAACACCGTGTTCCCGGACCTGCCGAGCAAGCCGGCTCCGGCGACGGTGTACGTCGACGTCCAGCGCAGCCCGGTGCCGGCGGGCCACGAGAACGTGCGCCAGTCCTACGGCGAGGTCAAGAAGCGGACGTTCGCCGAGAACATGCAGGATGCCGTCGACCTGCTCGAGCGCTACCGCCAGAACTACACGGACGTCGTGACGCTACGGCTCCACTGCTACCTTCCGACCACGTCGCTCGGGATGAAGGTCCGGTTCGAGCCCGGCAACAACGCGGACGCACGCTTCAACGGGCTGTTCCGCCTGGACGCCGCCGAGTTCGAGGCGATCCGCACGCCTATGCGCGACCGGCTCCAGCCGGTCCTCGAGGCCATCTTCGCCGGCAAGTCGAGCGACGACGTGTACGCCCTCTGGCGTGAGATCACCGAACCCGAGGTCCGCGCGGCCCGGGAGCGGCACGCCCGCCCGGCGCCCGTCGACGAGGGCGCGAAGGCTCTGGCCGAGCGCGCCCTCGGGCTTGCGCCCGCCAGGCCCGAGCACGGACCGGTCGACGTCGTGATGACTCCGAGCACCGGGGAGCTCGCACACGTCCGGACGGTGCTGGCGAGTGCGGCAGCCGCCTCGACCCGCCCGGTCCGGGCCTGGCTGGTGGGGCGCCTCGACCCGGGCGCGGTCGAGGTGCCGGGCGTCGAGGTCCACGTCGTCGACACGCGGTCGCTCCACGCGGCCGAGGCCGGCGTGACGAGTGAGCGCGCGCTCGACCGAGCCCTGATCTCGCAGCTCGTGCCCGTCGACCGCGCGGTCGTGCTGCCCGTCGACGCGCTCGTGGTCCGCGACCTCGCCGAGCTCGTCGACGTCGAGCTGGACGACACCCTGCTCGCGGCGCGCACGACGTCGAGCGCGGACACCAGCGGCTTCTCGGTCATGTACGCCGCCGCGCGCCGTTTCGACGACGCACCGGACACCGCCTACGAGCTGTACCGGCAGATCCACGGGCGCCACGTGTTCGACTTCGATGCCTTCGACACCGCGATCTTCGTCGCGGACCTGGCCGGCATGCGTTCCGCCGGTACCGCCGCCGACGCGCTCGCGGTGATGCGTGCGTTCCGCCTCAACGACCGCGAGGCGCTCGTCTGGGTCTTCGGCCCGCACCGCACCGTCCTCGACGAGCGCTGGGCGTACGTCCCGACGCGGGACAGCGCGCGCGAGCCCGCGATCTGGCACTGGGCCGACGCGAGCAAGCCATGGTCCAAGGACTACGCCACCGGCCGCGAGCTGTGGCTGGAGGCCGCGCGAGCCCACGCCTGAACCGGCCCCGACCGTCGCTCCTCGTCGACCGAGAGGAATAACCATGTACTCGCTCCTTCTGCTCAACGGAGGGGTCGGCAGCCGCGTGGCCGCGGGCCAGCCGAAGCAGCTCATCAAGGTGCGCGGGATCCCGATCCTCGTGTACTCGCTCGTCGCCGCTGACGCGGTGCCCGAGATCGACCAGATCGTCCTCAACTACCCCGAGGGGTGGCGGGACGACGTCGAGCGGATCGTCGCGGCCTACGCGATCAAGACGCCCGTCGTCTACGTCGAGGCGGGCGCGACCCGCCACAGCTCCGTCGCGAAGATGCTGGACTCGGCCACGAACGACGACGTGATCATCCACGAGACCGCACGCCCGCTGGTGTCGTCGGCGGACTTCTCCGCGCTGATCGCCGCGCCGGCCGCGAACGTGTCCCTCATGCTCGAGATCCCGTTCACGGTGGCGCCGGTCGATCCCGAGACCCGCACGGTCACCGGCTACCTGGAGCGGTCGACGCTCCGCAACGTGCAGCTGCCCCAGAAGTTCGCCAAGGCCGACCTGGCCGCGGCGCACGCGTTCGCGGCGGCCGAGGGACGGACCTTCACCGAGGACGCGACCCTCGTCGCGGTCGCGGGCCACGAGGTCCACTTCATCAACGGCCAGGACCGCAACATCAAGGTCACGACGCCGACCGACGTCCAGCTCGCGACGTACCTGCTCACCGGCGGCGAGGAGAACTGGGATGACTAAGACCCTCATGGTGACCGGCGCGTCGAAGGGCATCGGGCTCGAGACCGTGCGCCGCTTCCTCGAGAACGACGCCGACCTCACGACCGTCGTGCTCGTCGCCCGGAAGTCCGACGAGTACGACCAGGCGCTCGCCGAGCTCGAGGAGCTCAACACGCGCGGCGTCACCCTCGCTCCGTACTACGCGGACCTCGCGGACCGTGAGGGCGTCATCGCGCTGTGCGCCGACGTCGCCCGCGACCACGGCAACGTCGACATCCTCGTGAACAACGCCGGCTACACCAAGCCGGTGCCGCTCCAGCAGGTCGACTTCGCCGACTTCGAGCGGACGATGGCCGTCAACGTCTACGCGCCGTTCACGTTCGTCCAGGAGCTGCTGCACCAGGGCAACCAGTTCCAGCTGATCGTGAACATCGCGTCGACCGCCGGCATCAACGGCCGCTCGGGCTGGCTGACGTACTCCGCGTCCAAGGCGGCCGTGATCAACATGAGCGAGGTCATGCGCGAGGAGCTCGCCATCTACGGCACCCGCGTCGTGTGCATCTCCCCCGGCCGCACCGCGACCGCCCTGCGCCGGGTGCTCGCCCCGGACGAGGACCCCTCGACGATCATGCAGCCGCAGGACGTCGCAGCGGTCATCGAGATGCTCGCGTCACCCGTCGGCCGCTTCGTGGACTCCGCCAACCTGGTGGTGCGCCAGTAGTGCGAGAGATCGCAGCGGCCAACGCGCGGATCGGCGCGCTCGCCGTCCTCGGTGTCGGCGCGCTCGTCCTCGCGGCGCTCGGGTCTCCGCCCCTCGTGGTGGCGACGCTCGTCGCGGTGGCGGGGGTGCTCGAGGTGGCGGGTCAGCTCGGCCCCCTCGCCCGGGGCTCCACGCTCGGCACCCCTGACGCCGTCTCGCGCGCAGCGGCAGCAGCCGCGGCACTCGCGGCCCTCGTCGGGACGGGGGTCACGACGGCGACCGTCTGCGCCGGCGTCGCCGCGGTAGCCGCGCTCGGGGTCGTCTGGCTGGAAGGCGTGGTCGGCTACGCATGGCGCGAAGCCACCCGCGTGGTCGAGCGGCTCCCCGGCTACGAAGCGCCGTACAGCCTCGGCGCCCGGCAGCAGCTCGTCACGGCCGGGTGGTACGTGGCCGTCGTGCTGGCGACCCTCACCGCCGACGGCGTGCGGGGCAGGCTCGCACTGGGTGTTCCCGCCCTGCTGGTCGCGCTGGCGACCGCCCTGACGTTCGTCCTCGTGACGCGCGCTGCCACCCGCGCGAAGGCCACGGTGACTGCGAGGATCGCGGACGCGCTGCGGGCGTACGGCGCCCCGGTCATGGTCTACCTCAGTGGGCCCGCGGGCACCGAGTACCAGCTCGGAGTCTGGCTGAGCACCCTCGAACGGCTGAGCGAGCGCGTCGTGGTGGTCGTCCGGGAGACCGCGCTGGCGCGCGCCGTCGTGAGGATGACGTCGCTGCCGGTCGTCTCCGCCCCCGCGATGGCCGACCTGGAGGGGCTGCAGGTCGATTCCTTCCGCGTCGCGCTCTACGTGAACAACGGCGCCAAGAACGGGCACAACGTCCGCTACCGCGAGCTCACGCATGTCCAGCTCCTGCACGGCGACAGCGACAAGCCGTCGAGCTACAACCCGGTCACCGCCATGTTCGACAAGGTCTTCGTGGCGGGGCAGGCGGGCATCGACAGGTACGCCGCGCACGGCGTCGCGATCCCGTCCGACAAGTTCGTGATCGTCGGACGACCGCAGGTCGCGGACATCGCGGCCGGCTTCGTGGGGGCTCCGGTGCGGACGGTCCTGTACGCGCCCACCTGGACCGGCTTCAATCAGGACAACGACTTCGGGTCGCTCGACCCGACGGGTCCCGCGATCGTCCGTGGCCTGCTCGCGCACGAGTGGACCGTGATGTTCCGCCCGCACCCGTACTCGCTCGACGACGCTCGCTCCGTGTCGGCGATCGAGGAGATACACCGGCTGCTCGAGGCCGACGCCGCCGCGTCCGGCCGTCAGCACCTGTACGGCGATCGCGCGAGCAGGACCATGTCGATCGTCGAATGCTTCAACGCGTCGGACGCCCTCGTGTCCGACGTCTCGTCCGTTCCCGCCGACTACCTGTACAGCGGGAAGCCGTTCGTGATCACCCAGGTCGACGAGTCCCCGTTCGAGTCGTTCGTCGAGGAGTTCCCCTTGGCACGTGCCGCCTATGTCGCTCGCCTGCGGGAGCCGGGCTCGCTCGACGCCGCGCTCGACGCGCTCGTGCACGACTCGCACGCGTCGGCTCGTGAACAGATGCGGACCTACTACCTCGGCAACTTCGCGCGCGAGGGGTACGCGGACGTGTTCGCGCGGGCGGTCGACCACCTCGTCGAAAGTCCCGAGCGCGCCGCCGCACCCGAGCGCCGTCCCGCAGCGGGAGCCGACCGATGACCGCCATCGGGCCGGGCACCGGCATGCGGGGCGGGGGCGAGCTCCACGTTTACATGGTCGTCGGCATCCTGGGAAGGGGCGGCATGACCAGCGCGATGATGAACCGCGCCCGCATGTTCGCCGACCACGGGGTCCGCACCACCATCGTGACGCTCCAACACGACCTCGAGCACGCGAGCCGGAACGCCGAGTACACCGCGATGGGCTGGCTCGACCCTCGGGTCGAGGTCGTCAACGCGTTCGACGACGCCGCCCACGCGCTCGAGAGTAGCCTCCCAACTGAGCCCCACGGACTGGCAGCCCGGCTCCGCACCTGGCTCCCGAGCCGCCGCCGGCGCGCTCGCCCGGCGCCGGCCCGCGTGGCCGACGAGGCCGGGCTCACGGTCGACGTCCAGCGGCGCGACGACGGTTCGGTGCGTCGCGTCGAGCACCGAGACGCCGAGGGTTCGGCCGTCCGGGTGACCGAGTACGACGCCTCCGGGGCGCTGCGCCACGAGACCGACCTCGACCCCGCCGCAGGCGACGTACTGGAGGAACGGTTCCTGACGCCGTCCGGCCACGTCTACCTGCGACGGTCGTACCTCGAGGGCGGAAGCCCGTCGGCGTGCTTCGCACTGGACCGCGAGGGCAAGGTCAAGCGGCGCTACAGCGGGCAGACCGCCTGGCAGGCGGCCTACCTCACACGGCTGGCCCGCCGTTCGCCGGGGAACGCCGTCTTCATCTGCGACGGGCCGGGGAGCGCGAGCAAGGTCTTCCGGATCCCGAGGCGCGACGCCGCGACGCTGTACATGGTCCACAACAACCACTTCAAGTCGCCGTGGCGGCCGGGAGCGCCCGTGCGCGACGACTACGGCGCGATCTTCGAACGCGCCGACGACATGGACGCCCTGGTCGTGCTCACGGACGAGCAGGCGCGCGACATCGGCGACCAGTTCGGCAACTTCGGCAAGATCCGGGTCGTCCCGAACTCGGTGGCCACGGAACCCGTCGAGGCGTCGGAACGTTCTCCCCGGACGGTCTCGATGTTCTCGCGTCTGGTCGGCCAGAAGAACCTGCCGGAGGCCGTCGCGCTCTTCGCCGACGTGGTCGCGCGAGTGCCGGACGCCGTCCTCGACATCTACGGAGAGGGCCGGCTCGACGGCCAGCTCCGGGCACTCGTGACGAAGAAGGGCCTCGAAGGGTCGGTCCGGCTGCGGGGCTACTCGCGCGACGCCCTCGGGACCATGGCACGCTCGGCGATGGTCCTCTGCACGTCCCACTACGAGGGGCTCCCCGTGAACTTCCTCGAGGCCTACCGCACCGCCACGCCGGTCGTCTCGTACGCGTGCCGCTACGGGCCACGGGATCTGATCGACGACGGCGTGACCGGGTTCGTCGTGCCCTTCGGAGACCGGGCGGCCGTCGTGGACCGGATCGTCCGAATTCTTGAGGATCCTGCGCTCGGACACCGGATGGGAGCGCAAGGTCAGCGCTCGATCCTGTCGCAGTACTCGAACGACGCCGTCTTCGGGACCTGGTGGAGGGTGCTCACCGAGGCGCACGAGCATCTCGTCGAGCGTCGGGGGCACGAGGCCATGACGAACGTCGACCGTCGTGGTGCGGATAGGGTGCACCGGTGAGCGCTTCAGCCCCACCCCGCAGATCCAGACTGCGCGCCCTGGACGGCCTCCGCTTCCTTGCGGCCGCCGCAGTGCTGATGTATCACTTCACAGGCATCCGAACGGCCTTCTGGGGCACGGCACCCACGCAGGAGTTCTCGGGCCTCAACCACCTCACGCGCTACGGGTTCCTCGGCGTCCAGCTCTTCTTCGTGATCAGCGGGTTCGTCATCCTCATGACCGCGTACGGCCGGCCGGTCACGGCGTTCACGGCCTCCCGCGTCGCCCGCCTCTTTCCCGCCTACTGGGCCGCGATCATCGCGACGGTCGTGCTCCAGGCGTTCTGGAGCGCGGGCCGGCAGCCGTCGAAGCTCGACTCTCTCGTCAACCTCACGATGCTGCAGGGCGCGTGGGACGCCATGGACGTGCAGGGGGCATTCTGGACGCTCTGGTACGAGCTCAAGTTCTATCTGCTGATCGGCGTGTTCATCCTCGTCGGGATCACCCGTCGCCGGATCATCGCGTTCGCCGTGCTCTGGCCCCTCGTCGGACAGCTGGCGCACGCCACGCACTCCGGCATGCTCGACTCGCTGCTGATCCCGACCTACGCCCCGTACTTCGCAGCCGGCATACTGCTCTTCCTTCTCTACCGCGACGGCAACGACGTCGTCGTCTGGCTGGGCCTCGGACTCACGACGATCCTCGCCGCGCAGCAGGCCCACGACTACGCGTCGCGCGCGTCCAAGCTCGTCGGTGCCCCGGTGTCGTCCACGGTCTGCGCCGCCGCCGTGGTGGCCATGATCGCCGCGATCTGGGCATGCACGTGCGGCCCGCTACGAGACCTGGACTGGCGCTTTCTCTCGGTGCTGGGCGCGCTGACCTACCCGCTCTACCTGATCCACGGCCAGTTCGGCTTCTTCGTGATCGACCAGCTGCACGGGTCGCTCAACAAGTGGGTCGTACTCGCGCTCGCGACGCTCCTCGCCCTCGCGCTCGCGGTCGTGCTGCACTACGCCGTCGAGAACCGCGTCCACGACCCGCTTCGCGCGGCCGTCAACCGTGCCTTGGAAGACGTGCCGGTTCGCGAGCGCGTCGCAACTCGCGCGCCCCGGGCCGAGACGCCGACAGCGCCCCCGCCGGACGAGACGAGCCCGGCGCCCACCGAATCACCGGTGCCGGCGACGGGTCGCTGACGCTCTCGCCGGGCTCTCAGTCCCGAACCAGGTGGAGCCGGCTATGCAGCTCGCGCCGGAAGCCGGGGTTCGCGGCGACGAACTCGTCGACGGCGTCGCGGCACCCGGACCACGAGAAGTAGTCGTCGATCACGAGGCGGCCGCCTGGAACGACGCGCGGCCCGATCCGCTCGAGGCACGTCCGTGTCGACTCGTACCAGTCGCCGTCGAGGTGGGCGAGGGCGACGGGCTCGTCGCCTTCGATCGTGTCCTGGAACAGCCCCTTGACGAGGCTCACGTGCGCCTCCTCGACGGTAACTCCGAGCCGCGAGAACGATGCCGTGACCTCGTCGTACAGGCTGTCGCGATACCCGTAGTACGTCTCACCGGCGACGCCCTGGGCGTGCCCGTCGACGATAGTCCGGTACCGGGCGTGCACGTCCTCGCCGTCGCGGTCGGTCGGTGGCGGGATCATGCCGAAGACGTCGTACACCATCATCCGGCGTTCGGGCGCCTTAGCGCTCGCGAGGACGATCGCCGACCCGCCGCGCGCCGTCCCGCACTCGATCACGAGACCCTCGAGCCCGCGGAGCTCGGCGTCGAGCATGGCATGACCGAGCTCGGCGAGCGGCGTCGGCTGGAGCAGCGTCAGATGCTCCGCGCGGACGCGGGCCACGGTCGCCGCAAGTCCCTCCGGGAGGGTCGCCACCGCACCTTCGCTCTCGAGCCGGTGGATGCGGCGGCGGAGCCGCGCCGTGACCTCGCGCTCCTTGGCCAGCTCGGCGGCGACGTCCTCTCCCGCCCCGAGCTTGGCGGTGAGCGCGGCGTTCTTCTTTCGCAGGGCGGCGTTCACCCGGCGAGCCTCGGCCAGGTCCCGTTCTACCAGCGTGGTCTGGCGTGTCGTGGGCCACGCGCGCGCGAGCCTGTCGATCGCTCTCACCACGGCGGAACGGCCGGGCGACGTCGTACGTCGCCCCGTCGTCGGACGGTTGACCTCATGACCCGCGCTGGACACCCGCTCATCCAACCACGGGTCGTCAAGTGTGGCGGACGACACGCCCCCGAGGTCCGCCGACGCGCCCGTCTAGCGCGCCGACGCAGCCCGGTGCGCGGCGATCGTGGCGTCGCACGCGTCGAGGAACGCCTCCGTGGCGGCGCCCGGGCGAAGGTCGCCGAGGTAGTACTCGGCGAGCGTCTCGCGCTGCGCGCGACGCGGATCGTCGTCGAGCTCGCGCCGCACCACGGAGACGACCTCGCCGAGGGTGCCGACGCCGATGCGGGCCGCGGCGTCGAGCAGCGGGGTCGCGGCCGTCACCACCTCGGGGCCCGCGGGCTCGGTGACGACGAGCGGCCGACCGGTCACGAGCCAGTCCATCGCCACGGCGGAGACGTCGCACACGAGCAGGTCCGCCGCCGCCAGGTCGACCATGAGCTCGCCCGACGTCGAGACGGCGTGCCCGGCGGACGGCGACGCGGTGCGGGCCTCCTCGATCCGTCGCCGGATCGCCGCATCCGCCTCCCCGTACGCCGCGAGCCGCACGCCGGTCAGCGGGTGCGGCCGGTAGATGACCCTGAGGTCGGGTTCCGCGAGGAGGGCCGCGACCACCGCCTCGCCGAGCGTGTCCACGCTGCCGTATGCGGCCGATGGCTGCGCGCCCTCCCACGTGGGCGCGTACAGCACGGTCCGGCGCTGCTCGGGGGCCGGGGCGGGGCGTTCGGCGACGAGCGCGAGCGCGTCGTCGAGCTGAGGACGGCCGATGACGACGCAGCGGTGCTCCGCGTCGAACAGCGGCAGGTAGCGCGCCATCCGGTCGATCGCGGCACGGCCCGCTACGTACGAGAAGTCGTAGGCCTTCGCCTGGTTGGAGACCGAGACGACCTTGTCGCTGTCGCCGTGCAGCAGCGAGACGTGCGCGACCGAGGCGAACCGGAGCATCGAGAAGTTCTCGGGGTTGTGGTTGACGTACAGCACGAGGCGCACGTCGGACCGGGCGAGCAGTCCGTCGAGCGTCGCATACCGGGCGACGGTGACGACCTCGAAGCCAGTCTCGGCGCGGATCAGGGCCGCGGTGCGTGAGTCGGCCGTGATGACGGCGATCTGGTGCCGACCGTCGAGGGCGGCCAGGGGGGCGTACCACTGCCGGAGCTGGTAGAGCCCGTCCTCCGTGTCGGCGAAGAAGACAAGGACCTCGGCGTCGAGGCGCTGCGTCGCCAGCCGGGCGTCGTCGCCGTTGCGGTCGGGGACGCCGCCGGGAAGCAGCCCCATCCGCCGGATGAGCCCACCTCCGAGCGACCGGACCCTCCGCTTGAGGCTCGCCCCACGGGTCGCCGGTGCCATGCCGTTCCTCTCGGTCGTCGAACGGCGGCATGAGCCGCCGAGCAAGTCTAGACGGGCCGTCGGTGCAGGTGACGGCGGTCGCGATGTGCCGGTCGGGCGGCTACGAGCGGGCGCCCGACCCGAAGCGGCGGAGCCACCGGGACGTCGACGACGCGTCCGGCAGCGCGCCGGCGTAGGCGCGGCCGAGCCGACCCCAGCGCACGAGCGCGGCGGCGTGCAGGCGTACGGCGCGCGCAAGGGCGCGACGCGCGCGGCGCGGGTCCCGCACGAGCGGCGAGGAGCCGTCCGCGAAGACGACGGCGTCACGGCCGAGGCCGTCCGCCCACCCGAACTCGCTCGGGGCGTCGAGGCGCGCGGTGCCGGTGCCGGCCGCGACGCCCGCCGCCCGGACGAGCCCTGAGACGGCCCGCCACCCGGCCGCGGTACGCGCGAGCGGCACCGTCGTCGCCGGTTCCGCGCCCACGGGGACGCCCACGACGGGCGCCGGCGGCATGGCGTCCAGGAGGGCCTGAGCCTGCGGCCTCACCGCCGTGAGGTCGGCGTCGAGCCACGCCGGGCCCTCGAGCGTCTCGGCGAGGGCGGCGTTCCAGAGCTCGGCCGTCGCGTACTGCAGGCTGAGCACGTGCTTGACCTGGTGCGCGAACGAGTCCGCGAGGACCCCGACGCCGGCGCCGTATGCGGCTGCCGTGGCGAGCCGGTTGCGGTGGAGCGGCCACGACGACCACGAGGAGCTCGTGCCCTTCGTCGCCCACGTCGGGTGGCGCACCGCGAGACCGGGGAGCGTCCGCACCTCGTAGCCGGCCTTCGCGGCCCGAAGCCCGTACTCGGCGTCGTCCCACTTGAGGAAGAACGGCGCGGCGAGCCCCAGGGTCTCGCTCGCCCCGGCCGGCACGAGGCAGCCCCACCAGCCCCCGTACTCGGCACGGTCCGTGGGCCGCGTGAACGACCACCTCTCGGGCGTCCCGACCGCGACGTCCACGCCGCCCTCCATCTGCCCGACGCCGTCGGTCGGGCCCCAGCGGAACGTCCGGCGCTCGACGCCCTCCGCGAGAGCCTGGAGGCGGGTCGGCGCGTCCGCGGCGAGCAGCCCGGTCCCGAAGAACGTGCGGGGCGCGAGCGCCGCCAGGACGCCGAGCCGGCGCAGACCCTCGGCGTCCGCGACCGCGTCGTCGTCATGCAGGAACACCGGGCTGTCGGGCCAGCGGGTCGACGCCTCCCAGAGCCCGCGTGAGTAACCTCCGGAGCCGCCGAGGTTCGGCTGCTCGACGAGCAGCACCCGGTCGCCGGCCTCGGCGAGGACCTCCGCGGCGCCCGGGTGTGCACGGAGCGTCCCGCCCTGGTCCACGACGATGACGCGTCCGACGATGCCCGCGAGCGCCGGCGCGGTCAGGCGCGCCACCTGCGAGAGCGCGTCGTCCTCGGCGTGGAAGGTCGGGACCACGACCGTCAGGGGCTGCGGCTCGGCGTCCGGCGCCCCGGCCTGCCACGCGACCTCGGACAGGAGGCCGTCCTGCGCGAACGGGGCCGCGAGGTCGAGCCAGCACCAGTCCATGTCGGTCGTGAGGTCCAACGTCCACGGCTCGTCGGCGCACAGCTCGACGTTCGCGGCCACGTGCGCGACGCCGTCGCGAGCGGTCCGGACCGTCAGGACGCCGGACCCGGTGACGGTGAGACGGACCCGCGCGATCCCGAGACCGGCCCACCAGCCCAGAGGCGCGGCGTTCCGCCAGGTGCCGAGCCCGATCGACTCCCCGGCCTCGACGGCGAGGGCGCCGTCGGGGCGGACGTGCGCACTGCCACGCCAGCACAGCGCGCGGCCGAGGTCAGCGTCGTCGGGCAGGGCGAGACGGTGGAGGATCAGCGGGGACGGCACCGCACGATTCAACCATTCCAGCGGCCCACGACCGTCGCCCACCGTGTTGAATGGGCCTATGCGCGGGATCATCCTGGCCGGGGGCTCCGGCACCCGCCTGCACCCCATCACCCTCGGCACGAGCAAGCAGCTTCTCCCGGTCTGGGACAAGCCGATGATCTACTACCCGCTCTCGACGCTGATCCTCGCGGGGATCCGGGACGTGCTCGTCATCACGACGCCGCACGACGCCGCACAGTTCCACCGGCTGCTCGGCGACGGCTCGCAGTTCGGGATCGCGATCACGTACGCGGTGCAGCCGGAGCCCAATGGTCTGGCGCAGGCGTTCGTGCTCGGCGCGGACTTCGTCGGCGACGGCCCGGTCGCGCTCGTCCTGGGGGACAACATCTTCTACGGGCCGGGCCTCGGCCGGCAGCTGCTGCGGTTCCAGCGCATCGACGGCGGCGCCGTCTTCGCCTACCAGGTGCAGGACCCGACCGCGTACGGCGTGGTCGAGTTCGACGCGGACGGCATGGCGCTGTCGATCGAGGAGAAGCCCGCGCGTCCCCGTTCGAGCTTCGCCGTGCCGGGTCTCTACTTCTACGACAACGACGTCGTCGAGATCGCCCGCGGACTTCGGCCCTCGGCGCGTGGGGAGTACGAGATCACCGACGTGAACCGCACCTACCTGGCGCAGGGACGGCTGCACGTCGAGGCCCTGCCCCGCGGGACGGCCTGGCTCGACACCGGGACGTTCGGCTCGCTCCTCGAGGCCAGCGACTACGTCCGCGCGATCGAGAACCGCCAGGGCCTCAAGATCGGCTCGCCGGAGGAGGTCGCCTGGCGCCGCGGCTTCCTCACCGACGACGAGTTGCGCGAGCGCGCCGAGCCGCTCGTGAAGTCAGGCTACGGCGACTACCTCCTGCGCCTGCTCGACACGAACCGCGCGAGGTAGCGAGCCGCGCCCCTCGCGAGGTACCGCGCCCGGAGGCCTACGTCGCGGAGTTCAGGGCGAGGACCGACGGAGCGGCCTCGGCCCACCGCGCGCGCCAGTCGCCGATCGGCTCGATGCCGGCGCGGCGCAGCGCGCCGTGCCCCAGCACGGAGTAGGCCGGCCGAGGTGCGGGCCGGACGAACGCGGCGGACGTCGTCGGGCGCACGGACTCGGGCTCCAGCCCGGCGGACGCGACCGCCGCGCGCGCGAAGTCGAACCACGTCGCATCCCCCGAGGACGTCGCGTGGTAGACGCCGCCGGGCGCCCGCGCGTCGAGCAGTCGCAGGAGGAGATCGGCGACGTCACGCGTCCACGTCGGCTGCCCCCGCTGGTCGTCGACGACGGCGGCCGTGCCGCGCTCTTGGACGACCCGCACGATGGTCCGGGGGAAGTTGACGCCGCCCGCGCCGTAGAGCCAGGCGGTCCGAAGCACCAGGTTGTCGGGGCTCGCGGCGAGCACCGCCCACTCCCCCGCCGCCTTGGTCCGGCCGTAGGCCGAGCGCGGCGCGACAGGGGCGCCCTCGGGGTACGGCGTGCCGGCGTCGCCCGCGAAGACGTAGTCGGTGGACGGCTGCACGAGTCGCGCACCCGCGGCCGCCGCGGCACGGGCCAGGTTCGCGGCGCCGACCGCGTTGACGGCGAACGCGTCGGCCTCGTGCTCCTCTGCGTCGTCGACGCGAGTGAATGCGGCGCAGTTCACGACAACACCCGCACCGGTGAGCACCTCCGCGCAGGCCTCGTGATCCGTGACGTCAAGCTCCTTGCGGATCAGCGCGGTGACGTCACGCCCGGCCTCCCGGGCAGCGGCGACGACGTCCTGCCCGAGCGTGCCGGCCGCGCCGACGACGATCCAGGGTGCGGACGGCTCCGAAATGGGCGGGCGGGCGCGTCCGGGGCTCATCCCGTGACTCTAGCGGCGCGGCTCCTGGTTCCGGGCCGCGTACGCACTAGCCTCTGCCCATGTCCAGACGTCCGTGGTACGTCAACGTCTCACGCATCCGCCTTGAGGCCGTCGTCAAGCGGTTCGCGCGCCGCGTCCCGGCCGGGACACTCGTCCTCGACGCGGGCGCGGGCAACGGCGTGTACCGGCGGCTGTTCAAGGACGCGCGGTACGAGGCCGCCGACTTCGCCGAGCTCGGAACCCGCTACACGCCGCTGGACTACGTCTGCGACCTCTCCTCGGTGCCGGTCGAGGACGACCGGTTCGGCGCGGTCCTGTGCACGCAGGTCTTCGAGCACCTCCCGGATCCCGCCGCGGTCGCCCACGAGCTGTTCCGGGTGCTCGAACCCGGTGGCGAGCTCGTGTGCAGCGCACCCTTCTACTACCCGGAGCACCAGCAGCCCTACGACTTCTACCGCTACACGAGGTTCGGTCTGCGGCGGGTGTTCGAGGAAGCCGGGTTCGACGTCGACCGTGTCGTCTGGCTCGAGGGGTACTTCGGGACCGTCTCCTACCAGCTCGATGCCATGGCCCGGGGACTCCCCCGGGATCCGCGGGCCGTGACCCGGGGGCCGCGGCTGCTGTACATCGCGCCTCTGCTCCTGCTGACGCGGCTGGGCGCCCGCTTCCTCGCCGGCGCGTTCTCCCGCGCGGATCTCCGCTGGAAGTACACCAAGAGCGGGCACCCCAAGAACTACGTGCTCGTCGCGTTCAAACCGGCCCCGTCCCAGCCCGCAGCGCCACCTCAGTAGGCTCGCCCCATGCAGATTCGTCCGCTCGCCGTCCCGGGTGCCTTCGAGGTCACCCCAGACCAGCTCGGCGACCCGCGCGGGCTGTTCCTCGAATGGTTCGCCGAGCGGGAGTTCATCGCTGCCGCAGGTCACAGCCTCGACCTGCAGCAAGCGAATCTCTCGGTGTCGGCGGCGGGTGTGCTCCGCGGTGTCCACTTCGCTGACGTCCCGCCGAGCCAGGCCAAGTACGTGACGTGCGCCAAGGGCGCCGTCCTCGACGTCGTCGTCGACGTTCGGGTCGGCTCGCCGACCTTCGGCAGCTGGGACTCCGTCCTGCTCGACGACGTCGACCGGCGCGCGATCTACCTGTCCGAGGGCCTCGGACACGCCTTCATCTCGCTCGAGGACGGTTCGACCGTGCTCTACCTGTGCTCCGCGCCGTACGCACCGGGCCGCGAGCACGGGGTGCACCCGCTCGACCCGGCGATCGGGATCGAGTGGCCGACCGTCGGACGTGACGGACGCCCGCTCGAGCGGCTGCTGTCGGCGAAGGACGCGGCGGCGCCGACGCTCGCGGACGCCCTCGGGCAAGGGCTCCTGCCCCGCTTCGACGACGTCGGGAAGTTCGTCGCCACGCTGCGCTGACGGCGGGCCGCGTCAGCCCTGCCCCGACGTCTGGTACTTCGCCTCGGTCGCGGCCTTGCGCGGGCGCCACCACGCGTCGTTGTCGCGGTACCAGCCGACAGTCGCCTCGAGGCCCTCGCGGAAGTCGGTGTACCGGGGCTTCCAGCCGAGCTCGGTGCGCAGGCGGGTCGAGTCGATCGCGTAGCGCAGGTCGTGGCCGGCGCGGTCGGTGACGTGGTCGAAGTCATCCGGCTCGCGACCGAACACCTCGAGCAGCGTCCGCACGACGTCGAGGTTGGACTCCTCGCCGTCGGCCCCGATGAGGTACGTCTCCCCCGGCTGCCCGTCCTCGATGATCCGCCACACCGCCGCGTTGTGGTCGTCGACGTGGATCCAGTCGCGCACGTTGAGCCCGGCGCCGTACAGCTTGGGCCGGACGCCGTCGATGAGGTTGGTGACCTGGCGCGGGATGAACTTCTCGACGTGCTGGTAGGGCCCGTAGTTGTTGGAGCAGTTCGAGATCGTCGCGCGCACCCCGAACGACCGCACCCACGCGCGCACCAGGAGGTCCGAGCCGGCCTTGGTGGACGAGTACGGCGACGACGGGTTGTACGGGGTCTGCTCGGTGAACCTGACCGCGGTCGCCGGGCCCGCGGGGTCGCGGAGCGGTAGGTCCCCGTAGACCTCGTCGGTCGAGATGTGGTGGTAGCGCACGCCGTGCCGGCGCACCGCCTCGAGCAGCGTGTACGTCCCGACGAGGTTCGTCTGCACGAAGGGCGACGGGTCGGCGAGCGAGTTGTCGTTGTGCGACTCGGCCGCGAAGTGCACGACGACGTCCGCGTCCGCCACCAGCCGGTCCACCAGTGCCGCGTCGGCGACGTCACCCTGGACGAACGTGACGGCGTCGGCGACCGGAGCCAGCGACGACCGGTCGCCCGCGTAGGTGAGCGCGTCGAGGACCGTCACGACGGCGTCCTGCCGCGTGCGCACGGTGTGGTGGACGAAGTTCGCGCCGATGAAACCGGCGCCGCCCGTGACCAGCACCCTCATACGTCCTCCTCGTGCGGCACCGGAGCCGTCAGGCCCGCACCTTGGGCGCGAGCTTGTTGTCCACCATCGACAGCGCCGACCCGATGGCCATGTGCATGTCGAGGTACTGGTACGTCCCGAGCCTTCCCCCGAAGAGCACATCCCGTTCGGCGTGTTCACGCTCGGTGAGCTCACGGTACGCGACGAGGCGCGCCCGGTCGGCCGGCGTGTTCACGGGGTAGTACGGCTCGTCCCCCCGCTCGGCGAACCGGGAGAACTCCCGCATGACCACGGTGCGGTCGGTCGGGTAGTCGCGCTCGGGGTGGAAGTGCCGGAACTCGTGGATCCGCGTGTACGGCACGTCGAGGTCGGCGTAGTTCATGACGGGCGTGCCCTGGAAGTCGCCGACCTCGAGGACCTCCTGCTCGAAGTCGAGCGTCCGCCACGCGAGCTCGCCCTCGGCGTAGTCGAAGTACCGGTCCACCGGGCCCGTGTACACGACGGGCACGTTCCCGACGACGGCCTCCTTGTGGACGGGCTGCGTGGCGTCGAAGAAGTCGGTGCCGAGCCGCACCTCGATGCGCGGGTGGTCGGCGAGCCGCTCGAGCCAGGCGGTGTACCCGTCGACGGGCAGGCCCTCGTGCGTGTCGTTGAAGTACCGGTTGTCGTACGTGTAGCGCACGGGCAGGCGCGAGATGATGCTCGCGGGCAGGTCGCGCGGGTCGGTCTGCCACTGCTTCGCGGTGTAGTCGCGGATGAACGCCTCGTACAGCGGCCGCCCGATCAGGGACACGCCCTTCTCGTCGAGGTTCGCGGGCTCGCGGCCCGCGAGGACGTCGTCGAGCTCGGCGGCCTGCTCGCGGATCAGCGCGCGCGCCGCGTCCGGGCCGTACGCGGACCGGAAGTACTGGTTGATGGTCCCGAGGTTGATCGGCATCGGGAACACCTCGCCGCGGTACGTCGTGTACACGCGGTGCACGTAGCCCGTGAACGCCGTGAACCGGGTCGCGTACTCCCAGACCCGCTCGTTCGACGTGTGGAACAGGTGCGCGCCGTAGCGGTGCACCTCGATACCCGTGGTGGGCTCGTCCTCCGAGTACGCGTTCCCGCCGATGTGCGGGCGCCGGTCGACGACGAGCACGCGCGCGCCGTGCTGGCTCGCCATCCGTTCCGCGACGGTCAGGCCGAAGAAGCCCGACCCGACGACGACGAGATCACAGTCCACGCGCAGCCTCCGAGGGTTCGGCCGCGCCCGCGGCGCGGTCCTTGACGATGATCGAGCGGTACGCGGCCTTGCGGAGCCCCTCGGGGACCAGACGGTAACCCCCGCGCACGACGACGTTGCGAACGTACTGCGACCTGCTGGTGAACCCCTCGTCGCGCAGGGTGCGCTGGAGCCGCAGCTCGGAGCGCAGGAGCCGGGCGCCCCCGCGCCTCGCGTAGGCGCCGGCCCCGACCCGGTAGAGCACCAGCGGCTCGGCGACGTTCGCGACGTTCGCGCCCCCGGCGATCATGCGCGCGAACAGGAGGTAGTCCTCCATGAGGTCGAGCGTCTCGTACCCCCCGGCGCCGCGGACGGCCGTGCGCCGGTACACCACCGAGGGATGGTTGAACGGGTCGTGGAACCGGGAGTACTGCGCGATCTCCTCGGGGGTCGTCGGCGGGGTGCGCGTGCGGCCCCACTCCGCCTCGTCCTCCTCGATCTCGACGATCGCCGAGCCGACCAGGTCGTAGCCCGCCACCACGAGCGGGACCTGCACGGCGAACCGGTGCGGCAGCGACACGTCGTCGGCATCGACGCGCGCCACGATCTCGTGGTCGCAGTGGTCGAGGCCCACCTCGAGCGCCGCGGCCAGCCCGACGTTCCGCGGCAGCTCCAGGAGGTCGACGTCGAGGCCCGGCGTCGCGGCGAGCTTTTCGAGCAGCTTCTGGAGCTTCGGCCGCACCGGCCCGTCCCGGACGATCACGACCTGCGCCGGCGGCAGCGTCTGCTCGCGGGTCGCCGACTCGAAGGCGCGCCGGACGAACCGGCGCTTGTCGCCGTCGTACACGGGCATGAGCACCGTGAACGGCTCGACGTCCGTGGGCGCGAGGTCGTCCGGGCCGCGGTCCTCGCGCGCCACGCTCATGCGCGCCCCCGCGCGACGGGACGTCCCGCTCCCGCCTCGACGGCGCGGACCTCATCCTCGACCGGGCCCAGCCCCGCGAGGACGGCGTCGGCGGGCTGCGGGGCGCTCGTGACGCCGTCGCGCAGGCCCTTCCAGCCGGAGGTGACCAGCGTGCCGCGGTCCTGCGAGCGGACGAGCGTCCGCGTCCACCGCACGAGCGTCGACGCGCCGTAGGTCGCCGTGTCGACGGGGCCGAGCGCGCGGGACCGCGAGAACATCCAGATCTTGTTCCGGACCTCGTTGTAGAACCGGGGGCCCGGGTCGAGGTCGCTGCCGGCGAACTTCGCGGTCCGGTGCTCGACGACGCTCGCCGGCACGTAGAGGCCCGGCCGGCGGCGCAGGAGCCGCGTCGAGAACTCGAAGTCGTCGTTCCAGATGAAGTAGTCCGCGGCGGGGAGCCCGTCCTCGTGGACGGCGCGCGCGTCGACGAGCATCGAGACGAACGAGCTCGACCGGACCGGGATCGCCCCCGCGACCTGGGCGCGGCGCACCTCGTCCTCCGAGGCGCGCGGGCGGCGCCGCGGCGTGTTCATCGGGTGCTCGCGCCCGTCGGTCCACACGGCCCTCGAGCCGGCGATCGCGACCGGCTCTCCCCCGGCCGCCTCGAACGCGTCGCGGGCCGCGAGGAGCTCCGCGAGCGCCGTCGGGGTCGGGATGGTGTCGTCGTCCATGAGCCAGACGAGGTCCGCCGGCGGCTCGCCGTCGGACGGGGCGACGGCGTGCGCCATGCCGGCCGCGAAGCCGCCCGCGCCGCCCGTGTTCCTCGCGAGCGCGAGGACCTCGGGGGCGCTGGGGTGCTCGCGCGCGACCGTCAGCGAGTCGTCGGTGGACGCGTTGTCGACGACGACGACGTGGTCCGCGGGGCGCGTCTGCGCGGCGACCGCATCGAGGGCCGCGGCGAGGAGGTCCCGCCGGTTGTACGCGACCACGACGGCGACGACACGGGCAGGCACGGCTTCCACGCAGCTCCTCGGGACCGGACGGACAACCCCCCCATCCTAGGGGGAGGCCCGCACGGCCCCGACGGGCCCGCCGTCGTGCTCGCCCGTCGCCCGGTCACGGCGTTCGCGGGAACGCCACCAGCGAGAAGGCCTTCTGCTTGCGGTCGACGCCCTGGAGGACGGCGGTGCCGGAGTGGGGCTTCTTCATCGAGATCTTCACGGTGACCGCGTGGCGCCGGGTCGTGCTGTGCAGGTTGAGGTACCCACACGTGACTCCGCCGATGACGACGCGCATCTTGCCGAACTGGGGTCCGACCTCGGCCTTCACGACGACGCTGCGTGCGTCCTTCACGTGGTAGACCTTCGCCGCCGCGGTCGAGCTGACGGTCGTGTAGACCTTGCCGCTGAAGTATGCGCTGCCGTTCACGCGCGTCCACGACGACGACCAGTGGATCACCGCCGGGTTCACGGGCCGGGTGAGCCGGTGGAGGGTCTTTACCGGGCCACGCCGGTGGGCGGAGTCCAACGGCCTGACGGCGACGACGCGCGACCAGCCGGCCGGCGTGCTGAACGTGTAGGACGTCCCCTTCACGGTCGCGGACACGTGCCACATGCGCGTGTCCCGAAGGCTGCCGCTGATCGACGCCGTTCGCGTGAGGATCTGGTACTGCGTCGCGCCCCGGACCGCCTTCCAGCGGTACGTCGCCCGTGAGAACCACTGGACCGGGACGACGCTGCTCGAGACCGCGACGACCGAGGGCGTCCCCGTCGTGTATCGCACGGTGCCCCACTTGGCGCGGGCCGCCGCGAGGCGCTGGTGCACGGCCGACCGGATCGCCGGGAGCTTCGCGTACAGGTAGGCGCCCGGACAGGCCGTCCCGTTCGTGTCACGGTGCCCCAGGATCGTGGGGACGCGGACCCAGGTGCCCGACTTGGCCCTCGTGTTGCTCCCCGTGCTCGAGCCGGTGAGCAGGCGGGTGTGCCCGAGCGAGTTGATCCCGTACTCGTAGGCCTTCCAGGCGAGCACCTTCTCGATCGAGGTGAGCATCGCGGACGACGGGCGCGCGGTCTGGAAGTTCCCCATCGCCGACACCCCGATCGTGTCGGTGTTGTAGCCGCCCGCCTGCGCGCCGATCGGGTTGTCGTAGATCGCGTCCTTACGACCCTGGAAGACCGTGCCGTACTTGTCGACGAGGAACTGGTACCCGATGTCCGGCCAGCCGCGGGACTTGGTGTGGTACGCGTAGATCCCGCGGACGATGGCCGCGGACTGCGACTTGCTGTAGCTGTTCGTGCCCGCGGTGTGGTGGACGTACATGGCGTCGAGGTGCGCGGAGACGTCCGCCCACGAGCTCGACAGGCTCTCATCGGCGCCCCAGCCGGCACGCGTCACGATGTTCGGCTTGTTCTCGTAACCGGTCGCGGCCTCGGCGCTGGCGGCCGGGCTCGCGGTCTCGCCGGCGCGAGCGTCCGCGGCCGAGGTCCCCGGGTCCACGACGTCCACCTGGACGTCCTTCGGTGCCGACCCGTCCTTGGTGACGACGCGCACCTGGATCCCGTCAGCCCCCGACGTGGTCAGCGGGTCGGTGCCGGGGCGCTCGCCGCTCACGCCGACGTCGTTGACCTCGAGCTCCGTCCACGGCGACCACCGCCCGTCCTCACGGATCCGGACGGACACGAGGACGACGTCGGACGTCCCCGACGCCCAGGTGACGCCCGCGACCAGGAAGTGCCCCGTGCTCTCCTGGGCGCCGAGGACGGCGAGACGGCCGCCGTCGAGCGCGGGATGGCTGTCCGCGACGGGCGTCGGCGTGCCGCTCGGCCTGGAGGCGAACGGGCTCGCCGACGCCTTCCGCGGGACCACGGGCTTGCCGTTCTCCCCGACGGCCGGGTCGAGCGCCGACGTGTCCCGGCGAGCGTTCCCGTCGATGCCGCGCACGTGGTGCGTTCCGACGTCGGGCTTCACGACGTGCGCCGCCGGCGCCGGCAGCGTCGCGACCGGCGCGACCACCGCCGCTCCCGCCAGCAGGCCCGCCGCGGTCAGCCGGACGACCGTGCGTCGCGCCCCCGCCGCGACGCGCGACCCCCGACGCTGCGTCCCCTCCTCGACCCTGACACCCATGACGACCCCCTCGTCGGTCGTGCCCGATCTGCGCACGTTGCGCCGCACACCAGGGTGCGCGGCATGGATGGCCCGCGCATCTCGGACGGGTTCGTCGGTGGTTCAGTCGGGCGCCGTGGTTTCGTCCGCGGGTGGGGGCGGGCAGGCGGTTCGGACTGCGTCGCCTTCAGGCCCTGGGGGCCTTCCGGCTCCTTGACGTCCTTCACCACCTGCCCGCCCCCACCCGCTCCCAAGGTCACGTCACCCGGGCGACCCAGCCGTGCGCCGTCGTCGGCCGGCCCGCGTGCCTCGCGAGACAGCGGGTTTGTCGCGAGTCACCGGGAAGTTGGCGCTGACTCGCAATGAACTGGCTGACTCTCGAGCGGACGAGACGTCACCGTCGGCGAACGCACCGTCACCGTCGGCGAACAGAGGCACGGGCAGGCGACCGGCTGTGGAGGTGAGACGACGGCGAAGCGTGGGGCGGGGGGTGTGGCGCGCGGTCGTGGACGGGTCTGGCGTGGGGCCGAGGGAGTGGAACGGGCAGAGGGCGAGGCGGATGGACCGTCGCGCGCCACACCCCCGGCCCGCCCGCCCCGCCCACGAGAGACGCCAGGGACTACAACGCGCGGGCGTCCGACTCCAGCAGCACGGGGATCCCGTCGCGCACGGGGTACGCGAGCGGCCGGTCGGGGTCGGTCGAGTGCAGCTCGGGCTCACCGTCGGGCCCGACGCCGTCGACGAGCGTCGCGCCCGTCAC
Organism: Luteimicrobium sp. DT211; assembly: GCF_049844995.1. Lineage (NCBI taxonomy): Bacteria > Bacillati > Actinomycetota > Actinomycetes > Micrococcales > Luteimicrobium > Luteimicrobium sp. DT211. The sequence goes on along the minus strand of NZ_JBNCMC010000003.1, from coordinate 314,379 downwards.
GGGGCAGCGCAGGAGGTCCCGGGCCCAGGCGTCCAGGGGAAGGGGGGTGCTCATGCCTGCTCCTCGGTCTCGGTACCGTCGGCGGCCCGGACGAGCGAGAGCACGTCGTCGCGGACCTTCTCCATGATGTCCTCGTCTGCCGCCTCGACGTTGAGCCGCAGGAGCGGCTCGGTGTTGGACGCGCGGAGGTTGAACCACCACTGCGGCGTGGCGTCCCAGTGCGAGACGGTGAGCCCGTCGAGCTCGTCGGTCGTGACGGGCCCGGCGCCCTGCTGGGTCACGTACGCCTCGACGACGCGCGCCCGCGCGGCGGGGACGTCGGCGACGCGCGAGTTGATCTCCCCGCTGGCGACGTACGGCTGGTAGGCGTCCGCGAGCGCCGACAGCGGGTGCGGCTGCGAGCCGAGCGCGGCGAGCACGTGCATCGCGGCGAGCATGCCGGTGTCGGCGAAGAAGAAGTCGCGGAAGTAGTAGTGGGCGGAGTGCTCGCCCCCGAACACGGCCTGGTGCTCGGCCATCTGCGCCTTGATGAACGAGTGGCCGACGCGCGTGCGGACGGTCTCGGCTCCCGCGGCCTGCAGCAGGTCGGGGACGGCGCGCGAGGTGATGAGGTTGTGGATGACCACCGGCCGCCCGCCACCCTGCTCACGCTTCTCCTTCGCCACCTCCCGCAGCCCGACGAGCGCGGTGATCGCCGACGGCGACACGGGGTCGCCGTGCTCGTCGACGACGAAGCACCGGTCGGCGTCTCCGTCGAACGCGAGCCCGAGGTCGGCGTCGTGCTCGACGACGGCGGCCTGCAGGTCGCGGAGGTTCGCGGGCTCGAGCGGGTTCGCCTCGTGGTTGGGGAAGGACCCGTCGAGCTCGAAGTACAGCGGCACGACATCCAGGGGCAAGGGCGGCAGTCCACTTCCCGTACCGAGCACGGCGGGCACGGTGTAGCCGCCCATGCCGTTGCCGGCGTCGACGACGACCTTGAGCGGGCGGATCCCCGACAGGTCGACGAGCCCGCGCAGGAAGTCGGCGTAGTCGTCGAGCATGTCGCGGTCGGCGAGCGCGCCCCGCGCGTCGGCAGCCACCGGTTCGGGCAGCCCCTCTCCCAGGTAGTCGCCGGCAAGGTCGCGGACGTCGGCCAGGCCGGTGTCCTGCCCGACGGGCCGTGCGCCCGCGCGGCAGAGCTTGATGCCGTTGTAGACGGCGGGGTTGTGGCTCGCGGTGAACATCGCGCCGGGCACGCCGAGCGAGCCGGACGCGAAGTACAGGCCGTCGGTCGAGCACAGGCCGATGCGCACGACGTCGACGCCCGCGTCGGTGAGCCCGGAGGCGAACGCCTCGACGAGCCCCGGCCCGGACTCGCGCATGTCGTGCCCGACGACGACGCTCGCCCGGGCGCCACCCTCGGCCTCCGGCAGGACGACCACGCGCGCGAACGCCGCCCCGATCGCGCGGGCGACGTCGGGCGAGAGCTGGTCGGGGACGGTCCCGCGGACGTCGTAGGCCTTGATCAGGGAGGACAGGTCGATGCGCGTCACGGTCCGAGCGTAGCGGGGACCGGCGCCTCCTCCGGCGCGACCCCGGCCACCCCGAGCGCGGCCACGGCACCCGAGACGGCCACCGCGCTCCTCTCCCCCACGAAGAGGACGTTGTGGTACCGGGTGTAGGCGTAGTCGGCGCCCGAGCCGTAGGTGAGGTCGGGCGCGACCGGGTAGGCCAGGCCGGCGTCGTCGTCCACGGCCCAGGCCCGCGTGTAGCCGCGCTCGCCGAGCAGCCCGTACAGGGTCGCGAAGTCGTCGCGCGAGAGCACCTCGGCGAGGAGGACCGGCTGCTCCGTCGTGAGGAGCTCGCGGGCCCCGGCGAGGACGTGGCTCTCGTGGCGCTCGACGTCGATCTTCATCAGGCCGACGCGCGGTCGCCCCTCCCCCTCCCACCACGCGTCGAGGGTGGTGACCTCGACCTCGGTGGTCGCGGCGCCCTTCGCTGCGTCGCGGTCGGCGAACGGCTCGAACGACGACCCCGTCGCCATCGGGACCGCAGCGTTCCGGTGCAGGGTCATGGTGCCCGGCGCGCTCGAGACCCCGACCGCGTGCACGCGCACCCGGTCCTCGAGTCCCGAGAGCCGCACGTTGGTCCCGGTGCGCCGCGCGATGCGGTCGACCACCTCGAATGCGTGCACGACGACGTCCGGCGCGGACGCCCCCGCCACCAGCGAGAAGATCCCGGTGTGGGCGCCGACGTCGAGCACGTGACCCGCGCCGGGCGCGAGCGCGGAGAACAGCGCGGTCGACAGGGACTCGTACGCGTTCGGACCGAACCAGAACGACACGGCCGCGACGAGGTCGTCCTCGTCGAACCACATCCAGGCGGGGCGCCCCTCGCCGACCTGCACCAGCACCGGGCCCGTGTACGGGTGGGCACGGCGCAGCGCGCGCAGGTCCGGCGACTGGACCCGCGTGGGGATCGAGCGGCCCGCGGCGAGCCACGGGCGGGCGGCGTGCGCGGACACCGCCTCGCGGGTCCCCCGCCGGGGCGCCGACGGCGGGGTCGGGGCGACGGGCGCGGCGAGCGCGACCTCGACCCTCCGGTCCACGAGGCGACGCAGCTCGTCGCCCGCCAGCGCGTCGGCCCGGCGCAGCACCCACCCGCGCACGCCCCGCGGCGCGCCGCCCCGATCCGCTCGTGCGTCCCCCATGGCGTCTCCCTCGTGTCGGAGTCCCTCGCGTCGGCCCACGCCGGGTCGGCGTGCTCGGTGTCAGCGCCGCGCCGCGCCCAGGCCGAGCCGCCGGCGCACGTACCTGGTCCCCCGGCCGACGGTGGTCGCCGGCGCGTCCGGGTCGGTCACGACCTCGAGGGCCCGGCGCACCTGCGTCGCCCGCGCGACGTCGCCCTCGGCGTAGTACTCCTCGCGACGGTCCCGCAACCAGTCGCGCGCGACGGCGGCGCGGTCGTCGTCCGACAGAGAGGCCGGGCCGGTCGGCCGCGCGGCCGGGGCCGCTGGGCCGCGGGTGCGGCCTTCGAAGAGCATCGTCTTGGCGTGCAGGCGGCTCGACAGCCACACCTCGAGCTCGCCGAGCGGCAGGCACTCGCGCTCGTCGGGCAGCGTGCCGGTGAGCGTGCGGTAGATGCCGGACAGGTTCTCCAGCGTGACGTCGTAGAGGCGCTCGCGCTCCTTGGCCGCGCGGTCCTGCATGACGTCGTACTCGTCGTGGCAGCGCTCCACGTTGGCCACGATCCGCGCGCCGAGGTCCGGGTCGTCGACGTCGATCAGCAGGTCGTCGATGCCGACCTCGCGGGCGAAGTAGACCATCTTCGGGGAGTTGTCGATCGGCACGACCAGGGACCCCGCTCCGAACGGGACCATCGCCCCGTGGCCGCGGGTCGCGACGACGACCGGCACCTGCGAGAAGTGGCGCGGTCCGAGCAGCACGTCCCGGTCCTGGGTGTTCATCTCGACGAACGTGAAGTCGTCGAACCCCCGCGAGCGCAGGTAGTCCGCGATCGCGGCGTCGAACTTCGCGAAGAACGACACGAGCTCGATCTCGTAGCCCGCCGCCTTGAGCGCCCGGCACGCCTGGAGGACCTGCTCGGGCACGCGGTCGTCCTTCTCCGACGGCGACCGCGTGATCTGGAGCGTCACCTTCCGCGCCCGCTCCGGCACGGCCGCCGGGTCCCCCGCACCGTCCACGAGGTGGCGCAGGAACGTCGTCGGGCACGGCTGGAACACGATCTTGTCGTGGAACCGCGGGTCGACGATCTCCTTGAGCCGCTCGATCGAGCCGTGGTTGCGCAGCCCCACGAACGGCGAGTCCTCGATCATCGCCTCGAAGTGCTCCTTGAACACCGGGGCGAGGCCGTTGTGGTTGCGGTAGAGGTTGAAGCCCACCCCGAAGACGATGGTCCGCCGCATCTTCCGGGCCGTCGCGACGCTGGACCGGAACGCCCAGCCCGACAGGTCGTGGTTGCGGGGGATGATCACGCCGCCGCCCGCGATCAGGGCGGCGTCGTACGTGTTGGCCCGCTCGACCAGCTTCGGACCGATCGGGAAGCGGCTGTCGGCGCCGTCCTCCACGCGGAAGTACCGCCGCCCGCCGAACGAGTGGAACAGGTAGCGCACCGCCTCGACCAGGAGCGCGTCGCCGTAGTTGGCGTGCGTGTAGTACTGCCAGGCGAACAGGCGCACCGGTCCGTCGGGGGCTGCCAGGGTCGTCATGTGAGGTGTCTTCCTTCGTCTCAGGCCGCCGCGAGCGCGTCGCGCCCCGGCTGCCACGCGTCCATCAGCCCGGCCGTGCCCGACCCGGTGGCGTCGTCCTGCAGCGCTCCGTCGAGCATCCGCGCCTCCGCGGGCGACGGCGCCGCCAGCAGCCGGGCCAGCGCCCACGTCGCGGAGTCGGGCCGCATCGCCAGCAGCGGGACGCGCTCGCCGAACCGCGCGAATACGTCGCGGACGAACTCCCCGATCCCCCGCTGGATCTCGGCGTTGCGCCTGTCGGCGGCGACCGTCGGCGCGAGCACCGGGCGCCCGCCTGGCCCGAACCCGTGGCACTCGGGCAGCCCGACGGGCGTGAGCAGGTACTCCAGCACGGTGCCGTACCGGAAGAACGTGCGGTCCTGGGACCAGGGCTCGAACCGCGCGCCCGTGATGACGGCGTACTCGAGCGCGTGCTCCATCCCGGTGAAGTACAGGCCGTCGACCCGTCGCCCGAGGCTCGCCATGATCGCCCGCTGCGACGACCCGGAGTAGCCGAGGTCGACGACGGCCGGGCGCTCGGCGTCGCCGAGCTGCTCCGCGTAGTACCGGCGCGCGACGGCGCTGCGGTCGGCGCACGCGGCGGCGATCTCCTCGGCGTGCTCGACGAGGACGGCGACGAGCGCGGCCGCCCGGTCGGTCCCGAGCGGGGCGTCGAGGTCGGTGATCCGGGCGGCCGCGAGCGCCGGCTCCAGCATCCGGACGACGGCCGGTCCGAACCGCGTCGCGAGCAGCGTGCGCGGCGTGTTCGCCGGGTTGAGCCCGTGGACGAACTGCGTGGAGGCGACGTGCGCCGGGTCGCCCGAGAAGACCTGGAAGGCCGCGCGACGCGACGCGAGCAGGTAGCGGGCCCGGGGCAGCTCGGGGTCGTGGTCGCGCAGGCGCTCGTAGATGCCGTGCGGGACGTACCCGTCGCGGGCGAGGAAGGCGACGTCGTCGTACCCGAGGTCGCGCGCCTGCCGCGCCACCCACAGGGTCCAGCCCAGCAGCGCGGGACCGGCGACGCCGTAGCCGAGCGCGTGGGGCGTCCCGAGCGACGCGGCGCCCTTCGGGAACGTCACGAACGGGTTGTCGAAGAACCGCTGCGCGACGACGCCCTTGACGAGGGACAGGCCCTTCTCCTCGCGGAACCCCTTCCACAGCCCGCCGAGCGCGTGGGTGCGCCGGGCGGCGTCGGCGGCGGAGGGCACGTGGAGCGTGGCGATGCCTCTCCCGGCGGCGCGCTCGACGTCCGAGACCGGGTGGTCGCCGACGTGGAGCAGCTGGTCCGGCGTGATCCCGAGGTCGTGCAGGACGACGTCGAACAGCGCGCCGCTCGCCTTGGTCGCGTCGGCGTCGGCGGACGCGAACACGAAGTCCGGCTCGACGGGCAGGTGCGGTTCGACGAGGTCGAGCAGCTCGGCCGCCGAGTAGAAGGTGTCGGAGACGAGGCCGACCCGCTTGCCGAGCCGGTGCGCGAACAGCATGAGCGCCGCGCCGAGCGCGCGGGGCGCCAGGTGCCGCTCCTCGAGCGCGACCTCGGCCGCCAGCAGAGCCTTGCCGTGTGGGGCGCCGCCGAGGAGCCGCGAGGTCTGCTCGGCCACCGCCTCGATCGGGTACTCGTCGCGCTCGGCCCCCACGACACGGTCGGCCGCACGGAGCGTGCCGACCGCGGCGTTGCGCGCGTTGCTGTACCGCGCCATGGGCGTCAGGTCGGGCGCCAGCTCGCGGTCCAGGACGCTCACCAGGTCCGACGCGCGCGAGACCGGCCGGGTCACGAGCGTGTCGAACACGTCGAAGGACACGTACGGCGCGTCCGACGCGCGCAGCGTGCGGAACGCGTCCGGCAGGCCCGGGGTGACCGCTCCCCCGACGCCGTGCACGGCCGCGAGCAGCGGGTCCTGCGTCGTCGGCGGCACGGAGTCGACCTGGCGCTCGAGCACGGTCCACGGGTCGACCCCGCCGTCGACGGCGGGCAGCTGCGCGACGGTCGGGATCCGGTCGCGCAGCGCGAGGGTCGTGGCGAGCAGGCCCGTCCGCTCGGCGCCGATCGCGGCCGACATCCGGAGGCCGAAGTCGACGTCGACCAGGAACGACGGCACCCCCAGCAGGTGCGGTGCCGTGAGCAGCAGCGTCGAGCTCACCGCGACGACGGCGGCCGGCCGGGACGTGCCGATCAGCACCTCGAGCGGGAGGTCGCGGTTCGTCATGAGGCTGAGCGCGCCCGCGTCCGAGGCGGGGAGCGAGTCCGCGATCGCCCGGTACACGGCCGACGCGTGCCGCGGGTGCGGTTTGTATGCGACCCGGTAGCCCTTGGCGAGCAGGTCCTGGACGGTCTCGCGGTAGACCGCGACCAGCTCGTCCGTCGAGACCGCGTCGCCCTTGCGGTCGAAGTACTGCTCGACGAGCACCACGGTGTCCGGCGTGAGCTCCGCGTCGTGCCGCCCGCAGGCCCGCTCGAGGGCGCCCGTGAACGCCGTGGCGTCGATCTCCTCGAAGAGCTCCGGGTGGCCCGCCGCCGACAGCGGCGCGAACGCCCCGAGGTAGTGGTGGTACTCGACCCGCACGACGCGGTCGAGGAACTGCAGCGGGCCCAGGTTGTCCGGGTAGAGCCCCGCCATGCCCTCCTCGAACAGGCTGACCCCGGCCTCGGGGAACGCGCCCGCGAGCGCGTCGAGCAGCCAGTGCGAGTGGGACAGGAACATCCGCAGCTGCTGCGGGGTCTGCCCCTCGCACAGCTCGGTCATCTGCTCGGCGTCGGACAGGATCTCGAGGTACTCGGACGGCTCGCGCAGGAACGACACCGTCCTGACGCCCCGCAGCCGGCGGATCCGCCGCGTCAGCCGCGGCTCGTCCCGCGGGTCCGTGAACAGCACGACGACGTGGTGGTCGTCCTCGGGACCGACGTACCGGGACGCGAACGAGTTGACGGCCGAGTACAGGCCCGTGACCAGGTGGAGGGTCGTCATGCGCGCAGCCCCACCGCGCGCCGGCCGGCGGTCGTGTACATCCGGGCGTAGGTCCCCGCCGACGCGCGGCGCTGCCCGCGACGGCGCTGCACCTGGGCCAGGACCCGCAGGTTGCGGACCGACCCCGGCCAGCGCTCCAGGTTGCGCAGGGCCACCCGCTCCGCCTCGTCCAGGCGCCCCTCCTCCATCAGCTCCCGTGCCGCCAGCCACCGCTTGGTGCTCACGGCACCCGCCGGGAGCCCGGCGTCCGTGGCGGCGATCGCGACGTCGTCGGGCCCGGGGACCTGCTCGCCCGCGGCCTCCTGGGCGACGCGGGCGTCCGCGGCGCGCTGCCGCGCCCGCTCGCGGGCCAGCTGCCACAGCGTGAGGTAACCGAGGTAGTCGGGGCCGAGCTGGTCGATCCACAGGCCGACCAACGACTCGGGCAGGTCCGGGTCGCGGTTCCACGGCTTGGGGCCCACGAAGTGCAGGACCTTCACGTCGCCCAGCCCCACGACGCCCGGGTTCGAGTCGAGCATCCGCCACAGCGTGTTGTAGGAGCTGTCGAGCCAGTCGATCTCGGGGAAGTAGCCGTTGAGGAAGCCCTGGTCCCCGCCGTCGTACGACTCGAGGGTGCCGTTCTTCGCCATCATGTCCCGGAACAGGTCGGCGTCGGGGCGGAACGCGAACACGCCGCTGTTGAAGATCTCCCGGTTCAGGGAAAAGCCGAAGTCCGGCGCCGCCGACAGCCCGTCCCGGTCGAACAGGTCGTCGAGCCCGTCGAGCACCACGGTGTCCGCGTCGAGGTAGACCCCGCGGTCGAGGAACGTGAGCGCGAAGACGCCGAGCTTGGAGAACGTGTACTCGAACCGGCCCTGGTGCGCGCCCCCGAACAGCGCGTTGCGGATGCGCGGCGCGCGCACGATCGTCAGGTTCTCCGGCAGGTAGGGCACGTCGGGCAACCGGTAGCCCGCCGGTACCAGCGCGAGCAGCGGGTACGACGAGACCTTGGCCAGGGAGCGCGCCATCGCGAGCGCCCCCCAGAAGTAGCCGTCGTCGTCGAAGTAGGTCACGTACGCGACCCGCCGCTCGCCCGACGGCGTCTGCCGCAGGGCGTAGAGCTGCTGGGGGGCGAGGTCGCCGGCCTGCTTGGCCTCGGGCGTGATCCGCTCTCCCTCGACCGCGGGGGCGTGCGAGACGAACTGCTTGAGCGGCTCGCTCGCGGCGCCGTCGACGATGGCCGCGCCGGGGAAGGCGTCGCGCAGGTGCTTGAGGTGCCCGAGCTCGTACGAGTACGCCACGCGGCTCGTCGAGCGCAGCCCCGCGCCGACGGCGTCCTCGGTGAGGATCGACCGCCGGATCTTGCCGACGTACGTGCCGTCCGCCTGGCCGTCCAGCACGACGACCCGTTCGAACCCGAGCGACAGCGCCGTGCCCAGCATGACGGCGAGCATGCTCGGCGGGTGGGGGTCGGCGAGGATCGAGGCCGTCGCCGGCGTGCCCACGAGGTAGTCGGCCCAGTCCTCGACCTGGCCGTCGCGGACCATGCCCTCGAGCGTGTGCCCGACGAGCTGCTGGGCCCGACGCAGGTCGGTCAGGACCGCGCCGATCTCGTAGTCGCCGCGGTAGACCGTGGAGCGGACCTTCGCGAGCGCCGCCTGGCGCGGCGTCACGAACCAGGCCGCGACCTCGCGGCCGAACCAGTAGTGGTCCTCCGCGGCCAGGTCGCCGTCCCGGAAGACGTACGCGTCGGCCGGCAGGCTCGCGTAGTCGATCTCCTCGAGCGACACACGTGCCGTGACGAGGACGACGGGACGCGTGACGTCCAGACTGCTGAGAGCCTCCACGGGCCTGCCCTTCCCGGCCCTGCGCGGGCCCTTCCTCGGTCCTCCGACGCTCGACGACGGCGGCTGCTCGTCAGCCGCCGGACGGGACCTTCTCGTGCAGGTCCGGGAGCACGCGACGCGCCGCGGCACGTACGTCCTCCCACAGGTCTGCCTGGAGATTACTCACGTCCTGGCGGTACTCAGGCTCTCTCGCGAGCACATCGAGCGAACGTTCCAAGAGTTCATCGGCGAGCCCGTCGTCGTTCACCTCGAAGCCCCACTCAGGTCGCCGTACGTCGTCGAGGAAGTACCGCGTCTTGGGATGCGAGACGATGCTGAGGACGGGCGTGCCGAGCCCGAACGGGATCATCGTGGCGTGCCCCCGCATGCCGACGACGAGCGACGCGTCCGCGTAGACGCGGTAGCCCTCGTCCGGCGTCATCGCGTGCATCGCGACCACCGGCACGTCGAGCCCGTGGGCCGCGGCGAGGTCGGTGGCGAGGCGAGCGTCGGAGTCCAGGTGGGCCGTGAGCGCGACGTCGGCACCGTGCGCACGCAGCCCCGTCACGTAGCGGGCCATGGCCTCGAGGAACCGCGGGTAGCCGCCATCGAACCGGCGCTCGGCTCGGTCGAAGGCGGCGTTGAGGTAGACGCGCCCCGACCCCGGCTCGCCGTCGGGCGGGTCGGGCAGGATGCGGCGGAGGAGCGTCGTCGGACAGGGCACGTAGGTGACCTTGTCGTGCAGCGCGGCCGGCAGGAGCTCGCGCACGCGCTCGATCGAGCCGTGGTTGCGCAGCCCGACCTGCGCGGCCCGCTCCGCGAGCACCTCGAGGCTGTCGCGGAACAGGGCGGTCGGGAACGACTGCCCGCGGAAGAGGTTGTAGCCGACCGCGAACACGTGGAGCGGCACCTCGAGCCGCTCGAGCGAGGCGCGCGGCACGTTCCACTGCCAGCCGCTGTTCCCGTTCGGGGCCGTGTCGGGCAGGAACAGCCCGCCTCCCCCGACCACCAGCGCGCGCTGGGCGTTCGCGAGCTCGACGCGTTCGTCGTCGAAGACCTGGTGCACGTGGAAGGGCACCCAGTCGGGCGGGGCGTCCCCGGGCGCTGCGGCCTCGATGCTCCGCCGGACCGCGTGCGGCAGGACCACGTCGCCGAAGTTCCCGCCGTCCGGCAGGTACAGGGCCGCGTGCCCGACGCCGCCGGCGGGCGGCACGTGGGGCGGCCGGGTGCGCGGGGTGACCGGCTCCTCGTTGCGGCGCAGCCAGGTCCGCGCGAGAGCGTGGTCGGGGTCGGTCTCGAGGACGCTGCGCGCGGCGGCGGCGCCGGCCGGGTAGTCGTGCACGAGCCAGCCGAGCTGGGCCCGCGTGAGCGCGGCGCGGGTCAGCGCCTGCGGACCGGTCCCGGCGAGGCGCACGGCGTCCCGCGCGGCGTCGTACCGGCTCGTGGCCCGCAGGAGGTCGACGACGAGGAACACGGTCGCGTAGTCGAGGACCCCCGGCTCGTCGGCGACGTCGGCGAGGACGTCGAGCGCGGCCGCGTGGGCGGCCTGGGCGGCGAGCTCGGTGGCGCGCTCGCGGGCGGCGACGAGCCGGGCCGTCGGCTCGGGGGGCGGGCGCAGGCCCGCGAGGTACGCGTCGACGAGGCCCCGCGGCAGCCGGCGGCCGGCGAGCGCGAGCCGGGCGAGGCGCTCCTCGGTGACGACGCCGAGCGCGGCCGTCCGGGCGGCCTGGGCCGCGAGCCGGGCCCGGAGCCCCTCGCCGCGGGCCCGCTCCTCCTCGACGGCGGCGGCCAGGGACCGCTCGCGCTCCTGGAGCGTGCCGACCGCGGCCCGGAGGTCGGCGAGATCGTCGTGCGCCTCCTGGAGCCGGCGCGTCAGCTCGTCCTCGCGCGTCGCCTGGCGTGCGGTCGGGCCGGCGAGCTCCTCGCGGGCGAGCGTGCGCACCCGCGCGTCGAGGCGCCGCGCGGCGGGCCGGACGAGCCACGTCAGGAACCCTGCCGGATCCCGCCCGGGCGCGTGGTGCGACATGGCGACAGCGAACCACGGCGCGCAGGCGCACGACGGCCCCCCACGGGCTTCTGCACGCGCCCCTCACACCCCGGCACCGGGCGGTGAACTGCGGCTGAACCGCCGGCGTCGGGCACCGGCCGGACGACGCTCAGTCGGCCTGGCGGAGCACCCGTAGGTGGGCTCGGCGCGTGCCGTCGGGCGCTGGCTCGGGCGGTGCGGGCTGGGCGGCGCCGGCGCGCCGGACGGCCTCCGCGAGGGCGGACAGGTCGTCGGGGCTGGGCGGGGGCTCCTCGAAGCGGTCGGCCAGGCGCACGACGTCCCAGCCCCGGGGCACCGTGAGCTTCTGGGCGTGGTCGGCGCACAGGTCGTAGCTGTGGGGCTCGGCGTAGTGCGCGAGCGGGCCGAGGACCGCGGTGGAGTCCGCGTAGACGTAGGTGAGCGTGGCGACCGCTGCTCCCGTGCACGCCGTCCGCGAGCACTGCCTGACCGATTGCACGGAGGGAACGGTACTCCGCCGCGCGGGTCGCGCGCGCCTCCCACGCCGCCCGCGCACCCGGGCGACCGTGGCTAGGCTCGTGGGGTGAGCGACTTCCCCGCCTTCCCCGGCCCCGATGACGGCGCGGCCGCCCGGCCGCTGCCGGTGCCGGTGCCGTCCGACGGCGCCGCCCCCCGACCGTTCCCGCGTCGCCGCGACCGCCGGGGCCGGGGGCCGCGGGGGCCGCTCCTGCCGCCCGGCGTGCCGGCTGCCCGGACCCGGGCCGACCGGTTCGACGACCTCGTCCTCGCGACCGTCGAGCGGCTCGAGTCGCGGTGGGGCGACCAGCTCGACGGGACGGAGTTCGCGGTCGAGGACGTGCCGCCGTCGGACCCGGCGCCGTGGGAGGACGGCACGGTCCCTCTCGGGCGGTGCTTCCCGGCCGAGTCGGGGCAGCCCGCGCGCGTCGTGGTCTACCGCCGGCCGGTCGAGGCGCGTGCCCTCGACGACGACGACCTCGCCGACCTGGTCCGCGACGTCGTCGTCGAGCAGGTCGCTCACCTGCTGTCGCGCCCGCCGGAGGACATCGACCCGCGCTACGAGGGCGACTGACCTGTCAGAGGCTCGTGAGCCCGGAGGCTCACCAGGTTCTGACAGGTCGCATCAGGGCAGGCCGAGCGTCGGGTCCTCCTGGGCCGTGACGGTGCCGCCGGACCGGACGCTCGCCACCGGCGCGAGCACCGACACGAGCTGACCGTTCGCTCCCCCCGCCGGCACCCCCGACGACGGCGCCCCCACCGAGGCCACGACGCCCCAGGCGAGGGCCGCCCCACCGCTCGGGGTCACCGCGTCGACGGCGACGCCGGCGAGGTCCTTGCCCGGCGCGAGCGCCGCGAGGTCGAGCACCGCGGTCTTCGCCGCCTCGACGGTCGTCGCGCGGCTCGCCACCTGCGCGCCCGTGGCGTCGAACAGCCGCACCGTCGCCTTCACCGAGCCCGTCGCCTTCGCGTCGGCCGAGCGGTCCGCGGGGAGCGCGGACAGGACGACTGCGTCGGCCGTGCCGCGCGGGAGCGCGACCTCGCCCGCGTCGACGGGCCCCGCACCGATCGATCCCCCGCCCGACGCCGCGGCCTCCGCGTCGGGGACCGCCTGCGCGGGCACCCACGCCCGGTCCCAGGGGGTCCGCGCGTCGGCCGGGGACGGCTGCCCCGCCGCGCCGGTCGTGCCAGGCCGCTGCTCGACGACGCCCGCGACGACGCCCTGGTCGGCGTCGACGCTGACGGTGTAGGTCCCCGCCGGCAGCCCGCCGAGCGGCACGTCGACGACCTGCCCGGCGTCGAGGGCGACCTGCTCCGCGCCGCGCAGGTGCACGCGGCCCGACGGCCCCCACAGGCTGACGGTGGCCTTCGCGGCGTGGCTCGGCGCGAGCAGGCGCAGGACCGGCGCCCGTGCGTCCGAGATGGCCTCGCCGCGGCCCACGACGCCCGCGAGCGCGAGGTGCCGTGCGGGCGCGGACCCCGCGACGACGTCGTCGACGCCCTGCGGGACGATGCCCGACAGCGTGGAGTGCTGGAGGTAGGCGCCCACGAGGCCGCCGGACGCCTTGACCTTCACGACGAGCCGGTCGACGCCGGGCGCCGCGGCCTCGAGGAGCCGGACGACCTCCTTGCCCGCCGGGACGACCAGGGAGGCCGAGCTCGCGAGCGGGAGCTCGCCGTCGGGCCCCCACGCCCGCACGCTGACCGTCGCAGGCGTGAGCCCCGGGTTCTGCAGGACGAGCTGGGTGCTGCTGCCCACCTTGGTGTCGCCCCCGGCGAGCCAGGTGATCGTCCCGGGGGTCTGGCAGCTCGCGGCGACCAGCCCCCGCAGGTCGCCCGACGACGTCGTGGAGGAGACGGCCGCGGCGAGCCGGTCGGCGCCGTCGTCGGGGGCGGTAGCGCGCAGCGCGAGGCCGCCCGGGAGCGGCGAGCCCTGCCGCAGGACGCTCGCGCCGTCGCCGCCGGGCGCGGCCGCGAGGTCGCCGGTCTTGGTGCCGTCGAGGGCCCGCAGCGTGCCCGCGCCGGAGGCGAGGGCGAGCGCGCCGAGCTGTGACGTCGTCGGGACGGGCGAGGCGCGGAACTGGGCGTCGCCGCCCGAGTCGGGGTCGGTGAGACGCGCGGGCGCGGGGCACACGAGCATCCGGTCGCCGGGCGCCACGTCGACGGTCGATGTCCGGTGGGCTGCCCCGTCGGACCGCGCGGCCTCCGGGTCGGGCAGCACGTGCGGAGCGAGCGCCGCGCCCCCGGCCACCAGCGCGACCGCGACGAGCCCCGTCCCGCCGAGCGCCGCCCGGCGCCACAGCCCCCTCACCGCAGCACCGCCCGTCGACGGCGCACGGGCAGCGCGAGCAGCACCACCACGAGCAGGAGCACGCCGGAGGACCACAGCCAGAGGGCGCGGTGCGGGGCGTCGTAGGCGACGACGAGGTGTCCGGCCTGGCCCGCGGGCACCGTGAACTCCTGCTGCCAGTCGTCGCCGCCCGCCCGCGCGAGCGCGTGCCCGTCGAGGGTCGCGCGCCAGTGGTCGTGGGCGTGCGAGGCGAGGACGAGCGTGGTGGCGTCCTTGCGCGCGGGGAGCGTCGCGTCGACGCCGGCGTCCTGCGACGACAGGGAGCGGAGCACCGTGCCGTCGGCGTCGCGCAGGGTGGCCCAGGCGCCGCTCGTGGACGTCTGCGCGGCGCTCGCCCCGGGGAGCGCGACCCGCCACAGCACGGACGCCTGGCCCTCGGTGACCCGGGCGAGGCCCGGGACGGTGTCGAGGCGCGCGGTGAGCGCCGACCGGGCGGACCCGCCGGTGCCGTCCGCCGGCAGGAGCACGCCGCCGATCCCGAGGTCGGACATCGCGTCGGCGAGGCCCCGCGACGACGGTGCGACGCCGTCGCCCGCGAGCTGCGCCACGACCTGCGCGAGCTGCGCCTCGGGAGCGGACGGCGCGGGTGTCCTGCCCTCGAGCGCGGCGCGCGCCGCCCGCCCGTCGACGACGACCGACGCGTCGACGAGCTGCGTGCCGTCGGCGCGCGGCAGCGTGTACCGGACGGTCGGCGTCGCGTCGGGCTGCGCCGCGGCGGGTGCCGCGTCGAGCAGGAGCAGCCGGGCGCCCGACGCCTGCATCTGCTGGCCCACGGGCGGCACCACGGGCGTGCCGGTGAGCGCGAGGTCGCCGACGGTGTGGTGGGTGCCGTCGACCTCGTGCGCGACCCACGTCCCGACCGCCGCGCACGGCAGCGCGAGGGCCAGCACGACGACGGCGCCTCGGAGGGTCTCGCGGCCGCGGTGCCGCTCGTCGTACCGGCCGCGGAGCACGGTGCGCTCGGGCAGCCCGAGCAGGGCGGCGCCGAGCAGCCCGGCGAGGACGAGGCTCGTCCCGGGCCCCGGCCACGCACGGACCAGGCCGGACGCGCTCGTCGCGACGGTCACCAGGGGCGCGGCGACGGCCAGCGCGAGCCCGACGGCCGCGAGCAGCCAGGCGACCCGCACCGCGACGGGCCTGCGCGACCGCACCAGCGCCACGACCGCGACCGCGGCGACCGACCCGGCGAACGCCCAGGCGACGACCGTCACCCAGGTCCCCGACGTGCCGAGCGCCGCCGACGGCGGGACAGGCCAGCCCAGCGCGCTCTGCCAGGGCGCCGCGTCGTCGTAGCCGGTGGGGTTGCCGGGTGAGGCGAGCAGCAGGCGCCAGCCGCCGCCCTGCCGCCCCCAGGTGCGCCCGACGTGCCACAGGAACGGTCCGAGGACGACGAGCGCGGGGACGGGGACGAGCAGGAGCCGCAGGTAGCGTCTCGGCCGGGCCGAGGTGACCGCGGTCGCGACGGCGGCGACGACCACGGCCGCGACGCACACGGCGAGCAGCGCGGGCGCGCCCGCGGCAACGGGGACGAGCAGCAGGGCGGCCGCGGCCAGGGCCCCGAGCGACGGCGACCCGAGCCGTCGCGCCGGCCCGCGCCCCGTCGCGTCGAGCGGCCCCGCGGCGGGCGCGATGCGGTCGTCCACGACGACGCCGACCCCGCGTACCGTCGCGAGGACGAACCACGGCAGCGCGGCGTGGGCCACGAGCGCGCCCAGCCGCCCCTGCCCGACGGCGAGCAGCAGGGCGGGCGACGCGGCCCAGACGAGCGCGGCCCACGCGCGAGCGGGGTTCCACCGGGTGAGAGCGCCGGCCGCGAACCACGCACCGAGGCCGGCGGCGAGGAACGACGCGCCGATCAGGAGGTTCACGGCGACCTGCACGTGCCCGAGGGTCAGCACCGACGCGCCGAGCACGACGGCGAGCACGGGGTCCGCGGGGGCCGCGTGGCCGAACCCGGACTGCACCCAGCCGCTCGTCGCGGCGGACCACAGCTCGCCCCAGCTCGACGACGCGGGCAGAAGCGCGCCGCCGACGAGCCGCTCGCCCGAGGCGAGCGCCCCCGTGAACGAGGCGAAGACGAGGCCCGTCAGGACGACGAGCGCGAGCGCGACCACGCCCAGCGCCACCCGGCGCCGGGTGGCGAGCTGGGCGAGCTCCGCGCGCTCGAGCTCGCTGGGCGCGAAGGTCGACCGCCGCTGCTCGGCCGCGCCGAGCCGCCGCTCGCGCCGTCGCGCCGCTCCCTCGCGCCAGTCCTGCTGCAGGGGTCGGACGGCACGCCGCGGCACCGTCGAGGTGCGACGCGCCGACCGGCGCCCCCGGACCAGCCCCGGCACCCGGACGAGGACGAGCAGCGGTGCGAGCAGCTCGTCGCGGGCGTGCGCGGGCTGCTTGAGGGCGAGCCGGTACATCGCGCGGAACGGCGCGCAGACGACGAGCCACACGACGAGGGCGGGCAGGAGCGCGAGCGGCGCCCCGACGAGCCGCAGGTAGACCTCGCTGCGCCTCCGCGCCCCGAACGACTCGTCGGCGGCGTCCTCGAGGTCCGGGTCGTCGAGCCGGGCGGGGTCCGCCGGGTCGACCCGGTGCAGGGCCAGCTGCGCGTGCTCGACGACGGCGCCCGGCACCACGACCACGCGGTGCCCCGCGAGCCGGGCCCGACGGCACAGGTCGAGGCCGTCGCCGAAGGCGCCGAGCTCGGGGTCGGTCCCGCCGAGCGCGTCCCACACGCTGCGGCGGACGAGCGCGCCCGCGAGCCCGACGCCGAGGACGTCGTCGCGCCCGTCGTGCTGGCCCTGGTCGATCTCGTGCGGCTCGACGACGGACACGCGCCGGCCCGCCCGGGAAGTCGTGACCCCGACCTCGACCAGCTCCGGGATCCGCCGGGCGTCGGGGTCGAGCGCGCTCACCCCGGGAGCGGGGTGAGCCGACCAGCGCCGCTGCTTGGCGCCTGCGACGGCGACCGCCGAGGAGTGCTCGACGGCCCGCAGCAGCGCGCCCAGCGCGCCGGGATCGGGGGCCGAGTCGTCGTGGAGGAGCCACAGCCACTGGCCGTCGGGCTCCTCGCGCAGGGCCGCGGTGACGCCCTCGCCGAACGTGCGCGCCCGGGGCGCGGCCACGAACCGCGCGTCGCCGAGCTGGAGGTCCGCGTAGCCGCTCGTCGCGTTCGAGGTGGCGACGTCGACGACGACGAGGCGCGTGGGCGCCCGGTGCTGCGCGCGGACCGCGGCCAGGGTCCGGCGGAACCAGGGGTTCGCGCCCCGCGTGACGATCACCGCGGTCACGCTCGCGACGACGGGGACGGTGCCCGTCACGGCGGACACGATCGACGCGCCGGCGTCCGCCGGCGCCGTGGACAGAGCGCTCGCGTCGTTCATGGCTCCGCCATCATGCGACGGCCGCGCGCCGAACCGTGGGACCTCGTGAGGTCGGCGCGGCGCACGCTCGGCGCATCCGCGTCCGGCCCGGAGGAACAGCGGGCGGAGCGGCCGGGAGGCGCGAACCGCCCGTGCCGATGCCGCCGTGGATCAGATGGCGCGACGCTTGAGCTTGCGTCGCTCGCGCTCGGAGAGCCCGCCCCAGATCCCGAACCGCTCGTCGTGGGCGAGCGCGTACTCGAGGCACTCCTGGCGGACCTCGCAGCCCGAGCAGACCTTCTTGGCCTCGCGCGTCGAGCCGCCCTTCTCGGGGAAGAACGCCTCCGGGTCCGTCTGGGCGCAGAGCGCCCGCTCCTGCCAGCCCAGCAGCGTGTCGTCCTCGGTGAGGTCACCGAAGAGGGAGACGACCGGCGCGAGGCCGAGGTCGTGATGGACGAGCTCCTCGGGCGCCTGCGCGGCGCCATAGCTCGTCGTCGCGTCGGACGGGAATACCCCGCCGTCCCCGTCGAGAAGGTTCCACATGTTTCGCCCCTTTACCTGCGGTCCTCGTGAAGAAACTGCATTGGTAGAATTACACGCGTGTCATCCGTGAGCGTCAAGCCGAAATGTGGTAGCGCCCCGGGGACGAGGGGTGAAGTTCACGTGCAGATCGGCGTGTCGCTCGACGTGAGCGGCGCCGCCGTACCGGCTCTAGGCTGAGCCCATGGAGCCAGCCGCGCCGCCCCCCACCAGCACCGTCGCCCGGGCGGACGGCACCGCTGCCCCCGCGGGCAGGGACGCGGCCTGGCTGCTCGCGCGGGTCGCCTCGGCGGCCGGTGCACCACGCCTCACGTGGTACGCGGCCGGAGGCGAGCGCGTCGAGCTCTCCGGCGCCGTCCTCGCGAACTGGGTCACCAAGACCGCGAACCTCCTCGTCGAGGAATTCGATCTCGGCCCGGAAAGCATCGCGACGATCGATCTTCCTGCGCACTGGCGGAGCATCACCTGGGCGCTCGCCGCATGGCGTGTGGGAGCCGGTGTCGTGCTGACGCCGGACGCCGCGTCCGACTCCGGCGCGACCGACGTCGTCGTGACCGACGGTCCGGACCGGTGGGCCGGCCGGGGGCGCGACGTCGTCGCCGTCAGCCTCGCCCCGCTCGCCCGCAGCTTCGGCGCCCCGCTCCCGGCGGGCGCGGTCGACGCCGCGGCCGCCGTCATGACCTACGGGGACGTCCTGGGGTACGTCCCTCCGGCCGACCCGTCCTCCCCCGCGCTCGTCGCCGGCGACGAGACCGTCCCGCACGCCGGGCTCCTCGCCTGGGCGCTCGCCGGGCCGGCGGGCGCCCTCGAGCCGGGCGCCCGCGCGCTCACCGTCGCCCGCGAGCCCGTCGACCTCCTCCGCGACGCCGTCGCGGCCTGGGCCCGCGACGGCTCGCTCGTCGTCGTCACGCCCGACGTCGCGTCGCTCGCCTCGTCCGAGCCCGCGCGCTGGCAGCGCCTGGTCGAGGGCGAGCGCATCGACGTCCAGCTCGCCGACGCTGGCCACGAGGCCACGCCCGACCGACGGCCCACCGAGCCGCGGGCGGGATGAGCGCCCGGCCGCGCGTCCTCGTGGTGGCGTTCACGCGCCACCAGGACGACGCGCGCGTCCGGCGCCTCGTGCGCGCCCTCGCGCGCACCTCCGACGTCACCACCGCCGGGTACGGACCGTCCGCGCCGGGTCCGGTCCGGCACGTGACCCTGGGACCCGCCGACAGCCCGCACCCGCCCGCCTCCGCCGTCGCGACCGGCTGGCTCGCGCGGGGGGTCTCGCCGCTCCTGCGCTCCCCCGCCGCACGCACCACGGCCGCGGCGCTCGCGGGCGACCGCTGGGACGTCGTCGTCGCGGTCGGCGCCGAGGCCCTGGCCGTGGCCCGGCACCTCGCCGACGGGGCACGCATCTGGGCGGACGTCAGGGCGTGGCCGGACGCGGGCCTGCACGGCCCGTTCGCCCCGCTCGAGCGCGACGCGCTGCTCCGTGTCCTGCGCGACGATCTGCCGCGCAGCTCGGCGGTGACCACGTCGTCCGGCGCGCTCGCGGACCTCGTGCGACGGGAGGTCCCGAGCCCGGCGCCCGACGTCGTCGTCGTCCGCGACTCCTGGCCCCTGGCCGACCTGGAGCCCACGCCCGTCGGCGACCCGGTCCGCATCGTCCGCGCCGGCGTCGCGCGCGTCGGGACCGGGCTGGAGACGACCGTCGACGCGATGCGCGCGCTCGGCGACGGCTGGACGCTCGACCTGCTGCTCGCCCCGGGCCCCGACGGCGGCGCCGTCCTGCGCCGGCTGCACGAGCACGCCGAGGACCTCGCGCAGGTGCGGATCCTGCCCGCGCCCGACCCCGACGACCTTCCGGGAGCCCTCCACGGGTACGACGTCGCGGCGTGGTGGGTACCCCCGACGACGACGCAGGCGTGCGCCGCGCTCCCCTCGTTCCTCCTCGCCGCGGTGCAGGCGCGGTGCGCCTTGTCCGTGGGGCCCGCGGCGCAGGCCGAGCGGCTCGTGCGGACCTACGGGCTCGGCGTCGTCGCGGTCGACGTCTTCGCGGCGACGTGCGCGGCGTCGGTCCGCCGCCTCGGGCGGGACGGGATCGCCGCAGCCAAGGAGCGGGCCGCCGACGCCGCCGCCGAGCTGTCCGCGACGGCCGACGACACGCGGCTCGCCGGGGTGCTCGACCGGCTCCGCCTGGGCTGACGTCCTGGCCCGGTCCACAGAGAACCCATCTCCACAATCCCTCCACCGCGCGCGCTCCGGCGCCGCGCCGGGCCTGCGCAGGGCTCCGCTTAGGATCACATCCCGTGACGACCAACACCGCCTCCGAGAAGGGCGCCACCCGCCACGCCCGCTACCTCCACACCCACGGTGTGGCGAAGGTCGTGGGCCTGGTCCTCGTGGGCGCGCTCGCGGCAGTCAGCGGCGGGGCCTACGCGTTCGTCCGGCACTACCAGGGGAACATCGACACGAACAACACGTCGTTCCTCGTGGCCAAGGAAAAGAAGACCAAGGACCCGAGCGACCCGGACGCCGGGCACGACCTCAACATCCTGATCCTCGGCTCGGACTCCCGCGGCGGCGCGAACGGCTCGATCGTCAAGGACAACAACGGCGGCCAGCGCTCCGACACGACGATCGTCATGCACATCTCCGCGGACCGGAAGCGCATGGAGGCCGTCTCGATCCCGCGTGACTCGCTCGTCGACATCCCCGCGTGCCAGATCGACTCCAAGGGGAACTCGACGGGCGCCGCTCCCCACACGATGTTCAACGCCGCGTTCTCGTACGGCGCCGACAAGGCGAAGGCGCTCGGCGGCGACGACTCGGCCCAGATCGCCGGCGGTGCTGCGTGCACGTGGCAGACGGTCGAGTCCACCACGGGGATCGCGCTCGACGGCTACGTCGTGCTGGACTTCAGCGGCTTCGAGGGCATGATCAACGCCCTCGGCGGCGTGCCCATGTGCATCCCGACCGACATCGACGCCCCCAAGGCGCAGCTCAACCTCAAGGCGGGCTACCAGACGCTCAAGGGCAAGACCGCGCTGGGTTACGCCCGGGCGCGCGAGGGCGTCGGCGACGGCTCCGACCTGAGCCGCATCAAGCGCCAGCAGGAGCTCATGGGCTCGATCGCGAACAAGGTCTTCGCGCAGAACTTCCTCACCGACAGCCCCAAGCTGCTCAAGTTCCTCGACGCCGCCACCAAGTCGCTGCACACGTCGAAGACGGACGGCGGGCTCAACCTCGGCTCGATCACGAGCATCGGCGGCCTCGGCTACAGCCTGCGCCACCTGTCCTCGTCGAACATCACGTTCCTCACGATCCCGAACGGCGCCGACCCGACGAACCCGAACCGCGTCGTCTGGAGCGAGCCCGCGGCGTCCGAGATCTGGGCGAAGCTCGCGGCCGACAAGCCGCTCACGGCGTCCGAGGAGAAGGCCGCGAAGAAGGCGACCGCGACGTCCACGAGCAAGGCGACCAGCAAGGCGTCGTCGAGCACGTCCGACAAGTCGTCGACCACCACCAAGAAGCCGAGCACGACCACCACGACGAAGGACCGCGACAAGGAAGGCATCACCGCGGCCGACGTCGTCAGCTCGAAGGCGGCCTGCACGTCATGACGCCCGACCCCCGGTCCCTCCCGCCGAGCTTCACCCCGCAGTCGGGGCGTGAGTCGCGCCCCGAGCAGGCCGACGGGGTCATCAAGGTCGGGCCCGACGGCGGGGGCGGCGCCACGCCTCCTCCCCCGCCCGCGCGTCCCGCGTCACGGGTGACGCGCCAGTCGAGCGGGCCCGTCCCCGTCGACCGCAGCGGCGGCCGCGCCCGGGCACGCACCGCGTCCGGCCCGCCGCCGACCATCCCGCCCGGGGGCGTCACCCGGGCACCGCGCGCGGCCGGCGACGAGCGCCGCCCGACGACGTCGCCTACCACGCGCGCCCCCAGCCGCCCGCCCGGCGGCGGCGGCGCCGGGCGAGGGCCGGGCGACGGCGCGCGGTCGGGCACGGCGCCCGGCGGCACCACCCCGGGACGTCTGCACCTGCGCAAGGGACGCATCGCCGCGATCGTCGCCGGCCTCGTGGTCGTCGCGATGATCGCCTGGCCCGTCGGCGTCGTGGCCTGGGCCAACGGCAAGCTCGACCACGTCGACGCGCTGTCCGACGCAGCGGACACCCCGGGGACGACCTATCTCATCGCCGGCTCGGACTCGCGCGCGGACGGCGTCGTGAAGGACGGCACCTCCGGCGCCCGCACCGACACGATCATGGTGCTGCAGGTGCCCGACTCCGGGACGACGTCGCTCATCTCGATCCCGCGCGACTCCTACGTGAAGATCCCCGGTCACGGCAGCAACAAGATCAACGCCGCGTACGCGTACGGCGGCGCGCCCCTGCTCGTCAAGACCGTCGAGAAGCTGACCGGCATGCACGTCGACCACTACGCCGAGGTCGGCTTCGGCGGCGTCGAGGGCCTGGTGGACGCCGTCGGCGGCGTCCACCTGTGCCTCGACTACGACGTCGACGACAAGAAGTCCGAGCTCAAGTGGAAGGCCGGCTGCCACGACGTCGGCGGCAAGACGGCGCTCGCCTTCTCCCGGATGCGCTACTCCGACCCGACGAGCGACTTCGGGCGCACGGAGCGCCAGCGCCAGCTCGTGGACGCGATCTCGCAGAAGGCGGCCAAGCCGAGCCTGCTCTTCAAGCCGGCCACGCAGGTCAAGCTCATCGACGCGGGCACGGGCGTGCTCGAGGTCGACAAGGGCACGAACATCGTCGACCTGGCGAAGCTGGCGATGGCGTTCAAGTCCGCGAACGGCAAGGACGGCGTCACCGGGCTGCCCCCGATCTCCGACCGCGACTACCGGCCGGGCGGCGTCGGCTCGAGCGTGCGGCTCGACCCGGACAAGGCGCCGAAGTTCTTCGCGAACGTCATGAACGGCAAGCTCAAGGCCGGCACGGTCAACTCCGACTCGAAGAGCTGAGCCGCGGCGGCGTCGTCAGCCGCCGAAGCCGACCTTGCCCGACCGCGACGCCCGCAGGCGCGCGCCCTTCTCGCGGGCCTGGTCCCCGAGGCGCACCTGGAACTCGGACATGCGCGCGCGCAGCGCGGCGGCGTCGTCGCCCGCGCCGGCACCGAGGATGCGGGCGGCGAGCAGCCCGGCGTTGCGGGCCCCGCCGACCGACACGGTCGCGACGGGCACGCCCGCGGGCATCTGGACGATCGAGAGCAGCGAGTCCATGCCGTCGAGGTGGGCCAGGGGCACCGGGACCCCGATGACGGGGAGCGGCGTGACGGCGGCCAGCATCCCCGGCAGGTGCGCGGCCCCGCCGGCGCCCGCGACGATCACGCGAAGCCCCCGGTCGGCTGCCGTGCGGCCGTACTCGATCATCTCGGTGGGCATCCGGTGCGCCGACACGACGTCGACCTCGACCGGCACGCCGAACTCCGCCAGGGCGTCGGCCGCGGCCTGCATCACGGGCCAGTCCGAGTCCGAGCCCATGACGATCCCGACGAGCGGCCCGGCGGCCTGCTCCGTGCCGGTCCCTGCAGCCTGCTCGGTCATGCTCGCTCCTTCGTGGTGGTCGTCGGCGTCGCGTCGCCGTCGGGGCCGGTGGTGGTGCCGCGCAGGGTCGCCACGGCCGCCCGAGCGCGGTCGCGGGTCGCGGCGAGGTCCTGGCCGCTGACGTTCACGTGCCCCAGCTTGCGCCCGGGCCGCACGTCCTTGCCGTACAGCCAGACCCGGGCGTCGCCGTCGGCGAGCACGTCGGGCAGCGCGTCCGTGAGCTCCGCGCGCTCCGATCCCAGGACGTTCGCCATGACCGTCCAGGGGGCGACGGGCCCCGTGTCGCCGAGCGGCAGGTCGAGCACCGCGCGCAGGTGCTGCTCGAACTGGCTCGTCACGGAGCCGTCGATGGTCCAGTGGCCGGAGTTGTGCGGGCGCATCGCGAGCTCGTTGACGAGCACGCGGGCCGGCTCGCCCGGTGCGGCGCCCGGCACCTCGAACAGCTCGACCGCGAGCACGCCGGTCACCCCGAGGCCCTCGGCCACCGCGGTGGCGATGTCGCGCGCCTGCGCCTCGAGGGCGGGATCGAGGTCCGGCGCGGGCGCGGTCACCTCCGCGCAGACGCCGTCTCGCTGCACGGACTCCACGACGGGCCACGCCCGGACCTCGCCCGACGGACGTCGCGCGACGAGTGCGGCGAGCTCGCGCCGGAACGGCACCTTCTCCTCGACGAGGAGCTGCGGTCCGCCGTCCTGGGCGGCCGCGAGCCAGTCTGCGGCGTCGTCCGGCGCGCTGACGACCCGCACGCCCTTGCCGTCGTAGCCGCCGCGGCTCGTCTTGACGACGGCCTCGCCGCCGACCTCCGCGAGGAACGCCGCGAGCTCGCGCGCGCCCTCCGCGGCATCGACGGCGAGCGGCGCCCAGCGCGGGCACGGCACGCCGAGCGCCGTGAGCCGAGACCGCATGACGATCTTGTCCTGCGCGTGGCGCAGCGCGTCGGGGCCGGGGCGCACGGCCACGCCCTCCGCCTCGAGCGCTGTGAGGAGTGCCGACGGGACGTGCTCGTGCTCGAACGTGAGCACCGCGGCGGCCTCGCCCCCGGGCGGCGCGACGAGAGCACGGACGGCGGCCTCGTCGGCGGCGGTCCCTACGGGAGCGTCCGCGACGACCTGCGCCGCGGAGCCCTCCGGCGACTCCACGAGCACCCGCAGCCGGACGCCCAGGCGGGCGGCGGCGGGTGCCATCATGCGGGCGAGCTGCCCGCCTCCGACGACGGCCACGACTGGTGCTGACACGGTGCCCGAGCCTATCGGAACCTGGCGCCCAGGCTGCTGCGCTACCGTTCGAGGAATGACCGACGTGACGCCTGCCGCCGAACCCGGCCGCGCCGGGGCCGCGGAGGCCGACCGCCACGGCGCCCTCCCCCTCGTGCTGGCGGCGTCCGAGGCGCCCGGCACGGACGTCGCGCACGTCGCCGCCGACACCCTCGACGGTTCGCCTGCCGCGGCTGCGACCGCCGGCGAGGCTTCCGCCACCCGCCGTCCGCGCCTCGGCAAGGACCGGCTCTACGAGCTCGCCAAGTTCGGGTCCGTCGGTGCGGTGTCGTTCGTCGTCGACCTGGGCCTCTTCAACCTGCTGCAGTTCGGCCCCGGGCACCTGCTCGACTCCAAGCCGCTGACGGCGCGCGTGGTGTCCGTCGCCGTCGCCACCCTCGTCGCGTGGGTCGGCAACCGCCTCTGGACCTTCTCCGAGCGGCGCACCGAGAACAGGTCGCGCGAGCTCGCCGGGTTCCTCGTCGTCAACGTGGGCGGGCTGCTCATCGGGATCGGGGTCCTGGCGCTCTTCGTCTACCCGCTGGGGCTCGACTCGCCGCTCGAGAAGAACCTCGCGAACCTGCTCGGCATCGGGCTCGGCACGATCTTCCGCTACTTCGCCTACCGGCACCTGGTCTTCACGGGCGACCGGAGCCCCGCGAAGTAGTCCTCCCGCCCGTCCACCTCGGGATGAGAGCGGGTCAGCCGTCGCCGGACCTGCGCCTGCCTCGGCGCCCCCGGGCGCTCGAGACGGTCGCCCCGGCGGGCAGCACGACCCGCGGGTCGAGCGTGTGCGGCACGCCCGCGAGGAACACCGAGAACACGGCCGGGCGACGCTGCGACAGCTCGAGCCGGCCACCGTCCGCGGCGGCGAGGTCGCGCGCCAGCGCCAGACCGAGGCCGGTGCCCTTCCCCGACGTCACCTCGCGCTCGAAGATGGTGGGGGCCAGCTCGTCGGGGACGCCCTCGCCCTCGTCGGCCACCTCGATGACGATCGAGCCGGACCGTCCGGGACGGGAGCGGACCGTCGTCGTCCCGCCGCCGTGCGTGAGCGAGTTCTCGACGAGCGTCGCCAGCACCTGGGCGAGCGCGCCCGGGGTGGCCAGCACGTACGTGTCGAGGGGGATGTCGACGACGAGGCGGCGGCCGGCCGCCTCGAAGCTCGGCAGCCACTCCTCCTCCTGCTGCCGCACGACCTCCACGAGTCGCACCGCCTCGGTGGTGCCGCCCTGGGCGCGACGCGAGCGCGTCAGGAGGTCGTCGACGACGGTCACCAGCCGCTCGACCTGCTCGAGCGAGATCCGCGCCTCCTCCTGGACCGCCGGGTCCTCGGACATGAGGGAGATCTCCTCGAGGCGCATCGACAGGGCGGTGAGCGGCGTGCGGAGCTGGTGCGACGCGTCGGCGGCGAACTGCCGCTCGGTCGCGAGCCTGCTGGCCAGCCGGTCGGACGTGCGCGCGAGCTCCGCCGCGACCAGGTCGAGCTCCTCGACGCCGGACTCCTCCATCTGCGGGCGCACCTGTCCCGAGCCCAGCTGTTCCGCCGACGCTGCCAGGTAGACCAGGGGCGCGGACAACCGGTTCGCCTGGATCACCGCCATCGCGATGCCGGCGAGGATCGCCACCACGGCCGCCGCGACGACGAACAGGACGATCCGCATGGACTGCCAGTACAGGGCCCAGTACGACACCTCGAGCGTGACGAGCGCGCCCTCCGACGTGCGCACCGCACGCTCCTCGACGCGCCCGTGGATCTGGTCCCCGGCCTCGAGGCGGCGGCCGTCGTAGCTGATGACGACGTGCGCGGGCACCTGGTTGTGGCCCCCGGTGGCGACCGTCACGCTCGCCGGGGACGCGAGCACCTCGTCGCCGTTGCCGATCGCCCGGTCGACGGCCCGCGCGAGCGTCTGGGTGCGGCGCTCGAGGTCGTCGAGGTCGTTGTCGTGGACGTACTGGGCTCCGAAGAACGCGAGCGGGAAGCCGAGGAGCAGCACCGCCACCGCGACCGCGGCCACGGTCGCCTGGAGCATCCGCTGACGCACGTCTCAGACCTTCCCGACTCCGTGCCGTGTCACGCGCGTCATGGCGTCACCGACATCGCCGCCGTCGCGCCCGTCAGCCGCCGGCCCCGCCGTCAGTGGCCGCCGGTCTCGAAGCGGAAGCCCAGCCCGCGCACCGTCGCGACGTAGCGCGGCGAGTTCGCGTCGTCGCCGAGCTTGCGCCGCAGCCACGAGACGTGCATGTCGAGCGTCTTGGTGGAGCCCGCGGGCTCGGCGCCCCACACCTCACGCATCAGGGTGTCCCGCACGACGACGCTGCCCGCGTTCTGGACCAGGACGCGCAGGAGGTCGAACTCCTTGGTCGTCAGGTGCAGCTCGCGGTCGCTCTGGAACGCCCGGTGCGCGGCGACGTCGACGACGACGTCCTGCGCCACGAGCTCCTCCTCGTCGGGCGTCTCCCCGCCGTGCGTGCGGCGCAGCAGCGCCCGGACCCGGGCGAGCAGCTCCGCGAGCCGGAACGGCTTCGTGACGTAGTCGTCGGCGCCGGCGTCGAGGCCGACGACGAGGTCGACCTCGTCCGCGCGTGCGGTGAGGACGAGGATGGGGGTGGTCAGACCAGCGCCGCGGATCGCGCGGGCGACGTCGAGGCCGTCCATGTCGGGCAGACCCAGGTCGAGGACGACCACGTCCGCGGCCTCCGCGGAGTCGATGGCACCTTGCCCCGTGCCTTGCACGACGACGTTGTATCCCTCGCGCGTGAGCGCACGTGCCAAAGGCTCGGCAATCGCCGTGTCATCCTCGGCCAGCAATACGTTGGTCATTGGGCCATGCTAGAGCATCACGCGGACCGGAGTCTCCCGTTTCGCACGAACTCGTCCGCACCCGCGCAAGGCCCTGACCAGGCGTCCCGCACACGTGCCGCCGACGCGTCGGCGGCCCCGGGAGGGTAGTCCCGCGCGCCGCGCGCCCGCCGGCGTAACCCGCCAGGACGACGCCCGCGGAGCGTGCATCGGACCAGGGGCGGACGCGCCGCCGGCGTCGTCGATCCTACGCTGAGGCGATGGGCTGGTACGAGAACGCGACGCGATGGACCGAGCGCCACCGGTTCGGCGTCGACGCGGCCGGTGCCGCGGTCCTCACCCTGTTCGTCCTCGCCGCGAGCGCAGCGGAGCGGAGCTACCTGCACGCCCCCGGCTGGTTCGCGCTCGCGCTGTGCGTGCCCCTGGCCTGGCGCCGCACCTGGCCGGTCGCCTCCGTCGTCACCGTGTACACGGCCGCGCTGGTCCAGCTCGTCGTCGACCAGAGCCCGTCGATCGCGTCGGCCCTGGCCGTGCCCGTCGCCCTCTACTCGGTGACCGTGAACGGGCCGCGCTGGGCGCACCGCACCGCGATCGGCACCGGACTGCTCGGCGCCGTCGTCGTCGCCGGCCTGCTCGCCGACCGCGGGCTGGGGACCGTCGAGGCCGCCCGCCAGGCGACCGCCATCGCCGTGTTCGTCGGCGTCGCCCTGCTCGCCGTGTGGGCGTTCGGCCTCGTGCGCCGCTCGCGCCGCGAGACCCTCGCGGCCCTGCGCGACCGCGCGGAGCGGCTCGAGGTCGAACGCGACCAGCAGGCGCGCCTCGCGACGTCCGCCGAGCGGACCCGGATCGCCCGCGAGCTCCACGACATCGTCGCGCACTCCCTGTCGGTGATGATCGCCCAGGCCGACGGAGGCAGATACGCGGCGGCGTCCGACCCGACCGCGCCCGAGCGGTCGCTCGCGACCATCGCCGAGACGGGCCGCGCCGCCCTCGCCGACATGCGGCGCATCCTCGGCGTGCTGCGTGCGGACGGGGCCGACGGGGACGGGGCCGCGGGCGGCTCGACCGGCGCGGCCGCCGTCGGGGTGGCTGCCGCAGGCGCCGCCGGGGCCACGCGGCAGGGCGCCTCGCCGGTCCCTGCTGCACCGGCCGCGCTCACGCCCCAGCCGTCGGTCGAGGGCCTCGAGGCGCTCGTCGAGCAGGTCCGGGCCAGCGGTCCGCGCGTCTCGCTCGTCCGGGTCGGCACGCCGCGCCAGCTGCCCCCCGGCGCCGGGCTCACGATCTTCCGCGTCGCGCAGGAGGCGCTCACCAACGTCCTCAAGCACGCCGGCCCGTCGCCCGCGGTCACGGTCGTGCTGCGCTGGGACCGCGACGCCGTCGTCCTCGACGTGCAGGACGACGGCCGCGGGGCCGCCGCCACGGGCGACGGCGGCGGCTACGGGCTGCTCGGGATGCGCGAGCGGGCCGCGGTGTTCGGCGGGACCGTGAGCACCGGGCCGCGCCCCGGCGGGGGCTACCGCGTCCACCTCGAGCTGCCGTCGCGGCTGCGTGCCGAGCAGCCGCCCGTGCCCGACGCCGGCACGCCGGTAGAGTCCGGCACGTGAGCGCGCAGGGAGACGGTCCGACGGGAGCCCCGACCGATGGCTGGGGCGCGGGCGCGCCCGGGGCACCGGTGCGGGTGGCGCTCGTCGACGACCAGCAGCTCGTCCGCGCCGGGTTCCGCATGGTCATCGACTCGCAGCCCGACCTCGAGGTGGTCGTCGAGGCCGGCGACGGCGCGCAGGCGCTGCGGCTCCTGGCCTCGCACCCCGTGGACGTCGTCCTGATGGACGTGCGCATGCCGAATCTCGACGGGCTGAGCGCCACGGCGCAGCTCACCGCGGCCGCCGCCGACGCGGGCCCGGGCGTCGTCCCGCGGGTCATCGTCCTCACGACGTTCGACCTCGACGAGTACGTCCTCGCGGCGATCCGCGCCGGGGCCAGCGGGTTCCTGCTCAAGGACGCGCCGCCCGAGGAGATGCTCGCCGCGATCCGGACGGTCCACGCCGGGGACGCCGTGATCGCGCCGTCGTCGACACGTCGGCTGCTCGAGCACCTCGTGACGGCGCTCCCCGCGGACGCGCCGGCCGACCCGGAGGCGCAGCACGCCGTCGAGCAGCTCACCGACCGCGAGCGCGAGGTGCTCGTCCTGATGGCCCGGGGGCGGTCGAACCTCGAGATCGCGTCCGAGCTGTTCGTCGCCGAGGCGACCGTCAAGACGCACGTCGGGCGGATCCTCGCGAAGCTGCGCGCGCGCGACCGCGTGCAGGCCGTCGTGACGGCCTACGAGACGGGCCTCGTGCGCCCGGGATCCCCGGACTGACCCGCCCGCCGCGCGCCACTGCGCCGCAGCCACGAGTTGTCAGAACCTGGAGAGCGTCGAGGCTCACCACCTTCTGACAGGTCGAGTTCCAAGGCGCGCGTGTCAGAACGTCGTGAGCCTCGAGGCTCACCACCTTCTGACAGGTCGACGATCGAGCGCCGACAGGTGGCGGCGGACGATCGCGAGCACACGGTCCGGCTCGTGGCGCGCCGCCCCCGCGAGGATGCGGATGCGGACGGTCTCGGCGTCGGAGCCGAGCTCCGCGTCCCGCAGGAGGTCGTCGTACCACTGCTCGTGCGCGAGGTGCCCGACGCCGTCCACCTCCACGACCAGTCGCCCACCGTCCCGCAGCCGCCACTCGACGTCGAGGAACCGGACCTTGCCGCGGGAGTCGCGCCGTCGTTCCTGCCGGGACGGCTCCGGCAGGCCCGCTCGCCGGCACAGGCGCGCGAAGTCGATCTCCTCGAGAGACTGCGCGCCGCCCATCACGTCGAGCAGGGCGAGCTGCATGGTGCGCCGGTGCCGGATCCGGCCCGCACGCTCGAGCTCGCCGAGCACGGCGTCGGGCGTCGTGAGGCGCTGCTGCACGACGGCCGCCACGAGTCCGGACGCGGTCCGCCACGACGGCTGCCACGCCGCCGCGTCGATGGCGGCGCGCTCGACGCCGTGCACCGGCAGCCCGGCCTGAACGGTCACGTCCTCCGCGTCGTGTCGCCGCGACTCGTGCACGACGAGCCACGGCCAACGGGCCGGCTTGTCGCCGCGAGGCACGACGACGTGCACCTCGTCGCGCGTCCAGCCCTGGAGCCGGTGCCGCTCGAGCGCCGTCCAGCACGCGAGCGCCACCGGGACCGACCCGGCGCCGAGCACAGCGGCCCAGCACCGAGCCTCCCGCGTCGACGGCCCGCGGTGCAGCACCACCACGTCGTGCGCCACCTCACGCCACCGCCGCGCCCTCAGCTGCGCCGCGACGTGGTGGGGCGCTACGCCGAGACCGGCGAGCTGCGCGCGCGTGCACACCCCGTGCTGGCGGGTCGCGAGGGCACGGATCCCTGGCACTCGGTCGAGGAAGGCTGCGCCGCCAGTCATGGCGTAGCGATCGTCGGCCCGCTCGCCGCCAGGACGCGCGCGGTCGGCGCCTGGGCACGCCGCGGGCCACGGCGCAGCCTGTGGGTGGCTCACGGAACGGCGCCGCGCGGGCGATTGCGACTCCTGCGCCTCCGACCACCTGTTCCCGACTGGACCACAACGCAGGCCGGACGCCTGCTCGAGAGCCGGGCGCCGTCGCCGGTCCACTCAGTTGTCAGAAGCTCGTGAGCCTCGAGCCCCACCACGTTCTGACAGACCGCGGGACTCGCAGACCGGTCAGAAGCTCGTGAGCCTCGAGACCAATGAGCTTCTGACACGAGCCGGAGGGTGGGCCGGACGCCGCGACGGGTACGACCTGAGGATGACCCGGCCGGACCGCCGACCCGACCGCCGGGCGACGCGACCGCGCCCGAGCCGCCCGTAGCGTCGGGAGCGCGGCCCGCCGAGGGCCCGAGGCAGCGACCGCACCCCGCCGACCATCGACCGAAGGAGCCACCGTGGCCCCGTCCGACCAGCCCACCCCGACGCTCGATCCCGCCGCCTCGGCGGCCGACGCCACGATCCGCTCCACCGCCGTCCGCGCCCGCGCCCTGACCAAGACGTACGGTCGCGGCGAGGCGACGGTGCGCGCGCTCGACGGCGTCGACGTGGACTTCGAGGCCGGCGCGTTCACGGCGATCATGGGGCCGTCGGGCTCGGGCAAGTCGACGCTCATGCACCTGCTCGCGGGCCTGGACTCGGCGACGAGCGGCAGCGCCTACCTGGGGGCCACGGAGGTCACCCGCCTGACCGACAAGGAGCTCACGCTCCTGCGCCGGGAGCGCGTGGGCTTCGTGTTCCAGTCCTTCAACCTGCTGCCGATGTTCACGGCCGAGCAGAACATCACGCTGCCCGTCGAGCTGGCGAACGGCACCGTGGACCGCGCGTGGCTGGAGATCCTGGTCGAGACCCTCGGCCTCGGCCGGCGCCTCACGCACCGGCCGTCCGAGCTGTCCGGCGGCCAGCAGCAGCGCGTCGCGATCGCTCGTGCGCTCATCACGAAGCCCGAGGTCGTGTTCGCCGACGAGCCCACCGGCAACCTCGACTCGCGCTCCGGCGCCGAGGTGCTGAGCTTCCTGCGTCGCTCGGTGCGCGAGCTGGGGCGGACGATCGTCATGGTCACCCACGACCCGTCGGCCGCCGCGTACGCGGACCGCGTCGTGCTGCTCGCCGACGGCCGCGTCGCCGGCGACATCCAGGACCCGACCCCGGAGGCCGCGCTCGCGGGCCTCGACGCCCTGCGCTCCCTCGACGACGCGGCGGTGGCGGCCCGATGATTCGGCTCACCCTCGCGCAGATGCGCCGGAGCGTGGCGCGGCTCGCCGCGGCCGGCATCGCGATCGCGATCGGCACCGGCTTCGTCGCCGCGACGCTCGTCGCGTCCGACCTCATCCGCACCGCGACGACCGACTCCGTCGCGGCCCCGTACGCCCGGGCCGACCTCGTCGTGACCACCGACGGCGAACAGCTCCGCGCCAAGGATCTCGCCGCGGTGACGGCGGCCCCGGGCGTCGCTGCCGCCGCTCCCCTCGCGTCCATGTCGGAGGACGTCGCCGCGAACGGCAGGACGATCAACGCACTGTTCACCGGCAGCCCCACCGACGCCCGGCTCGAGCCGCAGCGCGTGCACGACGGCGCCTTCCCCACGTCCGACGACGAGGTCGCGCTCCCCGTGAGCCAGGCCGAGCGGCTGGGCGTGGACGTCGGGGACACGGTCACCGTGACCGTCGTCGGCGGGTTCGACGCCGAGGGCGCCCAGGCCCCCGCGCAGACGCACCGGCTGCGCGTCGTCGGGACCCTCGACGACCCGTACGGCGCCTGGACCGCGTCGGGCGGCGCGAGCGTCGTGACCGCCTCGACCCTCGGCGCCTGGCAGGCGACGGACGCCGGCTCGCCCGCGGACGTCACCTACTCCGACGTGCTCGTCGCGCTCGCCCCGGGCACCCCTGCCGCCGAGGCCACCGCGAAGATCAGCTCGCTCCCCCTGCCCGACGGCGCCCGCGTGGTCACCCGCGAGGCCCTGGCCCGCGAGCTCGCGGCGCAGGCGACGGGCGACGACGACGTCTTCACCTACGTCGTGCTCACGTTCGCCGCGATCGCGCTCGTCGTCGCGGCCCTCGTCATCGCCAACACGTTCCAGGTGCTGGTCGCGCAGCGCGCCCGCACCCTCGCCCTCCTGCGCTGCGTGGGCGCGTCCAAGAGCCAGCTCGGCCGCTCGGTGGTCTTCGAGGCGACCGTCCTGGGCCTGGTCGGCTCGGCGGTCGGGGTCGGGCTTGGCGTCGGTCTCACGCAGGCCGTGCTCTCCGTCCTCCGCCCGCGCACGACGACGCCCCTGCCGTCCTCGATCCACGTGTCCCTCGTCGCGGTGCTCGTGCCGATCGTGGTGGGGACCCTGGTGACCGTCGTCGCGAGCCTCGCGCCGGCCCGGGCCGCGACCCGGGTCGCGCCCCTCGCGGCGCTACGTCCGTCGGAGGCGCCGACCCTGACCAGCCGCAGCGGCAAGGCCCGCGGGGTGTTCGCGCTCGTCGCGACCGTCGGCGGGCTCGCGCTGATGGCCCTCGCCGTCGCGGCCGGGACGACGGCCTCGGCCGAGATCGGCCTCGCGCTCGGTGTGCTGGGCGGCGCGGTCTCGTTCGTCGGCATTCTCGTCGGCGCGGTGTTCTGGATGCCGCGCGTCGTGCACGCCGCCGGCGCGGTCCTCCGCCGGGCGGGAGCGAGCTCGCGGCTCGCGTCGGCCAACACGCTCCGCAACCCCCGCCGCACGACCGCGACCAGCACTGCGCTCCTCATCGGCGTCACCCTGGTGGCGATGATGGCGACGGGCGCCGCCGGTGCCCGGGTCACGCTCGGGTCCACGCTCGACGAGCACTATCCCGTCGACGCCATCGTGCAGTCCTACGACGGCGACGGTGGCGACGGCCTCACGCCCGCGCTGCGCACCCGCCTGGCCGACACGGACGGGGTGCGCCGGGTCGTCCCCCTCGCGAGTACCGGCGCCCAGCTCTCGGGGGATCACCAGACCGCGGATACGGCGCTGTTCGGCATCGACCCCGGGACGGCCCGCGACGTCGTGCGGAACCCTGCCGTGTTCGACGACCTCGACGACTCCACCATCGTCGTCGACCCCCACGGCTCGTCCGTCGGGGACCTCGGCCTCGCGGACGGCGACACGGTGACGCTGCGCGCCACCGACGCCGACGGCAAGCCCACCGGCAAGGGCGTCCGCCTCGAGGTCCGCCTCGTGACCGTCGACGCGGGGTCCTCGTTCGTCACCCCCGCCGTCCTCGCGCGGATCGCCCCGCACGCCGGCACCGCGACGGCCTGGCTCGCGTTCGGCGACCACGCCGACGCCGCGCGAACGCTCACGGCCGTCCAGGACGCCGTCGCCGACCAGGACTCCTCGATCGGGGTGGTCGGCCCCGCCGCCGAGCACGCGTCGATGGAGAAGGTCGTCGACACGATCCTCGCGATCGTCCTCGGCCTGCTCGCCGTCGCCGTCGTGATCGCGCTCGTCGGGGTGGCGAACACGCTGTCGCTGTCCGTCCTCGAGCGGCGCCGCGAGTCCGCGACGCTGCGGGCCATCGGCCTCACGCGCGGCCAGCTGCGCTGGATGCTCGCGCAGGAGGGCATGCTCATCGCAGGCGTGGGCGCCGTCGTCGGGATCGTCCTGGGCGTGGCGTACGGCTGGGCCGGCGAGGCCGCCGCCCTGGGCTCCTTCGGCCCGTCGCCCCTCGTCGTGCCGTGGGCCACGCTCGGCGTGGTCCTCGTGGTGGCGCTCGCGGCCGGTCTGGTCGCGTCGGTGCTGCCGGGCCGCAGCGCCGCGCGGACCTCGCCGGTGGCGGCGCTCGCGGTCGACTAGGTCTCGGAGCCGTCGTCGCGCGGGGCGCGGTCGGTGGTCAGCGCGACGACGCTCGGGACCATGAGGAGCACCAGCAGGGCGACGGACAGGAGGACGAGCAGGCCCGCCCACGGCGACCGCGTCCCCTGCCACCAGGTCACCCCGACCAGCGCCTGCAGGATCTGCCAGGTCGCGATCGGCGCCCGGGACCAGCGCGCACCCGCGTGCAGGGCGCGCCCCGCCGCGGCGAGGAGGGCCCCCAGCGCGAGGGCCAGGACCGCGAGCGCGACGCTCGTCCCGACGGCGTCCGAGTCGCCGCGGGCCAGCTCGACGAGGACGACGACGGCCCCGACCGCGAGGCCGAGCGCCTCGAGCAGGATCCCCCAGACGAGGCAGCGGAGGGTCCACGGACGGGCGGTCCGGCCGGGCGCCGGGCGGGGGGTGCTCACTGCGTCATTGTCCCGCAGCGGCGCCCGCGAGCGCGCCCCACGCAGCGACCGCCGGCCCCTCCAGCGCGCGAAGTGGGACGTGTGACCAAGATCTCTCGGTCACCCCGAAGAAACCTTGTCGTAACTCTTGTGCCGCGCGCGTCCGCCGGGGAGACTTGATTTCAGAGTCAACAACCCCCGCAGAACCCTGAAGCGAGTTCGCCCGGACGTTCGACACGACGCGCACCGAGCGTCACCCGCACAAGCCCCCTTCGGCTTCGTCCCGTCGTGCCCGATCGCTGCCCGCCCAGGGATCCCCCCACAAGGAGCGTGAGATGGACTGGCGTCACCGTGCCGCATGCCTCGACGAGGACCCGGAGCTGTTCTTCCCGATCGGCAACACCGGTCCGGCCCTGCTGCAGATCGAGGAGGCCAAGGCCGTCTGCCGCCGCTGCGAGGTCGTGGACACCTGCCTGAAGTGGGCCCTCGAGTCCGGTCAGGACGCCGGCGTCTGGGGCGGCATGTCCGAGGACGAGCGCCGCGCGCTCAAGCGCCGCACCGCCCGCGCCCGCCGCGCCGGCTGACGTTCAGCACCGCCTGCGAAGGCCGTCGCCCCTCGGGGTGGCGGCCTTCGTCGCGTCCGGCGACTACTTCCCGCCCAGCCGCAGGCGGACCTCCAGCTCGACCTCGGTGCCGCCGCCGTCGCGGTCCTTCCAGATGATCGTCCCGCCGAGCTCGTTCGAGACGAGGGTGTTGACGATCTGTGTCCCGAGCCCCGACATCGGGCCCTTGCCGTCCACGAGGCCCACGCCGTCGTCGCGCACCACGACCTTGAGCGAGCGCTCGGAGCGCTCGGCGACGATCTCCACCGTGCCCGTGGGGCGCCCGGGGAAGCCGTGCTCGACGGCGTTCGTCACGAGCTCGGTGAGCACGAGCGCGAGCGGCGTCGCGTCCTGCGCCGGTACGAGCCCGAAGCCGCCCTCGCGCACGGTCCGGACGTGGGTGTCGGCCGACGCGACGTCGGCCGCGAGCCGCAGCGCCCGGGACACCATGTCGTCGAACTCGACCTCCTCGTCGAGGGTCTGGGACAGGCTCTCGTGGACCAAGGCGATGGTCGCGACCCGCCGCATCGCCTCCTCCAGCGCCTCGCGCGCCTCGGGGACGTTCATGCGCCGGGCCTGGAGCCGCAGCAGGGCCGCGACGGTCTGAAGGTTGTTCTTCACGCGGTGATGGATCTCGCGGATCGTCGCGTCCTTGGTGATGAGGTCGCGCTCGCGACGCCGGAGCTCCGTGACGTCGCGGCACAGCAGCACGGCGCCGATCCGCTGCCCGTGCTCGGTGAGCGGCAGCGCGCGCAGCGAGAGCATGACGCCGCTCGCCTCGATCTCGGTGCGCCACGGCGCGCGCCCCATGACGACCAGCGGCATGGCCTCGTCGACCGTCGTCTGCGGCTGGTGCTCGATGAGGTCGGTCGTGATCTCGACGAGCGCCCGCCCGACCAGCGGCCCGATCACGCCCAGCCGGTGGAAGCAGCTCAGCGCGTTGGGGCTCGCGTAGAGCACCTCGCCCTCCGAGTTGAGCCGCAGCAGCCCGTCGCCGACGCGCGGGGCGCCGCGCCGCTGCCCTGTCGCCGCGCCCGGCGACGGGAACTCGCCGCGCGCGATCATCGCCACGATGTCGTCCGCCGCCTCGACGTAGTTGAGCTCGAGGCGGCTCGGTGTGCGACCCGAGCCCAGGTTCGTCTGGCGGGCCAGGACCGCGATCGCCCGTCCCTCGTGCACGACGGGGATCGCCTCCTCGCGCACGGCGTACGCGCCCAGCCAGCGGGGCTCGCGCGCCCGGTGGATCTCGCGCGTCGTGAGCGCCTTGCTGAGCTGCGGGAGCTGGCCCTCCGGCGGCCGCGTGCCGACGACGTCGTCGTAGTGGACGGTCGCGCCCGTGGACGGCCGGGCCTGCGCGATCGCCACGAACGAGGCGTCGCGCGTGGGCACCCAGAGCACCAGGTCGGCGAACGCGAGGTCGGAGACGACCTGCCAGTCCCCCACGAGCAGGTGCAACCACTCGGCGTCGGCAGGCGTGAGATCCACGTCGGAGGTGATGAGGTCGCTCATGGCTGGCACGCCCCCAGCCTACGCACGCGCGCGCGAGGTCCCGTCCCCGCGCGGCACACCACCCGCGCCGGGCCGTCACCGACGTGTGACCACGATAACGATTCGGACTCGGCGCGAACCCGGCCGTCGCGCTGACCTGCGGATTCGTGGTCGACGAAGGTTGCGGGTCGGTCACGGGGGCGGGAGGCCGCTTGACACGGGGTGGGGTCCGGCAGGACCGTTGCTCCTCGGATGGAAGCGCTCCCACCCGCAGGGGTGGTAGCGCTCCCAAGCCGACATCAACGCCCCATCGACAAGGGAGTCACAGTGCTGACGCACCGTTCGTCACGCCCCGCCCGCCGCATCATCGTGGCCGGCGCCTCCGTTGCCGCCCTCGCGCTCACGCTGACCGCGTGCAGCTCGGGTGGCAGCGGCTCGAGCTCTTCGA
The DNA here is from genome assembly GCF_049844995.1 of Luteimicrobium sp. DT211. Taxonomy (NCBI): domain Bacteria; kingdom Bacillati; phylum Actinomycetota; class Actinomycetes; order Micrococcales; genus Luteimicrobium; species Luteimicrobium sp. DT211. The sequence goes on along the minus strand of NZ_JBNCMC010000003.1, from coordinate 276,724 downwards.
AGACCCAGGACTCGAACGAGAAGATCACCCTGACGGTCGCCACGTTCAACAACTTCGGGTACACCCAGGAGCTCCTGGACTCGTACAACCAGAGCCACCCGAACGTCACGGTCAAGCAGGAGATCGCCGCCACGTCCGACGACGCCAAGGCGAACTTCACGACCAAGCTCGCCGCGGGCGGCGCCGGCCTCGCCGACGTCCAGGCCGTGGACGTCGACTGGCTGCCGACCGTCCTGCAGTACGAGGACAAGTTCACCGACCTCACGGACAAGAGCCTCGACGGCCGCTGGCTCGACTGGAAGGCCAAGCAGGCCACCGCGCCCGACGGCAAGCTCCTCGGCTACGGCACCGACATCGGCCCCGAGGCCATCTGCTACCGCCAGGACCTGTTCGAGAAGTACGGCCTGCCGTCCACGCCCGACAAGGTCGCGGCGCTCCTCGGCGGCACCAACGCCACCTGGGACAAGTACTTCTCCGTCGGTGAGGACTTCGTCAAGAAGTCCAAGGGCAAGGTCGCCTGGTACGACAGCCCCGACGGCACGTACCAGGCCATGGTCGGCCAGCTCGCCAACCCGTACGAGAACTCGGACGGCACGCCCAAGGACCTCGCGACGAACGCCGACATCAAGGCGCTCTTCGAGAAGGTCGCCACGGAGTCCAAGGACAAGGGCCTGTCGGCGCACAACCAGGAGTGGCAGACGGACTGGACCTCGTCCTTCCAGAAGAGCGCCTTCGCGACGATGGCCTGCCCGCCGTGGATGACCGCGTCGATCGAGACCAACTCGGGCGGCGTCAAGGGCTGGAACATCGCCAACGTCTTCCCGGGCGGCGGCGGCAACTGGGGCGGCTCCTTCCTCGTCGTCCCCGCGGCCGGCAAGCACACCGCCGCGGCCAAGGAGTTCGCCGCGTGGCTGACCGCGCCGGAGCAGCAGCTCTCGGCGTACAAGAAGGCGAACAACTACCCCAGCCAGGTCGAGGCCGAGAAGGACCCGGCCGTGGCTGACTCGAAGAACGACTTCTTCGCCAACGCGCCCGTCGGCAAGATCTTCGCCGACCGCGCCGCGGCCGTGACCGTGACGCCCTTCAAGGGCCCGAACTACTTCACGATCAACAAGGCCGTGACCGACGCCCTCGTCGCCTACGACGTCCAGGGCAAGGGCAGCGTCGACAGCAACTGGAACGCCGCGGTCGACGCGTACAAGGCGCTCGGCCTCGGCTGACGCACCTCCCACGCACGGGGCCCGGTCCGGCGCACGCCGGACCGGGCCTCCGGCCCGTCGTCCACACGTCCCAGAGGAAGAATCCATGACCGCCCTGTCCACCGCACCCGCGCCCCAGCGCGTCGGTCCGCCCGAGAAGCGGCGCCGGCGGCTCGGGTTCTCCCAGCGCATGAGCCGCTGGGACGTGAAGGTCTCGCCCTACCTGTACATCTCGCCGTTCTTCATCATCTTCGCCATCACGGGCCTCTTCCCGCTGCTCTACACGGGTTGGGTGTCGCTGCACCACTGGACGCTCATCGGCGGCGACGCGGGCTACACCGGCTTCGACAACTTCACCGCGGTGTTCCAGCAGAGCGAGTTCTGGCTCTCGCTGCGCAACACCTTCATGATCTTCGTGCTGTCGAGCGTGCCGCAGGTGATCATCGCGATCATCCTGGCGGCGCTCCTCAACCAGAACATCCGCGCCAAGACCTTCTGGCGCATGGGCGTGCTGATCCCCTACATCGTCGCCCCCGTCGCGGTCGGCCTCATCTTCGGCCAGCTCTTCGCCGACCAGTACGGCGTCATCAACACCGCGCTCCACGCGATCGGCCTCCCCAAGATCGGCTGGCACAAGGACACGTTCGCGAGCTGGACCGCCATCGCGACCATGGTCAACTTCCGCTGGATCGGCTACAACACGCTGATCTTCCTGGCTGCGATGCAGGCTGTCCCGAGCGACCTCTACGAGGCCGCCGTCCTCGACGGCGCCGGGCGCGCGCGCCAGTTCTTCTCGATCACGCTCCCGCAGATCCGCGCCACGCTCATCTTCGTCATCATCACGTCGACCATCGGCGGCCTGCAGATCTTCGACGAGCCCCGCACGTTCGACGTGGCCGGCACGGGTGGCCCGAGCCACCAGTGGGAGACCACGACGATGTATCTGTGGAACCTCGGCTGGGGTCCGCAGCAGAACCTCGGCCGCGCCGCAGCGGTCGCGTGGCTGCTGTTCGTCGTCATCGTGATCTTCGCCCTCATCAACTACGTCATCTCGTCGCGGATCTCGACGTCCGAGGCACGCCGCGGCAAGAAGAAGCAGGGCGCCCGACGCCGCCCGTCCGACCGGAAGGGGGCCACCCGATGAGCTCCGTGGCCATGACCGCCCAGACCGCCGGCAAGGGCGCCGCCCGCCGGGCCGCCCGCCGCCGTAGCGGCGGCGGGTTCGGCGCCGAGCGCCGCCCGCGCTGGCTGACCTACACGATCCTCGCGCTCGTCGTGCTCGTGTCGATCGCGCCGCTCTACTACACGCTGATCCTCGGCTCGTCCGACCAGACGACGATCTCGCAGCACGTCATCCCGCAGTGGCTGCCCGACGCGAGCCTGTTCGACCGGTTCAGCGACGTCATCAACAGCGGCTCCTTCGACTTCATGAAGGCGCTCACGAACTCGATCATCATCTCGGTCGTCACGTCCGTCTCGGTCGTGCTCTTCTCGACGCTCGCGGGCTTCTCGTTCGCGAAGCTGCGGTTCAAGGGCCGCCGCGCGCTGCTCGTGTTCGTCATCGCCACCACGGCGGTCCCGACCCAGCTCGGCGTCATCCCGCTGTGGATCGTCGTCACGAAGCTCGGCTGGCAGAACCAGATCCAGGCGGTCATCATCCCCGTCCTGGTCTCGGCGTTCGGCGTGTTCTGGATGACGCAGTACCTCGAGTCGGCGCTGCCGTACGAGCTCATCGAGGCCGCGCGTGTCGACGGCGCGTCGATGATCCGCACGTTCTGGTCGATCGCGATGCCCGCCGCGCGCCCCGCGGCCGCGATGCTCGCGCTGTTCACGTTCATCCAGCAGTGGACCAACTTCTTCTGGCCCTCGATCGTGCTGTCCCAGGACAACGCGACGCTGCCCGTCGTCGTGAAGCTCCTGCAGGGCAGCTTCCACACCGACTACTCGCTGGTCATGGCGGGCGTGTTCCTCACGACCGTGCCGCTGATCATCGTGTTCATCCTCGCCGGGCGCCAGCTCGTGGCCGGCATCATGCAAGGAGCTGTCAAGGGATGACCCCCCGACCCACGACCACCGGCCCGCTCGCCTCCGGGCTGGCACACCCCGGCCTGTCCGCGCTGCCGACGGCGACCCCGTCCGACGCCACCGTGCGGATGCCCGACGGGTTCCTCTGGGGCGCGGCGACCGCGGCCTACCAGATCGAGGGAGCCGCCCACGTCGACGGGCGCACCGACTCGATCTGGGACGCGTTCGCCCGCGTGCCGGGGGCGGTCGTGGGCGGCGAGGACGGCGAGGTCGCGTGCGACCACTACCACCGCTACGCCGACGACGTGGCCCTCATGGCCGGCCTGGGGCTCGGCACCTACCGGTTCTCCACGTCGTGGTCGCGCGTGCGGCCCGACGGCGGGCCCGTCAACGCCAAGGGCCTCGACTTCTACTCGCGCCTCGTCGACGAGCTCCTCGACCACGAGATCCTCCCCTGGGTCACGCTCTATCACTGGGACCTGCCGCAGGCCCTCGAGGAGCACGGCGGCTGGACGAACCGCGACACGGCCTACCGGTTCGCCGAGTACGCCGCCGACGTGCACGACGCGCTCGGCGACCGGGTCGGCGTCTGGACGACGCTCAACGAGCCGTGGTGCTCGTCGTTCCTCAGCTACACGGCCGGCGCGCACGCCCCCGGGCGCCGCTCCCGCGAGGCCGGCCTCGCGGCCGCGCACCACCTCATGCTGGGCCACGGCCTCGCGACGGCCGAGCTGCGCCGTCGGGCGCCGAGCGCGAACCTGGGGATCACGCTCAACCTCACGGTCACCGACCCCGTGGACCCCACGGACGAGCGCGACCGCGACGCGGCCCGCCGCATCGACGCGCAGTTCAACCGGGTGTTCCTCGACCCGATCCTGCGCGGCGCCTACCCCGCCGACCTGCTGACCGACCTCGCGGAGGTCGGCCTGGACGGGGCGGTCGACGACGTCGTGCACGACGGCGACCTGGGCGTGATCTCCACGCCCATCGACACGCTCGGCGTGAACTACTACCACGGCGAGGCGGTCTCCTACCGGGCGCCGGAGCGCGAGCTCCACGGCAGCGCCCCGGTCTCCCGCCCGACGTCGTCGCCCTACCCGGCGGCCGACGGCGTGCAGGTGCACCCGCGCCCCCTGCCCGTCACGGCGCAGGACTGGGAGGTCCAGCCCGAGGGCCTCACCCGCCTGCTGGTGCGCGTCCACGAGGAGTACACGGCGGAGCGCGGCATCGCCCTCTACGTGACGGAGAACGGCGCCGCGTACGACGACGTCGTCGCGGAGGACGGCTCGGTCGACGACCAGGACCGGCTCGCGTTCGTCGACCTGCACCTGCGGGCCATCCACGACGCGATCACTGCGGGCGTCGACGTGCGCGGCTACTTCGCGTGGTCGCTCATGGACAACTACGAGTGGGCGTGGGGCTACTCGAAGCGCTTCGGCGTCGTCCGGGTCGACTACGAGACGCAGGAGCGGACCGTGAAGGCTTCCGGCCAGTGGTACGCGGACATCGCCCGGACCGGCGTGATCCCGCCGCTGCCGGCCGCGAGCCTGGCCGCGCTCGACCGTCCGTCCGACACGCAGGGATGACACCGGTTGTTCCCGGGACTCGGACGACGGGATGATGCACGGGTGAGCAACGACCGCCACAGCACTGCGCCGACCCTGGAAGAGGTCGCGCTGGCCGCGGGCGTGTCACGCTCCACCGCGTCGCGCGCCATCAACGGCGGCGACCGCGTCTCCCCCGAGGCCCAGGCCGCCGTCGACGACGCCGTCGCCCGGCTCGGCTACACGCCGAACCGGGCGGCGCGCTCGCTCGTGACCCGACGGACCGGGTCGATCGCGCTCGTCATCCCCGAGCCGGACGGGCGCGTGCTCGCGGACCCGTTCCTCGCGGGCACGCTGCGCGGCGTCGGGCACGCCCTGGACCCGACCGACCTCCAGCTCGTGCTGCTCATCGCCCGGCCGGGCGAGCACGCGGGCCGGATCGCCCGGTACCTCAAGGGCGGGCACGTCGACGGCGCGATCATCGCGTCGCACCACCAGGGCGACGAGCTGGAGAACGCGATCCTCGCCGCGCAGCTGCCGGCGGTGTTCATCGGCCGCCCCGCGGTGCTCGCGGAGTCGCTGGTGTACGTGGACGTCGACAACGTCGCCGCAGCCCGGCGGGCCACCCAGCGGCTCGTCGACGCCGGTCGCAAGCGGATCGCCACCATCGCGGGGCCGCTCGACATGTCGGTGGGCTCGGACCGTCTGGAGGGCTGGCGCGCCGCGCTGACCGACGCTCGACTCGACGTCACGGCCAGCGCCGACGGCGACTTCACGCTCACGGGCGGCGCGATCGCGATGCAGCGCCTGCTCGACGACCACCCCGACCTCGACGGCGTCTTCGCGGCCTCCGACCTCATGGCGCAGGGCGCGCTGCGGGTCCTGCAGTCCGCGGGCCGCCGCGTGCCCGGCGACGTGTCGGTCGTCGGCTTCGACGACCTCGGGGTCGCGGCCGCCACCACGCCGCCGCTCACGACGCTGCGCAACCCCGTCGAGCAGATGGCGCGGACCGCGACGAACGTGCTCCTCGACGAGCTCGAGGGCCGCGGGCGTGCGACCCGGCCGATCCTCTACCCGGCCGAGCTGGTCGAGCGCGCCTCCGTCTGAGGCACCCGGAACCGTGGGTGGCGGACCCTAGGCTGCCGGCATGGCCGACGCGGACCTCGAACGACCGACGCTGACCCGCCGCGACGTGCTCGCGTTCCGGTGGCGGGCGCAGGGCCTCGACGCCGAGCCGGGGTCCGTCCGTGATCTCGACGCGCTCCCCGTGCTCGACCTCGGCGTCCAGGACACAGGCGGCGACGGGGCGCTGTGGGCGCTCGTCGCGCGCGGGCTCGCGGCGCAGGACGACGATCCGTGGGCCGGCCTCGCGCTGGCGTGGACCCTGCGCGGCGCGCCCCACGCCTACCGGCGACGCGACCTGGCGGACGTCGCCGTCGCCACCTCGCCGTTCTCGCCCGCCGACGCCGCGAAGCGCGTGTTCGACGCCGCCAGGCCGCTGCGCGCGGCCGGCGTCCCGGTGCTGGACTCGCTGCGCGAGATCGCCGCGCTCGAGCGGGAGCTCGTCGCCGAGCCCACCGTCAAGGGCGAGCTGTCCACGCGGCTCACGCCCCTGCTCCGGCCCGAGCAGGTCCGCTGGTGCAACCCGTGCCAGGCGACGCACTCGTGGGAGATGCCGTTCCGGCTCGCCGCGCTCCACGCCGGCCTCGAGCTCGAGCCCGGCACGTCCCCGCCCGTGCTCCGGCGGGCGCCAGGCCTCGCGCCGGCGGGATTCGCCCGCACGGCCGCCGACGCGGAGCCACGGTTCGACGTCGTGCGGGCCTACCTCCGGCTCTTCGGGCCCGCCACGGTCCGCGAGATCGCCGCGTACGTCGACGCGCCGCCGCGCGACGTCGAGGCGCACCGGCCCGACGACGCCGTCGAGGTGGCGGTGGCCGACGTCGAGCCGACCCGGCTACGCGGCAGGCCGGAGCCTCGCTGGATGCTCGCCGACGACCCCGCGCGCGCCCGCGCTGCGGGCGAGTCCTCGGCGAGCGACTCCGATGCTCGTGCCGGCCGCGTGCACCTCCTCGGCCCGTTCGACCCGTACCTGCAGCTCCGCGACCGCGCGACGCTCGTGCCCGACACCGGCCGGCAGAAGGACCTGTGGCGGACGCTGGGACGTCCGGGCGCGCTCGCGTCCGGCGGCGAGGTGCTGGGAACCTGGCGTCCTCGCACGTCCGGGCGGCGGCTGACCGTGCGCGTCGAGCCCTGGGCGCCGCTCGACGCCGTGACGTGGGCGGCCGTGGATGAGGACGCGGAACGGCTCGCCGCGTTCCGCGGGGTCACCCTCGCAGGCGTCGAGCGAGGCTGACGCCCCTCAGCGCGGCTGCACGTGCCCGTAGCGGTGACGCGTGCGGCTCACGGCCTGCTCGCGCAGCACGGCCAGCAGCTCACGCTCACCGCTCGCGACCACCGGCTGGTCGAGCACCGTCACCTCACCCGCGCGGGCCGCGGCGGCGTCCCGCAGCCCCGGCGCCCGCCCGACGACGCGCACACGTCCGCGGATCTCCCCCGCCGCCACCCGCGCGGCGAACGCGTCGTCCGCCTCGCCCGGGCCACCCGCAAGGGCGGGCACGGTGCTCACCACGGCGGGGACGCCGGCGGTCCGGGCAGCGTGCAGCACGCGGCGCAGCTCGACGTCCTGCGCGCCGTCGCCGACCCGGACCGTGAGGACGTCCACCGGGCGGTAGCGCAGCGCGTTCTCCTCGGACCTCAGGCCGGACGGGTCGTGGGCGCGCGAGAACACCGCGTCCCACGCCCGGACGTCGTCGGCCTCCGCCCAGGCGAGCCACGCCTCGGGCTCGTCGTCGCGCGGGGGCACGGGGCCGCCGTCGGGCACGAGCGCGTCCCGCCACGCGCCGAGCTGCGCCACGTAGTGCGGCCCGCCCGCCTTCGCGCCCGGCCCGACGACGCTCGCCTTCCACCCGCCGAAGGGCTGGCGCCGCACGATCGCGCCCGTGATGTGGCGGTTCACGTAGGCGTTGCCGGCCTCCACGCGGTCGAGCCAGTGCTCGACCTCGGCGTCGTCGAGCGAGTGGATCCCGGCCGTGAGGCCGAAGTCGACGCCGTTCTGCAGGTCGATCGCCTCGTCCAGCGTGGCGGCCGTCATGATCCCGAGCACCGGCCCGAAGCACTCGGTGCGGTGGAACCACGACCCGGGCGCGACGCCCTCCTTGAGGCCGGGGGTCCACAGGCGGGCGTCGCGGTCGACGTCGAGCGCGCGGGGGCGGACGAGCCAGCGCTCGCCGTCGTCGAGCGTGGTCAGCGCGCGCAGGAGCTTGCCCTCCGCGGGCTCCGTGAGCGGCCCCATGACGGTGCCGAGGTCCGTCGGAGGCCCGACCGCGAGCGAGCCGACGGCGTCGACGAGCTGGCGGCGCAGCCGCGCCCCCGTCGGGGTCCGGCGGTCCCCCGCGGCGCCGACGAGGATGACGAGCGAGGCCGCCGAGCACTTCTGGCCCGCGTGCCCGAACGCGGAGCGCACGACGTCGGCGACGGCGAGGTCGGGGTCCGCGGCCGGCGTCACGACGATCGCGTTCTTGCCCGACGTCTCGGCGAGCACGTCCAGGTCGGGGCGCCACGAGGCGAACAGCCGCGCGGTCTCGATCGAGCCCGTCAGGACGACGCGCGCCACGTCGGGATGCGTGATCAGCCGGCGGCCCGGGGTGTCGTCGCCCTCGCCGTCGGCGAGGCGGACGAGCTGCACGAGGTCCGGGTCGGCGCCGCACTCGGCGAGCGCAGCGCGCACGGCGTCGACGACGACCTCGTAGCACCGCGGCGTCGGGTGGGCGGGCTTCGCGATCACGGCCGAGCCGGCCGCGAGCGCCGCCAGGACGCCGCCCGCCGGGATCGAGACCGGGAAGTTCCACGGGGGCGTCACCAGCGTGACGCCCCGCGGCTCGAACACCGCGCCCCGGACCGCGTCCGGGCGGGCCGGGTCGAGGCGCTCGGCCGAGCCCGCGTACCACCGCGCGAAGTCCACGGCCTCGCTGACCTCGGGGTCGGCCTCGGCGACCGTCTTGCCCGGCTCGTGGACCATCGCCGCGACCAGGTCGGAGCGCGCGGCCTCGAGGTGCCGCGCGGCGACCCGCAGCACGTGCGCCCGCTCGGACGGCGGCGTCGTCGCCCACGCCGGCGCCAGGCGGGTCGCGCGGTCCACGACCTCGTCGACCTGCGCCGTCGTCGTGAGCGGGACGGTGCGGGGAACGCCCGCCTCGAGGGAGTCGCGGGAGACGATCTCGGCCGCCCACGCCCGCGCGGCCGCGACGGCGGGGTCGGTGTCGGGGGCGTTGGCGAACCCCTCCCCCGAGCCGTCAGGAGCTCGTGACGCTCGAGGCTCACCAGGTTCTGACAGGTCGGGTTCGGGGCGGGGGCGACGGCGTGGGGTGAGGTCCTCGGCGGTGGTCGCGGCAGCCCGCCCGACGGCGACGCGGAACGCGCGCTCCTGGCCCGGGATCCCGCCGCTCGCCCCGCCCGCCGGCCCGCCGTCGCCCGCGAACATGGCGTGCAGGAAGTTCTGGGGCGCGGCGTTCTCGTCGAGCCGCCGGACGAGGTACGAGATCGCGACGTCGAAGTCCTCGTCCCGCACGACGGGCGTGTACAGGACGACCCGCCCTCCGCGTACACCGCCGGCGCCGTCGGGCTGACGGTCGCGCGCGACCTCGTCCCGGACCGCCCGCGCCTCGGCGGGAGCCATGCCCTGCAGCATCTCGACGTCGAGGGCGTCGGTCACCCCGCGGGCCCGCGCGAGCCCGACCGCGTAGGCGACGTGGAACAGGTTGTGGCTCGCGCACCCGATCCGGACGCCCAGGGTGCGGGCCGGGTCGAGCGCACGGACGAGGAGCCGGACGTAGTTCGCGTCGGTCTCCTCCTTGGTGTCGTAGGGCGCCGACGCCCAGTCGTGCTGCTCCGCCTCGACGTGCTCCATCGCGAGGTTGGCGCCCTTGACCAGCCGCACCTTGATGCGCGCCCCGCCCCGCTCGACGCGGTGCAGCGCGAACGCCGTCAGGTCGTCCAGCGCCGCGACGGCGTCGGGCAGGTACGCCTGCAGGACGATCCCCGCCTCGTACCCGAGCAGCTCGTCGCGGCCCAGCAGGTCCTCGAACACCGCGACCGTGAGGGCCAGGTCGCGGTACTCCTCCATGTCGAGGTTGACGAACGTCCCCGCGTCGCGCGCCGCGCGGAACAGGGGCAGCAGCCGCTCGACGACGCGCTCGCGAGACCCGTCGAGGTCCCACGTGACGAGCTGCGCCGCGACCGACGACACCTTGACCGACACGTAGTCCACCGACGGCCGCCGCACGAGCTCGACGGTCCGGGCCAGCCGGGCGCGCGCCTCGTCGTCGCCCAGCACGGCCTCGCCGAGCAGGTTGACGTTGAGCCCGAAGCCCTGCGCGCGGGTCCGGGCGAGGTGCGCGTCCAGCCCGGGACCGGCGTCGGCGACGAGGTGCCCGACGAGCTGCCGCAGCCGGCGACGCGCGGCCGGCACGACGACGCGCGGCGCGGCCGGCGCGAGCCCGGCCCCCGTCTGCAGCGCCAGTCGGTCCACGGGACCGAGGAAGCTGGAGCCGTCCCGCCCGACGCCGGACGCCAGCCCGCCCAGGCGCGCGAGGCCCCGCGCGGCGACGTCGAGGTCGAGGGGGCGGGCGACGTCGTCGACGAACCGCAGCGCCAGCTCGAGGCCCGCCGGGTCGGAGACGAGGGCGCCCAGCCGGTCGGCGGTCCGCTGCTCGCGGCGCACCCCGCCTCCCGACTCGGCCCGCGCCCGGGCGAGCCAGGCGTGAGCGCGGCGGACGGCGTCGTCGACCAGAGGCTGCGTCATCCGCCCAGCGTGCCGCGCGCGCGGCCCGGCTGCACGTCGCGACGGCTCGGCGTGCGAAGCCCCTCGCCGCGGGGGTGAAGATGGAGCCATGGCACCAACCCCTGCACCGGTCCCCACGATCCCTCGCGTCTCCCTGCCCGGCGGCGACATCCCGCTGCTCGGCCTCGGCACGTGGCAGTCCGAGGGCGACGACGCGTACCGCGCCGTCCTGCACGCCCTCGAGGCCGGCTACCGGCACGTCGACACCGCGACGGGCTACGGCAACCAGACCCAGGTCGGGCGCGCGCTGGCCGAGTCGGCGGTCCCTCGCGACGACGTGTTCGTGACGACCAAGCTGCCGCCCAGCAAGGCCGACGCCGTCCGCCAGACCCTCGAGGAGTCCCTCGAGCAGCTCGGCACCGACCACCTCGACCTGTGGCTCATCCACTGGCCCCCGGACGGCGCGGCGCGCCCCGACGTGTGGGAGCAGTTCGTCGCGGCGCGCGACGAGGGGCTCGTGCGGTCGATCGGCGTGAGCAACTACTCGGTCGCGCAGATCGACGAGCTGGTCGCGGCGACCGGCGAGGCGCCCGCGATCGACCAGATCCCCTGGAGCCCCACCGACTACGACGCGGGCCTCGTGGCCGCGCTGCGCGAGCGCGGCGTCGTCCTCGAGGGGTACAGCCCGTTCAAGCGCACCGACCTCGACGCCCCCGCGCTCACGGAGATCGCCGCGGCGCACGGCGTGAGCACCACCCAGGTCGTCCTGCGCTGGCACCTCGACCACGGCTTCGTCGCCATCCCGAAGTCCGTGCGCCCCGACCGGATCGACGCCAACCTCGACGTCACCGGCTTCACGCTCGACGCCGACGAGCTCGCCCGCATCGACGCGCTGGGCGTCTGACGCGGCGCGCCGCGGGGCCCGTGCGGATCGCGCGGGGCCCCCGCGCGTCGGGCACCCCGGCGGCGAGGGCCGGGGCGATACCGTGGTCCCGAGCCGCAGACCCCGCGGCGCGCCACCGCGACCGACGCCCCGACCGGGCGCGGCGCACCCAGGCCTCAGGAGAAGCCGCAGAGATGATGACGACGCCGTCACGCCCGTTCCGCTCCGACAACCCCGCCCTCGACAACGCGCTCGGCCAGCTCGCCGGCGCCGTCGAGATCCTGGGGTACCACGTCGGCATCCACGAGACCCTCGCGACCCCGCGCCGCGAGATCAACGTCGCCGTGCCCCTCCGCCGTGACGACGGCCACGTGCAGGTGTACCGGGGCCACCGGGTCCAGCACAACGTCTCCCGAGGACCCGGCAAGGGCGGCCTCCGGTTCCACCCGAGCGTCGACATCGACGAGGTGCGCGCGCTCGCGATGCTCATGACCTGGAAGTGCGCCGTCGTCGACCTGCCCTACGGCGGCGCGAAGGGCGGGATCGACATCGACCCGGCCGAGCACAGCGTCGCCGAGCTGGAGCGCGTGACCCGCCGGTACACGAGCGAGATCATGCCGCTCATCGGCCCGACGCAGGACATCATGGCGCCCGACATGGGCACCGGCGAGCGCGAGATGGCGTGGGTCATGGACACCTACTCCGTCAACGTCGGGCACACCATCCCCGCCGTCGTCACCGGCAAGCCGCTCGCCATCGGCGGGTCGCGGGGGCGCGGGACGGCGACCGCCCGCGGGATCTTCCACGTCGCCGACGCCGCGATGACCCACGAGGGCCAACGCATCAAGGGCTCGCGGGTCGCGGTCCAGGGCTTCGGCAAGGTCGGCGCGAACGCCGCCAAGATCTTCTCCGACGAGGGCGCCGTCGTCACGCACGTGTCCGACGCGTTCGGCGCCGTGCGCAACGACGAGGGCCTCGACGTCCGGGCGCTGCTCGAGCACGTCGCGGCCACCGGGTCCGTGGTCGGGTTCGACCGGGCCGACGCCGCCGACGGGGCCTCCGTGCTCACCGCGGACGTGGACGTCCTGGTGCCCGCCGCCGTCGACTCGGTGATCACGGCCGACAACGCCTCGGACGTCAAGGCCCGGTTCGTCGTCGAGGGCGCGAACGGGCCCACGACCCAGGAGGCCGACACGATCCTCGGCAAGAACGGCGTCACCGTGGTGCCCGACATCCTCGCCAACGCCGGCGGCGTCGTCGTGTCCTACTTCGAGTGGGTCCAGGCGAACCAGACGTACTGGTGGACCGACGCCGAGATCGAGGACCGGCTCGCCGGTCGGATGCGGTCGTCGTACGCGGAGGTCGCGCGCCACGCGCACGACCACGGGCTCACGCTGCGCGACGCCGCCCTCGTCATCGGCGTGCAGCGCGTCGCCGACGCGCACCGCCTGCGCGGCCTCTACCCCTGATCGGGGCGTTGCCGCGCGGGTTCCGGCCGGGCCGCGCGCTCAGACGAGGCTGAATCCGGGCGGCAGGGTGCCGCGGCCGAGCAGCGCGTCGAGGACGACGCCCGCCCGGCCCGAGTCGACCGCCACCTCGGCGGCGAGCAGCGCGACCGCCCGGAGGAGCGTCGTCGGGACGTCGAGCTCGAGGTCGAGCGCGCGGGCCAGGTCGCGACTGTGGACGACGAGCTCGAGGACCCGGGTCGGCAGGTAGTCACGCACGCGGATCCCGCCGACGATGCTCCCCATGACGTCGTCGGGCTCGACCTCGTCGAGTCGGGCCAGCGCGCGGGCCCGGAGGCCCTGGACGGCGCCGAGCGGGTCGTCCCCGAGCGCCAGGCCGGCGGCGCGCCCCCGCTCGTCGACCGCGCCGGGATCGCTCGCCGCGAGGACCGCCGTCGTCGCCACGTAGTAGCCGGCGGCGGACTCGGCCGCGACGGAGGGCGGCCGCTCGTCGAGGTAGGCCAGCACCGTGACGAACGAGCGGCTCGTGTGCCCGACCAGGTCCCGCACGTCCCACGCACCGAGCGCCGGGCGGTGCCAGGCGCCGTCGGGCACGCGGGCGACGAGCCCCACGAACAGGGCCCCGGCCTCCTCGTAGAACGCGTCGCGCACGGCTCAGGCCCCCGTGGCCGCGGGGAGCGTCGTCGCCGCGTACTGCGACCAGCTGCCCGGGTAGAGGCGCGCCCGCCCGAGTCCCGCCTGCTCGAGCGCGAGCAGCGTGTGGCACGCGGTCACCCCCGACCCGCACATCGAGACGACGTCGCCCGCCTCGACCGCCGCGGCGGTCACCCCGGCCGCGGCGAACCGCTCGCGCAGCGTCCCGACGGGCAGCAGGTGCCCCCGCTCGTCGACGTTCTCGCGGCACGGGACGCTCGCCGCCCCCGGCACGTGCCCGACGCGCGGGTCGACGTCCGCTCCCTCGCCGCGGTACCGCTCGGCCGGGCGGGCGTCGAGCACGACGGCCCGGTCGTCGCGCGTGCCGGGGGCGACGTCGTCGAGCGTGGCCAACAGCTCGACGGGCCACGCTCGCGGCGTGAACGTCGCGGGTTCGCGCGCGACGACGTCGGTCGTGACGCCGCCCGCCCACGCACGGACCTCGGGAGCGAAGAACCCGCCGTCGAGCAGCGCGGCCTCGTGACCGAGCGCGCGGAGCATCCAGACCAGCCGGGCGGCGATCACGCCGCCCGCGTCGTCGTAGGCGACGACGGTCGTGTCGTCGCCGATGCCCACCGACCCCATGCCCCGCGCGAAGACCTCGGGTTGCGGCAGCGGGTGCCGGCCGTCGGTGGCGGTGGGCGGGCCGGCGAGCCACGCGTCGAGGTCCACGTACACCGCGCCGGGCAGGTGGCCCTCCGCGTAGGCGGCGTGGGCGGCCGAGCCGTCGGGGTCGGTCATGTACCAGCGCACGTCGGCGAGCACGACGTGCGCGCCGGTGCCGCCGCCGGGGGCGTGCGTGGCGAGCCAGGCGGCGTCGACGAGGGGCGGGATGCGGGGTGCGACGGCGTCGGAGCTCACGATCCGACCCTAGCGGTGCGGGCCGCCCGGCGGGCCCGTGCCCAGGGCTTCCGTCCCGTGGACGCCGACGACGCCGTCGGGGCAGGCTCGCTACCGTGGTCGCCGCGGGCGACGGCTCGTCGCACCGCCCCCGACGCTCCTCCGAGCGCCGCCGCCCTCCGTCGCACGAGGAGTCCCGGTGACCGACGCCGTCCTGCGCCTCGACCACGTGTCCGTGGTCCGCACGTCCAACGTCCTGCTCGACGACGTGACCCTCGAGGTCCGCGCCGGGGAGCACTGGGCGCTGCTCGGCCCCAACGGCGCCGGCAAGTCGACCATGCTCGGGCTCGTGGGCGCCCAGACCCACCCGACGCGCGGGACGGTGGACGTGCTCGGGCACCGCATCGGGCGGGTCGAGCTGCAGGCGCTGCGCCGCGAGATCGGGCACGTCGATCCCCGTCATCCCGTGCGCGGCCCGCTGACAGTCGACGAGGTCGTGCTCACGGGCCTCACCGGGACGAACCTCATGGTGATGCGGTGGGAGCCGTCCGACGAGCAGCGTGCCCACGCGCGCGAGCTGGTCGAGCAGCTCGGTCTGGCGGGCAAGGCGGGCCGACCGTGGGCTGTCCTGTCCCAGGGCGAGCGCGGGCGCGCCCTGATCGCGCGCGCCCTGGTCAACGAACCTCGCCTGCTCCTGCTCGACGAACCGGCGACCGGCCTCGACGTCGCCGCTCGCGAACAGCTCCTGGAGACCGTCGACCACCTGCACACGCTCTGGCCGAGCCTCGGGTCCGTGCTGGTGACCCACCACCTCGAGGAGCTCCCGGTCACGACGACGCACGCCGCCCTGCTGCGTCAGGGCCGCCTCGTGGCGACCGGCCCGTCCGACGACGTCCTCACGACCGAGCAGGTGAGCGCGACCTTCGACCACCCGATCCGGATCGCGCGCGAGCACGGCCGCTGGCGCGCGTCGTCGGGCCGGACGGCACTACCCACAGCCTGACGCCCCGTCATCGCAGGGGCGGCGGGGTCGGGGCGCTGGCGCGCAACCGCATGCTCGCCGAAGTACCCTCCCGAACGCCTACCTCGCGAAGTACCCCTCCGGGAGGCCTACCTCGCGAAGCAGCCGACGCCGTCGGGCACCCCGGGGAACGTGGGACGACGGCGCAAGGCGCGGGGCGGGGATGTCGCGCGCGGTCGTGGCTGGGTGGGCGGGAAGCCGAGCGAGGAACGAGCGAGGCGGATGGAAGACCGCGCGCGACGCCCCGCCCCGCGCCGCCCCAGCCGACGAAGCGCCGACCAACCGGGAGCTCAGGCGAGGGGCTGCTGAGCCGCCCACTCGACGAGGTCCACCCGCGGCCCGGTGTAGAACGGGATCTCCTCGCGCACGTGGAGCCGCGCGTCGACGGCGCGCAGGTCGCGCATGACGTCGACGATGCGGTGCAGCTCGTCGGCCTCGAAGGCGAGGATCCACTCGTAGTCGCCGAGCGCGAACGCGGACAGCGTGTTGGCGCGGACGTCCTTGTACGCGGCGGCGGCCATGCCGTGCTCGCGGAGCATCTTCGACCGCTCGGCGGGGTCGAGCAGGTACCACTCGTAGGACCGGACGAACGGGTAGACGCACGCGTAGTCGCGGGGGGCCTCGCCGGCGAGGAACGCGGGGACGTGCCCGCGGTTGAACTCGGCGGGCCGGTGCATCGCGGCGACGGACCAGACGGGCTCGAGCAGGCTGCCGAGCTCGGACGCGCGCAGCCGGTGGTAGGCGCCCTGGACCGACTCGATCGACGGCCCGTGCCACCAGACCATGAGGTCCGCGTCGGCCCGGAGGCCGGCGACGTCGTACCAGCCGCGCACCGTGAGCTCGCTCGTGGCGTCGGCGGGGTCGACGCCGTCCGCCGCTCCCCCGCCCACCGCGCGCTCGGCGGCGCGGACGAGGGCCTCGCGCGCGGCGTCGTCGGCGGGGAGCTCACCGGTGAGGGCGAACACGGAGTACATCGCGTAGCGGATGCCCTCGTTGATGGCGCGGGTGTCCACCGTCTCGCCGGTGTCGCCGTGGACGTGCTGGGCCGGGGACGCCCCGGTGCTGTCGCTCATCGTTGCCTCTCGGGATGCTGCCGGGTCAGGACTGAAGGTCGGTGCTGCACAGCGCCGGGATCCCCGACGGCTCGCCGTCGCGCCGCAGGCAGCAGCCGGGGGCGCACACGGACCGGAACGCCGGCAGCCCGCCGACGGTCGCCTCGTCGACGTCCTCGCCTCGCGCGATCGCGGCACGCTCGAGGAGCAGGTCGACGAGGCCTCCGACGAACGGCTGACGCGTGCCGACGGTGCCCGCGCGGACGGCGGTCATGCCGAGCCTGCCCGCGGTCTCGAGGGCCTCGGTGTCGAGGTCGTAGGCGACCTCCATGTGGTCGGAGACGAAGCCGATCGGCGACAGGACGACGTCACGGAGCCCGTCGCCCGCGAGCCTCTCGAGGTGGTCGTTGACGTCCGGCTCGAGCCAGGGCTGGCTGGGCGGCCCGGACCGCGAGCAGTAGGCGAGGTCCCACGGCACGTCGAAGCCGAGCCGCTCGGACACCTGGGCGGCGACGACGCCGGCCAGGTCCAGGTGCTGCTCGGAGTACGTCGCGTGGGAGATGCGCGACGCGGCCTCCATGGTGGTCGGGATGGAGTGGGTGACGAACACGACGCGCGCGGCACGCGGGTCGCCGCCCTTCGCGGCGAGCGCCTCGAAGCCCTCGACGACGGCGTCGACGTTCGCCTCCGCGAAGCCGGGGTGGTTGAAGTAGGACCGGATCTTGTCGAACTGGACGGTCGTCGAGCCCTCCGGCCCGAGCTTGCCGAGTCCGTCGAGCGTCACGGCGAGGTCCTCGCGGTACTGGCGGCAGCCGGAGTACGACGAGTAGGCGCTCGTGACGAGGACGACGGTGCGCTGCGCCCCGATCTCCTCGAGCTCGGCGACGGCGTCGCGGGTGTACGGCTCCCAGTTGCGGTTGCCCCACACGACGGGGAGGTCGAGGCCGCGCGCGGCGAGCTCCGCCTCGAGCGCCGCCTTGAGAGCGAGGTTCTGCTCGTTGATGGGGCTCTTGCCGCCGAACCCGTAGTAGTGCTCGCCGACCTCCTCGAGACGGGAGTCGGGGATCCCCTTGCCGGCGGTGACGTTCCGCAGGAACGGGACGACGTCCTCGGGCTTGTTGGGTCCGCCGAAGGAGTACAGGAGCAGCGCGTCGTACGGGGTGAGGCTCACGTCCAGCATCTTCCCACTCCGTCCGAGACCGGCCCGGTCCGAGCCGGACAACAGGGACGTGACATCGACACGACAGGGTGTCAGGTCCCCGGGGACGCCTCCGCGGCGCCCGCGCGGGCCCGCTGGTCGGCGTCGTGCAGGGCCCGGCGCAGACGCTCCTGCGCGCCCGGCTCCCACGGCCCGGAGACCGCCAGCGGGATCTCGGTGAGGTGCCGACGACGCGCGGCGGGGACGAGCGCGACCAGCCGGTCGGGGTCCTCCGCGGCCGTCCCGTAGAGGGCCGGTCCGTCCGCGTAGAAGGGGTCGGTCAGGACGAGCGTGCCGTCGGCCCGGCGCATGACGTTGCCCGGGTTGGTGTCCACCGGACCCCAGAACGGCTGCTCGGCGGCGCCCCGGGCGTGCACCGCCCGGACGTGTGCGGCGAGGGCCACGAGCTCCGGGTCGCCCTCGTCGAGCCGACGGTGGAAGTCCGCGGCCACGGGCGCCGGGACGGGCTCGAGGTGCTCCATGACGAGGAGCGACGCGCCGCCGTCGAGCGGAACGAGCCGCGCGTCGGACGGGACCCGTCCCGTCCCGGCGGCGGCCGCGTACAGGGCCGCGGTGTATCGCGCCGCAGGGTCGAACGGGCTGATCCGGGCGGCGTGCCGACGGGACGGCGACCGCAGCACCCACGCCCAGTCGCCCGCGCCGGCGAGCGTCCAGCCCGCGTCGAGCAGAAGGTCGCGCGCGGTCCGCCAGGACGTCGTCGGGCCGAGGCCGAGGGCGGCAGCGAGCTCGGGGTCGTCGGTCGGCACCTGGCCAGCGTAGGGGCGCGGGACAGGACGCGGACGCAACCGGGCCCGGCCGCGCGGCAGGGGTTTCCGCGCGGCCGGGCCCGGATGGGGCGTCGTCGGGCCGGCCGGGGCGGGCGGGCCCGACGACGGTCGTGTCGCTCAGCCCTTGACCGCCCCGCCCAGCCCGGCACCCGAGAGGAACAGGCGCTGGAAGACCAGGAACAGGACCACGGGGATGAGCGTCGAGATCGCGAGCGCCGCGAGGAACACACCCAGGTCCGTCTGGGCGGCGATCGCGGGCAGGCGCACCGACAGGGGCTGCTTGGCCGGGTCCTTCAGGACCAGCATCGGCCAGAGGAAGTCCTTCCAGCTCGCGATGAACGCGAACACCGACACGACGCCGAGGATCGGCTTCGACATCGGCAGGACCACCGACCAGAACAGCCGGAACGGCCCCGCGCCGTCGACCCTCGCGGCCTCGAACACCTCGCGGGGCAGGCTGTCGAAGAACCGCGCGACGAGCACCACGTTGAACGCGCTCGCCCCGGCGGGCAGCCACACGGCGAAGAAGTTGTTGATCAACGACGTCCCGAGGACGGGCGGGTCGAGGATCGTCAGATACAGCGGCACCAGGAGCACGACGCTCGGGACGAACAGCGTCGCGATGACGAGGCCGTTGACGATCTTGGCCCACGCCGGGCGCAGCACCGACAGCACGAACCCGCCGGTCGTGGCCACGAGCAGCTGCATGAACCACGACCCGAGCGCGAGCCAGATCGTGTTGAGGAAGTACTTGCTGATCTCGACGTCGTTCCAGGCCTCGGTGAGGTTCGCCCACCGGATGCCGTGCGGGAAGATCGCGAGCGGCGTCCGGATGATGTCCTGCGTGGGCGTGACCGCGTACTTCGCGAGGAGCAGCATCGGCCCGACGCCGACGACGCAGAGCAGCACCAGCAGGATCAGGTGCAGCGTCTTCATGGTCCGGTTGACGCTGGGACGTCGCCAGTCCTGCTCGGAGACGAACCCGCGGTCGCCGTCGAGCTGGGAGCGCTTGGGCCGCCTGGTCCGCGCCGTGGTCACGGTGGCCGCGGCGACCTCCACGCCGGCCGCGGGGCCGGTCGTTGCGACGTTCGCCATGGGGACCTCCTCCTCGAGGATCTGCCGGCCGGTCACGACTTGCTCCAGGACGCCGTGACCCTGAAGTACACGAGCGAGAGGATGGCGAGGAACGCGGCGAGCATGACCGACAGCGCGGTCGCGGCGCCGTAGTCGCCGCCGAGCGACCTGCCGAACGCGTAGTTGTAGATCATCAGCAGGATCGTCAGCGTCGCGTTCGCGGGCCCGCCGCCCGTGAACAGGTAGGGCTCGAGGAACACCTGGACGGTGCCGATGATCTGCAGGATGAAGGTGATGAACAGGACGCCGCGCAGCTGCGGCATCGTCACGTGCCACACCTTCTGCCAGATCCCGGCGCCGTCCACCTCGGCGGCGTCGTACAGCTCGCCCGGGACCCCGATGAGCGCGGCCAGGTAGATGATCACCGTGCCGCCCGCCGCCGCCCAGGTCGCCTCGAGGACGAGCGACGGCATGGCCAGGGTCGGGCTCGACAGCCAGGCGTAGGGCCCGAGCCCCACGTACCCGAGGATCGTGTTGAAGACGCCGTCCGCGGAGCCGTCGTAGAAGAACTTCCACAGCAGCACCGCCACGACGGGCGGCACCACCACGGGCAGGTACGCGAGCACCGAGTAGAGCCCCTTGAGGCGCTTCACGGAACTCATGAGGACCGCCGCGACCAGCGGGACCGGGAAGCCGATCACGAGCGCCAGCAGGGCGAAGTACAGGGTGTTCCGGATCGCCGTCGGCAGGTCCGGGTCGGTGAGGACGTACTGGAAGTTGTCCCAGCCCACCCACGTGGCCGGCGTGACCAGGTTCGTCTTCTGGAAGCTCATGACGACCGATCGCACGATCGGCCACCACGAGAAGACCCCGAAGACCACCAGGACCGGGAGGGCGAACACCAGGGTGCTCAGACCTCCCCGCCGGACCCACGTCACCGGGCTCCGGCGTACCCGCCGCTCTCGCGGCGGACTGGTCGGTTCGCCGTCGTCCACGACGACGGTGTCGGCGCTCGCAGCGCTCACGTCACATCACTCCTCACCCGGGCGGCGGGGCCGCCGGACCTCTCCGGCCGGCGACCCCACGCACCTGCGGTCGTTCTTGCTGGTGCTGCTCAGCTGGCCGAGTCGATGGCGCGCTGCGCCTTCGTGTTCGCGTCGGTCAGGAGCTTGTCGATGTCGGCGTCCTTCTTGGTCAGCACAGCCTGCACCACCGGGTCGAGCGCCGCATAGACGTCCTGGGTGGCCGTGGCGGGCTCGTTGACGAGCTTCGCGTCGAAGATCTTGCTCGTGAAGCCGGTCATCTGGTCGAGCGGCACGTTGACGTAGGGCTTGATCCACGTCTGGTACTTCTCGTACTGCGCCTGGCTGAAGATCGGCAGCTCGGGCGTGCCGACGGGCTGCTTGCTCGCGACCTGGGTCTGCGCGTTCTTCACCGCCGCCTGCTCGTTGGTGTACTTGCGCAGGTAGTGGAAGTCGATCCACTTGATCCCGGCAGCCTTCTCGTCGTCCGACGCCTTGCTGGAGACGGCCGCCATGGTGCCGCCGCCGAGCACGCCCGAGTTGTCGCCCTCGAGCGGGATCATCGTGAGCCCGTACGTCTTGGGGTCGATGTTGTTGGCCTGCACGAGGGCCGTGTAGACGTCCTGGCCCGAGGTGTACATGCCGATCTTGCCGGCGGCGAACGCCTGGTTGATGCCGGCCCAGTCGTAGTTGAAGTTCTGGCCCATCGAGTTGTCGGTCCAGCGCAGGTCCTGGAGGAACTGCAGCGAGGCCTTCGTGGCGTCGTTGGTGAGCGTCGCCGTCTTGCCGTCCTCCGACTCGACGCGGCCGCCGCGGGCGTACGTGTCGACGGTGAGCTGCCAGCCGCCGGTGCCGCTCTGCGACATCTGGGCGAAGCCCGCCTGGCCGGTCTTGTCCGCGATCGCCTTCGCGTCCGTGCGGACCTCGTCCCACGACGTCGGCGGCTTGTCGGGGTCGAGCCCCGCCTTGGTGAACAGGTCGCGGTTGTAGTGCAGGCCGACGGCGTAGATGCTCTTCGCCGGGATGGCATACACGTCGCCGTCCTGGCTCTGGCCGTACTGCAGCAGGTTCTTGTTGAAGTCCGACGCGTACGAGAGCTGGTTGAGGTAGCCCTGCATGTCGGCGATCTGCTGGTTGGCGATCAGCGTCTTGGCGTCCGTGAACGGGATCTCGAACACGGTCGGCAGGGTGCCGCCCGCGAGGTCGGCCGCGAAGGTCGTGGCCTTCCACTCGTAGTCGTGCGTCTTGACCGTGATGTTGGGGTTCTCGGTCTGGAACTCGGTGACCTCGTCGGCGAGCGCCTGCTGCGCCTCCTTGGTGGAGCCGGGCAGCAGGCCCACGACGTTGAGCGTGACCTTGGTGTTCGGGTCGAGGGTCGGTGCGGCCGTGGCCGACGGCGACGTGCCGCCGTCGCCGGAGCCGCTGTCGGACGAGCACGCCGCAAGCGTGCCGCCGAGCGCGAGCGCACCCACGAGGGTGAACGCCAGCGTGATGCGTGGAGACTTCATCGTCGCTCCTTGTCAGGTGCAGGCATCCGGTCCTGCACGATGGTGTTCGACGGGGTCGTTCCCGTCGGTGGTCGGTGGTCGGCTCAGGTGCGGAGCCAGACGGCGGTGTCCGTGGGCAGTGCGCCGCCGGGGAGGTCCCCGCTGGCGAGCAGCACCCCGGAGTGCGGGGGCAACGGCGCCGGCGCGGCGCCGAAGTTCACGAGGCACGCGACGTCGTCGCGCGCGAAGGCGAGCACGCCGGAGTCGGTGCCGGGCAGCTCCAGCCAGGCGAAGCCGCCGTCGCGCAGCCCGGCCTCGCCGCGGCGGACCGCGATCGCGGTCCGGTACAGCGCCAGCATCGACGCGGGGTCGGCCTCCTCGACGTCGACGGCGTACCGGCCCCACCAACCGGGAAGGGGCAGCCAGGGCTCGGCGGTCGCGCCGTCGTCGGCGGCGGGGGTGGAGAACCCGTGGGCGCGCGCCGGGTCCGCGGTCCAGGGCAGCGGGACGCGGCAGCCGTCGCGGCCGGGGTCGACGCCGCCGGACCGGAAGTGCATCGGGTCCTCGATGACGTCCCGGGGCAGGTCCTCGTCCTCGGGCAGCCCGAGCTCGTCGCCCTGGTAGAGGTAGAGGCAACCCGGGAGCGCCGCCGTCAGCAGCGCCGCGGCGCGCGCCCGTCGGGTGCCGAGCTCCAGGTCGGTCGGCGTCCCGAAGCGCTTGGCCTCGAACGCGAACGACGAGTCCTCGCGGCCGTAGCGCGTGACCGGTCGGGTGACGTCGTGGTTCGACAGCACCCACGTGGCCGGCGCGCCGACGAGCGCGTGCGCCTCGAGCGTCGTGTCGATGGACTCACGCAGCGCCTTCGGGTCCCAGGGCCGCGCCATGAAGTCGAAGTTGAACGCCGTGTGCATCTCGTCCGGCCGCAGGTAGTCGGCGAACCGCCGCGCGTCGGGCAGCCAGATCTCGCCGACGAGCACCCGCGGGTCCTCGTAGGAGTCGGCGACGGCGCGCCAGCCGCGGTAGACGTCGTGCAGCTCGTCGCGGTCCGTGAACGGGTGGCCGCCGGGCGCCGGGTCCGCGGGGACCTCGGGCAGCGCGGGGTCCTTGATCAGCAGGGCCGCGGAGTCGATGCGGATGCCGGAGACGCCCCGGTCGAACCAGAACCGCAGGATGTCCTCGTGCTCGCGGCGGACGTCGGGGTGGTTCCAGTTGACGTCCGGCTGCTCGGGGGTGAACAGGTGCAGGTACCACTCGCCGGGCGTCCCGTCGGGGTTCGTCGTGCGGGTCCAGGTGCTGCCCTGGAAGCTCGACACCCAGTGCGTGGGGATCTGCGCGCCGTCCTCGCCGACGCCGCGGTGGAACCAGAACCGCTCGCGCTCCGGCGAGCCGGGCCCGGCCTCGAGCGCGGCGCGGAACCACACGTGCTGGTCGGAGACGTGGTTGGGCACGACGTCGACGATCGTCCGGATGCCGAGAGCGGCCGCCTCCGTGATCAGCGCCTCGGCCTCCTCGAGCGTGCCGAACGCGGGGTCGATCGCCCGGTAGTCGGCGACGTCGTAGCCGCCGTCCGCGAGGGGCGAGACGTACCAGGGCGTGAACCAGACCGCGTCGACGCCGAGGCCCTTGAGGTACCCGAGCCGCGAACGGACGCCCGCCAGGTCGCCGGTGCCGTCGCCGTTCCCGTCGGCGAAGCTGCGCGGGTAGACCTGGTAGATGACGGCGTTGCGCCACCACTCCTGGGCCCCGGACGGGTGTCCCGGCGTCGCGCTCGGGCTCGTGCTCACGTGTGGACTCCTTCGTCCCTGCGGTCAGGGTCGTTCCTGAGCCGACGGCGGTCGGCGATGAACTGACCGTAACTACCCGACAGTCGGAGCGCAAGAATCTGACAGCGTCGTTATCGAAACGCGATGTTAGCTTCCGTACCTCCTTGCTCGAGGACGTCGCGCACCGCCGTCCGGGCATGCCGGAGACCTGTCAGAAGCTCACGGGGGTAGAGCCACGCCAGCTTCTGACAGGTCGACGGGTGCGGTGGGGTCAGCGCGCCCCGACGCGAGCGGGAGCAGCCGCCGTCGACGCGCGGACCACGAGCTCGGGCTCGAAGAGCAGCTCGTCCGCGGGGACCTCGGTCCCCGCGATCTGGCGCGCGAGGAGATCGACGACCGCACGCCCCATCGGCTCGATCGGCTGCCGGACCGTCGTCAGCGCGGGGTCGGTCGAGTTCATCAGGGCCGAGTCGTCGTAGCCGACCACCGACACGTCGCGCGGGACCTCGAGCCCGGCCCGCCGCACCGCCCGGATCGCCCCCAGCGCGAGCGGGTCGCTCGCGCACACGATGGCGGTCGCGCCGGCGTCGAGCAGGCGGTTCGTCGACGCCTGGCCGGCCTCGAGCGCGTACTGGCTGTGTGCGACGAGCGCGGGGTCGATGGTCACGCCGGCCCGCTTCGCGAGCCGTTCCGCCGCGTCGAGCTTGCGCTCGGAGGGGATGTGGTCGTCAGGGCCGAGCAGCAGCCCGATGCGCTCGTGGCCCAGGGAGAGCACGTGGCCGATCGCCTGCTGCATCGCGACGATCTCGTCGCAGGAGACGCGCGGGAAGTGCAGGGACTCGATCGCCCCGTTGAGCAGCACGACCGGCAGCCCGATCTTCTCGAGCCGGTGGTAGTGGGAGTGGTCGGCGTCGCGCTCGGCGAACAGCCCGCCGGCGAAGATCACGCCCGACACGTGCTGGCCCAGCAGGAGGTCGATGTACTCGGCCTCCGTGATGCCGCCCGCCGTCCGGGTGCACAGGACCGGCGTGAAGCCCTGCTGCGCGAGCGCCCCGCCGATGACCTCCGCGAGGGCCGGGAAGATCGGGTTCACGAGCTCCGGGAGGACGAGGCCCACGAGCCGTCCCCGCTCGCCGCGCAGCTTGGTGGGCCGCTCGTAGCCGAGCACGTCGAGCGCCGTGAGCACCGCGTCCCTGGTGGCCTGCGAGACCCCCGGCTTGTCGTTGAGGACGCGCGAGACCGTCGCCTCGCTCACGCCGACCTTCTTCGCCACGTCCGAGAGCCTCTTCGCCATGAAGGGCAGTCTACGCATTCGCGCAAGTGGCTTGCGCAGATCTTGCGAGGTCGCTGAAAGTCGAACGGGCCAGTTCACAGCCGCTGACCATGGGATCGGACACCTGCAACCGGCGCCGACCATGCGAGCACCCACCTTCTCGGGCCCGAGAAGGTGGGTGCGCCCATGGTCGACGTCGCGCGACGACGTCGACCGCATGTTCGTGGGCGCGGGTCTCGGCGGGCGGGCGGACGCAGCGATCGACGACGGCGCGTCGCTAGGCTCGGACCCGTGCCCGACGACGGCCCCGGCCCGCTCCCCCCGACCGACCGCCCCGCCACGGTGCCCGGGCTGCGCGAGGCCGACCTCGTCGGCGCACCGTCGGAACCGTTCACCGTCGGCCCGACGACGGTCGTCCGGACCGCGCCCGAGCTCGCCGCTGCGGCAGCCACGTGGAAGCGGGAGGCCGAGGACGCCGGCGGGCTCGCGCTCGGCTGGGACGTCGTCGGGCCCGTCGCGCAGCCGCCGACGGACGGCGCCTCCTCCCGCTGGGAAGCCGAGCCTGCCCTTCTGCGCGGCACGGTGACGTTCGAGCTCGACGACGACCTCGAGCCCGGTGCCTACGGGCTCCGTACCCGGACCGAACGCGTCACCGTCCGCGCGGCGGACGTCGCCGGGGCGCACGCCGCCGCGCAGACGCTCCGGCAGCTCGCGGGCCCCGCCGCGTTCCGCCGCGCCCCCGTGGGCGACTCCCCCCTCACGGTCCCCGGCGGGCTGTACGCGCACGACGGCCCGGCGCACGCCTGGCGCGGCGTCCTGCTCGACGTCGCCCGCCACTTCCTGCCCAAGCACGACGTGCTGCGCTTCGTCGAGCTCGCGGCCGCGCACCACCTCAACGTCGTCCAGCTCCACCTCACCGACGACCAGGGCTGGCGGTTCGAGTCCCGCTGGCACCCGCGGCTCACGGAGGTCGGGTCGTGGCGGCGGGAGTCGAACGTCGGCACGTGGCGCGCGGGCGTCCTCGACGGTCGCCCCCACGGCGGCTTCTACACCCAGGACGACCTCCGCGAGATCGTCGCCCACGCCCGCGCGCACGGGGTGACCGTCGTCCCGGAGCTCGACGTGCCCGGCCACGTCGAGGCGGCCGTGGCGGCCTACCCGGAGCTCGGGACGCGCAAGCGGCCCCACGAGGTTCGCACCACCTGGGGCATCAGCACCGAGGTCCTCGACCCGTCCGAGGAGACCCTCGGCTTCTTCCGCGACGTCCTCGACGAGGTCATGGACGTGTTCGACTCCCCGTACGTCGCGCTCGGCGGCGACGAGGTCCCGACCGCCCTGTGGCGCGCCAACCCGGACATCGTCCGACGCGCGGCCGACCTCGGCCTCGACGACGTCGCCGACCTGCACGGCTGGTTCCTCGGGTCGCTCGCCCGGCACGTCGTCGACGCCGGACGACGCCCGGTCGTCTGGGACGAGGCCTTCCGCCCGGGCGACGACACGCTCCCGCGCGAGACCGTCGTCACCGCCTGGCGCGGGTGGACCGTCGGGCTCCGGGCCATGGCCGCCGGGCACGACGTCGTCATGGCCCCCGAGCAGGCCGTCTACCTCGACCACCGCGCGGGCGACGGTCCGGACGAGCCCGTCCCCGTCGGGTTCCTCCACACCCTCCGCGACGTCCACCGGTTCGAGCCTCTGCCCGCGGGCGCCCTCGCCGAGGCCGGCGTCGCCGACGTCGGCACCCTCCCCGGGAAGCTCCTCGGCGCCCAGGCCGAGCTGTGGGCCGAGCACCTCGACTCCGCCCGCCGCCTCGACTACGCCGCCTACCCCCGCCTCGCCGCGTTCGCCGACGTCGTCTGGCGCGACGAACCGCTCGACCAGCGCGACACCGACGCGTTCCTCACCGTCCTCGAACGCGACCACCTCCCCCGGCTCACCGCCTTCGGGGTCGAGTTCCGCCCTCTGGACGGCCCACACCCCTGGCAGACGCGTCCCGGCGTCGCCGGTCACCCGCGTGACCTCGCCGCGGAGCTCGCGTCCGGCGGGTTCGCTGGTCTGGGGGGCTGGGTCGAGGACGGGTCGGGGACGCGCACGAACGAGGTGGGCGGATGAGTGGGTCCGGCGTGCCAGGGCCAGGTTGGGGCGGGGGCGGGGGGGGGGAGGGGGGCCGCGGGTCTTCCATCCGGTCGCTCGTGCCTCGCGACCTCCCGCCAGGCCCACCACGACCCGCGACCCCCCTCCCCGCCCCCTCCTGGTCCGGCTCGCCCTCCGCGTCGGCCGGGCACCCCCCGCTGCTCGTCCGGGGCGTCCATGTGCCGTCCTCCGAGCATCCGGACGGCGGGCCGCTCGTCGACGTGCTGGTCGGCGACGGCCTGATCCGGGCGATCGAGCGCGCCGGTGAGATGGACACGGGAAGGGTTGCTGCGTCGTCGGCGGAACTGCACGTCATCGAGGGCCGGGGACGCCTCCTCGTGCCGGGCCTCATCGATGCGCACGTGCACGGCGAGGCCGCGGTGTTCGACCGGGACGTCCAGCTGGCGATGCTGCGCCAGGGCATCACGACGATCGTCGTGGGCCAGGACGGCATCGGCTTCGCCCCGACTCCGCCGAGCGCGACGCGCGAAACCGAGGGAACGCCGTCGGGCCCCGAAGGTCCGGAGAACGCGACCACGCCGGAAGGTGACGCACCAGCGGGCGGGGTCGGGGGTGTTGCGCGCGGATCGTGGACGGGTCTGGCGGGAGCGGAGCGAGGAACGAGCGACGCGGATGGAAGATCCGCGCGCAACACCCCCGGCCCCGCCCCCCAGCCGAGGACGGACGCGTTCGCCTTCTCGACGGAGTACTTCCGCGCGATCAACGGCGCCCACCCGACGTTCGCGGGCGGCACCGTGGCGGAGCTGAAGCAGACCTACGCCGGACTGCCGATCAACGTCGAGGTGCTCGCTCCCCACGGCACGATCCGGTACGCGGTGCTGGGCGCGGACGCCCGCCCCGCGACGGAGGACGAGGTCGCCGCGATGGTCGCGCTGCTGGAGGCCGCGCTCGACGACGGCGCCGTGGGGATGTCGACAGGCCTCGAGTACGTGCCGGCGGCGTACGCGGACGAGGCGGAGCTCGTGGCGCTGGCCCGGGTGTGCGCGGCGCGCGGGGTGCCGCACGTGAGCCACATGCGCGGCTACGAGGAGAAGGCGGGGCGCGCGTTCGCGGAGCTGGTGCGGGTCGCGCGGGCGTCCGGGGTGGCGACGCACGTGTCGCACTTCCACGGGCCGGCGGACGAGCTGGTGGGCTACGTGGACGACGCGCGGGCGTCGGGCCTGGACGTGACGTTCGACTCGTACCCGTACCTGCGGGGCAGCTCGATCCTGTCGATGGTGACGCTGCCGACGTGGCTGCCGATCGCGGAGCCGGTCCGGACGGTGGCGCTGCTGCGCGACCCGGCGGTGCGTGAGCGGCTGCGGACGGAGCACTTCCCGGGGCTCGCGGACCTGTGGGAGCGGGTGACGATGGCGAACGTGCCCGGCGAGCTGCGCTGGACGGAGGGCCTCGCGCTCCCGGAGGTCGCGGCGCGGCTGGGCCTGGACGCGGAGGACACGGCGCTCGAGCTGCTGGTGAGCACGCGGCTGCAGGCAGGCTGCGTGTTCGCGCAGCCGCCGACGAACTCGGCGGTGTCGGTGCGCACGCTCGCGAACCACGAGGCGCACCTGGCAGGTTCGGACGCGATCTACGGGGGCGGGCGCCCGCATCCGCGCGGCTGGGGCGCGTTCGCCCGTTTCGCGTCGGAGCACGTCGGTGCGGGAGACTGGTCCTGGGCGGACGCGGTCGACCACCTGTCGGCGCGGGCCGCCCGCCGGTTCGGGCTGGCGGGGCGCGGGACCGTCGCCGTGGGCGCGGTCGCCGACCTGGCGCTCGTGGACCCGGCCACCGTCCGGGACCTGGCCACGTACGACGACCCGCGCACGCCCGCCCGGGGCGTGGACGACGTCGTCGTCGGGGGGCGCCACGTGCTGGCGAGCGGTGTACTGACGGAACAGGAGAGGGCATGACGGAGCGCCTCGAACGAGCGCTGGAGCCGGTCGTCGCCGACCCGCGGACCAAGGGGCTGCGGCTTCGGGGCGAGACGTCGGGCAACGGCCTCATGATCGGCACGGCGACGATCGACGACGGTCCGTTCGGGCTCCCCCTGCTCACGCTCCAGACGGCGGCGCTCGACCACAACGTGGCGGTCATGGCGGCCGCGGTCCGCGAGGCGGCCGACGCCGCGGGGGCCCCCGGGTCGGTGGAGCACGCACCGCACGTCAAGACGCACATGTCGGCGCAGATCTTCTCGCGCCAGCTCGCGGTGGGCGCGTGGGGCGCGACGGTCGCGACGCCCAACCAGCTGCGGGTGGTGCGCGACTGGGGCACCCGCCGCGTGCTGCTGGCGAACGAGCTGACCGACCCGGACGAGATCACGTGGTTCCGCGACGACCTGGAGCGCGACGAGGGCGCGGAGCTGTGGCTGTACGTCGACTCGGTCGAGGGGCTGACGATGCTGTCGCGCGGCCTGGCGGGCGCCGCCGACTCGGTCCGTGCCCGGCTCGGCGTCCTCGTGGAGGTCGGCGTGCCGGACGGCCGGACGGGCGTCCGCTCGACGGCGGACGCGCTGGGCCTGGCCCGGGCGGTCCGGGCGAGCGGGCTGACGCTGCGCGGCGTGGCGGGGTACGAGGGGACGGTCGCGTCCGAGTCGACGCCCGAGACCCGCGAGCGGGTCGCCGACTACCTGCGGGGCCTGCGCGACGTCGCCGAGCAGCTGGTGGCGGAGGGCCTGGTGGCCGGGGGCGACGTCGTCGTGAGCGCGGGCGGGAGCGCGTTCGTGGACGTGGTGCTGCAGGTGCTGCCGGGCGCGTTCCCGGCGGGCGGGCCGGCGGCGGGGCACGCGCCGCGCGTCGTCGTCCGCTCGGGCTCGTACGTGGTCCACGACCACGGCCACTACGCCGACCTGGACGCGTTCTCGCGCGTGCCGGGGGCCGAGCCGCTGCACGCGGCGGCCACGGTGTGGGGCTCTGTGGTCTCCGTCCCGGAACCGGGCCTGGTGCTCGTGGGGGTCGGCCGGCGCGACGTGCCCTACGACCTCGACCTGCCGCGCGCGCTCTGGCTGCGCTCGCGCGCCGACGACGGCCGGGCGCTCGGCTCGCCGCTCGAGCTGCCCCGCGCCACGGTCACGGACCTCAACGACGAGCACCTGTTCCTGCGGATCGACCCCGACGACCCGACGCTCGCGCCCGAGACGGGGCACGTGCGGCCGGGCGACGTCATCGGGTTCGGGATCTCGCACCCGTGCACGCTGTTCGACAAGTGGCGGGTGGGGGTCGTGGTCGACGGCGACCGCCCGCTGGGGCTCGTGTCGTTCGACTTCTGAGCCCACCTCCGCCCGACCCGCACCGAAGGAGCCCCCCGTGACGACCGACAAGACCCCCCTGCGCACCGACGGTGCACCGGCGCCCGCCCACACGTTCCACCAGGGCGTGCGCAAGGGCCCCTTCGTCCAGGTGTCGGGCCAGGGGCCGCAGGACCCGGCGACCGGCGCGTACCTGTTCCCCGGCGACGTCGCGGCGCAGACCACCCGCACGCTCGAGAACGTCAGGGCGATCGTCGAGGCCTCGGGCGCCACGTTCGACGACGTCGTCATGCTGCGCGTGTACCTCACGAAGCGCGAGGACTTCGCCGCCATGAACGAGGCGTACGGCGCGTTCGTGGCGGCGCACTCGCCGTCGGGGGTGCTGCCGAGCCGGACCACCGTCTTCGTGGGCCTGCCGCGCGAGGAGATGCTCGTCGAGATCGACGCGTTCGCGGTCGCCGACTGAGCGCGGGCGTGAGCGGGCAGGCGGGCGACTTCAGCCTCCGGAGCATCGCGGTCGCGGCGTTCGGCCCGTCGATCCTGTTCGGGCTGGCCGAGGGGGCGATGCTGCCCGTCGTGCCGCTCACGGCCGTGGACCGGGGCGCGTCGCTCGCGCTCGCGTCGCTCGTCGTGTCGATGCTGGGGATCGGCTCGATCCTGTCGAACATCCCGGCGGGCATCCTCACGACCCGGGTCGGCGAGCGCTGGGCCATGGTCGCGGCGGCGGGGATCAGCGTCGTCGGGCTGGGGCTCTGCCTGCTGGAGGCGGGGCTCTGGCCCTTCGCGGCCGGGGTGCTGCTGGTCGGCGCCGCGAGCTCGGTGTTCAACCTGGCCCGGCAGTCGTACCTCACCGAGGCGGTGCCGATCCACCTGCGCGCGCGGGCGATGTCGACGCTCGGCGGCAGCATGCGGGTCGGCGTGTTCGTCGGGCCGTTCCTGGGCGCCGCGGCCATGCACGTCATGGGCAAGCCCGGCGGCTACGTGGTCGCGCTCGTCGCGGTCGTCGCCGCGGGCGCGCTCGCGTACCGGGTGCCCGAGCTCGAGGCGCCGGCGCTCCGGCACGCGGCCTCTCCGGGCTCGGCCGCCGCCCCCGCCCAGCCGACGACGCGCGGCATGCTCCGCGACCACTGGCGCACCTTCGCGACGCTCGGGTCGGGCGTGTTCCTGCTCTCCGCTGTGAGGGCGAGCCGGCAGGTCGTGATCCCGCTGTGGGCGGCCCACATCGGGCTCGCGCCCACGACGGCGTCGATCGTCTACGGCATCGCCGGCGCCGTCGACATGCTCGTGTTCTACCCGGCGGGCAAGGTGATGGACCGGCGGGGCAGGGAGTGGGTCGCGGTCCCGTCGATGCTCATCATGGCGTCGGCCATGGTGGCGATCCCGCTCACGCACGCCGTCGGGACGTTCACGGCCGCGTCGATGGTGCTGGGCTTCGGCAACGGCATCGGGGCGGGGATCGTCATGACGCTCGGCGCGGACACCTCCCCGTCCGTCGGGCGCCCCACCTACCTCGGGATCTGGCGCGAGCTCGCCGACGGCGGCGCCGGCGTCGGGCCGCTGCTGCTGTCTGCGATCACGGCCGTCGCGAGCCTGGCGGCCGGCGTCGTCGTGGCGGGGGCGCTCGGGTACGCGGCGGCCCTGGCACTGTGGCGGTGGATCCCGCGCCGTCGGGTCCGGGTCGGGTTCAGCGCCCCTGGTTCCCCGCCGGGCTGAGGTCCTGCGTCCCGAGGACGCGCAGCAGCGCGAGCGCCTCGGCCTCGGGCGTCCCGGGACCGGCCGAGTACACGATCACCGACTGGTCGCTGTCGGGCACGTGGAGCGTGTCGCAGTCCAGCGTGACGAGGCCGAGCTGGTCGTGCTCGATGGTCTTGCGGTGGCTGCGCCAGCGGCCCGTGATCCCCGAGTCCCAGAGCCGCGCGAACTCCTCGGAACCGGCGCGCAGCTCGCGGACGAGCTCCGCGAGCCCGGGGTCGGCCGGGTACCGGCCGGCGGCGGACCGCAGCGACGCGACCGTCTGCGCGGACGTCTCCTCGCGCTCGGCGTCGGACAGGGCGACCCGCCCGCGACGCCGCACGCTCACCCCGAGGAACCGCATCCGCGCGAGGTTGCGCTCGCGGGCCGGCAGCTCGGCCCAGTCCCCGAGCAGCGCCGACGACATCGCGTTCCACGCCAGCACGTCGCTCTTCGCGGACAGGACCATGGTCGGGAGGTCCGAGAGCCGGTCGAGGAGGCGCTGGACGCTCGGCCTGACGTGCAGGTCGACGCGCCCGGGCGGCGGCGGCGCGGTCCCGGCGAGGTGGTAGAGCTGGTCGCGCTCGTCGTCGTCGAGGCGCAGCGCCCGCGCCAGCGACGCGAGGACCTGCGCCGACGGCCGCGGGCCGCGGCCCTGCTCGAGCCGGACCACGTAGTCCACGCTCACCCCGGCGACCAGCGCGACCTCTTCGCGCCGCAGCCCGGGCGTGCGGCGCCGGACGCCGGCGGTCAGCCCGACGTCGGCGGGCGTGAGGCGCTCGCGCCACCGGCGCAGCGCCCGCGCGAGCTCCTCCCTGTTCACGCCCTCCATCGTGCCCGACGCGCGGCGCGGGCGCGCCGCCGCCGGCCGGCCCAGGCTGGTACCGCGAGTCCCAGGCTCCGCCCGTCCTGGTGCGGCTCGCGGCGTCGTCGGACGGTGGAGCCATGACCACCACACCGGAGCTCACGCAGCTCACCCAGGAGACCGGCGCCGCCACGGGCGGCGCGACCGTCGCGCTCGTCACGGGCGCCAACAAGGGCATCGGCCGGGAGACGGCCCGCCGCCTCGCCGCGCTCGGCTGGACCGTCTGGCTCGGCGCCCGTGACGCCGAGCGGGGCGCCCTGGCCGTGCAGGAGCTCACCGACGCCCAGCCCGGCGCCGACGTGCGCTTCGTCCAGCTCGACGTCACGAGCGACGCGTCCGTCGCCGACGCGGTCGCGCGGATCGAGGACGCGTCGGGCCGGCTCGACGTGCTCGTCAACAACGCCGGGATCGGGGGCGCGTTCGTCGGGCCCCGCGAGGCGACCCCGGCGGACTTCATCACGGTCTACGGCGTCAACCTGCTCGGCCCCGTGCGCGTGACGCACGCGTTCCTCCCGCTGCTGGACCGGTCAGAGCGCCCGCGCGTCGTCATGGTGTCGAGCGGCATGGGCTCGTTCGGCGTGACGACCGACCCGGACCGGATCGAGTCCACCCTGCGCAGCCCCGTGTACCAGTCGTCGAAGGCGGCGCTCAACATGGTGACGAGCCAGCTCGCGAAGGAGCTCGACCGCTACCAGGTCACCGCCGTCGACCCCGGGTACACCGCGACCGACCTCAACGACCACGGCGGCCCGCAGACCGTCCAGGAGGGCGCGGAGTCCGTCGTGCTGGCCGCGACGTTCCCGCCCGACGCCCCGACGGGGCGGTTCGTCGACCGCCACGGCCCCCTCCCCTGGTAGGGCCCGCTCCGCACCTTCCGCCGAGATACCGAGATCCGGCCGGGATACCGATGCAGACTCGGTATCCCGGCCGGATCTCGGTATCTCGCGGGGCCGGGACGGTCAGCGGAGGACGAGGCGGGCGACGTTGTCGGCGACGTCGGCGAGGCGCGTGGGCGCGTGGACGACGAGCTCCGCGAGCGTCGCGGGACCGGTCGCGAGGCTGAACGCGGCCGTGATCCCGGCCTCGGCCGCCCGCGAAGCCGGCAGCAGCACCTGCCCGGCGATGACGACGACGGGCGGCCGGGTCGACGCGCGCGCCGCGACGGCCGCGACCTGGTCCGCGACCTTGCCGCCGACCGACTGGGAGTCGAACGACCCCTCGCCCGTGAGGACGAGCGCCGCGCCCTCGACGGCGTCGGCGAGCCCGACGGCGTCGGCGACGAGCGCCGCACCGCCCTCGAGCTCGGCGCCGAGCACGGCGTGGAGCCCGCCCGCGACCCCGCCGGCGGCCCCCGCGCCCGGCAGGTCGCGCACGTCGACGCCGGCCGCGTCCACGAGGACCCCCGCCCAGCGTTCGAGGCCCGCCTCCAGGTACTCGAGGTCGGCGTCGCCGGCGCCCTTCTGCGGCCCGAAGGTCCGCGCCGCGCCCCGGTCGCCCACGAGCGGGTTCGTCACGTCGACGGCGAGACGCCACCGCACCGCGCGCGCCCGCGGGTGCAGGCCCGCGAGGTCGAGGCGGGCGACCCGCGCGAGCCCCTCGCCGCCGTCGGGCACGGGCTCCTCGTCGGAGTCGACGAGGCGCGCGCCGAGCGCACGCAGGATCCCCGCGCCACCGTCGGTGGACGCGGACCCGCCGAGGCAGAGGAGGATCTCCCCGACACCCGCGTCGAGCGCCTCGCGCAGCACCAGGCCCGTGCCGAAGGTCGTCGCGAGGAGCGGCTGCGGCAGCGCGTCGGCGACGTCGGCGAGCCCGCTGGCCTCGGCCAGCTCGACGACGGCGAGCGCGCCGTCCGCGGAGACCGCCCACCGCGCGGGGGTCGGCCGGCCGAGCGCGTCGACGGTGTCGGTCCGGCGCTCGGCGACCCCCCAGGCGGCCACGAGCGCGTCGAGCGTCCCCTCGCCGCCGTCGGCCATCGGCAGCCGCACGACGTCGGCGTCGGGCCTGGCCCGCAGCACGCCCTCGGCGAGAAAGCCCGCGACGTCGGCCGCGGGTGCCGAGCCCTTGAAGGAGTCCGGCGCGATCACCACCCGTGGGCGGGCGGTCGTCGTGGTGGGTGGGGCCTCGGCACGTGCGTCACGGGGGCTCACGTCCGCGAGCCTAGCCAGGGCGCCCGGGCCTGCACCCCGGGACACGCCTGGAGCGGCGCCCCGGACCCGTCAGCCGCCGCTCACCCAGGCCCACCAGCACAGCCAGAAGACGCCGAACCCGCACACGTAGTTGAGGCGGAGGAACGCGCGCCAGCCCCGGTTCGCCCGCGCGGCGTCGGCGTCCGGGACGTCCCGGTAGGGCCACGCGGCGAGGACGTACGGGACGACGAGCACGGCGGCGCACGCCGCGGGGACGCCCGCGAGCAGCACCACGAGGCCGGCGACGACCCACAGGGCGACGGCCGCGCGCACGGTCCGCCGCGCACCGAGCACCGTCGCGACCGACGCGATGCCGGCCTCGCGGTCCGGTCCGACGTCCTGCACCGCGCCGAACGCCTGCGCGGCCATGCCCCAGCAGAAGAACGCCACGACGACGGCGAGGACGGTCCTCGTCGGCTCTGCGCCGCCCGCGACCAGTCCGACGACGGCGGGCCCGACGAAGTGGGTGCTCGACGTGGCCGAGTCCAGGACCGGACGCTCCTTGAACCGCAGCCCGGGCGCCGAGTACGCGACGACCGCGAACAGGACGACCGCGAGCGCCACCGCCGTCCAGCCGCCCCGCCCGGGCCGCTCGACCTCCGCGAGGATGGGGACGGCCACCGCGAAGGGCACGGCGAGGCCGATGGACCAGTGCAGGACGGAGCGGAGGCTCGAGGTGGCGAGCAGCGCTCCCTCGGCGCCGCCCTTGCGCGGGTTGCGCTCGTCGGACTCGTGGTCGAACACGTCGTTCACGCCGTACATCAGCAGGTTGTACGGGATCAGGAAGAAGAACGTCCCGACGACGAGCAGGGCGCCGGCGTGCCGGCTGCTGAGGAGCAGGGCGGCGGCGAACGGGAAGGCGGTGTTGATCCAGCTCAGCGGACGCGAGGCGACGAGGAGCTCCCGGACGCTCGCGTGCGCGCGAGCCGGTGCGGTCGCGGTCATGGCGCGGTCCTGTCGTCGTGGTGGTCGCGGCCCGGTGGTGCGCCGCCGGGGCGGAGCAGCTCCCAGACGCTGGGCAGCAGGAGGACCGCGCCGACGGGGTAGGCGAGGTCCTCGACGGGCGCCCGCCCCACGTGCAGCCCGACGAGGGCGGACGGGTCGTAGGTGAACAGACCCGCCGCGATCATGAGGGAGTCGAAGACGACGGTGACGACGACGAGCGCCAGCGCGGCGAGCGCGAGGGCTCCCAGCCGGTGGGCCAGCTCGCCCTGCCGGGACCAGCGCCTGCACGCCAGGCCGAACGGGACCGACAGCACCGCCAGCGCGACGAGGTCGAGCAGCAGGTAGCTCACCGCGGCACCCCCCGGGCGGAGGCTCGAGGCCGGGCGTGGCGGCCTCGTCCCCGGTCCGTCACGCGGCGGGCGATCTCGACGAGCTCGAGCGCGACGTAGCAGAGCAGGACGAGGAAGACGGGCTCCTCGACCGGGAGGTGCGGGAGGATCTCGACGCCCGTCGACCAGCGCCCGTCCCCGCGCCGGAAGATCCCCAGGCCGATGCCGGCGAGGTCCCAGGCGAGGAACGCGGCCAGCCCGGTGCCGAGGGTCGCCAGCCCGCGCCGCAGGTCGCGAGCGAGGACCAGCCTGAACCGCGCGTCCAGCACGCCGAGGCCCGCGAGGCTGACGAGCAGGGCCAGGAGGTAGGCGCCCCTCACGACCGCACCGCCTCGGTGGCGCCCGCCGAGGCGGCGCGCGTGACCCGTGCCGCCGCCAGCTCCGCACTGATCAGGCACATCGGCAGGCCCACCCCCGGGATCGTCGAGCCGCCCGCGTAGACGAGCCCGTCGACGCGGGCGGAGGCGTTCCGCCCACGCAGCAGCGCCGACTGGCGCAGCGTGTGCGCGGGCCCGAGCGCACCGCCCGACCACGCGTGCAGGTTCTCGGCGAACCACGACGGCGTGAGCACCCGGCGCACGACGACGCGGTCGGCCAGGTCGGGCGCGCCGGTCCGGCGGGCCAGGTCGGCGAGGACCCGGTCGACCAGCGCCGTCACCCGCGCGTCGTCCGGGGTCAGTCCGGGGTCGGCGGGCACGGGGACGAGGACGAAGAGGTTCTCGTGCCCGGCCGGCGCGACCGTGGGGTCCGTCGCGCTCGGGCGGCACACGTAGTAGGACGCGGGGTCAGGCAGGGCGCCGGGGTGTCCGAAGACGGCGTCGAAGTTGGCCCTCCAGTCGGGCGTGAAGACGAGCGAGTGGTGGGCGAGCGCGTCGAGCCGGCCCCGCACGCCCAGGCAGACGAGCACGGCCCCCGGCCCGGGGTCGCGCCGTCGCCACCAGCGCTCCGGGTAGGTGCGGTAGGGCGCGGGCACCAGCCGGGTCTCCGTGTGGTGCAGGTCGCCGGCGGCGACCACCACGTCGGCGTCGATCCGCTCCACCGCGCCCGTCCGCCCGTCGCGCACGACGACGCCCCGCAGGGTGCCGCGGGGCCGTCCGGCCAGGCGCCGGACGCGTCCGCCGTCACGCGCCGGCTGCACGACGATCCGGACCGCCTCGGTGTCCGTCCGGATCCGCACGCCGCGCTCGAGCGCGAGCCGCTCCAGCGCCGCCGCGAGCGTGCCGAACCCGCCGCGGGGGTAGCGCACGCCCTCGACCAGGTCGAGGTGGCTCATCAGGTGGTACAGCGCGGGAGCCCGGTACGGCGAGGCGCCGAGGAACACCGCCGGGTACGCCAGCACCTGGCGCAGCCCGCGGTCGCGCGCGACCCGTCCGGTCCGGCGCCACAGCGACGAGCTGACGAGGCCGAGCAGGTCGGCGAGCTCCCGAGGACCGAGCCCGCGGACGAGGCGGGCGACCTCGCGCGGGGTGGCGAAGTCCGTGTAGAGGAACCGCTCGACCGCGGTGCGGTAGGTACGCTCGGCCGACCTCAGGTAGGTCTCGAGGCGGGCGCCGGACCCGGGTTCGCGGGACTCGAACTCCGCGACGGTGCGGGAGACGTCGTCGGTGGCGTCGAGCGGCGGGGCGTCGTCGAAGAACGCCCGGAACGCGGTGGGCAGGTGGACCAGGTCGAGCTCGGCGTCGGCGCTCGTGCCGAGCAGCGTGAAGAAGCGCTCGAAGACCTCCGGCATGAGGTACCACGAGGGCCCGAGGTCGAACGTGAACCCGCCCTCGCGCCACACGCCGACCCTGCCGCCCACGACGTGCCGTCGTTCGACCACGGTCACGTCGTGCCCGTCCTGAGCCAGCAGCGCCGCCGCCCCGAGGCCGGCCGTGCCGGCGCCGATCACCACGACGCGGCTCATGCGTGCCCGCCCATGAGCCCGGCCTCGACCACGGCGCGCGCGGTGAGGGCGAGCTTGACCGGGTCGGGGACGCGGACCCGGCTCGCGACGATGGCAGCCGGCTCGGTGCGGGCCAGACGCCGCGCGAGCTCGAGGAACAGCGCGTGCGTGGCGAGCACCGCGGCCCGCGAGCTCGGCGGTAGGAGCGGCACGACCGCCCTCGCCCGCGCGAGGTCGCGCCGGACGTCGGCGACGAGCGCGTCGCGGGTCGCCGCGTCCAGGTGCTCCGGGTCGACACCCGGGAAGTACCGCCGCCCGAGGCCGCGGGCGTCGTCGCCGAGGTCGCGGAGGAAGTTGACCTTCTGGAACGCCGCCCCGAGCGCGCGCGCCCCGGCCTCGAGCCGGCGATCCTCGTCCGGGCGGGCGACGGCGGCGCCCGTGCGGTCGGCGAGGAAGCACCGCAGGCACATCAGCCCCACGACCTCGGCCGACCCGTACACGTACGTGCGGAACGACTCCGCGGTGTGGACGCGGACGTCGAGGTCCGCCCGCATCGACGCGAAGAAGGGGCCCACCAGCGCGGGCGGCAGACCGACCCGGCACGCGACCTCCGCGAAGCTCTGCACGATCGGGTTGGTCGAGTACCCCGACCCCATCGCCGCGAGCGTCTCGGCCTCCAGCGCGTCGAGCGCCGCCCGGCAGCCCGCGACCGCCAGGCCCGCGTCGCTCGCCGCGCCGTCGACGACCTCGTCCGCCAGCCGGACGAGCGCGTAGACCGCGACGACGTCGTCGCGCACGCGCCCCCGCAGCAGCCGCGAGGCGAGCGCGAACGACGTCGAGTAGGTGCGGATGACCTGCTGCGACGCGCGCTGCGACGCGAGACCGTACCGCTCCAGCGCGACGCTCATCGGACCCTCGCCACCACGGACCGGGCGTAGGGCTCGAGGGCGGCCCGCAGCGGCGGCGGCACGACCGGGTCCGCGAGGAGGCCCGCACCGTGCTCGGCGTACTGGCGGACGAGCCCCTCGAGCTCTGCGCGGACCCCGGCGCGCTCGAGCACCGAACGCACCCGCCGGGCGTCGGACGCGGTGACGGACGGGTCGCCCAGGTGCGCGGCGACCTCGGGCCACGCGGCGGTGCGCCGGGCAAGGACGACCAGCGCGGTGACCTTCCCCTCGGCGAGGTCGCTGCGGATGCTCTTGCCCGTCAGGCGCTCGTCGCCGAACGTGCCGAGGACGTCGTCCTGCAGCTGGAACGCCACGCCGAGGCTGCGACCGGCGACCCGCAGCAGGTCGACGAGGCCGCCTGACGCCCCGGCGAGCTCGGCGCCCACGACGAGGGGAGCGACGACCGTGTACTCGGCGGTCTTGCGGGACGCGGTCCGCAGGACGTCGGTGAGCCGGGCGTGGGCCGGCTCCACGACGGCGAGGACGTCGTCGAGCTCGCCGGACGCCGAGCGCTGCACGACGCCGTCGAGCAGGTCCAGGAGGCGCTCCCGCGTCGCCGGAGCGACCGGGGCCGTCGCGACGAGGCGCATCGCCAGGGTCAGCGCGAGGTCACCCGCCAGCACGCCCGCGGCCACGCCGCACGCCTCGGCCTGACCGGCCGAGGCGCCGGCGGCGCGGGCCCCGGCGGTGTAGCGCGCCGAGACCGTGGGCCGGCCGTGCCGCTCCGTGTCGCGGTCGATGACGTCGTCGTGGAGGCAGAACGCGGTGTGCAGGAGCTCGAACGCGGAGGCGAGCTGTCGCGCCGCCTCGTCCTGGGTCCCCCCGAGCGCTCGGTGCGTCGCCAGCAGCAGGCGCGGGCGCAGCCGCTTGCCGCCGAGCGTGGCGTCCCGGACGTCGTCCCACAGGGCCTCCGCGCCGGGCCCGGCGGCACGCGCCCTGGAGCGGGCGTCGTCCAGCCTGCGCTGCAGCTCGGTCTCCAGCTCGACGACGAGGTCGGCGTCGGCCGCCGGAGCGAACCCGCTCTCAGGCATCGCGCGCCAGCTCCTCCAGCTGGGCCACCGACCAGGGGCTGAAGGCCCAGGGCGCGGCCTGCACCGCCGCCGCGAGGTCGCCCGGCGCCACCCAGCGCCAGGCCGCCACCTCGGACGGGTCGGGCGCGAGCTCCGGGCCGTCGCCCGCGACCGTGGCCAGCAGGACGGGGCAGAGCTCGTTCTCCTGCGTGCCCGCGTCGTCGACCGCCCGGTAGGTGAAGTCCGGCAGCACGACGCGAGGCGGTCGCGAGAGCTCGAGCCCGAGCTCCTCCACGCCGCGGCGGACGGCGGCGGCCACGACGGACTCGCCCGGGCGCGGGTGGCCGCAGAACGCGTTCGTCCAGACGCCGGGCCAGCTCCGCTTGGCGAGCGACCGGCGGGTCACCAGCACCTGCCCCGACGCGTCGATGACATGGCACGAGAAGGCGAGATGGCGCGGCGTCTCCCGGCCGTGGACGCCGTCGCGCGGGGCGGTCCCGCACGGGCGCCCCCGCTCGTCGACGAGCACGACCTCGTCGGCCTCGAGCGGTGCCGGCGCGAGCGGCGCAGCGTCTGGTGATCGCCTCATGGGTCGCCAGGCTAGTTGCTAGCCAGGCTAGTTACAAGCCGTCGTAGACTCACGGCATGACGCGACCCGGACGCAGCCCGCGGCCCCAGCCGGACTCGTCCCCGAGCTACTGGTACCCCCGCGACGGGTGGGGCGAGGCCCGGACCCTGGACGCGGTGCGCCGGTTCCTGCGCGCCGACGAGGCCATGCGCCGCAAGCTCCAGCGCGACATGGACATGAACGAGACCGACCTGCGCGCCGTCCGGTACCTGGCCGCCGCGCAGAAGGACCACCGGGCCGTCGCGCCCCGGGACCTCAGCCGCGAGCTCGGCATCTCCACCGCGTCGACGACCAAGCTGCTCGACCGCCTCGAGACCGCCGGGCGCCTGCGGCGGGTCCAGAACCCCGCGGACCGGCGCGGCCTGCGGATCGAGCTCACCGACCACGTGCACACCGAGGTCCACGACACGCTGGGCGGCATGCACGCACGCATGCGCGAGGTCGCGGCATCCCTCGACCGCGCCGAGTCGGCGGCGGTCGTGCGGTTCCTCGACGCGCTGGCCGACGCCGTCGCGCCGCCGGCCGGGGAAGGCGACGCCGACGCCGACGCGGTCAGCCCGAGCGGTCGCGCCGCACGTCCGGGATCGACGCCTGGGCCTCCGACAGCTTGAGCGTGAGCCGACGCAGCGCGTCCAGGTCGGCGTCGTCGAGCGCGCCGCCCACGTAGGCGGCGATCGCCTCCGCGTGCCGGCGGCCCGCCTCGCCCTGGACGCGCGCACCCTCCTCGGTGAGGACGACGAGCGTGCCGCGGGCGTCGTCGGGCACGGCCTCGCGGGCGACGAGCCCGCGCGCCTCGAGGCGGTCGACCATGCGGGACAGCGACGGCTGGCTGAGCAGGCTCAGCGCCGCGAGGTCCCGCAGGCGGGCGGCGTGGCCGGGCCGCGACCGCAGCGTGAACAGCACGTCGTACTCGCGGAACGACACGTCGTGCCAGATGTCGTCGCCGCCGAGGCGGCGCACCACCGCGACCTGGGCCCGGAAGAGGGCCTCCCAGGTCTCGACGGCGCGCCTGGGGTCGGTCGGGCCGTCGGACGGGACCATGCCTACTTCCCCAGCCGGCGCTCGCGCGTCGAGTAGGCCCGCAGGGCGCGCAGGTAGTCGACCCGCCGGAAGTCCGGCCAGTACGCCTCGCAGAAGTAGAACTCCGACTGCGCCGACTGCCAGAGCAGGAAGCCCGACAGGCGCTGCTCCCCCGACGTGCGGATCAGCAGCTCCGGGTCCGGCTGGCCCTTCGTGTAGAGGTGGGCCTGGATGTGCTCGACGTCGAGGTCGTCGGCGACCTGCTCGAGCGTGGCGCCCTCCGCGGCGCGCGTGCGCAGCAGGTCGCGGACGGCGTCGGCGATCTCGTGGCGGCCGCCGTAGCCGATCGCGACGTTGACCTGGAGCCCGCCCGTCACGGCGGCCGTGCGCGCCTCGGCCTCGCGCAGCGCCTCGGCGGTCGCGGCGGGCAGGAGGTCCAGGCGGCCCATGACCCGCAGGCGCCAGCGGCCCGTGCGCTCGCCGGTGTCAGCGAGCTCGCCGACGGCGTCGTTGATGATGTCGAGCAGGTCCTGCAGCTCGCTCGCGGGCCGACCGAGGTTGTCCGTGGACAGCATCCAGAGTGTGACGACCTCGATGCCGAGC
The DNA here is from genome assembly GCF_049844995.1 of Luteimicrobium sp. DT211. Lineage (NCBI taxonomy): Bacteria > Bacillati > Actinomycetota > Actinomycetes > Micrococcales > Luteimicrobium > Luteimicrobium sp. DT211. The sequence goes on along the minus strand of NZ_JBNCMC010000003.1, from coordinate 233,977 downwards.
TCCTCCGACCAGCCGAGGAACTCCTCGATCTTGTCGGCGCCGCGCCGGTGGCCGGTGGCCGCCGTCTCGCCGAACGACCGCGCCCAGCGGCGGTTGCCGTCCAGGATCACGCCGACGTGGCGGGGCATGCTGCTGGGCGGGAGCGACCGGGCCAGACGCTTTTCGTAGACGCCGTACAGCACGTTCGGCAGCCGCACGGGCCCTCCTCGCCGGTCGTCCGGGGCCAGGTCACGCCCCGGGTCGCATCTCGCTCACACCCCGGTGACACGGTACCCGAGCCGACGAGGCCGCCCGCGCCGCTGGACCACCTACGCGACCGTAACCTACGATGGCGTAGGTTACCTGCCCGGACTGCCGTCCGAGCGTCGCCCGACCCCAGGAGGCCCCGTGGCCCGGCCCGTCGACCCCGCCCGCACCCCCTCCGCCCCGCTCCACCTGGACCGGGTCACGGACGCGGTGACGGACGCCGTGTCCGACGCCGCCGGCACCGTCGCCCGGGCCGTCAAGCCCCGCCTGCGCGGGTGGATCCACGCGGGCGCGTTCCCGCTCGTCCTCGCCCTGTCGATCGTCGTCGTGTGCCTCGCCCCGGCCGGCGCACCGCGCTGGTCGTGCGTGGTGTTCGGGCTCAGCGCGTGCCTGCTGTTCGGAACGTCGGCGGTCTACCACCGCGGCACCTGGTCGCCCCGCGTGGCCGCCGCGCTGCGCCGCGCCGACCACTCCAACATCTTCCTCATCATCGCCGGGACCTACACCCCGCTCGCCGTGATGCTCCTGCCGCACGGCACGGCCGTCGCGCTGCTGTGGACGGTGTGGTCGGGCGCGCTGCTCGGCCTGCTCGCCCGCGTGTTCTGGCTCGGCGCCCCCCGCTGGGTCTACGTCCCGATCTACGTCGCGCTCGGCTGGGTGGCCGTCGGGTTCTTCCCGCAGTTCTGGCGCACGGGCGGCCCCGCCGTCGTCTGGCTCGTCGCCGCGGGCGGCCTCGCGTACACGCTCGGCGCGGTCGTCTACGGGACCAAGCGGCCGAACCCCAGCCCGCGCTGGTTCGGCTTCCACGAGGTCTTCCACGCGCTCACCGTCGTGGGCTTCGCGTGCCACGCGACCGCGATCGCGATCGTCGCCGTCGCCGCTTGACGGCGAGCTCCGAAGGACGCGGCCGGGGGGTCGCGCTCAGCGGGGGACGACGACGTAGCGCCTGTTGACGAGGGACGGGTTCGCCGCGCGGACCTCGCCGAGGCGCCGCGGGTCGAGCTCGACGGTCACGCACGCGGGGTCCTCGCCGAGCTCGGCCAGCACGTCGCCGTCGGGCCCGACGACGACCGAGCGCCCCAGCACGCCCGGGCCGCACTGCCCGACTCCCACCACGAACGCGGTGTTCTCGATAGCCCGCGCGCGCAGCAGCGTGCGCCAGTGGTCGGCCTTGAGCTCGCGCTCGGCCGTACGCCCCAGGCTCGACGGCGCGGCCCAGGCGGCCGGCACGAGCAGCACGTCGGCACCCGCGTCGACGAGGCGCCGCGCGGACTCGGGGAACCGCAGGTCGTAGCAGGTGAGCACCCCGGCGAACAGGCCGGGCGACCGCGTGGTCGCGTCCGGCGCCCAGGCGGTCCGGTCCAGCACCAGCGGCGGCGCCGACGGCGCACCCGGCTCCAGCCGGTCGGACTCGCGCTGGCCGAACGCGTCGTACAGGTGCACCTTGCGGTACCCGCCGACGAGCGCGCCGTCAGCCCCCACGCCGACGACGACGTTCACCGCCCGCGCCGGGTCGGAACCGGGGACCGTGGTCCCCGCCACGACGGCGACGCCCGCGTCCCGCGCGGCGGCCCGCAGCCCCTCGACGAACCGTCCGTCGAGCGGCTCCGCGAGCACCGGATCCGGGCCGCGCGGGTCGAACGCCGACGCGTACTCGGGGAGCACGACGACGTGCGCGCCGTCTTCCGCGGCCCTGCGGACCGCGTCACGCGCGAGCGCGAGGTTCGTGGCGCCGTCGCGCGTCGACGCGACCTGGGCGAGGGTGAGCCGGAGCGCGACGGGCGCCGGCCTGTCCTCGGGCCGCTCGGGCACGGTGGGCGCCACGGTCAGCCTCAGGACCGCGCGTCGGGGGCGCCGGGGTCGTCCGCACCGGCGCCGGTCCCGCCGGCGCCCGCGCCGCCGCGACCGCCGCCTCCCCTGCCGGACGAGTCGGGCCCGCGCCAGCCCTCCGGGTTCTGCGCCGTCGCGATGCCCGACGCCGGACGGTCGTGCTCGGGCTCGAGCTCGCCGTCCTCGACCTTGCGGGTGTAGTTGCGGTTCATGCGACGGAGCTGCCGCGCCATGAGCAGGCCGATCCCGATGCACGCGAGCGCCAGCAGGATCGACACGACGAAGAACGCGAAGCTGTCCTTGCCGCCGCCGCCGGTCGTCTCGAGGTCGTCGTTCGGGCCCGGCGTCGCGGCCGCCGCGAGCTGCCAGGCCATCCCGGCCAGCCGCCCGGTCATGCCTGCTCCCCCGCGGCCGCGCGCGTGCCGTCCTGCCCGGCCGCGCCGACCAGGTCCCGGACGCCGGCGAACAGGTCGTCCTCGGGGAGCGTCGCGGGGACGCGCGACTCGGCGAGCTCGTACTCCTCCCACGGCCACACGTCGGCCTCGAGGTCGCGCGGCACCGCGAAGAAGAAGCCCTGCGGGTCGATCTGGCTCGCGTGGGCGACCAGCGCGGCGTCGCGCTGCGGGAAGTAGGCGGACACCTCCACACGCGTCGTCACCGGGCGCTCGGGGATCTCGCGCGCCGCGCGCGACTCGATCCAGTCGCCGAACGGCGAGACGAGGCCCTGGCCCTCCATCGCCTCGTGGATCGTGCGCATCCGGGTCAGGGAGAAGTCGTGGTTGTAGTACAGCTTGAACACCTCCCACGGCGCGCCGGCGCCGGGGTAGCACGACGGTTCGCCCGCCTTCTGGAACGCCTCGAACGCGACCTTGTGGCACATGACGTGGTCGGGGTGCGGGTAGCCCCCGCTCGGGTCGTACGTCGTCATGACGTGCGGGCGGAACTCGCGGACCAGCTCGACGAGCGGACGGGCCGCGACCTCGAGGGGCTCCAGCCCGAAGCAGCCCTCCGGCAGGGGCGGCAGCGGGTCACCCTCGGGCAGACCCGAGTCGACGAAGCCGAGCCACTGCTGCCGCACGCCCAGCGCCTCGCGGGCCCGCGCCATCTCGCTGCGGCGCAGGTCGCGCATGCCCTCGAGCGTCGTCGGGCCGGGGCCGAACGACGGGTTGAGCACGTCGCCCCGCTCGCCGCCCGTGCAGCTCACCACCAGGACGTCGACGCCCTCCGCCGCGTAACGGGCGGTGGTCGCCGCTCCCTTGCTGGACTCGTCGTCGGGGTGGGCATGCACGGCCAGGAGGCGCAGCCGCTCAGGGGCGCCACCGCTCTCGGGTGCGACGGTCACGTGCGGCTCCAGGGGACGGCGGGCTCCGCGCGACGCGCGCCGGGCCCGGACAGGCGGGCGGGTCCGTGCGGACCCACCTGGGAACACCGTCGAGGATAGTCGGAGACAATGGGTCCATGACCGCCACCGCGCTCCCCCCGGGGCGGTACGGCTCCGCGCCCACCGGGCCCGGACGACGCCGCACCGTCCTCATCGTCGTGCTGTCCGTCGTCGTCGCGGCCGCCATCGGGGTCCTCGTGTGGTTCGGGCTCGCGCAGGGCACGTCGGTGAGCGTCGAGACGTACGGGTACTCGGTCAAGGACGCGCAGAGCGTCGAGGTCACCTTCAGCGTCACCGCGAAGAGCGGGACGCCCGTGGTCTGCACGATCGAGGCGCTCAACGACGCGCACGCGCAGGTCGGGAGCAAGGACGTGCAGATCCCCGCGGCCGACGAGCAGGTCACGCAGTACACGACGACGGTGGCCACGTCGGAGCGCGCGGTGACCGGCGTCGCCGACTCCTGCCGCACCGCCGGCTGACGCTCCAGGGGCGGACGTCCGACCGCCCCGCGCCCGATTTGATAACCTGGGACATTCAGCGCGTGCCGCCCGACCGGGCTGCACGCGTGATTCTCATCACCCCGCGGAACCCACCGCGACGACACGCCCTCGTAGGAAGGAGCGAACCGTGACCGACACCTCCGTCACCTGGCTGACCCAGGAGGCTCACGACAGGCTCCAGGCCGAGCTCGAGCGCCTCTCCGGCCCTGGACGCACCGAGATCGCCGAGCGCATCGCCGCCGCGCGCGACGAGGGCGACCTCAAGGAGAACGGCGGCTACCACGCGGCTCGCGAGGAGCAGGCCAAGAACGAGGCCCGGATCCGCGAGCTCACCGAGAAGCTCCGCACCGCCCAGATCGGCACGCCGCCCGACGACGGCACCGTCGAGCCCGGCATGGTCGTCACGGCCACGGTCGCCGGCGACGAGATGGTGTTCCTGCTCGGCTCGCGCGAGATCGCCGGCACCACCGACATCGACGTGTTCTCGCCGGGCTCGGCGCTCGGCGCCGCGATCAACGGCAAGACGGTGGGCGACTCCGCCAGCTACACGGCCCCGAACGGGAACGAGATCCCGGTCGAGATCGTCGCCGCCAAGCCCTTCCAGGGCTGACCCCCGACCCTCGGTCCACGACGGCGCCCGGTCTCCTCCCTGCACGGAGGCGGCCGGGCGTCGTCCTGCGCGGGGACCGCGGCTCCGCGCACGACGACGCGTCGGGCCACGATCCGGACGACACCTCCGGCGCCTTCCGCTCCGGGCGTAAACTGCTTGGCATATTGCAACTTTGCCCGCATCGTGACGCCCGGAGACCCGTGAACTCGCGCTCGCTCTTCCTGCCCAAGGACCACCCCCGCTACAAGTGGGTCGCGCTGTCCAACACCACGCTCGGCATGCTCATGGCGACGATCAACGCGTCGATCGTGCTCATCTCGCTGCCGGCGATCTTCAAGGGCATCGACCTCGACCCGCTCCAGGCGGGCAACGTCAGCTACCTGCTCTGGATCCTCATGGGCTACATGCTCGTGACGGCGGTCCTCGTGACCAGCTTCGGGCGGCTGGGCGACATGTTCGGACGGGTCCGCGTCTACAACCTCGGCTTCGTCGTCTTCACGTTCGGCTCGATCCTGCTGTCGTTCGACCCTTTCCAGGGCGGGCACGGCGCCATGTGGCTCATCATCTGGCGGATCGTCCAGGGCGTGGGCGGCGCGATGCTGTTCGCCAACTCCACCGCGATCATCACGGACGCGTTCCCCGCCGACCGCCGCGGCATGGCCCTCGGCATCAACCAGGTCGCCGCCATCGCGGGATCGTTCATCGGCCTGCTCGTGGGCGGCCTGCTGGCCGTCGTCGACTGGCGCGCCGTGTTCTGGGTCAGCGTCCCCATCGGCATCATCGGCACGATCTGGTCCTACCGGTCCCTCCACGAGACCGGGACCCGCAACCCCGGCAAGCTCGACTGGCCCGGCAACCTGACGTTCGCGCTCGGGCTGACCGCGCTGCTCACGGGCATCACGTACGGGATCCAGCCCTACGGCGGACGCTCGACCGGCTGGACGAACCCGTGGGTCCTGTCGGCGATCTTCGGGGGCATCGCGCTGCTCGTGGTGTTCGTGCTCGTCGAGCTGCGCGTCAAGGCGCCGATGCTCGACATGCGCCTGTTCCGCATCCGCGCGTTCTCGATGGGCAACCTCGCGGGCCTGCTCGCATCGATCGGGCGCGGCGGCCTGCAGTTCATGCTCATCATGTGGCTTCAGGGCATCTGGCTCCCCCGCCACGGCTTCAACTACGAGGACACCCCGCTGTGGGCGGGCATCTATCTGCTGCCCATCACCATCGGGTTCCTGCTCGCCGGCCCGCTGTCGGGGACCCTGTCGGACCGGTTCGGCGCGCGCGGCTTCGCGTCGGGGGGCCTGCTGATCGTCGCGGGGACGTTCGTCGCGCTGATCTTCCTGCCCGTGAACTTCGAGTACTGGCAGTTCGCGATCATCACGCTGCTGTCGGGCATCGGGTCGGGCATGTTCGGGGCGCCCAACCGGTCGGCGATCATGAACGCGGTGCCCGCGAGCGAGCGCGGCGCGGCGTCGGGCGTCGCGGGCACGGTGCAGAACGCCGGGTCCTCGCTGTCGATCGGCGTCTTCTTCTCACTGATGATCGTCGGCCTCGCGTCGACGCTCCCCGACGCCCTGCGCACCGGCCTGACCCAGCACCACGTCCCGGCCCAGGTCGCCGACCAGATCTCGCAGCTCCCGCCCGTCGGCAGCCTGTTCGCGGCGTTCCTCGGCTACAACCCGATCCAGTCGCTCGTCGGCACGGACACGCTGCAGCAGCTCCCGCAGGCCGACCAGGACGCCCTCGTCGGCAAGGAGTTCTTCCCCCAGCTCATCTCCGACGCCTTCCACCACGGCCTCGTCGTCGTGTTCAGCGTCGCCGCCGCGATGTCGCTCGTGGGCGCGGTCGCGTCCCTGTTCCGCGGCAAGCGCTACGTGCACGACGACGTCGCCTCCGGACCGGCGTCCGGTGCGTCCGACGCCGCGGCCGAGCCGGGCGAGGACCGCTCCGTCGCGGCCGCCGTCGCGGCCCGGGCCGAGGGGCCCGCCGTGGCGCGAGGCGGCGCGGGCGGAGTCGGCACCGACGAGCCCCACGTGGGAGGATCGCCCGCGTGAGCACCACCCCGGACCCCACGGCCGTCGCCGCCAGGCTCGCGGTCGTCGTCGGACGCATCGCGCGACGCATCCGCCCGACCCACGGCGACCTGTCCGCCGGCCACTTCTCCACCCTGGCGACGATCGAGCGGCTCGGCCCGCAGCGGCCGAGCGACCTCGCGCGCGTCGAGCGCGTCGGCGCACCCGCGATGACGCGGATGGTCGCGCTGCTGGAGTCCCGCGGCCTCCTCGAGCGCAGCCCCGCGCCCGACGACGCCCGCTCCGTCCTCCTGCACCTCACCGACGCCGGTCTCGAGGTCGTCGAGGAGGTGCGCACCGAGCGCGCGGGGATCGTCGCCGAGCTGATCGCCGGCCTCGACGCCGACCAGCTGCGCGCCGTCACCGACGCCCTCGACCCGCTCGAGCAGGTCGCCCGCACCGCGACCCAGCGCTGACGGCCCGCCCCGGCCCCACCGCCTGGCGCCACAGCCCCGGCGCCGAACACGGGCTCGGCGCCCGTCAGCTCGCGCTGACGGACGCGCACCCCGTCCTCGACGAGCCACGATCCCGTGCTCGCGAAGCTGGCGGGATCAGTCCCGGACCACCCGGTAGCCGACCTCCCGCAGCCGCGACACCAGGGCGTCGCAGTGCTCGGGGCCCTTGGTCTCGATCTGCATGGGCACCCACACGTCGTTGAGCCCGAGTCCGACGTCGGTCCGGGTGTGGTCGATGTGCATGATGTTCCCGCCCAGGCCGGCGAGCTCGCCGAGCAGGTGCGCGAGGGCGCCGGGACGGTCGTCGAGCATGACCCGCATCTTCAGGTAGCGCCCGGCGGCGACCATGCCGTGCCGGATCACCCGGAGCAGCACCAGCGGGTCGATGTTCCCGCCGGACAGCACCGCGACCACGGGCCCCTCGAACGGCACCTCGTCGCCGTGCCCGGGCGCCGCGAGCAGCGCCGCGACGCCGGCCGCACCCGCGGGCTCGACGACGAGCTTCGACCGCTCCGCGACCAGCAGCAGCGCGTGGGACAGGTCCTCCTCCGAGACCTCCCGCACCTCGACGCCGAGGCGCTGCAGCACCGCGAACGGGACGTCGCCCGGGCGCCCGACGGCGATGCCGTCGGCCATCGTCGGCTTCACGGGTACCGCGACCGGGTGGCCCGCGCGCAGCGACTCTGCGAAGCCGGGCACCCGCTGCGTCTGGACCGCGACGACCCGGACCTGGGGCGCCAGCTCGGCCAGCACCGTCGCTATCCCCGCCACGAGCCCGCCGCCGCCCGCGGGCACGAGGACCGTGCGCACGTCCGGCACCTGCTCGAGCAGCTCGAGCGCGAGCGTGCCCTGCCCGGCGACGACGTCGGCGTGGTCGAACGGGTGGATGAGCACCGCACCCGTCCGCTCGGACTCCGCCCGGGCCTCCAGGAGCGCCTCGTCGACGGACGCCCCCACGAGGCGGACCTCGGCGCCGTAGTCGCGCGTGGCCGCGATCTTGGGCAGAGCGGCGTCGACGGGCATGTAGACCACGGCCCGCAGCCCGAGCAGGCGGGCCGCGAGCGCCACGCCCTGCGCGTGGTTGCCCGCGCTCGCCGCGACGACGCCCCGCGACTTCTCCTCCTCGGAGAGCCGCGCCATGCGCACGTACGCGCCGCGGACCTTGAACGACCCGGCGCGCTGCAGGTTCTCCGCCTTGAGAAGCACCGGCGTCCCGGCGGCGTCGGACAGGGCGCGCGAGGCGAGGACGGGGGTCCGCCGCACGACGCCGTCGAGCAGCTCCGCGGCGGCCCGCACCTCCGCGAGGGTCACGGGGGCCGGGCCGGGTACGGCGGCGGTCACGACGCCGTCGTCCCGTCCTCGGCGCCCGGGAGGTCCCGCTCGGCGCGCGCGACCATGGGCGGGACCAGGCCGGCGGGCCCGTCGTCCGAGGTGTCGTGCCCCCGGATGGTGAGGTGGTCGTCGGTCCCGAGCTCCGGGAACTTGTCGTGCCCGTGCAGGTAGAGCGTCACGGTGTTGAGCACGGCGACGAGCGGCACCGCGAACAGCGCCCCCACGATGCCGCCCACGAACGACGCCGCCGCGACCGACAGCAGTACCGCCACCGGGTGCAGCGACACGGCGTGCCCCATGAGGAACGGCTGGAGCACGTGCCCCTCGATCTGCTGCACGAGCAGGACGACGCCCAGCATGATCAGCGCGATCACCCAGCTCTTCGCGACCAGCGCGACCGCCACCGCCACCGCACCCGTGACGACCGCGCCGACGATCGGCACGAACGACCCGACGAAGACGAGGATCGCGAGCGGCAGCGCCAGCGGAACCCCCAGGATCGCCGCCCCGAGTCCGATCCCGACGGCGTCCACGAGCGCCACGAGGATCTGCGTGCGCGTGTAGGCGGACAGGGTGACGAGGCCGCGGCGTCCGGCCTGGTGCACCCGGTCGCGGACCCCGAGCGGCAGGAGGCCGACGACCCAGCCCCAGATGGTCCGGCCGTCGTGCAGGAAGAAGAAGGTGCAGAAGAGCGCGATGAGCGTGCCGGCGGCGACGTGCCCCACGGTCACCGCGGCGCCGAGCGCGCCCGAGACCCAGGTGCTCGTGTTGGACGACAGCGACTTGGTCAGGGTGTCGGCGTACCGGGTGATGTCAGCGGAGTCGAGGTTCAGCGGGCCCGTCCGGAGCCAGTCCATGAACTCGTCGAAGCCCGCCTGCGCCTGGTCCTTGAGGTCGGCGAAGCCGGACGCGATGGAGCCCCCGGCCGCCGCGACGAGTGCGAGCACCACGACGATCAGCCCCACGAGCGCGGCGGCGCACGCGAGCGCACGGGAGAAGTGGAGGCGGGTCTCGCAGAACCGCACCACGGGCGTGAGGAGCACCGTGAGCATGAGCGCGATCGCGACCGGCACGACGATGACCTTGAAGACGACCGCCAGGTACCCGATGACGACGAGTGCCCCCGCGATCGCGAGGAGCCGCCACGACCAGGAGGCGGCCGAGCGGACCGACGGCGGCACGGGCGACGAGGCGTCGGGGCCAGGCAGAGGGGCAGAGGTGGCGCTCACTGGATCACCCTACGGCCCACGGAAGCGCCCGCACGGGCAGCCGGAACCTGCGCCGCGGCGTCCCGGTTGCGGGGTGACCCACCCTTCGCCGTCGTCCACCTTCGCCGCCGGCAACGTCGGGCGCCGTGGCTGGGGCAGGCGGTCCCACCTCCGCAGGCCGCCGGCTTCCCGTCACCCCCGCAGGCGGGCGGCACATGCGCCGAGTACGAGGTTTCTCGCCGAACACGAGCCGAAAACCCTCGATCTCGACGAGAACCCTCGTACTCGGCGCGGGGGCGACCAGCATGCCGAGCATGCGGGCGTCGGGCGGGTCAGAAGCGCGGCTCCCGCTGCTCGACGACGTGCTGCAGGGCGGCGGTGTCCTCCGCCGTCCAGCCCTCGGGCGCGCCGAGCGCCGCGAAGCCCTGCGCGTACTCGAGCTCGAAGTGGTGGCCGTAGCCCATGGGCACGTCCGCGCCCGCGGCGAAGAACAGGTCCACGGTGAGCTGCTCGAACGTCACGACCGGGAACCAGCGGATGGCGGCCACGACCCCGCGCCCGCGCGGCTCGGAGAGCCAGTCCGGTGGGTCCCAGATGGTCTCGGGCGACCACCATGTCACGCCGTCGGACGGGTGCTGCGCGTACACCACCCGGGGCTGGCGCCAGGTGGCGGGCAGCAGCAGCGGGTCGCCGGTGCTGCCGGGCGGTCCGGTGAGGAACCGGACCTGAGCGCCGCCGTCGACGACGGGCGCGACCTCCGGGGTGCCCGCGTCCCGGTCGTCGGTCACCGTGCTCCACATCGGGGTGAAGCTCGGCGTGCCGACGAACAGGGCGCCGTCGGTGCGGCTCGCGACGTCGTGCGGACTGCTGAAGGCCGCCTGCATGCCGAACGAGCCGAGCGAGATGCCCGACACCTCGAGCTTCGGGCGATGGTCCGCGGGGAGCTGCGACCAGCGCGCGTAGACCGCGTCGAACAGGGCGAGACCGGCGTGGGCCGGGTGCTCGCGGTCGCCGATGAAGCTCAGCCAGCTCGGGAGGTTCGAGTACTGCATGGTCGCGATCGCGGTGTCGCCGCCGTGCAGCAGCTCGAACGTGTCGGCCATGCTCCAGTCGACCCAGCCGGAGCCGGTCGTCGTGACGACGAGCAGGTAGTCCCGGTCCCACGCGTGGGTGCGGTCGAGCTCGGCGACCACGCGCGCCGCCGTCGCCTCGACGTCGTCCTCCTGGCCCGCGTAGACGCGGATCGGCTGCCGCACCTCGGCCGCGGGGACGCCTGTCCCCGAGGGCAGCGCCGCCTCGAGGTCGGCGAGCTCCGCCGTCGTCGGGCCGCCCGTGACGAACCGCCTGCCCTCGCGCCCCAGGTGGTCCCACGACTCCAGCGAGTCGGGCGAGCCCGACCGCTCCGCCGCCGTCGGCCGGTCGACGCCCTCGTCGTACGACGCGTTGACGGCCGCGAACGACGCGTTCAGCGCGCTCAGCACGCCATCCCAGATGACGCCCGAGAACGCGCCCCACGCGAGCACCGCGACCACGAGGACCGAGACCGCGCGCGCGATCGACGCCGGCACCACGCGTCCCACCAGCCGCGCGAGCCGTCGGGACACCCCGCGCAGCCACCGCGCGAAGGCGAGCACCGGCACCGCGACGACGACCGCGACCGGCGGCACGAGCACATAGGCCCAGGAGCCCCACCCCGACGACGCCGGCATCGTGAGAGCCGCCCGGACGTCCTGGTCCCAGCGCGCCCCCAGGACGACCGACACCACGACCGCGACCGGCGCCACGACCGCGACCACGCGCCGCACCGGCCGGCGCACGGGCGCGAGCCGGTCGCGCAGGTCGAACGAGCGGACCAGCCAGCCCAGGACGGCGCCGACCCCGTACCCGGACACCGCCGCGAGACCCGTGAGCGCCCCCTGCACGGCCCAGCCGCGCGGGATGAGGGTCGGCGTCAGCGAGACGCACGCGAAGACGAGGGCGACGGCGCTCGCCGCCGTGCCGAGACGCGCCGGGTACGCGCGTGCCCACGCGCGGACACGTCGTGCGAGCGCCACGGCAACCTCCGCCGGAGTCCTGGGGTGCGGCGACGTGCGCGTCGCCGCGCGGAACGTACCACGCCGGCCGTGCTCGCCCGCCGACGGCGACGCGCGGGTCACTCGATCGCGCGGCCCGCCGCGACCAGCACCCGCTGCAGCCGCGCCCGGCGCAGGTTGGAGCGCACGACCCAGTCGAGGTCGCGGTCGTCCGCCGCGAGCGCCCCGACGTCCTCGAACGCCGGCAGGCCCGCCTCGGGGGCCCCGGCGACGGCCACGCTCCAGCAGTACCCGAGCGCCTTGCGCAACGTGCGGACCGGGGCCTCTCGCCGCTCGACGGCGGGCGCCGCGGCCAGCGCCGCGGTCGCCGCCCGGCACGCCTCGATCGCTGCCCGCGCGGTGTCCGGGTCGCGCAGCAGCCGCGGCTCGCAGATCCCCGCGACGGCGGCCCGCGCCACGAGCGGTTCCGGCCCGGCCGCCCACGCGACGGCGAGCCGTCGCAGACGCGCGGGCTCCGCGTCGCCCAGCCGCTGGAGGGCCATGGCCACGCCCTCGCGCTCCCGCCAGCCCTCGGAGGCCGCGGCCGACCGCAGCTCGTCCGCGAGCGCCCGGGCCTCGCGGCCGCCGTCGTCGGCCGCGGCGAGCAGGCGACCCAGCCCGACGACGCCGCACACGCGCTCGTACTCGTCGTCGGACCGGGCGAGGGCGCGGACGAGGGGCTCGGGGGCCACGTCCGCGCACGCGGCCACGAGCTCGAGGTTGGCCCGCGGACCCGGCAGCCCTGAACGTTCGGCGAGGTAGGACCGCAGCGCGACGCCGACGGCGTCGTCCGAGGCGTCGTCGAGGAGGAGCAGCGCGGTCAGGTCGGCGCGGTACGCGTCACGGCGTCCCATGCCCCCACTCTGCCCCGCACCCCGGCCGCGTGGCGCGGTCTTCCGGCGGCGCGTCGCTCAGCGCGGCCGGTGCCGCGAGCCGCCGGGACGCCGGCCGGGCCTGGCGCCCTTGCCCCGGGCCGCGCCGCGGGCCGACCCGCCCGCGGCGGGCCGGGCCTTCGCCGACGACGCCGCCCGTGCCTTCGGCGCCGGCTCCTCGGGCTCCGACCGGCGCCCGCGCGACGAGTTGGCGGTGCGCCCGCGGACGATGCCGACGAGGTCGTCGACGTCGTCGGTCGTGGCGTCCACCGGCCAGGCGAGGGCGACCGGGGCGGACGGGGCGTCGTCGAGCAGGCGGTACGTGAGGTCCTTGCGGTGGTGCAGGCGGGCGAGGGACTGCGGCACCACGAGCACCCCGATCCCCGCGGCGACGAGCTCGACGGCGAGGCCCGTCGTCTGCGGCTGCTCGACCGGGCGGACCCCGGGGGGGCCACCGTCCGGCCAGGCGAGGGGGTCGTCGGCGGGCTGCAGCAGGACCTCGTCGGCCAGGTCGGCGAGCGCGACGTGCTCGGACTCCTCGAGCGCCGCGAGCAGGTGCTCCTTCGGCACGACGACGACCGCCGCCTCCTCGTACAGCGCGATCACGTGGAGGCCGTCGCGCTCCGCGGGCAGGCGGATCAGGGCGGCGTCGACGGCGCCGCCGCGCAGCAGGTCGGCGGCGTCCCCCGCGGGGACGGGGACGAGGTCGAGGGGAAGGTCGGGCCGGCGCTCGGCCCAGGTCCGCGCCCACTTGCCGGGCGTCGCGCCCGGGACGTAGCCGAGGCGGAACGTCAGTCCCGGCCCGTCGGCGGGGCCGGCTTTCTCGGGGCCGTCGTCGGCGGGGCTGCCGTCCTGCGCCGTCACGTCGTCCGTCTCGTCCACGTGACCAGGCTAGCGACCGGCGCGACGCGAACCGCATGCTCGGCGCACCGAGACCTCCGGCACACCACCACCCGACGCGCCCGGACCGCCTACGCTGAGCCCATGAGCTCCAGCCCCGCCGCGCGCCCGTCGCCCCACCGCATGAAGCCCGCGACCGCGGCCAAGAAGCTGGGGATCTACCTGCCCGCGGCGCCCGAGGAGTTCCGGGACGGCGCGGTCACCCGCGACGAGCTCGCCGAGCTCGAGAAGAACCCGCCCGCGTGGCTCGAGGCGCTGCGCCGCGAGGGCCCGCACCCGCGGCCCGTCGTCGCCGGCCGGCTCGGGGTGTCGATCGCCGGCCTCACGCGCGCCGGGATCACCGAGCCGCTCACCACGGCCGAGATCGACGAGCTGCGCGCCGACCCGCCGCTCTGGCTCGAGGCCGAGCGGGAGACCCACCGCAAGGTCCTCGAGGAGGAGGAGCGGATCGCGGCGCGCCAGCGCGGCGAGAGCTGACCTTTCCCGCCCGACGACGTCCCACCGGCCAGGCGTCCGGCCCGCCCTCCGCTCGGCGAGCCGCGCGGTCGGTGTGACCCAGCGCGAGATCGGGTGCCACGACGTCGCGCAGCCTGGCCTTGAGCTGCGGCAGCTCGGGGAACGCGCCCTCCACCGCCCGGTCCCAGAGCACGCGCTCGGCCGCGCCGTCGTGGGGCGCCGGACCGGACCCGCCGGGGCGCACGGTGACGCGAAAGACCCCGCCCGTCCCCGGGACGAGCGCGACCTCGCCGAGCCGCGTGCCGAACGTCGTGAGCAGCTCCTGCGCGACCCACGACGCGCGCAGCATCCACCGGCACTGCGTGCAGTACTCCACGGCGACGCTCGGCAACGTGTCAGAACCTCGTGAGCCTCGAGCCGCACCAGGTTCTGACACGTCCGGGGACGGGCCGGTCACGCGAGAGCCTGGTCGAGGTCGGCCAGGAGGTCGGCGGCGTCCTCGATGCCGACCGACACGCGCACCAGGTCGGCGGGGACCTCGAGCGCGGACCCCGCGACGGACGCGTGGGTCATGCGGCCGGGATGCTCGATGAGGGACTCGACGCCGCCCAGGGACTCGGCGAGCGTGAACACGCGGGTCCGGTCGACGACGTCGAGCGCCGCGGTCTCGGAGCCCACCCGGAACGACAGCATCCCGCCGAACCCGCGCATCTGCTGCGCGGCGAGCGCGTGGCCGGGGTGCGACGCGAGGCCCGGGTAGAGGACCTCGGTGACGCGCGGGTGCTCGTCGAGGAACGCAGCGACCGCGGCGGCGTTCGCGCAGTGCCGGTCCATCCGCACGGCGAGCGTCTTGAGGCCGCGGAGCGTGAGCCACGCGTCGAACGGCCCCGCGACGGCGCCCGACGCGTTCTGGTGGAACCGGACGGCGTCGGCGAGGGAGGTGCCACCGTCGGGGGCGGGGCGGCCGCCGGGGAGCGCGACCGGCTCCGGCGTGCCGTCCGCGCCGGCGAGGGAGACCCGCGGACCCACGACGAGCGCTCCCCCGACGACGTCGCTGTGCCCGCCCACGTACTTGGTCGTCGAGTGCACGACGACGTCCGCACCCAGCGCCAGCGGCGTCTGCAGGTAGGGCGTGGCGAACGTGTTGTCGACGACGAGCAGCGCGTCGGCGGCGTGCGCGATCTCCGCGAGAGCTGCGATGTCGCTGATCCCGAGGAGCGGGTTGGTCGGGGTCTCGACCCAGATCGCCCGCGTCCGGCCGGGCACGACGGCGGCGCGGACCGCGTCGAGGTCGGCGAGGTCGGCGGCCGTGTGCTCGACCCCCCACGCGCCGAACACCCGCGCGACCAGGCGGTACGTGCCGCCGTAGGCGTCGTCGGGGATGACGACGTGGTCGCCGGGGCGCAGCGCCGCACGCAGCAGCGCGTCCTCGGCCGCGAGGCCCGACGCGAAGGCGAAGCCCGCGGTGCCGCCCTCCGCGGCCGCGAGCGCCGTCTCGAGCGCGGTGCGGGTCGGGTTCGCGGAGCGCGAGTACTCGTAGCCGCCGCGCAGCCCGCCGACGCCGTCCTGCTTGAAGGTCGACGTCGCGTAGATGGGCGGGACGACCGCGCCCGTCGCGGCGTCGGGGTCCTGGCCCGCATGGATGGCGCGGGTCGCGAAGCCCGCACCGGACCAGTCGTGGTGTGCGCCGGGGCTCGTCTCGGGGGTCATCCGTCCAGGCTATCGACGCCGGGACCGCCGTGGGCGGTCCACGTCGCCCCGGTCTGCTCTTGCCAATCTCGGCTATGCCCATTAGCTTTTTGGCTATGAGCACTCACCAGACCACCCCCGTCACCGCGGCCGGCGACCTTCCGGCACCCTCCGGGCCTGCGCCCGCCACGACCCGCGCCGCCCGTCCCCGCCGCCGCGCCGCGGCCGCCGCGCTCGGCACGCTCGGGGCGCTCGTCCTCCTGTTCCCCGCGCTCCGGCCGTGGCCCGACGAGTCCGTCGCGACCCCGGAGCTGGCCCGGGCGATGGCCTCGGACCGGTGGATCGTCGCGCACCTGTGCGGCGCCGCCGCGATCGCGCTCTGGCCGTTCGCCGCGGCCCTCGTCGCCCGTCTGCTGCCCGACCGCCGGGCCACCCGTGCCGCGGTCGTCACCGGCGGTGCCGGTGCCGCGCTCGTCCTGCCCTACTTCGGCGCCGAGATCTTCGCGATCCACGAGCTCGCCGGACGCGCCGCGACCACCTGGGACCCCACGTTCCTCGACACGATCGAGGACATCCGGCTCCAGCCGGTCGCCGCGACGATGTTCGGTTCGGGGCTGGTCCTGCTCGCGACGTCCGGCGTGCTGCTCGCGGTCGCGTGGTGGCGCGCCGCGACCGGCGGCCGCCGGTGGGCCGCCGTCCCGCTCGCGGCGGCCCTCGTCCTCTTCCTCCCCCAGTTCTTCGCCGGCGAGCCGGCCCGGGTCGCGCACGGCGTCGTCGCCGCGCTGGCGGCCTGGCTGCTCGCGGCGGCCGTCGTCAGGAGCCCAGGAACCCCAGCAGGTCGTGGCGCGTGAGGACCCCGGCGGGCTTGCCGTCGTCGACGACCATCACCGCGTCGTCGTGCTCGAGCGCGGCCCGCAGCGACTCGACGCTCTCGCCGCTGCCCACGATCGGGAGCGGGGGGCCCATGTGGGTCTCGACGCGCTCCGCGAGCGAGGCGTGGCCGGCGAAGACGACGTCCAGCAGGTCCCGCTCGGTCACCGCGCCGGCGACCTCGCCGAGCACGACCGGCGGCTCCACGGAGACGACGGGCATCTGCGAGACGCCGTACTCGCGCAGGATGTCGATGGCGTCGCGGACGGTCTCGTGCGGGTGCGTGTGGACGAGCGCGGGGAGCTCGCCGCTCTTGCCCCGCAGCACGTCCGCGACGGTCACGCCCGTCGCGGCGGGCAGGAACCCGTACGACCGCATCCACGCGTCGTCGAACACCTTGGACAGGTAGCCGCGGCCGCCGTCGGGCAGGAGCACGACGATCACGGCGCGCCTCGCCGCCTCGGGGTCCTCGCGCTGGAGCCGCTCGGCCACGCGCAGCGCCGCGACCACCGCCATGCCCGACGACCCGCCGACCAGCAGCGCCTCCTCGTGCGCGAGGCGCCGCGTCATCTCGAACGACTCGGCGTCCGTCACCGCGACCACCTCGTGCGGCACGTCCGGGTCGTAGGCGGACGGCCAGAAGTCCTCCCCCACGCCCTCGACCAGGTACGGGCGCCCCGTCCCGCCGGAGTAGACCGAGCCCTCCGGGTCGGCGCCGACGATCCGCACGACCCCGCCGTCGGCCTCGGGACGCGGGACCGAGACCTCACGCAGGTACCGGCCGGTGCCCGTGATGGTGCCGCCCGTGCCCACGCCGGCCACGAAGTGCGTGACCCGGCCGTCCGTGTCGGCCCAGATCTCCGGGCCGGTCGACGCGAAGTGCGACGCCGGGCCGTTCGGGTTCGAGTACTGGTCGGGCTTCCATGCGCCGGGGATCTCCCGCACCAGCCGGTCCGACACGGAGTAGTAGGAGTCCGGGGAGTCGGGGGCGACCGACGTCGGCGTCACGACGACCTCCGCGCCGTACGCGCGCAGCACGTCGCGCTTGTCCTGCGAGACCTTGTCCGGGCAGACGAACACGCAGCGGTACCCCTTGCGCTGCGCGACCAGCGCCAGCCCGACGCCCGTGTTCCCGCTGGTCGGCTCCACGATCGTGCCGCCGGGCCGCAGCTCGCCCGACGCCTCCGCCGCCTCGATCATCCGCAGCGCGATCCGGTCCTTGACCGATCCGCCGGGGTTCACGTACTCGACCTTCGCGAGGATCGTCGCGTCGAGCCCCTCCGCCAGGCGCGTCAGCCGGACGAGGGGGGTGTTCCCGACCAGCTCGGACACGTGCTCCACGTAGCGCATGGTGCCCACGCTAGGCCCAGCCTCCCCGTGCGGGCATGCGTTCTGTCGTTTCGACACCGCCGCGCCCGGCAGAACGGATGCCCACAGCGGCGAGCGGGCGGCCCACGACGTGACGGCCCTGTCACGGTGAGGTGAACACGCCGCCCGGAACTGGCGCCGGGGACCCACGAAGGCGCAGGCTGGCGACATGAGCTCCACGTCCGACGCCGCGCCCACGACCCACCTGGACTCCCTGGGCACGACGACCACCGCCCCCGACGACGGCGCCCCGCACCTGCCCGCCAACGTCCCGTCCCACGGCCTGCACCTCGAGGCCAGCGACGAGCCGTACCGCCCCGTGCGCGACGGGCGCAGCCCGTTCCCGTCGATCGCCGACTACGCGTTCCTGTCCGACTGCGAGTCCAACGCCCTCGTCGCGCCGAGCGGCGCCGTCGAGTGGATGTGCGTGCCCCGTCCCGACGCGCCGAGCATCTTCTCCTCGATCCTCGACCGCGGCACCGGGTCCTTCCGCGTCGGACCGTACGGGGTCAGCGTCCCCGTCGCGCGGCGCTACCTGCCCGGCACCCTCGTCCTCGAGACCACCTGGCAGACGACGACCGGCTGGCTCGTCGTCCGCGACGCCATGGTCATGGGGCCGTGGCACAACGTCGACGAAC
Source organism: Luteimicrobium sp. DT211 (assembly GCF_049844995.1). Classification (NCBI taxonomy): domain Bacteria; kingdom Bacillati; phylum Actinomycetota; class Actinomycetes; order Micrococcales; genus Luteimicrobium; species Luteimicrobium sp. DT211. Next base: position 215,481 of record NZ_JBNCMC010000003.1, on the reverse strand, counting down.
GGTCGCAGACGCACCGGCGCACCCCCACCGACCACGACGCGGAGCACATGCTGCTCCGCACCGTCATCTGCGTCAACGGCACGGTCGAGCTCGACGTCGTGTGCGAGCCCATGCCCGACTACGGGCGGCGTGCTTGCCAGTGGGAGTACGAGGGCGACGGCTACAACCGGCTCGTGGCCCGCCGCGGCGACGGACCCAACCCCGACCTGCGGGTCACGAGCAGCCTCCGCCTCGGCGTCGAGGACCGCCGCGTCCAGGCGCGCACCCGCCTGCGCGCGGGCGAGCACGCGTACGTCGCGCTGTCGTGGTCGCCGCTCCCGGCGCCGTCGGACTGGGAGGAGGCGCTGCGCGCCATGCAGCGGACCGAGCGCTACTGGCGCGAGTGGCTCACCCAGGGCGTCTTCCCCGACCACCCGTGGCGCTCCTACCTGCAGCAGTCCGCCCTCACCCTCAAGGGACTCACCTACGCCCCGACGGGCGCGCTGCTGGCCGCCGCGACGACGTCGCTGCCCGAGACGCCCGGCGGGGAACGCAACTGGGACTACCGGTACGCGTGGATCCGCGACTCCACGTTCGCGCTCTGGGGCCTGTACACCCTGGGGTTCGACCGGGAGGCGAACGACTTCTTCGCGTTCGTGCACGACGTGTGCCGCGACGACAAGCCGCTGCAGGTGATGTACGGCGTCGGGGGCGAGCACCGGCTCGACGAGCGCGAGCTCGACCACCTGCACGGCTACGAGGGCGCGCGCCCCGTGCGCGTCGGGAACGACGCCTACCTGCAGACCCAGCACGACGTCTGGGGCGCCGTCCTCGACTCCGTGTACCTGCACGCGAAGTCGCGCGAGCAGCTGCCCGAGTCCCTCTGGCCCGTCCTCAAGCAGCAGGTCGAGGAGGCCGCGAAGCACTGGCACGAGAAGGACCGCGGCATCTGGGAGGTGCGTGGAGCGCCCCAGCACTTCACGTCGTCGAAGCTGTTCTGCTGGGTCGCGATGGACCGCGGCGCACGCCTCGCCGAGCTGTACGACGAGCACGACTTCGCGTCGCAGTGGTCGAAGATCGCCGACGAGATCCACGCCGACATCTGCGCCCACGGCATCGACGAGCGCGGCGTCTTCACGCAGCACTACGGGACGACGGCGCTCGACGCGTCCCTCCTCCTCATGCCGCTCCTGCGGTTCCTGCCCGCCGACGACGAGCGCGTCCGCAACACCGTCCTCGCGATCGCCGACGAGCTCACCGAGGACGGACTCGTCCTGCGGTACCGCACCGACGAGACCGACGACGGCCTCGCCGGCGAGGAGGGCACGTTCACCATCTGCTCGTTCTGGCTGGTGTCGGCGCTCGTCGAGATCGGCGAGGTCGACCGCGCGCGGGCGCTGTGCGAGCGGCTCCTGTCGTTCGCGAGCCCCCTCGGCCTGTACGCCGAGGAGATCGACACCCGCAACGGCCGGCACCTCGGCAACTTCCCGCAGGCGTTCACGCACCTCGCGCTGATCAACGCGGTCATGCACGTCGTCCGCGTGGAGGAGGCCGCCACCTCGCCGTCCGGGTTCGCCGCGGCGCACCGCTCCGCGAGCTGACCCGAGCCTCCTCGCCCGCGGCGACGCTGCCGAGCGACCGGGTTGCGCACCATGGCTAAGCGGCATAGCTTATTGGCTATGTTCTTCACCGTGCGCCGTACCGCCGCCACCGACCCCGACGGGAGCGCCCGTGCCTAGGGCCGGGCTCTCCCGGGACGCCGTCGTCGGGCACGCCCTCGCGCTCGTCGACGACGCCGGCCCGACCGGGTTCGCCGACCTGACCCTCGCCCGCGTGGCCGCGCGGGCGGGCGTCGCGACCCCCAGCCTGTACAAGCACGTCGGGTCGCTCGAGGACCTGCGCCGCGGGGTCGCGCTCGTCGCCGTGCGGGAGCTCGGGCGGGCGGCCGCGGCTGCGACGGTCGGCCGGAGCGGGCCCGACGCGCTCCGGTCCCTCGCGCGGGCCATCCGGGGGTACGCGCTCGAGCACCCGGGACGCTACGCCGCGACACAGGTCGCGCCGGACCCGTCGTCCGCGGACGACCTCGAGCTCTCCGCCGCGGGCGCGGACGTCGTCGGGATCGTCGCCGCGACGCTGCGCGGGTTCGACCTCGAGGAGGCTCGCACCGTCGACGTCGTGCGCGCGGTCCGCTCCGCGGTGCACGGGTTCGTGGCGCTCGAGCTGGGCGGCGGCTTCGGCCTGCCCGATGACGTCGGCGGGAGCTACGACGTGCTCGTCGAGCTGCTGGTCGACGGGGTGACCGGGCTGGTCGGGGGCGACGACCGGTCCGCAGCAGCGGACGGCCCGGGGGCGACGGCCGGGCGACCGGGAGCCTAGGCTCGACGGATGGACCAACCCGCCGCCTGGGGCGTCACGGTCGACTGCGCCGACCCCCGCGCCCTCGCCGCCTTCTGGGCGCTCGCGCTCGGCTACCGGGAGCCGCCCGTGCCGGCCGGCTCCGCGACCTGGGACGCGTGGTTCGAGGCCCAGGGCGTCCCGGAGGACGAGCGGGACGGCGCGGCGTACCTCACCGACCCCTCGGGCCGTCTGCCGAGCCTGTCGCTACTCCGGGTCCCCGAGCCGAAGACCACGAAGAACCGTCTCCACCTCGATCTCAAGGTCTCGGGCGGACGCGACGCGCCGCAGGAGCGGCGCGAGGACGCGATCCGCTCGAAGGTCGCCGAGCTGTGCGGCGCCGGCGCGCGCGTCCTCGAAGAGCACGACGGCCCGCGTGGGCTCGACCACGTCGTGCTCGCGGACCCGGAGGGCAACGAGCTCTGCGTGGTCTGACGGGGGCGCCGAGACGGGAGAGACTGGCCGGGTGCCCCCGTCCGATCCCCCGCCCCTGCCCGACACCCTGACCGACGCGCTCGCGCGCCTGCGCCGCTGGCCCGACGTGGAGGGTCCCGATCTGCTCGCCGCCGACGGCGCCGACCGCCTGGTGCTCGAGGAGCTCGCCGCCCTCCTCTCCGGTCCCGACGGCGCGGCACTCGCCGCGCCGGGAGCGGTGACCGTCCTGGACGATCCCTACGGCGCCCTGACGCTCGGGGCCCTCAGCCTCGGCGTGCGCGCCCCGCGGGTCTGGCAGGACTCCGTCGTGGCAGAGCGGGCGCTCGACGCCAACGCCGAGCGCCTGGGCGTCGCGGGCGCGTACGACCGGCACGCGGCCGGCCCGCCCGGCGAGTCCCTCGTCCCGGGTACTGCGCTCGACGGCGCGCGGCTCGTCCTCGTCCGGCTCCCCCGCTCGCTCGCGGCGCTCACGGACCTCGCCGAGGCCGTCGCGCGGCACGCCGCACGCGACGTCGTCGTGCTGGCGGGCGGGATGGTCAAGCACATGACGCCCACCATGAACGAGGTGCTCGGCCGGTGCTTCACCGACGTCCGGGCCACGCGCGGACGCCACAAGGCCAGGGCGCTCGTCGCGTCCGGGCCGCGCGACATCGAGCGGACGTCTCCCGTCTCGGAGCAACCGCTCGACGGCCTGGTCGTCTGGGCGTACGGCGCAGCGTTCGCCGGACCCCGGCTCGACCGCGGCACCCGCGCGCTGCTGGAGGCTCTCGGCCTCCTGCCGGGCCTTCCCGGTCCCGGGCCGGCGCACGGCTCGCCCGTCGTCCCGGAGGGCGGCAGCGTGCTGGACCTCGGCTGCGGGACAGGCGTCCTCGCCGTACGCGTCGCGCAGGCGTACCCGACCGCTCGGGTCGTCGCGACGGACGTGTCCGCGGCCGCCGTCGCCTCGACGACGCTCACGGCGGCCGCCGCGGGCGTGGGCGACCGGGTCGAGGCGCTCCGCGACGACACCGGTCGCGCCCTCCCCGACGCGGCGTTCGACGTCGTCGTGTGCAACCCGCCGTTCCACGTCGGCGCCGCCCTCCACACCGGGACCGCGTCCCGGATGTTCCGCACCGCGGCGCGCGTCCTGCGCCCCGGCGGCGCCCTGTGGACCGTCTACAACTCGCACCTGCAGCACCGGGCCGAGCTCGCGCGCGTCGTCGGTGCGACGACCCAGGTCACCCGCGACCGCACGTTCACCGTCACACGGTCGGTCGCACGTCCTGACGCGACCCACGGGCCGGGCGCCGCCCGGCCGCGCGACGAGGAGCAGTCGTGACCGAGCCCCCGGCTCTGCCCGGCGACCCGCCGGTCCGGGTCACATTCCCGGACCGTTGGGCGGTCGCCGCACCGGCCCGCGGCGACACCACCCCGATCGAGGTGCACGCCCTCGAGGAGCACACGGTGCTCCTGCGGCAGTCGAAGCGCTCGAGCCACGAGGCGCCGGTGCTGGCCCTGCTCTTCGGGTCGCGACGCGCGCTGCTCCTCGACACCGGCGCGACCGCGGACGCGTCGGCGTTCCCGCTGCGCTCGACCGTCGACGCGCTCGTGGCCGCGTGGCTGGAACGGAACCCGCGCGAGGGCTACGAGCTCGTCGTCGCGCACTCGCACGCGCACGGCGACCACGTCGCCGCGGACACCCAGCTCGCCGACCGGCCGGGGACGGTCGTCGTCGGGAAGGAGCTCGCGGACGTCCGGGCCTTCTTCGGGCTCGGCGAGCCCGGGCCCGACGAGGTCACGTTCGACCTCGGGAGCCGCGATCTCACGATCCTGGCGACGCCCGGGCACCACCCGACGGCGATCACCCTGCTGGACCCGCGGACCGGGATCCTGTTCACGGGCGACAGCGTCTACCCGGGTCGCCTCTACGTGGACGACCGGCGCGCCTTCGCGACGAGCACCGCCCGGCTCGCAGCCTTCGCTCCCGAGCACGGGGTCACGTGGGTGGTCGGGGCGCACGTCGAGGCGGCGCGCGCCCCCCGCAGCGAGTACCCGCTCGGCGCGCGCTCGCAGCCCGACGAGGCACCCCTCCCCCTCGCCCCGGACGTGCTGGCGGAAGTCGCCGACGCCGCCGCCGAGCTCTCCCTGACCCGACCGGGACGGGTCGCGCGCGACCGGTTCACGGTCGTCGACGTGACGAGCAAGCGCACGGTCCTGCGGCTGCTCGCCCAGAGCTGGGCGCACCGGCTCCGCGGGCGCAACCGCCTCCCCTGAGTCCGTCGCGAGCTGTCAGAAGCTCGTGAGGCTCGAGCCTCACGAGCTTCTGACAGCTCGGTGCTGCGGAGAGTCTCAGGCGATGTCGACGAGGTCGACGACGAACACGAGCGTGTCCGTGCCGCCGATGCCGGCCTGCGGGACGCCGCGCTGGCCGTAGCCGTGCTCCGGCGGGACCGACAGCAGGACGCGCGAGCCGAGGCTCTGCCCGACGAGGCCCTGGTCCCAGCCACCGATGACCATGCCGACGCCGATCGGGAAGTCGATCGTCGCGCCGCGGTCGTAGGAGTTGTCGAAGACGTGCCCGTCCCAGGTCTGGCCGAGGTAGTGCACGACGATGGTGTCGCCCTTGCTGATCTCGGGGCCGTCACCCTGCTCGAGGACCTGGACCTGGAGCCCCTCGGGCGCACCGCCGTCCGGGAAGGCCAGGGTCGGCTTGTCGCCGAACGAGCCGGACGCGGTAGGCAGCGCGGGCGACTGCGAGGACTCGGACATCGGGGGTTCCCCTCTCGATCGGAAAAGACACCCCACACTAAAGGGTGTCGACCGACCTCGCTGAGCCGTGCCCGCCGCGGCACGGCCCGCGAGCGGCCGACGATCGTGGAGTCGGCTCTCACCCCACTGGAGGTTCCGTGCCCAAGGGCTACTGGGTCAGCGTCTACCGCAGCGTCTCGGACCCGGACAAGCTGGCCGCCTACAACGCGCTCGCAGGAGCGGCCGTCCGGCTCGGCGGCGGGCGGACGGTCGTGCGGGGAGGTCGGGTCGCCGCGTACGACGCCGGCATCGCCGAGCGCACCGTGCTCGTCGAGTTCGACAGCTTCGAGCAGGCCGTCGCCGCACGCGAGAGCGAGGCGTACCAGGAGGCGCTGGCCGCCCTCTCCGACGGCGTCGAGCGCGACTTCCGCATCGTCGAGGGCATCGACTGAGGCCGGCCTACCTGCCGGTGGCCTGACCGGGGTCCCAGCCAGCTCATAGCCGGGGCGGATCCCCCTCCGAGGTCCGCGCCGCACGCTGGAGTCCTCGCACCGCGCAGGAGGACCCCATGACCAGCACCGCAGCCCGCGTGCCCCACGCCGACGGCGCGGCGCCGCACCCCGCACCGGGCGCTGCCGTTCTGCCCCCGGCACCCCCGGTCCTCGGCCGCGCCGCCCGGGCGGACGCCGCCGTCCGACTCGGCGCGGGCGCCCTGCTCTGGCTCGCGCTGCTCCTCGTCACCGCCTGGTGGGTCGAGGACGGCGGCGTCCAGGACCTCGGCGGGTGGGTGAGCGGGCTGACCTCGGCCGGGCGCCTCGCCGGGCTCGGCGCGTCCGTCCTCCTGCTCGCGCAGGTCGTCGCCATGGCCCGGCTGCCGATCCTCGAGCGCGCCTACGGCCAGGACCGCCTCACGCGGGTCCACCGCGTCCTCGGGCTCACGTCGTTCAACCTGATGCTGGCGCACGTCGTCATCGTCACCTGGGGGTACGCGGCCGGGTCGGCGCTGCGCTGGCCCGGGGAGCTGTGGGACCTCTCCGTCCACGAGCCCGGCATGCTCCTCGCCGTCGCTGGGTTCGCGTGCCTGGTGATGGTCGTCGTGACCAGCCTGCGGGCCGCGCGTCGGCGGCTGCGGTACGAGTCCTGGCACCTCCTGCACCTGTACGCGTACCTGGGCGTCGCGCTCGCGCTCCCCCACCAGCTCTGGACCGGCGAGGACCTCACGGCGTCCACCGCGCGGACCGTGTTCTGGTGGACCGTCTGGGGCGTCGCGATCGGCGCGGTCCTGGTGTGGCGGGTCGGCCGGCCCGTCGCGCTCAACCTGCGGACCCGGCTGCACGTGACGGCCGTCGTCCCCGAGGCGGCCGGCACCTGGTCGGTGCACCTGGGCGGCGAGCGCCTCGACCTCCTCCGCGCCGACGCCGGCCAGTTCTTCACCTTCCGCTTCCTCGCCGGGAAGGGCTGGACGCGCGGCAACCCGTACTCGCTGTCAGCCGCGCCCGACGGAGCAGGCCTGCGGATCACGGTCGCCGCCTCGGGCGACGGGAGCGCCGCCGTCGGGGCGCTGACGCCCGGGACCCGGGTCCTCGTCGAGGGCCCGTACGGGCGGCTCACGCACCGGGCCCGGTCGCGGCGCGGGGTGCTGCTGATCGGGGCGGGCGTCGGCGTGACGCCGTTGCGCGCCCTCGCCGAGGGCCTCGACTACGCGCCCGGCGAGGCCGTCTACCTCGAGCGGTACACCCGCGAGCCCCTGTTCACCGCTGAGCTGCAGGACCTCCACGCGCGGCGCGGGCTCACCGTCCTCCGGCTCCCCGGCCGGCGCCGCGCCGCCGGCTCGTGGCTCGGCGACGGCGTCGGGCCGGCGGACGACCTCGCCGCCCTCACCTACTGGGTGCCCGACGTCGCCGAGCGCGACGTGTACGTCTGCGGGCCGCCCGGGTGGACCGCCCTCGTGACCCGCACCCTCGCCGACGCCGGGCTCCCGGCCGACCGGCTCCACCTCGAGACCTTTGAGTGGTGACACCGTGAAGCGCATCCTCTTGTGGAGCATGTCGACGCTGACCGTCCTCGTGCTGCTCCTCAGCTACCACACCTCCACCAGCAGCCGCGTGCCGCTGGGGAGCGAGTCGTCCGTCGTCGCGCAGGCCGGGACCGCCGACTCGGGGTCCGGCTCCGGGTCGTCGAGCTCAGGCTCGTCGGGGTCGGCGTCGTCCGGGTCGGACTCGGGCTCGGGCAGCGGCTCGTCCGGCTCGTCGGGCTCGTCGAGCTCCGCGAAGACCGTCGACGGCGACACCGCCCAGACGCAGTGGGGTCCCGTCCAGGTGTCGGTCACCGTCGCGGGCGGGAAGGTCACCGAGGTCACGGTGCTCCAGCAGCCGAACGGCAACGGCCGCGACCAGCAGATCAACGCGTACGCGCTGCCGATCCTGCGTCAGGAGGCGCTGTCGGCGCAGAGCGCGAACATCGACATGGTCTCGGGCGCGACGGTGACGAGCCAGGGCTACGTGAGCTCCCTGCAGAGCGCCCTCGACAAGGCGGGGATCTGACGGTGAGCGCCACGCCCGCGGGCCCCGCCGTCCCGACGGCCCGGCGCGTCGAGCACGTCATGGGGATGCCGGTCAGCCTCGCGCTGCGCGGCCGCCACGCGGTCGGCCCGCGCGCGGACGCCGCCTGGGAGTCCGCGCTGGCCGAGCTGCGCCGGGTGGACGCCGTCTTCAGCACGTACCGGGCCGGCTCCTGGGTGAGCCGGCTGGGTCGGGACGAGGTCGGGCCCGACGACTGCCCGCCGGAGGTCCGCGAGGTCCTGGCCCTCGGCGAGGCCGCCCGGGTCGGTTCGGGCGGGGCGTTCGACGTGCACCGCCCCGGACCCGACGGTGCCGTCGTCCTCGACCCGAGCGGCGTCGTCAAGGGCTGGGCGGTGGAGCGCGCACTCCGGGCGTTCGACGACCTCGACGGCACTGACGTGTGCCTGTCCGCGGGCGGCGACCTCGCGTGCCGCACGCGCGCCGACGGCTCGCCGGGCTGGCGGATCGGCGTCGAGGACCCGCACGACCCTGCCCGCGTCGTCGCGGTGGTGCCCGTCCGCGACGGCGCCGTCGCGACGTCCGGCCTCGCACACCGCGGCGCGCACATCGTCGACCCGCGCACGGGCGAGGTCCCGACCGTGCTCGCGTCGGTCACCGTCGTCGGACCCGACCTGACCTGGGCGGACATCGACGCGACGACGGCGTTCGTGCTCGGCGACGACGCCCTGCCGTGGCTCGCCGGACGCCCCGGCCGGGTGGGCGTCGTCGTGCGCGCGGACGGGGTGGCCACGACGTTCGGCGGGGCCGCGAGCGCGGTCTGAGGTTCCGGACGGCGGGCGGCCGATGAGTCCGCCCTCGGCCGCGGGTCTTCCCGGTGACGACGACATCACACGGAGGACACCATGGGCCTGATCCACATCGAGCTGTTCACGACCCTCGACCTCGTCGCGCAGGCGCCCGGCGGCCCCGAGGAGGACCCCGAGGGGTTCCCCTTCGGCGGCTGGCAGGCCCCGCTGCTCGACGAGACCTCGGGCGCCCAGATCGCCGAGGCCTACGACGGCACGGACGCGCTGCTCCTCGGGCGCCGGACGTACGACATCTTCGCTGCCTACTGGCCGCACGTCGGCGAGGAGGAGGGCGGCGGGTTCGCCCCGCTGTTCAACAGCATCCCCAAGTACGTCGCGTCGCGGGGCGCACCCGAGCTCCCCTGGGAGGGCTCGGTCCTGCTCGGGCCCGACCTGCCTGCCGCCGTGCGGGAGGTGCGCGAACGGCACGAGCACGTCCACGTCGTGGGGAGCCTCGACCTGGTGCAGACCCTGCTCCGCGAGCGGCTCTACGACCGCATCGACCTCCTGGTGCACCCGATCGTGCTCGGCGTCGGGAAGAAGGTGTTCGAGGGAGGCGCCGTGCCGACGAACCTCACGCTCCTCGAGCCTCCCGCGGCGGGCGAGAAGGGTGGGGTGATGCTGCGGTACGGGCTCGCCGACGGTGTGCCCCGCACCGGCGACATGACCGCCCCCGACCTGGGCCTCGAGAGCTGAGGCATGGACCGGGGACGCCTGCGGGACGCGCCGTTCATGCGGCACGCCCCGACGCCGTCAGCGCGGTCAGTTGCGCAGGATCGACAGGAGCCGCAGGAACTCGACGTAGAGCCAGACGAGCGTGACGGTGAGCCCGAACGCGGCCGACCACGCGAAGCGCGCCGGCACGCCGCGCTCGACCCCGCGCTTGATGGAGTCGAAGTCGATCAGCAGGGAGGCGGCCGCCATCGCGACCGCGGCGATGCCGATGACGACGCCGAGCGGGCCACCGCGCAGACCCCAGCCACCGAGCACGCCCGTCCAGACGAGCACCAGGTTGACCAGCGAGAAGATCAGGTAGCCGCCCATCGCGACGAGCAGCCAGCGCGTGAACTTGGGGGTGACGCGGACCTTGCCCGAGCGGAACAGGATGAGGGTGGCCGCGAACGTCGCGATGGTCGCGAGGACGGCCTGGAGGACGACGCCGTCGTAGAAGTCCTCGTACATGCGGCTGATCCCGCCGAGGAACGCGCCCTCCGCCACGCCGTAGGCGAGGATCAGCGCGGGGCTGGGAACGCGCTTGAACGCGTTGGCCAGGCCGAGCCCGAGGCCCACGAACATCCCGACGACCCACACCCACGGCGCCTGCGGCGTGATCGCGTACGTCACGGCGCCCACGGCCACGAGCACGGCGAGCAGCGAACCCGTCCGCACGATGACGTCGTCGTACGTCATCCGGCCGGTCTGCGTGGCCGTCGCCGACGGCGCCTGGTACATCGCCTGCAGGGTCGCCGCGTCCACGGTGCCGGGCGCCGTCGTCGTCTGCTGTCCCGGAACGGACGGCACCGCTCCTCCGCGCGCGTTGAAGGCGGGGTTCTTGTCGAAGTACGGGTTGGCCACGTGTCCTCCTGGGTCGTTCCGGATGCCCTCCGGAGCGGTACCGCCCATCCTATTCGGACGGGACGACACCACGACAGGGCCGGGCGGCCCCCGGCCGTCAGGACCAGGGACTACCCCGATCGGACCCTGGACATGACAGATGGCACCCCCCGAGCGGGTGCCGAGTGTCTAGGCTCGGACCCGGGCCGCGGCGCTCTGCCCGCCACCCGAACCACACAGACTCGAACGACACAGACAGGACACCCATGATCGAAGCTCATGGCCTGACCAAGCGGTACGGGCCGAAGACCGCTGTGGACGGCATCTCGTTCACCGTACGACCGGGAACCGTGACGGGCTTCCTCGGCCCGAACGGCGCCGGGAAGTCGACCACCATGCGCATGATCATGGGCCTCGACCGTCCGACCGCCGGGACCGTGACCGTCAACGGCAAGCCCTACGCGCAGCACCGCTCCCCCCTCACCGAGGTGGGCGCACTGCTCGAGGCGAAGGCCGTGCACACCGGCCGGTCCGCCTACAACCACCTGCGCGCGCTCGCCGCGACGCACGGCATCCCCACCTCGCGGGTCGGCGAGGTCGTCGAGATGACGGGCCTGCAGTCCGTCGCCAAGAAGCGCGTCGGCGGGTTCTCGCTCGGCATGGGGCAGCGGCTCGGCATCGCCGTGGCCCTCCTCGGCGACCCGAAGACCCTCATCCTCGACGAGCCCGTCAACGGCCTCGACCCCGAGGGCGTCCTGTGGGTCCGCAACCTCGCGCGGTTCCTCGCGTCCGAGGGCCGGACGGTGTTCCTGTCGAGCCACCTCATGTCCGAGGTCGCGCAGACCGCGGACCGCGTCCTCGTCATCGGCCGCGGCAAGATCCTCGCCGACGCGTCCGTGCAGGAGTTCGTCGACGGCTCGTCGACGAAGTCCGTGAAGGTGCGCTCCCCGCAGGCCGCGCAGCTCGCCGAGCTCGTGACCCGCGACGGCGTCACGGTCACCAGCAGCGAGCCCGGGCTCCTCGACGTGTCGGGCTCGGACGCGGTCAGCATCGGCGAGGCCGCCGCCGCCAACGGGATCGTCCTGCACGAGCTCACGCCCGTGACCTCGACCCTCGAGCAGGCGTACATGGAGCTCACCGCGGAGTCGGTCGAGTACCACGCCACCACCGGTCACGAGGGCGCTCCCGACGGCGCCGCCCAGGCCGCCGGCCAGCCTGCCCCGACCACGGAAGGAGCCACGCGATGACCGCCACCGCCCTGCCCACGAGCCCCGCCGCGGGCACGCTCTCGCCCTCGACCTACCACGTGACGTTCGGACGCGTCGTCCAGTCCGAGTGGATCAAGTTCCGGACCGTGCGCTCGACCGTCTGGACGCTCGGTGCGACGTTCGTGGTCCTCGTCGGGCTGGCCCTGCTCGTCGCCGGCACGACCGGGACACCCGACGCGGGCCCCGGCTTCGAGAACGCCGACATCGCGACCACCCCGCTCGTGGCCGGGACCGGCTTCGGCCAGCTCGTCCTCGCGGTCCTCGGTGCGCTCACGATCACCGGCGAGTACTCCACCGGCATGATCCGCTCGACGTTCTCGGCCGTGCCGACCCGCACGCCCGCCCTGATCGCGAAGGCCGTCGTCGTGATCGTCGCGAGCTTCGTCGTCGCCGCTGTCTCGACGCTCGTCGCCGTGGCCGTCGTGACGCCGTTCTTCTCGGGCAAGCCGTGGGCCCTCGACCTCGGCAACGACGACATCCTGCGCGTCGTCATCGGCGTGCCGCTCTACCTCGCCGCGACGGCGCTGCTCGCGCTCGCGTTCGGCATCCTGATCCGGAGCTCGGCGGGAGCGATCTTCGCCGTCATCGGCCTGGTGCTCGTGGTGGGTCCGATCCTGGCCAACATCCCGGTGCACTGGCTCAACAACATCGCGGACTACCTGCCGTCGCAGGCCGGCCAGAACCTCCTGACGATCGACCCGTCCCAGGGCCCGGCCCCGTGGCCCGGCTTCCTCGTGATGGTGGCCTGGGGCGTGGTGCTGTTCGGCATCGGCGTCTTCCTCGCCAAGAAGCGCGACGCCTGACACGTGCTCCACGGAAGGGCCCCGCGGTCGTCGGACCGCGGGGCCCTTCCGTGTTCGCCGACGGTGACGCTGCGTTCGGCGACACGGGGGTGGTAGCCCGAACCGGGCGCGGGCTCTCGGTGGGTCGTACGCCGAGCAAGCGGGGCCGGCGTCGAGCAAGCAGCGGTTCGGTGCTTGCTCGGCGGCGAAGGCTCTTGCTCGACGACGGCGCGGAGAGGCCGCGAGGCGAGGCGACGGCGGGAGCGGGTGGGTGCGGGCAGGTGGTGAAGGACGTCAAGGGGCCGGAAGGCCCCCAGGGGCCTGAAGGCGACGCAGTCCGAACCGCCTGTCCGAGCCCGCCCGCGGACCCGACCACGCGCGCACGACGTCACCATGGGCGAACCGAACGTCGCCGCGGCGAGGTGGTTCGGCTCGTCCGGCGCGTCCCCGTCGACGCCCCGGACGAACCGGTCCGGGGGGGTCAGACCTCGCCGAGGATCTCCTCGGGCGTGCCCTCCTCGACGCGGGCGGCCGCGTTCCACCTGGCCCAGAGGAACCGCTCGCTCATGCCGCGCGCCATGACGTGCCCGGCGGCGAGGAACACGACGATCCCGACGGCGAGCACCGCGGCGCCGACCCAGAACGGGGCGGAGGCGTGGTTCTTCGAGATGAGCCCGGCGATGACGGGCGCGGGGGCGGCGAAGCCCCAGCGGACCAGGTTGAACGCGCCGGTGGTGACGCGGCGGTCCTGCGAGCCGAGGGCGAGCGACATGTCGGTGAGGTTGGCGTTCATGATGCCCATGCAGATGCCCGCGAAGACGAGGACGACGACCATCCACGGCGTCGACGGGTGCAGCGCGAAGATGATCACGGAGACCAGCACGCCGAGGATCGCGACGAAGATCGTCTGCACGGCGCCGATCTTGTGGGCCAGCTTGTGCCCGACGACGAGGATGCCGAACGCGAGGCCGATGCCCCAGCCCGTGAAGACGAAGCCGAGCGCGACGACGCCGAGGTCGAGGAAGACCGGCGTGTAGCCGAGGACGACGAAGAACACGTAGTTGTACGCCGCGGTGATGACGCACAGCACGAGGAACGCGGGCTTGCCGTAGAGCTTGAAGATCGAGCCGAGGCGCAGCGGTGCGGGCTTCTCGGCCGGGTCCTTGAGGCGCGACGCGGACACGACGAGCGCGATGATCATGAAGAGGCCGCACGCGAGGAACGGCACGCGCCACTTGATCTGGCCGAGCAGGCCGCCGAGCAGCGGGCCGACGGCGAAGCCGAGGCCCACGCAGGTCTCGAACAGCTCGACGACCCAGTTGCGGTCCTTCGCGAGCGAGACGAGCAGCACCATCGCGGTCGCGAAGAACATCGCGTTGCCGAGGCCCCAGAAGGCGCGGAGCACGGCGAGCTGGGCGATGTTCTGGCTGAACCCGGCGAGGATCGCCGCCACGCCGACGGTGCTGACGCCGGTGATGAGGATCTTCTTGTAGCCGAACCTCCCCGTCGCCATGACGGCGGGGATCATGCCGATCGCCATGAGGGCGATGTACGCGGTGAACAGCAGCTCGATCTGCCAGGTCGACGCGCCGAGGTCGGCGCCGATGACGGGGAGGATCGGGTCGACGATCGCGATGCCGGCGATCGCGAAGAACGCCGTGAGCGCGGTCGCGTAGATCGCTGTCTTGTTGGGTTCGTTGCGTGTGGACGCCACGGGAACGGGACTCCTTGCGAGTAGCTGTATCTACCAGGTAATTGCCTGTATCATACACCTATGAAGATCGAGGACACTACGGGCCCCGCCACCGCCCCACCCGAGGACCCAGGCGAGTCGCTCGACGACGCCGCGGCGACCGCCGTCCTCTCCCGCATCGAGTTCCAGGTCGCGCAGCTCATGCGCCGGGCCGACCGGTCGGTCAGCCGCGGCTCCAAGCGTCCCGGCACCGGCGTGATGGACCGCGCCGCCTACCTGCTCCTGCACCACCTGGTCACCGAGGGCGCCGAGAACGTCAACGTGCTGGCCGACCGGCTGGGCCTCGACGCCTCGACCGTGACGCGCCAGGTGGCGGCGCTCGAGAAGGCCGGCCACGTCCGCCGCACGCGCGATCCCCACGACGGCCGCGCCGTCCTCGTCGAGCCCACGGACGGCGGCGTCGACGCGCTCGACGCCAACCGGACCGAGCGCCGCGCGCTCTACGGGGACGTGCTCGGCTCGTGGTCCCGGCTGGACCGGGCCCTGCTCGCCGAGCTGCTCGGCCGCCTCAACTCGTCGCTCACCGAGTACCGCCGGCGCGCCGACGACTGACGGTCACCGGCCCGCGTACGCGTCCGCCCACCGCCCGAGCACCTCGTACGCGCGGGCGCGCACGTCGGGAGCCGAGAGGACGACGTCGTGCAGGGCGCCGTCGATCCGCGCGAGCGTCACGTGGGACCCGAGCTGGACGACGCGCGCGGCGACCTGCCCGACGTCGAGCGCCGTGTCGGAGGACCGCATCGCGTCCGACCACACCGGCAGCAGGGTGGACCGCGCCGACAGCAGGACCAGCACGGGCAGCGACAGGCCCAGCCCGCGCGCGACGTCGGCCTGCGCGCGGAAGACGGCGTCCAGCCATGCAGGGTGGAGCGCGAACCCGTGCTCGGGGCGCCACGCGAGGTCGTAGTCCCACTCCCCCTCGAACCGGCTCGACACCGAGCGCGTGTAGAAGCCCAGGTCGACCGTGACCATGCGCCCGCGCGGCTGCAGCCGGGAGCGCAGGCCGAGCGCGGGCGCGACCACCGCGCGCCCGGCCGCGCCCGCCTGGAACTCGAGCCACGGGCTGTTGAGCACGAGCGCCGCCGCCCGGCCCGGGAACGCCGCGGCCCACAGACTCAGCGTGAGACCGCCCGTCGAGTGCCCGACCAGGACGAGCGGGCGATCGGTGCGCGAGCGCTCGCGGGGCAGGATCCCGTGACCCATGACGGCGAGCGCCGCCTCGACGTCGCGGAAGTAGTGCCGCAGGTCGGTGGTGAAGCCGGGGGTCTGGCCGGGTCGGAGGCTCCGCCCGTACTTGTGCAGGTCGAGCGCGTGGAACCGGGCGCCGCGTTCGTGCCAGAACCGCGCGTGCTCGGCCTGGAAGAACTAGTC
This sequence comes from Luteimicrobium sp. DT211, assembly GCF_049844995.1. NCBI lineage: Bacteria > Bacillati > Actinomycetota > Actinomycetes > Micrococcales > Luteimicrobium > Luteimicrobium sp. DT211. The sequence continues at coordinate 199,851 of NZ_JBNCMC010000003.1, read as the reverse complement.
CGACCACCCGTGCACGTACAGCACGTCGGCACCGAGCACGCGCGAACTGTCAGAACGTGGCGGCGCGATACCCTCCCCAGGTTCTGACACGTCCGGAGAGGAAGGCGCATAGCGGACGAGCGTCGCGACGAGCTCGCCCTCGTCGTCCTCGCCGAGCGGCAGCGTGCGCCGCTCGAACCCGGCGCCGAGGACGTCGGGACGCCAGCCCGCACGCTCCTCGCCCATCCCGTCACGGTAGGTGGGCTCGGCCGACGACGCGCGGCGGTCAGGCCGGGTAGTCCCCCGCCGCCAGGTCCTCCAGCAGGCTCGGGTGGGTGGGCTGCCAGCCGAACCGCTCACGGGTGAGCGCGCTCGACGACGGCTGGTCCACGCCGAAGATCGTCCCGAGGAAGCCGAAGCTCTCGGCGGGCACGGGTTCGGCCGGAAGGCCCAGGGCCCGCCCGATCGTCTCGGCGATCGACCGCATGGTGTCGCCCTCGTCGGCGACGGCGTGGGCCTGCTCGCCGGGCTGGGCCTGCTCGAGGACGAGGCGGAACAGGCGGGCGGCGTCGAGCCGGTGCACGGCCGGCCAGCGCTGGGTCCCGTCGCCGACGTACCCGGAGACGCCGGTGCGGCGAGCGGCCTCGATGAGCATCGAGGCGAAGCCGTAGCGGTCGCCGCCCTGGTGGACCGAGCGGGGCAGGCGGACGGCCGCCGGGCGGACGCCGCGGTCCGCGAGGCCGAGCGCGAAGGCCGCCGTGAGCCCGCGGGCGCCCATCGGGCCGTCGGTCGGCGTCGGGTCGAGCTCCGTCGAGGCCCGACCGGGGACCGCGGGCGTGCCGGAGGCGAAGACGAACGGCTTGCCGGTGCCCTCCAGGGCTGCGCCGAGGGCCTCGACGGCGGCCCGCTCCTCCGCCGTGCCCTCCGCCACCCGCGTGAAGTCGTTGCTGAAGGCGAGGTGCACGACGCCGTCGGCGTCGTCCGCGGCGGCGCGCAGGGTGTCGACGGTGGTGAGGTCGCCCAGCAGGGGCTCGGCCCCGAGGGCGGCGACCCGGGACGCCGCGGCGTCCGAGCGGGCGAGGCCGACGACCTCGTGCCCGGCGGCGAAGAGCTCGGGAAGGACGGCGGAACCGATCCCGCCGCTGGCTCCGGTGACGAAGACGCGCATGACTGCTCCTTGCGATGGGACCTGTGTCTCATCACCGTAGCAACTGATGGGACCTTTGTCTCGTCGTCGTTCGCCGGCACCGGCCGACGGGACCGAAGTCCCGTCCGTAGGATGAGGCCATGCCACGCTGGGAGCCCGACGCACGCGAGCGCCTCGTCATCGCCGCGCTCCACCTGTTCTCCGAGCAGGGCTACGACGAGACCACGGTCGCGCAGATCGTCGAGCGCGCCGGGCTCACCCGGAGCACCTTCTTCCGTCACTTCCCCGACAAGCGCGACGTCCTTGCGGCGGGGCAGGAGACCCTCTCACGCCTGCTCGCGGACGGGATCGCGGGCGCGCCGACCGACGCGGGCCCGCTCGACGCCATGGCCGCGGGCCTCGTGGGCGCCGCCGGGGCGATGACGCCGGTCAGCCGCGAGTTCGGGCCCCGGCTCCAGGCCGTCATCGCGGCGAGCGCCGAGCTCCAGCAGCGCGACCAGCTCAAGCGGGTGGGCCTCGCGGCCACGGCCGCCGGCGCGCTTCGCGCCCGTGGCATCGACGACCGCACGGCCGACCTCGTGGCCGAGCTCGGCATGCTCGCGTTCAAGGAGGCGTACGCGACCTGGGTCGCCGCGGACGACGAGCAGGACTTCGGCGCCCTCGCGACCCAGGCGCTCGAGCAGCTCCGCGCGGCCGCGGTCAGACTGGGCTGAGCTCGCGGCGCCAGGAGCGGCCGCCGTCGACGAGAGGACACGAGCATGGAGTTCCGCAGCACCGTCGAACCGCCCGAGCCGATGCACGGCCTGGAGATCCCGCCGGGCGCCGTCGAGTCCCTCGGCGGCGGGAGGCGCCCGCGGGTCGTCGTGACGCTGGGCGGGCACACGTGGCGGACGCGCGTCGCGATCCTGCGGGGTCGCGACCTCATCGGCCTGAGCAACGCGAACCGCGCGGCTGCGGGCGTCGCCGTGGGCGACGAGGTCACGGTCGGCCTCGAGCTCGACGACGAGCCCGAGACGGTCACCGAGCCCGACGACGTCGCGGCCGCCCTCGACGCAGCGCCGGCCGCCCGCGCGGCGTTCGACCGGCTCACGGTGAGCCGGCGGAAGCAGCATGTGCGCGTCGTCGAGCAGGCCAAGAGGGCCGAGACCCGCGCGAAACGGGTCGCGGCGCTCGTCGAAAGCCTCGGTGGGACGACAGCCGCGGACTGACCGCCGCCGTGCGTGGAGATGACGGACCGCCGGCCGGCGGAGGACTCGGACGAGCCACCAGCCGGCCGGCGGCCGCCCGTCAGGCCGAGGCCTGCTCGCGCTTCGGCAGCACCCAGCCCGGCCGCACGAAGTGGCACGTGTACCCGTTCGGGTACTTGAGCAGGTAGTCCTGGTGCTCCGGCTCGGCCTCCCAGAACGGCCCGGCGGGCTCGATCGTCGTCACGGCCTTGCCCGGCCACAGGCCGGAGGCGTCGACGTCGGCGATCGTGTCCCGTGCGACGCGCTCCTGCTCGGGCGTGAGCGGGAAGATCGCCGAGCGGTAGCTCGTCCCGATGTCGTTGCCCTGCCGGTCCAGCGTGGACGGGTCGTGGACCTGGAAGAAGAACGCCAGGATGTCGCGGTACGTCGTCCGGGCCGGGTCGAAGACGATCTCGACGGCCTCCGCGTGACCCGGATGGTTGCGGTACGTGGCGTGGTCGTTCTGCCCGCCCGTGTAGCCGACGCGGACCTGCTCGACGCCGGGCTGGCGCCGGATGAGGTCCTCGAGGCCCCAGAAGCAACCGCCCGCCAGGACGGCCGTCTCGGTGCCGGGCTCACGGGTGATCTCACCGGTGTCGTTGATCCCGCTGGTCATGACGCGCTCTCCTCTGCGTTCGTGATCTCGGAAGTCTCGAACAGCGCCCGGAACCGACCGTAGCCCTGCTCCTCCAGCTCGGCCGCGGGGACGAACCTCAACGCGGCCGAGTTCATGCAGTACCGCTGGCCCCCGGCAGCGACCGGGCCGTCGTCGAACAGGTGCCCGAGATGGCTGCCGGCGCCTGCCGAGCGCACCTCCGTCCGGATCATCCCGTAGGACGAGTCCGTCGCGGTGTCCACCGCGTCCGCGGCGATGGGCCGGGTGAAGCTGGGCCAGCCGGAGCCGCTGTCGTACTTGTCGGTGGACGAGAAGAGGGGCTGACCCGACACCACGTCCACGTAGATCCCGGGCTCGTGGTTGTCCCAGTACTCGTTCCGGAACGCCGGCTCGGTGCCGCCGTCCTGGGTGACCTGACGCTGCCTCTTCGTGAGGTGGCTCAGCGCCTCGGGGGTCTTGCCGTAGTCGTTCGACACGTTCTTTCTCCTTCTTTCCGACGTCGCTGGCTGCGGCGTCGATGGTTCCAACACCGGGGGGTCCGGGTTTGGTCCCGGGCACCACCGGGCCGGCGACGTGGCGCCCCGTCGCTACGCGTCGTGACCGGCGCGGAGCCACGCGATGTAGTCGGCGGCGGCCGCGCCGGTGTCGTACGCGGGCTCGAACCCGGTGTCCTCGCGCAGGCGCGCGATGTCGAGCCAGCTCACCGGGAGCGGGCCCGCCGACGGCAGCTCGAACCGGAACCCGGGCTCGACGCTCGCGATCGCCGCGAGCACGTCGGCGTTGCTCGTCGGACGGCCGGACCCGACGTTGTACGTCCGGTGGCGCAGCTCGGGGGCGGTCTGCAGGAGGGCGAGCGCGCGCCCGGTGTCCTTGACGTAGCAGAGGTCGAGCGCGTCCTCGGCGCGCGGCGGTGCGAGCAGCCCGCCGAGGTCCGGCTCGGCACCGTGCGCGGCCGCGTGCGCGAGCATCGACGCCGGGAAGAACGGGTCGGGCAGGTGTCCCCCCGGACCCCACGTGCCCGAGATCCGCGCATCGACCAGCTCGACGCCCGTCGCGTCGCCGAGGTAGCCCGCCAGGAGCTCGGTGATCTTCTTGAAGGTCGGGATGACGTGCAGGTGGCGCATCGACAGGGGCAGGTCCTCGGTCAGCCCGCCCTCCGCAGGGAGCCCACCGTAGACGCCGATGGTGCTCGCGGTGACGACGCGCCGGACGCCCCACGCCCGCGCTGCCCGGACGATGTTGAGGAACGCGTCGACCGCGCGTGCCGTGTCCTCGGTCGGGTCGTCAGTGGCCGGCCACGGCAGCGCGACGGCGAGGTGGACGATGCCGGTGACCGGGTAGCGGCGTCCGACCTCGAGGAGCCGGTCGAGGTCCGCGACGTCGCCCTGGACGACGCGCACGGGCAGGTCGGCGAGCCGCTCGGGGACCTCCGGGGCGCGCCGCTGGAAGATCACGACCTCCTCCCCCAGGTCGTGCAGCGCGCGGACGGTGTGCGAGCCGATGAAGCCGGCTCCTCCGGTGACGAGGATCATGAGGCGGAACCTTTCGTTGAGCGACTGATCGTCAGCATGACTGACAATCAGCCTACGTTAGGCTTTCGCCATGTCAAGAGACACGTTCGCCCGCCGCGAGCCGGAGGACTCGCTCGTCTACCTCCTCAAGCACGCGACCGCGGGGCTGCACGCGGTCGCCGACGAGGCGCTCGCACCGCTGGGGATCGACGGCAAGGAGCTCGGGGCGCTGCGCGTCCTCGTCGGGCGCGAGCCGGCGTCGCAGCTCGAGGTCGCGCAGACCCTCGGCGTCGACCGGACGACGATGGTCGCACTGCTCGACGGGCTTGAGAAGAAGGGCGTCGTGACGCGTCGGCAGGACCCGGCGGACCGGCGCCGGAACGTCGTCGAGCTCACGCAGGCGGGCCTGGACCTCTACGCGAAGGCCGTCGTCGCGTACGCCGCCGCGGAGGACGAGTTCCTCTCCCCCGCGAGCGCCGCGGAGGTCCGCACGCTCCGGAAGGTGCTGCGCGCCGTCGTCGTGCGCTGAGCCGCCGGGGAACCGGCACCCGGCGGCGCGCGACGGCGACCGCCGGCGCGAGCGCTCAGCCGGGCTGGATGTACTCGACCACGTTCCCGTCGGGGTGGCGCGCGACCAGACGTGGCCCGTTGGGCCCGGGCGCCGGCCCGTCGAGCAGCTCGCCGCCCCGCGACGCGACGACGCGCGCCACCGCGTCGACGTCGTCCACCAGCACCGTGGCGATGCGCGACCGGATCTCCTCGTCCGCGCCCTCGACGAGCAGGAAGAGGCCGACCCGGGCCAGTCGCACCCCTCGGAAGCCGAACCGGTGCGGCTCCGCACCCCCGGACAGCTCGCGGTAGAGGGGCAGCGCGGCGTCGAGGTCGTCGACGTAGGCGCGGGCGAGGACCGTGCGGACGCCCTCGCGGGCCGAGGGCAGCGTCGCGCTCGCGCCGACACCCAGCACGTCGAAAGCCTCGACGAGCAGGGCGTCGAGGTCGCTCGACGGCTCGGCCGTCCAGGCGTGGATCGCGTGCCCGACCGCGGCGGTGCCGACCTCGGCCAGCAGCGAGGCCCGCGCGTCGGGCACACCCCGCGCCCGGAGCCCCTCGGCGACGACGACGCTCATGGCCGCGGCCTTCGCCAGCTCCCTCTCTCGCAGGGCCGGGTTCTGGGCGATGACGCGGTGTCGAGCCTCGGCGATCCGGCGGCCCTCCTCCAGCCCCGGCGCCATGGAGCGGAACGCCTGGAGCACCGCGGCGAGCGGCGGCTCGCTGTCCGGCACGACGGCCATGGCCTCTGCCAGCTCGTCACGCAGGCCCGACTCGACGTTGAAGAGGACCTCGCGCTTGTCGGCGAAGTGCCGGAAGAAGGTGCGCGCCGTCAGGCCCGCGCGCGCGGCGATGTCGGCGGCGGTGGTCTGGTCGTAGCCGCGCTCGCCGTAGAGCTCGAGCGCGGCCCGTTCCAGGCGATCGCGCGCGTCGGCGCCGCTTCGGGGCATGACGCGAGCATAGCGGTGATGTCACTCAGTGACGATACGCTGTAGTGTCACTAAGTGACACAACGATCACCGGCCCTCGAGGAGCACACCATGCACGTCTTCGTCACCGGCGGCACCGGACAGACCGGCCCCGCCATCGTCGCCGAGCTCGTCCGGGCCGGTCACCGCGTCACCGGGCTGGCGCGGTCCGACGCCGCCGCCGGCCGCCTGGAGGAGCTCGGGGCCGCGGCGCTCCGAGGCACCCTCGACGACGTGGAGGCCCTGAGCGCCGGCGCCGCCCGGTCCGACGGCGTGGTGCACCTGGCCTTCGGCGGCGCCGACTTCAGCGACCCGCCCGCCATGACCCGACGCGACGTCGCCGCGATCCGGGCGCTCGGCGCTCCGCTCGTCGGCACCGACCGACCGCTCGTCGTCACGTCGGGGACGCTGGTGATGCCCGCGGGACGGGTGAGCACCGAGGCCGACGCCGCGAGCCCCGACTCGATCGGCGGCCTGCGCTACGAGGGCGAGCAGGCGTGCCTCGGGCTCGCCTCGCGGGGCGTGCGCTCGGTCGTGATCCGCCTCGCCCCCACCGTCCACGGCCCGCGTGACCACGGCTTCGTCCCGATGCTGATCGCGACCGCACGCCGGACCGGGTTCTCCGCGTACGTGGGCGACGGCTCCAACCGGTGGCCCGCCGTCCATCGCCTCGACGCCGCCGTCCTCTACCGGCTCGCCCTCGAGACCGCGCCGGCGGGGAGCGCGCTCCACGGCGTCGGCGAGGAGGGCGTCCCGTTCCGGGACATCGCCGGGAAGATCGGCGAGAGGCTCGGCATCCCGGTGCGGTCGGTCGACGCCGCCGACGCCGCCGAGCACTTCGGCAACCCCTTCATGGCGATCGTCTACGCCGCGGACGCGCCGGTCTCCAGCGCGCAGACGCAGCGGCTGCTCGGCTGGGCCCCGCGCCACGAGACGCTGCTCGACGACCTCGACCGCGGGGACTACTTCGCCGCACCGTGATCCTGGGTCCGCTCGAGGTGTCGGATCGGGGCCGTCGTGTTCGTCGAAGGGGTGAGGCCACCCGACCGAGGCGGCCGGAGCCGGAGGACCACGACCATGAAGCTGACAACCATGACCCAGGTGACCCTCGACGGGGTGATGCAGGGCAACGGCGCCACGTCCGACGACCGCAGGAACGGGTTCGAGCGTGGCGGCTGGGCCCTGGGAGCGGGCGACGACGAGACCCGCGACCTCATCACCCGGACGTACGAGCGCGCCGACGCCTTCCTGTTCGGCAGGCGGACCTACGAGCTCTTCGCCGGCTCGTGGGGATCGGTCGACGCGATGCGCGCGCACCCCATCGGCCTGGCCCTGGAGCGCGCGCCCAAGTACGTCGCCTCGACGACGCTCGAGACCCCGACCTGGCCGCGGACCACGGTGCTCCGCGGCGACCTCGCCGACGCCGTCAGCGAGCTCAAGGCCGCGCCCGGCGGCGAGCTGCAGGTGCACGGCAGCGGCGCCCTGGTCCGGTGGCTGCTGGAGCACGACCTGGTCGACGAGCTCACGCTGATCGTCGTCCCGGTGATCCTGGGCCAGGGCACGCGGCTGTTCCCCGACGACGGCCCCGACCGCGCGCTCGTCCCCGTCGGGTCGCGGGCCGACTCGAAGGGCGTGACGATCCAGGTCTACCGCCCCGCCGGGCGCCCGCACTACGCCACGGCCTGATCCCCGACCACCCCACCCGCGCAGGTCTCGACACCCGAGGAGACGAGTTCGATGCAGTACCTGGTTTCCGTGATCGACGACAGGATCGACCCGGGCCGCGACGACCGCGAGCCCCTCATCAGCGCGTTCAACGAACGGCTCATGGCCGCCGGCCACTGGGTCTTCGCGGGCGGCCTCGCCGCCACCGACGCCGCGACCGTCGTCGACAACCGCGGCGAGCAGCCGATGCTCACCGACGGGCCGTTCGTGGAGTCGAAGGAGTTCCTCGCCGGCGTGTGGATCTGGGAGGCCCCGGACCTCGACGTGGCGCTCGAGCTCGCGACCGAGGCGTCGAAGGTCTGCGACCGGAAGATCGAGGTGCGGCCGTTCCTGTGAACGACGCCGCAGCAGCCGTCGCCCGGGCCCACCGCGACGAGTGGGCCCGGCTGGTCGGCTCGCTGACGCGCCGGTTCGGCGACCTCGACGTCGCCGAGGAGGCCGCGGCCGAGGCGTTCGCCGCCGCCGTCGCGCGGTGGCCCGTCGACGGGACGCCCCGCAACCCGGCCGCGTGGCTCACGACGACGGCGCAGCGCAAGGCCGTCGACCGGATCCGGCGCGAGAGCACGCGCGACGCGAGGCACCGGGAGGCACGGATGCTGCACGACAGCCCGCCCGAGCCCCGTGGCGCCGTCGACGACGACCGGCTGCGGCTCCTCTTCGTCTGCTGCCACCCGGCTCTGGCGATGCCGAGCCGGGTGGCGCTCACGCTGCGCCTGGTCGGCGGCCTCACCGTCCCCGAGATCGCCCGTGCGTTCCTCGCGCAGGAGGCCGCGATCGGGCAGCGCATCACGCGCGCCAAGGCCAAGATCCGGGCCGCGAGCATCCCGTACCGGGTACCGTCCGACGACGACCTCCCCGCCCGGGTGACCGGCGTCCTCGCCGTGCTCTACCTCGTGTTCAACGAGGGCTACCTGGCCGGCGGCCCCGACACCGACCCGGTGCGGCAGGACCTCACCGCCGAGGCGATCCGGCTCGTCCGGCTGCTCCGCGACCTCCTGCCCGACGACGGCGAGGTGGCCGGCCTCCTGGCCCTGATGCTGCTGACGGAGGCACGCCGCGCGGCCCGGGTCGAGGGCGGGGAGCTCGTCACGCTCGACGCGCAGGACCGCGCCTCCTGGGACCCGGACCTGATCGCCGAGGGACACCGGCTGGTGCGCGAGCGTCTCGCCGCCGCCGCAGCCGGGACCGCGCCCGGCCGCTACCAGATCCTCGCGGCGATCAACGCGGTGCACACGTCCGCCCGCGACGCGCGCGACACGGACTGGTCGCAGGTCGTCGCTCTCTACGACCAGCTCGCCCGGCTGGACCCCTCGCCCGTCGTCGCCCTCAACCGGGCGATCGCAGTGGCCGAGCTCGAGGGGCCTGACGTCGCCCTGGCACTCGTCGAGCCGCTCGCGCCCGACCTCGACGGGTACCACCCGTACCACGCGACCCGGGCGGACCTGCTGCGCCGGCTCGGTCTCGACACCGAGGCCCGCGCCGCCTACGACCGCGCCATCGTCCTGACCGGCAACACCGCCGAGGTCGCCGCCCTGTCCCGGCGTCGGGACGGGCTGCCGTGACCCTGTCACCAGGTCGCGGGGTGGATGAAGTCGGCAGCCGGCCTACCGAGCCACTGCGTGATGCGCATGACGAGCGCCAGGTCCGCCTGCCGGGCGGAGCGGAGGTTGGTCAGTCGCGCGGGCGTGCAGCCCAGCACATCCGCCAGCCCGGACCACGTCAGGCCGAGCTCGCGCCGTCGCTCGTCGAGAGCCACGTGCAGCTGGGGCAGGTCCCAGCGAAGCCGCCGATCGGGTCCGGCCTCAGGCAGACGCGTGTCTCCCACGTCGCGCGCGTCCCGGACGAAGTCCTCGGGCGGGCGACCGAGCCACCGCAGCATGAAGAGCGCGTACTGGCACGACGTGTCCTCGCGTGCCGGCAAGCGGGAGACCGCTCCCCCGCACAGGCAGTGGTCCTCGGGGCGCTGCGCGTTCAGGTCGGCCGACTGGTCCCACAGCTCGTCGGTGAGGGTGTACCAGGTCAGCCCACGCGACCTGCGCTCGGCGTCGAAGGCGCGGGTGAACGCACCGAAGTCGAACTCCGGGCGCGGCACGACCTCCGGCTCGCGTACCGATCCACTCGTCATCATCGGTCTCCCCCACGACACACGCGAACGTCAGGTCGGAACGAGCCGCTCAACCACCGGCCGCGACGCTGCTCGCGAGCCGCCACATCTCGTAGCTCCCGCACTCTGCGGTGACGTCCGCCGTCGCCTGAGCCGCAGCGAAGAAGTCGTCCGCCAACCGCGAGGGTCGCGAGGCCGCCATCGCGACGCCGACCTGGTCCGGCGCCAGCTCCCGGACGGGCACGTAGCTGATGTCGGGACGGGAGTAGAACAGGCTCTCCGAGCTCGCGACGAACGTGATGCCGCGGCCGGCGGCGACGTGCTCGAGCTTCTCGTCCACCCCGTGCGCCCGGAGCCCCGAGTCGGGGTATGGGAGCCGGGTGGGGCGCGTGCTCGCGTCGCCGTGCCAGATCAGCCGCTCGCCGGCCAGGTCGGACTCCGAGATCTCCTCCTTGCCAGCCAACGGATGGCTCGTGGGCAGCGCGACCAGGAGCGGCTCGGTGAAGAGCGGGACCAGACGCAGCCCGGTCTCGTCGACGGGCAGGCGCACGAAGCCGACGTCGACCCGGCCGTCGAGCACCGTCTGCGCCTGGTCGTCCCATTCCGTGCGCTGCACGTCCACGACGACGTCGGGATGCCGCGCTCCGAACGCCCGTGCGGCCGGGATCACCGGGATACCGGCGCGGAATCCCACGACCAGCCGCCGCCCGCCTCGTGCCGCCACGGACACCCGGCGCCGGACCGCACGGGCGGACGCGAGCAACGGACCGGCGTCGTCCAGCAGCTGGCGGCCTGCATCGGTCAGCACCACGCCGTGGCTGTCCCTGATGAACAGGGGCGCGCCGAGGTCGTCCTCGAGCGCGCGGATCTGCCGGCTGAGCGCCGGCTGCGCGATGTGCAGCTCCTCGGCGGCCCGCCCGAAGTGCAGCGCGTCGGCGACCGTGACGAAGTAGCGCAGCTTGCGCAGGTCCAGATCCATGGGGCCTCCCGGTCCGGCAATGCCTTCAAGGTATCACCGCGGTCGAAATGGGTCTTGGACACCGCCTCACGCCGGTGACATCGTCGTGACAGGCCGAGCGAGTTCGAAGCAAAGAATTCGACGTCGGACCCGACCCATCACGTCAATTCAACGGAGTGATCGTGGGAAAGCTCGAAGGCAAGGTAGCGGTGATCACCGGCGGATCCACCGGGATGGCATTGGCCGGCGCGAAGCTGTTCGTCGAAGAAGGCGCGCACGTCTTCATCCAGGCCCGACGGAAGGACGCCCTGGACGAGGCCGTCGAGCTGATCGGCCGCAACGTCACCGCCGTCCAGGGCGACGCGTCCGACCTGGACGACCTGGACCGCCTGTACGACACCGTCAAGCGGGAGAAGGGCTCGATCGACGTGCTGTGGGCCAGCGCCGGGATGGGCGAGCCCGCCCCCCTCGGCGAGATCACCGAGGAGCAGTTCGACCGCGCGTTCGAGCTCAACGCGCGCGGCACGCTGTTCACCGTCCAGAAGGCCCTGCCACTGATGAACGACCACGGCTCGATCCTCATGACCGGGTCCAACGCGTCCCTCGGCGCCTTCCACGGCTGGAGCCTCTACGCGGGCAGCAAGGCCGTCCAGCAGGCCTGGGCCCGGGTCTGGCTCAACGAGCTGCGCGACCGGAACATCCGGGTCAACGTGCTGACCCCCGGCCAGGTCGCCACCGCCAAGCAGGAGGAGCTCTTCGACGAGGAGACCAAGGCGGCGTTCGAGTCCCTCATCCCCCGCGGAGCGATGGGCCGCCCCGACGAGATCGCCTCCGTCGCCCTGTTCCTCGCCTCCGACGACTCCAGCTACGTCAACGGCCTGGAGCTGGTCGCCGACGGCGGAACCACAGCCGTCTGACAGACAGACAGACAGACAGACAGACAGACAGAGAGAGAGAAGGACCGTCATGAGCAGCATCACCATCATCGGTACGGGAAACATGGCCCGCGCCATCGGCGCACGCGCCGTGGCCGGCGGCAACACCGTCGAGGTCATGGGCCGCGACCAGGCCAAGGCCGACGCCCTGGCCAAGACGCTGGGCGGCGGCGCGACCGCAGGCACCTGGGGCGCCGTCCCCTCCGGGGACATCGTCATCACGGCCCTGCTCTACGCCGGCGTCGTCCCTGTGGTCGCCGAGTACGGAGACGCCCTCGCGGGCAAGATCATCGTCGACATCAGCAACCCCTTCAACGCCACCTTCGACGGGCTGGCCTACGACGGCGTGACGTCGGTGGCACTGGAAGCCGCCAAGGTGGCTCCTGCCGACGCCAGCGTGGTGAAAGCGTTCAACACCATCTTCCGCAGCGTCCTGGAGAGCGGCCGGCCGGCCGTCTTCCTCGCCGGGGACGACGCGTCCGCGAAAGCGAGCGTCGAGGCGTTCGTCGAGAGCCTCGGCCTGCGCCCGCTCGACGTCGGCGACCTGAGGATGGCGCACTGGCTGGAAGGAATGGGCCTCGTCACGATGGGCCTCGCCGGTAACGGGGTGGGCCACTGGGAGTTCGCCGTCGGCGTCGACGAATTCACCGGCTGAGCAGCACCGAAGCTCGGTCGTGCCATTCCCGCCACGGAGCCTTCCTCAGCGACAATCCTGACCGCATTCTGCCGCGGACCCGAGGACTTCGCCCACAACACCCCGCGGCGCTCCCGCCGCGAATTCTCGCAAAGGAGTCATCATGCGTCTGTTATGGCAGTTCTTGGCAGTTGCGGCGGTCTGGATCGTCGGCAACCTCGGCATGGCGGCGGTGAAGGACAGCCCCTGGCTGGCGCTCGTCGCCGGCCTGTCGACGGCGGTCGTCGCGGTAGCGGTCTATCGCTGGGTCGTACGGCGCACCGAGCACCGGAATCCCGACGAGGTCTCGGCGAAGGGAGCGGGCGCCGGCGTCGGATGGGGCACGCTGCTCGGTGTCGCGCTCTTCGGGGCGGTCATCGCGACCATCGCGCTCCTCGGCGACTACACGATCAACGGCCTCGGCACGCCGGAGAACGCCGTCGCCCTGCTCGGCATCATGGCCGGTGCCGCGGTGACCGAGGAGCTCCTGTTCCGCGGTGTCCTGTTCCGCAACGTCGAGCGCTGGACCGGGACCTGGATCGCGCTCGTGCTGACCGGGGCGCTGTTCGGTCTGATCCACCTGCTGAACGCGAACGCCACCCTGGTGGGCGCCGTCGCGATCGCCATCTCTGCGGGCGGGATGCTGACTGCCGCGTACGTCGCCACCCGCAAGCTCTGGTTGCCGATCGGCCTGCACTTTGGCTGGAACATCGCCGTCAGCGCGATCTTCAGCACCGAGGTGTCGGGCACCAAGACCCGGCAGGGCCTGCTGGACACGACGATCTCGGGTCCCACGCTCGTCACGGGCGGCGCCTTCGGACCGGAGGCCAGTGTGTTCACCGTGGTGCTCGGTGTGGTGGCCACCGGCGTGCTCATGTGGCTGGCTCACCGGCGTGGTCGCGTGGTGCCCGTCCGTCGCTCGACCCGGGTGGACGTGCCCGCTGAGCTTGCTGCGTGATCGCGTGCCCCCGGTGGGATTCGAACCCACACTGGGTCGGGTTTAAGCCGACTGCCTCTGCCGGTTGGGCTACGGGGGCGTGCGCTCGCGCGCACGGCGAGCGTACGTCGTCGGGCCTGGGCACGACGACGCAGCCCGGGTACGACGACGCAGCCCGGGTACGACGACGGGGACGGACCCCGGAAGGCCCGTCCCCGTCGTGAGCGCTCAGGAGCGCGAGATCACTTCGCGTCGCCGGCAGCCGACGTCGCGACCTGCTTCAGCGGCTCGTCCGTCTTCTTCGGGGCCGGGGCGGCGGCGCGGAACGCGGCGCGCGGGTCCTGGACCGCGTTGAGGGCGACGGTCTCGCGGCCGTACACGGCCTGCCCGACCCAGCCGTTGAAGATGTGGAACTTGCGGTTCCAGGTGGGCATCGCGAGCACGTGGTAGCCGCGGTGCATGGCCCACGCGAGCGGGCCGCGGAGCTTGAACTTGCCGAACAGCTCCGCGACGCCCTTGTAGAGGCCGAGGGACGCGACGGTGCCGATGTTCTTGTGCGCGTACTCCTTGGTGGGCTCGCCCTTGAGGCTCGAGACCAGGTTCTCCGCGAGCTGGACGCCCTCGCGGATCGCGTGCTGGGCGTTCGGCGGGCAGAACTTGCCCGGGTTCAGCACGTCCGGCACGGCCGCGCAGTCGCCCGCGCCCCACGCGCCGGGGACGATCGTGCCGTCCTCGGTCGCGACCTGGAGCGTCGCAAGCACCTGCAGGCGGCCCATCTTGTCGAGCGGCAGGTCGGAGTCGTTCAGGACCGGGTTGGACTTGATGCCCGCGGTCCACACGATCGTGTCGGTGTCGAACTCGACGCCCGTCGACGTGACGACGTGGCCGTCCGTGCAGGAGCTGAGGAACGTGCTGAGGTGGAACTCGATGCCGCGGTCCTTGAGCTGGTCGAGCGCGTAGAGCGCCATCGGCTCGGACAGCTCGGGGAGGATGCGGCCCGTGCCCTCGATCATCACGAAGCGCAGGTCCGACTGCGTGAGCGTCGGGTGCTTCTTGACGGCGGCGCGCGCCATGTCCTCGATCTCGGCGATCGCCTCGATGCCCGCGAAGCCGCCGCCGATGAACGTGAAGGTGAGCAGACGGCGGCGCAGCGCCTCGTCGGTCACCGTGCTCGCGACGTCGATCTTGTCGAGGACCTGGTCGCGGACCGCGATGGCCTCTTCGACGGTCTTGAGGCCGATGCCCTGCTCCGCGAGACCCGGGATCGGGAGCAGGCGGGCGACCGAGCCGAACGCGACGACGACCTCGTCGTACGTGAGGACGAACTCGTCGCCCTCCTTCGGCACCACCGTCACGCGGCGGTCCGCGTGGGCGATCGACGTGACCTTGCCCTCGACGATCTCGACGCCCGGGAGCGCCTTGCGCAGCGGCGCGACGACGTAGCGCGACTCGATCGAGCCGGCCGCCGCCTCGGGGAGGAAGGGCGCGTACGTGAGGTACGGGTTCGGGTCGACGACCGTGATCCGCGCCTGGTCCTTGCCCAGCCGCTTACGGAGTCGACGTGCGGTGTACAGGCCGACCGACCCGCCGCCGATGACGAGGATGCGCGGCACCGTGACGCCCGCGGGGCTGCCGTTGTGGGCAGGGCTGACCGAGGTCAGATCGTTCTGAGGCATGGGCAACAGACTATTACCGCACGTGTCCAGCGAGAAATCACGCGACCACCTGGTGATATGCACCTCACCACGACACCGCCGGAGGCGCGCCCCGCCCCTTCTCCGCGACGCACCCCGCCGGGAGGCCTACTTCGCGGTGCCGGTCCTCGACGGCGTCGGGCGCGCGTCCGACGACGGCACGGGGCCCACCGCGCCGCTCGGCGTCGGGGAAGCGGGGGCACCGTCGCTCGGCAGCGGGGCACCGCTCGGGAGGGCGCCGCGCGACGCGAGCGGCGACACCTCGTCGAACGGCGCGACGGGCGCCTTGGGCGACGCCCCGGCCTGCGTGACGGGAGCGACCTCGTCGCCGTGCTGGGCGTTGCCGTACTCGTCTTTCGCCAGCGGGACCCGCTCGAGCGGGTACGCGTTCCAGGCCGTGCGCCCTGCCCGGTCGAGCGACGGGAGCGCGAGCCACAGCTCGGTCCCGTCGCCGTCCGGGACCACCGCACTACCCCGACCGGTGTCGTCGGACGGGTCCAGCACCAGCACGGGATTGCCTGCCTCGTCGAAGACGCGCGCCCCGTCGACCAGCTTGCCGTCCGCGCCGTAGACGAACAGGTTCGTCGCCTGCTGCCCGTCGACCCACACGCCGTCGCTCGGGGTCGCGTCGCGCACACCCTGCTCGTACGCGGACCCGTCGCCCCAGCCGGTGTCGGGCGTCGACCACGCGAGGGCGGTCGCCGTCGTCGGGAGGAGCAGGACGACGGCCGCGGCCGCGAGCAGCTGCCCCACCCACCGGAACCGCACCGGGAAGTCCCACGCACCCCTGCCCCACTGGACCGAGCAGATGACGGCGGCCAGCAGCAGGATCCACCCCCACCCGTTCGTCGGGGCGAGCCCGACCGGCGACGCCTGGCTCCACAGGATCGCCGTGACCAGCACCCACGCGCGCCCGACCCACCACACCGGCCGGAGCACCTCGAGGAAGTCGAAGACCGGCTTCCAGCGCGCCGACGCGCGCAGCTCGCGCCACCGCTCCGCCCAGGCCGCGCGCGTCTCGGCCCATGCACCACCCATCCCCCGGCGAGTCGCCGCCGCCGGTGCGGCGACGCGCGGCGCGAGGCCGGCCGACGACCGCAGCTCCGCGGCGTAGTCCTCCGGCGCCCCGAACCGCGCGGTCAGCACCTCGGCCGTGAGCGGCGCGTCCGACGACGGCGCGGTGCCGGCGCCCCGTGCGCCCCCGGCAGCCGCACCACCCACGGGCGGCGCGACCACGGTGTCGGTGAGGCCCGTGCCCGGGCGAGTGCCGTCGTCGGGCAGGGAGAACCCGGCGGGGGTGTCGGCGAGGGCGTCGAGCAGGTCGGCCTCGAGCCCGTCGGTGAGGTCGTCGACGGTGTCGGGGGGCAGGTCGTCGAGCTCACGGCGGACGGCGCCGGCGTAGCCGGCGACGAGGGCCCGGAGGGCGGCGGACGCGTGCGAGGGCGAGGGCAGCGGGGCGGTGGTGCTCATCGGGCAGCTCCTTCGGTGGAGTCGAGGAGGGTCGTGACGGCGCGGGCGAACGTCGCCCACTCCTTGCGCTGGGCGTCGAGCATCGCCCGTCCCTGCGCGTTGATCCCGTAGTACTTGCGGTGCGGACCCTCGTCCGAGGGGACGACGTAGCTGGTCAGCGCCCCGCCCGCGTACAGGCGGCGCAGCGTGCCGTAGACGGACGCGTCCGCGACCTCCTCGAGGCCGGCGGAGCGCAGGCGTCGGACGACGTCGTAGCCGTAGCCGTCGGCGTCGGCGACCACGGCGAGGACGGCGACGTCGAGAACTCCCTTGAGCAGCTGGCTGGTATCCATACGGTCCTCCGTGGCGGGCTGGTGCGACACCACGCACGGTACTACGCGAACCGCAGTACCGCCTAGAGCGTTGTACCGCGTGTCGTCGAGCCGGCCCCCGAGGGCTCAGGTGCGGCCCAGCGCGCCCGCGACCGGGCAGGCGAACGGCTCGCGCGCGCTGTGCTCGACGTCGTTCAGGTACGCCACCACGATCCCGTACGACCGGAAGAACCCGACCTCCGTGTACGGCACGCCGCGCTCCGCGCAGTAGTCGCGCACCACCGGCTGCACGCGGCGGAGGTTGGGCCGCGGCATGGCCGGGAACAGGTGGTGCTCGATCTGCCGGTTCAGGCCGCCCATGAGGAAGTCGACCGCCACGCCGCCGCGGATGTTGCGCGACATGAGCACCTGCCGGCGGAGGAAGTCGACCTCGAGCGTCGGCGGGACGACGGGCATCCCCTTGTGGTTGGGCGCGAACGACCCGCCGAGCATCAGCCCGAAGACCACGAGCTGCACCCCGAGGAACGCCGCGGCGATGCCCGGCGGCAGCAGGACGAACAGCACCACCACCGGCACGACCAGCCGGGCCATCAGCACGGGCGCCTCGAACGCGCGGTGGTGGACCGGTGCCCTGCCCAGGACCGTCCGTGCGCTCGCGACGTGGAGGTTGAGGCCCTCGAGGGTCAGGAGCGGGAAGAAGAACCAGCCCTGTCGCCGGGCGAACCACTGCGACACCCCGCCGCGGCGCGACCGCACCGCGTCCGGCGTGAAGGCGATCACCCCGGGGCCGATGTCCGGGTCCTTGCCCTCGCGGTTGGGGTCGGCGTGGTGGGCGTCGTGCTTCTGGGTCCACCACCCGTAGCTGATGCCGACGAGCACGTTCGCGAGGACCCGCGCCGCCCAGTCGTTCCACGCGCGCGAGCGGAACACCTGGCGGTGCGCGCAGTCGTGCCCGAGGAACGCGAGCTGCGTCAGGACCACCGCCATCGCGCCCGCGACGACGAGCTGCCACCACGACCGCCCGACGACGACGACGGCGCACCACGCTCCCCCGAGCGCCAGCACCGCGAGGCCCAGCCGCGTCCAGTAGTACCCGTACCGGCGGCGCAGCAGCCCTGACCTGCGCACCGCGTGCGCGAGTACCGAGTAGTCCTGTGTCAGCCGCCCCTGCGGGGTGCCGGCGTCGTTGCCGTTCGTCACGTTTCGACGGTACACCTGACGGATCCCGCCCTGACCGGCCGGAGCGGGCGGTTTCAGCCCAGGGAAGCGGGCGGTTTCAGCCCAGGGACAGGGCGATCCCGTCGAGGATGTCGTGCTCGCTCGTGACGACGCGCGCCAGCTCGCCGCCCGCCGCCGCGACCTCGTCGCGCACGCGCGCCACGACCTCGGACCACACGAGCGCCCCCGCGCCGATCACGTCGACGCGGCCGGGGTGCATGAAGCCCAGTGCCGCACGCTCGGCGCGCGTCATCGTGAGGAGCTCGTCGCACGCGCGCAGCACCGCGTCCGTCGCCAGGACCGAGCCGTTGATGCGGTCGCGGTCGTAGTGGTCGAGGCCGAGGGCGTGCGCCGTCACGGTCGTGACCGTCCCGGCGAGCCCGACCAGCGTCGCGGTCTTCGCGACCGGGACGACGGCGAGCGCCTCGTCGAGCGCCGCCCGCACGTCCGCGCGCGCCGCCGCGACCTCGGCCGCCGTGGGCGGGTCGGTGGCGAGGTGACGCTCCGTCATCCGGACGCAGCCCACGTCCATCGAGTAGGCGGCCTCGGGCTCGCGGGAACCGAGCACGAGCTCCGTGGAACCGCCGCCCAGGTCGACCACGAGGTACGGGGCGTCGAACCGGCCGCCGACCACGCTCGTCGCGCCACGGAACGACAGCGCCGCCTCCTCCTCGCCCGACACGACCTCCGGGTAGACGCCGAGCCGCGCGTGCACGCCCTCGAAGAAGTCGTCCTTGTTGCTCGCGTCGCGCGACGCGCTCGTCGCGACGAAGCGCACGCGCTCCGCGCCGAGCTCGCGGGCGACGTCGGCCGCGCGGGCCGTCGCGTCGAGCGTCCGCTGGAGCGCCTCCGGGGCGATCATGCCCGTCCGGTCCACGCCCTGGCCGAGCCGGACGACCTCCATGCTGCGGTGCAGGTCCGTGAGGGTGCCCGAGTCACGGTCGAGGTCGGCGACGAGAAGGCGGAGAGAGTTGGTGCCGCAGTCGACGGCCGCAACGCGGGTGGAGCTCATGGCGACCAGCCTGCCACAGCGCGCCCACCCTCCGGCGAGCGACCTCGGGTCAGCAGGTACAGCGGTCCGCGCTCCAGAGACCCTCGTCCGCGGCCTGCCGCAGCGCGAGGTCGCCGACCACGTCGACGCCCGGCCCGGCGACGAGCGCGTGCCCCGCCAGCGCGTGCAGGCATTTGACGCGGGTCGGCAGCCCGCCCGCCGAGATGCCCTCGATCTCCGCCACCGGACCGGTGCCGGATCGCTCGGCGACCTCAGCCCGACGCGCGAGGTAGTCGTCGTGGGCGCGGGCGTGGCCGGCCGCGAGCTCCTCGTCCTCCGCGAGCCGGTCGTTCAGCTCCCGCATGACGCCGCGCGCCTCGAGCGTGCTCATCGCCGCCACGACGCCCGGGTGCGTGAGGTAGAACGTCGTCGGGAAGGGTGTGCCGTCGTCGAGCCGGGGAGCGGTCACCGCGACCAGCGGCCGGCCGCACACGCAGCGCGCGCCGATCGCGACCACGCCGCGCGGGCTGCGCCCGAGCTGCTCGGCGAGCACGGTGAGGTCGTCGGCGGTCACGTCGGTGAGGGGCATGCCCCCATTCTCCCCGACCCGCGGGAGGGGGCGGCTCCGCTACTTCGAGTCGGTCGTCACACCCGCGCCGGCGACCTGCACCGACGTCCACATCGTCCGGTACCAGGGCGAGGCGTCGCCGTCCGCGGTCGTGTCGACGACGCCCGCCGCGACCGGCTTGCCCGTGATCGGGCTGACACCCGCGTCGGCCGCGCCCGGATCGATCACCCGGTACGCCTTGTCGCCCGGCATCGCGTAGCCGAGGCGGGCCCTCGCCTGCGCCTTGAGGAACGCCGGATCCGACCAGCGGTCCAGCGCCGCCTGGGCGTCCGCCTTCTCCTGCTGGGTCTGCGCGACGTCCGCGTGCAGCGCGCGGAGGTCGGCCGACTGGGTCACGTACTCGCGCGCCGTCGGGAGCAGGATCACGAACGCCAGCAGGATCGCGCCCGCCAGGACGAGCGTCCGCGTCGTGATCGTCTCCGGGACCATCCCCGCGACACGGCCCGCGGCGCGGCGGCTCGCGCTCGTCCGGCGGACCCGAGGCGTCGCGCCCGTCGCGGGGCGCGACGCACCGCGGCCCGACCCGCCGGGCGTCGTCGTGCCGCGCTTGGTCGACGCCCGCGGGGCCGAGGCTCGGGTGCCCGACGCGGGGGTGGAGCGGGGCGTCACGCGGTTGGACGCGCCGGAGCCCGAGGCGGCCGGCCGGGTGGACCGGCCCTGCGGTGCGGACGGTCGACGCGGAGCCATGTCGCGATTCTCCCCGTTCGCCGGCCGCCGCCGAGGGAGCACACGCCGACCACCGACCTGTCAGAAGCTCATGAGTCTCGAGCCTCGCCAGGTTCTGACGGGTCCGGGCGCGCGGGTGCGTGTCAGAAGCTCGTGAGCCTCGGGGCTCGCCAGGTTCTGACAGGTCGCGGCGCGGGCCCCGCCGACGACGACGCGCCGCCACCCCCGCAGGGATGACGGCGCGTCGGGCGTGGGTCGCGTCAGGACCCGATGGCCGGTCGGACCGGCCGGCTGATGCGATCAGCCGCGCTTCCAGCGCGGGAAAGCCGAGCGGCCCGCGAAGGTGGCGGCGTCGTCGAGGGACTCCTCGATGCGCAGCAGCTGGTTGTACTTGTTGATGCGCTCGCCGCGGGCGGTCGCACCGGTCTTGATCTGGCCCGCGTTCACGGCGACCGACAGGTCGGCGATCGTGGTGTCCTCGGTCTCGCCCGAACGGTGCGACACCATCGCGGTGTAGCCGTTGCGCTGCGCGAGCTCGACGGCCTCGAGGGTCTCGGTGAGCGTGCCGATCTGGTTGAGCTTCACGAGCAGCGAGTTCGCCGCCTTGAGCTCGATGCCCTTGGCGAGGCGCTCCGGGTTGGTGACGAACAGGTCGTCGCCGACGATCTGGACCTTGTCGCCGAGGCGCTCGACGAGCGCGACCCAGCCGTCCCAGTCCTCCTCGTTCAGCGGGTCCTCGATCGAGACCAGGGGGTAGTCGGCGACGAGGCCCTCGTAGTACTCGATGAGCTCGGCGGCCTGCAGCGACTTGCCCTCGAACGCGTACTTGTCGTCCGAGAAGAACTCGCTCGACGCGACGTCGAGCGCGAGCGCGACGTCCGTGCCGGGCGTGAAGCCGGCCTTCTCGATCGCGACGACGATGAGGTCGAGCGCGTCGCGGTTGCTCGGGAGGTTCGGCGCGAAGCCGCCCTCGTCGCCGAGGCCGGTCGACAGCCCGCGCTCCTTCAGCACGCCCTTGAGCGCGTGGTAGACCTCGGTGCCGGTGCGCAGCGCCTCACGGAACGTGGGGGCGCCGATCGGCGCGATCATGAACTCCTGGATGTCGACGTTCGAGTCCGCGTGCGACCCGCCGTTGAGGATGTTCATCATCGGGACCGGGAGGACGTGCGCGTTCGGGCCGCCGACGTAGCGGTACAGCTCGAGGCCGGCGCTCTTCGCGGCGGCCTTGGCCACGGCGAGGGAGACGCCGAGGATCGCGTTCGCGCCGATGCGGCCCTTGTTCGGGGTGCCGTCGAGGTCGATGAGCGCCTGGTCGACGAGGCGCTGGTCCTCGGCGTCGAAGCCGATGAGCTCGGGGGCGATCTCGTCGATCACGGCGTCCACCGCGCCCTGGACGCCCTTGCCGCCGTAGCGGGCCTTGTCGCCGTCACGACGCTCGACGGCCTCGAACGCGCCGGTCGACGCGCCCGAGGGGACGCCCGCGCGGGCGAAGGTGCCGTCGTCGAGCACGACCTCGACCTCGACGGTGGGGTTGCCGCGTGAGTCGAGGATCTCGCGGGCGCCTACGGCTTCGATGCTGGCCACAGTGGCTCCTTACGAAGTGGGGGAGGGAGATACGACCTCAGCGTAGTGCCCGCCGCGGCGGGCAGCAGTCCTGGTCGGCTGGCGAGACCGTCCGACGCCGCGCGGCGTCACGACCCGCGGCGCTCCCACAGCTCGAACGAACCGGACGTCGCCACGTGCACGAACTGCTCCTCGAACACGCGCTCCGACTCGCCGCGCAGCCAGCGCCCGTCCTCGGGCAGGGGCAGGAACGCGGCGTCGGCCGTCGAGAGCTGACGCAGCATCTCGACCGTCCAGGCCGGGTTGTCGTCGAGGACGGTCCCGGTCACGGTCGCCCCGGAGCGCGTCGCGGCCAGCACGCCCTCGCCGTAGACGTCGGGCGGGACGTCGCAGCCCCGCTCGGCGTTCGGCGTCGCAGAGTCCGCCCGCACCACCGCGGACGCCAGCCCCCACACGCACCGGTGCCCGGCTGCCCACGCGGCCACGGTCGCGTTCGAGGGCTGCGCCGGCTTGGTCGGCAGGCACGCGCTCACCGCGCACACCGCCAGCACGGCGACGCCCGCGCCGACCGCGACAACGACCGGCCACCGGGTGGTCGCCCGTTCCCCCGCCCGACGACGCACGCGCGCCCCGACCCGCCGCCACGCCGCCCCGCCCGCGGCCCCCGCGAGGAGGGCGAGCGCCGGCGCGGGGAAGGCCGCGTAGTGGTAGAAGAACGACGGCGCGACCAGCACCGTCGCCGCCTGCGCGAGGGCCAGCAGCGCCCACGTCGTCGTCTCGGCGGAGCGCGCGTCCGGCCGGTCCCGGCCGCGCCACCAACGCACGATCCCGACGACCACCGTTGCGACCAGCGCCGCCCCCACCAGCGCCGCCCCGACCCTGAGCGCCGCGTCCGACCAGCCGCTCGAACCGAAGCCGTCGAACGGCGAGAACCGCCGGAGCCGGTACGCGAACCCGTCGACGGTCACGGGCCGCCCTGCCTGGGCCGTCACGGTGTCGTGCCACACCGCGCCGCCAGCGAGCGCAACGAACGGCCCGACGACGACCGCCACCACCGCGGCGAGCCCACCGGCGAACCACCCCGACGCCCGCAGGCCGCGGGTCGCCAGCACGACGACCCCCAGGACGACCGCCGTCACGCCGGCCCACAGCTTGAAGGTGAGCGCCACCCCGGTGAGAGCACCCGCGACCAGGGGTGCCGTCGTCGTCGGGGCGAGGCGGGAGAGGACACCGACGCGGGCCGAGACCGGCGAGCCGTCGGTGCGCTGGAGCACGAGCAGCGCGAGGAGGAGGCACACGGTGAGCACGGGCTCCAGGAGCGCGACGCGCTCCGTGCGGACCACCGGCACCCACACCGCGTACAGGCCGGCGCCCACCAGGACCGCCGCGGTCCCCCGGCGGCGCAGCAGCAGCCCCACGAGCACGGTGCACACCACCCCCAGCAGCACCGTCCCTACACGGCCGACCGCGAGCGCCCACGCGTCGCCCGTCCAGTGCGCGAGCCACGCGAGCGGCGTCATCGCGAGCGGCATGCCCGGCGGGTGCAGGTACAGGACGTCGCGGTACGGGGCGTGGCCGTGCACCAGCTGGACGGACACCGAGTACATCGTGGCGTCGTCGAGCTCGCGGGCCGCGACGAGCTGGCGGGGGTCGAGGTACGCCCAGCCGCGCGTGAGGAGCGCGAGCGCCGCGACCGCGAACAGCGGCCAACGCGGGGGGCGGGTCACCGCGCCATCGTACGGGGGTGCGTCCGTCGGGCGGCCGTGGTCGGGGCGGGCGGGGAGGGGAGGGTTGCGCGCGGTCTTCCATCCGCCTCGCTCGTCCCTCGCTCGGCTTCCCGCCCACCCGACCACGACCGCGCGCACCCTCCCCTCCCCGCCCTTCGTGGTCACGTCGCCTCTCCCCTGCCGTGTCACGCCGTCCGCCGACGGCGGCGCGTCAGCCGGTCACGTTCGCCGCGAAGACGTGCAACCTCCCGTTCTGCGGAAGGGTCACGTACGCGACGGTCTTGCCCGCGGTGAGCGGGACGGTCGTGGCGTAGAGGCTGACCTTCTGGTTCTTCTGGTTGGTCGAGCCGGCGGGGCGGTTCCAGTACGGCGTGGTGGCGACGAGCACGGAGCCCGGCACCGCCGTGTTGCTGTACCAGTCGTTGACGTCGACCGTGCCCGACGACGTCGAGCCGTCGGTGTAGGTGACGGTCACGTCGCCCTTCTGCTCCCCGTTGGTGCCGACGGCCAGCAGCGCGAGGCCGGTGCCGGAGCCCGACAGGGCGACCGTCTGGCCGGCCGTCGTGACGGCGTCGGGCCTGTCGGCGGCGACGTCCGGGAACACCAGGGCGCCGTACCCGCCCGGGATCGCCTGGCCGGGGACGACCCCGACGCCCGCGAGCGCCTGCAGCGAGAACGAGTACCCGGAGCCGTCGAGGTTGCCGGCGGTCTCGTCGGCGTCGTCGCTCACCCCGACCGTGTCGTACGCGGCTGCGAGGGACGCGTAGGGCACCTGCGTCGTCGTCGTGCCGGACGACCGCCCGCCGGTGTACGCCGACGTGGCGGTGACGGTCGCGTCACCGGGCGCGGCGTCCGCGGGGACCGCGACCTTCCACGTCGCGCTGACCGACGTCCCGGGCGCGACGGCGCGCACGGTGCTCGGCCGCGACGTCGTCCACCCGACCGGGAGGGACAGGCTGGTCCGGACCTGACGGGCCGTCGTCGTCGACCTGTTGGTGAACGTGGTGCGGACCGTCACCGTCGTGCCGGCCTTCGTCAGGCTGGGCGCGGTGACCGTGACCCAGCGAGGCTGGGTCGTCTTCGTGACCGAGAAGTAGTCCCTGGTCGTCAGCCGCGACGACGAGTCCCCCGCCCGGACGGTGTACGTGCCGGGAGTGAGCGCCCACGTCTGGGCCCTGGTGTTCCACACCGACGCCTGCTGGGCGTCGACGGTCACGTGGACCTTCGTGGACTTGCCCGGCTTGAGCATGACCTTCTGGAAGCCGACGAGCGACTTCGGCGGCTCACCGGAGCTCTTCGGCTGGGACAGGTAGACCTGCACCACGTCGGAGCCCGCGACCTTGCCGGTGTTCGTCACCGTCGCGGTCGCCTTGACCGTGCCGTTCTCGGTCAGGTGCGCCCGGTTCACGTGCAGCCCAGAGACGCGGAACGTCGTGTACGACAGCCCGTACCCGAACGGGAACAGCGGGGCGACGTCCTTCGCGTCGTACCACCGGTACCCCACGTCGAGGCCCTCGGAGTACTGGACCTTGCCGTCCACCCCCGGCCACTGGGCGTCGGTCGACGCCGGCACGTCCGCGAGGGACCTCGGGAACGTCACCGGCAGCTTGCCGGACGGGTTCGTGTCGCCGAAGAGGATCGACGCGATCGCGTTCCCGGACTCCTGGCCGGGGTACCAGGCCTCGACCACGCCGGCGACGTCGTCGATCCACGGCATCGTGACCGCCGAGCCGGTGTTGAGCACGACGACGGTGCGCGGGTTGGCCTTCGCGACCGCCGCGATGAGGTCGTTCTGCTGGCCGGGGAGGTCGATGTTCTCGAGGTCGCTGCCCTCGGACTCGAAGTCGTTGGCGTACACGACGGCGACGTCGGCCTTCTTCGCGGCGGCGACGGCGTCGGCGAGCGGGTCGGTGCCGGGGACGGTCCAGCCGAGGCTGACCTCGTCGCCGCCACCGCCCTGGTAGTAGTCGACCTCGACCTTCACCGGCGTGCCCTTGGTGAGGTCGAGCGTCGCCGTTTTGGTCTGGGCGCCGTGGTCGCCCCAGTTGTCGATGACCGTCTTGCCGTCCACGATCAGGCGCGAGCCGTCGTCGCTGGTGAGGCTCACCGTGTAGCTGCCCGACGACGGCGCCGCGAGCGTCCCCGTCCAGCGCGCCGAGAAGTTCGTCCCGGGGACGCCGGTGGCCGGTGCCGCGCCGTTCCACGAGAACGCGACCTGCGGGTCGGTCCGCGTGACCACGGGGCTGCCGGAGAGGTCGGTGTTCGCGAAGTACTCGCCGGTCAGACCGGGACCCGTGCCGGAGGCCGGGGTCAGGTACTGCGAGTCGATCGGCGGGAGCGCGCCGGTGCTCGCGGGACCCTGCGTGTACGTCACGTCGACGCCGGCCTTCTTGGCCCGCGCGGTGATCCCGTCGAGCGGGGTGACCGTCCCGGTGCCCGCGACCGCGGCGCTGCCGCCGCCCGCGCTCATGGTGTTGGAGCCGGCCCCGTCCCCGATGACGGCGAGCGAGTGCGTGCTCTTCGTCAGCGGCAGGACGTTGCCGTTGTTCTTCAGCAGCACCGTGCCGTCCTCCGCGACCTGGCGCGCCGTGGCGACGTGCGCGTCCGTGGAGGCGACGGCGTCGGGCGTGTCGGGGCTCGGGTTCGTCACGAGGCCGAACCGGAACTCCTCGCGCAGGATCCGGGTCACCATGTCGTCGACCCGGCTCTGCGGCACCTGGCCGTTCTGGACGGCCGTCTTGAGGGCCGTGCCGAAGTACGTCGAGCCCGGCATCTCCATGTCCATGCCGGCGTTGGCCGACCCGACCGTCGAGTGGGTGCCGCCCCAGTCGGAGGTGATGAACCCGTCGAACCCGAACTGGTTCTTCAGGATGGTGTTCAGGTACGCGTTCTCGCACGCGAACGGCCCGTTGACCTCGCTGTACGAGCACATCACCGACGACGGCTTCGCCTGGTCGACGATCGTCGCGAACGCGGCGGTGTAGATCTCGTGGACCGTGCGGTCGTCGACGATCGCGTCGTCCGCGGTGCTGTTGCGGTTGGTCTCCTGGTTGTAGACGGCCCAGTGCTTGACCTGCGCCATGACGCCGGTGGACTGGATGCCCTCGATGTCCCGCGCGCCGATCTGGCCGGTGAGGTACGGGTCCTCCGAGTAGGACTCGAACGCCCGGCCCCAGCGCGGGTCGCGGACGATGTTGACCGTCGGCCCGAGGTCGACGTCGACGCCCTTGGCCTTGTCCTCCTGGCCGATGACCGTGCCGTAGGCCTTCGCCGCGTCGGTGTCCCACGTGGCCGCGAGCGCCGCGGCGGACGGCAGCTGCGTCGTGTCGCTCATCCGAACGCCGACCGGGCCGTCCTGGAGCTTGAGCTGCGGGACGCACAGCCGCGGGATCCCCGCGACCAGTCCGGTGTACGAGCCCGCGGCCGTGCCGTGGACCATGGTGATCTTCTCGTCGAGCGTCATCTGCGCGACGACCTGCTGGGCGCGCGCCGTGTCCGACGCGTGCGACGTGACCCAGGGGCACGCCGCGCCGGCGGCGGGCTTCGCCGCAGTCTGTTGCTGCGTCGTCGTGCCCGCGCCGACGGCGGCCTGGGCGACCGCGGGAGCGGCCGCCAGTGCGAGCGCCGCCGCGGCGGCGATGCCGACCGTGCGCCCGCGTCGGCGCTCCGGTCGTGGTGATTGCGATGTGCCGAACACCTGTCCTCCTGAGGAACCTCGTCGTGCTCAGGGCCGTGCCCGGCGACGTCGTCATCCCCGGCACGCACGGCAGGACGCGCACGCGTCCCCCCGCTATGGCACTCCGGTGCTTGACCATCGGCAACTTGAGACAGCGTTGTCGGAACAACCGTCGGCGGGCGCCGGGGACAGCCCCGCTCCGGCATACTGGGACGCCGGTGCACGCCGACGTGCCGCCCCGCCCCGCGACCGATGAGGACCCATGACCGACCCGACCGACTTCTCGCTGCCCGACCCGCTCGAGGAGGCGCACGACGCCGTCCGCCAGCTCGCGGAAGCCATGAAGGCCGCCGAGCTCAACGTCGCCCAGCTGCCCGACACCGGCGTGTCGAGCAACCTGCTCCTCGGGTTCGGCGACGACGGCTACGTGCTCGTCACCGTCATCGGCGGCAACGAGGTCACCACCTACCTCACGACGGGCGCCGCCGCGGACGTCGAGCACGACCGGCTCGCGGCCCTCGAGTTCGCCAACGCGCGCACGCGCGAGAACCCCGCGCTCCCCGTGTTCCTGCACGACGGCGGCGACGAGCACTGGGACCTGCTCGTCCAGCAGAGCCACCCCACCGCGATCCTCACGCAGAACCCCGGGTTCCTGCGCGGCATGATCACCGCGAACATCGCGCGGACCGTCGCCGTGCGCGAATCGCTCGGCACCAGCTCGCTCGGCGGGCGCGCCTACGAGGCCACGCCCGACGACCTGCAGCGACTGGCGCAGCGCGCCGTGGTCTGAGACCCGCTCACGTCGGTGGCGACGGCGCGAGCCTCCTCGCGCCCAGGCCGAACGCTGCGAGCGTGAAGCCCTCGAGCACCGTCGCCACGAGCACTCCCCCGACCACGTCGGAGGGGCGGTGCGCGAATCCCGTCACGTTGTAGATCCCCGCGACCAGCATCAGCAGGACGACGACGAACGCGACCTCCGGGCGCCACCGCGCCGTTCCCCAGAGGACGAGGACCGCGCAGGCGAGCGCCGTCGTCGTCGCCATGTGGGACGACGGGAACGTGTTCTCGACGTACGCGAACGTGCCGTGGAACGGGCGGGGCAGGGTCGCCTTGAGGAGCTCGGACCCCACGGCCGCGAGCGCCACCACCAGGGCCTGAGCGACGACGGGCCGCGCGGCGCGCCGGGCCACCGCGCGCACGCCCAGGACGAGGGCCACGGCCCCGAGAGCGATCGGCACACCGTCTCGGATGAGGCCTGCATGCTCACCGAGCGGCAGCGCCTGGAACCGCGCGAACACGACGACGTCCTGCCGTTGGCCCGCTCTCGTGCACACCTCGACGAGGTAGACGAGCGCGAAGCCCACGACCGACACCGCCGCGGCCGCGAGCAGCTGCGTGCGGCTCAGCGGCACCGCGTACGCCGACCGACTGAGGGCACGGTCGGCGCGCGGCGCGGCCGGGCGGGCGGTCGCGTCCATACGCGCACGCTATGCGAGAGCCCGTCCGCACCGGCCTCCGCGAGGCGAACTTCACCCCGAACCCGAGCGGCTCAGCGGGCCCCGGTCCCGACGGCCGCCGCGGCCGACACGTCGCCGACGACCACCGCGTCGATCAGCTGCTTGGCCCAGGCGAGCACCTCGGCGCCGTGCAGGGGCTTGCCGCCGATGCGGGCCGTCGTCGGGAACGGGACGAGGACGGCCCGCACCGCGGGCTTGATGATCGAGCCCGGGTAGAGCCGCTTGAGCCGCAGTGCCGCCGACTCCGCGAGCTCGACGGGCGCGAACCGCACGAATTTGCCCTGCGCGGTGACATCCGTGAGGCCCGCGCGGCGCGCGTGGTTGCGGAACGCGGCGACGTCGAACAGGGCGGACGCCACCTCGGGGAGGGCGCCGTACCGGTCGACGAGCTCGGCTCGGACCTCGGCCAGCTGGGCGTCGTCCTGGGCACCGGCGATCTTCTTGTACGCCTCGAGGCGTAGGCGCTCGTGGGCGATGTACTCGACGGGCAGGTGGGCGTCGACGGGCAGCTCGATCGTCACGTCGGCCTGCTCCTCCTCCACGTCCCCCTTGAAGGACGCGACAGCCTCCCCGACCATCCGGACGTACAGGTCGAACCCGACACCCTCGATGTGGCCCGACTGCTCGCCGCCGAGCAGGTTGCCGGCGCCGCGGATCTCCAGGTCCTTCATCGCGACCTGCATGCCCGCGCCGAGGTCGGTGTGGGCGGCGATGGTCGCGAGCCGGTCGTGCGCGGTCTCGGTCAGCGGGCGCTCCGGCGGGTACAGGAAGTACGAGTAGGCGCGCTCGCGGCCGCGGCCCACGCGCCCGCGCAGCTGGTGGAGCTGGGACAGGCCGAGCTGGTCGGCGCGCTCGAGGATCAGGGTGTTCGCGTTCGAGATGTCGAGCCCGGTCTCGATGATCGTCGTGCAGACGAGGACGTCGAGGTCCTTCTCCCAGAACCCGCGGATGACCCGGTCGAGCTGGCCCTCGCTCATCTTGCCGTGCGCGACGTCGACCCTCGCCTCGGGCACGAGCTCGCGGATCCGGGCGGCCGCCTTGTCGATCGACTCGACCCGGTTGTGGACGTAGAACACCTGGCCTTCGCGGAGCAGCTCGCGCCGGACCGCGGCGGTGATCTGCTTGTCGTCGTACGCGCCCACGTAGGTGAGGACCGGATGGCGCTCCTCGGGCGGCGTCGCGAGCGTCGACATCTCCCGGATGCCCGTGACGGCCATCTCGAGCGTGCGCGGGATCGGGGTCGCGCTCATCGCGAGGACGTCGACGTTGGTGCGCAGGGCCTTGAGCGTCTCCTTGTGCTCGACGCCGAACCGCTGCTCCTCGTCGATGACGACGAGCCCGAGGTCCTTGAACCGGATGCTGCCCGTGATGAGGCGGTGCGTGCCGATGACGACGTCCACCGACCCGTCGGCGAGCCCTGCGATCGTCTCGTTCGACTCCTTGTCGGTCTGGAACCGCGACAGCGCCCGCACGGTGACCGGGAACTGGGCGTACCGCTCGGAGAACGTCTCGAAGTGCTGCTGGACGAGCAGCGTCGTCGGAACGAGGATCGCGACCTGCTTGCCGTCCTGGACCGCCTTGAACGCCGCCCGGATCGCGATCTCGGTCTTGCCGTAGCCGACGTCGCCGCAGACGAGCCGGTCCATCGGGACCGACTTCTCCATGTCGGCCTTGACCTCGTCGATCGTGGAGAGCTGGTCGGGGGTCTCGATGTACGCGAACGCGTCCTCGAGCTCGCGCTGCCACGGGGTGTCGGGCCCGAACGCGTGGCCCTCGGTCGCCATCCGCGCCGAGTAGAGGCGGATGAGCGCGCTCGCGATCTCCTTGACGTGCTTCTTGGCGCGGCTCTTGGTCTTCGCCCAGTCGGAGCCGCCCATCTTCGACAGGCTGGGCGACTCGCCGCCCACGTACTTGGTGACCTGGTCGAGCTGGTCCATCGGGACGAACAGCCGGTCCCCCGGCTGCCCCCGCTTGCTGCTCGCGTACTCGAGGACGAGGTACTCGCGCGTCGCGGCGTTCGCGCCGACCCCGAGGGTGCGCTGCACCATCTCGACGAACCGCCCGACGCCGTGCTGCTCGTGCACCACGAAGTCGCCCGCGCGCAGCTGCAGCGGGTCGACGACGTTGCGCCGGCGGCTCGGCATGCGGCGCATGTCCTTGGTGCCCTGGCCGGCGCGCCCCGTCAGGTCGGACTCGCTGAACACCGCCAGCTTGAGGTCGGGCAGCACGAAGCCCGGGACGCCCGGCGCCACGGTGACGAGGACGATGCCCGGCTCGGGGCCGTCCGGGACCTCGGCCGCCTCGAGCGACGGCACCAGCCGCGCCGCCGTGTCCGACGCGCGGAGCTGCTCCGTCATGCGCTGGGCCGGGCCGTGGCCCTCCGTGGTGAGGACCAGACGCCACTCGGCGTGCTGCAGGCCCCGGACGTCGTCGACGGCGCGGGCCACGTCGCCCGCGTAGCGCTCGACGTCGCGGGCGGGGACCGTGAGGGTCTCGACGCCCTCTTCTCCGATTAGCTCCGCAGTGTCCTCGGCGCCGAGGCCGAACGAGGAGAACGTCCACCACCCCAGCGCCCGGCGGGCCGCCTCGTCGCGGAGGTCGGTGAGCGTGAGGAACGACGCCGCGGAGAGGTCGAGCGGCGTGTTCCCGCCGCCCGCCGCGCCCGTCCACGCGGCGGCCAGGAACTCCTCGGTGGTCGCCACCAGGTCGTGCGCCCGGCGCCGCACCCGCTCGGGCTCGACGGCGACCAGGAGCGCCTCGTCGGGCACGAGCGACAGCACCGGGACCATCCGGTCCACGAGGACCGGGGCGAGGGACTCCATGCCCTCCGTCGCGATGCCGTTGGCGATGCGCTCGAGCATGTCGACGGCGCCGGGCAGGTGCTCCTGCAGGCTCAGCGCGCGCGCCCGGACCTCCGGCGTGAGGAGGAGCTCGCGGCACGGCGGCGCCCACACGCCGCGCTCCGCGACTTCGAGGCTGCGCTGGTCGGCGACGGAGAACCACCGGATCTCCTCGACCTCGTCGCCCCACAGCTCCACGCGCAGCGGGTGGTCCTCGGTCGGCGGGAAGACGTCGAGGATGCCGCCGCGCACCGCGAACTCGCCGCGCCGCTCGACCATGTCCACGCGGGCGTACGCGGCGTCCGAGAGTCGCTGGGCGACGTCCTCGAGGTCCACCTGCGTGCCCGCGTGCAGCTCGACGGGCGCCAGCTCGCCCAGGTTCTCCACGACCGGCTGGACCAGGGCACGCACCGGGACCACGAGGATCCTGATCGGTCCCGTGTGGCTCGTGCCCGACGGCGCGAGCCCGCTCCCCGGGGTGGGCGCACCCGCGTCGGTTGCTGCCGGGGCGTCGGTGGCCGAGGGGTGGGCGAGGCGCCGGAACACCGCGAGCCGCCGCGCGACCGTGTCTGCGCGAGGCGACAGGCGCTCGTGCGGCAGCGTCTCCCAGCTCGGGAGAACGGCCACGGACTCGTGCTCCTCGTCCGGGAGGTACGCACGGACGGCGGTCACGAGCTCGTCGGCCTCGCGTCCCGTGGCCGTCACCACGACCAGCGGGCGCTTGGCGCTCGCCGCCGCCAGCAGCGCGGGCCGGACGCCGACGGGTGCGACGACGTCGAGCTCGCCCCGTGCGCGGACGCGCTCGACGACGGTCGTCGACGTCGGGTCGGCCAGGACGGCGGGCAGGAGGCCGGTGAGGTTCATGCGGTTCCTTGGAAGGTCAGGCCAGGGCGCAGGAATGGTCCGGGCAAGCACGAGCGGCCCGATCCTGGTGGCTCACGACGTCGCGGGACGTACGTGGGCCGATGGATCGGGCTGGGATGAGAACAGCCTACGCGTGAACCCCTTAATCGCGAGGGCCGCGCAGCCGGTGGCGAAGCGATGATGCGATGAGACGCGGGTTGCGCCAAAGCGCTCGAGTCAGATGGACCGTGATCCTTGTTCCCCGCGTGGCACGTGCCACATCGAAGGCCTGCGCACCCGCAATCTCGCGCCCCCGCCTGAGCCCTGCCCGCGCTGCCGCGATGACCTCCGGGTCGTGCGCACGCCGACCGGAACGCAGATGTCGCCGCAGCAGCTCACGCCTCCGCAGGTAGGTGTCCTGGTAGTCGGAGGAGGCGCCTCGATCATGCGTGCGGTACGTCACCAGCGGTTCATCGACCACGTCGAAAACGGCGTGAGACTGGAGGAGCCGGAGCCAGAGATCGAGATCCTCCGCATGCGACATCGAAACGTCGAAGCCACCCACAGCGTGAAAAGCGTCGCGCGACATGACGACGCTGGACGTGCAGATGTGGTCGCCGCGAAGGAGGTCGAGGTACGTGACCGGCCCCGGATAGCGCCGGGGCATCGACGAGACATCGAGCGAGCCATCACCTCTAGGGCGCAGCTGTTCCCATTCAAAGGCAGTGTGCGAAAGCGCGGCACCGGACCGCTCGAGCGAATCGATTTGACGCGACAACTTGGTCGGAGCCCAGATGTCGTCGTGATCGAGAAAGGCAATCCAGCGAGTCGTGGCGACGGTGACTCCGGCGTTGCGCGCGGCCGACACGCCCTCGTGCCCACGCTTCACCAACCGAACACGTTCGTCGACATCGTCGATCCATTTCAGATCGACATCTGAACCGTCATCGACGACGAAGGCGGCCCAGTCGCCCGCGGTCTGGCCAATGAGCGAACGCATCGCACGCTCGAGTTCCTCGCGCGGCGGGTCGAGTACCGGGATGATGACCGTCACCCGCGCACCGCTCCGACTCGCTGCGGAAGCGCCCTTCGGATCAGGCGCCACCGAACACCTGGAACTCGGACAAGCCCACGTTCAACGTCGATGGCGACACACCCGTCACCGTGAACCGAACACTCG
>NZ_JBNCMC010000003.1:104489-166101 GCF_049844995.1 Luteimicrobium sp. DT211 | reverse complement strand
GAGTCGGAGTCGGAGTCGGAGTCGGAGTCGGAGTCGGAGTCGGAGTCGGAGTCGGAGTCGGAGTCGGAGTCGGAGTCGGGGCCACAGCAGAACCGAACACCTGGAACTCGGACAAGCCCACGTTCAACGTCGATGGCGACACACCCGTCACCGTGAACCGAACACTCGAAATCGACCGAGCAGCGAACGACACAGTCAGACCCGAACCATCGTTCGGCAACGCACCCACCGCGACCGTTGAACCATCCGAGAACCACAGCGTCCCCGACCGCACATTGTCATCAGCATTAGGCCGATCGAATAACACCACCTGCGAGACCGTCACCGGCGAAGCCCAAGCGTACTGAAGCCATTCACCGGCCCGACCTTGGTGGCTCGACCATTCCTTGCTGGGGTCGCCGGGATACCCGTCGGCCACGCCATCCGCCGCAGACGACGCACGCGAACCTTCGGTGACGTCTTCAGACGATGCGGCAATGAGCGCTGCACCGGCCAAGTTTCCGTCGGGTGCGTCGACGCCCGTGGGCCCCTCAGCCGTCGGCTCGGGTGGGACCCACGCGGTAGGCGACCCCGTCAACGTGTACTGCCGCGGCATCCAGCGCCCTTCAGTGCTCGTCTGGCCGCAGCTCGTCTCGGTCTGACAGACGAGCGGGTCGTACTGTGCGTACGCGAGGTAGGTGGCAACCTTGTCCGTAAACGCCGAACCGGTCACGTTGACAGGTTCGGCGGACGTTCCGTAGTCCGCGTAACGCACGACCGCGGCGTCGGACGGATCCGCTCCCCCCAGCGCGGCCAGAGCGAACCGTGCGCCGTATCGGTGGTCAGAATGATCGCTCACGTCGGCGTCGGTGTCGTCCTGAAGGCGCACGACGCTCGAAGCATAGCTGGAGAAGATTCCGTGGAGCACAGCCACGAGATCAGACCGCGAATAGTCGCTCATTCCGTCGACGGAGGAGAGGGAGACAATGCTCCCCTTCCAGAGCTGTTCGAGCGAGACGCCATTGGTCGACGGGAACCCTCGGCCACTTATATTACCATCGGGCAATCGCAAAAATATCAACTCGACCGACGTGCCCGACAAGTGATCCTTAACGACGTCATGGCCGGCAAATTTGGCCACCGAACGGGTCCACGACGGGCGGGCGACACCAGCCATCTCCGCGTAGGCCGCGCGGGCGCCCTGCTCGCGGCCCTGCCAATAGCCCGCTGAGCCGCCCGCGTCTCCCGCGGTGAGGTATAGGGTCGTTGCGCAGGCTCCGCCGCGAACGTCCGCCAGAAGGTCAGGGCTTTGGAAGAGAATGTCGTCGTCCTGATGTGCGACGACATGCATTGACCCGCCCGCGCACCCGTCCGCCGCAGCAGGCGTGACTCCAACGACGGACGTTGCGAGCACGATTGCCGCCGTTGCCAGCACACTCGTGATGGACCATGGCCTGACAGCCCGACATTGCGGCCTCACAGGGCTCCCTCTCTAAGATCGTGCCGACAGCCCCCTCGCAAAGAGTATTACCATGACAGACCATCCAGGAAATTCTGGCAGGGGTGAATTCCTCCACCCGCTGAGACGAGGGCTGCGCTGCTCAGCGGCGGTAGCGCGGCCATGTGTGACATGTGGGCCATCTGCTCGCCGCTGGCGCCGTGACCCAACGAACGGACCGGCTGGCTAGGATCAGACAGACCGCAGACCGCAGACCGCAGACCGCAGACCGACGGAGGGCGAGACGCGCGTGACTAGCCGTGCTACCGAGCAGGCACCCGCCCGCGACGTGCTCTGGGTCAGTAATGAGACCCCCGACCGGCACGGACAGGGCGGTCAGCGCCGTCAGTATTTCCAGATCCGCGCGCTCGTAGACGCCGGACACCGCGTCCACGTGATGTCCCTAGCCGGCGACCAGGACGATAGCTCCTTGAGTCGCATTGCGACGGTGGATCGGGTCCGAGGCCACCTCATGGCTGGCGTGCGCAATCCCATGGCGCACCACCGGCTCTCGCGCGCACTGCGCAAGGGCCAGTTTGACGCGATCGTGGTCTCTCACATTGAGTCCTGGCGATGGGTGGGACACACGGACCCCCGGCACCGTCCGCCCACCCTGGTCGACCTCCACAACGTGTACGTAGGCTGGCACACGCAAATTGGGGGAAGCGCAACTGACGAACGCGAGGCCTTGCGGCTGTTGCAACACGTCCTCGAGAACACGGACGGAGTGTCCGTCTGCTCGGGTCGCGAATTGGGGCGGCTGCCAGAGACCCCACACGCCTCGGAGCGGATCGTCGCACCTCACGGAGTCGACCCGGAGGAGTGGCCAGATCGGCTCGGCCTCGGCACGTCGCCAGAGCCCTACGTCGCACTGTTCGGATCATGGACCTGGATCCCGAACCTGCGTGGCCTCGAGTGGTTCGAGTCCACGGTGTGGCCAGCGGTCGTGAGGCAGGTACCCACGGCTCGCGCGCTCGTGGCCGGGAGCGGGCTGGGCGGACGCACCTCCTCAGCACCCGGGATCTCGTACGTCGGGCGAGTCAACGACCTCGCGGCGTTCCTCGGTAGCGCCGCCACAGCCGCGATACCCGTACGTTCCGGCGTGGGGGCATCGGTCAAGTACGCCGAGGCGTTGGCCTCCGGCGCACCGGTCATCGCTACGGAGGACGCCGCCTCCGCACATCCGGGCTTCGGCCGTTTCGTCACTGACGAACCGGACGTCTGGATCCGCCACTTGGTGACCCACCTGACGGAGCCACCTGCCTGGCCCGCACCCGAACGAGACCGGGCGCTCGCTGAGCTCTCGTGGAACGCCGTGTCCCGACCGCTCGATGCGTGGCTGCGCGCTCGGCCGCCACGCGGCCGTGCCGCATGACCGCGAGGCGGCGCCTCCGCGTGCTCCTCAGCGTGGACAGACTCGGCGGGCTCGGCGGGGTGGAGACCATGTCCGTAATGATCGCCGAGGCCCTCGCACGACAGGGCCATCAGATCGATATCGTCTATGTGCAGCGGGTCGGCGCCGTGCCCGCCTTCGCGCACTCAGCTTCACGGGTCCGAGCCCTCGATGTACGTCTGCGACGGCCGTTCGCCGCCCTGCGAGAGATTCTGCCGGTCCTCGTCACGGGAATACGGCGCCGCCCCGACGTCATCTACGTTCATCGCTTCGAGGAGCTTGCGTTCGCGCTTCCGCTTCACTTCCTCACGGGCGCGCGAATCATCTGCCACCTCCACTATTTTTCTCCCCGCAGCCGTGTAGCGCTCAAGAGCCGTGGCGTTGCTCACTTCATCGCGGTCTCAGAGGCCACCGCCAAGCAGTGGATGACACAGGGTGTCGATCCCACCAAGGTCACCGTGGTGCCAAACGGCGTCGACGTCGACGCCTTTCCTCTCACTGGCACCGATGACCGGCACGGCGCGAGACTTGCACTCAGGCTCCCCCAGGACGCGTTTGTCGCCCTGTTCTGTGGCCGCGTCTCGCCCGAGAAGGGAGTGCACGATCTCGTCCACGCGTGGGCAGAGCTCGGGTTGCCCCCTGACCAGGCGCGCCTCCTCGTCGTCGGTGTCTCGTCCGAGGGCGACGCAAACGCGCTCGCATATCAAGGGCGCCTGATCGCGCTCGCCGCCACGGGTGTCGAGTGGCTCGCCGCCCGTCTCGACGTTCTGACGCCGATGCGTGCCGCGGACGTCCTCGTGCTTCCCTCGCGGGTCGAGTCCTTCGGCCTAGTGCTTGCCGAAGCGATGTCCACAGGTCTACCAATCATCGCGACGCGTGTCGGCGGCATCCCCGAGACGGTCGGGGCGAGCGGGACCCTGGTCGCCGACGGGGACGCCGCCGCTCTCGTGGACGCCTTGCGTCGGGCCGCCGCGGGGGGGCAAACCCAGGACGCTCGGCGCCGGGCGCTACGTCAGCACGTAGTCGACCGCCTGTCGCTCGACGCGACTGCTCAACGGATCGAGCAGCTTCTCATCGACAGCGCCCGCCCCCGACGACGTTGGGCGACACACCGTCGATCCGCCGACCGAAGACGGCAAGAGATTGCTCGAAGGTCTTGACGGTGCGATCCGAACAGCAGCGCTAATGCCCCGTTGATCCTGCGCGAGCGCCCACGGGCGATTGTCGTCTCCCGGCGAGCCGGCGAAGGACGGGCCGGTTGCCCACCAAGTCGCGCACCGCCTGCGCTGGTGAAAGTCGAAAAGCCCGTACGACCGAACCGGCACACTGACGTGTCTCCCTCGCCTGCCACTGGCTGCGGGCCTTGATTAGCTCCCCCATGGCACCGTACCGGCGTGCCCACTCGAGCCCTTCCCGTGCGGCGTCCGCATCCGAGCCGCGGCCGTTCAGCACCGCCCACTCGAGGTGGACCGACAGGATGCGTTCCAGATTGATGCCTGCCTGGACCTGGTCACCCGACGCATTGGAGCCGTGGCGGCGATACTCAGTCAACACCTCGGCGCAGTAGCCAAGCGTGCTCTCACGCGCGACGCGATAGATCACATCAAGATCCTGACCGGTTCGAAGAGTCGAGTTGAAGGTACCGACCGCTTCGAGCACGGATTTTCGAACCATCAACGTGGGCATCAGAATCCTGACGTCGCCTCTGAGTAGACCAGCGTACTGAACGTCCCCGGACCGACCGGGCTGGGCTTTTGCTCCGTCCTGGTCGATGACGACGAACTGTGTGTGGCAGAGGCCGATCTCCGGCCGCGATCGCATCAGCTCGAGTTGACGTTGAAGCCGCTGAGGCAGCATGCGATCGTCGTCGTCCACGAACGCCACAACGTCCGATCGACATGCAGCAAGGCCGTTGTTGCGCGCCACGGACTCGCCACGGTGCGCCTGACGGACCGTGCGGACGCGAGGATCGGCGAGCCACCGGACGTCCAGCTCCGCGTCGCATCCGTCAAAGACGACAATCAGTTCCCAACTCGTGAGTGTCTGGGCGAACACCGACGCGATCGCCTCGTCCAGGTACGGCCCACCTCGACGCGTCGGTATGACCACGCTGACGTCTGGCGGCTGCTCGTGCTCCATCCGAGATCTCTCCTGTCACGGCGCCTTCGTCGGGGCGCCCTCGTTGTGTGTGGTCCTGTGTGCGCCAGAACCGTCCAGGCTGAACCGTCCGACGCCCAAAGCAGGTGAGGTGGGGTGAGGCGATGGTCGCCGAGTCTGGTCGCACTCGGCGCCTCGGCATGAAGTACTCGCCACCCGCGGTGCCGCCCCAATGGCTGCCGGGAGCCAGACCCCAAACCACGTCTCCGAAATGGGTGATACCGGACGAGCATGTCGCCTCAGGTTCGGTTGAGAACTCACCGCTGACCGCCAGGCGCGGCCTCGGGCGAGACCGAGCGTCCGAGGACCTCATGCCACACCGCTGCGTGGCCCGCCGCGCTGCGGTCCCACGTGAACTTGGCTGCTCGGACACGCCCCGCCTCCACGAGCGGACCGACATCAGCGCCGTCGTCGAGCACGTGGACGAGCCCGTCCGCGATCCCGGGCCCGTCCGGGTCGACGAGCACCGCGCACCCACCGCACACCTCGGGCAGCGCGCTCCGGTCCGCGGCGACCACGGGTGTCCCGCACGCCATCGCCTGCAGGGCTGGCAGGCCGAACCCCTCATGCAGCGACGGCACGACGACGGCGCGCGCCCCCGCCATGAGCCCGACCAGCGTCGCCTCGTCCACCTTGCCGAGCCGGTGCGTCCCGGCCAGCGGACCGAACAGCCGGTCACGGCGCTCCGAGGGAGGCCCGCACAGCACGAGATCGACGTCTGGGTACGCCGCTCGCACGCGCTGCCAAGCCGCTGCGAGGCCCTCGAGGTTCTTTCGCAGCGTCGATCCTCCCGCAGTGAGGATGTACGGACGACTGACCCCCAGCTCCCGGAACCTTGCCTCCGGGAGCGGCCGCGCATCGAAGAACACGTCGTCGACGCCATTGGGCACCACGTGCACGCGGTCGAGCCCGAGGAGCTCGGCGGCGTCGTCCGCGGAGTACT
This sequence comes from Luteimicrobium sp. DT211, assembly GCF_049844995.1. NCBI lineage: Bacteria > Bacillati > Actinomycetota > Actinomycetes > Micrococcales > Luteimicrobium > Luteimicrobium sp. DT211. The sequence continues at coordinate 160,131 of NZ_JBNCMC010000003.1, read as the reverse complement.
GCGAGACGGCGACGACGGCCGCCGCTGACCGCGTCTCCTCGGCGGCGAACGACGGCGGCGCCGACTCGTCCGGGAAACGCCACGCAACGGTGTCGTGGACGGTGACGATCTCCGGCACCGATGCGGGTGGCAGCGACAGGCTCATCCGGTGCACCACGTCGTTACGTCCGTATACCACCGCACCGATCGCGCGTCGCACCGATCGTGGCGCACCGTCGAGCGCCCAGTGCGGCAGGCGAGCAGTCCCCGGAAGCGGCGAACGCAACGTTCGCACGACAGCCTCGCGCACTTCGATCTCGGGCCCGGCCACTCGGGACGCGCGTTCGGCGATCCGCGCCTCGTAAGCCTGCTGGCCCATCGGGTTCGCCGATGCGAACGTCGCGAGGGCGAGCCGGGAGGTCATGCCGCCACCCTAGGTCGGACAGGCACGCATCCGACCCCCGTGACCGGGCGAAATACTGATCGTTTGGCACCGGCCGCGCATCCGCCCCTCTACGATCGCGAACGTGTCCGTCGTGGCCCTGGTCGCCAGCTCCTTCCTCCCTCGCGTCGGCGGGGTCGAGGAGCACGTTTACCGTCTGGCACCTCGGCTACAAGCCCTAGGGCACGACGTCGTGATCTGGACCGTCGACCGCGGCGACCCACCCGTCACACTCCCCGGGATCACGATCCGCTACCTCCCGACCCCCCTGCCCGCAGCGAACGTCCGGTCCACCGCGCGGTTCGCGTGGGACGGACGACGGGCGCTCGCCGCCTGGATCCGGGCGGCCCGCGCCGACCGCCCCGACGTCCTCCACGTCCAATGCTTCGGCCCTAACGGGACCTGGGCGACAGTAACGTCGCGCCTGCTGGGGATCCCGCTCGTCGTGGGGACGCACGGGGAGACGTTCATGGACGCCGACCGGGTCTTCGAGACATCGGTCGTGCAGCGCCGGGCCCTGCGGTCCGCTCTCAATCGCGCCGCAGCCGTGACCGCGTGCTCGAAGTTCGCCGCGGACGACCTTGTACGGTTCGGCCAAGATCCTGACCAGGTCGACGTCGTGTTCAACGGGGTCGATGCCGACGAGCCCGCCGGTCCCGAACCCGACTGGCTCCCCGCGCGGTATGTGCTGGGAACCGGGCGGCTCGTCCCGGTGAAGGGCTTCGACCTGCTGGTCCGGGCGTTCGCCAAAGCGGACCTCGGCGACGCCGTCCAGCTCGTCATTGCCGGCGCCGGCCCCGAGCAGGGCGCCTTGCTCTCGCTCGCCGCCGACCTCGGAATGGGCGAGCGGGTGGTGCTGCCCGGGTCGCTGCCGCGCGACCAGGTCGTCACCGTGATGCGGCGCGCGGAGGCGCTCGTGGTGCCGAGTCGTGTCGAGGCGTTCGGGATCGTCGTGCTCGAGGGCCTACGGGCCGGGGTGCCGGTGGTCGCCACGTCGCGCGGTGGTGCGGGCGAGATCCTCACCGACGGGGTCGACGGTCTCCTGGTCGACCCCGTGGACCCGCGCGCACTGGCGGGCGCGCTGCGCCGGGCCATCGACGATCCGTCCCTGCGCGCACGGCTCGCTGCCGCAGGGCCCCAGACCGCGGCCCACTTCACCTGGGAGCGTGTCGCACGGCTCGACGACGCCGTGTATCGCAGCCTGCCCTTCCGTCGCCCGCGCTAACCCGCGGCGCGGCTGTGCGCGGTCAGATCACGTCGGCGAAGTTGCGTTCCCAGGACTGGAAGAACAGCGCACCCAGGTAGAACGCGGCAACCGCAACGACAGCGAACCCACCGATCTGCCAGAGCGGCGGCTGGTCGAGCCCGAGCAGCGACCAGCGGAACATCCCGAGCATCCAGGTCAGCGGGTTGGCGTTGAACAGGCCCTGGAGATTCTCAGGGACCACGGAGATCGCGTACGCGACCGGCGACGCGTATAGGAGGATCTGCAACAGCCACGGCAGGACGTACCCGACATCGCGGTACTTCACCTGAAGCGCCGAGGCGATCAGCCCCAGGCCGGAGGCAAGCAGGACGACGAGCACCACCCAGATCGGCACGAGCAGTACCGGCCACCCTGGGTTGATCCCGTACACGATCAGCAGGACGACGCCGAGCACCAGTGCGACCAAGAAGTCGAGCAGCACCGACGCGGCACTTGAGAGCGGCACGATCATGCGCGGGAAGAACACCTTCGACACGAGCGACTGGTTCGACACCAGCGACGGAGCCGAGCGGCCGAGCACGTTGTTGAAGAGGTTCCAGGCCAGCATCCCCATGAACGAAAAGATGAAGTACGGGACTCCGTCCGAGCTAAGGTTCGCGACCTGACCGAACACGATCGAGAAGATCCCCGCGGACGCAAGCGGCTGCAGGACGACCCACGCCACGCCGACCACAGTCTGGCGGTAGCGCAGCAGCACGTCACGCTGCGCGAAGCGGTACGCGACCTCCCGGGCTTCCCACAGCTCCGACCACCGCGGCAGCGAGAAACGGCCCGGCGGAATGATGACGGTGACACGGGAACGACGCGCGGCTGCCCGGGCGGACGCTGCCGTCCCACGCCCGTGCCGTGCTCCCGTGCTCAAGGCGAGCTCGTCACGGTTCACGGGGCCCCCAGCGTGGAGCCCGGGCCCACCTGGTAGGAAAAGTCGGACAGGACCGTGCCGACCGACATCGCATCTTCGCCCGCGAGCTCCGGGTACGGGGAGACAGGCAGTACCTCGAACACCGCGGCGCCCTCCCACGAATCGAGAATCCCGGTCTTGCAGACGTACACGTCAACCGTGTAGCGACCCGGCTTGAGCCACAGGTCACAGATGGAGAGGGTGAGCGACTGCGGCGTGCCCGGTTCCAGCCAGACACCGACGTTGCGCGAGTCGCACTGGACGACGACCACCCCGTTGTCGTCGTTGAGGTGCACGGATACGAAGTACTGCCCGATCATCTCCGGGTTCGCGTCGAGGTCGATCTCAATCAGCTTGTCCTCCGCCGGCTCGTAACTCTCCTCAGACAGGCGAACGACACGCGCCCGCAGCTCGCCCGTGCCCGACCGTCGCGACGCGTCGGACTGCGCCGTGGCGAACGTCGCGAAGCTCGCCCGGTACCGCTCGAGCGCACCGTCGACGCCGCCGTAATACTCCAGGCGGCCCCGCTCGAGGTAGATCGCTGAGGTACACAGCGACGTTACGGTCTGCATCTGGTGGCTCACGTAGAGGACCGTCCGACCGTCCTTCGCGACATCGCGCATCTTGGCGAGCGACTTGGCTTGGAACTCGGCGTCCCCGACCGCAAGGACCTCATCGATTGCGAGGATCTCCGTCTCGAGGTGAGCGGCAACAGCGAACGCCAGCCGCACGTACATGCCGGACGAGTATCGCTTCACGGGCGTGTCGAGGAATTTTTCAACCCCGGAGAACTCGACGATGCTGTCGAACTGACGCCGGATCTCCGCGCGGTTCATCCCCAGCAGCGAGCCGGACAGGAAGATGTTCTCCCGGCCCGTGAGCTCCGGGTGGAAACCCGTCCCGACTTCCAGGAGGCTCCCGATTCGTCCGGCGAGCTCGATCCGACCGCGGGTGGGGGCGGTGATCCGCGTTAGGAGCTTGAGGAGTGTCGACTTCCCCGCCCCGTTCCGCCCGACGATCCCGACTGCCTCGCCCCACGGCACCTCGAACGAGACGTCGTCGAGCGCACGGAACTCCTCGTAGACCGTCCGGCGCAGCGGGTGCCGCAACCGTTCGGTCGCCGCCTCGACCGCACTGTTCGGCCGGTACCCGCGCCGACCGACCCGGTACGACTTCCCGAGACCCGCGACCACGACCGCCTTCCCGACGGCGCGGCTCACGCGCAACCTCGCGCGGGGCGGTTGCGGTCGAGCAACGTAACGGAGAGCATCCGCCCATTATCCGGGCCGGACCTTCCCGGACGGGCACCTCCGTAGCAATTCACCCAGCCGCGCAGGCTGAAGTCTCCGGCCCCTCGATAGGCTCGTGGCCACCGGAACCGGCCTCGGGGACAGGGGGGTGAATCGAATGGCGCGACGCCTCGTCCACGTCATCACCCCCGGCGACCACTTCTCGCCCAGCACCGGCAGCGCGGTCCCGACCGTCGTCCACGGGTTGTCGTCGGCGACACCGGCCGGCGGTCCCCGGCCGGCGGTCGCCGTGGCACGGGGCACCTATTCTGACCGGTACCCGAGCGCCGACGTCCTCGAGTATGACGAACGCCGGCCGCGACGACTTGACCGCTACGGCGACGTCCTGGCGGCCCGGACCATCGGCCGCCGGCCGTTTGTAACCGCACGGTTCGCAGCCGCCCTCACCGACCAGGCCGAGTGGCCTCCCGCCGTCGTGCTCGTCCACAATGGCCCGCAGGGCATCCATGTCGTCGACTCCCGGCACGTCCCGGTGCTCTACGCGCACAACGAGGTCCTGCGCACCTATGGCCGGCGCGAGGTCGCCCGCACCCTCGGCGCGGCGGCGCGCATCGTCTGCGTGAGCGACTTCCTCGCCGATCGCACCTCGGACCATCTGCCGCCCGAGCTGCGTGACCGCGTCGCCGTCGTCCGCAACGGAGTCGACACCGATGCGTTCCAGCCGCCGGGCCGCTGGGAGCGTGGCGACCGGCTCGAGGTCACGTTCGTCGGACGGATGCTCCGCGACAAGGGCGCCGACGTGCTGCTCGACGCCCTCGCGCTGCTCGACCGCCCCGACATCCACGCCACGGTGGTCGGGAGCGCCGGGTTCGACCCTCGAGCGGCCCCCACAGCGTTCGAGACGGAGATCGCGCGCGCCGCCGAAGCGTTGGGCGACCGGGTGACGCGCCGCCCGTTCGTCCCGAGGGCCGACGTCGCGGAACTCCTGCGTAGCGCCGACGTCGTCGTCGTCCCGTCCCGGTGGTCGGACCCTTGCCCCCTCACCGTGCTGGAAGGGATGGGGTCAGGGGCGGCGCTCGTCGCGTCGGCAGTCGGCGGGATCCCCGAACAGCTGGGAGGAGCCGGAATCGCGGTACCGCCCGGCGACGCCCGGGCGCTCGCGGAAGTCCTGTCGGCCCTTGCAGGCGACGCGGGACTGCTCGCGCGCACCCGGACGGCGTCGCGAGCGCACGCCCTCGACCACTCGTGGCAGCGCAGCAACGCCGACCTGGCGTCAGCTCTTGCTGGCGTCGCGTAGATCCCGGCGCGCAGCACGAGACCGTTCTACGCGTGCGCGCAGCGAGGGAACAGCCGCCCCGAGCGCGCCCGCCACAGCGGCTACGGCGTCGGGTGACCCCACTGGCACGTCCTCGTGCTCGGTACCCACCCAAGGACTCGCTCTGTCGCGCACCCGCTCTTGCGGGTAGAGCGCGATCGGGGGGACCGGAGCGGCGCGGGACGGTCGGGCGGCCGGCGCCGCCCCGAAGTGCGGCGCGAGAAGGTCGAGGAGCCGCTGCCCCGAAGCGGTAGGCAGGTGCGCCGTCGGGGTCGCGCGGGGGTTGAGCTCGAGGAATGACATCCGGCCGTCCCACTGGATGTGGAAGTCGAGCCCGCATAGGCCAGACAAGCCCAATGCCTTGACGACCACGCGCGCCGTCTCTCCCATCTCACCGGGTGAGGCCGGCTCCACCACGGTGGCAGGTCCGCTGCCGAGGTCCGCTGTGGGAACAACACGCAATGCCACCTCCCCGAGCACCTCGCCCTCCCAGCACGCCACCGAGATCGTCGCGGGGGCCCCAGGCACGAACACCTGGGCGGAGACACGGGGCTTCGTCCACGGGTCGGCGACGTACCCCCCGTCATCGTCCTTCCACCAACGGACCAGCCCGCGCGGCAGCGACGGGCGGGCACAGAGCCTCGCGAAGGCATGGTGCGCCTCGTCGCGGTCCCGCACGACGGCTACGCCCTGCCCCGCCCAGCTGCCGTCGGTCTTGAGCACCGCGGGAAGCCCGAGCCTCTGCAGGACGGCATCGAGGCGATCTGCGGCCGGCACGGCAAGTGTGCGCGCGGCGCGGACGCCCGCGTCGCGAGCGAGAGCCGAGTTCGAGACCCGGTCGACGCGACGCTCCAGCGTTTCGGAGCTTCCCAGCGAGCGCACGACGGCAACCGCGGCCGCGGGGCCGAGGAGTCCGTCTCGCCAAGCCTCCGCGATCGCGCGGGCCGCGACGTCGTCGACGGGCACCACTGCTGCGCCGTGCCCGATCCCGTCGAGTGCCCGCGCAAGCGACCTGGCACGGCGAAGCGGCGAGAGCAGACCTGGAGTGGCCACCCAGTCGAGTCCCGCCACCGCATGCCCCGCCGGTCCCACGAGCGCCACGTCGAAACCCGCGTCGCGCGCTGCGAGCGCGAGGTGGACCGTATGGAGCCATCGGTGTGCCGTCACGAGCACGAGCCACGGGCGGCCGCCTCTCGACGAGCGCCTCATCCGATCGGCGCTCTGCCAACAGCCCGCGATACGTGCGACGCGACACGCGGCGCAGCGAACTCGGCGCCGACCATGAATCGCATAAGCGGGCCGAACGATCCGGCGGCTGCGTTTCCGACGTAGTACAGGCCCGGGACCGACGACTCGAAGTACCGGCTCAGCTCGGGCATCGTTCCCACGCGCCTCGTCACGGCACGCAGGTCGTCAGCGAGGAATGGTAACCGATCGAGGTCAGCGCGGTACCCGGTAGCTGCGATGACGTGGTCCACCCGCTTCTGGGTGTCGTCGCCGTGGTGTGACTTCAACTGAAGGACCGCCTCCTCGCCGATGAGCTCCACACCCGCGAGGTCGACGCCCGTGACGAGATTCGCCCCACCGAGCACCTTGTCCTTCATCCACGCCCCTGACACCGGCCCGAGAAAGTTCCGGACAATCCCGAGTCGGCGCTCCGGCGACAGCCTCCGAAAAGCGTCCGGAAGGTCCTCGCAGAACTTCTGGCGCCAACCCGGGCCGAGCCCGGTCGACGGGTTCTGTACCCGTTGCCGCACCGTTCTGGGGCGCCCGTCGTCGGCGCCCCAGAACGGGATGTCGGGACGCCGTGTCACGAGGTCCACCTGCGAACCGACATCGATCAGCGACGCCGCGATCTCGACGGCTGACGAGCCCGCCCCCACGACCGCGACGCGCCGCCCCTCGAACTGGTCGAAGCGACGATGCTGGCTGCTGTGGCTGACGCAGCCGCCGAGCGCGCCGAGCTGGTCTGGCACCCATGCGAAATGCGTGATCCCCGCCGCCACGACGACGCGGTGGGCAGTCAGCTCCGTGCCGTCGGCCAGAGTGAGTGCGAACCCCTCGCCAGCACCCTCGAGCGACGAGACGGATCGGGTGTCGAGCCCGGGAACCAACGCCCCTTGAAATGCCAGCCCATACTGCACGAAGTTCTCGAGGCTCACACGAGGGGTGCGATCCCCGTACGGAATGCCCGTCCGCGCCGCGTAATCGGCGAGCCGCCATCCGCCCGTCGGCGCGTCGAGGCTCGACGCGAAACCGTCGGACTTCAGCAGCATCCCCGCAGGCATGTGCTCCCGCCAAGTCACCATCGGATCGCCGAAGATCCTCGTCTCGACTCCCCGGTGGATCAGGTGGGCGGCCGTCGACAGGCCGTAGGGCCCTGCGCCTATGACCGCGACTTCAGCGTCCATCTCATCTCGTCTCATGGCGCGGGGACTCGGCACGATCGACATCCTGCGACCCGTCGTAGACGCCCCGATACCGTCCACGCGCCAGACGCACGGCGTTGCGCTTGACATCGAACGCGAGCAGCCGCCAGTTCGGCGCACTCCAGAGCCGTACGACGGCGACGGCGGCCGCGGCCCGCTGGGCCGCCGAGCCAGGCCCGGCGAGCGCTGCCCCGTACATGCGCGCTGCGACGTACCACTGCGGAAAAGCCACCGGCCTGCGCCACTCGGGGCGGAAGGTCCGTACCTGATCGATGACGTCCTTTCCCTGGTCCTTGCTGAACTGCCCGTCGTGACGACGCGCTTGGAAGAGCACGGCGGGAACCTGGATCCACCTCCCCCGCAGCGCCATCTGGATCCCGAGCACGTTGTCGCTCCCGTAGTAGTTCCCCAGCCCGCCCATGGCCCGCAGTGTCGCCGTCCGCAGCACACCGCCGTATCCAATCGCCTCGTACAGGTCGTCACGGACGAACCGAGCAACCCTCTCGGAAGGTGAGTCCGCCGCGAGCTCGTCGTGGACGTCCCGCGAGAGTTCGATCATCCGGCCGTCGCCGTCGATCCAGCGCACCCGCGAGAAGGCGACGATGGCCTCAGGATCGTCCGTCAGCGCATCGACGCATGAACATAGATGGCCCGGCTCCGCTAGGTCGTCGACCGCATGCCACATGAAGAAGGGCGCACTCGCCGCGGCCAGTGTGCGGTTGAAGTTTCGTGCGATCCCGCGATTCTGTGTTGAGGTCAGTAGGCGGAAACGTGGGTCGGTACCGACGACGTCGCGGATGAGTTCGAGCGAGCCGTCAGTCGACGCATTGTCACTGACGACGACCTCGAGCCCGGCCACGTCCTGACGCTGCAGCGCGCGCAACGCGCCCTCAAGGTACTGCTCGCCGTTGTAGACCGGCACGCCTACCGTGACGCGGGGCGCGCCGGCTGGGACAGCGGTCACCGCAGGACGACCTTGTCCGCGACGAAGCCCTCCGCGTAACGGGTACCGGCCTCGATCCCGCGCAGCCGCAGGATGCTCCGGAACGTTTCCTCGTCCCACCATCCGCGCCCGTGCTGCGACGGGTAGGACCGCTGGAGCAGCTCGACCTTCCGCTGCACGACCTCGTCGGGCAGCGGAAGGTACAGCTGCACGGGCCCAAGGTCGCCGTCCCACTTGGGGATCTCGTATCGCAGGACGTTCGCGCCCCGGAAGACGGGCTTCACGAGCTCCGCGACGACACGATGGTCCTGGTGGGCATCGTCGAGGCGGGGCGCTATGACCAGGTCGGGCTGTCCGACCTCGTCGGCGAGTGCATGGAGGAATCGCTTAGCGTCGTCCCAAGCGGCAGGGAAGCGCCCGTCGGTCAAATCTGCGAACCGCACCGTCGCGCTCGACGCCACCGTCGTGGCGGCCGTGCGCGCCTCGGCCCGCCGGGTGTCGTCTCCGCTCAACACCGCGAACGTGAGCTCGACTCCGGCGTCGGCCAACATGAGCAGCGTGCCGCCGGCCCCGAGCTCGATGTCGTCCGGGTGGGCGCCGACGCACATCACCTTGCCCGCGCCCTGGAGAAGGTCAAGCACGAGGCGCACGCTTGCTGCTCGATCCGCTCATCTGGCCGATGCCGTCGACGCGCGGCAGCTCGGGAGCGTCGACGACCAAAACCGGTCGACGTCCCCGGTTGCCGGGCTCCCAGACGGCCCACGGGCGGTCTCCTCGTCGGTTCATCTCTTCGAGCGCGAACCGCTCCTTGAGCGTGTCCATCGGCGCCCAGAAGCCCCCGTGGCGCCGAGCCCGGAACCGACCGTCGCGCGCGGCACGCACGCACGCGTCCATCACGAGGTCCTCATCCTCCTCCAGGTAGTCGAAGATGCCCTGCCGCAAGACGAAGTAGCCCCCGTTGATGCACATCTCCATGCCGCCGACAGGCTCGAGGTCGGTCATGCGACCCTGGCCGTCTACCCGCACGACGTGGAACGAATCCTGGGGCGGCACGGCGAGCAGGCTCCCGACGGCATCGGTGGCGAGGAACTCGTCGACGATCTCGTCCATCGGCGCGTCCGTGAGCACGTCGCCGTAGTTGGCGAGAAACACGTCGTCCCCGTCGAGGTACTGGCGCACACGGCGCAGACGCTCGCCGATCGCCGTCTCCATCCCGGTGTCGACGAACGTGATCCGCCACTCACTGATGTCGCTCGACAGCAGCTCGATTTCCCGGCCACCCTTGGTGAGTACGAAGTCGTTCGAGTAGGTCTCGCGGTAGTTGAGGAAGTAGTCCTTGACGGCATTCGCGCCGTAGCCGAGGCAGAGGATGAAGTCCGTATGACCGAAGTGCGCGTAGTACTTCATGATGTGCCACAGCACGGGACGCGAGCCGATCGGCATCATCGGTTTGGGCAGGGAGTCGGGGCCCGACCGCATCCGCATGCCGAGCCCACCGCAGAAGAGCACCACCTTCACCGTTACGCCCTCGTCTCTCAGTACTCGAACACCGTCATTCTGGCAGTCAGGCCGCGTCCGCATCACCGCCGTGTGGAGAGTTCACCCGGCCGATCCCTCACGTCCGCCAGGTCCGGACCGCCCGATCTCGAGTTCACCCGGATAGTCCGGCCAACACGGTCTTCGATCTTGCTACAGTCTCGGCCACGACGACCACACTTGCCCCGCCGGTGGTGTCCGGTCCGCGAAGCCAGGAGTCCCATGATCACCGAGGCCAACAGCACCGAGGCACACTACGAGGCGGACGTCTGTCTCGTCGGGTCAGGCGCAGCTGGGATCGCCCTTGCCGTCCTGCTCGCCAGGGAGGGGCAGCGTGTCATTCTGCTTGAGCAGGGCGGCGCAGCAGCGGAACGGAGCGACCGCCCGATTCACCAGGTGCTTCCCGGACAGCCCGTCACACTCGGCCCGTCCTGCGAGTTCGGATCCTTTCTCGGTGGGAACACGAACCATTGGTACGGGAATTGCCGGCCCCTTGATCCAACGGACCTCGAACGACGCGATCAGATCGGCCTCAACGGGTGGCCGTTCGAACTGGACGAGCTCGAGGACGACTACCGGGAGGCGCAGTCGCTACTCGGCCTCGGCAGCGTCGACGCCTACGACGCCTGGCACTCCGCGACATTGCTCGACGCCGAACACAAGCCGATCGACTCCTCGATCCTCGAGACGCGAGTCGTGCAGACTACGCCCGAGTTCAGCATGGCCGTTCGCCACCGGGAAGCTCTCGCCGCTTCGGAGGACATCCAAGTCCTGCTGGGCGTGCGTGTGCACGGGGTTCGGAGTACGGGTTCGACCGTGACCGGCGTCGTCGCCTCCCGAGCCGACGGCACGCCGTTGTCCGTCGACGCGCGCCACTACGTTCTCGCGGGCGGCGGCGTCGAGAACGCACGCATGCTCATGGAGTCCGACGACCTGCTGGCTGGCGAAATGCGTCCATCTGCCGATGTCGTCGGCCGCTATTTCCAGGAGCACTGGTATTACGCGTTCGAGACGCGGCGGACGCATCGCCGACACGGGGGAGGCTCGCTTCGACTGTACGACGTCGGCAACAGCCGCGACCTCGGGTCGCTCGGTGACTACCGGCAGGACGTCGACGGGGCTCACGTGTGGGCGCAGCTCGTACTCTCACCTTCCGAGGCTGAGCGGCTCGCGACACCCGGCCTGGCCCTTTGGTTCCAGCCCAGCTGGATCGCTCCGCCGGAACTGACCGACCTCAAGAACTCCCGTGGAAACCCCGCCGCAGTCTGGGCCGCGCTCAAGAAGGGCGTCCGTCACCCCCTGCAGAACACGGAGTACGTCGCACGCAAGCTGCTGCGCGATCCGAGACCATCTCGATTCCTGACCCTGATCGTCCAGGTCGAGCAGCTGCCTGATCCGACGAACCGCCTCACCTTCTCCGGTAACGACGCGACGCTCCATCTGGACCTGGACGAGCAGCAACGCGACGCCCACGCACGGGCGATACGCCACGCTGCAAACGAGCTCGGATTCGACGGCCCGGCTCTCGCTGCGGAAATGGAGCGCAAGTACCTCCTCGGCGACTTCGACTACTTCTGGCACCACATGGGCACCACCCGCATGGGAGTCGATCCGACGACAAGCGTGGTCGACGCCGACTGCCGCGTGCATGGCTTCACCAACCTCTTCGTCGCGGGCTCTTCCGTCTTCCCCACAAGCGGGACGGCGGGACCGACGCTCACGATCGTGGCGCTCGCGTCTCGACTCACTCGGCACATCGCCTCTCTCGAGGCCGGCGCGGTTGGCGGAGACGCCGAAGCGTCTGCAGGATCGCGGTAGCCGCAAGCCCGCGGCCGCAGACCGACGCATCGATTCTTACGCCGGGGGCTCCTCCACGAAGGACGCCGCTCGGAGGGTGAGCTCCGACAGGTGAACACTGGACGGCAACTCGGCGAGCATGACGATCACGCGAGCCAGGTCGTCGGGCGCCATCGCCTCGACCTTCTGGCCGGTCGCCTCCGCGTCCGTGACCTCACGATGCATGGGGGTCGCAATGCGCCCCGCATGCAGGGTCGTCACCTGAATCCCGTGCCTGCGCTCTTCTTCGTGCAACCCGACGAGGAACGCATCCAGGGCGGCCTTGCTCGCGACGTAGGCGGCCCTCCCGCGCGGCGAACCGTCGACGGCCGTCGAGCTCAGCGCTATCACTCGGCCGTGCGCGCGGCGAAGGTGCGGGAGGAGCAACTGGGTCAGAGCGATCTGCCCAATCACGTTCACGGCCAGAACGTCGGCCCATTCCTTGGGCGTGCCCTCCGCGATCGTTCCCGAGGACCATTTCCCGGCAGCAAGCACGAGGAGATCGACCGGACCGAGATCCGAGGGAGGGGCGAGCTCTGCGAGATCACCCTCGAAGTCCAGGGACCAGTACTGAGCTGCCCGCGGGCCGCGCCCGCGGTTCGGACCGGCCGAGCTTCTCCTGCCCACGAGCCAGATCCGATGAGTGACACGCAGGAGCTCGACGACAGATCGACCGACGCCCCCTGTCGCCCCGACCACAACTGCCGTCGGCAGGCTGGCTCGATCATCACGCGGATCCGGCACGGACATGGCACAATTCTGCCGACTCGGTCACTGGGCGACGCGGCCGGCGCGACAAGTTCACCCGCACGATGAGGCCGCTGTTGGCGAGTTCCAACAAGTACGCTCGGGCCATGGAGATCCGGCCCGCGTCGCTGCTTGACGGCCCGTTCCTCCTCGTCCCCGAGCCGCACCGCGACGAGCGCGGTTTCTTCACGCGCACGTTCGACGCCGACGACGCGCGGCGGGCGGGGCTTGACCCCGACGCCTTCCTGCAGGACAGCCAGTCGCGTTCGGTCGAGGGCGTCGTCCGCGGGATGCACGGTCGGGTGGGCGGGGGCGAGGCGAAGCTCGTGCGGGTCGCGCACGGCGCCGTGCTCGACGTCCTCGTGGACGCCCGCCCCGGCTCGCCGACGTTCGGTCGGCACGAGACCTTCCGGCTCGACGACGAGGACCTCCACGTCCTCTACGTTCCCCGCGGGTTCCTCCACGGCCACCAGACGCTCACACCGACCGCGGACGTCTGCTACCGGATCGACGCGCTGCACGACCCGTCCGAGGACGTGGGCGTCCACTTCCTCGACCCGGACCTGGCGATCGACTGGCCGGCGCCGGTGACGATCGTGAGCGACCGGGACCAGGCCGCTGGTTCCTGGGCCGACCTGGCGGCACGCCTCACGGTGTGAGGGGCTGGACCTCGCGCGGGCGAGGCTCCACGACGACCCACCGACCGCCGCCGGCCTCGACGTCGGGCAGCGCGGCGCGCACCTCGTCGAGCAGGTCGGGGACGAACAGCAGCACCCGGTCGGCGCGCAGCGCGACCACCTCGTCCGGCCCGACGATCGGCACCCGGCTGCCGGGCAGCGCACGTCCGTGCTTCGACGTGGAGGCATCCCCGACCGCGAGGACGTCGTCGCGCGTCACGCCCGCCACGCCGAGGAGGGCGACGGCCCGCGACGCCGCACCGTAGCCCGCGACGCGCAGCCCGCCGGCGCGCGCCCGGTCGAGGTAGGCGCGCAGCGCGGTCGCGGACTCGCCGACGGCGTCGCCCAGCTCCGCGACCCGTCGGGGGTCCGTGACCCCCAGGCCACGCTCCCGGCGCACCACCCGCCGGACGAGGTCCGCCCCGGCCGCGTGCTCCGCGGCGGTCCGCGAGCCCGCCCGCGCGAACGCCACCACGACCGTTCCGCCGTAGAGCCCGTATTCCCACGCACCGACGGGCTGGAGCCCGAGCTCTTCGGCCATGTCGACCAGGACGGGCAGCGAGTAGTACGCGTAGTGCCCGTGGCGCAGCGCGTTCCACGTGCCGTCGCGCAGGATCGTCGCGAGCGTGTGCACGTGCAGCGCGAGGACGCCGCCCGGGGCAAGGCGTGAGACGCGGTCCTCGAGCGCTGCCCGCTGGTCGGCGTCGTGCATCATGCCGAGCGAGTCGACGACGAGGTCCACCCGGCGCGCCGCCGCCCCGGCCGGGAGCCCGCGTTCGACGACCAGACCCGCGTCCTCGAGCAGCCCCAGCCAGGACCCGCCGTGCGGGCTCGGGAACTCGGCGACCGTCGCGCCGGGCCGGGCGAGGCCGGCCCGCACCAGGTCGGCCACGGCCTCGGACGCCTGCCGGACGAGCGCCGCGGGCTCGACGCCTCGCGGCTCCTCGGCGTCTGTCGGGTCGTCCTCGAGCTGGGCAAGCCCGCACGAAGCGCACAGCACCATCCGCAGCGGGTAGACGGGATCGGGGCCGTCGTCGTCGGGCAGCGGGAAGTGGTCCCCCGCCGGCTGCTCCCCCAGGTCGAGCACGACGGTCCCGGCGTCGCCCCGGCACCAGCGGCACCGCCACCCGGCCACCGGCCGGCCCTCGAGAGCCACCGCGTCAGGCACCGGGCTCGAAGACCTCGAGGCTCGGCAGCGCGACGACGAGCTTGCCGCCCCAGTCCGCCACGTACGCGAGCTGGGCAGCGATCTCCTTGCGCAGGTTCCACGGCATGATCACGACGTAGTCGGGCCTCGCATCCGCGAGCGCCTCGACGGGGTGGATCGGGATGTGCGTGCCGGGCAGGAAGCGGCCGTGCTTGTAGGGGTTCCGGTCGACCGAGAACCGGATCAGGTCGGACCGGATGGCGCAGTGGTTGAGCAGCGTGTTGCCCTTGCCCGGCGCGCCGTACGCGACGACGCTCTTCCCCTCACGCTTCGCCTGGAACAGGAAGCCCATGAGGTCCTCGCGGACCTTCTCGACCTGCGGCGCGAAGCCGTCGTGGCCGTCGAGGGTGTCGAGCCCGGCGGCGGCCTCGTCGGCGAGGACCTTCGCGACCGCGGGCGACGGCTCGGGCGCGGTCTCGGTGGGCGCGGACCACGTGCGCAGCGAGCCGCCGTGGCTGGGCAGCTCCTCGACGTCGACGACGGTCAGCCCCGCCGCCGCGAGGACGCGCTGGGTGGTCAGCAGCGACAGGTAGGAGAAGTGCTCGTGGTAGATCGTGTCGTACTCGTTGCCGTCGATGAGGCGCAGCAGGTGCGGGATCTCGATGCTCACGCGGCCGTCGTCGGCGAGCAGGGCACGCAGGCCCTTGCTGAAGTCGACGATGTCGGGGACGTGGGCGAAGACGTTGTTCGCGACGACGAGGTCGGCCCTGCCGTGCTCGGCGGCGACCTTCGTCCCCGTCTCCTCACCCAGGAACTCGACGACCGTCTCGATCCCCTTGTCGATCGCCGCCTGCGCGACGTTCGCGGCGGGCTCGATGCCGAGGCACCGGATGCCCTTCGCGACGACGTGCTGGAGGAGGTAGCCGTCGTTGCTCGCGATCTCGACGACGAACGCGTCCGGTCCGAGCCCGAGGCGAGCGACGGCGTCGTCGACGAACCGGCGCGCGTGCTCGACCCACGAGTCCGAGTACGACGAGAAGTACGCGTAGTCGCTGAAGATGTCCTCCGCCGGGATGTAGGCCGGCAGCTGGACGAGCAGGCACTGCGAGCACACCCGGACGTGCAGCGGGTAGAACGTCTCGCCCTGATCAACCTGGTCCGGCGTCAGGTACGTCTCGCACGGCGGCGACATGCCGAGGTCGACGAACGTGTGCTCGAGCGGGGCACCGCAGAGGCGGCAGGCGGGGGCGCTCACCGGGACGCTCCGTCCGACGACGCCGCCACCGGCGTGAGCCGCAGCGTCGCCAGGTCGAGGCGCCCAGCGTCGGCCAGCTCCTGGATCTTCTTCAGGCGGACGAACCTGGGCCCTTCGAAGTCGTCCGTCGTGAGTCCGCGCTCGTTCGCGTCGCTCCAGATCTCCCTGATCCCGTCGGGGATGGTCCATGCCGGCTGGTAGGCCGGCAGGGTCCGGCGGATCTTCGTGAAGTCGACCTGGTAGTTGCGCGTGTCCGGGCCGGCGCCCGCCGCGAAGGTCACGGGGGCTCCCGTGATCTCGGCGACCTCGTTCGCGATCGTCCGGACCTGGACGACGTCCTCGTCGCGGCCCACGTTGAAGGCCTGGTCGCGGACGACGTCGGCGGGGGCCTCCAGCACCGCCAGGAAGGCGCGCGAGATGTCCTCGATGTGCACGAGGGGACGCCACGGCGAGCCGTCCGACTGCAGCCTCACCTCGCCCTGCGTGAACGCGGTGCCGGTGAGGCTGTTGACGACGATGTCGGCGCGGAGGCGCGGCGACGACCCGTACGCCGTCGCGTTCCGCAGATAGCTGGGCGAGAAGTCGTCGTCGGCGAGCTGGGCGATGCCCTGCTCGGCCAGTACCTTCGACTCGCCGTAGGGCGTCACGGGGTTGAACGCGCTCGTCTCGTCCACCGGCGCGTCGCCCGCCGCGCCGTACAGGGAGCACGACGACGAGAACAGGAAGCGGGGGACGCCCGCCTCTTTCGCGACCCTCGCCATGTGGACGGCGCCGTCCGCGTTGACGGAGTACGTCGCACCCGGGCTGAGGTGCCCGATCGGGTCGTTGGAGATCGCGGCCAGGTGCACCACGGCGTCGAACCCCTCGAGATCCTCGGGCCGGGTGTCGCGGATGTCGCCGGTCCGCTGCTCGTAGCCGCCCGGCTGGGGGCCGAAGTCGCAGCCGTCGTACCAGCCCACGTCGAGGCCCACGACCTCGTGCCCGGCGGCCTGGAAGAACGGCACCAGGACCGCCCCGATGTACCCGCGGTCTCCGTCTACCAGCACACGCATCGACAGCTCCGTCCTTCGCCGCGCACGGTTGGACGCGTCGTCGGCAAACCTACCCAACGACGGCAGGCGGGGAGAGGGCCCGGCGTGGGTGATTTAGCCGCGCAGCCGGCGGCGCAGCCAGAGGAACGGCGCCCAGGGGGCGAAGGTCGCGGCCCATCCGACATCACCTAGCGCGCTCCCGAGCTTCCGCGCGCCCAGCGCCTCGCGCGCGGAACGTGCGGCCGACCACGCGGCGAACCGGTCGTTCGCGCGGTCCCGCTCACGCAGGGCGACGACGAGCTCGCGGTCCCCGGCCTGCTTCGCGGCGTCGCGCTGTTGCCGCACGATCTCGCGGATGCTCACCGCGAGGGCGCGGTACCGCGAGGTCGTGTTGTCCGCGTGGTGGCGATAGTCGACGAGCGACGTAGGCACCAGCACGAAGTCGCCGACCGCCACGAGCCTGAGGACCAGGTCGAGGTCCTCAGCCATCCGGAGCCGCGGGCTGAACTCGCCCACCTCGTTCAGCGCGGACCGCCGCAGCAGGAGGTTCGGCAGCAGGATCCCACCCCGACCGCGCGCTACGTCGAGACCCGACGCGACCGGCACCTGGTCCGCCTGCACCAGGACGACGCCGTCGGCGTCGATCGTGCGCAGCCCGCAGTACGTCGCGACGACGGCGTCGTCGCCGAACGGCGCGATCCCCAGCTCGAGGCGCCGTGCGTCCCAGCGGTCGTCGTCGTCGAGAAACGCGAGGATCGCTCCGCTGGTCTGCGCGACGCCGTGGTTGCGCGCCCGTGACACGCCGGACGCCGGGATGCGCAGGAGCCGCACCCGCGCGTCGCCGACCGCCTCGACGGCCCGGCGCACGGCGCCCGCGTCGGTCGCACCGTCGTCCACGACGACGAGCTCCCAGTCCGTGAGGGTCTGGGCGACGACCGACCGCAGGGCCTCCTCGAGGAAGGGGCCGCCGCGGTTCGTCGCGACGACGACGGCCACGCGCGGCGACGCTCGTGCGGGCTCGGGCACCGGCGCCCCCTTCCGCATCGTCCGCGGCCGCTGACGACGCGGCCTCGCCGCCTACCGTAGTGAAGCGGGACCAGGACGGAAACCACGCGCCGACGGGCGGGCGGCCGCGCGGCGGGTGATTTGCTGCGACGGCCCCCGGCGACAGGCTCTCCGTGATGGAGAATCGCACGCATGAAGGTCCTGCGCGTCTCGCACAGCGCGGTCGTCGACGCGTGGCGCGAGCGGGAGCGCGAACTGCGCCGCCGCGGCGTCGACATCCGGCTGGTCTCGGCGCGCGCGTGGGACGAGGCGGGCCGGGTCGTCGCGCTCGTGTCCCGTCCCGGCGAGGACGTCGTCGGCGTCCGGACGTTCGGTTCCCACCCGGCCCTGTTCCTGTTCAATCCCGTCGCGCTCTGGCGCGAGCTGGGCCGCGACGTCGACGTGCTCGACGTCCACGAGGAGCCGTACGCCCTCGCGACGCTCGAGATCCTGGCGCTGCGGCGGCTGCGGCGCCTGCTCACCGGCCGGCCGCGACACCTGGCACCGTTCGCGCTGTACTCGGCGCAGAACATCGAGAAGCGCTACCCGCCTCCCTTCCGCTGGTTCGAGCGTGCGGCGCTCCGGCGGGCGGCGGCGCTCTCGGTGTGCAACGCCGCGGCGGGCGAGATCGCCGTCCGCAAGGGGTTCCGGGGCGAGATGCACTGGATCCCCTTGGGCTTCGACCCCCAGGTCTTCCGTGCGGCCGACGACACCAGGGCCGACGTGGCCGACGTACTGCACCACGGCTCCGTGCGAGTCGGGTATGCGGGCCGGCTGGTCGACTACAAGGGCGTCCGTGTGCTCCTCGACGCCGTCGAAGCGTCCGACGACCTCCGCCTCGAC
The DNA here is from genome assembly GCF_049844995.1 of Luteimicrobium sp. DT211. Classification (NCBI taxonomy): domain Bacteria; kingdom Bacillati; phylum Actinomycetota; class Actinomycetes; order Micrococcales; genus Luteimicrobium; species Luteimicrobium sp. DT211. Next base: position 141,489 of record NZ_JBNCMC010000003.1, on the reverse strand, counting down.
CTGGTGGGCGACGGCCCGCTCCGTGACGAGGTCGCCGCGCGCGCCGCACGCTCGGACGGTCGCGTGACGCTCCATCCGGGCACGGACGCGGAGGGCCTCGCAGCGTTCTACCGGTCCATCGACGTGCTGGCCGTGCCGTCGCTGGTCACGCCCGGGTGGGTCGAACAGTTCGGCCGGGTGGTGGTCGAGGCCATGGCCTGCGGCACGCCGGTGGTCGCAACGTCGACGGGCGCGCTCCGGGACGTCGTCGGCGACGCGGGGCTGCTGGTCGAGCCTGACGATCCCGCGGCCCTGCGCGAGGCGCTAGAGCGGGTTGGCCGCGACCCGGAGTTCGCAGCGCGGCTGCGCGTGGCCAGTATCGAGCGAGCCACGGCGTGCACCTGGGCGTCCGTCGCCGACGACTACGAGGCCATGTACGGATCGATGAACGGCAGTCACACGGCAGCTGAGACGCCCTCCGACGTCGACCGTCAGGGCCGCGACGTCGAGGTCGTCGTCGTCGCGTACCACCGCCCCGACCTGCTCGAGCAGGCCCTCGCGCCGGTCGTCGGCCGGTTCCCGGTGACTGTCGTGGACAACTCCTCGTCGCCCGAGGTGAAGGACATCGCCGTCGCGGCCGGCGCCCGCTACCTCGACCCGGGCCGCAACGGCGGGTTCGCTGCCGGGGTCAACCACGCGCTCGCGGACCGCCTCGCGCCCGACGCCGACGTCCTTCTGCTGAACCCCGACGCCGTCGTTCAGCCGGACGACGTCCAGCGTCTGTCCGCCGCGCTCGCCGCCGACCCTGGGCTAGCGAGCGTCGGACCTTCCCAGGTCGACGACGACGGCACTCCTGCGCGGGTAGCGTGGCCGTTTCCCACCCCGGGCGGAGCGTGGCTCGAGGCCGTCGGCCTGGGGCGCCTGCGCACCCGCGGGGACTTCGTCATCGGGTCGGTGCTCCTCCTCCGTGCCGAGGCCGTCGCCGACGTTGGGGAGTTCGACGAGACGTTCTTCCTCTACGCGGAGGAGACAGACTGGGCGCGGCGAGCAGCGACGCGCGGGTGGCGCCACGCCGTCGTGCCCGACGCCGTAGCGACGCACGCGGGAGGCGCGACGAGCGCGGACGAGACCCGACGCGAACGGGCGTTCCACGCCTCGCAGGAGCGCTACTACCGCAAGCACTTCGGGGCCCTCGGCTGGCAGGCCGCGCGGGGCGCCGCGCTCACGGGCTCGGCCGTGCGCGGCGTCGTCCTGCCGGGCGAGCGCGGGGCGGCCGCTCGCCGCAGGGCTGCGCTCTACGCGCATGGCCCGGCGTCACGGCTCGACCGCCCGGACGGAGCCGCATGAGCGGGCAGGGCACGGCGCTGCGTGGGCGTATGCGACTCCTCGCTGCGGCCGACCGGGCCGCGGTCGGTCGCCGCTGGCTCGCCGCGGCCTTCGGTGCCGTCGCGGTCCTCGCGCTGCTCGCCGGGATCGGGATCGCCGTCCCGGGCTACGGCGTGTACGCGCTGGCCGGCGCCGCCGCCGTCCTCATCACGGGCGCGACCATCTACAACCCCGTCGCGATCCCGGTCCTGGCGATGCCGGCGCTCGTCGTCGTGCAACGCGTGGGCGGGGCGAGCACCAATCTGTCGTTCAGCGACTTCGCCCTCTTCGGAGCGTTCTGGGCCGCGCTGCTCCTCGGCCCCCGGCCCTACTCGCACACCATGCGCAGCCTCCTGTGGCTGTCCGCCGTCTACCAGCTCGCGACCCTCTTCACCGTCGTCGCCAACCCCTATCGTGCCAACACGGTCGAGTGGTTCCACGCCTGGCTGTCGGTCGGTGGGGCGCTCGTCGTCGGCTGGGCGGTCGGCCGCTCGGGTCACGCACGCCTGGGCGTCGGCCTCTACCTCGGCGCGTGCGCCGTGCTCGCCGCCGCGACCTGCCTGCAGGGGCTCACCCAGCTCGCCAAGGGCGACACGGGCGCCGTCTACCTGAGCTGGCCGTACGGGATGCACAAGAACTTCGTCGGCGATCTGCTCGGCATCGCGGCGCTCGTGGTCTACGCGCGGCCACCCTGGCTCGGACTTCCGCGGCGGATCACCTACCCCGCCTTCTGGCTGTTCGTGATCGCGATCGCCGCGACGCAGTCCCGGCAGGCGATCGTCGGGCTGGGGCTGTTCGTCCTCGTCGTCGCGCTCCGTCCCCGCCAGGCCGTCCGCCACTCGAAGCTCGTCCTGCTGGCCGTGATCCCCGCCGTCTTCTTCGTCGTGCAAGTCCTCGTCGACCAGCTCCAGTCGAACAACGAGTTCAACTCCGCCTACCAACGGATCAGCTGGTACCAGGACTCTCTCGTCGTCTGGAACCTCAACCAGTGGTTCGGCGCCGGACTGCGGTGGTGGTACTCGGGTCGGACGCCGTACTCGTTCCAGCCGCCCAACGCCGAGCTCGAGGTCCTCTCGTCCGCCGGCACGATCGGCCTCGTCGGGTTCCTGCTGCTCATGATCGGGGGGATGGTCGTCCTGTGGCGGATCTCGCCGGTCTACGGCACGCTCGGCTTCGCGGTCGTCGCTTCGCGGCTCGTGCAGGGCCAGCTCGACCTGTTCTGGGTCTCCGTCCAGACCTCCATCCCGTTCGTCCTTGTCGGGGTGTGCGTCGGGGCGCTCGCTCGACACGAAGCCGACTCGCCGCCGCGACCAAACGACAGCACCGAAACGCGGCCCGCCGACACAGATGTCGGGCCGGGCGTAGTCGCCGATGCCGCGAAGCCGGTCCCCGCGTGAGAGTCCTGCACGTCGTCGACTCCGATGCGTTCGCCGGCGTCGAGAGGCACGTCGCCCGGCTCGCGCGCGCGCAGGCGTCCGCGGGCCACCAGGTCCGCGTGCTCGGCGGCGAGCCCCGCGCCATGGGCCACGAGTCCGGCGGGGACGTCACCGTCGAGCCGGTCCGCGGCCTCGTCGCGACCGCGTACGCCGTCGCGCGCCTCGGCGTGGCCGCCGACGTCGTCCACGTGCACATGACGGCGGCCGAGGTCGCCGCCTCGCTCGCCCGCCCGCTCGCCGCGCTCCGGGGAACCCGCGTCGCGGCCGTCGTCACCACCCGGCACTTCGCCCGCGTCCGCGGCTCGGGGCCGACAGGGGGCCTGAGCGCGGCCGTCGCGCGCCTGGGGCTTCGCGCGCAGATCGCGATCAGCGACTACGTGGCGGCCCACGTCGACGGCCCGACAACCGTCGTGCATCCCGGCGTGGACACCGCCGACGACGGGGGTCCGGCCGAGGAGCGCAGCGCTGTCGTCCTGCTCGCCCAGCGCCTCGAGGCCGAGAAGGACGGCGACGTCGGGCTGCGGGCCTTCGCCGCCTCCGGACTCGCCGACGACGGCTGGCAGCTCCATGTCGCCGGTGACGGCGCCCACCGCGGCGGCCTCGAGGCGCTCGCTGTGGAGCTCGGCGTCTCCGGCGCGACCAGGTTTCTCGGGCACCGGTCCGACGTCCCCGCGCTCATGGACGACGCCGCGCTCCTCCTCGCGCCGTGCCGGGTCGAAGGCCTCGGCCTGAGCGTGCTCGAGGCGATGTCGCGGGGGCTGCCCGTCGTCGCGGCGGACGCCGGGGGCCACACCGAGCTGCTCGCCGGACTCGCCGACGCAGCCCTGTTCCGTCCGGGCGACGCTCGCGCGGCTGGTACCGCGATCCGCACCCTCGCCGCCGATCCCGACGCCCGCGACGCCTACGCACGAGCCGAGCAGGCCCGCCAACGGACCGCCTTCACGCTCGACGCACAGGTGGCCGCGACGGATGCGGTCTACCGTTCGGTGTTGTGAGCGCGAGCCCTGCACCAGCCGGCGTCCCGTCCGGCGCCCTGTCCCTCGTCGTCGTCTCACTCGAGCCCTGGGACGAGGTGTGGCGGCGCAACCAGTACCTCGTCTCGGAGCTGCTGCGCGGCGACCCGTCGCTGCGGGTCCTGTTCGTCGAACCGCCGTCCGACCTGACGTACGCGGCACTGAGGCGGACCACGCCACGTCCGGGGCGTGGCCTGCGCCGCGGCCCCGAGCTAGACGGCGTCGGCCCTGATCGCCTCTGGCTGTACGAGCCGACCAAGACGTTACCCCGCCGTGTCGCGCCGCACTACGACGAGCACCGCGCGGCCCGGATCCTGCGCGCGGCCCGGCACGCAGGCCTCGAGCGGCCGACGCTGTGGATCAACGACGCGGGCGTCGCGCCCCTGCTCGACGCCGGCTTCCCCGTCCTGTACGACGTCACGGACGACTGGCTGGCCGCGGACCGGCCCCCGGCGGAGCGTGACCGCCTGCGGCGCGACGAGGCGGCGGTGCTCGCCCGCGCAGGCGCTGTGACAGTGTGCTCCCCGGCCCTCGCCCTGTCGAAGGGCGCCAAGCGGCCCGCCGGGATGCCACCGGTGACGCTCGTGACCAACGGCGTCGACGTCGAGCGGTACCGGACGATCGCGGCCCGGCCGCACGACCTCCCGCCCGGACGGACCGCCGTCTACGTCGGCACGCTCCACCCCGACCGGCTCGACATCACCCTCTGCGTCGCCACGAGCGAGGCGATGGACGGCGACGGCACCGTGGTGCTCGTCGGCCCCGTCGCGCTCGATCCCGACGACGTGCGCCGCCTGCGCGAGGCCGGCGTCGTGCTGCTGGGCCCCCGCCCGCGCGACGCGGTCCCGGCCTACCTGCAGCACGCCGACGTGCTCGTCGTGCCGCACGTCGTGGACGCCTTCACGGACAGCCTGGATCCCATCAAGCTGTACGAGTACCTCGCGGTCGGCAGGCCCGTTGTCTCGACGCCGGTCGCGGGCTTCCGTGACACGGGCGGCACCGTGGAGGTCGCCAAGGCCGAAGACTTCCCGGACGCCGTCGTCGGACTCGTGCGGGCGCCCCGGGTCGCGAGCGGCGAGGCGCCGGGAGACCTGCCCACCTGGACGCGCCAGGCCGGGCTGTTCCGCGCGGCGCTCGACGGCGCCCGGACCGCGGCGACGGGCGGGGTCGCCTAACGTCCCCGGCGGTCCGCGACGCGGCGCCACGTCGCCGTGACGACGTCCGCCGTGGTCCCGACGTCGAAGCGACGGGTGGCCAGCCGGTACGCGTCCTGCGCCCGCAGGTGACTCCCGGCGGGGTCGTCCAGCACGTCGACGATGGCCGCCGCCAGCGCGTCGCTGTCGCCCGGTGGCACGAGCACGCCGAGCGGGCCGCGGTCGCCGCGGAGGATCTCGGGCACGCCGCCCGCGTCCGTCGCGACCACGGGAACACCGCGCACCATGCCCTCGACGACCACCTGCCCGAACGGCTCCGGCACGGGGGACGCATGCACGAGCACGGTCAGCCCGTCGAGGACGGCCGTGACGTCGTCGACATGTCCCGTCACCCGGACGGCGTCACCGAGCCCCAGACGCTCGATCTCGCCGTCCACCCGGGCCGCGTAGGCCTCGCCGCCGAACAGCGGCGCACCCACGAGCCGGAACCTGATCCCCGGGTGGGCTGCGAGCACCGTGGGCGCGGCCCGGACGAGCTCGAGCTGACCCTTGGTCGGGCTGATCCGCCCGACGAGCCCCACGACCGGCGGGCTCGGGTCCACCCGGTCGCGCGCGCCGTCGGGTAGCGCCTGCTCGGGAGCGAATCCCGGGTACGCGACCACGACGTCCGGGCGGCCGAGCGTCGCCGCGGTGGCCTCGGAGTTCGCGACGACGACCCGCGGGACGTGCCGCGCGAGCCAGCGGAAGATACGAGCCACCCGGGGCGGGAGGTAGTCGTCGGCGATCCGGTCGTGGACGTGCCACACGACGGGCGTCCGGGCGAGGCCGGCCGCCGCCGACCCGAGAACGTCGGCCTTGAGCGACTGCGTGTGGACCAGGTCCGGCCGGAGCGCCCGGAGGCGCCGCGCGAGCCGGAGGACGAACGGCACCGCCGCCCACGCCGCCCGCACACTGCCCCAGGTGCCGAGCGCCTCGCGCGACCGGGCGCGCACGCCGTCCCCGAGTCGCACGACCTCGACCGCCGTGCCCTGAGCGCGGAGCCGCCCTACCAGCGGCCCGTCGGAGAAGACGATCACCCTCACCCGGACGGCTGCCGGGTCGAGCGCGGCGCAGAGGCGCGCTAGCGCCAGCTCGCCTCCCCCGAGCTCCGCCGTGTGGTCGAGCACGACGACGCGCAGCAGTCCGTCGTCGTGGACGCGTCGGGTCACCGCGCCTCAGGTGCTGCCGGCCGGTCCGGGTGTGCCTCGTCGTCGACGACGGCGACCGCGCCCGTCCGGGGCCGATTCTGCACGGGGCTCCACGCCGGCTGGATCCGTGGCCGCCCCTGGCGCAGCGACGGCGCCGCCGTGCGCACCGCTCCGGTCGTCGTAGCGACGGGGTGCGCCGCCGTGCTCGGCTGCGCCGCGGGCGCATGGACCGGCACGTGCGCGGCAGGGCCCTGGGGCCGGCCGTTCTGCTGACCCGCAGGTCCCGGTTGCACGGCGACGTCGCGCTGCGGGACCACGCTCCGGCGGTCGGCTCGTCCGGCGGTCGTCGGTACGACGGTCGTCGAGGTCGCAGGCGGCGCGGTCGTCGTGGCCGCAGTTGTCGCCGAAGCCTCGCCGTACGTCGCGGCGTACGCCATGCGCCTGCTGCCCTTGACCCCGGCGACGGCGAGCCCCGACAGGTGCACGTGGTTGACGCGAAGGCGCTTCACGGCCTCGGCAAGGACGAGCTGGTCCGTCTTCCCGACGCTCGCGACCAGGACGACGCCGTCGGTGTAGCTGCCGAGGATGGTGGCGTCCGCGGCGGCGAGGACCGGCGGCGCGTCGATGACGAGGACGTCGGCCTGCCCACGCAGGGACGCGACCAGCTCGCGTGCCTGCGCGGTGGCGAGGAAGTCGGCCGGGTCGAGGGGCTGCTCGGGGACCGGGAACAGGGAGAGGTTGGGGACGCGCGTCGGCCGCAGGGCGCGCGGGTCACCCTTCCAGTCGTCGGGGGCGGGGAGGATCTCGTCCAGCTCCGGCCGGCGCATGTCCCCGGACATCGCGATGGTCCGTCGCCCGGACAGCGCCCACGACGCCGCGAGGTTGGCCGCGATGAAGGAGCGCGGCGCGCTCGGGTCGGCGGCCGTGACGACGACGGCGATCTGGTCCCGGTGCGCGCCCGACACCTGCACCGCGGTACGCAGCTCACGGATGGACTCGGTGTATGGGGTGGCGACGCGGCTCGCGACGGGGAGGTGCCCGTGGTGGGTCGCATCCTTCAAGGCCCTCTTGACGCCGTCGATCTCGGCCAGGACGGGCGCGTCCGCGATCTCGGCGGCCTGGGTGACCGCGCGCAGCCGGAAGTCCACCCCACGACGGGCGAACGCGAGGCCGACGCCGGCGGCAAGCCCGGCGAGCAGCGACAGCGCGAAGACGCTGGAACGGCCCAGCCCCAGGGGCACGCCCGACGTCGCCGGCTTGGCGATCTGCCCGGGCGGGCTCAGCGAGCCGTAGGCCGACCACGTCCGCGTCAGCGAGTTCAGCGTGTCGGTGCCGGACGCCTGCAAGGCCTTGGCCTTGGGGTCGTTCTTGGTCTTCCGGAGCGTCGCCTGGGCGTCGGTGATCTGCTTGCTCGCCGCGTCCATCTGCTTGGAGACCTTGTCGGCCTGCTGCCCGACCACGGTCGGCAGGTAGTCCACGTACGCCTTCGCGAACGCGTTGGCGAGCGTCGCTGCCTGGACCGGTCCGGCGTCCTTGGCCTCGATCGTCATGACGAGCGCCGTGGAGTCGTAACTCGCGGAGATCCGGGACGCGAGGTCCTGCGGCCGCGCGCCTCCGCCGACCTCCTGAGCGACGGCCTGGGCGACCGGCGCCGACGTGACGTACGTGGGGTCGGCGTTGGCCGTCACCGCCGCACTCTGGTCGCTCCCGCTGCTCTGTACCGAGTTCAGCTGCACCGTGGCCGTCGCCTGATACGTCGTGACCTGACGGTTCAGGTAGAACAGCGCGGCAAGCATCACGATCACGACGGCGGCGAGCACGTACCACTTGCCGTCCCACACGGTGCGGAGGAACTCGCGGACTGTCACGCGCAGCCTCGCCTTCTGGAGCCTCTGGACGAGCCCTGGCGGCCCCGTCTACCCATCATGACGCTCGTGGTCCACGATCGTGCGGATCCGGTCCAGAAATCGCCCGGTCCCGAAGCGGTCCACGTGGGCCGCGAGCGCCTGATCGTCCCACGAAGTCACGGCGGCTTCCTCGACCGCGCGCGCGATCTGCACAGGATCCGGCGCATCGAAGAAGGTGCCGGTGACGCCGTCGGCGACGGTGTCCAGGTACCCGCCGTCCCGCAGGACGACGGACGGCGCCCCGAACGCCCCCGCCTCCAGGGGCGAGAGCCCGTAGTCCTCGTACGACGCGGCGACGAGCGCCGCGGCGTTGGCGTAGAGCCAGCGCAGTGCCGGGTCGTCGACCCGGCCGAGCAGCCGCACCCGGGGTTCGCCGGCGCCGTCGGGCGAGCCTCCCCCGTCGGACGACGACGGCACGGTCCCCGCGGCGCGGGCGAGCCCTTCGAGCCGCGCCCGGTCGGGTCCGTCGCCGACGACGACGAGCCGCCGGTCCCCGAGCTCGCACACCGCGCCGATCACGGCGTCGACGTTCTTGTAGGGCAGCAGCCGCGCCACGCAGAGCAGGAAGCCGGGGGCGACGTCGTCGACCGGACGGGAGGCGCCGTCGTCGGGCAGGAGCGCGGGGGGCGGAGGCACCACCTCCGCCTCGATCCCGTACGCCGCCCGCACGGCGCGTGCGGTCACGGTCGAGTTCGCGAGGTACCGGTCGGCCCGGTGGGCGGCGCGCCGGTCCCAGGCGCGCAGGCCGGGCGCGAGGAGGCCGAGCGCGGCACCGGCGGCGGCACGGCGCGCCCGGTCGGCGGCCCGGGCCCCCTCCTCCCCGGACAGATAGCGCTCGCGCTGGTACAGCCAGCGGGCGGGCGCGTGGCAGTAGACGACGGTGCGCCGCGCGCCCCGGTAGCCGTGCGCCCAGCCGGTCGAGCTCGCCAGGAGCACGTCGGCGTCGACGCGGTGCGTGGCGACGGCGGACGCCAGCAGCGGCAACGCCATCCGGTGCGAGCGGCGCAGCGGGCCGACCCGGTTGAGGTACGACGTGCGCACGTCGAGCGCGGCGAACTCGGGGAACGTGCCCGCCGGGTCGTAGAGCGTCGTGTACAGCGGCGACCCGGGGAACGCCCGAGCCAGGAGCAGCGCGACCCGCTCGGCCCCGCCCCGCTGGGTCGCGTAGTCGTGCGCGATCGCCACGCCGTCGGTCATGGGGTCCTCCTCGCGGGCCCCCGACGCGGCGGGAGGCTCAGCTCTTGGTGTGGAACTTCCCCTGCGCCGCGAGCAGCCCCTCGGTGAGGATCATCTCGACGGCGTCCGCGGCGTCGTCGAGCAGGAACGGGAGCTCCTTCTTCTCCGCCGCGGAGAAGTCCTTGAGCACGTAGTCTGCCGGGTCCGTGCGCCCCGGAGGGCGTCCGACGCCAACTCTCACCCGCAGGTAGTCCTTGGTGCCGAGCGCCTTGGTGGTGTCGCGCAGGCCGTTGTGCCCGCCCTCGCCGCCGCCGATCTTGAGCTTGAGGTCCCCGAACGGGATGTCGAGCTCGTCGTGGACCATGACGACGTTCTCGGGCGCGACGTCGTAGTACTTCGCGAGCGCGCTGACCGCGCCGCCCGACGTGTTCATGTACGACGTCGGCTTCGCGAGCACGACGCGCGGGCCGGGCGCTCCCCCGGGCAGGGTCCCGAGCCGTCCCTCACCGGCGAGGGCGAGCCCGTGGGAGCCCTTGTGCGCGGCGAACGTCGTGCCGACGCGGCGCGCGAGCTCGTCGAGCACCATCTGGCCGACGTTGTGCCGGTTGCCCGCGTAGCGGGTCCCGGGGTTCCCGAGCCCGACGACGAGCCAGCGGTCCGCCATGCGTTCTTCCTCCTGGTCTGCGTGTGGGTGCCCGTCCGGGCGTCCCGCCTGCCCCGGGACGCACGACGGCGCCCGGACCCTCGCAGGGTAACCGGGCGCCGTCGGGCGTGGTGCGTGTGAGGTGGGGAGGCTCAGGCCTCCTCGGACTCCTCGGCCGGGGCGGCCTCGCCCTCGGCGGACTCCTCGGTCTCCTCCGTCTCGGCCGCACGGGCCTCGTTGACGGCGACGACGAGCGTCTCCGGGTCGGAGACCAGGCTCGCGCCCTGCGGGAGGGTCACGTCGGAGGCGTGGACCTTCGCGCCGATCTCGAGCCCCTCGATCGAGACCGTGACGGACTCGGGGATGTTCGTGGCCTCGACCTCGAGCTGGAGGTGCGTGGCGTCCTGCAGGTGCGTGGTGCCGGGGGCCGACTCGCCCTCGACGATGACCTGGATCTCGACGGTGATCTTCTCGCCGCGCTTCACGGTGATGAGGTCGACGTGCTCGATGACGTTCTTGACCGGGTCGCGCTGGACCTCCTTGGCGACCGCGAGGTGCTCGGCACCGTCGATGTCGATCTCGAGGAGGGCGTTCGAGTGCTTGAGCGCGAGCATGGTGTCGTGGCCCGGGAGGGCGACGTGCAGCGGGTCGGCGCCGTGGCCGTAGATGACGGCGGGAACCTGGCCGGCGCGGCGCAGTCGGCGGGCGGCACCCTTGCCGAACTCGGAACGGGTCTGGGCGACGAGCTTCGTCTCGGACATGAGGTTCTTCTCTCCAGTGGCTGAGCGGGCCGACCGACAGTGGGGTGCGGACGGCTTCGTCCGGAGGCCGATGGACCGGGCCGCAGAGAGGGCTGCTGCGACGGGTCGTCCGTCCGGACGGCGGCTGCATCGGCGCGGGACGCATGACGGACGCGCGCGTGCACGCCGCCTGTGTCGATCACGGACGCCGGAGAGCCCCGAACAGTTCCGGGGAATCCGATGTTGTGGATGACGGGCGCTTCTCGCTCTCGCGAGCTGCCGGCCCGTCAGACGTCCCTCGCCGAGGCAACCTCACCAGGGTACCCGCCAGCTGCCGCGACACGAAACCGGTGCCCGCCGAACACGGGGCCCGCGCCCGTCTGCTCGAACAGACGGGCGCGGAGCTCGTGGTCGGCGGGCGGGGATCGCGTGCTCGACGACGCGGAGTCTGCGGACGACAGGTCACCGGCGGGCCGCGCCGACCGTCAGCCGGTGCCGCAGGGATCGGGCGCGCCCTGCCACGTCGAGGGCGGGTCGCAGACGAACTGGTACTGGAAGCGGGCGTGCAGGTCGTCGGAGAGGCGGACCGTCGAGCCGTGCGGGTCCCAGCGCGCGGGCACGACGAACGTCGCGTCCGGCCCGCGCACGAGGACCCGCAGCCCCGTGTAGCGGTAACGCGGCCCGCCGGCCTTCACGCACGCCCGGTCCGGATCCTCGCCGGCGCGCTCGACGCACAGGTCCCGCGGGGCGCGGACGGTGTTCGTCAGGTGCAGGTCGACGGGACTGTCCACGACGACGGCGGGCAGGTCGGAGAAGTCGGCGGCGAGGTCACGGGCGGCGCCCCGCCCGAGCGCGTCCGCGACCGTGGAGGTCGCCCAGAAGGCGGCGGCCGCCACCACGACCCACACGCCGACCGCCGTGACCGTGGTGCGCAGCCGCGAGTACCGCAGCCCGAGGCCCGCCACCGTCCCGCCGACAGCGAGGAGGACCGGCGTCACGAGCGGGTACGCGAACCAGCCGTCGAACGCCCCGGCGCCCACGAGCAGCACGAGCCCGGCCGCCACGAGCCCGGCCCCCGCGAGGACGACGGCGGTGCCCCGGCGTTCGAGACGCGCGGCGGCCGCCGGGTCGGTCGCCGCCGCGGCGAGCCGGGCGTCCGCGCGTCGGCGGACCGCGACCACCAGCACCACGACCAGCACGATCCCCACGAGCGGCAGGAACAGCGGCAGCGGGCTGCGCTGGATCACCTCGCGCGTCGACAGCCCGACGAGCTCCACCTCCAGCCCGAAGTACCAGAAGTACGCCTGGGTGTAGACGTAGCCGAAGTAGAACAGCAGCGCGCTCAGCAGCGTGGCGGGCGCGGCGACCTGGAAGACCAGGCCCAGCCACGGCGGGAGGGCCGGGCGATCGGCGTCGTCAGCCATCGTCGGGGGTCCCGCTGGACCCGTCGCCCGACGGCGCGGCCGCGCCCTCGCCCGACGGCGCGGACGATGTGGCGTCCGTCGGGCTGCTCGAGCCCTCGTCGCCGCCCGAGCCGTCCTCCGTGCCTGGCGGCGGGTCGATCGAGGCGCCGGTGGTCGGCTGGGCCCGGATGGTGGCCACGGCCTCCGCGCAGCGCTGCTCCGTCGCCTGCGAGCAGTCGATCGTGCCGTGCACGACCGCGGTGAAGGCCGTGTCCACGCCGGGCTCTGCCTCCACGCCGAACTGGCACGACGAGCTGTCGGACGTGAGCCGCGTCCCCTGCTCGCACCACGGTGAGCCACCAGGCTCGCAGCCCGACCGGGACGCGGTCGCGATGCCCTGCGGGTCGAACCAGACGCCGGTGACCACGAACGCCACCCCACCGCTCAGGATCCCGGCGCTGTCCCCGTTCCACTGCCAGCTCACGCAGTCGCCGGCGACCCCGGCCCCGTTGCCCGGCCCCGCACCTTGGAAGGACAGCTTCTTGTCGGGCGCGGCCTGCGGCTCGAGGAGCCCGTCGTCCCCGCCCGTCGCAGTGTCGCTCACCGCGGGGCCGGGGGCGGCGTCGGGCGGGCCGCCGCCGTTCCCGCCGCACCCGGACACGAGGAGCACCAGCCCGCCCAGGACGAGGCCGAGCGCACCGGCGCGCCACGACGTCCTGCGCACCCGACGGCCCACGCGCACGTCCTCCATGACGATCGCCTCCACCCGGAAGGAGTCGTCGCCGCGCCGCTTCGTACGTCGGCGGGCACGCGAGGTGCGCCGGGGCTCAGTCCGCGAACGCCCAGCGGACGGTGACCGACGCGCGGACCTCCTGCTGCCCCGGCTCGACGACGAGCGCCGCCGCCCTCAGCGCGCCGGGCGCCGGGGCGCCGGCGTCCGCCTCCTCACGGACCTCGAGGACGTCGCCGAGCGCCTTGCCGGCGAGCCGCGCGTACTGCTCCGCGCGGGCCCGAGCGTCCTCGAACGCTGCCTCGCGCGCCCGCTCGGCCAGCGGCGCGAGGTCGGACAGCGCCGTGGTCAGGGACTCGAGCCGGGCCGCGAGACCGGCCGCCGCGAGCGCGTCGCGGACGACGGCGCCCGCGCCGTCCACGTCTCGCAGCACCACGCGCAGGGTCGCCCGGGCGGTGGTGCGGCTCGGCGCGTCGTCGCCGGCGGACGTCCCGGGCCCCGGCCGCTCCGTCCACGTGGACGTCTGGGCGGTCCGGACATCGGCGTCGGCGACCCCCGCGGACGCGAGCGACGCACGCAGCGCCGCGAGCCCCGTGGTCGCGGCGTCGAGCGCCGCCTGCACGTCGGGCGCGGCAGCCTCCGCGCCGAGCTCAGCCAGCACGACGTCGGGCACGCCCTCGGCGCCGCCCTCGCCCGTCACGGTCACGCTGCGGCGCGGCCCGCGTGCGCCGGGACGCGCCGCACGCTCCTCACGTCCGTCGGGCCAGGGCATGTGTCCTCCGTCAGGAGTTGCCGTCGAAGAGCGAGGTCACCGAGCCGTCGTCGAAGACCTCGCGGATGGCCCGCGCGATCACCGGGGCGATCGACAGGACCGTGAGCTGCCCGAACTGCTTGTCCGCGGTGATGGGCAGCGTGTCGGTCACGACGACCTCGCGCGCCCCGCACTCGGACAGCCGCTGGGCGGCCGGGTCGGACAGGACACCGTGCGTCGCGGCGACGATGACGCTCTTCGCGCCCGCAGCGAGGACGACCTTGACGGCCTCCGCGATGGTGCCGCCGGTGTCGATGAGGTCGTCGACGAGCACGCAGTCGCGGCCCTCGACGTCGCCGACCACGCGGTTCGCGACCGACTGGTTGGGGCGGGTGACGTCGCGCGTCTTGTGGACGAACGCCAGCGGGCCCCCACCGAGCTTCGCCGCCCACTGCTCGGCCACGCGGATGCGACCGGCGTCGGGCGAGACGACCGTGACGTTGCCGAGGTCCACGCGGCCCCGGACGTAGTCCGTGAGGATCGGCATGGCCCACAGGTGGTCGACCGGGCCGTCGAAGAAGCCCTGCGCCTGCGCCGAGTGCAGGTCGACGCTCATGATCCGGTCCGCGCCCGCCGTCTTGAACATGTCGGCCATGAGGCGGGCCGAGATCGGCTCACGACCGCGGTGCTTCTTGTCCTGACGCGCGTACCCGTAGAACGGGACGACGACCGTGATGGTCCGCGCGGACGCCCGCTTGGCGGCGTCGACCATGAGCAGCTGCTCCATGATCCACTGGTTGATCGGCGCGGTGTGGCTCTGCAGCAGGAACACGTCCGTGCCGCGCACCGACTCCCCGAACCGCACGTAGATCTCGCCGTTCGCGAAGTCGTACGCCGACGTCGGCAGGAGGTCGACCCCCAGCTCGCGGGCGACGTCCTTCGCGAGCTCCGGGTGCGCGCGGCCGGAGGCCAGCACGAGCGTCTTCGTGTTCTTCTGGCCGGTGAGCAGCGTGGTCATCGGTCGGTCCCCTCGGTGCGGCTGGTGCGGATCGTGAGCGTGTCGTCCAGCGCCTCCGAGTGGGGCGAGGTCGGGCGAGGCTGGTCCGCGGCGTCGGCGTGCTTCGCGAGCTCGCGCAGCGCCTGGGCGCCGAGCGCGGGCATCGCGCCCGTCAGCGTGGCAGGCTCGGTCGCCGGCACGACCGCGTCGTCCGAGGAGTCGTCGTCACCCGTCGGCTCCTTGCCCTCGCCGCGGGCCGCGGCGGCGGCCTGCGCGGCGGCGGTGCCCGGACGACGGCGCTCGACCCAGCCCTCGATGTTGCGCTGCGCCCCCGCGCTCACGCCCAGCGCGCCCGACGGCACGTCCTGGCGGATGACCGACCCGGCGCCCGTGTAGGCGCCGTCGCCGACCGTCACCGGGGCCACGAAGAGGTTGTCGGCGCCCGTGCGGGCGTGCGACCCGATGGTCGTGTGGTGCTTGTGGACGCCGTCGTAGTTCACGAAGACGGTGGCCGCGCCGATGTTGGTGCCCTCGCCGACCGTCGCGTCCCCGACGTACGAGAGGTGCGGGACCTTGGAGCCCGCGCCGATCTGCGCGTTCTTGGTCTCGACGAACGTGCCGATCTTGCCCTTCTCGCCGAGCACGCTGCCTGGCCGCAGGTAGGCGAACGGGCCGACGTTCGCGCCGGCGCCGATCACGGCGAGCGTCGCGTGCGTCCGCGAGACCACCGCGCCCTCACCGACCTCCACGTCCGTGAGCGTAGTGTCCGGGCCGATGGTCGCGCCCGTCGAGACGACCGTCGCCCCGTGGAGCTGCGTGCCCGGAAGGATCGTGACGTCCGGCGCCAGGTCGACGTCGACGTCGATCCAGGTGGTGGCCGGGTCGACCACCGTGACCCCGGCGCGCATCCAGTCCTCGACCGTGCGGTCGTTGAGGATCCGGCCGAGCGTGGCCAGCTGCAGACGGTCGTTGACGCCCTCGACGGCGTACGGGTCCTCCGACACGATCGCCCGGACCTGCCCGCCGTCCTCGCGGGCCAGCGCCACGACGTCGGTCAGGTACAGCTCGCCCTGCGCGTTGTGCTGCGTGATGCGGGCGAGCCCGGAGCGCAGCACCTCCGCGTCGAACACGTAGACCGACGTGTTGATCTCCGCGACCGCCAGCTCCTCGGCGCTCGCGTCCCGGTGCTCGACGATGCGCAGGACGTCGCCCGTGCCCTCCTCGCGGACCACCCGGCCGTAGCCCGTCGGGTCCTCGACCACCGTGGTCAGGACCGTGACGGCGTTGCCGTCCGTGACGTGCGCGGCGACCAGCTGGCCGAGCGTGCCCGCGTCGAGCAGGGGCAGGTCCCCCGCGACGACCAGCACCGCGCCCTCCAGCCCGGCGCCCAGCACCTGGCCCTCCTGACCCAGCGGGACCCCGTGCGCCGCACGGTCCGCGTGGGCCGCGGCGTCGAGCACCGACAGCGCCGACCGGACGGCTGCACCCGTGCCGGGGAGCTCGTCCTGCTCGACGACCAGGATCCCCTCCGCGACCGAGCGCGCGTGCTCCGCCACCCGCTCCGCCTGGTGACGCACCACGACGGCCGTGCGACGCGCGTCGAGCTCCCGCGTCGCTGCCAGCACGTGGCCCAGCAGGGTGCGCCCGCCGATCGCGTGCAGCACCTTCGGCGTCGTCGAGCGCATGCGCGTGCCCTCGCCCGCGGCGAGAACCACCGCCGCTGAGAGTTGCGGTCTGTCCTGCATGGATCCGGAGTCGTCGGTGGTCGGTGCGGTCTGGGCCGTCACGTGAGCTCCCGTCGTCGTTCGTCGCGCTCGCTCCGCCCCCAGGACTCGAACCTGGACCAAGGGCACCAAAAACCCGTGTGCTGCCGATTACACCAAGGCGGACTGCCGGCGGAGGGCCCGCCGGGCGGCCGTGCGAGAGGTGGCGCGTCGGGCCCTAGTCTGCCAGGTCCGCGTGACCCGTCCGTGACATCGGCGCCCCGCCCGTGGTCGAGCGCTCCGTGGCCGGGACGGTCGGGGCGGGAGGGTTGAGCAGCCGTGTGACCCCGGCCCGCGGCGGCCGAGATACCGAGCTTGGGTCGAGATACCGCGTCTGCATCGGTATCTCGAGCGCATCTCGGTATCTCGCGTCCGACGACGGCACGCTTGCCCGCGGACCCGGCCACAGGCGCGCGGCGTCGCCGTCGGCGAACGCGACGTCACCGTCGGCGAACCGGGTGCGCGGCACAATGGGGCGATGACGCCCGAACCGAAGCGGCCCGTACGCTCCCGCATGACCGCGAGCCAGCGGCGCGAGCAGCTGCTGGCCGTCAGCCGGGGCCTGTTCGCGGAGAAGGGCTTCGACGGGACGAGCGTGGAGGAGATCGCCCAGCGGGCCGAGGTGTCGAAGCCGGTGGTCTACGAGCACTTCGGGGGCAAGGAGGGCATCTACGCGGTGGTGGTGGACCGCGAGATCCAGGCGCTCACGGCGGCCCTCACGGGCGCCCTGACGTCGCGCGGCCACCCGAAGGTGCTGCTGGAGCGGGCGTCGCTCGCCCTCCTCACGTACATCGAGAGCTCCGAGGACGGCTTCCGGATCCTCGTCCGCGACTCCCCCGTCGCGCAGGCGACCGGGACGTTCTCGAGCCTGATCGGCGACGTCGCGACCCAGGTGGCGACGCTGCTCCGCAGCCAGTTCCGCGACCGCGGGCTCGACCCGAAGTTCGCGGCGCTGTACGCGCAGATGCTCGTGGGGAGCGTGGCGCTGACGGGGCAGTACTGGGTCGACGCGCGGCGGCCGCCCAAGGCGGAGGTCGCGGCACACCTGGTCAACCTGGCCTGGAACGGGCTGTCGCACCTGGAGAAGCGGCCGACGCTGCACGAGCCGCCGGCCGCGCGCTGAGGCTGCGCCGTCGAGCGGGTGTGAAGGCTGTGTGAGGCGGGCCTCACCGTGGGGCGACATCTCGGGCCGTTCACCTCGAACCGGCCAGGGACACGCCGTACCGTGTCGGGGTCATGTCCCGCGAGACCGCGCCGCGGTCGCCAAGGAGCAGCACCCCATGCACCACGTCACCCGTCCCCGGACCGCACGCCTCGGCGCGACCGCCGTGACCCTCGGAGTGGTGGGCGCCCTCGGCGTCGCGGGCGCCCTGAGCGCGAGCGCGGCGACCGGGACCGCGGCAGAGCCGTCGCCCGCGCCGGTCTGCACGGGCTACGACACGGACGGCTTCACGATCTTCGTGCAGCACGACGTCGACCTCGGCAACTCCGAGACCGAGGGCTCCCTGGCCCTGGGCGGGGACCTCACCCTGCCGACCGACACGAACCTCATCCACAGCTCGGGCCTCACGCCGGACGGGTACGCGCTGCCGGTCGTCGACGGCGACCCGACGCGTCTGCTCGTGGGCGGCACCCTCGACCTCGCCTCGACGGGGAGCCTGCAGGTCACGTCCCACAACGGCGTCACGGGCACGATCGCGCCCGACCAGCTCGGCGCGATCAAGGTCGGCGAGACCGCCGGGCTGACGCTCGCCCCCCGGTCCGGGGTGGACCGCCTGCACGCGGCCGCGACCGACGAGAACACCAGGCCGTGGATCGACGTGAGCTCCGACGCGAACCAGACGTTCGACGGCGACCACGCGGTCACGTACCCGGCCGCGGCGTCCGTGGTCGACAGCCGCTTCCCGACGCTGGCCGCCCAGGGCGAGGCGCTGCGCTCCGTGGGCGGGGACGACGCCGCGACGGCGACGCTCGACGCGAACGGCTCGGACGGCGTCATCACCCTGACCGAGGGCAGGCTCAACGTCCTCACGGTCGACGCCGCCACCCTGGGCCGCCTCGCCTCGCTGACGTTCGCGGACGTCGCACCGGGCGCCGACACGCAGCTCGTCGTCGACGTCACGGGCATCGCGGGCGACGTCAGGACCCCGCCGCTGCGGGGCGCCGGCATGCCCGGCAACCCGACCGCCGACGACCCCAACCCCTGGGCCCCCTACGTCACCTGGAACCTCACCGGCGCGGGCGCCGCGACCGTGACCGGCGAGCTGATCACCGGCACGATCCTCGCGCCCGACGTCGACCTCACGACCGACGCGAGCAGCCGGATCGAGGGACAGGTCATCGCGAAGTCGCTGGTCACGCGGGGCGGCGAGATCCACCAGTACGCGTCGGCGTCGTCGTGCGCCACGCCCACCCCGACCCCGTCGCCGACCGAGAGCACGGCCACCCCGACGCCGTCGCCGACGCAGAGCACCGCGACGCCCACGCCGTCGCCCACCCACAGCACGAGCACGCCGACGCCGTCGCAGACGACGACCAGCCCCGCCCCGGTCGTCCCGACGACGACGACCACCCCGACCACCCAGGTGCTCGGAACGGGCGGGACCGCCTCGCCGAGCGGCGGGGCGTCGGCGACCGGCCCGCTCGCGACGACGGGCGCGTCCCTGGTCGGCCCGTTCGTGGCCGGCCTCGCCCTCGTTGCTGCGGGCGTCGTCCTCCTCGTCGTCCGGCGTCGCGTGGCTCGCGGCTGACCGCGGGTCCCGGCCCCGCGCCGTCCGGCCCGGCACCCCGACCGGCGGTGCCGGGCCGGACCCCGTCGACGTGTGCCCCGGCGTATGGTTCCGTGTGACCTGAAATACTGGTGACCTGAACTGCACCGATATCGGACAGCCGACCGCGGCGGGAGCGACGATGCCCACCCTCGAGATCGACCACCTCGACAAGACCTACGGCGACGTCCGTGCGCTCCGCGACATGACGTTCCAGGTCCACTCGGGCGAGATCTTCGGCTTCGTCGGCTCCAACGGCGCCGGCAAGACGACGACCATGCGGATCGCGCTCGGCGTCCTCGCCCCGGACTCCGGCCAGGTCCGGTGGGCCGGGCGCCCGGTCGACCTCGAGGTGCGCCGCCGCATCGGCTACATGCCGGAGGAGCGCGGCCTCTACCCGCGGATGCGCGTCGACCAGCAGCTCGTCTACCTCGCGCGCCTGCACGGCAAGTCGCCCGACGACGCCAAGGACGCGATGGAGCGCTGGACGGAGATCCTCGGCGTCGCGCACCGCCGCACCGACGAGGTCCAGAAGCTCTCGCTCGGCAACCAGCAGCGCGTCCAGCTCGCGGCCGCCCTCGTCCACGACCCCGAGATCCTCGTCCTCGACGAGCCGTTCTCGGGCCTCGACCCGGTCGCGGTGGACGTCATGAGCGGCGTCCTGCGCGAGCGTGCCGCCGCCGGCGTCCCCGTGCTGTTCTCGTCCCACCAGCTCGACCTCGTCGAGCGGCTGTGCGACCGGGTCGGGATCATCAAGGACGGCCAGATGGTCGCCGAGGGCGCGATCGACGACCTGCGCACCGCCGCGCGGCCGCAGTGGTTCGTCGACGGCGCCGCCGCGAGCGCCTGGGCGCCCTCGCTGGCATCGGGCAGCGGGCTCCGCGTCGTCAGCTCCGACGGCCCCCGGACGGTCGTCGAGCTCGACGGCGTCCCCGGGGCCGGGCCGCTCCCGCCCGACGACGCCGCCCAGGCCGTCCTCGCGGCCGCGCTCGCCGCGGGCCCCGTCCGCACCTTCACGCCCGTCCGCCACTCGCTCGTCGACCTGTACCGCGACGTGGTGTCCGCCCCGACCGAGGAGCCCGCCGCGTGAGCACCCCTCCTGCCCCCTCGTCCGGCTGGGGCACCGTGCGCCTCGTCGCCGGCCGCGAGCTCACCACGCGGCTGCGGTCGCGCGCGTACATCGTGACGACGCTCGTCATGTTCGTCGCGGTCGTCGTCGGCGGGATCGTGCTGCACCTCGCCCAGGGTTCGTCGTCGGCGAAGGTCGTGGGCCTCACGCCCCAGACGGCGTCCCTCGCGCAGCCGCTCGAGGCGTCCGCACAGGCGGCGGGGGACGACGTCGAGGTCAAGAACGTCGCCGACGACGCCGCCGCGAAGAAGGGCGTCGACGACGGCTCCCTCGACGCCGCGCTCACGGGCGACCCGGCGTCGTTCACGGTCGTCGTGAAGAAGGAGCTCGACCCGACGAGCGCGGCCGTGCTCACCAGCCTGCGCCAGCAGACGGCGCTCGCGGGCGCGGTCAAGGAGCTGGGCGGCGACCCGACCAAGGTCTCGCAGCAGCTCAGCAGCACCACGCTCGACGTGACGCCCCTCGAGCCCGAGGCCAAGCGCGACGGCGCCCAGATCGTCGCCGGGTACGTCGCCGGCATCCTGCTGTTCATCACGCTCCAGACGTGCGCGCAGCTCGTCGCGCAGGGCGTCGTCGAGGAGAAGTCGAGCCGCGTCGTCGAGCTCCTGCTCGCGACCGTGCGGCCCTGGCAGCTCATGGCCGGCAAGGTGCTCGGCATCGGCGTCGTCGGGCTGGTGCAGGTGGCCGTCGTCGTGATCGGCGGGGCGGGGACCGCGGCCGTGCTGGGGCTCGTCAAGACCAGCGACATCGACCTGGGCACGACGGCGGCGTGGGCTCTCGTGTGGTTCGTCGTCGGGTTCGTCATGTACTCCCTCGCCCTGGCGGCGCTCGCGGCGCTCGTCTCGCGGCAGGAGGACATCGGCTCGGTCACCGCGCCCGTCGTGATGCTCATGATCGTGCCGTACGTCATCGGGATCTCCATCGCGCCGTGGAACCCGGACAGCCCGATCGTCCAGTGGCTCAGCTACCTGCCCTTCTGCGCGCCGCTCGTGATGCCGATCCGGATCGCTCTCGGCACCGTCGAGACGTGGCAGGCGGTCGCGTCCGTGCTGATCTCGCTCGCCTGCGTGCCCGCGCTCGTGTGGCTCGCGGGGCGCGTCTACTCCAACGCCGTCCTGCGCACGGGCGCGCGCGTGAAGCTCCGGGACGCGCTGCGCGCCGCCTGAGGATGCTGAGCGCCGCGCGGATGACGACGCCGCCCCCGCGCGTTGTCCCGACGTGACCACCCTCCCCACGCTCGCGCCGGGCACCGTCGACGCGGTCGTCGTCGGCGCCGGGCAGGCGGGCCTCTCGGCGGCGTGGCACCTGCGCCGCCGCGGCTTCGTCGGCCCGTGGGAGCCGGGTGCCGCGGCCGGCCGGCGCACCTTCGTCGTGCTCGACGGCGAGGAAGGCCCGGGCGGCGCGTGGCGGCACCGGTGGAGGTCGCTGCGCATGGCGACCGTCAACAAGGTCCACGACCTGCCCGGCATGGCGCTGCCGACCGTCGACCCGGCGGAGCCGTCCCGCGTCGCCGTACCCCGCTACTACGCGGCGTACGAGCGCGAGGCGGACCTGCCCGTCGTGCGGCCCGCGCGCGTGACGCGCGTCGAGCCGGTCGCCGACGACGACGCGGCGCCCCTCCGCGTGACCCTCGCCGACGGCCGCACGCTGCTCGCGCGGACGGTGGTCAACGCGACGGGGACGTGGACCAAGCCGTTCTGGCCGCACTACCCCGGCCAGGAGACCTTCCGGGGCCGTCAGCTCCACACCGTCGACTACGTGCGGGCGGAGGAGTTCGCCGGGCAGCACGTGGTCGTCGTCGGGGGCGGGATCAGCGCGGTCCAGCTGCTCGCGGAGATCAGCGAGGTCGCCTCGACCACGTGGGTCACGCGCCGGGAGCCGGTCTGGCGCGACGACGAGTTCACGTCCCGAGCCGGGCACGACGCCGTCGCGCTCGTCGACGAGCGGGTCCGGGCCGGGCTGCCGCCCGGGTCGGTCGTGAGCGTGACCGGGCTGATCCTGACCCCCGCCCTGCGCGACGCCGCCGCGCGGGGCGTGCTCGTGCGCCGGCCGATGTTCGAGCGGATCACGCCCGACGGCGTGGCCTGGGCCGACGGCACCGAGCAGCACGCCGACGCGATCCTGTGGGCGACCGGCTTCCGCGCGGCGCTCGACCACCTCGCCCCGCTGCACCTGCGCGGGCCGGGCGGCGGGATCGTCATGGACGGCCCGCGCGTCGTCGGCGAGCCGCGGGTGCAGCTCGTGGGGTACGGGCCGTCGGCGTCGACGATCGGCGCGAACCGGGCCGGCCGCGACGCCGCCCGCGGGGTCGCGCGGTACCTCGACGCCCTCCCCTCCCCCGCGAGGTAGACGGGCGGCCCGTCTACCTCGCGAGGTACCTCCGCCTCGGGGTCAGGCGGCCTTGCCGCCCAGGTACCCGTTCGCGTCGATGACGTACTTGTGCGCCGCCCCCTGGTCGAACTCGGCGTAGCCCCGGGGTGCGTCGTCGAGCGAGATGGCGGTCGCGCCGACGTTCTTCGCAATGTGCACGCGGTCGTGGAGGATCGCCTGCATGAGCCCGTAGTTGTACTTCATGACCGGACACTGGCCGGTCGTGAAGGACAGGGACTTCGCCCACCCCGTGCCGAGGCTGAGGGACAGCGAGCCCTTCTTGGCAGCCTCGTCGATCCCGCCCGGGTCACCGGTGACGTAGAGCCCGGGGATGCCGAGCGCGCCGCCCGCGGCGGTGAGGTCCATGAGGTCGTTGAGCACCGTCGCGGGCGCCTCCTTCGCCCCCGCGCCGTGTCCCTTGGCCTCGAAGCCGACGGCGTCGACGCCGCAGTCCACCTCGGGCACGCCGAGGATCTGCTCGATCTGGTCGACGGGGTCGCCCTTCGTCAGGTCGACGGTCTCGCAGCCGAACGACCGGGCCTGCGCGAGGCGGTCGGCGTTCATGTCCCCGACGATCACGGCGCCCGCACCGAGCAGCAGCGCGCCCGTCGCCGCGGCGAGGCCCACCGGCCCGGCGCCCGCCACGTACACCGTCGAGCCGACGCCCACGCCCGCGGTCACGGCGCCGTGGAAGCCGGTCGGGAAGATGTCCGACAGCATCGCCAGGTCGAGGATCTTCTCCATCGCCCGGTCCTTGTCCGGGAAGACGAGCGCGTTGAAGTCCGCGTACGGGACGAGCACGTAGTTGGCCTGTCCGCCGACCCAGCCGCCCATGTCCACGTACCCGTACGCGCTCCCGGGCCGGTCGGGGTTGACGTTGAGGCAGATCCCGGTCTTGCGCTCCTTGCAGTTCTTGCACCGCCCGCACGCGATGTTGAACGGCACCGAGACGAGGTCGCCGACCTTCACGAACTCCACGTCGGGCCCGACCTCGACCACCTCGCCGGTGATCTCGTGGCCCAGCACGAGGTTCTGCGGGGCCGTCGTGCGGCCGCGGACCATGTGCTGGTCCGAGCCGCAGATGTTCGTCGCCACCGTCTTGACGATCGCGCCGTGGGGCACCTTGCGCCCGACGTTCGCGGGGTTGACGCCCGGCCCGTCCTTGAGCTCGAAGGTCGGGTAGTCGATGTCGATCACCTGGACCTTGCCGGGGCCCTCGTACGCGACTGCGCGGTTCTTCTCGGCCATCGTGGATCCTCCTTGATCACGATTCCCCCCGAGGGTCTCCCGGGGGCTTCCCCGACCGTAGGCACGGACGGTCGACCGGCGCAGGAGGGGGCCCGAACCCGGGCCCGTCAAGACTCTTGATGTCAAGAGACGGGTACCCTCGAACCATGCCCGCCACCGACCCGCGCCCGATCCCCGGGGACCAGCCGGAGCCCCTGGACCGCGCGGGGCACGAGGACCCCGCCGGGCACGAAGACCGGTCCGGGCACGAGGACCACCCCGACGAGGTCGACCGCATCGTCGCCGCGTGGCAGCGCGTCCGCCCGGACCTCGACGTGGAGCCGCTCACCGTGTTCTCCCGGGTGAGCCGCCTGGGCCGCCACCTCGACCTCGCCCGCCGCGGCGCGTTCGCGCGCTCGGGCCTCGAGCCGTGGGAGTTCGACGTCCTGTCGGCGCTGCGCCGCGCGGGCCAGCCGTACCGGCTCTCGCCCGGCGCGCTCGTCACCCAGACGCTCGTGACGAGCGGCACCATGACCAACCGCATCGACCGGCTCGAGGAGCGCGACCTCGTCCAGCGGCACCGCTCGCCCGACGACCGCCGCGGCGTCCTCGTCGAGCTCACCGACGAGGGCCTGCGCCGCGTCGACGCCGCCATGACGGAGCTGCTGCAGGTCGAGGCCAGCATCCTCGACGTCCTCCCCGCGGCGGACCGGCCGCGCCTCGCGGCGCTGCTGCGCGTCGTCGTCGGCCCGTTCGAGGGCTGAGCATGAGCACCCCGTCCACTCCCAGAAGACTGCCCGCCGGTGGCGCGTCCGGCCTGCTGCTGACCGCCGTCGTGCTGGTCGCGCTCAACCTGCGCACCCCGATCGTGGCCCTCGCGCCCGTGACCGGCGACGTGCGGGCCGACCTCGCCCTGTCGGCCGCGGCCGTCGGCGTGCTCACCGGCCTGCCGGTGCTGTGCTTCGCCGTCGCGTCGCCGCTCGCGTCGGCCCTGATCGCGCGGCTCGGCATCGAGCGCGTCGTGCAGCTCGCGCTCGCGACCATCCTGCTCGGGACCGTCGTGCGCTCCGCGGGGTCGTTCGCCGCCGCCCTGGCGGGGACCGTCCTCATCGGCCTCGCCATCACCGCCGGCAACATCGCCGTGCCGCTCGTCGTCGCCCGCGACTTCGCGGGAAGCGCGGCCCGCGTCACCGGGATCTACTCGGCCGCGCTCAACGGCGGGTCCGTCCTCGCGACCGCGTTCACCGCGCCCGTCGCCGACGCCGTCGGCTGGCAGTGGGCCCTGGCGGGCTGGGCCGTGCTCGTCCCGGTCGCGTGGGTCGTGTGGCAGGCCGCGATCCGCCGCCGCGGCCCGGAGGCCACCCCCCGGACCGCACCCACCAGCGCCGCCGACGAGGTCCACGCGCTGCGGCGGCCGCTGACCTGGCTGCTCGTCGCGATGTTCGCGGGCCAGTCGTTCGGGTACTACGGCACGACGGCGTGGCTCCCCACGATCCTCCACGACACGATGGGCCTCGACCCGAGCGCGTCCGGCGGCGCGGCGTCGTTGTTCCAGCTCTTCGGCGCGATCGGCTCGCTGCTGATCCCCCTGGTCCTGGGGTGGCGGGTCACGCCGCGGGGGGCGTTCGTCGTGATCGCCGTCTGCTGGCTCGCGCTCCCGCTCGGCCTGCTGCTCGCGCCGGGCCTCTGGCCGGTCTGGGCGTCGTCGGCGGGCGCGGCGCAGGGCGCGAACTTCACCGTCATCTTCACGATCGTCGCCCTCCGCGCGACGACGCTGCGCGAGGCCAGGACCACCTCGACCGCCGTGCAGACGTTCGGGTACGTGATCGCCGCGCTCGCGCCGTCCGTGATGGGCGCCGTCCACACCGCGACCGGCGGCTGGACCGCCCCGCTCGTCGTGCTGCTCTGCGTGATCGCCGTCATGGTCGTCGCCGGGCTCCTCGCGACGGCCCCGCGCACGCCGGACGCACGGGGCACAGCGACGTAGGCCTCGCCGACGTCGGCGTCCTAGACTGCGAGACGTCGAGGCGGGCACGTCCCGCCGGCGCTCTCCAAAGGGGCGCGCGCGGGCGCAGGACGCCCCGGGGCACATACGGCAGCGCATCCGTCCGTGTCACCGTGAGGTCCCCATGTCCGCCACCACCGTCTCCGCCCACGTCGCCCGCACCCTGGCCCGGCACGTCGACCACGTGTTCGGCGTCATGGGCAACGGCAACGCCTGGTTCCTCGACGCGCTCGAGCGCGAGACCACCACCGCCTTCCACGCCGTCCGGCACGAGTCGGGCGCGGTCGTCGCCGCGGACGCCCACTTCCGCGCGTCGGGCAGGATCGCCGCGGCCACGGCGACCTACGGGGCGGGGTTCACCAACACGCTCACCGCGCTGGCCGAGGCCGCGCAGGCGCGCGTGCCGCTGGTCCTGCTGACGGGCGACGAGCCGACGTCGGGCCCGCGGCCCTGGGACGTGGACCAGATCGCGCTCGCCGCCGCCGTCGGTGCCCGCACCTACACCGTCGGACGCGCGGACGCGGCCGCCACGACGATCATCGCGATCGAGCACTCGCTGGCCTACCGCGTGCCCGTGGTGCTCGCGATCCCCTACGACGTCGCCGCCCTCGACGCCGGTCCGCTGCCCGAGCCGCCCGCTCCCGCCGTGCCCGGGCCGCTCGCCCCCTCCGGCCCGTTCGACGCCGCGGCGATCGCGGACCTCGCCCGCGCCCTCGCCGGCGCCGAGCGACCGCTCCTCCTCGCGGGCCGCGGCGCGTGGCTCGCGGGCGCCGGCGACGCGCTCGGCGAGCTCGCGGACGCGACCGGCGCCCTCACCGTCAGCACGGCGCTGGGTCGCGGCGTCTTCCCCGACGCCCGCTACGACCTCGGCGTCGCGGGCGGGTTCGGCGCGGACGGCGCGATGGCGCTCGTGCGCGAGGCGGACGTCGCCGTCGTCGTCGGGGCGTCGCTCAACCAGTTCACGATGCGGTTCGGCGAGCTGTTCGCGCCCGGGACGCGCGTCGTGCAGGTCGACACCGCGCCCGCCGCGACGCACCGGCACGTCGGGGCGTTCGTCCGCGGGGACGCCGCGATCGTGACCCGCGCGCTCGTCGACGCGCTGCGCGCGGCGCACGCCACGCCGTCGGGCTGGCGCGAGAGCGTCGACGCCGCCGCCGCCCGCGCGTACGAGCCGGGCCCCGCGGACGGCCTCGCCCCCGACGGGCGCCTCGACCCGCGCAGCGTCGCTCACCGGCTCGCCGGCCTGCTCCCGGAGGACCGCGTCGTCGTGTCCGACGGCGGCCACTTCATCGGCTGGGCCAACATGTACTGGCCCGTCGCGTCGCCCGACCGCATGCTCATGGTCGGCACCGCCTACCAGTCCATCGGTCTCGGGTTCCCGAGCGTCGCCGGCGCCGCCGCGGCTCGCCCGGGCTCCGCCATCGTCCTCACGACCGGCGACGGCGGCGGCCTCATGGCCCTCGCGGACCTCGAGACCGCGGTCCGCACCGCGGGCGGCCGGGGGCTGGCCGTCGTCTGGAACGACGCCGCCTACGGCGCCGAGGTGCACGTGTACGGGCGCCAGGGGCTCACCGACGGCCCCATGCGGATCCCCGAGGCCGACTTCGCGGCGCTCGCGAGCGCCGTCGGGGCCGAGGGCGTCGTGGTCCGGTCGCTCGCCGACCTGGACCGCGTGGCAGCCTGGCGCGACGAGCCCGCGGACGCCCGCCGGTTCCTGCTCCTCGACTGCCGGGTCTCGCCGGCCGTCGTCGCCCCCTACCAGGAGGAGATCCTGCGGGCGAACCGGCGTCACTGACGCGCGTCCCGCAGCCGGCGTCACAGCGGACCGATAGGTTGGGAGCCGACCGTCGGACGCAGGAGGGACGCATGGCCGAGCCGCGCTGGCTCACCGCCGATCAGATGCGCAGCTGGCTGCGCCTGCAGGCCGTCGTCGAGCTGCTCCCGGGCATCCTCGACCAACAGCTCCAGCACGACGCGCAGCTGACCCACTACGAGTACCTGACCCTCGCGATGCTGTCGGAGTCCGAGGACCGGTCGCTGCCCATGTCGGCCCTCGCCCGCCGGACGAACGCCACGCTGCCCCGCCTCTCGCACGTCGTGCGGCGGCTCGAGGAGCGCGGGTACGTGCGCCGGTCCCCCGCGCCGGACGACGGGCGGGTCACCGTCGCGGCGCTGACGGAGGCCGGGTGGGAGAAGGTCGTCGCGTCCGCGCCCGGGCACGCGCGCAACGTCCTGGAGCACGTGTACGACCAGCTCGACGACGCCGACGTCGCCGACCTGGTGCGCGTGCTCGGCAAGATCGTGCGCGGCATCGACCCGGCGGACCGGTTCGGCTCGCTGGCCGAGGAGCACCCGGCGATCCCGGCGGAGTCCCCCCGCGCCTGATCCCGGGGGTTTGTCAGAAGCTCGTGAGCCTCCGGCCGCACCACGTTCTGACAGCTCGCCCGGGCGCGTCCCGCACGCCCCCGTTGTGCGGAACACCCCCGCGCTGGTAGGCCTGAGGGATGGACGACGACGTCACTCCCCTCTCCCCCCGGGTCGCCCGATGAGCCGGCTCACCGCGCGGCGGCGGGTCCGCCGGATCCGAATCGACACCGACGGCCCCGCGAGCGTGTCGGTCCGCGAGGACGTGCTGGCCGTCGAGGAGCCGCTCGAGATCCGCGTGGGCGGCCGGTCGTTCGCGGTCACGATGCGCACGCCCGGGCACGACGTCGACCTGGCGGCCGGCTTCCTGGTCTCGGAGGGCATCCTGACCCGCGGCGCGGACGTCGCGGCGGCCCGCTACTGCGCGGGCGCCACCGCCACCGGACCCGCCGGGACGCCCGAGAACACGTACAACGTGCTCGACGTCGGGCTCGCGCCCGGCGTCCGCCCGCCCGATCCGGCGCTGGCTCGCGAGTTCTTCACCTCGAGCTCGTGCGGCCTGTGCGGCAAGGCGTCCGTCGACGCCGTGCGGACCCGGTCGGCGTTCACGGTCGCCGACGACCCGCTCGTCCTCGACCCCGAGCTCCTCGCGACGTTGCCGGACCGGCTGCGGGCTGCCCAGGCGATCTTCGACCGGACGGGCGGGCTGCACGCCGCCGGCCTGTTCGATGGCCGCACGGGCGAGCTCCTCGTGGCCCGCGAGGACGTGGGCCGCCACAACGCGGTCGACAAGGTCGTCGGGTGGGCGCTCCAGCGCGACCTCCTGCCGCTGCGCGGGACGGTCCTCATGGTGTCCGGCCGGGCCAGCTTCGAGCTGACCCAGAAGGCCCTGATGGCCGGCGTCCCGGTGCTCGCGGCGGTGTCGGCTCCCTCGTCGCTCGCCGCCGAGCTGGCCGACGACGCCGGGCTCACCCTCGTCGGGTTCCTGAGGGGCGCCTCCATGGTCGTCTACTCCGGGGCGGGACGGCTGCAGAGCGGAACCCAGGACGGTGCGGGCGGGGCGGGCGCCGTCGTCGGGCGGGAAGCACGACCGGGCAGGACGAGCGAGGCGGGGGCGGCATGAGCAACGTGGGAACGGGCGAGGGACGGGTGCCCGCCGGGGCGCCGCAGCACGACGTCGGCGCGGAGGACGACGGGCTGAAGGTCGGCCCTCCCAAGGAGTGGGCGGCGGGCGTCCCCGGCATCGTGCACGCGATGGAGCCCACGCTGCGCGGGATGGGTCCCGCCCGGACGGCGAAGCTGCTGCTGCGGATGAACCACAAGCACGGGTTCGACTGCATGAGCTGTGCGTGGCCCGACCCCGACCGCCGCAAGCCCGCGGAGTTCTGCGAGAACGGCGCCAAGGCGGTCGCGTGGGAGGCGTCGACGCTCACGGTCGACCAGGGCTTCTGGCGCGAGCATTCCCTGACCGAGCTGGCCGGGCGGTCGGAGTACTGGCTGGGGCAGCAGGGCCGCCTGGTCGACCCGGTGTACAAGGCCGCGGACTCCGACCACTACGCGCCGGTTTCGTGGGAGGAGGCGTTCCGGATCGTCGGCCAGCACCTCGCCGCCCTCGACTCGCCGGACGAGGCCTCGTTCTACACGAGCGGGCGCACGTCGAACGAGGCGGCCTTCGCATACCAGCTGTTCGCGCGCGCCTTCGGCACCAACAACCTGCCCGACTGCTCGAACATGTGCCACGAGTCCACCGGCTCGGCGCTCGGCGAGGTCATCGGCGTCGGGAAGTCCACGGTGACCTACGACGACTTCGCGCGGGCGGACCTCATCATCATCATGGGCCAGAACCCCGGCACCAACCATCCGCGCATGCTCACCGCGCTCGAGGAGGCCAAGCACGCCGGCGCGCAGATCGTCGCGATCAACCCGCTGCCCGAGGCCGGCCTCATGCGCTACAAGAACCCGCAGACGCCGCGCGGGATCGTGGGCCGCGGGACGGCGCTCGCGGACCAGTTCGTGCAGGTGCGGCTCGGGGGCGACATGGCGCTCCTGCAGGCGGTGAGCAAGCGCGTGCTCGACGCCGAGGCACGCCACCCGGGCGACGTGCTCGACCACGACTTCATCGACACGTACACGACGGGGCTCGACGCCTTCGCGTCGTCGCTCGCGGACCTCGACGAGGACGAGGTGCTGGCGGCGACCGGCGTCGCGAGCGCCGAGATCGACGAGCTCGCCGACCGCTACCTCACGGCGCAGCGCGTCATCGTCACGTGGGCGATGGGGCTGACGCAGCACAAGAAGGCCGTGCCCACCATCAAGGAGATCGTCAACCTCCTGCTGCTCCGGGGGAACATCGGCCGCCCCGGCGCGGGCGCGTCGCCGATCCGCGGCCACTCGAACGTCCAGGGCGACCGGACGATGGGGATCTGGGAGCAGATGCCCGACGCGTTCCTCGACGCGCTCGACGCCGAGTTCGGGACCAGCGTGCCCCGCGAGCACGGGCTCGACGCCGTCGGGACGATCGACGCGATGCGCGACGGCCGGATCCGTACGTTCGTCTCGCTGGGCGGCAACCTCGTGTCCGCGATCAGCGACACCGCCGTCGCGGAGCGCGCGATCGCCCGCACCGGGCTGAGCGTCCAGATCTCCACCAAGCTCAACCGGTCCCACACGATCACCGGCCGCGAGGCCCTGATCCTGCCCTGCCTGGGGCGCACCGAGATCGACCGGCAGGCGTCGGGCGAGCAGTTCGTGTCCGTCGAGGACACGGTCTGCGCGGTCCACGCGTCGCGCGGGTCCGTGGAGCCGTCGGGCCCGAACCTCCTGTCCGAGGTGACGATCGTCGCCCGGATCGCGCGCGCCGCCGCCGACGCCCGCCGCGAGCGGGGTGCCGACGCCCACGACCTCGACGCCGTCGACTGGGAGGGCTTCGAGCGCGACTACGACGTCGTCCGCGACCACATCGCCGCCGTCGTGCCCGGCTGCGAGGACTACAACGCGAAGATCCGGCGCGAGAGCGGGTTCGTCCTGCCGCACGGCCCGCGCGACTCCCGCACCTTCCCCACCTCCGACGGCAAGGCGCACCTCACGGTCAACGCGCTCGAGCACGTCGCGTGCCCGCCCGGCCGGCTCCTGCTGCAGACGGTCCGCGCGCACGACCAGTTCAACACCACGATCTACTCGCGCAACGACCGGTACCGGGGCGTCAAGGGCGGCCGCGACGTGATCTTCGTCCACCCCGACGACGTCGCCGACCTCGGGCTCCGGGACGGGCAGCAGGTCGACGTGCACAGCGAGTTCGAGGACGGCGTGGACCGCGTGCTCCCCGGCCTGCGCGTCGTGGCCTACCCGACCGCGCGCGGCTGCGCGGCCGCGTACTTCCCGGAGGCGAACGTCCTGGTGCCGCTCGGAGCCGTCGCCGAGCAGAGCAACACGCCGGTGTCCAAGGCGGTCGTGGTCCGGCTCGAGCCCGCGGAGGTCCCCGCCCCCGCCTGATACCCACGGCATCTCCGGGTCGGGGCCCCGCCTACCCTTGGACCCGATGGCACATCTCCTCGGGGCCGAGGCCCTGCACCTGGAATTCCCGACGCGCGTCGTCTTCGACAACGTGACGATCGGCATCAACGAGGGCGACCGCGTCGGCATCGTCGGCCGCAACGGCGACGGCAAGTCGTCCCTGCTGGGCATGCTCTCCGGCCGCATCCGGCCCGACGCCGGCCGCGTCACCCGCCGCGGCGGCGTCCGCATGGGCGTCCTCGACCAGTCCGACACGCTCGACGACGACGCCCTGGTCGGCCAGGCGATCGTCGGGGACCGCGCGGAGCACGAGTGGGCGGGCGACCCGAAGGTCCGCGACGTCATCGCCGGCCTCGTCCCCGACATCGGGTGGGACACCCGCATCGGCACCCTGAGCGGCGGCCAGCGTCGGCGGGTCGCGCTCGCGGCGCTGCTCGTCGGCGACTGGGACGTCGTCGCGCTCGACGAGCCCACCAACCACCTCGACGTCGAGGGCATCACCTGGCTCGCCGGGCACCTGCGCGGCCGGTGGCCCCGCAACGCGGGCGGCCTGCTGATCGTCACCCACGACCGCTGGTTCCTCGACGAGGTCGCCACGGCGACGTGGGAGGTCCACGACCGCGTGGTCGAGCCGTTCGAGGGCGGGTACGCCGCGTACGTGCTGCAGCGGGTCGAGCGGGACCGGCAGGCGGCCGCCGTCGAGGCCAAGCGGCAGAACCTCATGCGCAAGGAGCTCGCCTGGCTGCGCCGCGGCGCGCCCGCCCGCACCTCCAAGCCGAAGTTCCGCATCGACGCCGCGAACCAGCTCATCGAGGACGTCCCGCCGCCGCGCGACCGCCTCGAGCTCTCCCGGCTCGCGACCGCGCGGCTCGGCAAGGACGTCGTCGACCTCCTCGACGCCGGCGTCTCGTTCGACGGCCGCGAGATCCTGCACGACGTCGAGTGGCGCATCGCCCCTGGCGAGCGCACCGCCGTCCTCGGCGCCAACGGGGCGGGCAAGTCGACGCTCCTCGCGCTCGTCGCCGGCACCCTCCAGCCCACGGTGGGCCGGGTCAAGCGCGGCAAGTCCGTGCGGCTCGCCATGCTCGACCAGCAGTTCAGCGAGCTCGACGAGATCGCCGACGACCGCGTCCGCGACGTCCTGGCCCGCACCCGCACCAGCTACGTGATCGACGGCAAGGAGCTCACGCCCGCGCAGCTCCTCGAGCGCCTCGGCTTCGCGCGCGAGCACCTGTCCGCGCGCGTCCGCGAGCTCTCCGGCGGGCAGAAGCGGCGGCTGCAGCTTCTCCTCGTCCTGCTGTCCGAGCCCAACGTGCTGATCCTCGACGAGCCGTCGAACGACGTCGACACCGACATGCTCGCCGCCATGGAGGACCTGCTCGACTCCTGGCCCGGGACGCTGATCGTCGTCTCGCACGACCGGTACCTGCTCGAGCGCATCACCGACCAGCAGTACGCGATCCTCGACGGGAAGTTCCGGCACCTGCCCGGCGGGGTCGACGAGTACCTGCGGCTGCGTGCGGCGGGGGCTGGCTCGTCGGCTGGGTCGGGCGCCGTTGCTGGGTCCGGGGGCCACCAGGGGAACGCCGCCCCCGCTCCCGTCGAGTCCGCTTCGGCGGAACCTGCGCTCAGCGGGTCCGCGCTGCACGCTGCTCGCAAGGAGCTGGAGGCCGTGGACCGGCGGCTCGCGAAGCTCACCGGCCAGGTCGACACGCTGCACGCGCGGATGGCCGAGCACGACCAGTCCGACTACGGCTGGCTCGGCGAGCGCACCGAGGAGCTGCGCGGGCTCGAGGCCGAGGTCGCGTCGCTCGAGGAGCGGTGGCTGGAGCTGTCCGAGCTGGTCGGGTAGCGCACCCGTCCGGGCGGGGGCCGCTCCGTCAGCCGCCCGCGGCGCTCACGACGGCGGCGGCCAGACTCGGGACGCGGGGCAGCGGTGCGTTCGTCCCCGACTCGCGCAGCGCGTCGACCGCGAGAGCGGCGAAGCGGCGGGCGGCGGCCGCCCGGTCGGCGTCGGGCGCGGCGGCGAGGCCCCGGCCTGCGAGCAGGACGAGCAGGAGGTCGTCGAGCTCGTAGTCGCGACGCAGCTCGCCGCGGGCTTTCGCCCGCGCCCCCAGGGCGACGAGCTTGCGCAGCAGAGCGGCGCGGTGCGCGACGAAGACGTCGGCGTGCGGGTTCGCCGACATGAACGCGTCGACGAACCCGCGGTTGCGCGCGTTGAGCACCGTGAGCTCCTCGACCACGCTCCGGAACCCGCGCCACGGGTCGGGGTCGGCGCACGCGTCGTCGACGATCTGCTCGCAGGCGCGGAGCTCGTCGCCGAACGCCTCGTCGACGAGCTGCTGCTTGGTCGGGAACCGGCGGTACAGCGTCGCCGGGCCGACGCCGGCGCGCCGCGCGACCTCGCGCATGGTGGCGTCGAGCCCGCGCTCGGCGAAGACGAGCCGGGCGGCGTCGAGGATGCGGTCGCGGTTGTCCTGGGCGTCGGCGCGGAGCATCTGAGACAGCCTCTCCCGGTGTCGTTCTCACTTCGGCGAAGCGGACGGGTGCGTCCACTACCGTCACGACGGTATCGCGGACCCGCCACTCGCGAAGTACGCCTGCTTCGCGAGGCGGCGGGCGGGCACCAGGACACGAAGGAGACACGCATGAAGGCCGTCAAGATCGAACGGTTCGGAGACCCCAGCGGGATGGTCGTGACGGACGTCCCCGCCCCCACGCCCGGACCGGGCCAGATGGCCCTGAGGACCGCGGCGATCGGCGTCGGCGGCGTCGACGCGGTGATCCGCCGGGGAACGCTCGGCGGGTACGGCTTCACCGAGGGCCTGATCCCCGGGAGCGAGGTCGCGGGCACTGTCACCGAGGTCGGCCCGGGCGTCGACGACGCGTGGCTCGGCCGCCGCGTCTGGGCGTTCACGGGCACCGGCGGCGGGTACGTCGAGCAGGCGGTCGCGCGCGTGGGCGACGTGGTCGCGCTGCCCGACGACCTGTCGGCGATCGACGCGGTCACGCTCGGGAGCGCCGGGCCGGTCGCCCACTTCGCGCTCGCGCACGCGCGGTTCGAACCCGGGGACTCCGTCCTCGTGCGCGGCGCGGCGGGCAGCCTGGGCATCGCGGCCGTGGAGCTCGCCGCGCGCGGCGGGGCGAGCGCGGTCGCGGTCACGACGTCGTCGGCGGAGCGCGGCAGCCGCCTCCGCACGCTGGGGGCCACCCACGCGCTCGACCGCGCGGGCGCCGGCGACGGGGCAGCGCCGGCGTCGTACGACGTGGTCGTGGACATCGTCGGCGGGGCGGGGGTCCCGGCGTTCCTCGACCGGCTGGCCCCGAACGGCCGGATGGTGCTCGTCGGGGCGGTCGCGGGGATGCCGCCGGCGGACTTCGGGATGAGCCTCGTCCGCTCGTTCCAGCAGTCCCGCTCGTTCGCGACCTTCAGCCTCGACACGGTCCCCACCGCGACGAGGGACGCCGTCCGGGCCGACCTGTTCGCCGCCGCGGCGCGCGGCGAGCTCCACGCCGTCGTGCACGACGTCCTCCCGCTGAGCGCCGCCGCCGACGCGCACCGCGCGATGGACGCCGGCAGCGTGTTCGGGCGGATCGTCCTGGTTCCCTGAGCCGGGAGGGGGCACACAGGCAAGGGTGCAACGCTCGGGGAGCGGTCCCTCGAGCCGTCCGAGATGATCGAGGGGCAGCACCTTGCGCAGGGGATCGGTCCGCTGACCTGGGAGGTCTTGCGCGTGAGCACCCTTGTCCGTCGTCCCTCGCCCGCCACGAGGCGTCGCCCTGTGCGCGGCCTGAGCGCCGTCGTCGTCGGGGCCGTGGTGGCGCTCGCCGCCGGCTGTTCGGACGACGCACCACTCACGGACCCGACCGACCCGCCCGCCGACGCCCACGCCTACGTGACCCGGCCCGACCTGACTCCGCCGGTCATGCGGACGACGGTCGGCTCCCTCCCCCACGACCCGTCCGACGACGCCGCGGAGGGCAACGTCATCGCGCTCGGCCCCAAGGACGAGGACCAGGAGCCGGCCATGCAGGGCGCGCTCCTCGTGGACCCGACGGGCGAGCCCGTGTGGGTGTCGCCGATGAAGGTCGGCCCGTTCGACGTGCGCGTCCAGGAGTACAAGGGCGCACCGGTGCTCACCTACTGGGAGGGCACGTCGACGGAGTCGGGGTCGGGCGCGGGACGCGTCACGCTGCTGGACACGCACTACCGGCAGGTCGCGACGGTGACGACGGGCGGCGACGTCGGCGCCGGCAAGGCCGACATCCACGAGACGACCATCACGCCGGACGACACGATCCTCCTGACCGCGTACGTCCCCGCGCGGGCGGACCTCACCGCCGTCGGCGGCCCGAAGGACGGCTGGGTCCAGGAGGGCGTCGCGCAGGAGGTCGACATCGCCACCGGCAAGGTGCTGTGGGAGTGGCGCTCCCTCGACCACGTCCCCGTGGCGGAGACGTACTCGAGCCTGCCGAAGGACGAGGGCACGCAGGACAAGCCGTTCGACTACTTCCACCTCAACGCGGTCGCGCTCGACGGCGACGGTGCGTTCCTCCTCTCGGCCCGCAACACCCACACCGTGTACAAGGCGGACCGGTCGACGGGGAAGGTCGACTGGCACCTGGGCGGCAAGGAGGACGACTTCGTCCAGGGCGCGCAGTTCGCGTGGCAGCACGACATCCGCCTGCAGGACGACGGCACCCTCACGCTGTTCGACAACGAGGGCTCGCCGAGGGTCGGGCCGACGTCGCGGGGGCTGCGCCTCACCGTGGACGAGAAGGCGATGACGACGACGATGGTCGCCGAGTACCTGCCCCCCGCCGCCCGCCACTCCGACACGCAGGGGAACGTGCAGGTCCTCCCCGACGGCAACGTGCTCGTGGGCTGGGGGCAGCGCCCCTACCTGACCGAGTACGACGGCGGCGGGACGCTGATCGGCGAGCTCACCTTCTCGTCCGGGTCCAGCTACCGGGCGTACCGCCAGACGTGGCACGCGACCCCCACCGACCCGCCGGACGTCGTCGTGCAGGGGGACGCGGTGCACGTGAGCTGGAACGGAGCGACGGACGTCGCGAGCTGGCGGGTCGTGACCGGCGCGGACGAGGCCTCGGCGAAGCCCGTCGCCACGGCCGCGAAGAAGGGCTTCGAGACGACGGTCCACGCCTCCGGGCTCGGCGCGTACGTCGCGGTGCAGGCGCTCGACGCCGACGGCGCGGTGCTCGGCACCGGCACCCCCGCGAAGTAGGACGGCCGCCCGGATGCCTCGCGAAGACGGGATCCGGGCCCTGCCAGGACGGGGTGGGGGGGGGGGGGGGGGGGGGGGGGGGGGGCCGGGGCCCCGGCCGGGCGGGCGGGGGGGGGGGGGGGGGGGGGGGGGGC
>NZ_JBNCMC010000003.1:97513-104479 GCF_049844995.1 Luteimicrobium sp. DT211 | reverse complement strand
CGTTGTTTCGCCGCGTCGCCGCGGGGGCCGCGGGCCCCCCCCCCCCCCCCCCCCCCCCCCCCCCCCCCCCCCCCCACCCCGTGTTCGGCAGAGAGGGGCGGAGGCGGTCAGGAGAGCTCGGTGCGGAGCTCCTCGGGCACCGGCTGCACCCGCATGTCGTCCTCGTCCACCTCGTAGTCGGTCGACCGGGTGGAGTCCGCGGTGTCCCGCACCTTGAACGCGCGGAGCACGAGCGTGCCGAGCGTCGCGACGACGGCGTTGAGCGCGAACGCGGTGACCCCGATGTACACGGTGGTGTGGGACCACGGGATCGCGGCGATCGAGCCCCCGAAGTGCTTGCCCGTGGCCGGGTTGACGACGTCGTAGGCGGCGATCGTCCCGAAGACCATGCCGGCGGCCCAGCCGACGAGCAGCGCCCACTTGTTGAACCACCGCGTGTAGAGGCCCGCGACGATCGCCGGGAACGTCTGCAGGATCCAGATGCCGCCGAGGAGCTGCAGGTTGATCGCCGACGACTGGTCCATCCCGAGCACGAACACCAGCGCCCCAACCTTGACGAGCAGCGACACCAGCTTGGAGATCTTGGCCTCGGTGCGCGGGGTGACGTCGGGCTTGATCAGGTCGCGGTAGATGTTGCGCGTGAACAGGTTCGACGCGGCGATCGACATGATCGCGGCGGGCACGAGCGCCCCGATCGCGATCGCGGCGAGCGCGACCCCGGCGAACCACGACGGGAAGCTGTCGAGGAAGAGCTGGGGCACGACGAGCTGCGCGTTGATCTTGCCGTCGGTGTCGACGGGCATGGTCCCCGCCTTGATCGCCACGTACCCGAGCAGCGCGAGGAAGCCGAGCATGAGCGAGTACAGCGGCAGCACGACCGCGTTGCGGCGGATCGTGTTGCGACTCTTGGTCGCGAGGACGCCGGTGATCGAGTGCGGGTACATGAAGAGGGCCATCGCCGAGCCGAGCGCGAGGGTCCAGTAGGCGTTGAAGCTGGTCACCCCGGGGATGACCGCGCCCGCGGGCTTGTGCGTGGCCGGGTTCGTCGTGGACAGCTTGGCGTCCGCGGCGTCGAAGATCGAGCCCCACCCACCGAACTTGCCCGGCAGGTAGAGCACCGCGACGACGATCGCGAGGTAGATCAGCAGGTCCTTCACGACGGCGATGAGCGCCGGCGCCCGCAGGCCGCCGGTGTACGTGTAGGCGGCGAGCACGACGAACGCGATGACGAGCGGCAGATCGTTCACGAACGAGTTCGAGCCCGACCCGAGGCCGAGGACCGTGAGCACGGCCTTCATCCCGACGAGCTGGAGCGCGATGTACGGCATGGTCGCGACGATGCCCGTCACGGCGATGGCGGTGGACAGCCACCTGCTGCCGTACCGGCCGCCCACGAAGTCGGCCGGGGTGACGTAGCCGTGGCTGCGCGACACGGACCAGAGCCGGCTCATGAGCAGGAACACGATCGGGTAGAGCACGATCGTGTACGGCACCGCGAAGAACCCGGACACCGCCCCCGTGGCCCACATCGCGGCGGGGACGGCCACGAAGGTGTACGCCGTGTACAGGTCGCCGCCGAGCAGGAACCAGGTCACCCACGAGCCGAAGCCGCGCCCGCCGAGCCCCCACTCGTCGAGGCTGTGCAGGCCGCGCTCCTCCGGGCTCGTACGCCACCGGGACGCGAGGAACCCGATGGCGGCCACCACGAGGAACAGCAGGATGACGACGGCGAGCGCCCCGCCGGCGATCGAGCGGTGACCGTCGGCGTCGGGGGCCGCGGCGGGAAACGTCACGGCGGGGACGAGGGCGAGCGCGTTCACCGGGCGCCCCCGTCCACGGGACCGGCGGCGCCGCCGTCGGCGTCGTCAGCACCGTCGGCCTCGGGTGCCGCGTGCCGGGCCGGATGTCCTCCGCCCGGGCCGGCGGCCGCGTTCCGCACGACGGCGCGGCGGCGCCGGTCCTCCTTCATCATCACGGTGTACGCGAGGAAGAGGAGCGCGGCGTCGATGAACACCCACAGCAGCTGGTACCAGTAGAAGAACGGCATCCCGCCGAGGTCCGGGTCGTGGCGCGCGTAGATCGGCACGACCAGCGGCAGCACGATCGCGACCGCGACCAGGACGCCCGCGACGACGTAGGGGCCGGGCCGCGCCGGGCCGCGCACGGGCGTGTCGGCCCGGAGGCCGCCGTGGCGGGGGGCGTCGGGACTGGGGGCAGGGTGGGGCACGTCGACTCCTTCGTCTCTACGTTGAGCGAAGTCCATCGGGTCCGCGCCGGGGTCGCCGGCCGGGCCTGTGGCCCGGTCCGCGGATCGGTCGGCGGGATGTCGTCAGACGATCCGTGCCCCGGGCGATGGGCCGACGGCAGTGTATACGTCGTCGGCGGTGCCGACCGCGGTCCACGACGCGGCGATCGCGAGCGCGTGCTGCCGGCTCCGGGCGAGCGCGGCGACCGTCGGGCCCGAGCCGGACAGCATGACGCCGAGCGCTCCGGCGTCGCGCGCGACGTCCATGGTCTCGCGCAGGTGCGGGGCCAGCCCGAGGGCGGGCTCCTGGAGGTCGTTGTGCAGCAGCGACCCGAGCGCCCTCGCGTCCCCGGCCCGGAGCGCCTGCATGAGCGGGGTGTCGTCGGCGAGCGCCGGGTCCGCGGGGACGCCGCGGCCGCCGGCGTGCGCGGCGTCGAACGCGTCGAACACGCGCGCGGTCGACAGCCCCTCGTCGGTGACCGCGAGCGCCCAGAAGAACTCGCCGCGGACCATCGCAGGCGTGAGCACGTCCCCGCGTCCGGTACCGACGGCGACGTGCCCGTGCAGCGCGAACGGGACGTCGGCGCCCAGCCGCCCGCCCAGCTCCGTGAGCTCGTTGCGCCCGAGCCCGGTCTCCCACAGCGCGTCGCACGCGACGAGCGCCGCGGCGGCGTCGGCGGACCCGCCGGCCATCCCGCCCGCGACAGGCACGCCCTTGACGATCGCGAGGTGGACGTCGGGTCGGACGCCGGTGTGCTCGGCGAGGAGCTCGGCGGCGCGCCACGCGAGGTTGGCGCGGTCGGTGGGCACGCGGTCGGCGTGCGGCCCGTCGACGGCGATCGAGACGCCGCGCCCCGCCGGTACCGCGGTCGCGGTGACCTCCTCGTAGAGGGACACGGCCTGGAAGATGTTGACGAGCGGGTGGTAGCCGTCGGGACGGACCGCGCCCACGCGCAGCGAGAGGTTCACCTTGCCGGGCGCGCGGACGCTGACGGACGGCTCGGGCGCGGCCGCGAGGTGCGCCGTCATGCGCTCACCTGGGCGGCGAACGCCTCGGCGATGCGTGCGAAGTCGGCCACGGTGAGCGTCTCGCCGCGCGCGGACGGGTCGACGCCGGCCGCGGCGAGCACGCGCCCCGCGGCCTCTCCGGACCCCGCGGTGCGCGCGAGGGCGGCACGGAGGGTCTTGCGGCGCTGGGCGAACGCGGCGTCGACGACGGCGAACACCTCCCGCCGCGTGGCCGTGGTCGCGGGCGGGTCGCGCCGCTCGAGGGCGACGAGCGCCGAGTCCACGTTGGGCGCGGGCCAGAACACGCTGCGCCCGACGGTCCCCGCCCGACGCGCGGACGCGTACCAGGCGGCCTTGACGCTGGGCACGCCGTAGACCTTGGAGCCGGGCGGCGCGGCGAGGCGGTCGGCGACCTCGGCCTGCACCATGACGAGCACGCGCTCGAGGCTGTCGAAGCGCTCGAGGAACGTGAGCAGGACGGGCACCGCGACGTTGTACGGGAGGTTCGCGACGAGCGCCGTCGGGGGCTCGCCCGGGAGCTCGGTCACGTCGAGGGCGTCGGCGGGGACGACCGTGAGCCGGGCCGCGAGCTCCTCGGAGCGGCCCGCGACCGTCTCGGGGAGCTGGCGCGCGAGAGCCGGGTCGATCTCGACGGCGACGACGCTCGCGCCCGCCTCGAGGAGCCCGAGCGTGAGCGAGCCGAGCCCCGGCCCGACCTCGACCACGCGCTCCCCCGGCTCGACGCCCGCGATGCGGACGATGCGCCGGACGGTGCCGCCGTCGTGCACGAAGTTCTGGCCCCAGGTCTTGGTGGGCCGGACGCCGAGACGCCCTGCCAGGTCCCGGATCTCGGCCGGTCCCAGCAGGGCGCCTCGGTGGTCGGTCATGGCGGTGAGCCTACCGGCCGGGGGTCTTCCCGGTCGCTCAGAGCAGACCGAGCTTGGCCGCGCAGGCGGGCCACTGGCCCCAGCCCGAACGGGCCTGGAGCTTCTGCGCGAGCGCGGTCTGCGTCGCGGCCGACGCGTCCGTCGGCAGGCCGGAGCCGCCGAGCGAGTGCCACGTGCTCGGCGTGAACTGGTAGAGCCCGTAGTAGCCGGCCGGGTTGACGGCCTTGGGGTTGCCGCCCGACTCGCACGCGGCGAGCTTGCCCCACACGCCCGCGGGCGCGCTGCCGCCGCCCGACGAGCTGCTGCTCGACGAGCCGCTCGACGACGACGACTTCGAGGAGCTCGACGACTTCGTGGACGCGCTCGAGCTCGAGGACGCCTTCGAGGGCGCGGTGCTCGTCGCCTTCGGCTTCGGGGCGACGACGGGCCGCGCCTTGGTGCCCGTCACCACGACCTTGCTCACCGGCTTGCGGGTGACGCCCTTGGCGGTCACGGACTTCGCCTCGACCTTGCCGTCGACGTAGGTGACCTTGTAGGTCGTCGTGTAGACGCCCTTCTTGCCGGCCTTCGTGACGACGGAGCCGAGGTCGGCGTAGCGCGACGCGTCCTTCTTGTGGACGGTCGTGAACGCGACGGGCTTGGTCTTCTTCTCGTTCTTGACGGCGACCCGCTGGACGACGAGCGCGACGTCGGTCGAGCCCGTGCGCGGCTCGACGGACACGCGGTCGCGCGCGCCGAGGGTCAGGTCGAGCTGCTTGAGGACGCTGTCGACGCCCTGGCTCGGGTCCTGGACCACGCGGGTCTTGCCGTCCGCCACGACGGCGACGGGGCCGCTGGCGGCGAGCTCGAGGCCCAGCGCCGGGCGGCCGTCGGTCTGGGACCGGTTGGCGACGAGGCTGACGTCGGAGCCGCGGGCCTCGAGCGCGCCGAGCGCCTCGCCGGCGTCGAGCGCGGTGGTCCAGACGGTGGTCTTGGTGCCGTCGACGTCCACCGTCACCTGGTGGCCGTAGCGGACGACGATGTGCTCGCCGTCGTGCAGCGAGGTGCTCGGGGCGGGCGAGACGACGTCGTGGTCGCCGAGCTCGATGCCCTTCTTCTGGAGGAGGTCGCTCACGCTGCCGGCGAAGGTGCCGGCGGTCGACGACTCGCCGGCCACGTCGAGCGTGACGGACTTGTGGGCGCCCGCGTAGACGGCGCCTCCGCTCACGAGGACCGCGACGGCGGCTCCTGCGGCGATCCAGGGCCAGCGGTGGCGCCGGCCCGGGGCGGGGGTGGCAACAGCCTGCTCGGGCTCGGTGCCCGGCGTCGTGGTGCCGTGGGGGGTGTCCTGGGGAGAAGTCACTCGAGTCCAGTCGTCGAGCTTCCCGGGCACGGAGACGAGGTGGCGCGTGCGCCCCGGGTCCGGGCCGCGGGGTTGCCGCGACGCGGTGCGCGGGCCGTGGGGCCCGCCCGGTCCTCGTGCTCCGATCCGGCTGTCAGCGTTCGACCGTAACCGATCCGTGATCTTCTACGAAACCCCTGGGCGGATTTGTCCCCGGTATTACCGGAAACAGATCTCGCCCGGCGGGAATTCGCGGAGGAAACGGCGGCAGACGGTCAGGCCGGTCAGTACCAGCCGTAGCGGTGCGAATGGGACAGGGCGCCGACGGGCGTGCCGTAGCGACCCTTGATGTAGCCGAGGCCCCACTTGATCTGGGTCATCGCGTTCGTGCGCCAGCCCGGTCCGGCGCTCGCCATCTTCCGGCCCGGCAGGGCCTGCGGGATGCCGTGCGCGCCGCTGCTCGCGTTGTGCGCCGACACGCGCCAGCCCGACTCGCGGTTCCACAGGGAGACCAGCGCCTTGTACTGGCGCGTGCTCCAGCCCTTGCGTCGCACGAGGTCCTTGGCGATGGCCTTCGAGTACGCCACGGTCGCGTGCTTGGGGCTCTTGCGCGTGCCCTTGACGACGACCTTCTTGACCATCGTCGTGTGCGTCCGCAGCGTCGTGCGGGCCGTGACCTTGCCGTCGACGCGCGTCACGCGGGCCACCGTCGTCCGCGTCCCCGCGTGACCCCTGCGCTTCACGTACGAGCCGAGCACCTTGTACCGCTTGCTCGACCGGACGACCTTCGTCCTGCGCTTCGCGTGCTTCCTGGTCGTCACCTTGGCGACCGTGACGCGCTGGACCGTGACCGTCGCGGCCACGCCGGCGCGCTTGTCGGCGGTGCTCGCCGGGCCGAGGCGGAGGCGGTCGTTGCTGTCCGGGCGGACCCTCTTGGCGTTGAGGAGCGCGCCGACCGTCGCCGGCGACGCGGCGACGAGGTTGCGCTTCCAGCTCTTCGCGACGAGGCGGACCTTCGAGCCCGCGGGGAGCTTGGTCGTGCGGTGCGCGGTCGTGGTCTTGGTGACCGCGCCGGGCACGGCC
The DNA here is from genome assembly GCF_049844995.1 of Luteimicrobium sp. DT211. Lineage (NCBI taxonomy): Bacteria > Bacillati > Actinomycetota > Actinomycetes > Micrococcales > Luteimicrobium > Luteimicrobium sp. DT211. The sequence goes on along the minus strand of NZ_JBNCMC010000003.1, from coordinate 97,935 downwards.
GCGGTGACGGTCGTCGCGGCGCCCGCGGTGACGGGGGCCAGCGCGACGCTGCCGGTGACGCCGACGCTCGTGAGCGTCAGGGCGACGACGCCGGACACGAGCGCGCGGCGCGGGCGTCGCACGCGGGCGGGCCGCTCGGCGGGAGGGGCGGTAGGGCTCGGGGCCATGGGACGTCCTCGGGTCGTGCCGCACGGCTCGCCGCCCGCGGGTTGCGGTGGCGAAGGCCGAGGAAATGTGCGGCCGTGATCTGTTCGTGATAGGCGCGCTGCGCGCTCTTGTTGCCGCGGGCAGGTTCCGGGACGCTTCCGGGCACCGGGCTTTCACGGCCGTGGGGGCGCCCGCGGCCAAGGGCGGCGCCCCCCCGGGGGGCGGGGGGGGGGGGGGGGGGGGGGGGGCCGCCCCCGGGGGGGGGGGGGTAGAAA
>NZ_JBNCMC010000003.1:0-97503 GCF_049844995.1 Luteimicrobium sp. DT211 | reverse complement strand
TGGGGGCGGGGGGCGGTTGCGGGGCCGGGTCGGGCCCGGGGGCTGGCCCGGCGGGGCCCCCGCTTTGGAACGGGGGCGGCCCACGACGGGTTCACGTGCGGGGCGGCGGCGGTGGCGCCCCGCACGTGGGGAGGCCGGTCAGTACCAGCCGGTCGCCTGCGAGTGGCCCCAGGCCCCGCACGGGGTGCCGTAGGAGCCGGCGATGTAGTTCAGGCCCCACGCGATCTGGGTCCTCGCGCTGGTGCGCCAGTCCGAGCCCGCGGAGGCAAGCTTCGAGGCCGGGAGCGACTGCGGGATGCCGTAGGCGCCGCTCGACGCGTTGGTCGCCGTGACGCTCCAGCCCGACTCGCGGTTCCAGAGGTTCACGAGGCACTGGTACTGGTCGCTGCCCCAGCCGCGGGCTGCGACCATCGAGGCGGCGATCGCCTTGGCGCCCGAGGGCCCGGCGGGCTTCGGGTCGGCCTTGGTGCCCTTGACGAGGATGCGGTCGACCGCCGAGTCGGTGGTCTTGACCGTGGCCCGCTTCACGACCTTGCCGTCGATCGTCGTGACGCGCTGGACCGTGGTCCTGACGCCGTTCTTGCCGGCGCGCTGGACCTTGGTGCCCGACGACGCGAGGCGGCTCGAGTCCTTCTTGACGATCGTGTGGGCCGCGGAGGCCTTCTTGCTGGTCTTCGTGGTGACGGCGACCTTGCGCACGGTGACCGTCGCGACGAAGCCGTACTTCTTCTGGGCCTTCGTCGGCGGCGTGAGGACGATCTTGTCGTCCTTGTCGGCCGCGACGTGCTGCGCGGCCAGGACCTTGCCGACCGTGGCGGCGGAGGTCGCGGTGGTCCGCACCTTCCACGACGGTGCGACGACGTGCACCGCACCGGCGGGCAGCGCGGTCGAGGTCGTGGCGTTCTTGGTCTTGGCGATCGGCGTCCCGGTCAGCGGGGTGCGGCCGTTCGTGAGGTCACGGGTCGCGGCGTGGGTGCCGCGGTCGAGCGTGGCCGTGGAGGACGAGCTGGGCGACGCGGCGGCGGCGTCGGCGGGGGTCCCGCCGAGGCTGGAGGCCTGGGCGACCGCGATGCCGCCGACGACGGCGAGGCCGCCGATCGTGGCTCCGGCGACGACGAGGCGGCGACGGAGGCGGTTCTTCCGCTCGGCGTGGTGACGCTCGGTGCGGGTGTCGAGGGGGCTGGTGGGCTCGGAGTGCGGGCGAGGAGAAGTCATGAGGTCCTTGCTGGTGCCATCCGGGCACGACGGGCGGTGGGCGTGCAAGCGCTCCCAGCCACGTACCCCGGCGGCGCGCCCGGGCACGGATCGGGCGACGCTCTGAGCGTCGCCCGCTGGCTCCGTCCGCCGATCCGGCGGTTCGAGTGCATGACGCTAGGCCGCGCGCGAGGAGGCTCCAAACGGCGGCTGCGAGGTCTGCAGGCCTCTGTCCGAATCACCCGGATCGATCGAGCAGATCTTCACTGCCCGAGCACACGCCGTCCCGGGGTCGGTCCCAACTGGGACGCCCGTCCAACTGGACGATCGACCTGGACGGGTGACCCACATCGGCGTGGGTCCCGGTCCGTCAGTACCAGCCGGTCGACTGCGAGTGCCCCCACGCACCGCACGGCGTGCCGTAGCGGCCCGCGATGTAGCTCAGGCCCCACGCGATCTGGGTCTTGGCGTTGGTCCGCCAGTCCGACCCGGCGCTCGCCATCTTGGAGCCCGGCAGCGCCTGCGGGATGCCGTACGCGCCGCTCGGGTTCGCGGCGTTCACGCGCCAGCCGGACTCCCGGTTCCACAGCGAGACGAGGCAGGAGAACTGGGACGAGTCCCAGCCGCGGTCCGCGACCATCGCCTTGGCGATCGCCTGGGCCGACCCGGGCGAGACCACGACGGTCGCCGGGTCCGGCACGTCCATCGTCCCGACGAGGACCACCTCGTCGACCGGCTCGGCGGTGACGTTCTCGCTCACGAGCGTCCGCGAGACCTCGACGCCGCCCTTCGTCGCCACCTTGTAGGTGCGCTCGATCTGGCCGACCCGGCCCGTGGTCTTGACGACCTTCTGGCCCTTGGGGAGGGAGCCGTCCTTGATCTCCTTCGAGTCGAACGCGACGACCTGCGTGACGTGCGACGTCGACGACTTCCCGCGGTTCACGACGACGACCATGCCGTCCACGGCCGCCGCGCCCGCGGGCGCCGACGTCGTGTCCCTGGACCCCAGGTCCACGCCCGCGGCGGAGAGCACCTCCCCGACGGTCGCCGCCGCCGTCGTCACCGGGACGTCCTGCCCGTCGACGAGCACGTGCACCGACTTGGTGGTGGACAGGCGGAGCGGGTCGCGGCCCAGCGGCTGCGCCCGGGACGCCGCGGACACCGCGCCGTCGCTGCGCTCCCCCAGCGCGTCGAGCAGCTCCCCGACGGTCGACGCCGTCGTGGTGACCGTCTTGGTCTCGCCGTTGAGCTCGAGCTCGACCTGGCGGCTCGTCCGCACGACGATCTGGTCCACGCCCCGCGCGGGCGCCGAGAGCGCCGGCTCGACGACGTCCCCCGCCTTGACCGGGACGTGCTGCTGCTTGAGCACGTCCCCCACGGTCCAGCCGTACGCGTCGACGCTGCGGGTGCTGCCGTCGACGTCGAGGTCGAGGTGCCGGTGGTAGACGGTGAACGCGCCCGTGGTCCCGACGACGGCCGCCAGGACCGCCGCCTGGGCGCCCCAGCGCATGGGCCGGCTCGTGAGGTGCGTCCGCTCGCGGGTCTTCGTGCGCTGCGCCTGCGTGTCGGCGCGGAAGAGCGCGGGGTGCGTCACGGTCAGGTGGGTCTCGACGTCGGCAGGACCGTCCTCGGCGGGCCCCGCCTCGCGCACCGGCGGAGGGGGCGGCGTGCCGGCCGCGACCTCGGCCGGGAGCGCGACCCGGGTGGCGACGGTCGACTCGACGACCGGCGCCCACGCGCGGAGCGCGGCAGCAGCCGTCGAGGCGCCGGGCACCGACGGCACGGGCCCCGAGGGCGTCGGCACGGGCGGCACGGGGCCCGCCAGGCTCGAAGGCGCCACGATCGGCACGGGGCCGGACGGCGTCTGCACCATGCCGGGCGGCGGCGGCACCGGCGGCGTGAGCCCGCCCGGCAGCCCGTCCCGCTCGGGGGTGGCCGGCGTCGGGAAGGCCCGGCGCGTCCACGCGCTCGCGAGCCGGGGGACGTCGACGTCGCGGCCGCCGCGACGCGCGGGACCGTCGGCGCGGTGCGACCGGGACGGGTGCGTCCACGCCGGGCTGGGGAGCGGCGACGGGGCCGGGCGGGTCGTGCCGGCGCGCGTGGCCGCGCTGCGGCTGGTCGCGACGTCGCGGGCGCGGGTCGGCGGCCCGGCATGGAAGGACGCGGCCGTCCGTCCGCCCTCGCCGCCGCCGACCGGGGCGAAGTTGAGCTCGCGCCGCAAGACCGCCTCCGGGGCGGGGTGGTTCGCGGCCTGCTCGCGGCTCAGCGCCCGTGCCCGCTCCTCGCGCTCCCGCGCCTCACGCAGCTCGCGGCGCGTCGGATAGACCCGGGCGGCGGGCATCTCGTCGATCACGCGTGATCCGATCGTCGGCGGGACAGGGGCATCAGAGGCAACACGGGCACAGCCACCGGCAACGGTCGGCGCCGGTCGTTGGAGACGAAGATAACGGACGGGTCACGGTATGCGTCAATCCTCCGGCCTCCGCGACCCGCCCACGGCGTCACCACGTGCCGTACACCGCGGCGGTGTTCCGCCCGACGGCGGCGCAGAAGTCCGCGAGCCCCACGCCCTGCACCTCGGCCGCGCGGCGGACGGTGTGCGGGAGCAGGTAGGGCGCGTTCGGGCGCCCGCGGAACGGGTGCGGCGTGAGGTACGGGGCGTCCGTCTCGACCAGGACGCGGTCGAGCGGCGTCACCGCGAGCGCCGCGCGCAGCGCGTCGTTCGCACCGAACGTCAGCGGGCCCGCGAACGACAGGTACCAGCCGTGCCGGGCCGCGAGCCGGGCCAGCCCGGCGTCGCCCGAGAAGCAGTGGAAGACCGTGCGGTCCGGCGCGCCGTCCGCCAGCAGCACCTCGACGACCTCCGCGTGCGCGTCCCGGTCGTGGATCTGCACCGGCAGGTCGAGCTCCTTGGCGAGCGCGAGGTGCGCCCGGAACGACTCCCGCTGGGCGAGCGCCCCCGCGGGGCCGGTCCGGAACAGGTCCATGCCCGTCTCACCGATCGCCCGGATGCGCGGGTTGGCCCGCGCGACCTCCGCGACGCGCGCGACCGCGTCGTCGAGCCCGACGGCGTGCCGCGGCTGGGGGTCCGGCTCGAGCCCGTCCGGGCCGACCTCGCGGACGCCCGCGTGCAGGACCGCCTCGTTCGGGTGGATCGCCACCGCGCCGACGAGCGCGTCGTGCTCGCGCACCAGGGCGTCCGTCCACGCCACGGCGTCGAGGTCGCAGCCGACCGTCACCATCCGCGGCACGCCCGCCGCCGCAGCCCGGGCGAGGTGCTCGGCGACCGTCGGGACGTGCACGGGGTCAGCACCGCCGTCGGGCCCCTCGGGGTACCAGGTGCCGCCCGGCACGACCCCGCCCAGCACGTGGTGGATCGAGTCCAGGTGCGTGTGGTTGTCCACCACCGGCACCGGCAGCGGCTCCGGGTCGGGCGGCCAGGCGTGGCGCTCCCGGCGACGACGCTGCCGCTGCTCGCTCGACGGCGTCACCTCAGGCCTTTTCGCGCAGCCGCTCGAGCTCCTCGTCGACGATCGAGTCGTCGAGCTTCGTGAAGATCGGCGTCGGCTTCGCGACCGGCGTCCCCGGCACGACGGCGCGCGGCTCCCACGTGAGCAGGTCCCCGCCCGTGTAGTCGCCCGTGATGACCGGGTAGTGGCGCGAGTCGTCGTCGAGGTCCGTGACCTCGTCGATCCGCGGCAGCGGCGTCACCGAGCCCGACCCGCCGAACGTCTCGTGGACCTGCTGCGCCGAGTGCGGCAGGAACGGCGCCAGCAGCGTGTTGCAGTCGCTCACCGCCTGCGTGACCGTGTGCAGCACCGTCGCCAGCCGGTCCGGGTCGGACTTCAGCTTCCACGGCTCCGTGTCCGACACGTACTTGTTGACGTCGCCGACGACGCGCATCGCCTCGCCGATCGCCGCACGCTGGCGGTGCGTCTCGAGCAGGTTGCCGACCGTCCCGAACGCCGACGTCGTGGTCGCCAGCAGCGCCTCGTCGACCGGCTGACGCTGTCCCGGCGTCGGGATCGCCCCGAAGTTCTTGTGCACCAGGTTCGCCGTGCGGTTCACGAGGTTGCCCCAGCCCGCGACGAGCTCGTCGTTGGTGCGGCGCTGGAAGTCCGCCCACGTGAAGTCGACGTCCTGGCTCTCCGGCCCGGCCGCCGCCACGTAGTACCGGAACGCGTCCGTCTGGTAGCGCGCCAGCATGTCGCGCACGTAGATCACGACACCGCGCGACGAGGAGAACTTCTGGCCCTCCACGTTGAGGAACTCGCTCGACACGACCTCCGTCGGCAGGTTCAGCGCCCCGTACGGACCGGGCTCGCCGCCCTTCGCGCCCTTGCCCGCGTAGGCCAGCAGCTCCGCCGGCCAGATCTGCGAGTGGAACGTGATGTTGTCCTTGCCCATGAAGTAGTTCGACACCGTCGCCGGGTCGTTCCACCAGGCCCGCCACGCCTCGGGGTCGCCGGAGCGGCGCGCCCACTCGATCGACGCCGACAGGTAGCCGATCACCGCGTCGAACCACACGTACAGGCGCTTGGCCGGGTTGTCCTCCCAGCCCTCCAGCGGCACCGGGATGCCCCAGTCGATGTCGCGCGTCATCGCCCGCGGACGGACGTCGTCGAGCAGGTTCAGGGAGAACTTCAGGACGTTCGGGCGCCAGGCGGTGCGGGTGCGCAGCCACGCGTCCAGCGCGTCCACCAGCGCCGGGAGGTCCAGGAAGAAGTGGTTCGACTCCACGAACTTCGGAGTCTCGCCGTTGATCCGGCTCACCGGGTTGATCAGGTCGATCGGGTCGAGCTGGTTGCCGCAGTTGTCGCACTGGTCCCCGCGCGCGCCGTCGTACCCGCAGATCGGGCAGGTGCCCTCGATGAAGCGGTCCGGGAGCGTGCGGCCCGTCGACGGCGAGATCGCGCCCATCGACGTCTGCTCGACCATGTAGCCGTTCTTGTGGACCGTGCGGAACATCTCCTGCACGACCGCGTAGTGGTTGCGCGTCGTCGTGCGCGTGAAGAGGTCGTACGACAGGCCCAGCTGCGCGAGGTCCTCGACGATGACCCGGTTGTAGCGGTCCGCCAGCTGCTGCGGCGTCACGCCCTCCTGCTCCGCCTGCACCAGGATCGGCGTCCCGTGCTCGTCCGTGCCCGACACCATGAGCACGTCGTGACCCGCCATCCGCATGTGCCGGGAGTAGACGTCCGACGGGACACCGAAGCCGGCGACGTGACCGATGTGGCGCGGGCCGTTCGCGTACGGCCACGCCACGGCCGAGAGGATGTGGGTCATGGGCACATCCTAGGTGGGGCATCGTCAGCGGCACCGCAGCGTCCCATGACTCGGGCGCGCGGTTCGGGGGTGTGGCGCGCGGTCTTCCATCCGGCCGCTCGTCCCTCGTGGCCTCCCGCCAGTCCCACCACGACCGCGCGCCACACCCCCGACCCACCCGCGCGTTCGTCTCACCTCCACAGCCGGTCGCGTCCCCGCGGCCCTGTTCGCCGACGACGGCGCGTGGCCAGGTCGGACGGGTGAGGTTGCGGGCGGAGCGGGTGAGTTCGGGCAGGTGGTGAAGGACGTCAAGGAGCCGGAAGGCCCCCAGGGCCTGGAGGCGACGCAGTCCGAACCACCTGCCCGAACCCACCCGTGAACCCCACACAAGCGCCCGAGGTGACCGTCAACCGGCGTTCGGGACCACCACGCGGAGGAGGCGGTCGTCGTCGGACGACGGCGTGCCCCGCCCGTCCGTGTTGCTCGTGAGGACGAGCAGGGTGTCGGTCGAGGCCGTGTCCTTGACGGTGGGGTCGAGCATCACCGTGCGCAGGCGGCCGTAGGTGCCGTGGAGGAGTCGCTGCGGCGTGGCGACGGTCGCGCGCGCCGACGTCGGCGAGCCCTTCGCCGCGGGCTCGAGCGGGACGCGCCACAGCGCCGCGCCGGGCGAGCCGCCGAGCCCACCGAGGGCCGCGACGTAGATCGCCGCGTCCGACACGGCGAGGCCCGACGGGCTCGCCTCGTCGGTCCGCCACGTCACGAGCGGGTCCATGTAGTCGGCGGGCGGGTTCGACGGGTCGGAGCCGGCGCCCGCGGACTGCTTGCCCTCGATGTTCGGCCACCCGTAGTTCTTGCCGGGGACGATCTGGTTGAGCTCGTCCCAGGTGTCCTGGCCGAACTCGCTCGCGAACATCCGCCTGGTCGCGTCCCAGCCGAGGCCCTGCACGTTACGGTGCCCGAGCGTCCACACGCGGGTGCCGGAGGGGTTGTCGGGCGCGGCCTTGCCGTCCTGCGTGACGCGCAGGATCTTCCCGCCGAGGGAGTCGGGGTTCTGGGCGTTCTGCCCGTCCGTCGCGTCGCCCGTCGTCACGTACAGGTCCCCGTCGGGCCCGAACGCGAGCCGCCCTCCGTTGTGAAACTGTGCGGATGGGATGCCCGTCACGATCGGCGTGAGCTCCGCCAGGCTGGGCGACGACCCGAGCGTGAGCTTCGCCCGCACCACCTCGTTGCCCTGCGCCGTCGTGCGGTAGAGGAACACGCGGCCGTCCGACGCGAACGACGGCGACACCGCGACGCCCAGCAGCCCGCTCTCCTGGCGGTGCACGGTGGTCGAGCGCAGCTCCTCGGACCCTGCGCCCCCGACCTCGGTCTGCCCACCCGAGGCCAGGTCCACCACGACGACGTGCGCGGCGTCCCGCTCGGTGACCAGCACCTTCCCGCCGGGCAGCGCCGCGAGCCCCCACGGCGTGTCCAGATGCGTCGCGAGCACGGTCACCTTCGGGTTCCCGGCTTCTGGCGGCAGCGTGGGGTTCCCCGACGACGACGTCCCTCCCGTCCCCGACGACGTCGCCGGGGAGGTGGGCGAGCCGGCGGTGGTGGCGGGCGTCGTCGGCGGCGACACCGAGGACGGCGACGGCGCGGGCGACGAGCCCGTGCAGGCTGCGAGCGCGAGTGCCGCCGCGGCGCCGGCGACGGCGAGCCGCAGCGCGCGCGGGGACGCGGCGTGAGTCATACCTCATCGTCCGACGCGGGGTAGCACAGCGCGACCGCCCGTGACACGGTGAAGGCATGTCCGACTCCCCCGTACCCCAGATCAGGCTCAACAACGGCGTCGAGATCCCGCAGCTCGGGTTCGGCGTGTTCCAGATCCCGCCCGCCGACACCAAGGCCGCGGTGCTGAGCGCGCTGGAGGTCGGCTACCGCCATATCGACACGGCCGAGATGTACGGCAACGAGCGAGAGGTCGGCGAGGCGATCCGCGAGTTCGGGATCGACCGCGACGACGTCTTCGTCACCAGCAAGCTCAACAACGGCTTCCACGCGCACGACGCGGCGCTCACGGCGTTCGACGGCACCCTCGAGGCCCTCGGTCTCGACCGCGTCGACCTGTTCCTCATCCACTGGCCCCTCGCGATGCTGAGCGACTACGTCGAGACGTGGAAGGCGCTCGAGGAGGTCTACCGGTCTGGCCGGGCGCGTGCGATCGGGGTCTCGAACTTCCAGCCGCACCACCTGCGCCGGATCCACACGGAGGCGACGGTGGTGCCCGCGGTCAACCAGATCGAGGTCCACCCGTACCTCACCCAGGACGAGGTCCGCGCGTTCGACGCCGAGCACGACATCGCGACCGAGGCGTGGTCGCCCATCGCCCAGGGCAAGGTGCTCGGCGACCCGGTGATCGTGCAGATCGCCAAGGACAACGGCCGTACCCCCGCACAGGTGGTGCTCCGCTGGCACCTGCAGCGCGGCGACATCGTGTTCCCGAAGTCCGTGACCCGGGCGCGGGTCGAGGAGAACTTCGCGCTGTTCGACTTCGAGCTGTCGGGCGAGGACATGGCGTCCATCTCCGCGCTCGACCGGGGCGAGCGCACGGGCGCCGATCCCGACACGTTCGACTACGTCCCGAAGTCGTGACCCCTCCGTCCGACGACGCACGCGCCGGCTCGCTGCCGGCGCTCTCCGCGCCGCTCGTCCCGCTGAACAGCGGGACGAGCGTCCCGCAGCTCGGCTTCGGCACGTACAAGATGCCGCCCGCGGACACGGCGCGCCTCGTGCTCACGGCCCTCGAGCTCGGCTACCGCCACGTGGACACGGCCGAGATGTACGGCAACGAGAGGGAGGTCGGCGAGGCGGTCCGCGCGTCGGGGCTCGCCCGGGACGACGTGTTCGTGACGAGCAAGCTCGACAACCCCCACCACACGCCCGACCAGGCCCGCGCGGCGTTCGACCGCTCCCTCGACGACCTCGGGCTCGACCACGTCGACCTGTTCCTCATCCACTGGCCGCTGCCGACCGTGACCGACTACGTCGCCCGGTGGCGGGTCCTCGAGGAGGCGTACGCCGACGGGCGGGCCCGGGCGATCGGGGTGTCGAACTTCCAGGTCGCGCACCTGCAGCGCCTGCTCGACGAGGCCGACGTGGTCCCGGCGGTCAACCAGGTCGAGGTCCAGCCGTACCTCGCGCAGCACGAGCTCCGCGCGTTCCACGCCGAGCACGGCATCGTCACGGAGGCCTGGTCCCCGCTCGCGCGCGGCAAGGTCCTCGACGACCCCGTCGTCGGACGCGTCGCCGCCCGGCAGGCGCGCACGCCCGCCCAGGTCGTGCTGCGGTGGCACCTGCAGCGCGGCGACGTCGTGATCCCCAAGGCGTCGAGCCGCGCCCGGATCGCCGAGAACGGGAACCTCTTCGGCTTCGTCCTGTCCGACGACGACATGGCCGCGATCGACGGCCTCGACCGCGGCGAGCGCACCGGCAGCGCCGACCCGGACACGTTCGACGGCGTCCGGGGCTGAGGGCGCGATCCCGGGCCGGCGCGGCTCGCGCGGTCGAAGCGTCAGACGATCGGCGTGGTGACCGCCTCCCGCAGCCGCGGGACCAGCGCGTCGCCGACCCGCGCCGCCTCCTGCCGGTACGGGGTGTCCGACAGCACGAAGTGCGTGACGCCCAGGGCGGCGTAGCGGCGCAGGGCGGCCGCGACGTCGTCGGCGGACCCGACGAGCCACGTGCTCCCCGCGCCGGCGCCCCCGTACCGGCCGGGCGCGGTGTAGAGGCAGTCGTCGAGGACGTCACCGCGTGCGGCGAGGTCGAGCAGCCGCCGCTGCCCGACGGCGGTCTCCCGTCGGAACGCGGGGGTCGTCGCCTCCCCCGCACGCTCCGCGAGGGCGGCGACCTTGGCCTCGGCGTCGCGCCACGCCTCCTCGGCGGTGTCGCGCACGAGCGTCGTCACGCGCAGCCCGAACTCGAGCGGCGGGAGGTCGCGGTCGAGCGTCCCCGACAGCCCGCGCAGGCGCGAGATCCGGGCCTCGATGCCGTCGAGCGGCTCGCCCCAGAACAGCTGGACGTCCGCCTCGGTGGCGGCAACCCGCTCCGCGGCCGGCGAGGCGCCCCCGAAGTAGAGGCGCGGCGCTCCACCCGGGAGCCGGGGCACGACGGTCGAGTCCGCGACGCGGAAGTGGTCGCCGGCGAACGTCACGCGCTCCTCGGTCCACAGGCGTCGGACGAGCCGCATGAACTCCTGGGTCCGCGCGTAGCGCTGCGCCTGGTCGCCCTCCACGTCGCCGTACGCGGCGAGGTCGTCCTGCCCGCTGACGACGTTGACGAGCAGGCGGCCGTGGCTCAGGTGCTGCAACGTCGCGGCCGCGCTCGCGAAGTGGGCCGGCTGCCAGTAGCCCGGCCGGATCGCGACGAGCGGGCGGAACGTCGTCGTCAGCGCCGCGACCGCCGTCGCGACCGTGAACGTGTCCGGCCGGCCCCAGCCCGTCCCGAGCAGCGCGCCCGACCAGCCGTGCGCCTCCGCGGTCCGAGCCAGGTCGACGGTGCCGTCGAGCGTCCCGTCGGCGCCGAGGTCGCCGCGGTGGCCCGGCTCGACCTCGTTGGGCACGTACCAGAGAAGCTCGGGGCCGGCGTCGCGGCCTCCCGCTGCGGTGACCATGCCGCACCGTAGGCGCGACGCGCGCCGCCACGCACCGGGCGGTCCACCGTGCGGGCCGACGTTTCGCCGCGTGCCGTCCGGCGCGCCGTCGCGCGGCGCCGGCGCACCGGACGCATCCTGAAGATGACCTGGGAGTCCCGACGAGGGACCTCACCGAGAGGGAGGCATCGCCATGAGCCCGAGGATCGTCAGCTTCGTCGTCGCAGCGGTCGCCTACGGCGTCCTGCTCATCGTCGCCAACATCGTGCTGTCAGGGATGAAGATCGGCTGGCTGTGGGGCATCGTCGCGGTCGCCCTCTTCACGGTCCTGATCGCGATCGTCCGGCCGCTGCTCACCAAGTTCCTCACGAAGCACGTCCACGAGTACACGTGGGTGATCGGCCTCGCGACCGTGCTGGTCTCGCTGATCCTGACCGTGATCCTGTCCCCGGAGTCCGGGTTCTCGATCCACGGGTTCTGGACGTGGGTGTGGGCCACGCTCATCGTGTGGGTAGGCACCCTGGTCTACGACCTCGTCGACGACCGCCTCGTCGCCGTGGCCCAGAAGCAGGTCGACGCGCGCAAGGCGAAGGGGTCGGGCACGACGTCGGGTGCCGCGCCGGCCTGACGCATCGAACTGACGCAGATCGTCGCTCGGAGCGGCTCAGGACGACGATCCGCGTCGGCTCGGTGAGCCGGCCGCCCCTCAGAGCCGACGCTGGTCAGAGCCGCTCGAGGCCCCGCTTGAGCCCGCGCACGGCCTGGCCGATCCGCTGCTCGTTCTCGATGAGCGCGAACCGCACGAACCCGTCGCCCCCGGGCCCGAACCCGACGCCCGGGGAGACGGCGACGTCGCACCGCTCGATCACGTGCGTCGCGAACTCGATCGAGTCCATGTCGCGGTACGGCTCGGGGATCCGCGCCCACGCGAACATCGTGCCGCCGGGCTTGTGGATGTCCCAGCCGATGCGCTGCAGGCCGTCGTAGAGGGCGTCGCGCCGCGCCTCGTACACGGCCGACGCCTCGGCCGGGTAGTCGGTCGCCTCGTTGAGCGTGACGGTCGCGGCGATCTGGATGGGCTGGAAGGTCCCGTAGTCGAGGTAGCTCTTGAGCTTCGCGAGCGCCCCCACGACGTCCTTGCGGCCCACGAGGAACGCGACCCGCCAGCCGGCCATCGAGTACGACTTCGTCATGGAGTAGAGCTCGACGGCGACCTCCTTGGCGCCCTCGCACTCCATGATCGACGGCGGCTTGAAGCCGTCGAACGTCATGTCCGCGTACGCGAGGTCGTGCACGAGCACCACGTCGCGCTCGCGCGCCCAGTCGACGAGCCGCTGCAGGTCCTCCTTGGTGGCGACCGTCGTCGTGGGGTTGTGCGGGAAGCTCAGGACGACGACGCGCGGCTTGGGCCACCCGTACTCCCACGCCTCCATCACGCGGTCGATGTAGCCGGCCGCGTCGGTGCCGTCGCCGATGTCGACCTGCCGCGCGTCGGCGCCCGCGAAGTAGGGGCCCCAGATGTGGATCGGGTAGCTCGGCGTCGGGACGATCGCGGCGTCGCCCGGCTGCAGCAGCACCCACATGAGGTGGCTGAAGCCCTCCTTGGCGCCGATCGTCGAGATGATCTCGGTGTCCGGGTCGAGCGTGACGCCGAACCGCCGCTGATACAGGCCGGCCACGGCCTCACGCAGCTTCGGGATGCCGCGCGACGCGGAGTACCGGTGGTTGCGCGTGTTGTGCGCGGCCTCCGCGAGCTTCTCGACGGCGATCTCAGGGCTCGGCAGGTCGGGGTTGCCGAAGCCCAGGTCGACGACGTCCCGACCTGCCCGGCGCGCCTCGACCTTGAGCGCGTCGATGATCGTGAAGACGTACGGCGGCAGGCCGGGGATGCGACGGAACTCCATCTCGCGAGGCATGCTCCGCAGGGTACCCGCGCGGTCCGCGCCGGGCCGGACGATCCCGTCAGGCGTCGGGCCGCAGGTTCTGCGCCACGCGTCGCAGCACGTCGACGGCGGTCGCCACGTCCGCCGGGTCGATGCCCTCGGTGACCCGCTCGCGCGCCGCGGTGACGTCGTCGAGCAGGCGGTGGTACGCCGTCTGGCCCTCCGCGGTGATCGCCCAGCCCTCCGGCGCGCGCTGCACCCAGCCCCGCGCCGCGAGGTCCTGGACCTCCGTCTCGAAGCCGTGCAGGACGCCGTCCGCGGCCTCCGACTGGGCCGCGCCGCCCGCGAGCAGCGTGAGGACGTGCCAGTGCCGCCGGCCGAGGCCCGCGTGCGGCAGGGCGTCGTCGAACCGCTCGTCGAGGAGGCGCGCGACCACGCTCACCCAGTAGCCGACCGTCTCCATCGACCCACCTCCTCGGGTCCACGGTAGGACGGTCCTCCCGGCGCGGCAGGGCGGGTGGCAGAGTGGACGTCATGACCAAGGAGAACCGCCGGGCGCTGGTCGTGGTGGACGTGCAGCCGACGTTCTGCGAGGGCGGCGAGCTCGGCGTCGACGGCGGGAACGCGGTCGCGCAGCGGATCGCCGACTACGTGGCGACGCACCGCGACCGGTACGCGTTCGTGGCCACGACGCAGGACTGGCACATCGACCCCGGCGACCACTTCTCCGACCACCCCGACTTCGTCGACACCTGGCCGCCCCACGGCCTCGCCGGCTCCCCCAACGCGGCGCTCCACCCGGCGCTCGTCGGCCTCGCGCCCGACGTCAGCGTCAAGAAGGGCCAGCACGCGGCCGCGTACTCGGGCTTCGAGGGCACCGACCCCTCCGGTCGCCCGCTCGCGGAGGCGCTGCGCGACGCCGGCGTGGACGCGGTCGACGTCGTCGGGATCGCGGAGTCGCACTGCGTCAAGGCGACCGCGCTCGACGCGCACGCCCTCGGCCTCCCGACGCGCGTGCTGACCGACCTCACCGTGCCCGTCTCGCCCCAGCTCGGCGCCGAGGCGCGCGAGGAGCTGGCGGCGGACGGCGTGGAGCTCGTGCCGTCGTCGGCCGCCTGACGTTCTCCCGAGCTGTCAGGACGCGCGGGCCGCGAGCGCCGCGGCGTACAGGTCGCGCTTGCTCACTCCCCCGCCGCCGACGCCGGACGCCTCCGCGACCGCGGCGACCGCCTCCTTGAGCCGCTCCCCCGCGGCGACGCGCTCGAGCACCTCGTCGACGAGCTCCTCGACGCTCGCGGCCGCGGCCGGCGCCCCCGCGACGACGACGCAGATCTCGCCGCGCAACGGCTCGGCCACGGCGCGGGCGGCGAGCTCCCCGAGCCCCCCGCGCAGCACCTCCTCGTAGGTCTTGGTGAGCTCCCGGCAGACGGCGGCGGGACGGTCGGCGCCGAAGGCCTCGGCCATCGCGTCGAGCGTGTCCGCGATCCGGTGCGGCGCCTCGAAGAACACCATGGTCCGGCGCTCGGAGGCGAGTGCCTCGAACGCGCGACGACGCTCTCCCGGCTTGCGGGGCGGGAAGCCCTCGAACGTGAACCGGTCCGTCGCGATGCCCGACACCGCGAGCGCCGCGAGGACCGCCGAGGGACCGGGGGCGGTGGTCACGGAAAGCCCGCGCTCGACGGCGCGCGTCACGACCCGGTACCCCGGGTCCGACACCGACGGCATGCCGGCGTCGGTCACGACGAGCACCGTCCCGCCGCCCTCGACGACGTCGAGCAGGTCGTCGGCGCGGGCGGTCTCGTTGTGCTCGTGGTAGCTGACGACGCGTCCGCCGACCTCCAGCCCCAGCCGGCCGGCGAGCCCGTGCAGGCGGCGCGTGTCCTCGGCGGCCACGACGTCCGCCTCGACGAGCAGGCGGCGCAGGCGGGGCGACGCGTCGTCGGGGTTGCCGATCGGGGTCGCGGCGAGGACGAGGACGCCGCCCGCATGGTCGGCCGCCCGGTCGGCGCGTCGGTCGGCTCGAGTCTCGGCGCTGCTCATGGCCCCCACTGTCCCACGCCGTACCATGACGGGCGTGTCCGCCACGAGCAGCCCCGACGAGCCGCCCACCGCGCCCGAGCCGGGGTCCGGCGCGCCGCCGGCGGGGAGTCCGAACGGCCGGCACGTCGCCGGGGCAGCGACGGGTGCGCCCGCCTCCGGACCGATCACCGGCGCCCGGGCGACCGGCACCTCGGGCGAGGACGCGGGAACGACGGAGGCGCCGTCGTCGGGCCTGACGCGGGATCTCGACACGGCGACGGAGCCGGGAGCAGCGACGGGGCCGGGCACCGCGACGGACCTGGCGGAGCCGGGCGCCCCCGAGCCGAGCGCGCGGGACCGCTACCTCCTCAAGCTGTTCGGGCCGCGCCGCCTGGCCCTCGGCTCGACGGCGCGCGACCGCCTCTGGGGCTGGCTCGGCCCGCTGCTCGTCACGGCGCTCGCCGCCGTCCTTCGCCTGTACCACCTGGGCAACCCGAAGACGCTCGTCTTCGACGAGACCTACTACGTCAAGTACGCGTACTCGCTGCTCAAGGCCGGCTACGAGGCCAAGTGGCCGGACAACCCCAACCCGGCGTTCGAGTCCGGCGACGTCAACACGTTCCTGCACCAGGCCGACTACGTGGTCCACCCGCCGCTCGGCAAGTGGATGATCTCCGTCGGCCTGCGGTTCGGCGGCGCGGAGAACCCGTGGGCCTGGCGGATCAGCACGGCGGTGATCGGGATCCTCGCCGTGTGGATCGTGGCGCGGGTCGCGCGCCGCCTCTTCGGCTCGACGCTGATCGGCATCCTCGCGGGCCTGTTCATGGCCGTCGACGGCGAGGCGATCGTCCACTCGCGCACCTCGCTGCTCGACAACTTCGTCATGTTCTGGGGACTGCTCGCGTTCGCGTTCCTCATCCTCGACCGGGAGCAGGCGAGGCGGCGGCTGGCGGACAAGTGCGCGGCGATCGTCGAGGCGGGCGGCGAGATCGGCAAGTACGGGCCGCGGCTGGGCTGGCGCTGGTACCGGTTCCTCGCGGCCGTGTCCCTGGGCCTGATGTGCGGGACCAAGTGGTCGGGCATCTACTTCATCGCGATCTTCGGGCTGCTGACCGTCGGCTGGGACATGACGGCGCGGCGCGCCGTCGGGATCAAGCGGTGGTGGGAGGACGCGATCCTGGTCGACGGGATCCCCGCGGCGCTCGTGATGCTCCCGACGGCGCTGCTCGCCTACCTGGCGACGTGGTGGGGGTGGTTCCGCAACCCGATGTCGTACATGCGGCAGTGGGCCGTCGAGAACCCCGGCGAGGGCGTCTCCTGGCTGCCGCCCGCGCTGCGCTCGTTCTGGCAGTACCACGTCCAGATGTGGCACTTCCACAACACTCTCGACACCCCGCACCCCTACCAGGCGAACCCGCTGGGCTGGATGCTGCAGTGGCGCCCGACGTCCTTCTACTACGAGTCGATCAAGCCCGGGCAGCAGGGCTGCGGGTCGTCGCCGTGCGCGCAGGCCGTCACCTCGCTCGGCAACCCTGTGCTCTGGTGGGCGGGCGCGCTGTGCCTCGCCGTCACGCTCGTGTGGCTGTTCGTCGCGCGCGACTGGCGCGCGACCGCGGTGCTCGCGGGCGTCGTCGCCGGGTGGTTCCCCTGGTTCGCCTACATGCACCGGACGATCTTCACGTTCTACTCGATCGTGTTCACGCCCTGGGTCATGATGGCCGTCGCCTACGTGATCGCCCTGCTGCTCGAGGAGACCCAGGGCGAGAGACGCGCCAGACGCCGGGTGGTGATCGGGGTCAGCATCTTCGTGACCGTCGTGGTCGCGGTGAGCCTGTTCTTCTACCCGATCTGGACGGCGCAGACGGTGCCGTACAGCTTCTGGCACGTTCACATGTGGCTGCCGAGCTGGATCTGACGCTGATGACGACGGCGGCGCGGCCCCTTTGCCGAACACGCGGTCCGCGCCCGTCTGCCGACGCAGACGGGCGCGGACTGCGGTGTCGCGGGGCGGATATCCCGTGCTCGACGACGGCGCTCACGCGGGAGCGCCGGAGCGGCTAATCCCGACTTTTGATGGCGGCTGATTCCGACTTTCGGTGGCGGCTGATTCCGAGTCCGCACGCCCGCGCCCCGCGTCGACGCAGGTCACACAAGCCGCGGGTTGTCAGAACCTGGTGAGTCTCGAGCCTCACCAGGTTCTGACAACTCGGTGCAGGGGACGCTCAAGCCCAGTCGACGCCCGGGCTCTCGTGGAACGTGAGCCCCCGGTCGCGCCACCCGGTCGACTCGCGCGCCACGCGTGCCGCGAAACCCTCCCACGACCGCGCGTCGACGGGCGTCCACGCGACCTCCGCCACGGCCGCGAGCCGCGGCAGCAGACGCATGAAGAGAGTGTGCTCGTCGGGGATCCGCTCGCTCCAGATCGCCGCCTCGACGCCGACCACGGCGTCCGGATCGACCCCCTCGACCGCCGCGTCCGGCTCCCAGTCGTACGCGTCGCGCAGCTCGATCGGCGGCATGGACGCGCCCCAGTCCTGGCCGCGCGCGTCGTCGGCGTCGTACTTCATGTCGAGGTAGACGCGGTCCGCCGGGGACAGGAGGATCTTCGCGCCGCCCGCGACCGCGCGCCGCAGCGGCGCGGTGTCCTTGCGCGTCTCCCAGTACTGCACGACGGTATCGGCCGGGAGCTCCACCTCGGCGATCTCCTGCCAGCCCACGACCTTCTTCCCGGCCGCCGTGACGACGTCGTGCGCGAGCAGCACGAACCGGCTGTACTCCTCCACGCCAAGCGTGAAGACCTCGTCGCCGCCGATGTGGACGTACTCCCCGAGCGTCGCCGCGGCGATGTCGCCGAACACGTCGCGCAGGAACGGCTCGGTCTCCGGCAGGTCGAACGAGAGCTTGCTGAACCCGACCTCCTCGCCGCCGAACCGGTCGGTCGGCTGCCCACCAGGGACGAGCTCGCCGTACGCGTGCGTCGCGGCGTTGGTGTGGCCCGGCATGTCGAACTCCGGCACGACCTGCACGTAGCGCGCGGCCGCATACTCCTGCAGCCTCCGGAACTCGTCCATCGTGTAGAAACCGCCGACGCCGTCGCCGATCTCGCCCTTCCCGGAGATCTCCGTGAGCAGCCGCCGCGACGGCAGCTCGAGGCGCCAGCCCTGGTCGTCGGTGAGGTGCAGGTGCAGGACGGACAGCTTGTAGCGGGCCATCACGTCGATCACCCGCTCGACGACGTCCGGCTCGAAGAAGTGCCGCGCCACGTCCAGCGACAGCCCGCGCCACGGGTACCGCGGTGCGTCCTTCACGACGACGGCCGGCAGCACCGCGCGGCCCTCGCCGTCGACGGTGCTCAGCTGGGCAAGGGTGGCGATCCCGCGGAAGAGACCCTCCGTGGTGGGCGCGGTCAGCGCGGCACCGGCCCCCGAGACCTCGAGGGAGTACCGCTCGGGCGACGCGGCGCCCCCCGGCCCGGCGGCGTCGTCGAGCGCGAGGACGAGCGCCGGTCGGTCGCCGGCCGGAGCACCCAGCCCGAGCAGGTGGCGCGCCACGGCGGCGAGGCGCTGCTCCTCCTCCGAAGGCCCGGCGACGACGCTCAGGCCGTCGAGCGGCAGGCTCCCGTCGGCGGTCCGGACGTGCGCGGGCAGCGGGACGAGCGAGGACATGCGAATCCTTTCGGCACGGCGGTGTGGAGCCCCGATGCTCTCACGCGCCGAGCGTCCGGTACGGGTCGGCCGCGGGCACGAACCGCACGGGAACCTCGGGCAGCAGGTCGGCGAGCCACCGCGCGGCCTCCGCCATGCCCTCCTGCTCGGAGGGCACGTGCCCGACGACGACCAGTCCCTTGCGGATCCCCGCGGCCTCGAGGTCGGCCGCGTAGGCGCCCGTCTCCCACTCGTGCCCCTCCCCGATGACGGCGACGTCCACGTCGGCGCGCTGCAGGAGGTGCCGGTTGCGCTCGAAGCCGCGGAAGCCGAGGTCCAGCCCGGCGCGCGAGACCGGCAGCCCCGGGTCGCCGACGAACCGCAGCGCGCGGGCGCCGAGCGCGGACGCGACGTGCGCGGCGAGCTCCCCCAGCGTCGTCGGCTCGACCACGTACACGCCCGCTGCGCCGGGGACCTCGCGCCCCGCCCAGCCGAGCGCCCGGGCCGTCCCCTCGTCGACGCCGTCGGGCCGGCGGTCGTGCCAGGCGTCGTGCAGGTGCCAGACCCGCAGCCCGTGCTCGGCGACGAACGACGCCTTGGCCCGGTAGACCGGGTCGTCCTCCGCCGCGAGCCGGGGCTCGGCGTCGTTCCGGTGGTCGTAGTAGAGCGGCTCGTGCGTGATCACGAGGTCGAGGCCCTCGGCGACCGCGCGGCGCAGCACGTCGAACGTCGCCATCATCGTCACCGCCACACCCGCGACCGGGGCGTCCGGGTCGCCCGCGAGGAGCGCGTCGACCGTGTCCGGGCGCCGGGCCGCGCCGATGTTCTCCAAGATCCGGACGACGACGTCCTGGGCGGTCAGCATGGCGCCCACCCTAGAGGGTGACACCGCCCGGGCGATCTCTGCGCCGATCACGCGATCAGGAGCGTCATGGTGGAACACAAGGGGAGGGGTTCACTTACCGGTAACGGAACACAACCGGAGGGGTCGAGAGCCGATGGGCGGAACAGGACCGTAGGGGTTCCGACGTGATCCCGGCAGCCGGCGGGCCGCTACCGCGGGTTGCGCGAACGTCGCGACAGCCGGGCAAGTCAGCATGGCGACCATCTCAGGAGCCCGCGCCGAGGCCGTAGAAGCGGTCGAAGAACGCGCGCAGCCTGTCGATGACGTGCTGCTTCTTCTCGGTGTGCCCGCCGTCGCGCGCGAACCGGGACACCGGGGGCAGGACGGTGGTGACGGCGGTGCCGCCGGTGCGCAGCTCGCCGACGCGGAACGCGTCCTCGACGTAGGCGCGGGTCTGTTCGGGGCGCAGGTTCTCGTCGTCGATCACGGCCTGCAGCTCGGCGTCGCGCCTGGCCCGGACGAACGCCTCCCACTCGGCGTCGACGGCACCGTCGAGCGACACGGTGTCGACGAACGCCTCGATGAGGTCGCGCTTGTTGCGCAGGGTGGGGCTCGCGTCGACGGCGCGGCTGATCTCGGCGCGGACCTCGGTGTCCTGGCCGTCCCCGAACCGTTCCCGGTACCGGGCGACGAGCATGAGGATGTAGTCAACGTTGATCTCGACCTGCTTGACGAGCTCGATCTCGAAGACGACGTCGTCGTTGATGCGCTCCTTGTCGGCGTCGCGGGTCGTGCGGAACTCGGCGTACAGGTCGAGGTAGACGCTGCGGTAGTCCTGGCTCTGGCGTTCGGTGAGCAGCTCGTGGCCGGCGAAGTCGTCGAACGAGGACAGGATGTTCTCGAGCCGCAGGATCGTCCCGAGGACGGCGATGAAGTCCTTCTGGGCGTCCTCGCCGACGATCGGCTCGCCGAGCGGGTAGTTCCGCAGGAGCTCGTCGACCTTCGTGGCGTACTCGGCGTAGTAGTCGCCGTAGGGCTTGAGGACGACGACGCCGCGGGCCTCCTTGTTGCCGAAGAGCTCGAGCGCGGCGTTGGTCTCGTCCTCGAGGTTCCGGAACGCGACGACGTTCCCGTACGTCTTGACGGAGTTGAGGATCCGGTTGGTGCGGGAGAACGCCTGGATGAGCCCGTGCGCGCGCAGGTTCTTGTCGACGAACAGGGTGTTGAGCGTCGTGGCGTCGAAGCCGGTGAGGAACATGTTGACGACGATCACGAGGTCGAGGTCGCGGTTCTTGAGCCGTTGCGACAGGTCCTTGTAGTAGTTCTGGAACCGGTCGGCGGTGGTGTCGTAGCTGGTGCCGAAGAGCTCGTTGTAGTCCTGGATGGCGTCTTCGAGGAAGCTGCGGTCGTCGAGAGTGAGGGCGCCCGTGTCGAAGGCGTCGTCGTCGAGCAGGCCGTCGTCGCCGGTGGCGTCGTTGGCGCCGTAGGAGTAGATGAGCCCGATCTTGAGGCGCTGGCCGGGCAGCAGGGTCCGCTGCGCGAGCTGGAAGTGGTTGTAGTAGGCGCGGGCGGCGGGGATGGAGGCGGTCGCGAAGATGGCGTTGAACCCCCGCACGCGACGGTTGGCCCGCACGGCCTCCGCCTGGCGGCGGGTGCGGGTGGACTCGGCGACGTTGGTGACGACGCGGTGCTCGAACGTCGAGCTCCGCTTGGTCTTCTGGTCGAAGTGCTCGAGCGTGTAGCGGACGATGTCGCGGATGCGGCGCTCGTCGAGCAGGGCCTTCTCGGTGTCGATGGAGCTGACGGTCTTGTCGACGACGGTCCCGACGCCGACGGTGTTGATGTAGTCGATGCGGAACGGGAGGACGTTCTTGTCGGTGATCGCGTCGACGATCGTGTAGGTGTGCAGCTTGGTGCCGAAGGCCTGTTCGGTGGTCTTGAGCTGCGGGTTGCCGCCGCTGCCGGCGTTGGCGGCGAAGATCGGGGTGCCGGTGAACCCGAAGAGGTTGTAGCGCTTGAACGCGCGCGTGATGTCGGTGTGCATGTCGCCGAACTGGGACCGGTGGCACTCGTCGAAGATGATGACGACGTGGCCGCCGGTGATCGCGTGGCCCTTGTTCGCCTTGATGAAGGTGGAGAGCTTCTGGATCGTCGTGATGATGATCCGCGCGTTCCGGTCCTCGAGCTGGCGCTTGAGCACGGCGGTGGACGCGTTCGAGTTCGCGGCGCCCTTCTCGAACCGGTCGTACTCGCGCATGGTCTGGTAGTCGAGGTCCTTGCGGTCGACGACGAACAGCACCTTGTCGACGCTCGGCAGCTTCGAGGCGAGCTGGGCCGCCTTGAACGAGGTGAGCGTCTTGCCGGAGCCGGTGGTGTGCCACACGTAGCCGCCGGCGGCGACGGTGCCGAGCTGCTTGGCGTTGGTGGAGATCGCGATCTTCTGCAGGATCCGTTCGGTGGCGACGATCTGGTACGGCCGCATGACGAGCAGCAGCTTGTCGGCGGTGAGCACGCAGTAGCGGGTGAGGATGTTGAGCAGCGTGTGCTTGGAGAAGAACGTCCGGACGAACGCGGTGAGGTCCTGGATGGGGGTGTTCTGCGCGTCGGCCCACCAGGACGTGAACTCGAAGCTGTTGGACGTCTGCTTGCGTCGGGCTTCCTTGCTGCTCTCGGTGACGCGGGCGAGGCGGGTGCTGTTCGAGTAGTACTTGGTGAGGGTGCCGTTGCTGATGACGAAGAGCTGCACGTACTCGAACAGGCCGGAGCCGGCCCAGAAGCTGTCGCGCTGGTAGCGGTCGATCTGGTTGAACGCCTCGCGGATGTCGACCCCGCGCCGTTTGAGCTCGACGTGCACGAGCGGGAGCCCGTTGACGAGCACGGTGACGTCGTAGCGGTTGGCGTAGCGCGCGCCGCCCTGCTCGCCGTCGTCGCCGCGGTCGACCTCGTACTGGTTGACGACCTGCAGGCGGTTGTTGTGGATGTTCTCCTTGTCGAGCAGCGCGATGTTCTTCGTGGAGCCGTCGTCGCGCTTGAGGATCTGGACGTGGTCCTCCTGGATGCGGACGGTCTTCTCGACGATGCCGTCGTTCGCACCGGCGATCGAGGTGGTGAAGAACCTGTCCCACTCGCCGTCGGTGAACGTGATGCCGTTGAGCGCCTCGAGCTGGGCGCGGAGGTTGGCGACGAGCGCGCCCTCCGATGCGATCGGCAGGTGCTCGTACGCCTGCGACTGCAGGAGCCGGATCATCTCGCGTTCGAGCGCGGACTCGGACTGGTACGCGGTGTCCCCCGTCGGGTCCGGCGTGTACTCGGCGACGACCGTGCTCTCGGTGGACACCGCGATCGGGTCGTACGTGCGGGCGCCTCCCTCAGAGGTGCTCATCGGTCGATCACCACCCAGCGCCCGGCCTTGGTCGAGCCTTCACGTCGGAGACGTCCTTGGGCTCTGAGATCAGCGAGGTGCCGCTCAACTGTCCTGGCCGACCTTCCGAGTCTGTCCCCGAGCGCCACCGCGGTGAGGGCCGGCTCGGCTTCGAGCGCAGCAAGGATGGCTTCGCTTGTTCCGACATTTGTTCCGCCACTTGTTCCGACACTGCCGGCGCTCGTGAGCGCACGTGCCTCGTAGTCCTGGAGTGACTCGGTGATGACGCCGAGCATGAAGTCGATGAACGGCGCGGCGTCGATCTCGGGTTCGCGCGACGCCTGGAGCGCCTCGTAGTAGCGCGCCTGGTGCGCGCGGACGAGCGTCTCGGTGGGCATCCAGGCGAAGATCGGGCGCCAGCGGCTGAGGACGAGCGTCTGCCAGAGGCGCCCGATGCGGCCGTTCCCGTCGCGGAACGGGTGGATGTGCTCGATGAGGAAGTGCATCGCGCTCGACACGACGAGCGGGTGGTCGGTCGACGCGCCGCCCCACTCGAGGAGCTCGCCGACGAGCCGCGGCACCCTCGCGTGGCGGGACCCTGTGTGCAGCACGGCGCCGTCGACACCCACGATCTCGACGTCGACCGTGCGGAACGCCCCGGACTCGGCGATGAGACCCGCGGTGAGGAGTGCGTGAGCCCCGAGGAAGTCGTCGACGGCGTACGGGTCGAGACCCTCGAGCGCGTCGTACGCAGCCAGGGCGTTCTGGACCTCCTGCACGTCGCGGGGCGGCCCGAACACGGGTTCGCCGTGCGCGACGGCGTCCACCTCGGCGAGCGTCAGCACGTTCCCCTCGATCGCGGTGGACGAGTGCACCGACCCGATCCGGTTGGTCCGGCGCAGCTCGAGCGCACGCCCGGACAGCTGCTCGACGGCGGTCACACGACCCAGCAGCTCGACGATCCGCTCGATCTGCTCCGGCCAGGTGTCGCGCGGCGTGTAGAAGTCAGGGATCACACCGCCTCCTGGAACGTCAGCAGCCGGTCGCGGTAGTACGCATACTGCGCCCGACGCGCCGCCAACTCGGCAGGCAGGCCCACACTGAGGTCGTTCACGAGTGCGTCGAACGTGTCGAGGGTGCCGGCGAGGCGCATTTGATCCGAAGGAGCAGGGATCGGGACCGAGACCTGCGCCAGACGCGCTTTCGACACGTTGAATCGCGTCACGCCGCTTGCGGTCTTGACGATCTGGTCCCGCACGGGCCTGGATCGGAATAAGTGCTTGGCAAATTCCGGCCGGAGTGCCGAGGGGTCGAACGGCCGAAACCCGATGCAGAAGCTGTTCAGGTAGACCTGCTCACTCGGATCGTCGACCACCACCGATGACATCCCAACCTCGGCCACCGTCTCAGACGACCCGGTAAAGAGAACGTCCCCGCGTGCGAGCCCGCGCTGCTTCTCCCCCGAGCCCACTCGCACAAAGTCGTCGAGATCGAGGCGCGTGGCGATATTATTGAAGACGTTGGTGTAGGAGACATAACGAGCGCCCTCGTCCGCGAAGTCAGCCTTGGATTTCCCGGTCAATCCACCAAAGAGCGTCCCCAGCTCACTCATGCGAATCCGCCGAACTGCCCCTCTCTCCGCGAACGTCAAGAGGGCGTCACGATAGTGGGCATACTGCTGGCGACGCGCCTCCAACTCCGCTTCGAGTTCCGCCTCCAGCTCAACAAACTGGTCCAATACCCGCACAATTTCGCGCTGCAACGGCTCAGGCGGGACCGGGATCTTCATCTCACGCACGACGGTCCAGTGACGGTTGTAGCCGCGGCTAGGTATGACCAAGCTCGCCAGAGCGAAATAGCCGAACCTGGGAAGCAGTCGCTCGCGGGCGGCAAGCACTTTCGTACCGTCCGCGCCCACGGCAAACGTGAAATCGACCCACTTCACGGCACGCGTGTGGTCACCAAACACTACGTACTCTCCCGGAGCGACGGCGCACGTTGCGTCGTCGGTGCGCCCAGCGACAAGCCCGGCCCCTTGGTCCACGATCGGAATCGTGGAGCCGTCGGAGTACTTGCTCCTGGGAATGCCCGGAGGCGTCGGCACAACGCTGAAGGCATCGCCGACGCGCCGATACTCGACCCCATCCGGGCAGAGGTCCGCGATCAGGTCGTCGATGCGGCTCATCCCGCGTCTCCTCGCAGTTCGGCCTCGATCTGTTCGATCGTCGGAAGGTTCGTGGCGAGCGGTTCGGGCAGGTCCTTGAGCAGGTCGTACTCGGCAACCCCGAGCGGGCTGGTGGTGCTGCGGAGCGCGTACTCCGCGACGACCTCGTTCTTCGTCTTGCACAGCAGCAGCCCGACGGTGGGCGCGTCGTCGGGGTGCTTCAGCTCGCCGTCGACGGCCGCGAGGTAGAAGCCGAGCTGGCCGAGGTGCTCGGGCTTGAACGCCGTCGCCTTGAGCTCGACGACTACGTAGCAGCGGAGCTTGAGGTGGTAGAAGAGCAGGTCGAGGAAGAAGTCGTCGCCGCCCACCTCGAGGTGGATCTGCCGCCCGACGTACGCGAAGCCGGCACCCAGCTCGACGAGAAACTCGGCGACGTGGTCGACGAGCGCCCGTTCGATCGCGCGCTCCTCGGCGTCCCTGCCGAGCCCGAGGAAGTCGAGCTTGTACGGGTCCTTCAGCGCCTCACGCGCGAGGTCGGACTGCGGCGCTGGGAGCGTCCGGTCGAAGTTCGTGATCGCCCGCCTGGCCCGCTCAACGCTCCGCGCCTCGATCTGCATCTCGAGGACCGCACGAGACCACCCGTGCTCGAGCGCCGCCGTCGCGTAGGCGAGGCGCTGGTCGCGGTCTTTGAGCTTCGTCAGCAGCACGAGGTTGTGGCCCCAGGGCAATCGTGCAACGGGCTGTTGCAGAAAGTCTGGCTCCGGCCACGCCGCAGCGAACGCGCGCATGTAGTGCAGGTTCCGCACCGAGAATCCCTTGGCCTCGGGGAACGACTCACGGAGGTCGTGCGCGACGCGATCGACGACCTTCGCGCCCCACGCGTGCCCGTCGATCCGGTCGTCGAGCTCCCGACCGATCTGTCGGTAGAGACCGATCATCTCGGTGTTGACCGCCAGCACCGCCCGCTGCTGCGCGGCGTAGACCCGCGTCTTGAGCTCAGCCAGCCACTCGCCGTACCCCTCGGGCATCGGCGCCAGCGCCGACGGACGGTCGCTCATCGCTCGCTCACTTCTTGCCCTCGATCTCTCGCTGTGCACGCTTGAGGGACTCCAGGTACGCGTCCTCCACGCCGGTCGGGTCGGCGTCGACCCGCGCACGGAACTTCGTGTACTCGCCTTCGGCCTGCGCGACCGCCGCACGGTGGCTGACGCTGCCGGCGCCGGCAAGCGTCGGTGCGTCCATCGCGACGATGAGCCTGTCGAGGTGGGCGAGCCAGTCCTTCATGTAGGTGGGCTCGTGGCTCTGCGCTCGGAACTCGGCCGCGTCGAAGTACGCGGACACCAGGGTGTTGAGCTTCTTCAGCTCGGCCTCGTCGAGGTAGTTCTTCGCCACCCCGACGTCAGCCTTGCGCGGTCGGGCGCCGGCGAACGAGGTCAGCCCCATGTTCGGCTTCGTGGCATCGGCCCTGGCGGCAATCACCTCGGCCGCCGTGTGTCCGTGAGCCGCGTAGTGCAGCTTGTTCTGGACGATCCTGAAGAACTCGGCGGTCTCCTCGGCCTTCGGGTCGTAGTCCACGCTCGTCGCGTACAGGTCGAGCACCTGCCGGTACAGCACCTTCTCGCTGCTGCGGATGTCGCGGATGCGCTCCAGCAGCTCACGCCAGTACGTGCCGCCGCCGAGGTTCTTGAGCTTCTGGTCGTCCATCGTGAAGCCCTTGACCAGGTACTCGCGCAGCCGTTCGGTCGCCCAGATCCGAAACTGGGTCGCGACCTTGCTCGTCACGCGATAGCCGACCGAGATGATCGCGTCAAGGTTGTAGTGCGCGACGGCGCGACGGACCTCGCGAGTCCCCTCCTGTCGAACCTGTAAGAAATCCTTACAGGTTGCCCGAGGGTCGAGCTCGCCCTCGTCGTAGACGTTGCGGAGGTGCATCGTGATGTTCGCGCGCGAGGTCTGGAACAGGTCCGCGATCTGCCGTTGGCTCAACCACACCGTGTCGTCGTCGAGCCGGACCTCCAGGGCCGGCGCGCCGTCGTCACGTCGGTAGAGGACGATCTCCCCGGACGCCTCGGTCGTCACGCCGCACCACCCTCCAGGTCCGCGACGATCGCGTCGATCGACGCCCGCAGCTCCGCCTGCCGCGCGACGATGCGGGCGATCTCCGCGTTGAGCGCGGTGATGTCGACTTCCTCGCGCGTGTCCTCGGCCTCCACGTACGACGACACCGCGATGTTGTAGTCGTTCGCGGCAAGGTCCTCGTTCGGGACGAGCCGCGCGACGTGCGGCACGTCCTCGCGGCCCGTGTACGCGGCGAGGATCGCGTCCTGGTGCTCGGGCAGGAGCTTGTTCTTGTTGCCGACGCGCGTGAACTTGGCCGACGCGTCGACGAACAGCACCGCGTTGTCCGCCTTCGACTTCTTGAGCACGATGACGCACGTCGCGATCGTCGTCCCGAAGAAGAGGTCCGGCGGGAGCTGGATAACGGCGTCGACGTAGTTGTTGTCGATGAGGTACTGGCGGATCTTGCGCTCCGCTCCCCCGCGGTACAGGACGCCCGGGAACTCGACGATCGCAGCCGTCCCGTCCACCGCGAGCCACGACAGCATGTGCATGGTGAACGCCAGGTCGGCCTTCGACTTCGGGGCCAGCACGCCCGCCGGTGCGAACCGCTCGTCGTTGATGAGCAGCGGGTCCGCGTCCCCCGCCCACCGGATCGAGTACGGCGGGTTGGACACGATCGCCTCGAACGGCTCGAAGTCCCAGTGCTGCGGGTCCGTGAGGGTGTCGCCGTGCGCCAGGTCGAACTTCTCGTACCCGACGTCGTGCAGGAACATGTTGATGCGCGCCAGGTTGTACGTGGTCAGGTTGATCTCCTGACCGTAGAACCCGCCCACGTTCTCCTTGCCGAGCACCTTCGCGAACTTCAGCAGCAGCGACCCCGAGCCGACCGCAGGGTCGTACACCCTGTCCACACGCGTCTTGCCGACGACGGTGACCCGGGCCAGGACCTCCGACACCTCCTGCGGGGTGTAGTACTCCCCGCCCGACTTCCCGGCCTGGGACGCGTACATCTGCATGAGGTACTCGTAGGCGTCGCCGAACAGGTCGATCGAGTGGTCCTGGAAGTTGCCGAGCGGCAGGTCGCCGATCGCGTCCAGCAGCTTCACGAGCTTCTCGTTGCGGCGCGCCACCGTGTTCCCGAGCTTGGCGCTGTTCACGTCGAGGTCGTCGAACAGGCCCTTGAGGTCTCCCTCGCTGGCCGTCCCGACCGCCGAGCCCTCGATGTTCTTGAAGACGCGCTCCAGCGTCTCGTTGAGGTTGTCGGCGTTACGGTGCGCGCGCTCCCGGACGTTGACGAACAGGTCCGACGGGGCGATGAAGAAGCCCTTCTCGGCGACCGCGTCCGCACGCGCGATCTCCGCCTCGCGGTCCGGGAGGCGCGTGTAGTCGAAGTCGGCGTCGCCTGCGGCGTGCTCCCCCGCGTCGAAGTGCGCGGCGATGTTCTCGGAGATGAACCGGTAGAACAGCATCCCGAGCACGTACGTCTTGAAGTCCCACCCGTCGACACTGCCCCGCAAGTCGTTCGCAATGCGCCAGATCGTCTTGTGCAGCTCCGCGCGCTGCGCCTCTTTGGTGGTGGGTGCCATCACGGACCACACGGTAGCGGTGCCCACCGACCCCAGCGCGACAGGGTCACCCCAGCGCGAGGCTCACGGTGACGTACGCGTGCGCGGGCAGGTCGACCTCGAGCCCGCGCGGATGCGGCCGCACGCCGTCGTGCGCGGCCGGGGCGACGGCGTCGGGCGCCTCCGGCGTGTTGTGCGCGGCCGGGTCCGCGGCCACCAGCACGCGC
This sequence comes from Luteimicrobium sp. DT211, assembly GCF_049844995.1. Lineage (NCBI taxonomy): Bacteria > Bacillati > Actinomycetota > Actinomycetes > Micrococcales > Luteimicrobium > Luteimicrobium sp. DT211. The sequence continues at coordinate 68,646 of NZ_JBNCMC010000003.1, read as the reverse complement.
GCCTCGTGCCCGACGACGTCGCGCCCACGCAGGTCGAGCACGACGGTCCGGTCCCGGGCGACGTCGAGGTTCGACAGGGAGACGAGTGCGGCATCGTCCTTGACCGACGCCGACGCGGACACGAGGGGCAGCTCACGCCCGGCCGCCTCGACGGTCGGCACGTCGCGCAGGTGCACGGCCAGCGCGTTCGCGTCGTGATGGCCCACGTTCATCGCGAACACGTGGTAGGTCGGGGTGAGCACGAGCGCGCCGCTCTCGGGATCCGTGAGGATCATCGCCTGCAGCACGTTGACGGTCTGGGCGATGTTCGCCATCACGACGCGGTCCGCGTGCCGGTGGAACGCGTCGAAGTGCACCGACGCCACGAGCGCGTCGCGCAGCGTGTTCTGCTGGTACAGGAAGCCGGGGTTGGTGCCGGGCTCCACGTTCCACCAGGTGCCCCACTCGTCGACGACGAGCCCGACCTTGCGGTGCGGGTCGTACCGGTCCATCACGGTCGAGTGACGCGTGAGGAGCTCGTCCACGAACGCGGCCTTCGCCATCGTCGTGTACCACTCGTCCGTGTCGAACCGGGTGGCGGAACCCTTGTCCCCCCACGACCCGCTCATCGTGTAGTAGTGCACGGACAGCGCCTGGAACGGCCCGGCGGGGGCGCCGGCGTCGTCCGCGAGGGAGTCGAACGACCGCATCAGCGCCTCGGTCCACGTGTAGTCGTCCGCGTTGGCACCGGCTGCGACGCGGTACAGCGCGTTGCCGCCCTGGTTGCGCGCATAGGTCGCGTACTGGCGGGCGAGGGACGCGAACTGCTCGGCCCGCAGGTTCCCGCCGCACCCCCACGCCTCGTTCCCGATGCCCCAGAACGGCACGCGCCACGGCTCGTCGCGCCCGTTGGCGCGACGTAGCGCCGCCATCGGCGAGTCGTCGCCGCGGGTGAGGTACTCGACCCACTCGGACATCTCCTGGACGGTCCCCGAGCCCACGTTCCCCGACACGTAGGGGTCGGCGTCGAGGAGCTCGCACAGCTCCATGAACTCGTGCGTGCCGAAGCTGTTGTCCTCGACGACGTCGCCCCAGTGCGAGTTGACCATGCGGGGCCGCTGGTCGCGGGGGCCGATGCCGTCGCGCCAGTGGTAGTCGTCCGCGAAGCAGCCGCCCGGCCAGCGCAGGTTCGGGACGCGGATCGCCCGGAGCGCCTCGACGACGTCGGACCGCAGGCCGCGGACGTTCGCCACCGGCGAGCCCTCCCCCACCCAGAAGCCGCCGTAGATGCACCGGCCCAGGTGCTCGGCGAAGTGGCCGTAGACGTGGCGGGAGATCACCGGGCCCGGCAGGTCGAGGTCGATGACGGCGGTCGTGGTGCTCATGCTGTCCCTCTCGGACGTGGGTGGTTGGTCGGTCTGGGGCCCAGGGCGAGTCGGTCGTCGGCCGCCCGACGACGGCGTCGGGCACGGGGAAACGCGCGAGCGGCTAGTGCCCGCCGCGCGTCGAGCCGCGCACGACGAGGCTCACGGGCGCGACGATGTGCTCGGCGGGGGCGTCGCGGTCGGCCATCCGGCGGTGCAGCAGCCTGACGGCGTGACCCGCGACGCCCTGGTGGTTCGGGTCGACCGAGGTGATCCCCGGCGGCACGAAGTTCGAGACGTCGAGGTTGTCGAACCCGGCGAGCTGGACCACCTCGGGCACGCGGAGCCCGTGCTCGGCCAGGGCCGCGACCGCGCCCAGGGCGATGACGTCCGTGGCGGCGAAGATCGCGTCGAACGGCAGCCCGGACGCGATGACGTCCCGCACCCTGTCCTGGGCGACGTGCGAGGAGTACGGCTCGACGGGGACGACGTAACGCTCGTCGTAGGGCAACCCCGCCCGCCGGTGGGCGAGCTCCCACCCGGCCCGACGGTCCGACGTCATCGTGTGCTCGCCGCCCGGCGTGCAGCCGAGCGCGAGGACGCGCCGGGCACCGCCTTCGATCATGTGCGCCGTCGCGAGCCGGGCACCCTCCTCGTTGGCGAGCCGCACGTGGTCGACGCGGTCGGGGACGTCGCGCTCCCCGAGCAGGACGATCGGCTTGGCGGTCCGCACCCGGTCGAGCTGCTCCCGGTCGAGCCCGGCGACGGAGAGCAGGACGCCGTCGTACATCTGCAGGCGCGCCACGCTGACGGACTCCATCTCGCTCGCCGGGTTGGCGCTCGTCCGCTCGAGGACCAGATGACGCCCCTCGGCCTCCACGAGCGGGGCGATCTCGTCGGCGACCTCGCCGAAGTAGTCGTGGAAGCTCGGGACGATGAGCGCGACGGTGTCGGTCCGCCCGGCGCGCAGGTGGCGTGCGGTGAGGTTGACCTCGTATCCGAGCGAGTCCATCGCGGCGAGCACGCGGGCCTTGGTGGGGTCGTTCACGCGCTTGCGCTCGGTGAGGACGTTGGACACCGTCATGACCGAGACGCCGGCCTCGCGCGCGACATCCGCCATGGTCACCATCGGCATCCCTCCTGGGGGCATTGTGCCAGTCGAGGACCGGCGCGAGCGTTCCCGACCGCGCCGTCGTCGGCTCGTGGGGTGGCGGTCACTATATCGATAAACGCGGGGTTGACGACGCCCGCCGCCGGTCGTAGTTTATCGTCACACTCACGGCGGGTCCGGGAGCTCGGCACGGCCCGGACCCCCCACGGCTCGGTCTCGGTCAACAGCGCCCGGGACGGTTCTCAAGGGAGAGACATGAAGCGTGACCTGACAGCACGCCCCCCGCGGCGCGCTGCGCGAGCCCTGACCGCCTTCGCCGCGGCCGCCGCCCTGCTGAGCCTCGCCGCGTGCGGAGGCGGAGGCGGGGGCGACGACGACGGCGGGGCCAAGGACGACTCCGCCGCCATGACGAGCTTCGCGGCGGACACCACGTTCAAGGCGACCGAGCCGCTGAAGTTCTCCATGCTCTGGACCGACTGGCCGGACGTACCGGTCACGAAGTCGTGGCAGGTCTTCGACGAGATCAAGAAGCGCACCAACGTGTCGCTGGACCTCACGCACATCCCGTTCAGCGACGCGAAGGAGAAGACCAGCCTGCTGGTCAGCTCCGGCGACGCGCCCGAGGTCATCCCGCTCACCTACACGGGCGACGAGCAGCAGTACGCCGCCACCCAGGCGGTGCTGCCGATGAGCGACTACGTGAAGTACATGCCCAACTTCCAGAAGTACGTGAAGCAGTGGGACCTGGGCAAGATGCTCGACAACCTGCGCCAGGCGGACGGCAAGTACTACATGCTCCCGGGCCTCCAGGAGGTCTCCGTCCCGACGTTCACCCTCGTCATCCGCAAGGACATCTTCGACGAGGTGGGCGCGCCCGCCCCCCAGACCTGGGACGAGCTGCGCGACGCGCTGGTGAAGATCAAGGCGAAGTACCCCGACAGCAAGCCCCTCGCCGACGGCTTCGAGGGCCAGTCGATGCTCAACTACGCGGCGCACGCCTTCGGCACGGTCGCCGGCTGGGGCTTCGGCAACGGCACGCAGTTCGACAAGAGCACCGACAAGTTCGTCTACGCGGGCGCCAGCGAGGGCTACAAGGAGATGGTCGAGTACTTCCACGGCCTCGCGGCCGACGGTCTGCTCGACACCGAGTCCTTCACGCAGTCCAACGACGGCGCCGGCACGGTGACCGAGAAGTTCGCGGCCGGCAAGGTGTTCGCGGCCTCGGGGTCGAACGGGACGGTCAACGACTTCTCGACCGCGCTCGACGCGACGTCGGCCAAGGGCAAGTACCAGGTCGTCGAGATCGCGCCGCCCGCCGGACCGGCCGGCAAGGTCGTGGAGCCGCGTAACTTCTGGAACGGCTTCATGCTCACCGCGAAGGCCAAGGACGACCCGCACCTGAAGTCGCTGCTGCAGTTCCTCGACTGGCTCTACTACAGCCCCGAGTCGCGCGACATGCTCCGCTGGGGCGTCGAGGGCCAGACATACACGAAGGCCGGCGACAAGTACACGCTGAAGCCCGAGTACTCGCTCAAGACCTTCAACCTCAACACGGACGCCAAGACGGACCTCCTGACCGACCTCGGCTACTCGAACAACGTCCTGGCCGACTCGACCGAGTCGCGCGCGCTCAAGGAGTCGTACAACACCCCGGCGTACGTGGACTACATCGACTCGGTGCTCACCACCCGCACGCCTCGCGACCCGTTCCCGCCGGCGCCGCTCGACGCGGGCGAGCTCGAGCAGGCCTCGCTCCTGGCGACGCCGCTCAAGGACACGGTCGACACCAACACCCTGAAGTTCATCCTCGGCCAGCGTCCCCTGAGCCAGTGGGACGACTACGTCAAGGAGCTCAAGGCGCAGAACGTCGACGGGTACCTCGACCTGATCAACGGCGCCTACGAGCGCTTCGCCAAGGACCACGGCTGACGGATCGCGCCAGGAGCCGGTGGGGCGCCGCGAGGGCGCCCCACCGGCCTGGTTGGAGGTGTGACCATGGACTTCACTGACCACGGCGGCGAGGGCGTCCTCGTCGCCGACGACGGCGCACAGGCCGCCCCGACGGCGGCGCCACCCCCGGGGCGCCCCGAGCGCGGCGGGCACCGGTCGCGCCGTCGACACCATGCGGCGTCGGCGAAGGTGCCGTGGCGGGAGGCGCTGCGGCGCGACCGCGCGCTGTACCTCATGGCGGTCCTGCCGCTCGCGTTCCTGCTGGTCTTCCGGTACCTGCCGATGGCCGGCAACGTCATCGCGTTCCGGCAGTTCCGCCCGGGTGGCAGCATCTTCGGCGAGCAGTGGGTCGGGCTCCGCTACGTGAAGATGTTCATCCACGACCCGACGTTCTGGCACGTGTTCTGGAACACGGTCATCCTCGGCGGGCTGACCCTCGTCTTCTGCTTCCCGCTCCCGATCGTCCTGGCGCTGCTGCTCAACGAGGTCCGCCTGAAGGTCTTCAAGCGGACCGTGCAGTCGATCTCGTACCTGCCGCACTTCCTGTCGGTCGTGATCGTCGCGGGCATGCTCATCCAGATCTTCTCCGTGCAGGGCACGGTCAACCAGATCGTCCGGGCGCTCGGCGGTGATGCGATCCCGTTCCTCGAGCGACCCGAGTGGTTCCGCCCCATCTACGTCGGCTCGGAGATGTGGCAGACGGTCGGCTGGGGCACGATCCTCTACCTCGCCGCGCTCACGACCGTCGACACCTCGCTCTACGAGGCGGCCCGCATCGACGGCGCGAGCCGCTGGCGGCAGACCTGGCACGTCACGCTGCCCGGGATCCGGCCCACCATGATCACCCTGCTCATCCTCAACATCGGGATGTTCCTCAACGTGGGGTTCGAGAAGGTCCTCCTCCTCTACACGCCGCTGACCTACTCGACGGCCGACGTCATCTCGACGTACCTGTACCGGGTCGGCCTGGTGTCCAACAACCTGAGCTACGCGGCGGCGATCGGCCTGTTCCAGGCGGTCATCGGCCTCGTCATGATCCTGTCCGCGAACTTCGTCTCGCGGCGAGCGGTGGGAGCAAGCCTGTGGTGATCTCGAGCACGACGCCGAAGGCGGCGCCCGCCCGCCGCGCGCCCGGCGCCCCCGTCGGGCCCCGGGACTCGGCCGGCTACCGGACGTTCACCTGGTTCAACGTCGTCGCGCTCGTGCTCCTGTGCGCGATCATGCTGTACCCGTTCGTCACGCTCCTCGCGCAGTCCTTCTCCAGCGCCGGAGCGATCAAGGCGGGCCAGGTCAGCGCGTGGCCGGTGGGCTTCAACCTCGAGACGTACCGGGCGGTCCTGCACAACGGCGACTTCTGGCGCAGCTACGGCAACACCGTGCTGTACACGGTCGTCGGGACGGTCATCGCGATGGCGCTCACCACGATGTACGCCTACGTGATCTCCAAGCAGCACCTGCGCGGGCGCAACGCCCTCATCGGGATCGCCGTGTTCACCATGTTCTTCAGCGGCGGCATCATCCCGAACTACGTGCTCATCTCCTCGCTCGGGATGAAGAACACCCTGTGGTCCGTCGTGCTGCCGCCGGCCCTGTCCGTCTTCAACCTGCTGGTCATGAAGTCGTTCTTCGAGAACCTGCCGCGCGAGCTCGAGGAGGCGGCGCAGATCGACGGGCTGGGCTGGTTCGGCATCTTCGTCCGCATCGTGCTGCCGCTGTCGAAGGCGGTGCTCGCGACGATGATCCTGTTCTACTCGGTGGCCTACTGGAACGACTGGTTCTCGGCGTTCCTGTACCTCGACAAGAACGAGCTGTTCCCGCTGTCCCTGTTCCTGCGGAACCTCATCGCGGGCGCCTCCACGACGGCGGCGTCGAGCGCGGCCGCCATCGGGAGCAGCAAGGCGACCATCTCCGCGAACATCCAGGCCGTGTCGATGATCCTCGCGATCCTGCCCATCCTGTGCGTGTACCCGTTCGTCCAGCGGCACTTCGTGTCCGGCGTCATGCTCGGCTCGGTCAAGGGATGACGACGCCCACGACGACGCCGAGCGGACGGGCGCTCGGCGCACGACGGACGTTCCTGGCTGAGCTCGAGGACCGCCGGCACCTGGTGGCGCACCACCCGTCGTACGCCGACGTCCCCGCGGAGGACCAGGCGCTCTGGAAGGCGCCGTTCGGTCCGCCGGAGGACTGGGACGTCGACACGTTCGACACCACCTTCGACGGCCCGCACGGCCCGGTCCCGGTCCGCGTGTACGTCCCGGGCGCCGCGCCGCCACCCGAGGGACGGCCCGGGCTCGTCTGGATCCACGGCGGCGCGTTCTCGTTCGGCGACCTCGACATGCCCGAGGCGGACGCGACGGCGCGAGGCGTCGCGGGACGCGCGGGCGCCGTCGTCGTCTCCGTGGACTACCGGCTGTGCCCCGTACCGCCCGAGCTCGGCGGCGGGGGCGACGAGCGGGTCGACTCGCGCGGCGCGCCCGTGCGCTTCCCGGTCCCGCACGACGACTGCCTCGCCGCGTACACGGCGGTCCGCGACCGCGCGGACGCGCTCGGCGTCGATCGCGACCGGCTCGCGATCGGCGGCGCCAGCGCCGGCGGCTGCCTCGCCGCGGGCGCGGCCCTGCGCCTCGCCGACGAGGGCCGCGCGCCGTGGCAGCTGCTGCTGGTCTACGCGGTCCTCCACCCGACGCTGCCCGACCCGGAGCCCGAGCTGACGGAGGCCCTCGCGTCCGTGCCGCCGGCGCTCCTGTTCGCGACCGGGGCACGCGACGCGATCAACGGCACCTACCTCGGCGACGCCGTCCCGACGCCGTACGCGTACGCGGGGATCGCGCCGGACCTGTCCGGGCTCCCGCCCACCTACGTCGAGAACGCCGAGTTCGACGTCCTGCGCGCGAGCGGCGAGCGGTTCGCCCGGCAGCTGAGGTCCGCGGGCGTGGACGTCGAGAGCCACGTGCGCCGGGGTGTGCCGCACGGCCATCTCGACTGCGTCGGGCTCGGCGCGGCGGCCGCGACCATGGACGCGCTCGCCGGCCGCCTCGCGCCCTCCGACCTGCTCTGACGATGTGAGAGCAGGTCGGCCGCCGCCTGCGCGCGGATCCGCCGGTCAGCCCTCGGTCGACCTGCCCTCCACACCCAGCCCGTGCCCCGCACGGAACAGCGGGTCGGCGGTGTCGTGCGCGACGTCGGGCCGCGACGCGACCACGGCCGCCATCGACGACGGCAGGTCGAAGGGCAGACGACCGCGGGCCGGCTCGACGCCGGTGAGAGCGTCGAGCAGCGCCTCCCCCGACGCGCCGTACTCGGCGACCACGGCCGCCGCCCGCCCGACGAACGGCGTGAGCACCGCGGGCCGGTCGAGGTAGACCGCGAGGACGGTCGGGACGGCGTCGCAGACGGCGAGCACGCGCTCGACCTCCCCGGCGGGGAACTCGAGCGACCCGGCGTGGAACAGCTGCTCGAACCCGGGCCCGCGGTCCTCCCAGGGCGCGGCGAGGCGCAGGACGGCGACGTCGGCGTCGGCGGGGCTCGTGGCGGGCTCGCCGTACGCGGCGACGACGTCGTCAGGCAGGCCCTCCGCGTAGACGCGCAGCCCGCGCGCGAGCGGGAGGCGCGCCGCGCCGTCGGGCGGCGACGTCAGGACGGTGACCGAGGCCGACTGCGCGGCACGCCCGGCGGCCCTCGCCTCGGGCGACCCGACGAGCCGCGCGGCGGCCTCGACGTCGACGTACCGGTTCTCGTCGAACAGCCCGAGCAGGAGCTTCTCGCGCAGCAGCCGCCGCACGGAGACGTCGAGCCGCTCCTCGGTGACGGTGCCGGCGCGCACGAGGTCGACGACGAGCTCCGGGCAGGCCTCGCCACCGAGCTGGTCGCAGCCCGCGTCGAGGATCGCGGCGACGCGCTCGTGCCGGGTCAGGTGCTCGACGCCCCACGCCCGCGCGGGGAACGGCCGGCCCATGATCTCGGCGTCGGACACGAGCCCCCAGTCGGTGCAGACGACGCCCTCGTAGCCGAGCGTCTCGCGCAGCAGGCCGGTGACGATCGGCCGGTTGAAGCCGAAGCCGACCTCCGGCACCGCCTGCCCGCCGACCTCGAGCCCGACCGGCATCCCGTAGTACGGCATGAGCTGGCGCGTCCCCGCGGCGATCACGGCGCGGAACGGCTCCAGGTGCTCCTCGAACCGCCCGCCCGGGTAGACCTGCTCGCGGCCGTAGGCGAAGTGCGGGTCCTCGCCGTCGAGCTGCGGGCCGCCGCCGGGGAAGTGCTTGGTCATCGCCGAGACGGATGCCGTCCCGAACGCGCCGTCGAGCCCGGCGCCGCGCGCGACGGCGCCGGTCCCCTGCAGCCCGTGCACGTACGCGACGCCGAGGGCGGTCGCGAGCGCGGCGTCCTCCCCGAACGTGCCCGACGCGCGGGCCCACCGCGGCTCGGTCGCGAGGTCGACCTGGGGGTGCAGCGCGGTCCGCAGCCCGGTGGCGACGTACTCGCGCCGGACCGTGTCGGCGAACCGCTCGACGAAGCCGGGGTCGCCGATCGCGGCGAGCCCCAGCGTCTCGGGCCACTGCGAGAACGGGCCGGCCGCGAGCGCGGCGAGCGGGTTGTCGCTGAACGCGTGCCGCGGGTCGCTCGCGACCGTGACGGGGATGCCGAGCCGGGTCGACGCCGCGACCTCCTGCACGCGGTTGTGCCAGGCGGCGAGCTCCGCGGCCGTGCCGGGGGCGCCGAGCACGTTGAGGTGCGTCATGTGCCGCTCGACGACGTACTCGTGGACGCTGGGCGTCCCGAAGACGGCGTCCCGCTCGGCGAGCGTGCCGCCCTCCCCGACCGTGACCATGTCCTGGAACAGCTGGCCGGCCTTCTCCTCGACCGTCATGCGCGCGAGCAGGTCGTCGACCCGCTCCTCGACGGGCCGGGACGCGTCCTTGTAGGGGGCGTCGTCGGGCACGGGGGCCGCGCCCTCGCTCGGGCCATGCTCGCCCGCGCGCCCCACCGCGACCGCGGTCACCGCGCACCCGCCCGGTACGCGGCGTCGGCTTGGGCGGCCGCGGCCTCGAGGTCGGCCTCGGACACCGGGAACCCGGGGAACCGCGCGATCCGCCGCAGCGGGATCGCGCGCATCATGACGCCGACCTCGGGGGCGAAGAACATCCCGGCCGCGGCCGGGTCCGCCTCGAGCTGCGCGCGCAGCGGCGGCCCCGCGAGCGGGTGCGCGAGCCACGCCTCGACCGTCGAGTCGGCGGTCAGCTCGGGGACGACGACCTCGCCCGCGAGCTCGATCTCGGCCTCCAGCCGGACGTCCCGCGACGACGCACCCACCCGGACGCCGAAGCGCCCCGGCTCGGCGACCCACCGCGACACCTCGGGGTGCCAGAACTGGAAGGCGCGCGCGTCGAGCTCGACCTCGACGCGCTGCGACGCCCCGGCCTCGAGCTCGACGACGCCGAACCCGCCGAGCTCCTGGACGGGCCGGAACACGCTCGACTCGGGGTCGGTCACGTAGACCTGGACGACCTCGTGGCCGGCCCGCTCGCCCGTGTTCGTGACGGTGAGCGCGACGCGTACGCGCGGCGCGGGTCCGTCGTCGAGCACGTCGACGGCCAGGTCGGAGTAGTCGAAGGTCGTGTACGACAGGCCGTGGCCGAACGGGAACGCGACCTCGAGGGCGCGCGCGTCGTACCAGCGGTACCCGATCAGGAGCCCCTCGCCGTAGCGGACGTGGCCCGCCTCGCCGGGGAAGTTCCCGAGCGCGGGGTTGTCCTCGTAACGCAGCGGGAAGGTCTCGGCGAGCCGCCCGGACGGGTTGGCACGGCCGAGCAGCAGGTCGGCGACGGCGCCGCCCCCCGCCTGGCCGAGCAGCCACGTCTCCAGGATCGCGGCGGCCCGGTCGCGCCACGGCGCGACCTCGACCACGGACCCGTTGCTGAGGACGACGACGACCCGGGCACCCGCGTCCGCGAGCGCCTCGAGCAGCGCCGTCTGCTGGGGCGGCAGGTGCATGTGGACGCGGTCGAAGCCCTCCGACTCGTACGCGTCGGGCAGGCCGAGGAACAGCACGACGACCTCGGCGGCGCGCGCGGCCGCGAGGGCCTCGTCGCGGAGCGCGGCGACCTGGTCCGCGGGGGCGTCGTCGTCGAGCGCGTAGCCCGCGGCGAAGACGAGCCGCTCGCCGAGCGCGTCCTGCAGCGCGGGGAGCGCCGCGTCGACGCGTGTGGGCGTGACCTGCGACGAGCCGCCGCCCTGGAAGCGCGGCGTGCGGGCGAGCTCCCCCACGACGGCGACCGTGCCGGTCGCGGCCCCGTCGAGCGGCAGGACGCCGTCGTTCTGGAGCAGCACCGCGGAGCGGGCGGCCGCCTCGCGGGCGAGCGCGTGGTGGGCTTCGAGGTCGGCGGACCCGCGGTCTGCGAGCGCCGGCTGCGCCTTCGCGACGAGCTCGAGCACGCGCGTCACGGCGAGGTCGACGTCCTCGACGGACAGCTCGCCGGACCGGACGGCGTCGAGCACGCGGCGGGTGCCGAGCCCGCCCGACGACGGCATCTCGAGGTCGAGGCCGGCGTGGACCGCCTTCTCCCGGTCGTAGACGGCGCCCCAGTCGGACACGACGGCACCGCGGAAGCCCCAGTCGCCGCGCAGCACGTCCGTGAGCAGCCAGCGGTCCTGCGACGCGAACACGCCGTTGATGCGGTTGTAGGAGCACATGACGGTCCAGGGCTGCGCCTCGGTGACGACGCGCTCGAACGCGGGGAGGTAGATCTCGCGCAGGGTCCGCTCGTCGACGTCGGCGGACACGCTCATGCGTTCCGTCTCCTGGTTGTTGGCGGCGAAGTGCTTGAGCGAGGTGCCGACGCCCTGGCTCTGGACGCCCTTGACGAACGCCGCGCCGACGGTCCCCGCGAGGCGGGGGTCCTCGGAGAAGTACTCGAAGTTGCGTCCGCACAGCGGCGAGCGCTTCATGTTGACACCCGGGCCGAGGACGACGGACACGCCCTTCGCGCGCGCCTCCTCGCCGATGGCGGCACCCACGCGGGCGAGCAGGTCGACGTCCCACGTCGAGGCCAGCGCGGCGGCGGGCGGGAACGCGACGGCGGGGTCGGCGGCGAGGAGGCCCAGGTGGTCGCCGTCCTCGGCCTGCGCGCGCAGCCCGTGCGGGCCGTCGGACAGCCAGACCTTCCCGATGCCGAGGCGCTCGACGGGGGTGGTCCGCCAGAAGTCGGACCCACCGAGCAGCTCGGCCTTCTCCTCGAGGGTGAGCTGCCCGACGAGCGCTCCGACGTCGAGCGCGTCCGCGGGCTTGGTGGGGGTGGTGGGGTCGGTGGTGGTGGTCACGGGTGGAGCCTCTCTCGGGACGGACGTGGACGCGCAGGGGCGGCGGACGCTCAGCGGGCGCCGCGGATGAACAGGGTGCTGACGGCGCCGAGCGCGGCGATGACGGCCGCGACGACGAACAGGGCGACGTAGTTGTCGCCGCCGCCGATCGCGAGGAACGCGGGCGCGACGGCCGGCGCGAGCGACTGCGGCAGGGCGTTGGCGATGTTGAACACCCCCATGTTCTTGGCGGCCTCGGTCTCGCGGTTCGGCAGGACGTCGGTGACGAGCGCGAGGTCGACCGCGAAGTAGGTGCCGAGGCCCGCGCCGAACAGGACGGACGCGCCGTAGAGGACGTTCGGGGACTGCGCGACGGCGAACACGACGAGCCCCGCGGCGGCCAGCACGGTCGAGGTCACGACGAACACCTTGCGGCGGCCGGTCCGGTCGGACAGCGCGCCGCCGATGGTCGCGGCGACGACGAGGCACAGCGCGTTGACGACCATGAGCCGCAGCTGCCAGCTGAGGGCGGTGGCGTCGTCGAAGCCGAACCGGTCGAGCAGGTAGTAGACCTGGTACGTGTTGTAGGACGCGAACGCGAACAGGAGCAGGAACCGCCCGGCGAAGGCCCACCCGAAGTCGGGGTGCTTGCGGGGGCTGACCCAGAAGCCCTTGAGGAACGCGCCGAGCCTGAAGGGGCCGGCCTCGCCCTTCGTGAGGTGGCGGTCGCGCAGGACGGCGACGAGCACGAGCACGCCGGCGAGGCCGAGCAGGGTGGGGATGACGAACATCCAAGCCTGGTTCAGGTGGGCGGCCGTGAAGACGTAGGCGAGTGCGACGCCGACCAGCGGCGCGACGTTCTGCGCCATGCCGAGGTAGCCGGACACGCGGGCGCGCCGGTGCTCGGGGACCTGGTCCGGCAGGAGCGCCTGGAGCGCGGCCTGCGTCCCGTTGAACGCGGCCTGCGCGATCGCCCAGCCGACGACGACGACGGCGATGCTGGGCGCGAACGCGACGGTGAGGAGCCCCACGGCGCCCAGCAGCGAGCCCCACAGGAGCCAGGGCCGCCGCATGCCGAGCCGCGACGTCGTGCGGTCCGACAGCGCCCCCGCGAGGGGGTTCGCGACGAACGCGAAGAACGCGCCGACCCCGGTGACCAGCGCGAGGTTGCCCGCGCGGGCGGAGTCGCTCGACAGGGCGTCGATCTTGAGCGCCAGCGTGCTCACGACCGGCGTCAGCAGCGCGACGTACAGCGTGAAGAACGCCGCGACGTAGGCGATCTCGAGCCCGCGTCCGCTGCGCTTCGCGCCGCTCTCGGGCGCCGGGCCGGCCGCCGACGGCGTCGCCGGGGTCACAGCGCTCGGCCGTGCGTCGTCGGTGCGGGCCTGCCGAGGTTCGACGGTGCTCGTCATGGGTCAGGACTCCTGTGTCCGGGGCGGCCTTCGGTAGCCGCGTCTGGACGGAGGCTAGCACCAATACCTACCAGTCGGTCGCCTTTCGGCTGTCCGCCTGCTGTGGACGCCAGTAGGGTGACCCCATGCCGACGACGACCGCCGCCCCCGCCACGCCCCGACCGGGAACGCGCTCGGGCGGCTACGCGAAGGGGCGCGCCCGGCGTCGGCAGATCATCGACGCGGCGATCGCGCTCTACGCCGAGCAGGGGTACCGCGGCACCTCGCTCCGGGACGTCGCGGCGCGCGCCGGGCTCTCCCACCCCGGCCTCCTGCACCACTTCCCGACCATGGAGGCGCTCCTGCTCGCGGTGCTCGAGCACCGCGACGCGGAGGACACCGAACGGTTCGCGCTCGCGGAGCACCACGGCGTCGAGTCGCTGCGGCGGCTCGTCGACCTCGCGGCCTGGAACCAGGCGCGGCCAGGCATCGTCGAGCTGTTCGTCGTGCTGTCCGCGGAGGCCACGGCGCCCGACCACCCCGCGCACGACTACTTCGTCGCCCGCTACGACCTGGCCGTCTCGAGCGCGACCGAGGCCCTCACCGTCGCGCGGGACCGCGGCGAGCTCCGCGACGGCGTCGACCCCGCCGTCGCCGGCCACCGCATCATCGCCCTCATGGACGGACTGCAGGTGCAGTGGCTCTACCGGCGCGACGCCGTCGACATGGCCGCGGAGCTGCGCGACGCGATCGACGGGCTGCTCCGCACCCCGCTCCCCCGCCCCTGACTGCCGCAGCCTGAGGCAGGGCCCGGGGCGGCCCGATCAGATCTTGTTGCCCGCCAGGACGAGCGTGCCGCCGAGGCCGATCATCATCCCGCCACCGGTGGCGCGCACCGCCGAGAGCCGGCGCGGGGACCGGGCGAACCAGTGCCGCGCCGTCCCGGCCAGGAGGGCCCACGTGCCGTCGCACACCAGCGCGATGGCGGTGAACACCGCCCCGAGGACCATCATCTGGAGCGGGACGTGCGCCGAGCGGACGTCGACGAACTGCGGGAGCACCGCGACGAAGAACACGACCGTCTTGGGGTTGGTCACCCCGACCACGAAGCCCTGCCGCAGCACCCGCCACGCCGAGCTGTCACGGCGCCGCGGCTCGGCGCCGTCGTCCACGACGACGCGCCGGTGCCGGATCGCCTGCACCCCGAGGTAGACGAGATACGCGCCGCCCACGAGCTTCACGGCGCTGAACAGCAGGATCGACTCGGCGACGATCGAGCCGACGCCGAACGCGACCGCCGCGACGAGCACCAGCGCACCGAGCTCGTTCCCCAGCACGCTCAACAGGCCGCCGCGACGCCCGAGCGACAGCGACCGGCCGATGACGAAGAGCACGCTCGGGCCCGGGATGAGGATCAGCAGCAGCGACGCGAGCGCGAAGGCCAGGACGCTGTGAGACGGCGGCACGAACGTCACGCTATACCGCCGGGCTCACGTCTGCTGTGGCCCCGACGCCTCAGACCTCGTCCGCCTCCAGCTCGCGCACGGCGGGCTCCACCTCAGGTGCGCCGCGGCGCTCCCCTCGGGAGGCGGTCGGGCGGATCTCGTCCCTGTGGGTCAGGCTCAGGAACACGACGACGGCGACGATGGCACCGAGGAAGAGCACGCTGGTCCACAACGTGCCGAGGCCGAGTCCACCTTCGGACCGGTCCGCGCTGAGGAAGTCACCGATGTTGGCTCCGAGCGGCCGCGTCAGGATGTACGCGAGCCAGAACGACAGCACGGATCCCATCCCGAGGCGCCAGGCGACGGCGACGCTCGCGATCAGCGCGAGCGGGAGGAGCACGGACGGGCCGGGGCCCCACCCGGTCAGCTCGAGCGTCCAGTCGCCGACGGCGGTGCCGAGCGAGAAGGTGACGAGGACGGTCAGCCAGTAGAAGGCCTCGCGCGGTGTGGTGACGATGGAGTGGATCGAGAGGGTCCGCTCTCGGGCGTACCAGACGGAGAAGACCGTTGCCAGCAAGACGGAGAAGACGGTGGTGCTGATCCACAACGGCACACCGATGCCGTCGGTGAGGTTGTCGGTGAGCAGGGTGCCGACGACGCTGATCAGGACCACGACGAGCCAGTAGGTCGCCGGGACGTAGCGACTGCTGCGGAACTGTGCGACCAGGGCCACCGCCAGGACGGCCGAGAACAGCACGGTCGTGTTCGTGAGGCCGAACCCGAGGGTCTCGTTGATGTAGTCGGCGAAGCTCTCACCGACGGTGGTGCAGAGAATCTTGATGATCCAGAAGTAGACGGTCACTTCGGGAACCTTGTTGAGCATGAGGCGCGCGCGGGCGGATGAGGTCGCGTCAGGTGTCATGGCGGCAGGATTCGCGAGCCCGCCTGCCGTCATCCTGACCGAGTCCGGGGGCGACCGCCGCGTCCACTCCCCATGACCTCGTTCGTCCGTCGCGGTCGCGTCGTTCGATCGCGCCAGGGCATGAAGAAGGCCGCTGACCTGGGTGTTGACCCGATCAGCGGCCTTCCGGAGGTGGAGCTAGGGGGATTCGAACCCCCGACCTTCTCATTGCGAACGAGACGCGCTACCAACTGCGCCATAGCCCCTCGAGCGGGCACCAGAGTAGCACCCTGCGGGGGGTGGAGTGGAAATCGGGGACGCCCCCTGGGCCGGCCCTGCGGCCCGGCGCGGGGACGGCTGGTCCCCGACGAACCGGGCGACCGGGCTGTCCTCGCGCCACCCGGGGTCGATGGGCGGACGCTCGCGGGCGCCCCGCAGCGCGGCGAGCTCGACGACGTCGGGGACGTCCGCGCCGTCGGCCCACACCCCGCGGGGGACGGGCGGCGCGGCCCGGCGGCGTCCGACGACGTCCCACCGGGTCCCGCGCAGCAGCAGCACGACGACCGATCCGACCAGCCCGAGGGCGACGGCCACGGCGAGCACGAACTCGAGCACCTGTTCCATGACTCCACCGTCCGCCGCCGCGCCAGGGACGACGAGTGGCAGTCATGACACCCCTCGACAACATCCTGCCAAGGGACGTACGGTCGGGAGATGCTGCACAGCGTGGGCGCCGTCGTCGTCGACGGCCTGTCGATGTTCGAGTTCGGGATCGTGTGCGAGGTCTTCGGGATCGACCGCACCGACGACGGGCTGCCCAACTTCGACCTCCGCATCTGCGGCGCCCGGCCCGGCTACCCGGTCCGCACCAAGCTGGGCCTCGACCTCGTCCCGTCGCACGGCCTCGACGCGCTCGACGACGTCGACCTCGTCGCCGTCCCCGCGACCGCCATCCACCGGGGCCAGGACCCGGCCGTCCTCGACGCCCTGCGCCGCGCGAACGATCGCGGCGCGCTGCTGCTCAGCGTCTGCTCGGGGAGCTTCCTGCTCGCCGAGGCCGGGGTCCTCGACGGCCGGCGCGCCACCACCCACTGGATGTACGCGGACAAGCTGGCCCGCGAGTACCCCGAGATCACGGTCGACCCGGACGTCCTGTTCGTCGACGACGGGAACGTCATCACGAGCGCCGGCACCGCGGCCGGCATCGACGCATGCCTGCACCTCGTGCGACGCGAGCTCGGCAGCGAGGTCGCGAACGTCATGGCGCGCCGCATGGTCGTGCCCCCGCAGCGCGACGGCGGCCAGCGCCAGTTCATCCCGCAGCCGGTCCCGCCGTGCGACGACGACTCGCTGCGCGAGGTCCTCGACTGGGCCGTCGAGCACCTCGCCGAGCCGCACACGGTCGCGAGCCTCGCGTCCCGGGCGTTCGTGTCGCCCCGCACGTTCGCGCGGCGCTTCGCCGCCGAGACCGGCACGACGCCCGCTCGCTGGCTGACGTCGCAGCGCGTCCTGCGCGCCCGCGACCTGCTCGAGAACACCGAGCTCGACCTCGAGACCGTCGCCCGCGAGTCCGGCTTCGCGACGGCCCCGCTGCTGCGCCACCACTTCCGGCGGATCGTCGGCGTCACACCGTCCGCGTACCGCGACACCTTCTGCGCGGCCGCCTGACCGCCCGACGACGCAGCCCTCCGCGGGCGCGCCGCCTTGCCGTCCGCAGGGGCGGCCTCAGGAGTCGGTGGAGCTCACTCGCCCACGACACGCCGACGCGCGAGGATCGCGTCGAGCGAGAGCCCGAGGGTCTCCGTCGTCGGCTTCGGCTCGTCCTCCGCGCGCGCGGGTGCGGGTGCCGAGTCGAAACCCGCGGTCCGGTCCGTCCGCAGCTCCGCGGGGACGCGAACGCGCCCCGGCGCGGCGAACGGTGCGAGCTCCTCGGCCGACACGGGCGCCGGCGTCGGCTCCGGCAGCGGCTCGGGGAGCGGGACCCGGTCGGACTTCGACGCGGTCGGCTTCATCGTGTACGTCGGCGGGGGCACCGGGACGGGCTCCCACGTCGAGCCGCCGCCTGCGGCGGGCGTCGGCGTCGCCGCGGCGGGCGCCTCCGGCACGGGTGCGTGGTCCCGCGCGCTGCCGCGTGCCGACCGGTCGTCGCCGGACGGCGTCGGCCGCTCGGGACGCGCGGCCGCGCGGCGGGCGGCGGCACGGCGCGCCCGGTCGAGGTCCTCGGCGGTGATCCGCGGGATCATCTGGGTCGCGGTCTGGGACGTCTGGACGGCGTGGCCCGTGACCCGGCGTCGTTCACCGCCCCGCGCGGCGTTCCGCGGCGACAGCGGGCTGCCCAGCGCCTGCCGGCGCGCGTCGAGCGCACGGCGGCGGGCGGCCTCGAGTCGCGCCTCGTCCGCGCGTCGGGCCATGAGCACCGCACGGCGACCGAGCGCGAGCACGCCCGCGAGCAGCACCACGGGGACCAGCACGACCGGCCACGGCACCAGCGCGAAGCCGGCCAGCACAGCGACCAGGAGCGTAGCGGCGATCAGCGCGAGGGTCAGCAGCATGCGACGGCGCGCGGCTGCGCGCCTGACGTCCAGCGCGAACACCGGCCGGGCGACCGGATCGAGGGCGCGACGGGGCCGGCCGCCGTCCTGCGGCTCGTCGAAGCTCACGTCCAGCGCCTCCTCACGGCCTCGGCTGCCGCGCGCCGACTGCGCGCTCGTCGCGAGCAGCGGCACGCCTCCTGTGACGACGGGCCCCTCCGACGCGGTGGCGGCTGCCGTCGCCGCGACCGCGCCGCGGCCCGCGACCGCCAGCACGCGCAGGCCGCCCGAGAAGCGGTCCGAGGTCCGCGCGTCGGCCACCTGCTGACGCATCCCGACGCGCAGGGGCACGTAGTACGCGAGCCAGGCAGCGAACAGCACCACGGCTGCCGGCCCCGCCCACGACGTCATCACCAGTCGACCGTAGGCGAGCGTCGCCGCACCTCGGCGGACTCACGACGGCGTGTCGCCGCGCCGACCTGCCACGTTGCCAGTGCTCCAGGTCGCCCGCCAGCGTGCGAGGAGCCCGTCGGGCACCTCGTCGACGGTCACCGCGAAGCTCCGGTGGTCGCACCAGCGGCCGTTGATATGGAGGTAGCGACGCCTCAGACCCTCGTCGCGCAGGCCCAGCTTCTCCACGACGCGCAGGCTCGGCCCGTTCTCGGGCCGGATGTTCACCTCGACGCGGTGCAGCCCCAGCCGGGTGAAGCAGTGGTCGGCCGTGAGCGCGACGGCGGTGGGCGCGATCCCGCGGCCCGCCACGTGCTCCGACACCCAGTAGCCGATCGTCGCCGAGCAGAGTGAGCCGTAGGTGATCGACGACGCCGTGAGCTGTCCGACGAGGTCGCCCTCGTACTCGATCGCGAACGGCAGGGTCGTCCCCGAGCGCGCCTGCGACGACAGCAGCCGCACGTACGAGCCGAACGTCGGCGCCGGACCGCGCTGGGGACGCGGGGAGGTCGCCTCCCACTGGCCCAGCCAGGCGGAGTTCCGGCGGCGCAGGTCCATCCAGCTGTCGACGTCGCCGCGGCGCAGCGGGCGGAGGACGACCTCGCCGTGCGGCCCCTCGCCGCGCAGCGCCACGGGCCACGAGCGCCCTCCGGCGGCCGTCCTCAGGGGCACCGGGCACCCCCGCGGGCGTCGAAGATCATGGGCAGACCCTAACGCTCCACGGGGCCCGGCCGTGCCGGTTCGCCCCAACTGTCCCGGCGCTCCGACACGGCGCGGTCCGCGTCGACGTGGGTTCTGTTTGCCACAATGGCACCATGACCTCCGGCAGCGCGCAGCCCTACCCCTCGTCGAACGGACTCGAGCCGGAGGACGCCAAGGACGAGCTGCGCCGCGCGATCCGCACGGCGCGCGAGGCCCGCTCCGAGCGGCTGCGCCGCGAGGCCGCGGAGGCCCTCGCCGACGTCGTGGAGTCGATCCCCGAGGTCAAGGATGCCCGGTGCGTCGCGGTCTACGCGGCTCGGCCCGCCGAGCCCGGCACCGTCGCGATCATGGACCGGCTCGCCGCCCGCGACGTCCGCGTGCTCCTGCCCGTGCTCGGCACCGGGCTGCAGCGCAACTGGGCGGTCTACGCGGGCTCCGACGACCTGCGGGTCCGGGCGCCCGGGCGCCCGCCCGAGCCCGGCACGCCCGAGCTCCCGGCGGAGGCGGTGACCGAGGCCGACGTGGTCCTGGTGCCCGCGCTCGCCGTCGACACGACCGGGATGCGCCTCGGCCAGGGCGGTGGGTGGTACGACCGCGTCCTCCAGCACACCCGCCCCGGCGCGCGCGTCGTCGCCGTCGTGTTCCCGGAGGAGGTCTACGACGCCGCCTCCCGACCCCTCCCGTTCGAGCCGCACGACCTGCGCGTCCAGGCCGTCGCCACGCCCGCAGGGTGGCGCGAGCTCGGCGTATGATTGGCACTCGGATCATCTGAGTGCCAGCCGGCGGTGCGTCCGTCGGCCTCCCGAGGAGCCCCACCGTGCCCACCTACGCCTACCGCTGCGCCGACTGCGGCCACGCGTTCGACATCCAGCAGTCCTTCTCCGACGACGCGCTGACCGTCTGCCCCGAGTGCGGCGGCACGCTGCGCAAGGTGTTCTCGGCCGTCGGCGTCGTCTTCAAGGGCTCTGGGTTCTACCGCAACGACTCGCGCTCGTCGTCGACCGGCGCCAAGAGCGCGTCGACGACGTCCAGCACGACGTCGGGTTCGACGAGCTCCGAGAGCTCGAGCTCCAGCACGTCGAGCACCCCGAGCACGTCGAGCGGCTCCTCCGCCGGCTCGAGCTCGAGCTCCGGTGCGTCGACCCCCAGCTCCGGCAGCTCGTCCAAGGCCGCAGCGTCCTGAGGTCCCGCCCGCGCGGCTGACCGCCGCCCGCGGAGGTCGACGGTCCGCCTGTGGACGGCGCCCGCCGTGCACACCCCGCGTCCGC
Source organism: Luteimicrobium sp. DT211 (assembly GCF_049844995.1). NCBI lineage: Bacteria > Bacillati > Actinomycetota > Actinomycetes > Micrococcales > Luteimicrobium > Luteimicrobium sp. DT211. Next base: position 48,252 of record NZ_JBNCMC010000003.1, on the reverse strand, counting down.
GGCCCGGCACCGCCTCCGGCACGTCGCCTACCGTCGCGGCGTGCCCCTTCTCCACCTCCGCGCCCCCGACGCGTCCCACGGACCGCCCGTCCCGAACGATGCCCGCGCCCCCGGCCGGCTCCGGCGGCGCGCGACGACGGCGTTCTGGCGCGCCCGCTTCGCCGTCGCCGCCGTGTGTTGCGGGCTCGCGGCGGCGGTCGTCGTCGGCGCGCTGAGGCCGGCTCCCCCGGCGACCGTGGCCGTGCTCGTCGCCGCCCACGACGTCGCCGCGGGCACGACGCTCGACGTCCATGACGTGCGCGTGGCCCGGGTCGCCGCCGACCTCGCCCCGCCCTCCGCCTATCGGGCCGCCTCGGACGCGAAGGGGCGGGTGGCGTCCGTCGCTCTCGCGGCCGGGACCGTCGTCTCGCCCGGGCTCGTCGCCGCGGGAGCGGTGGCCGCGAGCGCCCCGAAGGGACGCGTCGTCGTCGCGCTCCCGCTCGCCGACGACCCGGCGGCCGCGCTGCTCGGCCCGGGCGACCATGTCGACCTCCTCGCGTCGACGACCGACGGCGCGGCAGGGACCGGCACGACGGGCGGGAACGACGCCGACACCGCCGCCGACACGGGTGCCGAGGATGCAGGCGCCGGCGGGGACGAGCACGCCGACGGCGAGAACGCCCCGGCCGCGACGTCGTCGTACCTGGCCCGCGGCGCGCTGGTCCTGCCGTCCCCCGACGGCGACCACGGTTCCGGGGGCGGGCTGCTGGGCGGCGGCGACACCGCCACGGCGACGCCGACGCTCGTCGTGGCCGTCACTTCGAGGGAGGCGGAGGCCATCGCCGGGCGCCCGGACTGGGCGCGCGTCACCGCGGTGCTCGTGCGCTGACCACCGGAGCGCGCCCCCCGACGCGGGCGAGGACGACTTCGTGACCCCCCGCCCGGGCGTGCTTGTATGTCCTCGACCTTTGGCCGGACCACGAGAGGATCTCCGAACGCATGCGTCACGTCTTCAGCGGCTTCCGCGACTTCATCATGCGGGGCAACGTCGTCGAGCTCGCGGTAGCGGTCGTCATCGGTGCCGCGTTCACCGCGGTGGTGAACTCGCTCGTCACCTACTTCATCAACCCGATCATCGGGGCGATCTTCGGGAAGCCGAACTTCGACCAGCTGTGGGACATCACGCTCCGCCACGGCCCGGATCCCTCGACGCACGACGACGACGCGATCATCAGCGTCGGCCACCTCCTCACGGCGGTGGTGAACTTCCTCCTCATCGCAGCGGCGATCTACTTCCTCATCGTGCTGCCGATGAACAAGATCAACGAGCGCCGCAACCGCAACAAGGCCGTGGAGCCCGCCGCCACCCCCGCGGACGTCCAGCTCCTCACGGAGATCCGCGACCTGCTGGCGGACCGCCCGCGCGTCTGACCGGGGCCGGCCTCCGTCAGCTCGACGCCGCGACGTCGGGCCGCAAACGCTTCCGGTACGCCGGGTCGACGCACGGCACGACGGCGAACAGCGTGCGCTCGAGGAAGTCGACGAGCTCCTCGGGCGAGAGCTCGCTGACGAGCACCCCGTCGACGAGAGACTCCTCCGCGAACGCGACCCACGAGCGCAGCGTCATGCGGAGCATCGCCGTGTCCGGGATGCCGAGCTCCTCGCAGACGACCCGGAGCCGCTCCATCTGGAGCGCGCGCGCCTGCTGGACGACCTCGCGCACCTCCCGGTCCCCCGACGCCGCGCCGCGCACGAGCGAGAAGAACGTGTCCTCGTGCTCGCGGACGAACCGGACGAGGTTGCTGAGCGTCGCGTGGAGGCGGTCGAGCGGCGCGAGGTCCAGGTCCGGCTCGGTGGCGCGGAGCAGGCCGTCGCGGGCAGCGCGGACGACCTCCCGGTGGAAGCCCTGCTTGGAGCCGAAGTAGTAGAACAGCAGCCCGCGCGAGACACCGGCGCGCTGCGAGAGCCGCTCGATGGTGAGCTCGTCGAGCGAGTGGTCGGCGAGCGCCTGGACGCCGATGGCCACGAGCTGCGCGCGGCGCTCGTCGGGTGAGAGGCGGGTCCGCCTCTCGTCATTGCGCTGGTCGCCCATGAGCCGAGCATAGCGACTGATCTGCCGTTATTGACTCGCGACAAGTTAGCTATTGACAGGCGTTCAGTAGGCTCCGTACTGTCGCCCCCATGAGCGACGACGACGTCGCCAGCACCGCCATGAATCAAGGAGGATCCGTGAAGTTGAAGAAGCTCACGAGCACGCGTCGGGGTCGCGTCGCGCTCGCCGCGGTGCCGGCCGCCGTCGCGGTCACCGTGCTGATGGGAGGCGTCGCGAGCGGCGCCGTCCCCGTCTCGTTCGCCGTCTCCGGCCTGCCGTTCCAGGTCGGCGCGTCCCAGCTCGAGGGCGACGGCTTCTCCCAGTACTCCGGCGTCGCGGTCGACGCCGACGGCAAGCAGAACCCGGTCGCGATCTCCGCCATCCAGAACGCCACGCTCGCGGACCTGTGCCAGTCCGTCTCCATCCCCGGCGCGCCCGTGGGCCTGAAGATCACAGCGGGCGGCGGCGGCAAGCCGGCCGAGGCCAAGGACCTCCTGATCGGCATGACCGACCTCAAGGGCGACGCCACCTTCACGAACATCCGCATCGGCATCGACGCGTCGAAGGTCCAGACGACGGCCAAGGGGTCCAAGGGCGACTTCGCGCAGGACGCCGACCACGTGAGCATCAAGGGTCTCAAGCAGACCTCGCTCAGCACCCAGGCCGGCACGTTCACGCTCAACGGCCTGCACCTGTTCATCACGTCCCCCAAGGACACCTGCTTCTGACGGATGCGGCGTCCCGCCCGCGGGTCGGTTCCCGCGGGCGGGACACCCATCTCACCCACCTCGACCGACGAAGGAGTCCAGAGGGTGACCACGACACCGCACGAGACCGACGACACCGCGACCGTCGACGCACCCGAGACCGCCGCAGGCCAGGCCCGCCGGGACCGGTTCCGCGCCTGGCGCCGGTCGCGACCGTTCTGGGGCGGCCTGGTCACGATCGTCGCGGGGCTCGAGCTCTTCGGGTCCGGCCAGCTCGACTTCGGGCACCTTCACCTCCAGTTCGGCGTCCAGGGCATGCAGGCGACGATCCTGCCGATCGCGCTGGTGCTCCTGGGGATCCTCGCCTGGACGATGCCCGTGCACCGGGTCTTCTACGGCGTGATCGCGCTCGTCGTCTCGGTCTACTCGCTCATCGGCGTCAACTTCGGCGGGTTCGCCCTCGGTACGATCCTCGGCGTCGTGGGCTCCGTCTGGACCCTGGCGTGGCTTCCGCGCGACGCGGTCGAGCCCGCGCCGGAGGCGGCCACCGCGACCGCCCGCCCCCGCCACGCCGACGGCCTCGACCTCACGGGCAGCGCCCCCACCACGGACGACACGCTCGTCCTCGACGACTCGCCGGCGCCGCGCCCTTTCCCGGGGGCGCCGGCTGAGGCCGGCGCCGTAGCCCGCTCCCTCCCCGCCGTGCCGCGCGGCGGTCGCGCACGGCTCAACGCCGTCGGCGCGGGCGTGCTCGTCTCGGCGCTCGCCCTGGGCGGCACCGGTGCGGCGCTCCCCGTCGCCGCCTCGGCGAGCACGGCCGACCAGAGCGGCTGGTGCGTCCTCGACCCCCTGCACGTGTTCTGCCCCGCCGACGACGACGCCGGCTCCGGCGACCCGACGGGCGCGCCGAGCGAGTCGCCGACCGCGACCGGCTCCCCCACCGAGACGGCGGGCTCCCCCGCCGACGACGGCGCCTCCGACGCCTCGACGCCCGCCCCTTCCGGCGGGGCGACAGCGGGCGACGGTGGCGGGTCCGCCGCGGGCGACACGCCGTCGTCGTCGGGGGGCGGGACGGCAGGCGACGGCGCCCACTCCGGCGCACCGGCGGACGACACGGCGGCCGCCGACGCCACGGGCAAGGACGCCACCGACGACACGAGCGACACCTCCGACGGCACGACCGACCAGGCGTCCGTCGAGAAGGCCGCGAAGGAGGGCGTCGAGGCCCTCGCGGACCAGCTCAAGCTGTGCCTCGGGGAGGGCAAGGACCTCGGGTCGTCGGCGGAGGTGACCGTGCCGAACCTGTCGTCGCACCTGTCCGGCACGAAGTTCCAGATCACGAACTCCTGGTACAAGGGGAACGTCACCCTGAAGCGCGTCGACGGCACGACCGTCCGCGCCATGAAGTTCACCGCCGACAAGGCCGTCGTCCCTGGCTTCCGGCTCGACGTGCCCGCCAAGGCGGACGGCAGCCAGGGCCTGGTCGCGACGTCCGACTCGATCACGATGAAGGGCGACGTCCTCCTTTACGCGACGAAGTTCTCGGGCAAGCTGCTCGGGATCCCGCTCACCTTCACCCCCGAGTGCGCCCCGCCCGGCTTCATCCCGCTCCCGTCCATGACGGACGTCAAGATCGAGATGGTCGCCAACACGGCACAGTCGCTCGCCTACGACAACCCGCACCAAGAGGTCTACGAGCACTGACGTCGTCCGCCGGCGGTGACGCCCCGTTCGCCGACGGTGACGTCGCGTTCGCCGATGGTGACGCCCCGTTCGCCGATGGTGACGTCGGGCGCGGTGGTTCCTTCCGCGGGTGGGTGCGGACAGGCGGTTCGGACTGCGTCGCCTCCAGGCCCTGGGGGCCTTCCGGCTCCTTGACGTCCTTCACCACCTGCCCGCACCCACCCGCTCCAGCCGCCACCTCACCTCAGCAGCCCGGCCGCGCGCCGTCGTCGGACGCGCCCGTGCCCGCCGAGCACGGAGATGTGGACTCACTCCCCTCGCCCAACACGGGGTCCTGAACACGTTCAGCGGCGGATCGGTACACAAGCCCGTGTTCGGCGAACCGAGCGTCACCATCGGCGAACGGGGCGTCACCATCGGCGAACCCAGCGTCACCGTCGGCGAACCCAGCGTCACCGTCGGCGAACGGAGCTCCTACCAGTGCGGGGGCACGTCCCGGCGCAGGCGGTCGTCGTTCGAGTCGTCGCCGCCCTCCGGCGTGTCAGCGTCGACGTCGTCGCTCGTGCTGCCGAGGACGGCCTCGCGCTCCGTCCCCTGGCGCACCACCCGTCGCCGGCCGCGACGCGCGGCGTCGTCGGAGGCGTCGTCCACGGCAGCGGCCGTGGAGGGCTCGGCCGTCGGGCCCGCGTCCCCCGCCGGGGCGGGTTCCGCCGTCGGGGCCGGCGCGGGCGACCCGTGCTCGTCGGGCGAGCCCGGCTCCGGGGAGCCGGACGCGACCGGCCTGGCCGGACCCGCGGACGACGAGGCGACGGCCGCGCGCGGCAGCGGGATCGCACCCGTCGCGACGGTCGCCCGCACGGCCCCCACCCGCACGTCCCGTGACTTGAGGACGGCGCGCCGGATCCGCTCGGCCTCCTTCTCGGGGTCGAGGAACGCGGCCGCCGACCACACCTGGACGACCGTCCAGCCCAGGCGCTCCAGCCGCTCGCGCCGCTGACGCTCCCGGACGCGGACGCTCGGCTGCGCGACGTACGCCTCGTCGTCGGTCAGCACCGCCACGAGCAGCTCGCCGGGGACGTCCGGGTGCCCGACGACGAGCGGCACCCGGTCCGACCCGTCCGGACCGAAGTCGGTCTCGACGACGAGGCCGGCACGCCACAGGCGTTCGGCGAGGTCGAGCACCAGCCGGTCGCTGCCGCGCGCGACGTCGACGCCGTTCCAGAGCTCCAGCGGGTCGGCCTGGCCGTCGCGCTCGGCGGCGAACCCGAGGAGGTCGGCGAGCAGCCGCGCTCCCCCGCCCCGCAGGCGGTCGGGGTCGAGCTCGTCCGCCCGGAAGCACGACACGACGTCGAGCCGTTCCCGGCTCGCGCCCACGGCGTCGAGGAGCAGCGCGTCGCCACCCGCCTCGCCGACGAGGCCGAACCGGTGCAGGACCCGACCGTGCGGCGTCTTGCCGAAGCCGAGCGTGAGGATGATCGCGTCGCGCGTGAGGCCGGCGACGCCCGTGAGGTCGGCGACCACGACCGGCTCCGGCCGGTTGCCGGCGAAGAAGCCCGCGAGCCCGGGATTGCGCCGGACCTCCGCGAGCAGGGCCTCGCGGATGCGTGCCGCGTGCGAGGGCGTGACCGCGACGATGCCGAGGGTCTGCTCGGGGCGCATCATCGCGTGCTCGATCGCGAGCTCGACGACGCGGTCCAGCTCGGCCTGCGTGGACTCCACCGCCCCGGAGGCCGGGTCGGGCATGCCGAGCCCCTCGGTCACGTGCAGGTGGACGGTCGACCGGGACGCCGGCAGCGGGGCGGGCGCGAGGACGCCGTCGTACCCGTGCCGGCCGAGGAAGCCCACCAGGTGCGGGTCGCGTCGCGTCGCGTCGGAGCGCAGGGTGAGCGTCGGCAGGACGCGCGCCAGCTCGCGGACCGCCGGCGTCGACGCCGACCGCACGTCGCCGACGACGACCACCTGCCGCCCGCGCGCGATCGCGGCGAGCAGCATCTCGAGCGGGACGTGCTGGACGGCGTCGAGCACGACGAGGTCCAACGTGCGTGTCGTCGGGAAGAGCTGCGGCACGAGCGTGGGGGTCGCGACGACGACCGGACGCAGCGCGCGCAGCAGGTCGGCGTGGCGCTCGTGCAGGTCGCGCACCGTCCGGAGCCGGCCCTCGAGGAGCTCGGAGAACAGCGCCTTGGTCGCGTCCGGGTCCGCCCGCATCGCGTCGAGCGTGCGCGCGTGGACGTGGTTCAGGACCGACACCGGCAGCGCGGTCACGTGCCGGCGGTCGAGGTCGCGGAAGCGTGCCGCCAGCGCGTCGAGGCCCGGACCGTCCTGGCCGGTCAGCGCTGGGTCCGTCGCGACGATCTGCTCGAACACCGAGCTCCACCAGGCGAGCTCGAGCTCCGGCGCCACCAGGCCCGGCGCGACGGCGCGCCGCGACAGGTCGTCCACCAGCTCGGAGAGCCCGGCCCCCCGCGCGCGCCGGACGGCGGCGGTCCGCTCGGGCAGGTCGTCGAGCGCCGAGCGGTCGTCGGCCAGGGCGTCGAGGCGGGCCGCGAGGTCGTCGAACGGCAGGTCCAGCAGCGCGCCGCCGCCAGGCGTCGGACCCAGGACGCGCGCCAGCTCGTCCACGTCGATCCGCACGGCCTCGTTCGTGTCCTCGATCGCCGACAGTCCCTCCGGCAGGCGCGGCCAGCTCCCCGTCGGGCAGTGCGTCGCCCAGACGGCGCGCTGCGCCTCCACCTGCTGCAGGGCGGCGTGCAGGTCGGAGACCCGGACGCCCGGCCGCAGCATGTCCTTCGCGCGCCGCACGAGCCGCCGACGCGCCACGCCGCCCATCTCGATCCCGTGGTCGACGCGCCACTGCTTGGTGGCGGTGGCCTGCACCATGTCCACGGCGGGCTGCTCGAACACGAGCGGCAGGAACACGTCCAGCGTGCCCCGCATCCCGCCGAGCATCTGCAGCACGGCCTGCCACTCACCCAGGGTCGTGGCCGTCGTCAGGTCCGTCTCGCGCGACACGTACTCGATCTGCTCGCGCAGCCGCGGCAGGGTCTGCGTGCGCAGGCGGTCCAGGCGCAGGAGCGTCGACCGCGCATCGTCCTCGGTCTCCAGGTCGGCGTCGAACCACGGGGTCGTCGCCGCATGGAGCGTGAACGCCCCCAGCTCCGCCGCCCGCTCGAGGGCGGCCGCCGCGGCGGCCCGGGCGTCGTCGTCGAGCGCGCTCGTGACCTCCGACGACAGCCGCACCGCGGTCTCCGGCGCCGGACGCTCCGACATGAGCCGGGCGAGGGCCTGCAGCGCGTCGTACGCGGACACGCCCCAGGGCGAGCGCGGCAGGTGCAGCGCCTCGATGTACGCCGTCAGGCGCGCCCGCGCGCCCACCAGGGCGTCCATCGTCTCCGCGTGCGCCGACAGGTCCGTCTGTGCCGGCTCCGACGCCATCGCCGTCAGCAGGCGGTTGGCCGCCGACGCGCGCCACCCCGGCTCCGCCGCGATCTCGAACGTCAGCTCGCCCAGGCCCAGGTCCCCCAGGCGCGACGACACCGCGTCCGCCGCGCGCCGGTGACCCGTCACGTACAGGGCCTGCCGCCCGCTCGCCGCCGCCTCCGCGAGCAGCGCCGCGACCGTCCCCACGACGTCCGAGCCCGACGGCGCGTCGATCGCGAAGTGGCCGCCGCCCACGAGCGCGTCCACCGCCCGCCGCTGCGCCTGGTCCAGGTCGCCCACGCCGCGCTCCAGCAGGGGGTCGCCGTCGGCCGTCCGCTCCGGAGGCAGGGGCGGGCCCACCGGCACCGGGACCTGCGACGAGCCCGCCAACGCCGCGACCACCTCGTGCCGCGCCAGCCCCGGCGCCAGCTCGTCCAGGTCGTCGACCAGGTGCTGGCCCGGGTGCACGAACGAGCCCACGAGCCGCCGGTCCGTCAGCGTGAAGTCCTCCAGCACCGCCGCGCCCAGCGTCCCGATCCGCGCCAGCACCGCCGACGGGTCGAAGCCCACGCCCGTGAACGCGCCCTGCGCGAGGGACACCGGGTCGATGAGCGCGCCGTGGTCCCGCAGCGCGCGGACCAGCAGCGTGTTGAGCTCGACCGTCGGCTCGAGCGTGAGCTCGAAGTCGGTGCCACCACGGCCGGCCGTGGAGATGGTCAGCGAGCGGAGGAGGACGGGCGCGTTGACTCTTCTGGGGGTCGGTGTTTCCTCGGTTGCGTCCGGCGTCGGCGGTGCCGAGGCGCTCGTGGTGACGTCCGGCGTCGGCGGTACCGAGGCGCTCGGACTGGGCTCGGCGGGTCGTTCGGCGGTCGCCTCGCCTCCCGGCACTGCGGCCGAGCCCTTGACGTCCTTCGCCGCCTCGGCCCCGCCGACGCCTCGCGCGCCCGTCACCTCACGGAGACCGGCCGACTCGACCGCAGCCACGTCGTCCAGACCCGCTCGGTCACCGCGAGGGCGCACCGCGTCGTCGTCGGTGCGCACCGCAGCTTCGAGCTGGAGCGGGGACGACGACGCCGCCACCGCCGGGTGGAGGGTGCGGAACGAGGAGGTCGCGACCCGGGCCAGGGCCGCCATGTCGTCGGAGCGCGGTCCCGGGCCGGCGGTTCCGGACCAGGAGGCGACGCCGATCGCCAGGTAGGTGGGAGCCGTGCCGTAGCGCTGCGCGTAGTCCTGGGTCTGCGCGACGACGGCGCGCGCGTGGCGACGGGCGGCCGGCAGCGCGTCGGGCTCGCGGAACAGGTTCGACAGGCGCGTCGGCCGGCCCGCGAGGAGCTGGGCCAGGCCGGACGGGTGCGCGGCGGAGAGATCGAGCACCGCGTCGCCCAGCACGGTGATGTCCTCGAGCGAGGAGCCGCCCACGTGCTCGACGAGCGCCACCCGCCACCGCGGGAGCGCCGCCTCGACGGCCTCCTCGCTCGTGAGCGGGCCGGCCGGCGTCGCGGGGGTCGCCGGCCCGTCGTGGGGGCCCACGACGGTGCCGTCCACGGACTCGGCCGCGAGCGGCGCACCGGGCGGGCTCGCGGCGTCGTCGGGCACGGACGTCGTCGTCGGTGCGTCGCCGGTGCGCGCCCTGTCGCGCCGCCAGAGGCGGGCGAGCGGGGAGCCCGGCCGGTCCGGTTCGGGGTCGGGGCCTGCAGCAGTCACGCTGAAACGCTAACCGCCAGGGGATGAGGCGCGGGACCGGCACGCCGACGGGGCCGGGATCGCCTCGATGCCGAGCGGGCGGAGCCGTCCGGCGCCCGCCCCGGAAGACGACGAAGGCCCCGCCGAAGCGGGGCCTTCGCCTTCACGAGGAACGGAGCGCACCACGCAGGGGGCAAGCGGTGCGCTCCGTCGTAGAAGAGTGTGCAGGTTCAACTTTCGCCACGTCAACACCCGGAGGCCGATTCGGGGGAACTTTTTTGGACGAGTGTCCATGTGCGCAGGTCAACACCACAAACGAGTATGTGGGACAAGCGTCCCAAGTCCGCCCTCCGTGCGAAGCGCATCGAAGCCTGTCAATATGGCTGGCATGCGCGAGGAGCCTCCGGTCACCACGAGACGCGTCCTCGAGGCCGGTGCGATCGGCGGCCAGGCCGCCCGCCACCTCGCCGAGATCCTGGCCGCTCTCGCCGACCCGGTGCGTCTGCGGATGCTCTCGCTCATCGGCACGGTCGACGAGGTCGGCGTGCGCGACCTCGCAGCGCTCTCCGACCTCGCCCAGCCCACCGTCTCGCACCACCTGCGCGTCCTGCGCGACGCCGGACTGGTCAGCTCGCAACGCCGCGGGAACCGCGTCTGGTACCGCATCGCGCGAGGCCGTGGGCCGACCGTCGGGACGCTCTTCGACATCCTTGCCCCGATCGCCCTCGACCCGCCGCGCACGCCGCGACCCGGCCGGCCGGAGGACATCGAGGACGCGCTCGACCGACTCACCGGCCGGCTCGCCGCCGCCTATCCGGAGGCGAGCTTCGACGTCGTCCGGCGGATGGTCCGGGAGTGCGCGACCGGGCTGGTCCGGAGCCGCACCACGGCCGGCGCCGTGCCGCTCCTCGTGCTCGTCGAGCGCTTCGCCCGGCAGCGCCTCAGCGACGCCTCGCGCGACCGGGCGGACGCCGCGCCGCACGTCCTGTTCGTCTCCCAGACCGACACCGCACGCTCGCAGCTCGCGGCCGCGCTCACCCGCCGGCTGTCGCAGCACCGCATCGTCGTCCGGACCGCAGGGCTCACTCCCGGCGCACAGATCCCCCGCAACGTCCGGACGCTGCTCACCGAGCTCGAGATCCCCGAGGCGGCCGCGTTCCCCAAGGCCCTGACCGACGACGCCCTGCGTGCCGCCGACGTCGTCGTCACGCTCGGATGCGCCGACGCCTGCCCGGTCCTGCCCCACGTGCGCTACGAGGACTGGCCCGTCGGAGACCCCACCTTCGCCTCGCCCGTCGGCTTCGCCGCGCTCCGCGACGAGCTCCAGGACCGCGCCGCGCGTCTCGTCGCCCAGCTCGACGACGAGCACGCGGTCGCACCCCCGCCGGAGTAGCGTCGGCCGTCTCTCCGATCCCCCGACAGCACCCGCACCGAGGAGGACCCGTGGCCCGCGACCGGACCGACCTGCTGGACTGGGCACAGCCCGGGGCGCGCGTGGCGTACGTCGACGACGCGCAGCCCGACGTCGTCGAGGAGCGCACCGTCACACGCGTCACCAGGACGGGGCTCGTCACCGACGACGGCGCACGCTGGCGGCGTCAGGCGCTCCAGAGGTCGGGGCCGTGGACGGGTGCGCTGCGCGTGCTCTCCGGCATCCGCGGCAAGTCGCTCGCCCCCCTCGACCACCCCGAGGTCCTCCGACGGCGCCCCCCGTCACTCCCCGCTGTGGGCATCCGTCCTGCTGCCATCGACGTGTCGGGAGCAGCCGAACGGATGCCCACAGCGACTCCGGGGCCGGGCTCGAGCGTGCCGGCTCCAGGGGCGGCGGCCGCCGAGGGCGCGCGGACCCGCCGGGTCGTCTGGGTCGGCGACGACGATCCGCACCGCCTGGACACCGCGGTGCTGTCGCTGGCCGCGGACCGGCTGCGCGCGTCCGGGACGTCGCGGACCGATGCGTACGTGCTGAGCTGGACCCTGGTGACCGGCCCGGACTGGGTCACGCGACGGCTCGAGGTCGCGGCGCGAGGGCTCGCCGCCGGAGGCTCGCCCTGGTCCCGCGACCTCGTGCTGGAGCGCGGCGACGACGGGCAATGGCGCTGCGACGCTCGCTCCGCCGGGACGCTCGACGCGCCGTCGCCCGGGCTCGCGGACCCCACCGTGCTCGACGGCGCGCTCGACTGCGACCTCGGCCTGTGCCCCGCGACCAACACGATGCCGGCGCTGCGCCTCGGCGTCCTCGACCACGATGTCGCCCCGACCGAGCTCACGATGGCCTGGGTCGAGGTGCCGTCGCTGCGGGTCGTGGCCGACCGCCAGACGTACGCCGGCGCCGTCGTCGACGACCGCCGCGTCGCCCGCTACACCAGCGGGCGGTACGTGGTCGACCTCGCGCTCGACGCCGACGGCGTCGTCGTCGCGTACCCCGGTCTGGCACACGCGGTCGACGGGCCCGCCTGACCCGGAGCGGCGGGCGCACCGGTTTGCCGTTCCCGCAACCCGGTTTGCCGGCCCGTGCCCCCGTGCGGATGCTGGTCCCATGCCCGACCACCAGCACGCCCACGACGCGCCCCGCTCCCCCGACGAGACGACCGCGTTCTGGGACGCGCGCTACGCCGAGCGCGAGCGGATCTGGTCGGGGCGACCGAACGCCGCGCTCGTCGACGCCGCCCGGGACCTGACGCCCGGACGCGCCCTCGACCTCGGCTGTGGCGAGGGCGGCGACTCGGTGTGGCTGGCCGAGCAGGGGTGGAACGTGACCGGCGTCGACGTGGCGGCGGGCGCCGTCGCGCGCGGACGGGACGCGGCCGACGCTCGCGGCGTCGGCGGCCGGGTGCGCTGGGTGGTCACCGACCTCGCCGCCTGGCGGCCCGACGAGGAGTACGACCTCGTGTCCGCGTGCTTCCTGCACTCCCCCGTGGCGTTCCCGCGCACCGCGGTGCTGCACCGCGCCGCGGGCGCGGTCGTGCCGGGCGGGCACCTGCTCGTCGTCGGGCACGCGGCTCCGCCGCCCTGGTCGACGGACCACGACCACTGGCACGACCGGCCCGACCACGAGGCGGCAGCGCTGCTGTCACCGGACGAGCAGCTCGCCGCGCTCGCGCTCGGCGACGCGTGGGAGACCGTGGTCTGCGAGGTGCGGCCGCGCGACGCCGTCGGACCCGAAGGCCAGGCCGCGCACCTCGACGACAGCGTGGTGCTGCTGCGCCGCCGTTGAGCACGCGAGCCCGGCCGGCGGCCCGGCCGGGCTCGCGTCCCCGTCCTGGGCGGATCAGACCGGGGACGCGACCTCGAGGTCAGCATCCAGGTCGGCCGCCTCGAACGCTGCGACCTGCTCCTGCACCGCCCGGACCCGGGCGACGTCGAGCTTCTCGCTCCGGTCGAACCGGTAGATCCCGTTCTGCTCCTGGAACACGTCCGTGAGCTGCGTGTAGCAGTACCCGAACATCCCGGGGTCGCCGAGCAGCGCGTTCGTCAGGCCCGCGAAGCGCCCGTGGAACTCCTCCTCGTCCGCGACGCGCTGCCCGTAGCCCCAGGACTCGGTCCGGTCGTCCCCGGAGCCGGCCGCGGCCTCCTCGGGGTTCCACCAGATGCCTCCGTACTCGCTGCAGAAGTACGGCTGCCCGCGGTACGGCACGGAGATCGGGCCGCGCTCGTTGTCGTTCGCGAACGGCCGGTCATCGGCGAGGCCGGACATGTCGCGGGCGAAGGCCGCCGGGTCCTGCTCGTAGTGGTGGGAGTCCCACACGTCGCTCTCGAGGACGCGGTGCGAGTAGCCGCTCGCGTCGAGGACCGGGCGCGACGGGTCGGCGAGCTTGGTCGCGAGGAACATCCCCCGCGTCACGTCGTCGAGGACGGTGATCCGGTCGTGCAGGTCCTGGTGCGTCTCGTTGAGCGGGCACCAGCCGACGATCGACGGGTGCGAGTGGTCGCGCTCGAGCGCCTCGAGCCACTCGGTCACGAACGACGTGGTGGGCCGCTGATGGTCCTGGGGGGTGCCGAAGCCTCCGGCGCCCCAGTCGCCGAACTCCCCCCACACGAGGTAGCCGAGCCGGTCCGCGTGGAACAGGAAGCGCTCCTCGAAGACCTTCTGGTGCAGGCGCGCGCCGTTGAACCCGGCCGCGAGGGCGAGCTCGATGTCGCGGACGAGCGCCGCGTCCGACGGCGCCGTCATGAGCGACTCGGGCCAGTACCCCTGGTCGAGCACGAGCCTCTGGAAGACGGGCAGCCCGTTGATGCGGATCGCCTTGCCGTCGATCGCCACCGAGCGCAGGCCCGCGTACGAGCGGACGGAGTCGACGAGCTCGCCCGACGCGTCGCGGAGCTCGACCCCGACGCCGTACAGGTGCGGCTCGCCGGGGCCCCACAGGCGCCGGCGGTCGTCCGGCACGACGAGGCGCACCGACGGCGCGAGGTCGAGGTCGGCGCGCGTGGTGCTCGAGGCGACCGTTCCTTCGTCGTCGGTGAGGGTCACGGTGACGGTGTGCCCGCGACGGTTGGCTGTGAGCGGGAGGACGACGTCGAACGCGCTTCCCGCCACGTCGGGGGTGATGCGGGGGCGGCGCAGCGACGCCGCCGGGACCGGCTCGAGCCAGACCGTCTGCCAGATCCCCGTGGTCCGGGTGTAGTGGCAGTCGGTGTTCTGGTAGACGGTCGCCTGCTTGCCGCGCGCCTGGGGCCCGTTGCGCGGATCCCGCGCCCGCACGACGACGGTCACGGTGTCGCCCGGAGCGCCCAGCCCGTGGAGGTCGGCCGTGAAGGGGGTGAACCCGCCGCGATGGCGGACGACCTCCACGCCGTCCACCCACACGGTCGTGTCGTGGTCGACGGCGCCGAAGTGCAGCAGCACGTGGACGTCGTCGCCGACCGCGGACCACTCCGCGGGGATCGTGACCTCGCGCCGGTACCAGACGGCCTCGAGGAAGTCGACGTCCTCGACGCCGGAGAGCTCCGTCTCGGGCGCGAACGGGACCGTGATGGTGCCGGTGAGCGGCCGCGCCTGCAGGCCGCGCTCGAGTCCGGAGTCCCCGGCGTCGATCTCGAACTGCCAGGCGCCGTTGAGGTTCAGCCACCGGTCGCGGACCATCTGGGGCCGCGGGTACTCGGGACGGGGGACGTCGAGCCCGGCCGGGGCAGACGGAGGGTCGGAACGGTCGAGGACGGACATCGCGTGCTCCATTGCGTGGACGACAGTGCCCGGTCATTCAACATGCGGGCGCCCAAAAGTGCAACGTTGAATCACACAGGCTCGTTCTCGGCAGCCAGCTCGCGGCTGCTCTCCCGCACCAGCACGCGGTGCGGAACCACCACCTCCGTCGCCGGCGGGGCCCCGTCCCCCGCGTACTCGACCTGCCCGACGACGCGGTCGACGGCGGCGGCGGCGATCGCCTGCACGTCGGGAGCGACCGTCGTGAGGGTCGGCGACGAGAAGCGCCCGTCCTCGATGTTGTCCCATCCGGTCACCGCCAGGTCGTGCGGGACGCGCACGCCGTTGGTCCGCAGCGCGTAGAGGACGCCGAGCGCGAGCTCGTCGTTGGCGCAGACGAGGCCGTCGATCGATCCGATGCGTGGCAGCATCTCCTCGATCGCGCGGGCTCCCGACGGGCGCGAGAAGTCCGGCACCGGGACGATCCACCCGGGCTCCGCCGGGGACCCCGCTCGCCCCGCGTGCGCGTCCAGGAAGCCCTGGACACGCAGCGTCCGAGTCTCCTCACCGGAGCCTGCCGGGGAGGGGTCCGCGCCGAGGAAGGCCAGGCGCGAGCGACCGGTGCCCAGCAGGTGCTCCGTGACCTCGCGAGCCGCCAGGACGTTGTCGATGCCGACGTGGTCGGTCCGCCGCACGCCCTCGCGACGCGGGCTGTCGCGCTCTCCGAGCAGGACCATCGGCGTCTCGCCCCGGACCTCGTCGATCTCCACGGGGCCGATCGCGAGGGGCGAGAAGATGATGCCGTCGATCGCGTGGACCTGGAATCCCTGGGCCACGCGCAGCTCGGCGTCCCGGTCGACGCGGGTCTCCTCGATGAGCACGCGGTAGCCGCGGAGCGACGCTGCCTCGATCACGCGGTGGGCCAGGGCCGAGAAGTAGGGCGAGTGCACCCAGGGGACGACGAGAGCCAGCGTGTTCGTGCGCCCGCTGCGCAGCTGCCGCCCGGCGATGTTCGGCCGGTAGCCCAGGGTCGCGATCTCCTTCTGGACGCGCTCACGCGTGGCGGCGCCGACGCGTCCGGTGCCGTTGACGACGTTCGAGACCGTCTTCCAGGAGACGCCGGCAGCGGCCGCCACGTCCTTGATGCCCACCCGCCTGCCGGCGCGTGCCGCAGTGTCCGGCACGGGATCCGGTCGTCCCCGCCCGGGCGGAGAGCCCTGCGTTTCTGCCATCGTTGTCACCCTTTCCGTCCGCACCGCCGCGACCCGGCGTCGGGCAAGCCACTCGTACTGGTTGACGCCCAGCCATGTCTAGTCCATTGTGGTCCCACGTTGGAGCGCAACGTTGCACCAGAAAGGTCGATGATGACCCGGCACGACAGGAATCTCAGCCCGTCCCCCCGCACCCCGGGGGTCGCCACAGCCGACGCGAGCCCGCCCGGCCTCAGTCGGCGCCAGCTCTTGCAGGCCGCCCTGATCGGAGCGGGCGGCATCGCGATCGGCGGCGCGCTGGCAGGGTGCGCCACGTCCGGCGCCTCGGCCTCCGGGAAGACGTCCGTCACCGTCTGGGACCTCTTCACCGGCTCCGACGGGGCGAACATGCAGACCATGATGGCCGCGGTGAAGAAGGCCAACCCGGACGTCGCCGTCAACTCGGTGACGCTCGCGTGGGGCTCCCCGTACTACACCAAGCTCGCGATGGCCTCGTCGGGCGGTCGGCCGCCGGAGACCGCCGTCATGCACCTGTCGCGGCTGGCCGGCTACGCGCCAGGCGGCCTCCTCGAGCCGTTCGACCTCGACGAGCTCGCGAAGCTGGGCATCCGCGAGGAGGACTACGCGCCGGCCGTGTGGAAGAAGGCGCAGTTCAACGGCCAGCTCTACGCGCTCCCGCTCGACACGCACCCGTTCATCGCGTTCTTCAACCCCGCCATCGCACAGAAGGCCGGGCTCACGGTCACCGACGGACACCTGGCCGGCGTGACGAGCGCTGACAGCTTCCTCTCCGCCGGCAAGGCGATGGCCCAGGCCACGGGTGAGACCGGCGTGTCGTTCGGCTACCTCAACGACACCGCGGGGTGCTGGCGCATGTTCTGGGGCCTGTACTGCCAGACGGGAGCGGCCTACGACCTCACGCCGGGGAAGTCGGCCCAGCTCGACGACAAGGCGGCGGGCGAGGTCCTCGAGTTCCTCCAGGAGATGCTCGACGGCAAGATCGCCGCCAAGAACCAGGACGGCGGTGCCGCCGAGGGGCGCTTCATGACCAAGCGCACCGGAATGTTCTTCTCAGGCGAGTGGGAGCTGCCCACGCTCCAGGGCGCGCTGCCCGACGTCGGGGCGATGCCGATGCCGACGATGTTCGGCACGCCGGCGACCTATGCCGACTCGCACTCGTTCGTCCTGCCGAGGCAGGCGCACGCGGACCCGGCGCGGCGCGCTGCGACCTACCGGGTCCTCGCCGGCATCGTGAAGCAAGGCCTGACCTGGGCGCACGCGGGCCACATCCCCGCCTACCAGCCCATCGTGCGGACGCCCGCGTACCAGAAGCTCTCGCCGCAGAAGAGCTACGCGCCGGCCGCCGAGACCGCCGCCTTCGACCCGAACGTCTGGTTCACCGGCGCGGGCAGCGACTTCCAGAACCGGGTCGGCGGCGCGCTGATGGACGCGTACTCGGGCAAGGCCTCGCCGCAGAAGACCGTCGACCGGATGCTCCACGAGATGAACTTCTTCCTCTCGCAGCCCAACCCCGCCTGATCGAGAGGACGACGATGAACGCCTCGAGCATCTCCACCGTTCCCGTTCCGGACGCCGGCGCAAGCGCTCGCACCCGACGCACGTCGAGGACGCGACCCGGCAGCGCCACGGCCTCCTCGACCCGGAAGTCGCTGCGCGAGCGCGACAAGTCCGGCTACGTCTTCGTGGCCCCGTTCGCGATCGCGGCCGGGCTCTTCCTCCTGTGGCCGACGATCTACGGCCTCTGGATGAGCTTCACCGACCAGGCCCTCACGGGCACCGCCAGCCACTTCGTGGGCTTCAGCAACTACGTCGAGGCGCTCGGCGACCCGCAGGTGTGGGCCACCCTGTGGCACACGGTCGTCTTCACGCTGCTGAGCGTCGTCCCTCTGGTCGTCGTCAGCCTCGTCATGGCGCTGCTCGTGCACACGGGCCTGCCGGGCCAGTGGGTGTGGCGGATGTCCTTCTTCGCGCCGTTCCTCCTGACGAGCGCCGTCGTGGCCTCGCTGAGCAGCTGGCTGTTCCAGCCGGAGATCGGCCTGTTCGACGTCGCGTTGTCCAAGGTGCACCTCGGCCCCGTCGGCTGGCTCAGCGACCAGAACGTCGCGATGTACTCGATCGTGCTCGTCACCGTCTGGTGGACCGTCGGGTTCAACTTCCTCCTGTTCCTCGCGGCCCTCCAGGGGATCCCCCACACGCTCTACGAGGCCGCGACGATCGACGGCGCCGGCGCCTGGCGGCGACTCTTCTCGATCACGATCCCCCAGCTGCGCAACATCGCGGCCGTCATCGTGCTGCTCCAGATCATCGGCTCGCTGAAGGTGTTCGACCAGATCTACCTGCTCACCGGCGGCGGCCCGAACGGCAGCACGCGGCCGATCCTCGAATACATCTACGACACGGGGTTCACGAACTACCGGCTCGGGTACGCGTCGGCCATCTCGTACGTGTTCTTCGCGCTGATCCTCGTGTTCGCCCTGGTCCGGCTCGTGCCGACCCGGAAGGAGTCCTGACGTGTCCGTCGCCGAGATGGTGGCCGGCCGCCGCGCCGAGGCGCAGCGGACCAAGGCCGAGAACAGAACCCTGACCCGCCTGACGATCGGGCCGTCCCCGTGGGTCCGCGCAGGCGTGCTCGCACTGCTCGTCATCATGGCCGCGATCTGGCTGCTGCCCGTGGTGTGGGGCGCGGTCACCAGCCTCAAGCACGAGGCCGAGGCGGCGCTGCCGGCGTCGTGGTGGCCCTCGATGGGGTGGACGCTCGACGCCTACCGCTCCGTGCTCGACAACAGCGAGCTGCTGCGCTGGATGGGGAACAGCCTCGTCGTCGCCGTCCTCGTCACCGCGCTCACGGTGCTGATCTCCGCGATGGCGGCGTTCGCCTTCTCGCAGTCCGTCTTCAAGGGCCGCGGGCTCCTCCAGGCGCTGACCGTCGCGTCGATCATGATGCCCGGCCAGATCCTCATCGTGCCGCTGTTCAAGGAGATGCAGAGCCTCGGCCTCGTCGACACGTTCGCGGGCATCGTGCTGCCGCAGATCGTGGCGCCGGTGATGGTGTTCATCCTCAAGCGGTTCTTCGACGCCATTCCCAGCGAGCTCATCGACGCGGCCCGCATCGACGGCGCCGGCCCGTGGAGGCTGTTCTGGACGATCGTGCTGCCGCTGTCCCGGTCGATCCTGGTGGCCGTCGCGATCTTCGTGTTCATCGGGGCCTGGAACAACTTCTTGTGGCCGTTCATCGTGACGACCGACCCGAAGTTCATGACCCTGCCCGTCGGGCTCTCGACCGTCAAGAACGCCTACGGTGTGCAGTACGCGCAGAACATGGCGTCGGCGATCATCGCCGCGCTCCCCCTGCTCGTGCTGTTCATGGTCTTCCAGCGCCGCATCGTCCAGAGCGTGGCCACGACGGGCATGGGCGGGCAGTAGGCGCCCTTGCCCGCACAGCAACGGACGCCGAGTACGAGGGTTTCCGCCGAGATCGAGGCCCGGCGCCTCGTTCTCGGCGGAAACCCTCGTACTCGGCGTCCGTCGTTCGGTGCGGACGCGCGCCGGTCGGCCTCACGCCCTCTTCCGCTCGCGTCGGAGCACTCGTGAACGCCGGCACCCCAGGAGGACGGCGTGTTGTCGTGCTCGGCCCGATGGGATCCGGCAAGACGACCCTGGCCCGCTCGATCGCACATCAGACCGGGATCGCCTACGCCGCGCTCGACGAGCTGTACTGGTCCGAGGGCTGGCGCCCGGCCCCGGAGGCCGAGTACCGGCACTCGGTCGAGAAGATCGCACGCGAGGAGAGCTGGGTCGCCGACACCTTCTCGTCGGGCGCCACCGCCTCGGCGCTCGTCCGCTGCGCAACGGTCGTCATCTGGTTGGATCTTCCCCGGGCGCTGTGCGCGTGGCGCGTGCTGCGCAGGACGATCACCAACATCGTCCGCCGCAACGAGCTCTGGCATGGGAACCGCGACTCGTGGAAGCGCCTCCTCAGCACCCGGTCCCCGGTCCTGACGTCGCTGCGGACGCACCGAGACCATCGCACGCGGATCGACGATCTCGTCGCGACGATCGACACCTCGCGCTGCGAGGTCCTGCACTTCGGGCGTCGAGATGCTCCACGTCGGGCGCGACGATCGGACGGGATGGAGGAGTGACGTGATTCAGCGGACGTGGGTCGCCGGGGAGCGCCCGGCTCCTACGACGGCGGTGACGCAGGTCTATGCGTTCGTCGTCGACGACGACGGAGCCGTCCTCATGCAGCGGGACGTCCGCGGCCGCCACAACCTGCCGGGCGGGACACGACGAGCTCGCCACGCTCCGCCGGGAGTGCCTCAAGGAGAGCCAGATGCTCCTGGGGGACCTGCGCTTCCTCGGCTACGTCAAGGTCCGGGACGGCGCGGGACCGCCTTTCGCCCAGGTACGCTATCTCGCCCGCGTGGCGGCGCCTCGTGGCGGTGGACGCGCTCGACCGGTGACCGGTCGGGGACGTTCGGTGTGCCTGGGCGGATTCGAACTGCCGACACCAACTTCTGGGCCTCGTGTCGTCCAAGCACTCCACGCGATCAGCACACCGACAACTGCCCGTGGGGCGGCTCGTTCTAGTCGCCGGCTGGGGTGTCCCAGTGGTCGAGCTCCTCGGTGCCCTGCGCCGCGGTCGAGCGCGGGTTGATCGTGTCCATGAACGGCACAAGCACGCGTCCGTCGACGCGGCGAGTGCGGGTCAGGCCGGCCACGGTCTGGGCGTCGACGGCCGCGATCGCGGGCAGGGTCACGGCGCGCAGGTCGGCAAGCCCCTCGACGTCGTCCGGCAGCTCGTCAAGGGCGGCCGCGAACGCTTGCGGGATCGCCGTCGCCAGCGCCGCCACCCGGTCGTGCACCCAGTCGGCGTCCACCCCGGCTGCGGCGGCAAACTTGCGCCAGTGCGCGGCCTCGACGTCACCAAAGCGCTTCTCCCCACCGATGGACATGGGCGCCGTGCGGTACAGACGGCCGCTGGGCGTCGCAAGAAGCCCTGTCGATACGTCGTACGCCGGCGCGAGGGTCGCCCGCGTGCCGGCGAGCAGCAGGGAGAAGTTCTTTGCGTGCGCGTCCGGGGCGCCCAGGAGGTAGTTGGCGATGACGCCCTCGACGAAGTTCGCCGCGCCTTGCGGGCCGACCGAGGCGCGCAGCAGCTCGGCGATGCGCGCCACTCCCGGGCCGCCGTCGGACTCGTACTTGCGCTGGGGCATGAGGGCCAGGGCCTGCAGGGTGTCTTCCTGGTGGATGCGCGCGACTCGGCCGTTGCGGCCGACACGCCGGTCGAACCGGGTTGCCACGATCGCGGGCTGGTCTTCGAACATCTCGAAACGTGTCTCGGCGACCGGCAGACCAGCCAGTGCCATCGCGCGCATGCTCACGTGCTCGGCCAGCGCCTGGTGGTCGAGCCACGCGATGCCAGGCTTGACGATGTGGGTAGACGGGGCCGAGCCGGTCGCCAGGCCCCAGCCTTCGCCGAGCCGGGCCAACGTGAACTTGCCCTGGGCACCGGCCAGGCTCCAATGCTCGTCTTCGTCCTGCCAGGCGGACTGGTCGCGGCGCAGGGCGCGCAGCCGGTTGGCGATCTGGCCGTCGTCGATCGGCTCCACAGAGCCCGCGTTGTTCAGGGCCTCGTCGAGCTGATCCTCGGGTGCGAACACGGCACCGCCTGCGCAGTCGCGCCCGATCGCCGCGATCAGGCCCAGGATGTCGCCGGCCTTCACGCCGTGCTGGAGGGCAAGGCGTTCGCGGACGTCGTCGTGGTCGGGCAACAGGCCTGCTAGGTAGGCGCCGACGGCGCGCGAGCTGCGGGCCGGGGCAATGGCCAGCGGCAGTGACAGAGACAGCGGGGTGGCGTTGCGGTCGTTGCTGTAGTCCTCGTCGTACGTCAGCCGCTGACGGGGACCGTTCCGCTCGATGACGCCGGCACGTCTGCCGTAGAGGCCGAACGCGAGCCGGTGCACGACGGGGCGCATCAGGTCTGCCCCTCGTCACCGAGCAGGTCGGCGAGCTGGTCGTCGAAGGAAGCGTCCTGCACCGGGACAGCGCTGATCCCTAGATCGAGGGCCCGCAGAACCGCGAAGGCGCGGCCGATCTCGATGCCTGGCCGCTTGCCGCGCTCGAGGTCGATCAGCAGCGGGCGCGAGACTCCTGCGCGCTCGGCGACCTGAGCCTGGGTCAGGTGCAGGTCGTGACGGCGCTTGGCGAGCACGGCGCCGAACTCGATGTACGTTCGCGAGACCTGATCGACCATAGAAGTCATGATACAGCGACATTGCCGGATGTCACAGATCCCTAACATTATTCGAAGTCGGGGTACCCAGACATCTACGGGGAGGTCAACGGGGCGCCCTCGCTCGATGCCCGGTGGGGCGTCAAGATTGTCGTGCTCGTCCCTCGGCCTGAGCACACCGCTACTCGCGACGGGCGCTCGGTCACCCGGAACACGCGGGGGGCTGCTGACCTCTGGTGACCACGAGGCCCCCGCAAGCGCCGCGCCGGATTCGCCGGGGCCCCCCCACCGCATGACTGACCGCAACAACACGCTGTGCGCCTGGGCAGATTCGAACTGCCGACACCCGCTTTAGGAGAGCGGTGCTCTATCCCCTGAGCTACAGGCGCGCGGGCCGCTCGTGGAGCGGTCCGGGGACGCGCGCCAGCCTACCGGGAGGGCGCGCGGGCGCGCGAACGGCGGCGCTTCACCCGAATCGTTACGATCCGCGGCCGGCCGGCTCGATTTTTCACCCGCTCTCGGCGGCCGCTCGCTCTGCGTCGACCCCCACCGCGGCGGAAGAGTGGCAGACGGAGCGGTGGAACACGAGCCGTCGCTCCACGTTCACGTACGTACGACCCAGGGGCACGCGCATGACCACGTTCGACCTCACCCCCGACGGCAGCGCTGTCGGACCGATCGCGCCGCCGCGCGCGGCACCGGCCCGCGCCACGCGCGCGACGACCACCTCACGCACCCGACGACGCTGGTTCCGCGGGCACAGCCTCTGGCTTCAGGCCGTGGTGTTCACTCTGGCGCTGGTTGCCGGCCTCTTCACCGGGTACCTCATCAACCGCTGACCGGGGCGTCCTCGGCAGAGGCGCGCGAGTAGGTCACGAACCGGTACCGCACCCCGGTGCGCGAGGTCTCCCACGCGCCGGCGTCGAGCCGCCAGACCGCCGGGTCGACCGGCGGCGCCCAGGCGTCCCCCTCGACCTCCAGGTCGAGCTCGGTCACGGCCAGCCGGTCCGCGAGGCCGACCGTCGCGGCGTACACCTGTGCGCCGCCGATCACCCACATCTCGTCGCCGCCCGGCGCCGTGGCGGCCAGGCGGAGCGCCTCCTCGACCGTCGGCGCGAGCCTCACGTCCGCTGCACCCGGGGCGAGGTCCGCACCCGCGGCAGCGCCGTCGTCGGGCGCGGGACGCCAGCCCGGCTGCCGGCTCACGACGACGTTCGTCCGGCCTGGAAGCGGCCGGAACCGCGCGGGGAGCGAGTCCCAGGTCAGGCGGCCCATCACGACCGGGTGCCCGAGCGTCAGGGCCTTGAAGCGTGCGGCGTCCTCGGGGACGCGCCACGGCAGCGCGTTGCCCGCGCCGATCACGGGGCGACCGGCGGCGTCGCGCGCCTGCGCCCAGACGAGCGCGAGCACTAGACGGCCACCGGCGCCTTGATGGTCGGGTGACGGACGTAGCCGAGCACCTCGAGGTCCTCGTACGCGTAGTCGAAGATCGAGTCGCGCGGGGCGACCCGGAGCGTCGGGTAGGGATACGGGTCGCGCTCCAGCTGCGTCCGCACCTGCTCGACGTGGTTGTCGTAGACGTGGCAGTCGCCGCCCGTCCAGACGAAGTCGCCGACCTCGAGGCCGGTCTGCGCGGCCACGAGGTGCGTGAGCAGCGCGTACGACGCGATGTTGAACGGCACGCCGAGGAACAGGTCCGCCGACCGCTGGTAGAGCTGGCACGAGAGCCTGCCGTCGGCCACGTAGAACTGGAAGAACGCGTGGCACGGCGGCAGCGCCATGTCGGACAGCTCCGCGACGTTCCACGCCGAGACGATCAGGCGGCGCGAGTCCGGGTTCGCGCGGATCTGCTCGATCACGCCGGCGATCTGGTCGACGTGCCGCCCGCCGGGCGTGGGCCACGAGCGCCACTGCACGCCGTAGACCGGGCCGAGCTCGCCGTCGTCGTCGGCCCACTCGTCCCAGATGCTCACCCCGTGCTCACGCAGCCAGCGGACGTTCGACTCGCCGCGCAGGAACCACAGCAGCTCGTAGGCCACCGACTTGAAGTGCACGCGCTTGGTCGTGACCAGCGGGAACCCCTGCGACAGGTCGTAGCGCAGCTGCGCGCCGAAGATGCTGCGCGTCCCCGTGCCGGTGCGGTCGTCCTTGTGCGTGCCCTCGGCGAGGACGCGCGCCAGCAGGTCCTCGTACGGGGTGGGCACGGTGCCGCGCGGGGGCGTGGTCGGAATCGCTGCGTCGTCGGCCATGTTGGTCATCGTAGGCGGGCAGGGACGCGAGACGAACGGCCCACGCCCGGCGAGAGACGAACGAGCGATGGGATGATGCGCCAATGAGCACCGACACCACGACCCCTGCCACCGAGACCGACGCGATCCCCGCGTCGAGCCCGTCCACGACGGACCCGCTCTGGGTCGAGCGCACGGGGTCCCGCACCTACCGGGGGTTCTCCGGGCGAGGCGCCACCGTGGACATGGGCCCGGTGAGCGCGGGCGCCGTGTTCACCCCGGGCGAGCTCCTCAAGGTCGCGCTCGCGGGCTGCGCCGGGATGTCGAGCGACGTCCCGCTCGCGCGCCGCCTCGGCGACGACTACAAGGTCACCATCCGCATCGAGGGCGCCAAGAATCTCGAGGAGGACCGCTACCCCGAGCTGACCGAGGTCATCGAGCTCGACCTCTCCTCGCTCGACGACGCGACCCGCGACCGCGTGCTCGCCGTCGCGGAGCGCTCGATCGAGCAGACCTGCACGGTCGGGCGCACGCTCGAGGCCGGGGTCGTCGTGAAGCGGGAGTTCGTCGAGCCCGCCTCCGCGGTGGCCGCGGGCGAGGCCACGGCCTGACCATGGGCGGCGAGGTGCTGCCCGGCGTCCCGGCACCGCCGCCTCCGAGCGGCCCGACGGGCCGCGAGGTGGCGCGCGCGACCCCGGTGCTCGACGCGATCCTCGACCGGGCGGTCGCGATCCCGGCTCCCGTGATCCGACGGCACGTGGACGCGCTGCGCCGTCGCAACCCGCTCGCGAGCCCGGCCCAGCTGGTCCGGATCCTCGAGAAGGAGTACGCGACAGTGCTCAGCGCGGCGGGCGGCGCGGTCGGCGTCGCGGCCGCGTTGCCTGCCGTCGGGACGGGAGCGGGGCTCGTGCTCAGCTCGAGCGACGCCGCGACCTTCTTCGCGAGCTCCGCGGCCTTCGCGCTCGCGGTCGCGGAGGTCCACGGCATCGAGGTCGTCGACGTCGAACGGCGCCGGGCGCTGCTCCTCGCCTCCGTCCTGGGCCCGCGCGGCGCCGCCACCGTGGAGAAGGCCGCGGCAGGCTCGGGGACCGCGTGGGGGAAGACCCTGCTCACGGCGATGCCCGCGTCCACGCTCACGCAGGTCAACCGCGCGCTCGCGAACAAGTTCCTCCGCACACAGCTCGCCAAGCACGCCGGCCTCACGCTGGGTCGCGTAGTGCCGTTCGGCATCGGCGCAGTCGTCGGCGTCGCCGGCGGGCGAGCGCTCGCCCGCACCGTGGTCACGCAGTCGCGCACGGCGTTCGGCGAGCCGCCCGAGGCGTGGCCCCTCACGCTGCGCGTCGTCGAGCCCGCCGACGACGACGCCGCGCCCGCGCTCGAGCACCGGTCACCTCCCCGGCGGCACGGCCCCGTTCGGCCCCGCCGCCTCGGATGGAGCGGCCGTGATGACCGATGAGCATGAGGCTCGCGCACGAGCTCGCGCTGCCGGCCCGTGACGCGTTCGCCCTCGTCGCCGACCCGCGCACGCACGGGACGTGGGTGCCGCTGACCCGGTTCGAGCCGGGCGTCGCCGGCCAGGACGCCGGTCCGGAGGGCCAGCTCTGGGCCCCCGGGGTCGTAGCGACCTTCACGGCCGTGAGCGGCCCGGGCGCGCGTCGCGGCGGGCCGGGGTTCGTCGACCGGATGAGGATCACCGCCTGGGCTCCGCCCACCGAGCCCGGCGCGGACGCGCACCGGCCCGGGCTCGCGGAGTTCCGCAAGCTCGGGCCGGTGCTGTTCGGGACGGCGGGCTTCGAGGTCGAGCCCCTGTCGCCGTCGTCGAGCCGCGTGGTCTGGTGGGAGGACGTGCACATGACGACCGTCCTCCCCCGGGGGCTGACCGCCCCCGTGGCCGACGTCGTGCTGCGGCTCATGGTCCGGGACGCCTGGCGGCGACTGGACCGGGTGACCCGCGGGGGCGTCAGCCCTCGCTGACGTCGCCGTCGTCCGGGCCGTCAGAGGCGGCGTCGGACGGGGCGGGCGCCTCACCCGCGAGGATCAGGTACACCTCGCGTCGGGCGCGGGCCAGCACGTCGACCGTCGCCGCGACCTGCGCCGCGTCGCCGGTGCGCGCGACCTGGGCGATCGCCTGGGCCAGCGCGCCACCCGCCTCGCGCAGCTCGAAGCCCGCCCGACGACCGCCGGTCGACGCGTCGGACCACGGCTCGCCGAGCTCGTCGGCGTGCTCGGCCACGTACGCGCGGCCGGCGTCGGTGAGGCTCGCGAGACGGCGTCCGCCGTCGTCGCTGAGCTGGACGAGGCCCTCGTCCTGGAGCAGGTTGAGGGCGGGGTAGATCGCGCCCGGGCTCGGGCGCCACACGCCGCCCGACTTCTCGCCGATCCGCTGGATCAGCTGGTAGCCGTGCATGGGCTCCTCGGCGAGCAGGAGCAGGACGGCGGCACGCACGTCGCCGCGACCGGCGCGGCGGCCGCGGCCGTGACCGCGGTGGCCGCCGGGTCCGCCGAAGCCGGGCCCGCCGGGGCCGAAGCCCCCCGGACCGAAGCCGGGGCCGAAGCCCCCGGGACCGAACGCGTCGTGGTGGCCGCGGTGCCCGCGGCCGGAGGGACGACCCGGGCCGCGACGGCCGTCGCGCGGGTCGGAGGGGTTCTCAGGGTTCTGGAAGAAGGATGCGGATCGCATGGGGGACCTCCTCGAGGTCTGTTCGAAGGTGTTCTGGGAGCCGACGGGGGCCGCTCCTGCGGGGCGGCGGCCGGGCGATCGTGACGCGGGCCGCGCGAGGCGGGCGGTTCGTCGTCGACAGTCGTTAACGATATATCGCTGATGCATCGCTGTCAACGGTCGCATCTGAGCCACGAGGGAATCCATGGAAGGCCGAGTCCCGACCCGCCAGGTGACCTGCGCCGTCGTACGCTGACCGGACAAGGCCCGGGCGGCGCAGCACCCCCGCGTCCGCCGGGCCCGGCGAAGGAGGCCCGATGCCGCACGCGACCCGTCGCAGCTATCTCATGTGCCGCCCGACGTACTTCACGGTCGAGTACGCGATCAACCCGTGGATGGACACGGGACGCCCCGTCGACACGGCGCGGGCGGTCGCGCAGTGGGAACGGCTGCGCGACGTGTACCTCGACCTCGGGCACGACGTGCAGCTCGTCGAGCCGCTCCCCGGCCTGCCCGACATGGTCTACGCGGCCAACGGGGCGACCGTCGAGGACGGGATCGCCTACTCGGCCCGGTTCACCTACGCACAGCGACGACCGGAGGCGCCCGCGTACCTCAAGTGGCTCGCCGACCACGGCTTCGCCCCCCACGAGGCCGCGCGCACCAACGAGGGCGAGGGCGACCTGCTCCGCGCGGGCGACGTCGTCCTGGCCGGGTACGGCTTCCGGACGGACCGCGCGGCGCACGCGGAGGCCGCCCGCCTGTGGGGCCGAGAGCTCGTGAGCCTCGAGCTCGTCGACCCACGCTTCTACCACCTGGACACCGCCCTCACGGTTCTCAGGGGCAGCGACGGCACGACCCCGGTCGACGTCGTCTACTACCCGGAGGCCTTCTCCCCCGCCGCGCAGGAGGTGCTGCGCAGCAGGTTCCCGGACGCCCTGCTCGCGGCCGACGAGGACGCCGCGGTCCTCGGCCTCAACGCCGTGTCCGACGGCGCGCACGTCGTCCACACGCCGGCCGCCGTCCGCCTCGCCGCGGCGCTCCGCGAGCGGGGGTACGAGCCGATCGGCGTCGACACGTCCGAGCTTCTGCTCGGGGGCGGCGGCGCGAAGTGCTGCACGCTCGAGCTGCGGACCGCGCCATGAGCCACCTCGCGCACAACTACGACCCGCTGCCCGTCGAGCTCGCCCGGGCGGACGGCGCCTGGGCCTGGGACGCGGACGGGCGCCGCTACCTCGACCTCCTCGCGGGCTACTCGGCGCTGAACTTCGGCCACCGGCACCCCGCGCTCGTCGCGGCGGCGCACCGCCAGCTCGACACGCTCACCCTCACGTCGCGCGCGTTCCGGCACGTGCTTCTCGAGCCGTGGGCGGACCGGCTCGCGGCCCTCACCGGCGCCGCGATGGTCCTACCGATGAACACGGGGGCCGAGGCCGTCGAGACCGCGATCAAGGCGGCCCGCAAGTGGGGCTACGACGTCAAGGGCGTCCCGGACGGGGAGGCGACGATCGTCGTCGGAGCGGGGAACTTCCACGGCCGCACCACGACCATCGTCTCGTTCTCCACCGACGACGACGCGCGCCGCGGCTTCGCCCCGTACACGCCGGGCTTCCGGGTGGTCCCGTACGGCGACGCGGCGGCGGTCGAGGCCGCGATCGACGAGACCACCGTCGCCGTGCTGCTCGAGCCGATCCAGGGCGAGCAGGGTGTCGTGGTCCCGCCCGAGGGGTTCTGGCCGCGCGTCCGCGCGGTCTGCGACGCCCACGACGTGCTGCTCGTCGCCGACGAGATCCAGTCCGGGCTCGGCCGCACCGGCACCACGCTCGCCCTCGACCTGTGGGGCGTGCGGGCCGACCTCACGACCCTCGGCAAGGCGCTCGGCGGCGGGATCGTGCCGATCTCCGCGGTCGTCGGACGCGCCGACGTGCTGGGTGTCCTCACCCCGGGGACGCACGGGTCGACCTTCGGCGGCAACCCGCTCGCGTGCGCCGTCTCGCTCGCGGTCCTGGACCTGCTCGAGACCGGCGAGCACCAGGAGCGCGCCAAGGTGCTGGGCGAGGTGCTGCACGGCGAGCTCCAAGGTCTCGTCGCGGACGGGCTGCTCGCCGCGAGCCGCGGCGTCGGGCTGTGGGCTGGGTTCGACGTGCCCGTCGCCCCCGAGCCCGACGACGGCGCGCCCGGCGGGGCTCCCGGGCGGGCACTGTGCGAGGCCCTGCTCGCGCGGGGGGTCCTCGCCAAGGAGGCGCACGGTCGGACGGTGCGGCTCGCCCCGCCGCTCGTCGTCGAGGAGGAGGACCTCCGCTGGGGCCTGACCCAGCTCCGCGACGCCCTCACCCCGCCGAGGTAGACGGGCCGCCCGTTCAGGAGGCGGCGGACCCTTCGGCGGCCTGCTCCTGGGCCTCGGCCTCCGCGCACCGCTTGGTGACGACCATGACCGGGCACTGCGCGTGGTGCAGCACAGCCTGGCTCGTCGAGCCGAGCAGCATCCCGGAGAATCCCCCGCGCCCGCGCGAGCCGACGACGATGAGGTCGGCGGCCTGCGAGAACTCGACGAGCAGCTCGGCGCCGGTCCCGTCGAGCACGATCTGCCGGACCTCGAGGCCCGGGCGGCTCTCCACCAGGCGCTGGACCACGAGGTCGAGGTTGGCGGCGGCGTCGGCGAGGACCTGCTCGTGGTCCACCGACGCGGGCAGCCAGGCCAGCACGCCCGCGCCGGACGCGATCGGCACGCCCGCGACGGCGACGAGCTCGCAGCCCCAGAGCCGAGCGAGGTCGGCGGCGTGGCGGAGCGCTGCCTCGGAGGTCGGCGAGCCGTCGACCCCCGCGATGATGCGCTCGGGGTGGCGCACCGGCGGCAGCTCGTCCGGAGACTCCGGCGCCCGCTCGCCGTCGGGCGTGCGGAGCGGCACGACGACCGTGGCGCACCGCGCGTGCGCCGGGAGGGCCGAGGAGACCGTGCCGAGGAGCCGGCCGGCGAATCCTCCGCGTCCGCGGGTGCCGACGACGGCCAGCACGTGCTCCTCGCTGAGGTCGACCAGCACCCCGGTCGCATCGCCCGCGGCGAGCGAGGCCGTCACCTGGACGCCGCTCGTCCGGACCCGGGCGACGGCCTCGTCGAGGACGGCCTTGGCGCCCGCCTGGACGGCGTCGTCGTCGATGGGCACGTAACCGCCGTCGAGGGACGCCGAGGTGAGGGTCGGCAGGTAGTACGAGCACACGAGATGCAGGCCCAGCCCGGCCTCGGCGGCGTACATCGTCGCCCAGTCGAGGGCGTGCAGGCTCGGCGCCGACCCGTCGACGCCGACGAGAACGCTCTTTGCGCGCGTCATACCCCCAGCCTACCGACTGCTGGGGCAAGAGACGAGCGCCCCGGCCGCCAGATGGCGGCCGGGGCGCTCGATGCGTTCTGGCGTCAGCCGACGCGGATGAACGTGGGGTTCGTCTGCCACATGGCGCGGAACTGGATCGACTTGCCCGGACGGGGGGCGTCGATGATCGTGTTGCCGCCCGCGTAGATGGCGATGTGGCCCGGCGTCCAGATGAGGTCGCCCGGCTTGGCCTCGGCACGCGAGATGACCGTGCCCGCATAGTGCTGGGCCGACGACGTGCGCGGCAGCGAGATGCCGATCTGCGCGTACACGTACGAGGTGAAGCCCGAGCAGTCGAAGCCCGACGGCGTGGTGCCGCCGTAGACGTAGGGGACGCCCACGTAGCGGCTGGCGATCGCGATGATCTTGGAGCCGTTGGCCGAGGACGGGATCGAGGCGCTGCTCGACGAGCTGCTCGAGGACGAGGTGTCGGTGCTCGACGAGCTCGACGAGCTGCTCGAGTCGGTCGACGTGAGGGCCGTGCGGACCTCGGAGCGGCTCGCGGCCTGGACGGTGCGGTGGACGACGGGCTCGGGGGCCGGCGTGACCTTGACGGACGCGGCGTCGGCGGTCCACTTGACGTGCTTGGTGACCGTGACCGTCTTGGACGTCTGCAGCTCGGCCTTGGCGGCCGCGGTGAGGGCGTCGAGGTCGACGGTGCTGAGCTTGCCCGAGTTGTCGGTGTGCGTCGTGGCCGCCTGGGCGGCGGGACCGCCGAGCATCGAGACCAGAAGGCCCGACGACGCAGCGACGACGGCGGTACGGCGACCCACGGTCGAGAGGCTGCCGGTCGCGGCGCTCGCCAGGGTTGCCAGAGGGGTTACGGGGCGACGCGCCGCACGATGGCGGGCGCGAGTGGTGCTCGTGCTCACTCGTTCTCTCCTTTGACGCCTACGAGGTCAGCTGTCGGGTTCGGGTGGGAGAAACACCCGGCCTCCGGTACCTTGCGGTACCTCGGGCTTCACCCCAAGGAAGTCGTCTCCGACTCCCGTTCGTGGGTCCCCCGTCCCTGTCGTCCAACTCGCTGGGACCCTCGCGGAGTGACAGGGCTCGGCGCTCTCCGTGAGGGCTCCGACGACGTCTGCCGCCGGAACTGCCCCTGAACGTACACGACCCCGCGGCGAATGTCACGCCCCGGTCACGGCGTTCGTTCGGGACTCGTCCGAACTGGTACGGAGGTCCCGGAGCGCCGTCGGCGAGGGGTCAGCCGGCGGCCACGAAGACGTGCCGGGAGACGTCGTCCGCGAGCGCGAGCGGCTTCTCGGCGTCGCCCCCGCGGACCGACAGCATCCCGCCGTCCCACACGGCCTCGACCGCCGCCCCGGGCAGGATCCCGGCCTCGGCGAGGCGCGCGAGGAGCTCGACGTCGGGCTGCAGGGGCTCGCCCAGGCGCCGGACGTCCGCCCGGACGACCTCGACCGTCCCCTGGGCCGGGCGAGCGACGTCGAGCAGCGGGACGACGCCCTCGAGGAAGTCCTCGTGCGTCGGCTCCTCGCCCAGCTCGGAGAGGCCCGGGATGGGGTTGCCGTAGGGCGAGAAGTGCGGGTGACCCAGCAGCTCGGCCAGGCGCTTCTCCACGCGGTCGCTCATGACGTGCTCCCAACGGCACGCCTCCTCGTGGACGTACTCCCAGTCCAGCCCGACGACGTCGGTCAGGAGCCGCTCCGCGAGCCGGTGCTTGCGCATCACGCGCATGGCCTTGGTGGAGCCGAGCTCGGTCAGCTCGAGGTGGCGGTCCCCCGTCACGACGACGAGCCCGTCCCGCTCCATGCGGGCGACCGTCTGGGAGACGGTCGGGCCGGAGTGCCCCAGGCGCTCCGCGATCCGGGCACGCAGCGGGACGATGCCTTCCTCGACGAGCTCGTAGATCGTCTTGAGGTACATCTCGGTGGTGTCGATGAGATCGCTCACTGCTGCTCCCTGAAGCGTCGGTGGCCCCCAGTCTAGGGCGGGCCACCCACCGGAATCGGGTACGGGCGCCGGGGCCGCTCCCCTACCCTGGGCCTGTGCCCACCACTCCCGCAGCCATCCGGATCCCGAGCGACCTGCTGCCCGCGGACGGCCGCTTCGGCGCCGGTCCCAGCAAGGTGCGCGACGCGCAGGTGAGCGCACTCGCCGCTGCCGGCCGCACGCCGCTCGGCACCTCCCACCGCCAGGAGCCGGTGCGCAGCCTCGTCCGCCGGGTCCGCACGGGTCTCGCCGAGCTGTTCGCGCTGCCCGAGGGGTACGAGGTCGCGCTCGGCAACGGCGGCTCGACCGCGTTCTGGGACGTCGCGACCTTCTGCCTCGTGCGCTCGAAGGCCCAGCACGCGTCGTTCGGCGAGTTCGGCGCCAAGTTCGCGACGGCGACGTCGCGCGCGCCGTTCCTCGAGGCGTCGAGCGTCGTCGAGGCCTCGGCGGGCACGGTCGCCCGCTGCCGGCCCGAGGACGGCGTCGACGTCTACGCCTGGCCGCACAACGAGACCTCGACGGGCGCCGTGAGCCCGGTCGAGCGTGTCCCCGGCTCGCGGGAGGCCGGGGCGCTGACCGTCGTCGACGGGACGTCGGCCGCCGGCGGCCTCGCCGTCGACGTCGCCCAGGCCGACGCCTACTACTTCGCGCCGCAGAAGTCGTTCGGCTCGGACGGCGGGCTGTGGCTCGCCCTCCTCTCGCCCGACGCCGTCGAGCGCGCCGCGGGACTCGAGGCGGACCGCTGGGTCCCGGAGTTCCTCTCGCTCACCACTGCGCTCGCGAACTCGCGCCAGGACCAGACCCTCAACACCCCCGCGATCGCGACCCTCCTGCTCATGGCCGAGCAGATCGAGTGGATGCTCGAGCAGGGCGGCCTCGCGTGGACGACGGCGCGCACCGCCGCGTCCGCGGCGCACCTCTACGGGTGGGCCGAGGCCCGGCCGTGGGCGACGCCGTTCGTCGCCGACCCCGCGGAGCGTTCGAACGTCGTCGGGACCGTCGACCTCGACGACGCGGTCCCCGCCACCGACGTGCTGGCCGCGCTGCGCGCGAACGGCGTCGTCGACGCCTTCGCGTACCGCAAGCTGGGTCGCAACCAGCTCCGCGTCGCCATGTTCCCCGCCATCGAGCCCGACGACGTCGCCGCGCTCACCGCGTGCGTCGACTTCGTGGTCGAGCAGCTGGGCTGAGCGCCCGACCCGCGAGCCCGCTCAGGCCGCCGCGGAGCGCGCCTGCGTGTCCTGCTCGTCGAGCTCGCGCTCGGCCTCGGCGCGAGCCGCCCGGGCCGCGGGCACGGGGACCGCTGCGCCGTCGTCGGCGTCCAGGTAGCGCACCACGAGGTGCGGGCGCGTCGCGACCCGGTACCGGACCTGCACGTGCCAGTGGCGAAGGACCCAGATCCCCGCCCCCACGGACACGAGCAGCGCCGTCACCGAGCCGATGCCGATGGACCAGCGCGCCCCGAACTGCTCGCCGATCCAGCCGACGATCGGGGACCCGATGGGCGTCGCGCCCTGGAAGACCATCATGTAGAGCGACATGACGCGGCCGCGCATCTCCGGCTCGGTCGACATCTGGATGGTCGCGTTGGCCGCCGTCATCATCGTGAGGCTCGCGAGCCCGACCGGGATGCACAGCACCGCGAAGCTCGCGTAGGTCGGCGCGAGCGCCAGCGCCGCCGTCGCGAGGCCGAACCCGAACGCCGCCCCCACCACGAGCCGCACCCGGGGCCGTTCGCGCCGCGCCGCGAGGAGCGCGCCCGCGAGCGAACCGATCGCGAGGATCGACCCGAGGATGCCGTACTCCCTCGCGCCCTTGTCGAAGACCGTGCGCGCCATCGTGGCCGACGTGAGCTGGAAGTTCAGCCCGAACATCGACACCACGCCGACGACGGCCATGATCACGACGATGTCCGTGCGCCCCCGCACATACCTGAACCCCTCGCGGACCTGGCCCTTGCGACGGCTCGCCACGGGCATGCTGCGCAGCTCGCGGGTCCGCATCTGCGTGAGCGCGAGGATCGTCGCCGCGAACGACACCCCGTTGATGATGAAGACCCACCCCGGACCGACCGCGGCGATGAGCAGGCCGCCGACGCCCGGCCCGATCAGGCGCGCGGCGTTGAACGACGCGCTGTTGAGGCCGACGGCGTTCGACAGCTTGTCCGTCGGGACGAGCTGCGCGACGAACGTCTGCCGCACCGGCGCGTCGATCGTCGCGACGACGCCGAGCGCGAACGCGAACGCGTACACGTGCCACAGCTCGACCGTCCCGGTCAGCACGAGCGCCCCGAGCCCGAACGCGAGCAGGCCCTGCGACGCCTGCGTGACGCCGAGGAGCTTGCGGCGGTCGAACCGGTCGGCGAGCAGGCCGCCCAGCGGCGCGAAGAGGAGGAACGGCAGGAACTGCAGCGCCGTCACGACGCCGACGGCGAAGCTCGAGTTGTGCGAGAGGACCGTGAGAACCAGCCAGTCCTGGGCGACACGCTGCATCCACGTGCCCACGTTGGCGACGAGCGCGCCCGAGAACCAGAGCCGGTAGTTGAAGTAGCGCAGCGAGGAGAAGGTGCTCACCGAGCGGCCACCTCCAGCAGGATCTCGGCGGCCTGGTGGAGCGTCTCGCGCTGTGCGGGCGTGAGGTCGTCGAGCTGGACCGAGAGCCACGCGTCGCGGCGGCGGCGGGTCTCGACGATCTCGCGGTTCCCCTCGTCGGTGAGCTCGACGACGACCTGACGACCGTCGTCGGGGTTGCCGCTCTTGCGGACGAACCCGCGCTCGACGAGCGCGTTGACCGTGCGCGTCATCGACGGCGGCTTGACCCGCTCGTGGTCTGCGAGGGCACCCGGCGTCAGGGCGCCGTGCTTGCCGAGGGTGGTGAGGACGGCGTGCTGACCCTCTGTGATGTCGGCGGTCGCGCGCTGCTGCTTGAGGCGCCGGGTCACGCGAAAAAGAGCCACGCGCAGCTCGGCTGCGGGGCTCTCCGGGAGGGTCTGCGTCGCCGGATCAGCGGTCGCGACAAGGGGTTCAGGTTCGGGCACGCTCGTTACCCTACGCTCATTACCCTTGCTAATCAAATTGTTCCGACCGACCAGCTCCGAGCCGCACCGACCACGCCGAGGTAGACGAGCGGCCCGCCTGCCTCGCGGAGAAGGTGACGACGACGCGGGGGCGTGGGTCGGGTGAGGGGCGCCCACCCGACCACGGACGCCGAGATCAGGGCACGTACGCCACCGTCACGCGCCCCTCGCCGCACACGCTCAGCGTCCCCGCGGCGTCGGGCACGAACACGGACTCTCCGGCCGCGACGGTGCACGTGTCGGCGCCGGCCCCGGCGCGCAGGCGCAGCACCCCGCCCAGGGCGAGCACGACGCGCGGGCCCTCCCCGGGCAGCGCGAGCTCGCCGTCCACGGGGAGCACGTCGCCGACGACGAGGCCGAACTCGCGGATGGGCACGCGATAGGTGGTAAGCCCGCGGGCGAGCCGGCTCGTGGCGGGTCGGGGCGGTGGCGCCGGGACGAAGTCGGAGCACTCGAGCAGCGCGTCGACGTCGACGCGCTTGTGCGTGAGGCCGGCGCGGAGCACGTTGTCGGAGCTCGCCATGATCTCGACACCCGCGCCGCGCACGTAGGCGTGGACCTGCCCGGGCGCGAGGAACACCGCCTCGCCGGGCTCGAGCGTGAACACGTTGAGCAGGTAGGACGCGAGGACGCCGGGGTCGCCCGGGTACTGCTCGCCGAGCCGGAGCGCGACCGCGTCGGCCCGCGCGCGCACGGCGGCGGCCGCGCCGCCGGGCGCCCCCTCCGTCGCGCCCGACGCCGCGGCCTCGCCACCGCCGCCCGCCCGTCGCCCGACCGAGGCGAGGCTCCGGTCGAGGTCGGGGGCTGCGTCGTCGGCGGTGCGGGCGTGGACGGCGAGCTCGAACGCTCGGCGGACGGCGTCGGCGCTGCGCCCGCGGCCGAGCGCGTCGCGCATCCGCCCGACGAGCGTGCCGTCGAGGCCGGCGAGGAGAGCGAGCGCCTGGCGCGGTCGCCGGAAGCCCGCAAGGCCCTCGAACGGCGTCAGCGCGACGATCATCTCGGGCTTGTGCTGGTCGTCGCGGAACGAGCGCTCGGGGGCGCCGAGCGGCACCCCCGCGGCGTTCTCGCGGTTGAAGCCGGCGCGGGCGAGGTGGGGGCGCGGGTGGACCTGCAGGGAGAGCCCGCGCTCGGCCGCGAGCACCTTGAGCAGGTAGGGCAGCCGGGGTCCGTACGTGTCCTGGACCCGCTGCCCGAGGGTGGCGACCGGGTCGTCGCGCACGAGATCCACGAGGCTCGTCGCCGTGCCGTCGTGCACCGTCAGCGACGGCGCGACCGGGTGGGCGCCGAGCCAGAGCTCGGCCGCGGGCGCGCCGTCGACGTCCAGGCCGAGGAGCTGCTGGATGACGTGCGTCGATCCCCAGTCGTACGGCTGGACGGTGTTCCGGAGCGGGTAGAAGCTCTGCATCGTGGCGGGCGCCCGCTCAGGCGTTGAGGAGCTCCCGGATGGGCCCGAGCGCGAAGTACACGACGAACGCGGCCCCCGCGATCCACATGAGCGGGTGCACCTTGCGCGCCTTGCCGACGGCGATCTGCAGGACGACGTACGCGACGAAGCCCGCGCCCATGCCCGTGGTGATCGAGTAGGTGAACGGCATCAGGACGATCGTCAGGAAGGCCGGGATCGCGACCTCCCAGTGCTTCCAGTCGATGCCGGAGACCTGGGTCATCATGAGGAAGCCGACGACGACGAGCGCCGGGGTCGCGGCCTCGTAGGGCACCATCGCGACGAGCGGGGACAGGAAGGTGGCGAGCAGGAACGCGATGCCGGTCGTGACGCTCGCGAGGCCGGTGCGGGCGCCGTCGCCGACTCCGACCGTGGACTCGACGTAGGCCGTGTTCGAGGACACCGACCCGACGCCGCCGGCGACCGCCGCGACGGAGTCGACGACGAGGATCTTCTTGGTGCCGATCGGGTCGCCCTGCGCGTCGAGGAGCTTGCCCTCGGTCCCGACGGCGACCATCGTGCCCATCGTGTCGAAGAAGTCGGCGAGCACGAGCGAGAAGACCAGCAGCAC
Source organism: Luteimicrobium sp. DT211 (assembly GCF_049844995.1). NCBI lineage: Bacteria > Bacillati > Actinomycetota > Actinomycetes > Micrococcales > Luteimicrobium > Luteimicrobium sp. DT211. Next base: position 10,782 of record NZ_JBNCMC010000003.1, on the reverse strand, counting down.
GACGGTGAGGATCCCGAGCTCCCGGAACCCGCCGGTGAGCGAGAAGTGCCCGACGATCGAGAAGTCCGGCAGGTCGACGACCTTGTCGGGCCACTCGGGCACGTCGAGCGACCAGCCGCGGGGGTTCTTGTCGCTCTGCGCGCCGATGGCGAACGCGGCCTGCAGGATCGCCGCCGCGACGGTCATCACGATGATCGAGATGAGGATCGCGCCGCGCACCTTGCGCACCATGAGGACGAGCGTGAGCAGCAGCCCGACGACGAACACGAGCAGCGGCCACCCGGCGAGCGATCCGTCGATGCCGAGCTGCAGCGGCGTGCCGTTGCCGGTCCGGACGAACCCGGAGTCGAAGAAGCCGAGGAGCGCGATGAACAGGCCGATGCCCACGCTGATCGCGACCTTCAGCTCGCGAGGCACGGCCCGGAACATCGCGGTCCGGAACCCGGTGAGGACCAGCACGAGCATGACGACACCCTCGAGCACCACGAGGCCCATGGCGTCGGCCCAGGTCATGCCGGGCTGCGCGGCGATCGAGAAGGCGACGACCGCGTTGAGGCCGAGGCCGGTCGCGATCGAGAGCGGGAAGTTCGCGATCGAACCCATGAGGATCGACATGACGCCGGCCACGAGCGCCGTGGTCGCGGCGATGGTGGCGCGGCCGTCGGCCCCGCCGAGGAACGCGCCGGTGCCGTCCTTGCCCCCGAGGATCAGGGGGTTGAGGGCGATGATGTAGCACATCGAGAAGAAGGTGACGAGGCCACCCCGGATCTCGGTGCCGACCGTGGAGCCCCGCTCGGTGATCCTGAAGAACCGGTCGATGGCGGAGCGCTGCGCGGTGGGGGCGGCGGACGTCATGGGAGCATCGTGCCAGATTCCGGCGGTCCGACGGCGCGCGCACCGGCGGCGACGCCCGCGGTGCCGGCCTGCTCAGAACGCGCCGTCGCCCCGGAGCACGGCCTTCGCGGTCCGCCCCAGGATCACGAGGTCCCCGAACAGCGTCCAGTTCTCGACGTAGTAGACGTCGAGGCGGACGCTCTGCTCCCAGGACAGCTCCGACCGGCCGCTGGTCTGCCACAGGCCGGTCATGCCGGGCTTGACGAGCAGCCGCCGTCGGACGTCCTGCTCGTACGCGGAGACCTCGCCGGGCAGCGGCGGACGCGGGCCGACGAGGCTCATGTCGCCGCGGAGCACGTTGAGCAGCTGCGGGAGCTCGTCGAGCGAGTACCGGCGCAGCAGCTGCCCGACCCCGGTCACGCGGGGGTCGTCGCGGATCTTGAACAGCGGCCCGGCGGCCTCGTTGAGGTCGGCGAGCGCGTCCACCTCCGCCTCGGCGCCCACGCGCATCGAGCGGAACTTGTACATGGGGAACAGGGTCCCGTTGCGTCCGACGCGCTGCTGCGAGAACAGCACCGGGCCGCGGCTGGTGACCTTCACGGCGACCGCCACGACCAGGAGGACCGGGCTGAGGGCCACCGCGAGCAGGAACGCGCCGAACCAGTCGGTCAGGGCCTTGAGCCAGTACCTGCCGCCCGTGAACCGGGGCGCCTCGACGTGGACCAGGGCGGCGTTCTCCGCGGGGGTGACCGCGATCCGCGGCCCCGCGACGTCGGCGAGCGCCGCCGTCAGCATGAGGTCGACGCCCGAGGGCTCGAGCTCCCACCCGAGGCGGCGGACGACGTCCTTGGTGAGCGCGCCCGAGCCGGTGACGGCGACGGTGTCGACGCCGATCGTGCCGGCGATCTCGGCGGCGCCGAACACGTCCCCGAGGACGGGCACGCCCTGCACGTCGGGGCCGTCGGCGAGCTCCGCCACGGGCACGCACGCGCCGACGACGCGGTAGCCGGAGTCGCGCCGGTTGTTGAGGTCGGCGACGAGGTCCTCGACGTGGGACCGGTGCCCGATCGCGAGCACGGTCGACATGCACAGGCCCTCGTCGCGCCGGCGGTGCAGCCACTGCCGCCACGCGTACCGCCCGACGAGCAGCGTGAGCAGGCCGAGGGGCGCGGCGACCGCGATGTACCCGCGCGTGCTGTACTCCCGCACGACGAACGCCACGATCGCGAGCGCGGCGAAGAACCGCCAGGTCGCGCCGAAGACCCGCTGGTACTCGGTCGAGCCCGCGCCCACGACCTTGACGTCGCGCGACTTCGTGTACGCGAGGAGCGCGAACCAGCACACGGCGATGGCCGCGGCGCGCACCGGGTCGTGCCAGGTGAGGCCGTCGTCGGGCCGGCCCGCGACGATGCCGCGCCAGCGGACGATGTAGCCCACCACCACGGAGAACAGGATCGCGGCGGCGTCGGTCAGGAGCAGGCGACGGCGGAAGGACGCGTACCAGCGCGACCGGTCGACCTCGGCGCGGGCGGCACGGACGCGGGCCCGCCGGCGCGCCTCGGTCGCGCGAGGCGAGGAGCCGCGGAAGCGGTCGGCGACGATGCCCGCCACGTTGTTCCTTCCGATCGCGCGAGTCGTTGCTGCGCCCCCCGGAGGAGCCGCGACCGCCTTCGGGTCCGCGGCGCCCGGGACTGCCGGGCGGCCCGTCCGGACCGGGAGAAGGACCTATGAGACGTGAGCGAGACTACCGCCCGCGCGATACCTCCCAGCGACGTCAGGACCTACTTTCACCCGGATGAACTGGACGAGTGTCCAACTTCGTCCCCCGGCGTTCCCGCGCAGGTCGCAGGGGCCGTCCGCTGGACTAGTCTCGACGTCGTGCCCTCCCTGAAGGACGTCGTCCTCCACCCCGACCGCCGCCGGGCAGAACCGCCCGCCGAGCGCGTCGACCTGCGACCCCCGATCTGGCTCGGGATCGCCGCGTGGGCGGTCACGCTCGTCGTCGCCGTCGTGCTCCAGGCGACGGACACGGTGACCGGCGGCCGGCTCGTCGCGACCGCGTGCGCCGGCCTCGCCCTGGGCCTCGTCGGGCTGTGGTGGGAGCGCCGCAACCGGAACCGCTACCGGGGCTGACGCACCAGATCGCCGACGGTGACGTCAGTCCCAGGCGCTCTCGGCGACGAGCGCGTCGGCGGCGTCCGGGTCGGCCAGCGCCGCGGCCAACGCGTGCCGCAGGGTCCAGTCGCCCGCGGCGAGCGCGAGGCCCCGCGCCAGCCCGTCGGTCGTGGTCGCGTGCACGACGACGTCCGGGGCCTCCCCCGGCTGGCTCGCCGCGCGCGTCACCCACCACGGGACACGGTGGCCGGCCACGACGAGGCGGTCGTGGCGGACCGCCGCGACCGCGAGCCCCGGCACGAGCGCGGCGACGCCCGGCGGCAGCTCCCACGGGCGTCCCGCGTCGGTTGCGCTGCCCGCCTCGTCACCGTCGGCGAACCCCGCGTCGCCGTCGGCGGAAGCGACGTCCCCGTCGGGCAGGACGTCGTCGGTCTGCACGTCGAGGTCGAGCGCGTCGGCGACGGCGTCGACCTCGCCCGGCGACGCCGGCACCACGGGGCCGAGCACCGCGGCGTGCGGGCCGGACGCGACGCGCGCGTCCGCGGGCTCCACGATGCGTGCCCGCGGACGCCCGCCGTCGTCGAGCACGAGCGCGAGGACGCGGTCCGGCGGCGGGTCCCACACGGCACCGTCCGCGGCCGCCGACCTCAGCGCACGCCAGAGCGCCGCCGCATCGGAGAGGGGCACCTGCGCGCCGGCGTCGCGGTCGGCGAGGCGGTCGAGGACGTCGCCGAGCGCGTCGCCGTCGAGCGCGTCGAGGCCCCGGACCGCGCCGAGCGCCTCCGCGACCCGGGGGTCCGCGAGGGCGTCACCGAGCCCGGCGGCACCCGGCGCGGTCTCGTCGAGCGTGGGCACGAACGGCACATGAGCCGCCCCCGCGACGCCCGGCGGGACCGTGAACGGGGCGCCCAGCCTCGCCCGGAACCACGCGGCGAGGTGCGAGGGCTCGCCGAGCGGCCGCGCGAGCAGGGCCGCGCGCAGGTGCGGCTCGCCCAGGACGTGCCGCACGACCTCGGCCGTGGCCCCGTCCGGCACGGCGTCGAGCGGCACGACGACGTCCACCTCGTCGACGAGCGTGCCGCCGCCCACGCGGTCGGCGAGCGTCTCGAGGTGCTCGAGGACGTCGTCGCCGAGCAGGTCGTCGAGGCCGTCGGGCAGGGTGGCATCCTCGCCCGGCCCCGGCAGGACGACGTCCCGCAGGGTCATGACGTCGAGGTCGGCGTGGGCGCCGAGCGCGACGGCGTCGCCGGCCAGGGCGTTGGCGAGGTCGGTGGCGTCGGTGGTCGTGGCGGGGAGCAGCGCGTCGAGGTCGAGGAGGTCGAGGTCGAGCACGTCCGCGGCCCACGTCCCGGGAACGGCGAGGTCGCCGGCGGGCTGCGGGGCGACGGGCTCCTGCGTCTCGCGGTCGAGCGCGGGGAGCAGCACCGCCGCGAGGTGCCGCGGGAGCGTCGTCGTCGGGTGCGCGCGGCGGACGGCCCCGACGAGCGCAAGGAGGTGGGCGGCGGCGTCGTCGGATGCCTCCCCCTCGTCGGCGGCGCGCAGGATCGCGGCCCGGACGGCGGGGAGGTCGAGGACCGCCGGGTCGTCGGGCGCGAGGGCGCCGAGGTCGTGGAGCACCGGGTGGGCGGCGTCGGGGTGGACGACGGGCACGCTCCAGGCGCGGAACGCCTCGAGCACCTCGTCGGGCGCCGCCCCCGCGACGACGCCCCGCGCGCCCCGCACGGTGGTCGCCGGCGCCGTGGCGGCCCGCGACCCACCGGGCCCGTCCGCGGACCGCACGACGGGCACGGGCAGGGCGGCGAGCGCCTCGCGCACGTCGGGGTCGGACGCGTAGGGGGCGAGCGCGGCCAGGGCGCGCCCCCAGCCCCCGGGCGGGAGGCCGGGGGCGAGGTCCTCGACGACGTCCGCGAGCGGCCGCACGGACACCCCGAGCGGCCGGGCCGCGGCCCGGGCGGACGGCGGCAGGACGACGAGCCCGTGGAGGGCGGGGCGCAGAGCGTCGACCACCGCGGCGTCCGACCCGACGGGGCCCTCGATCGCGACCGCCTCGCGCGCGGGCGTCCCGTCGAAGAGCGGCGCGTCCCGCAGCGCCGAGATCGCGGCGTCCTGCACGACGGCGTCGGCCCACCCGGCGGGCACGCCGGTAGGGACGAGGGCGAGCGCGGCGGCGGGATGCTCGCGCGCCATCTCGGCGACCGTGCGGGCGAACAGGCCTCCCGCCTCGCGTGCGACGTGCTCGGCGAGGGGTCCCTCGACCACGTGGCGGCGGGTGGCGTCGAGCGGGAGCGTCGCGACCAGGACCCCGGGCAGGGACGTGCGGTCCGCCGTCGGGGTCGGGGCGTGCACGACGCCGGAGACGACCGCGCCCCTCGCCGCGTCACCCACGGGCAGCGCCCACGTGACGCTCCACCCGGTGCGGCCGCGCTCCTCGACGGGGCGGTCGGCGAGGAGCTCCGCCGGCACCGTGCCGTGGGCGGTCGCGACCCGCCAGCCGCGCGCCGGCGAGAACGCGTCCCGCTCGATCACCCGCGGCTCGCCGTGCACGTCCACCCGGATGGCGTCGAGCGCGCCGAGCGCGAGCAGGAGCGCTGCGTCGAGGTCGTCGAGCTGGCGGCGCACCGCGGCCACCGCGTCCGCGTCGCGCAGCGCGAGCACGACGGCGGTCGTGCGGCCGTGCGCGGGCAGCCCGTCCGCGCCCAGGGACGCGGCGAGAGTCGCGGCGTCGGCGGCGGCGAGCGGGAACGGGACGCGCAGGACGGGCAGCGCCTCGCCGCGCCCGGGCAGCCGGTCCTCCAGACCGGCCTCGGCGAGCAGCGCGCGCGTCCCCGCGAGGGAGAACCCGACCCCGCGGACGTCGCCGCCCGCCCCGGGGTCGCGCGTCAGGACGGCGACGTCGTCGGAGACGGACCGCACGGCGGCGAACCCGACGCCGAACCGCCCGACGGCTCCCCCGCCGTCGCCCGCACGCTCCCCCGACTTGGTCGACGCGCGGAGCGACGCGAGCGAGGCGACGCCGTCGGCGGTGAGCGGGGCGCCCGTGTTCTCGGCGACCAGATAGCCGGCCCGGTCGGCGGACGCCGGGACGACCAGCCGGAGCGTCAGCTCGCCGGGCGGGTCCCCACCGGCGGCCGCGTCGGCGGCGTTCTGCGCGAGCTCGACGACGACGCGGTCGCGGTACCACCCGCGCGCGTGGTCCTCCTCGAGGTTGGCGTCCTCGCGCAGGCGCGTGGGCGAGGACTGCCAGGCCCGGACGGCGGCGTCCCGCAGGAGCGCGGTGCCGAACGGGTCGGCGGGGGCGTCGCTCACGGCGCGGGCGTGGTCTCCTCGGCCGACGCCTCGTCCGGCTCCGGGGCCGCGGGCTCGTTCTCCGCCGGTGCCTGGGCGGCGGGCGGCTCGGATGCGGCCTCGACGTCGATGCTGAGCTCGTCGATCAACGGGTCCGCGGCGGGCCAGTCGCTCGCGTGCTTCGGGACGTCCGTCTCGGAGTGCGCGCCGCAGCCGTGGTCGAGACTGACGACCTTGCCGTCGTCGGGCGACCAGGCGTTCGCGCACACGCCGAAGACCTGGCCGAGCGCACCCTGGAGGGGCACGAGGAACCCGCAGGAGCCGCACTCCGCGTCGGCCGCGACCGCGCCGGGCGTCGTCGGGCCGCGGGTGCCGCGGTACCAGCGCTCGGCGGCCTCGTCACGGCCCTGCGGGCCGAGCACGCGGGCCCGCGCGAGGGCGAGCTCCTCGATCGCGACCCTGCCTTCTTCGTCCTCCGCTCCGCCCTCCCTGGGCGTGTACCCGGGGACGAGGCGAGGGTCGTCGGCGAGGAACGGCAGCACGTCGCCCGTGCCCACGTCACCCGGGCGCAGGCGCTCCGACCAGGGCAGCCACGCGGGCGCGAGCAGCGCGCCGTCGCCGGGCAGCAGCGCGACCTCGCAGACGGTGGCCGTCCGCCCGCGCGGGACGCGCGACACGCTGACGGACCAGTACCAGCCGGTGTACCCGCGCATCGTGCACGCGAAGCGGTGCGTCGCGAACCGGTCCGCGTCGACCGAGACCCCGAGGTGCTCGCCCACGTCGGACGCGGACTCCGCATCCTGCTGGGCGGCCTCGAGCGCGAGCTCGACGGCGCCCTCGAGCACGGCGTCGTGGCCACGCGCGGCGCGGGTCGTGCGCGCCGCCGTGGAGCGGGGCTTGGTCGTGGCCGCCATGTCAGGCCTCGAGGTCGTCCGCGACGGCCCGGAGCACGGTCGCGACCTTCGTCGCGGCGCCCTTCTCGGGGTACCGACCGCGGCGCAGGCCGTTGCCGACGCTGTCGAGCAGCTTGATGAGATCCTCGACGATGACGGCCATGTCGTCTGCGGGCTTGCGCTTCTGGATGCGCTGGGCGCGCTCGACCGACGGCGCCGGCTCGAGGAGGCGGACGCCCATGGCCTGCGGGCCGCGGCGGCCGTCGGCGACGCCGAACTCGACCTTGGCGCCGGGCTTCACGTTCGCGGCGTCGGGCAGCTCGTTGGCGTGCACGAAGACCTCGCCGCCCTCGTCGGACGCGATGAAGCCGAAGCCTTTCGTGGTGTCGAACCACTTGACCTTGCCGGTGGGCACGTAGAACCTCTGCTGTGTCGTCGGGAATGCTCAGCGCTTCAGCCTACCGGGCGCAGGCGCCCGCGGGCCACGGAGCTCGTCGGCAGGAGCCAGCCGACCGCGACCGCCTACGCTGGCGTGCGACCGCACACACCGGGGACGGCGGTGTCGCCGTGCCCCCGACGGAGGAGCACCCGTGCCGAAGACGCCGACGGTCTACGACGTCGCCGACCGTGCCGGCGTCTCGATCGCGACGGTCTCGCGCGTGCTGCGACGGCCCGACGACGTCCGGGAGTCCACGCGCGACGTCGTCCTGCGTGCGGTGCGTGAGCTCGGCTACGTGCCCAGCGGCTCGGCCCGCGGGCTCGCGGCCCGTCAGACGGGCGTCCTGGGTCTCTGCTTCCCCGACGTGGACGGCATCGACGACGTCGCCGACCTGCCCGCCCTCCAGCCCACGGGACGCCGGGTCGAGGTGGTGGTCGACCGTGGGCAGGTCGCGGCGTCGCGCTGGTCGAACCTGTACATCGGCGAGGTGATGCGCGGCGCCGAGCTGGAGGCGTGGCGCACGGGGCTGGCCGTGATGATCGCGGTGGCGCGCGGCGCCCGGCGCGACGACGTGGTCGCCGACCTGGCGGGCCGCGTCGACGGGCTCGCGGTGCTCTCCACCACCGTCCCGGACGACGTCCTCGAGCACGTGGAGCGGCGGATCCCCGTCGTGGTGATGGCCGGCCCGCGGCACGGCGACCGGCACGACCACATCAGCGTCGACAACGCCGCCGGGATGCAGGCGCTGACCACGCACCTGCTGACCGACCACGGCGCGCGGGACCTCGCGTTCGTCGGCGGCCCCGCGGGATCGCCCGACGACGCCGACCGGTTCGCGGGCTTCCGCTCCGCCCTCGAGGCGGCGGGCCTCCCGGCACCCGACGACGCCGCGTGGCGGGGGGACTTCACCCGCCCGACGGCGCGCGAGCTGGCGCGGCGGATGCTGGACGCGCGGGACCGCGGCACGCCGCTCCCCGGCGCCCTCGTGTGCTCGAACGACCAGACCGCGCTGGGGATGCTCGACGTGCTGACGGAGGCGGGTGTCCGCGTCCCGGGCGACGTGCTGCTGACCGGGTTCGACGGCATCGACGCCGGCCAGGTCTCCTCCCCGCGCCTGACGACGGTGCGTCAGCCGATGGTCGAGCTCGGCCGCGCGGCGGTCGCGCGCCTGCGGGAACGCATGGCCGATCCCGGCCGTGCGCCGTCGTCGGAGAGCCTGCCGGTGACGGTGATCCTGCGGGAGAGCTGCGGCTGCCACTGAACGGCCCGAGGCTCACCGCCCCCCGTGTTGCGCCGAGAAAATGTATGCGCATACACTCCTGGAATCCCAGCGCGCCGCAGAGGCGTGCGGCCCGTCCAGGGCCTCGACGAAGAGGAGTGGATGACCCATGAAGCGCTCCGTGCGCTCCGCGCGACGACTCGTCGCCGCAGCAGCCGCGGCCGCGGTGCTCGCCACCGCCGCCTGCTCCGCCCCGGTCAAGACCCAGACCGACGCGGGCGCGGGCGCGGGCACCGGCGGCAGCGGTGGCACCGCCACCTCCATGCTGATCGCCGCCGACAACGGCTCTCCGACGTTCGACCGCAACTTCAACCCGTTCTCGTCCGGCAAGCGCAACACGACGACCTACATCTACGAGCCGCTCGTGATCATCAACGAGATGAGCGGCGAGGAGACCCCCTGGCTCGCGACGGGCTACACCCAGCCCGACCCCAAGACGGTCGACTTCGCGATCCGCTCCGGCGTCACGTGGTCGGACGGCAAGCCCTTCACCGCGGCCGACGTGCTCTACACGTTCAACCTGCTGAAGAAGTACCCGCAGCTCGACCTCAAGGGCATCTGGAGCCACATGGCCTCGGCCGAGGTCAAGGGCGACCACGTGGTCGTCCATCTGTCGTCCGCGGACGTCCCGGCGGCCAAGATCATCGCCCAGCAGCTGATCGTCCCCGAGCACCTGTGGAAGGACGTCAAGGACCCGGTCACCTGGACGGACGAGAAGCCAGTCGGGACCGGGCCCTACACCCTCGGCGACTTCACGCCGAACCAGTACACGCTCGTCAAGAACACGAGCTACTGGCAGGCGGACAAGGTGGCCGCGGACACCCTGGTCCAGCCGGCGTCGAACTCCGAGCTCGACCTCGTCAACAAGGGCTACGACTGGGCGTACGCCTTCATGAGCGACGTCGACAAGACGTGGGTCAAGGCCGACCCGAAGCACAACACGTACTGGTTCCCCGCCGGCGCGACGATCGCGCTGATCCCGAACATGACGAAGAAGCCGTACGACGACGTGAACTTCCGCGCCGGCGTGGCCTACGCGCTCGACAAGCAGCAGATCGCCGACAAGGCCGAGCAGGGCTACGTGAAGAAGGCCAGCCAGACCGGCCTCATGCTGCCCGCCCAGGAGAAGATCCTCGACAGCTCCATCCCGAACCAGGGCTACGTCGACCCCGACGCGACCAAGGCGCTCGCCGCGTTCGCCAAGGCGGGCTACACGCAGAAGGGCGGCAAGCTCGTCGACGCGTCGGGCAAGCAGCTCAGCATCTCCATCACGACGCCGAACGGCTGGTCCGACTGGCTCCAGGGCGTCCAGCAGGTCAAGACGCAGCTCGGGAAGATCGGCGTCGCGGTGAAGGTCGTGCAGCCGCAGCCCGCCGCGTACCAGCAGGAGCTCCGCTCCGGCGAGTTCGACATGATCATGGGCACCGTCGGCGGCTCCGGCCAGCCGTACCAGGACTACAACGGCCTCATGGGCAAGGAGTTCTACGCCCCGATCGGCAAGACGGCGTCCGGCAACTTCGGCCGGTTCCAGTCGCCGGAGGCCGACGCTCTGCTCGCGAAGCTCAAGACCACCGTCGACCAGGACGCGCAGAACCAGCTGGTCTCCCAGCTCGAGCAGATCACCTACGACCAGTTCCCGATGATCTCCCTGTTCTACGGCGGCTCGTGGGGCCTGTTCTCCACCAAGAAGTTCACGGGCTGGCCCAGCGCCGACGACGCGTACGCGTCGCCCAAGACCTGGGACTCGACGCCGCTGCTGATCCTCACGCACCTCAAGGCCGTCGGCTGACGGCGGTGGGGGGGGGGGGGGCGGGGCCGCCCCCCCCCCCCCCCCCCCCCCCCCCGGGCCCTTCGGCATGTCCCGGCGGGCCGTCAGGACCCGTACACGGGAGCGTCGTTCTGACGATCGGCGCGACGGCGTGAGCTGTCAGAACGAC
>NZ_JBNCMC010000002.1:0-818441 GCF_049844995.1 Luteimicrobium sp. DT211 | reverse complement strand
CGTCCCCGTCCTGGCGTTGCTGCGCACCCTGACCAGGAACAGTGACGGACCCGCGGACGACGACCCCGACGACAGCGACAGCGCGGCCGGCGGTGCGATGCCTCCGCCGCCACCTCGAGCCGCGCGGCCGACGATCGCGGCAAGAGGCGCACCGTCCGGACCGGATGCCCGGTGTCCGGACGAACCGTCACCCGATGAGACCTTCCCAGATGCCGCGCTGCTGGGCGCGCCTGCGGATGCCCTGAGCTCGGACGTCGCGTACCTGGACGGGTACGGCCCGATCGACGACCACACCGCGACGCTCCTGACCGCGGCGGCCCCGTCGCTGCGGCGGCTGCTCACCGACCCGCACACTGGCGTCGTGCTCGCGCTCGGGCGCGAGACCTACACGGTGCCGGCGGACCTGCGCGCATTCCTGCGCCTGCGGGACGGGACCTGCCGGTTCCCCGGCTGCTCCCGCGCCGCGGACCGCTGCGACGTCGACCACACCACGGCGTACGTGACCGGCGGGACCACGGACGCGACGAACCTCGCCCACCTGTGCCGGACCCACCACCGGCTCAAGCACGCCACCCGCTGGAACGCGCGCCAGGCCGGGACCGACGGCACCCTGGTCTGGACCTCACCGACCGGCGCCGAGCACGTCACACGACCCGCGACCACCCTCACCGGACTCACGAGCTCCGACGCCGGTACGGGCGCCGCCGATCGAGCCGGTCGGACCGTGGACGACGACCCGCCACCGTTCTGACCGGCGCCGGACGTCAGCGGATCTAGCCCAAGGAAGCGGGCGTCGCGAGGGCGCGCAACGGCGTCGTCGCGAACCGCAGGGGCTCGGTGATCCACTGCGCCGCGAACGTCCCGGCGCGGCGGTCGAGGACGAGCTCGAGCCGATGCGGCGCCTCGAGGAACGCCACCTGGACGCGGAGGCGCTCCGCCGACTCGAACCCGCCCGAGGTCGCGACCGGTACCTCCGTGCGCTGGCCGGTGGTGTCGTCGTCGCTGACCACCCAGCGCGAGCCGCCAGGCTCGAACGCAGCCGCCACGTCGCCCCCGTGGTCCACGAGCGTCAGGCGCAGTCCGTCGTCCAGCGGGTCGCTGCCCAGCCGCACCTGCGTCAGGCTCGGCTGCGCAGCGCACGCCCCGCCCTCGGGGGCGAAGGCCGTCCCGGCCCAGGCGCCGTCGTCGGGCGTGGCGGGAAGCTCGAGCGGCGGGAGCGCGGCGGCCGCGAGGTGGGCGGCGAGCTCGTCGTCCGCCTCGGCCGAGCCCGGCCCCGCGAACGCCGGCAGCAGGTGCTCCCACGCGAGGTCGAGGGTCTCCTGCATGTCGGGCGTCCGGGCGGTGATCGCGAGGACGGCGTCGTGCTCGGGCAGCACCACGCAGAACTGGCCGTAGGCGCCGTCGCCGCGGAAGCCGTGGCGCGACATCCAGTGCTGGAAGCCGTACCCCTGCTGCCAGTCGGAGTCGTCCGGGTCGGCTTCCGCTTCTCCCGGCCCACCGAACGGCTGGGGCGTGCCGACCTGCACGGAGGTCGCGGCGTCGACCCAGGCCTCGGGCAGCAGCTGTCGGTCGCCCCAACGGCCTCGCTGGAGCAGGAGCTGGCCCAGGCGCGCGACGGCGTCGGTCGGGGCGAACAGCCCGGTGAACGCGATCTGCCGCCCCGGGGGGACCTCCTGCCAGCCGACCGGGCCGATGCCGAGCGGGTCGAGGAGGCGCGGGCGCAGGTAGTCGAGGAGGGTGCCGCCGGTGACGCGCTGCACGATCGCGCCCAGCGTGTACGTGGCCGGCTGGTTGTACGCGAACACGGTCCCAGGCTCTTGGTCCGGCGCGATCCGCAGGAACGCGTGGACCGGGTCGACGTCGGGATCGGCGAACGCCTCGGCATACGTGTCGCGCGTGTGGCCGCTGGACATGGACGCCACGTGCCGCACCAGCATCCGGCGGGTGCGGGGGTCGGCGGCCCCGGCGTCGACCTCGGGGAAGTAGGAGAGCACCGGGTCGTCGAGGCCGACGAGGCCCTCCGCGACCGCCAGGCCCGCGGCTGCGGACGTGAAGCTCTTGCTCAGGGAGTACAGCAGGTGCCGGCGCTCCGGCCCGTACGGCGCCCACCAGCCCTGCGTCACCACCTGCCCGTGCCGCAGGACCATGAGCCCGTGCGGCTCCTGCGTCGGCGACGCCTCCAGCGCGCGCACGAACCGGAGGATCCCGGCGGCGTCGGTGCCGGTCGAGGATGGGCGGGCGGGCGGGAGCGCGGTCGCCCCCGGCGTACGGACAGCGATGTCGGAGTGCACCGGACGAGCCTACGACCCGCTACGTTGTGGCGGTGAGCCCGAGCCCGCCCCCGGAGCGTCGCCCCGGCGCGCGCGCCGTCGTCGGCGTCGTCGCGGGGCTGGGCGTCGTCGCCGTCCTCGCGGTCGCGCTGCAGGGACCTGCCGCGCACGAGGGCGTCCGCTGGCTGCCGCACGTCGACGTCGGCGGGGGCGCGCGGCTCACCCCGCCGCCCGCGCCCACGCAGACCATGCCCACCCTCGCGACGCCGTCCGACCACGGGCTCGAGCGCTGGCACGTCAGCCCGTGGGTGTGGCTCGTCGTGCTCGGGGTCGTGCTCGCCGCGATCGTCCTGGCGCTCGCGGCCTGGTGGCGGCGCCACCACGACGGCAGCCCGCCCGACGACGAGCCGGCCGAGCCCCCCGGCGTGCACGACGCCGCGGTGGCCGAGCCGGAGGCCGTGCCCGACGTGCCCGACCTCCCGGTCCTGCGCCGCGGCTTCGACCACGCGTTCCACGCTCTCGGCGCCGGCCGCGAGCCGCACGACGCGATCGTCACGGCCTGGCTGGGGCTCGAGGAGGCCGCGCAGGACGCCGGGGTGGCGCGCCGCCCCGCCGAGACCGCGTCCGAGCTCACCACCCGCATCCTCGGGCGCGTGACGTCGGACGACGTCGCCGCCCGCTCGCTCCTCGACCTCTACCTGCGCGTGCGCTACGGCGGGTATGCGGCCACGCCCGACGACGTCGCCGCGGCGCGGGCGGACCTCGAGGCCCTCACGCGGGGCTGGGACGCCGCGGCGCGGCGGTGGTCGCGATGAGCGACGAGCGGAACGGTCGCGCCGACCGGGGGGCGAGCGGGCAGTCGAGTGGAGTGGCCCGACCGGGCCGGCGCGACGTCCGCCGCGTGATCCGCGGGCCGCGCGAGCGGCGGGCGCTGACCGTCGTCGTGCTCCCCGTGCTGGCCACGGTCGTGCCCTGGTACCTCGGCGTCGACCCGTGGCACGCGCTCTGCTTCGGCGCTGTGACCCTCGCGATCGCCGTGCTGTGGCGCGGGGCGCCCGACTGGGACGACGCCGCCTGGCGCCCCGGCAGCCGTCCCGCGGCGACGGGCGTGCGCGACGACGTGGCGCGCCTCGCGGCGGCCGTCGGGCGTGGCCGCGCGAGCGTCCACCAGCCGGCGCTGCGGCGGCTCCGTGGCGTGGCGCGGACGCGGCTGGCGCGGCACGGCGTGGACCTCGACGACCCCGCCGACGCGCCGCGCGTCGTCGCACTGCTCGGACGCCACGCGCCCGCCGTGCTGTCCTCCGGCGCCACCGAGGTGCGCCGCGCGGCGTTCGTCGCGTGCGTCGACGCGCTCGAACGCCTCGATGCGAGCCCCGCCCGGACCCATGAAACGATCCAGGAGAAGAAGCCATGACCGACGCACCACCACCCGCCCTGCCCGTCGAGGAGGTGGCCCGCCTCGCCGCGCTCGTCCGCGAGCGGGTGGCGACGGTCGTCGTCGGGATGGACGACGCCGTCGGGCTGGCGCTCGGCGCGATCCTCGCGGGCGGGCACGTCCTGTTCGAGGACGTCCCCGGCCTCGGCAAGACCCTCGCGGCGCGGTCGCTCGCCTCCGCGCTGGGCCTGGACTTCCGGCGCCTCCAGTGCACGCCCGACCTGCTGCCGTCCGACATCACGGGCTCGTTCGTGTGGGACCCGGCGCGCTCGGACTTCGACTTCCGCGCCGGGCCGGTGTTCACGGGCCTGTTCCTCGCCGACGAGATCAACCGCACCGCCCCCAAGACGCAGTCGGCGCTGCTCGAGGCGATGGCCGAGGGCCAGGTCACGGTCGAGGGTCGCCGGTTCGCGCTCCCGGACCCGTTCCACGTCGTGGCCACGTCCAACCCGATCGAGTTCGAGGGCACGTACGCGCTGCCCGAGGCCCAGCTCGACCGGTTCATGGTGCGGCTCGCCGTCGGTTACCCGACCGCCGAGGGCGAGGAGCGGGTGCTGCTCAACCGGGTCGCCCGGCGCACGGAGGTCGCGAGCGTCGAGCCGGTCATCGACGCCCCGACCTTGCGTGCCATGCAGGCGGGCGTCGAGACGGTCCACGTCGACGCCGACGTCGCGCGCTACTGCGTCGAGCTCGCCGCCGGCACCCGCCGCCACGACGCGGTCCAGGTCGGGGCCTCGCCGCGCGGCTCGCAGGGCCTGCTGCTCGTGGCGCGCTCGCGTGCCGTCATGGCGGGGCGCGGCTTCGTGACCCCCGAGGACGTCAAGGCGGTCGCGGTCCCCGTCCTCGCGCACCGGCTGTCCCTGACGACGCAGGCGTGGGCGACCGGCGTCCAGCCCGTGTCCGTGGTCGAGTCGGTCGTCGCGCGGACCGCCGTGCCGCCGACCGTCGGCCGCGGGGCCGGGCCGGACGCCCCCGCCGTGCTGTCGTGACGGGCGCCACCCGGTGAGCGGCCTCGAGCCGGACCGCGCCCCGGAGCGCGCCTCCCAGCGCACGCGCGTGGTCCCGCTGACGGGCGCGGGGGTGCTCGGGGGAGCCGTCGTGGCGGTCGTGCTCGCGGCGCTCGGGCTCGTGCTCTCGCGCGTCGACCTGGTGCTGCTCGCCCTGCCGCTCGCCGTGAGCGCCGCCTGGGCGTGGGCGTCCCGCCCACCCGGCGGTACGGGCGGGCCGACGACGGGGCTGCGGGTCCGGGCGAGCCCCGACCCCGAGGCCCGCGTCGTGCGCTACGGCGTCGGGGTCGACGTGGACGGCCCGCCGGGCAGCGCGGGGACCGACGCGGTGCACGTGCGCGTGAGCGTGCTGGGGACGACGCCGCACGACCTCGTCGTCACGCCGGCCCAGGCGGCCGACCTCGCCGGCCGGGCGCCGATCCTGCACTCCGGGCCGCAGCTGCTGCTCCGGCTCCAGCACCGTCTGCTCGGCCAGGACGCCGCGTGGTTCACGGCGCCCGCGCGCGAGCTCGACGTCGAACAGGTCGTCACGCCGCGCGCCGTCCCGGTCGCGTCGCTCGCGCTCCCGCAGCGGCTCCAGGGTCTGACGGGCAACCACCAGTCGGCCCGCCCGGGCGACGGCGGCGACTTCCGCGACGTGCACCCGTTCGCGCCGGGCGACCGGCTGCGCCGCATCGACTGGCGGGCCACGGCGCGGCGCGCCCGGCTCGCCGACGAGCTGTTCGTGCGCCGCACGTCGGCGCTCGCGGACGCGACCGTCGTCCTCGTCCTGGACACGCGCGACGACGTAGGCGAGAACGTGGAGGACTGGACCGGGCACACGGCGGACGGGCAGGGCGTGACGTCGCTCGACCTGGCCCGGGAGGCCGCGGCGTCCCTCGCGACGGCGTACGCGGCGTCGGGCGACCGGGTCGGCGTGCAGGACCTCGCCTCGCAGGCGCGGGTCGTGCAGCCGGGCGGGGGAGCGCGGCACCGCGACCGCGTCGTGCGGGCGGTCACGCTCAGCCGGCCGTCGGGCAGCAGGTTCGCGCGCCTGCGCCCGCCGGTCGTGCCGCCGGGCGCGCTCGTGTACGTGTTCTCGACGTTCCTCGACGACGAGGCGCCCCGGATGGCGACGCTGTGGCGCGCCGGCGGCCACCGCGTCGTCGCCGTCGACGTGCTCCCGGCGCCCCGCACCGGCGGCCTGCAGCCGCACGAGCGCGTCGCGTTCCGGCTCGTCGCGCTCGAGCGCGAGGAGCGCATGAGCGCGCTGCAGGCGTCCGGCGTCGAGCTCCTGCGCTGGCAGGAGGCGCCCGCGACCGTGGAGCGGGCGGTCGCGCTCCGGACGCTCGCCCGCGCGGGGCGGGGTCCGCGATGAGCGTCGTGCCGGCCCGGTGGCGCCCGTCCGACGACGACGCCGCCGCCCCGCGGATCCTGCCGCCCGACATCGGCCTCGCGCTGCCGGGGTGGTGGGCGCGCGCCGGGGTGGGCCTCGTCGGCAGCGGGCTCGCGGCGGTGACCGTGTACGGGTTCTGGCTGTTCGTCGGGGTGGTCCTCGCGCTCGTCGCGGCGTGGGCGCCGCGGAACCTCGTCGCCTGGATGCTCGCGCTGTACCTGGGGCTCGGGGCTGTGGCGTCCCCGCCGGGCGGCTGGTCGTGGCGGACCGCGGTCCTCCTCCTCGGGCTGCACGTGCTGCACGTGCTCGCGTCGTTCTCGCTCGCCCTGCCGCCGGGCGGCCGCGTCGCGGTGCGCGTCCTGGCTGCGCCGGCCCGCCGGCTCGTCGCCGTCCAGGTGCCCGTGCAGGCGCTCGGCGTGGTGGTCCTCGTCACGCTCGCGCCGGGCGGCGACGGGCCCCACCTGCGGCCCGCGGCCGTCGTCGCCGGCGCGGCCCTGCTCGTCGGGGTGGTGCTGCTCGTGTGGCGCTGGAGGGCTCCGCGCTAAGGGTAGGCTTACCTCCGGATCGCAACGGCGCGGCCCTTCCCTGCGTCCGTCCCGAGGAGCTCCGCCATGTCCGTGTCACCGTCCGCCCGTCGCGCCCGCGGCCGCCTCGCCGTCATGGCGGCAGGCCTCGTCGCCGGCGCCCTCGCGCTCGCCGGCTGCTCCTCGTCCGACGACGGCGGCACGTCCGCGACCACCGGCTCGACGAGCACGGCGGGCGCGACCGACTCCTTCCCCGTGACCGTGACGTCGGCGCTCGGCTCCGCGACCATCAAGTCCGAGCCGAAGCGCGTCGTGACCTGGGGCTGGTCCGCCCAGGACGCCGTCCTCGCGCTGGGCGTCGTGCCCGTCGCGATGCCCAAGAACACCTACGGCGGCGACGCCGACGGCGTGCTCCCGTGGGACGCCGACGCCATCAAGGGGCTGGGGGGCACCACGCCCCAGCTGCTGTCGGGCGGGGACACCGGCCAGGTGCCGTTCGAGGAGATCGTCAAGGCCAAGCCCGACGTCATCCTCGCGCCCTACTCCGGCCTCACGCAGGACGACTACGCCACGCTGAGCAAGATCGCGCCCGTCGTCGCGTACCCCGACAAGCCGTGGGCCACGAGCTGGCAGGACCAGACCACGATCATCGGCAAGGCCCTGGGGCGCTCGGCCGAGGCCGAGAAGCTCGTCAGCGACACGAACGCCAAGGTCACCACGCTCGGGGCGAAGTACCCCGTCCTCAAGGGCAAGACGTTCGTCTACGCCACCACCAACGCGGCGGACAAGCTCACGATCTACCGCGCGTCCGACCCGCGCGTCCAGCTCCTGACCCAGCTCGGCATGGTGGTCAGCCCGAGCGTCAAGGCGCTCGACGCCAAGCCCGACGACAGCTACTTCTTCCAGGTCAGCTACGAGAACCTGTCGAAGATCGACACCGACGTCCTCGTCGCCTACTTCGGCGACCAGAAGTCCGCGGACGCGTTCGTCAAGGACCCGCTCGTCGCCGCGATGCCGTCCGTGAAGTCCGGGGCGTTCGCGCCGATCGTCGGCGAGTCGTTCGTCATGGCGTCGAGCGCGCCGACCGTCCTGTCGATCCCGTGGATGCTCGACCAGTACGTGCCGCAGCTCGCCGCCGCGGCCGAGAAGGCCGAGTAGCCGCCGCGTAGTAGCGTCCGGGCTGTGCCCGCACCACCCACCACCGCCGCGTCGCCGACGCCGCCGACCGCGTCGGCGGCGCTCGGCGCGCGTCGGCGACGGCTCGTGCTGGGGCTCGTGGCGTGCGCGGTCGTGCTGCTCCTCGCCGCGCTGCTCAGCCTCATGGTCGGCTCGAACGCGCTGTCGCCGTCCGCGGTGCTCGGCGCCCTCCGCCACTACGACCCGCACGACGAGGCGTCGCTCATCGTCGTCGACAAGCGGCTGCCCCGCACCCTCGTGGGCGTGCTCGCCGGCCTCGCGCTCGGCCTCGCCGGAACGGTGATGCAGGGGCTCACGCGCAACCCGCTGGCCGACCCCGGCCTGCTCGGCGTCAACGCGGGTGCGTCGCTCGCCGTCGTCCTCGCGATCGCCGTCGCAGGTGTCTCGACGACGGCCGGGTACGTCCCGTTCGCGTTCGTGGGCGCGGCGGTCGCGTCCGTCGTCGTGTACACGGTCGGGTCGCTGGGCCGCGAGGGCGCCACGCCCGTCAAGCTCGCGCTCGCGGGAGCCGCCGTCAGTGCCGCCGTCACCTCGCTCGTCACGGCCGTGCTGCTGACCAGCAACCAGGCGCTCGACCAGCTCCGGTTCTGGCAGGTGGGTGCGCTCGCCGGCCGCGGGTACGACGTCGTGTGGGAGGTCCTGCCACCCATCGCCGTCGGCGCGGTCGTCGCGCTCGCGCTCGGACGCTCGCTCAACGGGCTTGCGCTCGGCGAGGACGTCGCGCGCGCGCTCGGGCAGCGCATCGGCCTCGTGCGCGCCGCCAGCGCCGTGGCGGTGGTGCTCCTGTGCGGCGCGGCGACCGCCGCCGCGGGCCCCATCGCGTTCGTCGGGCTCATCGTCCCGCACGCCGCGCGGCGCCTCGTGGGCCACGACTACCGCTGGATCCTCGCCTACTCGGCGTTCCTCGCGCCGACCCTGCTGCTCCTGTGCGACGTGATCGGCCGCGTCGTCGCGTACCCCGGCGAGCTCGAGGTCGGGATCGTCACCGCCGTCGTCGGCGCGCCGCTCTTCATCGCGCTCGTGCGCCGGGGCGGGGCGGTGGGCCTGTGAGCGCCGTGCCTCCGGCAGCGCCCGCCGTCGCCGCGCCGGTCCCGACGGCGCGCGTGCGCCGGGCCCGCAGGACCCGCCAGGTGCGCGTCGGCGTCGTGCTCGCGGTGCTCGTGCTCGTGGCCTGCGGCGTCTCGCTGTGCCTCGGCGAGGCCGCCGTCGCGCCCGTCGACGTCCTGCGTGCGCTCGTCGGGCAGGCCGACGAGCTCACCCGGTTCGTCATCCTCGACCTGCGGCTGCCCCGGCTCGAGACCGCCGTGCTCGTGGGCGCGTGCCTCGGGGTCTCGGGCGGGATCCTCCAGTCGGTCGTGCGCAACCCGCTCGCCAGCCCCGACGTCGTCGGCATCACGGAGGCTGCGAGCGCGGCCGGCGTGATCGGCATGGTGTGGTTCTCGCTCGACGGCGTCGCGCTGTCCGCGCTCGTGCTGGCCGGCGCGCTCGCAGCCGCCGCGCTCGTGTACGCGCTCGCCTGGCGGTCCGGCCTCTCGGGGTACCGGTTCGTGCTCGTCGGCATCGGGGTCGCCGCGGTCGCCTCGGCCGTCGTGTCCTACGTCCTGACGCGCAGCGCCGTCACCGACGTGCGCGAGGCGCTCGTCTGGCTCACCGGCAGCCTCAACGGCGCCGGGGGAGAGCGGCTGGCGGTGCTGGCCGTCGCGTCGCTCGTCCTGCTGCCGCTCGCCTGGGTGCAGGGCCCCCGGCTCGCGCAGCTCGAGCTCGGCGACGACACCGCCGCGGCGCTCGGGGTCGGCGTCGAGCGGACCCGCGGGCTGGCCGTGCTCACCGCCGTGGCGCTCGCCGCCGTCGCCGTCGCCGCGGCCGGACCGGTGACGTTCGTCGCCCTCGTGTCGGCGCCGATCGCCCGCCGCCTCGTCGCGAGCGGCGCCCCCGCGCTGGTCAGCTCCGCGCTCGTGGGTGCGCTCGTCGTCGTCGTCGCGGACGGCGTCGCGCAGTTCGCCGTCCCCGGGACGACCTACCCCGTGGGCGTCGTGACCGGCATCGTCGGCGCCCCCTACCTGCTCTGGCTGCTGACCCGGACGAACCGCGCCGGGCGAGGAGGATGACGTGACGCTGCCCGACCACCCCGCGGCCCCCGGCTCGGCCCGGCACACCCTCGCGGCCGAGGACCTCACCCTCGGCTACGAGGGACGCGTCGTCGTGCGCGGCCTCGGGCTCGCCGTGCCGCCGGGCCGGGTCACGGCGATCGTCGGGCCGAACGCGTGCGGCAAGTCGACGCTGCTCCGCGGCCTCGCTCGCCTCCTCGCCCCCGAGTCCGGGCGCGTCCTGCTCGACGGCGAGGACGTCCGCGCGCTCGGCACGCGCCGCGTCGCCCAGGTGCTCGGGCTGCTGCCGCAGAGCCCCGTCGCGCCCGAGGGCATCACCGTCGCCGACCTCGTCGGGCGGGGCCGCTACCCGCACCAGGGCTGGCTGCGTCGGTGGACGTCGACCGACGACCTCGCGGTCGCGGAGGCCATGGAGGCGACCGGCGTCACCGACCTCGCCGCGCGCCCGCTGTCGGAGCTGTCCGGCGGGCAGCGGCAGCGGGTCTGGATCGCGATGGCGCTCGCCCAGCGCACCGACCTGCTGCTGCTCGACGAGCCCACCACGTTCCTCGACATCGCGCACCAGGTCGAGGTGCTCGACCTGCTCGCCGAGCTCAACGCCGACCGCGGCACCACCGTGGTGATGGTCCTGCACGACCTCAACCAGGCCGTCCGCTACGCCGACCACCTCGTCGCGATGCGCGAGGGCGAGATCGTCGCCGCGGGCGCGCCCGCCGACGTCGTCACCGCCGAGCTCGTCGAGCGGGTGTTCGGGCTGCGGAGCGTCGTCGTCGACGACCCCGTCACCGGCGACCCCATGGTCGTGCCCGTGGGCCGGCACCGCGACCCCGGACGGGCCGACGGCCCGCGCCCCTGACGGTGCGCGGGCCGCGGTGTGGACGACTCAGTGGTCGAACGCGTCCTTGACCTTCTCGCCCGCGTCCTTGATGTCGGACTTCGCCTGGTCGGCTTTGCCCTCGGCCTCCTTCTGACGGTCGCCCGTCACCTTGCCGGTGGCCTCCTTGGCCTTGCCCTTGAGGTCCTCGGCCTCGTTCTTCATCTTGTCCTCGAGTCCCATGACCGTCCCTCCTTCGGGCTGCGGCGGTCTTCCGCCCTGACCCCCCCGACGTTACGACGGGCCCGGGAGCTACGCAGCGGGGGACGGCGCGCATGCGGCGTCGGCAGTTTGACGTTGCTCTGCACAGGCTCGGAGGATGGTCGCGGCGCGGCCGCGTCGACGGACGCACCGAGGGAGACACGTCGTGGGGAAGCAGGTGGCCCGGCCCGAGACCGAGGCCGAGCAGCGGGTCGTGTTCGTGGACGTCGACGGGACGTACCTGACCCACGAGGGCGTGGCGCCCGACAGTGCGCGCCGCGCCGTCGCCGCCGCGCGGGCCGCCGGCCACCTCGTGCTCCTGTGCACCGGCCGGTCGCCGTCCGAGCTCGTGGCCGTGGACGACGGGTCGTTCGACGGTGTGGTCGCGGGGGCCGGCGCGTACGCGGCGCTCGCGGACGGCACGGTGCTGCGCCACGAGACGATCGAGCCGTCCGTGCTCGGGCGCCTGCTCGACCTGCTGGATAGGCTCGGCGCGGCCTACCTGCTCGAGACCAACGGCGGCCTCTACGGCACACCCGACGCCCCGGCGACGTTCGAGCGGCTGCTGCGGGGGGACGAGCCCGAGGTCGACCTCGGCCCCGGTCTCACGGAGCTCATGTCGCGCGTGCGGACCGGCGTCGGCATGCGGCGCGACGACGTGAACAAGGTCATGCTGCTGGACTCGCCCGTTCCGCTCGACGATGTCCGCGCCGTCGTCGGGGACACGATGACCGTCCTGCGGTCGTCGACCGCACGCCTCGGGCCGCGCAGCGCCGAGATCCAGACGCGCGGCGTCCACAAGGGCGTCGCCGTCGAGGCGGTCCTGGCCCACCTGGGAGTGCCGCGGTCGGCCTCGGTGGGCTTCGGCGACGGCCTCAACGACGTCGAGATGCTGCGGTACGTCGGTGTGGGCGTCGCGATGGGTGGCGCGCACCCCGACGCGGTCGCCGCGGCGGACCGGACGACGGGCAGGCCCGAGGAGGACGGGCTCGCCACGGCGTTCGAGCAGCTCGGCCTCACCCGGCCATGTGCATGACCTCCCACGCGTGACCGTCGAGGTCGGTGAACGACCGGCCGTACATCCCGCCGTCCTGCTGCGCGGGGCGGTACTCCCGGCCGCCCGCGGTGACGGCGCGGCTCACGAGGCCGTCGACCTCGTCCCGCGACGCGGCCGAGAGGCAGTTCACGACCTGGGTCTCGCGCGACGGGTCGCCGACCCGCGCGGGCGCGAACTGTGCGAAGAACGGCCGGACCAGGAGCATGACGCAGATCGTCTCCGAGACGACGAGGGATGCGGCGTTCTCGTCGGTGAAGCGCTCGTCGAGCCGGAAGCCGAGGCTGGAGTAGAAGCGTGTGGCGGCGTCGAGGTCGGCGACGGGCAGGTTGACGAAGATCATGCGGTCCACGGGTTCCTCCGGTCATGGGATCTTGTCGTGGCAGACCCCCTCGCGACCCGGAACTCATCGCCGACTCGGCATCGTCTGTTGCCCGGCCCGACCGTCGTCGACCGTGTCGGCCGCTCCGCGTACCGTCGAAGGATGACGACGACGCCAGCACGGCCTGCCGCGACCGCGGTCGACGACGCCACCTTCGAGGAGCTCGTGGCGCCGATGCGGCGCGAGATCTTCGCCCACTGCTACCGGATGACGGGGTCTGTCCAGGACGCGGAGGACCTCGTCCAGGAGACCTACCTGCGGGCGTGGCGCGCGATGCACACGTTCGAGCACCGCTCGTCGCTGCGCACCTGGCTCTACCGGATCGCGACGAACACCTGCCTCACCCACCTCGAGTCGCGCAAGCGGCGCCCGCTGCCCACCGGGCTCGGCCAACCGGCGTCGGACCCGGCGCGTGAGCCTCAGGCCGACCACGACCGCACGTGGCTCGAGCCCCTGCCAGACGCCCTGGTGTGGGCCACGGAGCCGTCGGACCCGGCGGCCGAGACCGTGACCCGGGACAGCGTGCGGCTCGCCTTCGTGACCGCGCTGCAGCACCTGACCGCCCAGCAGCGCGCCGTCCTGCTGCTGCGCGAGGTGCTCCAGTGCAGCGCCGCCGAGACCGCGGAGGCGCTCGGCCTCACGGTGGCGGGCGTGAACTCGACGCTCCAGCGGGCCCGCGCGCAGGTGGCGCGCCTGGGCGACGAGGGAGTGGACGGGGCGACGCCCGACCTGGACGACCCGCGGACCCGCGAGCGACTCGCGGCATACGTCGCGGCCTTCGAGAGCTACGACATCCCGGGCATCGTGCGTCTGCTGGCGGACGACGTCGTCTGGGAGATGCCACCGTTCCCCGAGTGGTACGAGGGGCCGACGCAGATCGGCACGCTCATCGGCACGTGGTGCCCCGCCCAGGCGGCGGGGGACATGCGGCTCGTGCCCGCGGGCACAGCGAACGGGCTCCCGGTCTACGGTCTGTACATGCGGTCCGACGAAGGCGCGCACCGCGCCTTCCAGCTTCACCAGGTCGAGGTCGGTCCCGACGGCGTGACACGCGTCGTCGCGTACTTCGACACTGCGCTCTTCGCGACGTTCGGGCTGCCGGAGGTGTGGCCCGCGGGGCGTGACTCCCTCGTCTGACCCCCCTTCGGTGCCGAACACGGGCTCCGCGCCCGTCTGGTCGACCGGACGGATCGGTAGCCCGTCTTCGGCGGGCGGCGATCGCGTGGTCGCGGCCAGGAAGTGGGGGCTTCGACCGGATGCAGGCGGGCATCGCGGGAAGGGTCGCATCGCCCCGTCGGATCAACCCTGTGGAAAACCCGCCCGGGCTCGGCGCAGCCTCGGTAGGTTCACCGTCGACGACGGCGCGAGGGTCGCGCGGTCGGGTGGCGGGGGGTGCGCGTGCGTCCGACGGATTGGTCGCCGGTGGGGTTGGATATCGATCCGACGCCGGGTGACCCGGTGCTGGTGCTGTCCGGGGGTCGGGAGTATCTGGACGTCGCGGACAGCATCGATGCTGCTGCTGCTGCCATGGCCCGGCTCGATGTCGTTGGGGCGGTGTCGCAGGCGGTCGATGCGTTGATGGACCGCAAGGAAGACACGATCAGCGAGGTCCGGAAGGCTCACGCCCGGTACCAGGCGGCGGGTGAGGCCCTGGTGTCGTATGCCTCGACGTTGGAGCAGGTCCAGTCCGACACGTTGGCCGCGTTGCAGAGGGCGCGGGGCGCGCATGCGGACGCCGCTGACGCGGCCCGCACCGAGCACTCCTACCAGGACCTGGCGGAGTCGGAGACCGATGCCGCGACCAAGACCCAGTACAAGCACAAGGCGACCACGGCTGCGGATGGTGCGTCGGCTGCCCACGCGACGATCGCGGCGGCGCAGGACGACATCAACGCCGCCGTGTCCACGTGGGACCGGGCCGCCGACAGTGCCGCGGATCAGATCACGGAGATCACCTCGCACGATGATCTGAACGACTCGTGGTGGGACAACTGGGGTTCGAAGCTGGTCGCGGCGATCGCTGACATCGCGGACCTCGTGTCGACCATTGCCGGGATCTTGGCGGTGGTGGTCGCGTTCATCCCCGTCGTCGGGACGGCGCTGGCCGGTGTGCTGATCGTGGTGGCGGCCGTCGCGGCGATCGTCAGCGCCCTGGCGAACATCGCGTTGGCGGCGACGGGTGAGCGGTCGTGGGGTGAGGCGGGGATCGCGATCGCGGGCGCCGCCTTGTCGGTGATTGGTCTGGGTGCGGCGGCGAAGGCCGCGACGGGGATCTCGAAGGCCGCGTTCAAGGCCGGCGCCCGGGAGACCATGGTGGGCCTGAACGGCGTGGGTGCGGATGGTCTGAGGGGTGGGTTGAAGGGGTTCGGGAAGGAGCCGTTCTGCAAGGTCGGGTTCGGGACCTGCTTCACCGCGGGAACCCTCGTCAGCACGCCCGACGGCGACCGGCCGATCGAGACGTTGCGGGCCGGGGACAAGGTCTACACCTTCGACCAGGCCAGCGGCGTGCAGCTGTTGGAGACGGTCGAGGAGACGTTCGTCCGGACCACCACGCGGCTGTTCCACCTGACGATCGGCGGCGCCACCGTCACCACGACCGCCGAGCATCCGCTCATGGTGACCGGGATGGGCTGGGTCCAAGCCGCCGACCTGCGCCCGGGCGACCTGCTCACCACCCCCGACGGCACCGTCACCCTCGACGAGCTCCGTGCCGAGACCGTGGACGAGACCGCCGCGGTCACCGTCTACAACATCCACGTCCGCGCATTCCACACCTACTATGTGGTCGCGGGGAATGCCCCTGTCCTCGTCCACAACATGGCGGGGCACGGCAAGGTCATCCTCGCCGAGCACGAGGCAGCAGGCGGCCACGTGATCGCCCGCCACGTCGCCAAGAGTGACGCCTATCTGAAGTCGCGAGAAATCAGGTGGGCGTCGAGCTTCGTCGATCTCGCGACCGCTGAGCGAGTGATAGCCGCAAACATGCGGTCCAACGCGCGGAAGATTGAGAAGTGGCTCGCGGGCGACGGCCCGACCGAGGAGCTTCACAACACCATGAGTTCCGGAGCCGGCAAGGTGTACATTCGCGCTCGCGGGGTCTTCGTGCCGGCTGGAGGGGTAGTGACAGTCTTGCGCCGTAACCCGGCAATGCCAGAGGGCTACCACATTGTTACCTCATACCCGACGCCTTTGGAGTTCTGATGCAACAACTGCGCCGTTTAGCGCACCTCTACTTCCATCAGGACTGGGACTTGGAGGCGGACACGCCGGTCGAAGCGTTGGCGAACTTTCGACGCGACGAGAATGTCGACCGGGTGGGCGTGCTTAGGGCCGAGCTGGTCGAGATCCTGTCGTCGAACCCGAGCGAGCCGGAGCTTGAAGAAGTCTGGGATCGCTCCGGAGCGGCCTGGGATCCGCAGATTGCAGGGTGGGGCACTTATCGCGAGTGGTTCGACACGATACTGAAAGCCGTGAGTTAACCGGCCGTGCGCCCGCCCCATGATCGCGCGGCGTGCTCCCCGACTTTTGGCTCGTGTTCGATCATCGGAAGGCCATCGTGAAGAGACTCCGTTACCTGGCTCGCAGCTATTTCCATCAGGACTGGGATATTGAGGCTCCGACTCCCGTCGGTGTGGTCGTGGTGTTCCGGGACCAGGAAGTTCCCGAGGTCGTCGAGGAGTTGCGTCAGGACCTGCAGGCCGTCCTCGCAAGCCACCGGAGCGAGGATGCCCTCGCTGAGATCTGGGACCGGTGCGGCGCAGACTGGGACCCACAGATCGCCCAGTTGGGCAGCTACCGCGAGTGGTTCGACGCGATGCTGAAGGCGGTGAGCTGACGAATGTCGCGCACAACGGCCAGGTGTTCACCGTGAGGGACCCGGGCATGAGTGGCCGGTCCGCGGGGTCCACGCAGATCGCCCGCTTGCGCTACTTGGCGGACTGCTACTTCCACCAGGACTGGGACACGTACGCGGCGACGCCGCTGGGCGTCGTCGGGGTCTTTTGCGAGACCGAGCCCCAGGAGTCGGTTGACGAGCTCAAGTCCGAGTTGAAAGTCGTGCTCGCGGGTGACCCGACTGAGCAGGACCTCGGCGCACTGTGGTCGGTGACGTGCCGTGCTGTGTGGACTCCGACTGACAGTGGCGTGTCGAACCGCGAGTGGTTCGATGCGATGGAGAGGGCGGTCGGATGAGCCGGCCGTCGGAGGGCGTTTCCGCAGCGCTGGAGAGCCAGCTGTTCAGCCTCGGCCACGCGTTTGTGGGCCGTGTGACCGCGTCGACGATGGATCAATTTCTCGAGTTCGTCCACGCGGGTGAGTACGGCGTTGCGCTCGAGTACCTGTGCGACCACCTGGAAGACGCGGAGGTGCGGTGACGCGGCTGGAGGCGGCCGAGATCCGGCGTCTGGCGCAGGTGATGAAGCTGGAGCCTTCGAGCAGGGCCGTCGACGCGGCGCTCGAGATCATGGACTCATGAGCGGGCACCGTCGTCCCCCGGGGGTGCCGCACAGTGACGGAGCTCGAGTACCTGGCGCGCGCGTACTTCCACCCCGACTGGGACGTGGAGGCGAGGCCGCCGGAGGCCGTCCTCGCCGCCTTCGTCCGGGAGGAACCGCCCGACGACCTCGTGACGCTACGTCGCGAGCTGACGCAGGTCCTCGCGGCGAACCCGGGCGAGGCGGAGCTCCGCGACCTATGGGTGCGCCGGAGCGGCGCGTCGTGGGACCCGGGACTCGCGAGCTGGGGTCCTGTCGTGCGTGGTTCGAGGCGATGCTGCGGGCCCTTGGTTGAGCAGCACGTCGGCCTCGAGGTGCTACGGTGTAGAACATGACGACGGTGGGCATCCGGGCCCTCAAGCAGAACGCCTCGGCGGTCATCGCGCAGGTCGAACGTGGAGAGACCGTCGTGGTCACGGACCGCGGGCGGCGCGTCGCCCAGATCGTCCCCCTGCGGTCCAGCCGGCTCGACGAGCTGCTTGCGTCCGGCGAGGCGCGTCCTGCGCGTAGCGATCTGCGCGACCTCGGCCTGCCCGAGGTACCGGGAGACCTGAGCAGCGAGGTCCTCGCCGCCCGCGACGACGACCGGTACTGAGGCGCGCCGGTGGCCGTCTACCTCGACACCTCTGCGGTCGTGAAGCTCGTCGTCCTGGAGCCTGAGTCGCGCCGGCTCGCGCACTGGCTCGCGGAAGCCGCACCGATCGTGACGAGCGACGTCACGAGGACGGAGCTCGCCCGGGCCGTCCGGCGTGTCGACGCCCAGCTGGCGGTGCGGGCTCAGCACGTCCTGGACGGGTGCGTGCTGCTCGGGTTGACCGCGGAAGTCTGTGACGCGGCGGGTCGGTTGGAGCCGTCCGGCCTGCGTTCCCTCGACGCCCTTCACCTCGCGTCCGCCCTCCACCTCGGCGACGAGCTGGACGCGCTCGTGACCTACGACGAGCGCCTGGCGCTCGCGGCAGAGGCGTACGGGGTCGCCGTCGTCGCCCCGGGAGTGGCGCACCGTCAGCGGTAGGACGCCGCCAGGCGCGCGAAGCCCTCGTCGAGGGTGACGGACGGCGTCCAGCGCAGGTCGGCGCGGGTGCGGCGCTGGTCGAACCAGTGCGCCGTCGACAGCTGCTCGGCGAGGAACCGTGTCATCGGCGGCTCGTCGGCGCCGGGACGCACGGCCCAGACCCGTTCGACGAGCGAACCGGCAGCGCGCGCGAGCGCAGGCGGGACCGACCAGGCCGGCGGCCGGACACCCGCCGCGCGGCAGATCCCGGCGAGCAGCTCCGCGACGGTCCGGGGCTCACCGTTCGTCACGACGTACGCGTTGCCGTGCACCTCCGGAGCCCGCTCGAGCGCGGCCACGATCGCGGACGCGGCGTTGTCGACGTACGTGCTGTCGACGAGGGCCTGACCAGCGCCCAGGAGCGGGAGACGCCCGGCCCGCGCCCGCTCGACGACCCTCTCCGTGAGCTGGGCGTCGCCGGGCCCCCACACGAGGTGCGGCCGCACGACGACGAGGGGCATGGCCTCGGAGTCGGCGGCGAGGGCGAGCCGCTCGCCCAGGGCCTTGGTGCGCGCGTACTCGCCGCGCGCGCGGGCCGGGTCGGCGGGCTCGGCGTCGTCGCCGACGATCGAGCTGCCGGCGTGAGCCACCGACGGCGAGGACACGTGGACGAACCGCGCGGCCCCTGCGCTGCGGGCGGCGTCGAGCAGGTCGCGGGTCCCGGCGATGTTGACGCGTTCGAAGTCCGCCGGGTCGCCCGCGAGCGAGACCTTGGCGGCCAGGTGCACGACGGCGTCCGTCCCGCCGACGGCGTCCCGCACGGCCGCCGGGTCGGTCACCGACCCGAGGACGTCCTCCGCACCCGCCACCCCGGACGGGCGGCGCTGGAACGTCCGCACCGTGTAGCCGGCGTGCTGCAGGTCACGGACCACGGCGCGCCCCAGGAACCCGCTTGCCCCCGTCACCAGGACCGTTCCGCGCGCGGTCACGGTGCCACCATCCGGCCGCCCGCAAGCACCCGCTCGGCCCAGGCGGACAGCGCGCCGCGGTCGACCTTGGAGTTGTGCCGGATGTCCGTGGGCAGGACGGGCACGACGAGCACCGCGGCGACCGGCAGCCCGACGGCGGCCCGCACGCGGCCGGCGAGGTCGGCGTCGGCGAGACGCGCGCGGGCGAGGGGCCCGCGCCGCACGCCTGCCGCGGGTGCCTCGGGCTCGACCACCACCACGAGCTGCTGGGTGCCGCGCGGGCCGACGCCCACGACGCCCGACCGCCGGACCCCGTCGAGCGCGTCCACCCGCTGCTCGGGCCCGACGGGCGTGATCACGCCGTCGGCGGTCACGACGACGTGGGAGAGGCGCCCCTCGATCCACAGCCGACCGGCGTCGTCGAGGTGCCCGACGTCGCCCGTACGGTGCCAGCGCCGGGCGGCGCCGCGTGCAGCGGGCGTGTCGGCATCGGTCCCGCGGACCGCGGCACGGTCGGTGAGCCAGAGCCGGTCGTAGTGGTCCTTGAGGTGCGGCGCGGAGACGACGACCTCCCCGGTGACGCCCCGCACGTCGACGGGCTCGCCGGTCGCCGCGCCGTCGACGCCGAGCGGGGCGACGCGCACCGTGACGGAGTCGACCGGCTCGCCCACGAGCACCCCGCCGGGGCCCGCCGCGGAGGAGCCGGGGGCCTCGCCCGCGATCTGCTCGAGCGTCACGTCCGTCATGAGCAGACCCTCGGTCATGCCGTAGGGCGTGTGCGCCGAGGCGTTCGGCATGAGCTCCTGCGCGGCCGCGAGGAGCGCGGGCGCGACGGGCGCGCCGGCGGACAGGAACAGCCGGACCCGGTCGAGGGCCTCGCGGTCGGCCGCGGTGAGCGCGTCCTGCGTCGCGACGACGTTGGCGAGCGCCGCGGGGGACAGGAACACGACGGTCGCGTCGACCTCCGCGGCGGCCGCGGCGACGGCGCGCGCCGTGAGGGTCCGCGGCGCCGAGACGTCCATGTCGGGCGTGACGGAGCGCGCACCGAGGGCCGGCCCGAGCAACGCGAACGGCGCGAAGCCGGCGACGAGCCCGGTCCCGGGGCCGACGTCGTAGCGTCGGCCGAGGGTCCGGACGACGGCCTCCAGCTGGGCGTGCGTGTAGACGACGCCCTTGGCGGGCCCGGTGGAGCCGGACGTGAAGAGCACCGCGGCCTCGGCGTCGCCCGGAGGCTCGGGCGGCAGCGCCCCGCCGTCGTCGAGCTGCCGGCGGCCGGTAGCGGCCAGGTCGGCGAGGCTCGCCTCGACACGGAGCGCGCGGGCCGCGGCGGGGGCGAGGTCCGTCACGGACACGCGCCTGCCGGGCCAGCCCAGCACGCGGGCGGCGACGAGCCCGGGCACGGCCCCGACGACGACGTCGGCCTGCGCCCCGCGCACGGCCCGCGTCAGCCCGGCCACCCCCAGCCCGGCATCGGCCACGACGACGACCGCGCCGAGACGGACGCAGGCGTAGAGCACCGCGGTGAGGTCGGCCGAGGGCGGCACCAGCAGCGACACCCGGTCCCCAGCCCTCACGCCGAACGCGTCGAGCCCGGCGGCGATCTCCTCGACCCGCCGGCTCAGCAGCCGCCACGACACGGCCCGAGGCCTGCCCCCCGCACCGGCGGTCATCTCGGCGAGCGCCACGGAAGGATCGTGCCGCCGAGCCTGAAGCTGCCCCCACAACGGCGTACGCGTCGCATCCGCAGAAGGCGACGCGGACGCGGTGGCTGCGCCGTCGTCGGAAGGCGACGCAACGGCAGCGGTGGGGGCGGAGGGGGATGCCGCGTCGTGGCGGGTCTGGCGGGAGCGCTCCGAGGAACGAGGAGCGCGGATGGAAGACGCGGCATCCCCCTCCGTCTCCGCAGCCCCGGCCCGAACAGCGAACAGCTCCAACCACGACAGCAGCGGCGTCACGTAGTCCGCGTCCTCCGCCACGAGGTGTCCCGCGCCCTCGTACCGGTGCACCTGCGCCCCCGGCATCCGGCGGACGAGGTCGTCGAGGTAGCGGTCGCGGAAGACGGGGTCGCGCGGGCCCCACTGGAGGAGCGCGGGCGCGCCGGCCGCGCCGAGCTCGCTGACGCCGTCGGCGATGCGCTGCAGCTCGGCGTACGAGGGGTGCGCAGGGTCGAGGGGTATGTCGGCGACGAACGCGCCGATCCCTCCGCGTCGTTCGGCGGTGCGGTAGGGGGCGCGGTAGGCGTCCTTGACGTCGCGGGGGAGCGCGGGGTGCCCGAGCGCGAGGGTCGTCTCGAGGAACGCGGGCGTGCTGACGGTGCCGCCGCCGAGGACGCCGGACGCGAGCGCGAGGCGCAGGGGCGCCGGGACGGGTGCGTCGTCGGGCTGGTGGATCGCCGTGTTGAGGAGCGCGACTCCGGCGAGCCGGTCGGGATGGTCCACCGCCCAGCCGAGGGAGACGACGCCGCCCCAGTCGTGACCGAGCGTGACGACGGGTCCGTCGAGGCCGAGCGCGTCGGTCAGGCGTCCGAGGTCGCGGACCCGCTGAGGCAGGGTGCGGGCGACGCCGGTGCGCTCGGACCAGCCCATGTCGAGCTGGTCGACGGCGACGACGCGCCACCCGGCGTCGGCGGCGGGGGCGAGGAGGCGGCGCCACAGGTAGGACCAGGTGGGGTTGCCGTGGACGGCGAGGATCGTGCCGCGCGGCTCGGTGCCGCGGGAGGCGAGCCCGGGCGCGTTGTCGAGCACGTGCCAGGTGCGGGTGCCGGGGACGGAGTCGTCGGGCCCGGCAGGCACGGCGACGAGGCGCGACCACGACGGGTCGAGGCCGGGCAGGCCGGCGGGCGGGAGGGTCGCGGGCGCGGTGGTGGCGGCCGCCGGGGGCAGCCGCCGGGCCGGCGCGGTCACCAGGCGAGCTCGAGCATCGCGGTGTTGATGCCCGACCCGACGCCCATGAGCAGCACCCGGTCTCCGGGGCGCAGGCTCTTCTGCTCCCGGTCCAGGGTGATGGGGATCGACGCGGGACCGATGTTGCCGAGGGTGGGGAACGTGGCCGGGACGCGGGTCGGGTCCAGGCCCACGGACTTCACGAACGAGTCGGAGTGGACCTTGGAGACCTGGTGGGTGATGTACCGGTCCATGTCCTTCCAGCTCCAGTCGGGCAGCGCGTCGCGCCAGGCGGCCTGGACGAGGTCGAGCCCGTTCTTCAGGAGCGCCTTGGCGTCGGTGAACATGCCCTCGACGCTGCCCACGCACAGGTCGTGGAACTGGGTGGCGGCGCGCGTGATCCCGCCGACGAGCCGGTGGCCCTTGGGGTGGGCGTCGGCCGGGCCCAGGACGGCCGCGGCCGCACCCGAGCCGAGCGTGAGGCTCGCGAACTCCGCCATGAAGTCCTTGCGCTTGACGCCCTCGCCGAGGAGACGGTTCACGGTGGTGACCTGGACGTCGTCCGCGTCCTCGCCGTCGATGATGAGCGCGTACTTGATCTGGCCGGAGTCGATCATCGTGCCCGCGAGGCTCATGGCGTTGACGAACCCGAGGCACGCGTTCGCGATGTCGAAGTTGATGGCCGACGACGGCAGCCCCAGCCCGTGGTGCAGGCGCACCGCCACGGACGGCTCGAGGTGCGGCCGCGTGACGGACGTGTTGATGAGCAGGCCGATCTCGCTGGCGTCGATCCCGGCCTCGGCGAGCGCGCGGCGCCCGGCGTCGATGGCCGCGGTGTCGAACGCCTCGCCGGGGCCCCAGTTGCGCCGCTCGCGTACGCCCGCGACGCGCTGCAGCAGCCCGCGGGGCAGCCGGAGCCGCTTGAGCGCGGGGGCGAGGCGGTCGTCGAGCTCCTCCGACGTGGTGACGCGCGACGCCATGGTGCTGGCGACGGAGAGGAGGGCGACGTTGCGGTGCGTGATCGTGGCGTTGCCGTCCAACGAGTCTCCCTGAAAGACGTGGGTGTGGCCGCGAGGGTCGCGTGCGCGCTGGTCCGCCCGGGCGATGGTCCACCGGTCGGGTAACCGGTCAAGCCTACGCCCGCGTAGGTTCATGAGCCGTGCACGACCCCGCGAGACGCGGTGGAGGCCGGACGTCGCGGACATTTCGGCCGCCGTCCGGGGCGGTGGGCGACGGATGCTTGGATGGTCGGGTGTTCAGCTCCGCAGACGTCGCCGCTCTCGTGGGCGCGCCCGCGATGGGGCGTGCCCAGGACTACGTGGAGCGCGGGCGGGTCGTGAGCGTGGCCCGCAACGGCGACGGCTCGCGGATCGTGGGCCACGTCCAGGGCACCGCCGGGACGCCGTACGTCGCGGTCGTCCAGATGTCGCCGTCGGGGAAGGTGCCCCGCGAGGGCCGGTGCTCCTGCCCGGTGGGCCTCAACTGCAAGCACGTCGCCGCGACCCTGCTCGCGTACCGCGCGCAGCAGGCCGGTGGCGGCGCCCGCGTGGCGCCGTCGGGCGGGCGGGTGCCCGCGGCCGAGCTGCCGGAGTGGGAGCGGGCGCTGGCCCCGCTCCTCGACGACGAGGACGACGGCCACACCGACGCCTCCGGTCGCGGCGCGGGAGCCGGCGGCTGGGACGCGTGGGGCCGGCCCGCGCAGCCGGTCGCGCTGCAGGTGGACCTGGTCGACCCGGGCGCGACGACCGGCCGCCGCGTGCGGTTCGGCGGGCCGCGGCTCGGGCTGCGCCCGGTCGTCATGGGCTCCAAGGGCCGCTGGGTCCGGACCGGGATCTCGTGGCGCGAGCTCCGCTACGTCCGCGAGCCCCCCGACGAGCGCCACCTGCCGGTGCTGCGCGCGCTGTCGGGTCTGGCATCGGCGGCACGGACCACGGGCTTCGCGTTCGACGACCCGACCTGGATCCACCCCGACGAGCTGTCACCGTCCGCGTTCTGGGCACTGTGGGCGGACGCGCGCCGGGTGGGCCTGCCCGTCGTCGCATCGGACCGGGCTCAGACGCCGGTGCGCGACGGCCGCGCGCGCGCCGTCCTGCACGTCGAGCAGGCTCCGGACGGGCTCGCCGTCTTCGCCCGCCTGGGCGTGGACGTCCCGCCCGAGCTCGAGGGCCTCCGGGACGGGCCGACGAGCGAGGTGCTGCCCGTGGGCTCGCCCGCGATCGGCCTGGTCGTGGCCGCGGACGGGGTCCCTCTGGTCCTCGCGCCCCTCACCGTCCCGCTCGACGCCAGCGCGCTCGACCTCGTGACCCGACCCGAGCCGCTGGGAGTACCCGCCGCGGACGAGGCGCGCTTCCTCCGTCGGGCGCTGCCGGCGCTCGCCGAGCGCTTCGACGACGTCGAGATCGGGGAGGGGGTCCGGCTGCCCGACCCGCCGCGCCCCGTGCTCGCCCTCCACGTGACCCGGCTCGCGGAGCACGGCGCCCGGCTGGCGTGGGAGTGGCGCTACGTGGGCGCCGACCCGTCCGACGTCGAGGCGTCGTACCCCGCCGGGACGCGGGCGGGGCCGGGCCGGGCTGCGGGTGGCGCGCGGCGTGACCCCGCCGCCGAGGACATGCTCCTCGCGCGCCTCGAGCCCGAGCTGGGCCGGCCGGTGCACGACGACGAGCTCACCGGCTGGGCGACCGCGTCCTTCTTCACCGACGACCTGCCGCGCCTGCAGGAGCTCGCCGCCGGCGACGACGGGCTCGTCGTCGAGGTCAGCGTCCACCCCGACGCGCCCGCCGACCTCGACTATCGGGTCGGTGTCGTCGTCGACGTGAGCGTCGAGGTCACGCCTACGGGCGGGCACGACTGGTTCGACCTCGGCGTCGTCGTGGAGGTCGACGGGCGGACCATCCCGTTCCAGACCGTCTTCACCGCCCTCGCCCAGGGCCGCAGCAAGGTCCTCCTGCCCGACGGCCTGCGCTTCACCCTCGACGAACGGTTCGACCGGCTCCGCGAGATCCTCGAGGAGGCCGGGGCCCTCGGCGACACCCTCAAGCCGTCCGTGCCCGTCAGCCGCTACCAGGTGGACCTGTTCGACGAGCTCGACCGCATGGGCCTCGTCGACGCGCAGTCGTCGGCATGGCGGTCGGCCGTCGGGGCGCTCGCGGGCGGGGCGACCCCCGCGCCCGTCGACGTCCCCGCGGGCGTCGACGCCGAGCTGCGGCCGTACCAGCGCGAGGGCTTCGCGTGGCTCGCGTTCCTGGCCGAGCGTGGTCTCGGCGGGGTGCTCGCCGACGACATGGGGCTCGGCAAGACGCTGCAGACCCTCGCGGCGATCCAGCGCGCGCACGACGCGGCCGTCGCCGCCGGGACCGACGCCCGGCCCGCGCTCGTGGTCGCGCCCACGAGCGTCGTCGGGAACTGGGTCGCGGAGGCGCGGCGGTTCACGCCTGGCCTCACCGTGGCGTCCGTCCACGAGACGACGAAGAAGCGCGGCACGTCCCTCGCCGTCGCCGTCGCGGGTGCGGACGTCGTCGTGACCTCGTACGCGCTGTTCCGGCTCGACGCCGACGAGTACCAGACGCTCGACTGGTCGACGCTGGTGCTCGACGAGGCCCAGTTCGTCAAGAACAGGCAGTCCGTGGCGTACCGGTGCGCGCGCACCCTGCGGGCCCCCGTGAAGCTCGCGCTGACGGGGACGCCGCTCGAGAACAACCTCATGGAGCTGTGGTCCATCCTGTCGATCACGAGCCCCGGGCTGTTCCCCGACCCGCGCCGGTTCGCCGACTTCTACGCCGGCCCGATCGAGCGCGAGGGCCACGAGTCCCGCCTCGACCTGCTGCGCCGTCGGGTCGCTCCGTTCCTGCTGCGCCGCACCAAGGAGCAGGTCGCGAAGGAGCTGCCCGCCCGTCAGGAGCTCGTCACCGAGGTCACGCTCAACCCGCGGCACCGCCGCGTCTACGACCAGTACCTGGCACGCGAGCGGAAGAACGTCCTCGGCCTCGTCGACGAGCTCGACTCCAACCGGTTCAAGGTCTTCCGCTCCCTGAGCGTGCT
Source organism: Luteimicrobium sp. DT211 (assembly GCF_049844995.1). Classification (NCBI taxonomy): domain Bacteria; kingdom Bacillati; phylum Actinomycetota; class Actinomycetes; order Micrococcales; genus Luteimicrobium; species Luteimicrobium sp. DT211. The sequence goes on along the minus strand of NZ_JBNCMC010000002.1, from coordinate 792,642 downwards.
GCGGCAGGCGAGCCTCGACGTGTCGCTCGTCGACGAGGAGCAGGCCGACGTGCCGTCCTCCAAGCTCGACGTGCTGTTCGAGATGCTCGAGGACGTGCTCGCCGAGGGCCACAACGTGCTCGTGTTCAGCCAGTTCACGCGGTTCCTCAAGCGTGTGCGCGACCGGCTCGACGCCGCGGGGACCGGGTACGCCTACCTCGACGGGCGCACCCGCAAGCGCGCGGAGGCGATCGAGAGGTTCACGTCGGGCGAGGTGCCGCTGTTCCTCGTGAGCCTCAAGGCCGGCGGGTTCGGCCTCAACCTCACCGCCGCCGACTACTGCATCCTGCTCGACCCCTGGTGGAACCCCGCCGCCGAGGCCCAGGCTGTCGACCGCGCGCACCGCATCGGCCAGACCCGGCAGGTCATGGTCTACCGGCTGGTCGCGACCGACACCATCGAGGACAAGGTCATGGCTCTCAAGGCCGCCAAGGCCGCGCTGTTCGAGAGCGTGCTCGACGGCGGCACCTCCGCCGCCTCCGGCATCACCGCCGACGACGTACGCGCGCTGTTGGAGTGATCGGCCAGGGCGGCGCTCGCCCCAGCGAGCTTCGGCCGCGGTGCTCGCATCGAACTGACGCGGATCGTCGTGGCAGGAGGTTCGGGACGACAAACCGCGTGAGTTCGACGACAAGGAGTGCTCGAGGCCTCAGCGGAGCAGCGCCTCGACGAGGTCGTGACCGATCCGGGTCGTCGCGGCGAGGTCGAGGTGGTGCAGCACCTGCCTGCCGCGCCTCACGCTGGTGACGAGCCCGGCGTCGCGGAGCACGCCGACGTGCCGCGAGACCTCCGAGGCGCTGACGCCCCAGGCGGCGGCGAGGTCGGCGGTGGTGCGCGGCGCCCGGACCAGGCTGCGGGCGAGGCGCAGCCGGAGCGGGTTGTCGAGGGCGTGGAACCGCTGCTGGACGGTGTCGACGGAGACCGTGGACGTCGTCGGGCGGCCGCCGGCGATGGGGTACTGGACGACAGGCCGCCAGCCGGGAGCGTGCACGACCAGGAGGTGCGGGTTCCCGAAGACGGTCGGCAGAAAGGTCATGCCGCGCTCGTCGGCCGTGGTCAGGTCGTCCTGCAGCTTGTCGATGCGGAGCCGTGAGGCGTCGTCGTCGACCGTGATCGCCGCCGACGTCGCGGCCACGGCGTCGCGGAGCCCCGAGACGCCCAGCAGGTCGTGCTTGCGCCGCGCGTCGGCGACGAGCGCGGGCCGGACCTGGGACCATGCGTCGGCGAAGAACGCCTCGTCGCAGTCCTCCAGCATGCGGCGGACCGACGACCGGGCCGCCGTCGGCTCCGCCAGGACGTGGTCGACGAACGCGGCCTGACGCTCGCCCCGCGTCGCCGCGCGGGTCCGGGCCAGCTCGCGCGCCTCCGCGTCGGCGAGCGGCGAGCCGAGGTGCCGGTACAGGGGGACGGTGCCGCAGCTGCTCGTGAGGAGCGCGGCCGACACCCACGTCTCGTCGTCCAGGCGGTCCATCGCGTCGAGCTCGCCGGCCAGCGACTCCCGAGGCTCGGAGGGGAGCAGGCTGTCGGCACGAGACGTCCGCCACAGGTAGTCGGCGTCGATCAGCCGGTCGAGGAGCTCGGGGCCGACGTTCGCCGCGACCGAGGCGGCCCAGCCGGTCTGGGCCGGGTGGTGGGTCGGTTCGACGAGCAGGTGGACGGCCGACGCCAGCTCGGCGAGCGGAGACGGAGCGAAGTGGAAGCCCGAGGGCGGCACCCGGCTCACGTCGATCATCACGGTCATGTCGCTCATCATGCCCGCGGCGCCGGGCCGCCCGCGGACTATTGACGAGAATCGTGCATCAGGACGTCTTGCGCTTGCGCGCCGGCTTGTCCGACGACGAGGCGGACGCCTTCTTGCGGCCACCCGCAGACTTCTTCTCGCCGTCGTCGTCCCCGGACGAGCGCTTCTTGGCGACGCTGCGCCGCAGCGCCTCCATGAGGTCGAGGACCTCGCCGCCGCCCTCCTCGCCCTCGGCCTCCGGGCGCTCCGACGCCACGGCGTCCCCGCGCTCGAGCTTCGCGTCGATCAGCTCGCGGAGCTGCGCCTGGTATTCGTCGACGTACGCGCTCGGGTCGAAGTCGCCCTCGAGGCTCGCGACCACGACCTTCGCAAGGTCGAGCTCCTTCTTCGTCACGTCGCCGGGGTTCTCGAGCGCCGGGAAGCTTGCCTCCCGCACCTCGTCGTCCCACAGCAGGCCCTGCAGGACGAGCGTGTCGCCGTGGACGCGCAGCGCGCCCAGCCGGGTGCGCTGCCGCAGCGCGAACTTCACGATCGCGGTGCGCTCCGTCGACTCGAGCGCCTCCCGCAGCAGCACGTACGCCTTCGCGGACTTGTCGCTCGGCTCCAGGAAGTAGGTCGAGCCGAACCGGATGGGGTCGACCTGCTCGCGCGGGACGAACTCCACGACCTCGATCTCGCGGCTCCGCTCGGCGGGCAGCGTCTTGAGGTCGTCGTCCGTCAGCACGACCGTGTGCGCGCCGTCGTCGTAGGCCCGGACGATGTGCTCGTACGGGATCTTCTTCCCGTCCTTCTCGCAGTGCCGCTCGTACCGGATGCGTCCGCCGTCGGCGTCGTGCACCTGGTGCAGGGGCACGTCGTGGGACTCGGTCGCGCTGTACAGCTTGACCGGCACGTTCACGAGGCCGAACGTCACCGCGCCCGACCAGATCGCCCGCATGCGCCCAGTCTGGCCCGCCCCGCCGGGCGGCGCACCCGGGCGGGCGGACGTCGCCCACCTGCCGGACGATGAGAGACATGCTGACCACGCCCGGCGAGCAGACCGAGGTCGTGACCGTCGACGGCCACGACCTGCGTCTCACCAACCTCGACAAGGTCCTCTACCCGGCCACCGGCACCACCAAGCGTGACGTCGTCGAGTACTACGCGGCCGTCGCCGCGACGATGCTGCCGCACGTCGCCGACCGGCCCGTGACCCGCAAGCGCTGGCCCAACGGGGTCGAGGAGCACCCGTTCTTCCAGAAGGACCTCGCGGCCGGGACCCCCGACTGGGTGCAGCGGCGCACCATCGAGCACCAGCACTCCACCAACACCTACCCGCTCGCGAACGACGCCGCCACGCTCGTCTGGCTGGGGCAGATCGCGTCCCTCGAGGTGCACGTGCCGCAGTGGCAGTTCGGCCCGCGCGGGGGAACGCACGACCCCGACCGCCTCGTCCTCGACCTGGACCCCGGCGAGGGCGCCGGTCTGCCCGAGTGCGTCGAGGTCGCGCACCTCGCCAAGGAGATCCTCGACGGCATGGGTCTCGGCACCGTCCCCGTGACCAGCGGCTCCAAGGGCATCCACCTCTACGCGGCGCTCGACGGCCGGCAGACCAGCGCGCAGGTGACCTCCGTCGCGCACGAGCTCGCCCGCGCCCTCGAGGCCGACCACCCGGACCTCGTCGTCTCCGACATGAAGAAGGCGCTGCGCGGCGGCAAGGTCCTCGTCGACTGGTCGCAGAACAACGGGAACAAGACGACCGTCGCGCCCTACTCCCTGCGCGGCCGCAGCCACCCGTGGGTCGCCGCGCCGCGAACCTGGCGCGAGCTCGCGCGATCGTCCGCCGCGGACCTGCGCCAGCTCGACCACACCGAGGTGCTGGCCCGGATCAAGCGGCGGAAGGACCCCATGAGCGATCTCACGCCCGGGCGGGTCGACGCCGGCGCTGTCCCCGACGCTGGGTCCGACCCCGACGACGACGCCCCCGGTGAAGCCCACCGGGAGCGCCCCGGCCGCGACAGCCTCGCCGTCTACCGCTCCAAGCGCGACCCCGCCCGCACGCCCGAGCCCGTCCCCGCCGAGACCCCGGCCCCCCGCGAGGGCGGCGACAGCTTCGTCATCCAGGAGCACCACGCCAGCCGCCTCCACTGGGACTTCCGGCTCGAACGCGACGGCGTCCTCGTCTCCTGGGCCCTGCCCAAGGGCGAACCCACCGACCCCGGCACCAACCACCTCGCCGTCCAGACCGAGGACCACCCCCTCGAGTACGGCACGTTCGCCGGCACCATCGCCCAGGGCGAGTACGGCGGCGGCACCGTCACCATCTGGGACTCCGGCACCTACGACCTCGAGAAGTGGAGGGACGACGAGGTCATCGTCGTGCTCCACAGCGACCACGACGACCAGCACGAGCACCGCGGGGACCGCCGGCTCGCCCTCATCCGCACCAAGGCAGCCGAGGGGGAGGGGGCGCACGGGGCGCCGAAGTCCCAATGGTTGATCCACCGGACGAAGTCGCAGCCGTCTGCGTCGGGTTCCGTGGGCAGCGCTGGGTCGGGGGAGGCGGAGGACGGGGAGGTGCGCGCGGTCTTCCATCCGGCCGCTCGTTCCTCGCGGCCTCCCGCCAGTCCCACCACGACCGCGCGCACCTCCCCGTCCTCCGCCTCCGCCGTCGGCTCGCCTTCCGCGGACGACGACGCAGGGTCCGCTTCTTCGTCCGGTTCCGGTGCACGGGTGCGGAGGTACCAGGCCATGCTCGCCACGCTCGGGAAGCGGTCCGACGTCGTCGGTGATGCGGGGGAGTGGGCCTACGAGATGAAGTGGGACGGCATCCGGACGCTCGCCCGGGTCGAGCAGGAGGAGGGGCACGGGCGGGCGCGGGTGTCCATGGCCAGCCGGAACGGCAAGGACCAGGGCCCCGGGTACCCGGACGTCGTGGAGGCTCTGGGGCGGGCCGTTGCCGGGGAGGCCGTCGTCGACGGCGAGATCGTCGCGCTCGACGGGAAGGGGCGACCGTCGTTCGGGCTGCTGCAGCGGCGCATGAACCTGGCCGATCCCCGCGAGATCGAGGCCGCCGCCAAGGAGGTGCCGGTCCAGCTCTTCCTGTTCGACGTGCTCGAGCAGGACGGCGAGCCCCTCGTCGACCTCCCGTACGACGAGCGGCGCCAACGGCTGGAGGCGCTCGTCACCGAGAACGACGTCGTCAAGGTGCCGCCCGCGTTCGAGGGCGACTTCGACGGCGCCTGGCAGACCAGCGCCGAGCTGGGGCTCGAGGGCGTCATGGCCAAGCGCGTCGACTCGACGTACGCCGTCGGACGGCGCAGCCGGGCCTGGATCAAGGTCAAGCACGCCCGCACGCAGGAGGTCGTCGTCGGGGGGTGGCGGCCCGGCAACGGCAACCGGGCCGGGCTCGTCGGCTCGCTGCTCGTCGGGGTGCCCGACGGCGACGGTGCCCTGCGCTACGTGGGCCGCGTCGGCACCGGGTTCAGCGACAAGGCGCTCCGCGACGCCACCGACCGCCTGGCCCGGCTCGCCAGGAAGACGCCGCCGCTGGTGGACGTCCCCCGCGCCGACGCGCGCGACGCCCACTGGGTCAGCCCGCAGCTGGTCGGCGAGGTCGAGTTCGCCGAGTGGACCGGCGACGCGCGGCTGCGCCAGCCCCGGTGGCGCGGCTGGCGGCCCGACAAGGACCCGGCCGACGTCCGGAAGGAGTGAGCGTGCGGCTCCGCCGCGCCAACCTGTCCGGTCCCGGGTACCACCGGGTCCGCGCCGGGGCGGGCTTCAGCTACCGCGCCCCCGACGGAAGCCTCGCGGACGCCGACGAACGCCGCGCCTTCGAGGCGCTCGCGATCCCGCCCGCATGGACGGACGTGTGGATCGCGCCGCACCCGAACGCGCACGTCCTCGCGACCGGGATCGACGCGGCCGGTCGCCGCCAGTACCTCTATCACCCGCAGTGGCGCGCCCGGCAGGACCGCGCCAAGTTCGACCGCATGCTCGAGCTCGCCGACGCGCTCCCCGCCGCGCGGGGCTGGGTCACCCGCGACCTCGACGCCGACGCACCTACCCGGCGCCGGGGGCTCGCCGCGGCGTTCCGGCTGCTCGACGTCGCCCACCTCCGCGTCGGCAGCGAGCGCTACGCCTCCCGGCACGGGAGCCGCGGGATCGCGACGCTGCGCGTCCGGGACGCGACCGTCGACGACGACCACGTGCTCCTCCGGTTCCCCGCGAAGTCCGGTCAGCTGTGGGAGTCCGAGGTCGTCGACGTGCGGCTCGCCGCGGTCCTCGGCGAGCGGTCTGGCGACCGCCCCGACGCCCGGCTGCTCGGCTATGCACCCAGCGACGAGCCCGGCGACGAGCCCGTCGTCGCGGTCGGTGCGGACGGCTGGACGCCCCTCGACCCGACGACGATCAACGACGACGTCCGGGCCCGCACCGGCGGCGACTTCTCCTCCAAGGACTTCCGCACGCTGCACGGCACGGTCGCGGCCGCAGTCTCGCTGGCCCGGCACGGCCCCGAGCGCACCGTGACGGCCCGGAAGCGGGCCGTGGCGGAGGCCATGCGGGAGGCCTCGACCGTCCTGGGCAACACGCCCGCGATCGCGCGCGCCAGCTACGTCGACCCGCGCGTCGTCGACCTCTACGACGCGGGGACGACCATCGACCCCGACCGGGCTGCCTCGGCCGAGGCCGAGCTGCGCCGCCTCCTCGGTTGAAGCGTGCGAGCCCCGGGGCTCAGACCTTCTTGCCCGGGTTGAGGATGCCGCGCGGGTCGAACGCAGCCTTGACGCGGACCTGCAGGTCACGGACCTCCCGCGAGAGCTCGGCGGTGACGGCGTCGCGCTTGAGGAGGCCGATGCCGTGCTCGCCGCTCACGGTGCCGCCGACCTCGACCGCGCGCTCGAGCACGAGCGCGAACGCCCGTTGCGCGGCCGCCCGCGAGGCCTCGTCGTCGGGGTCGAAGCAGATCAGGGGGTGCAGGTTGCCGTCGCCGACGTGCCCACCGGTCGAGATCACCGCGCCCGTCTCCCGTGCCGTCCGCTCGATGGTCGTGAGCAGCTCCTGCAGCCGCGCCCGCGGCGCGGCGACGTCCTCGGTCAGCACCCCGCCGTAGGCGGCGACCAGGCCGGGGTGGAGGTTGCGCCGGATGTTCAGCAGGGCGTCGACCTCGGCGCCGGTCGATGCGACCCGGACGCCCAGGGCGCCGGCCTCCTCGAACGCGCGGACGTAGTGCTCGACGTCCGTGGCGGCGCGGCCGACCTCGTCGGACTCGACGATCAGCAGCGCGGCCGCGTCCTCGGGAAGGTCGGAGCTCGGGGCGTACGCGTTGATGGCCCGCATGGAGATGCCGTCGAGGAGCTCGAGCGCGCTCGGGCGCCGTGGCCCGGCCATGATCCGCGCGGCCGCGTCGAGCGCCGACTCGAGGGACCCGAACATCCCGGCCGCCCCGGCGGCCTCGCCGGGGGCGGGCAGCAGCGCGAGCGTCGCCTCCGTGACCACCGCCAGGGTCCCCTCGCTGCCGACGAGAAGCGCGGTGAGGTCGTAGCCCGCCACGCCCTTCACCGAGTCGTGGCCCGTCCGGACGACGGTCCCGTCCGCCAGCACGGCCGTGAGGCTCCGCACCCGGTCACGCGTCACGCCGTACTTCACGCACCGCATGCCGCCCGCGTTGGTCGCGATGTTGCCGCCCACCGTCGAGATGAAGAACGACCCCGGGTCCACGGGGTAGAAGAGTCCGTGCTCTGCGACGGCCGCCGCGAGGTCGCTCGTCACCACGCCGGGCTGCACGACCGCGAGCTGGTCGTCGGGCCGGATCTCCACGATCCGGTCCAGCGACGACAGGTCCAGCAGGACGCAGCCGTCGACGGCGCTCGAGGCGCCCGTGACGCTCGTCCGGGCACCCTGCGGGACCACGGGGACGACGGCGTCGTAGGCCAGGCGCAGGACGGCGGACACGTCCTCCGTCGACCGTGCGAGCACGCGCACGCGCGGCCGCCCTGGGCGGCCTGCGGAGCTCTTGTCCGACGCCGACTCCGCGAGCACCTCGGGGTCGGTGGAGACCTGGTCCGGGGACAGGGCGGCGCGCAGCGCCGCCGCCAACGGGTCGGTCTCGGGTGTGGCGGTCGCCGGGTCGGAAGCCATGCCTCGACCCTAGCCGCGGGCCCTGGGCCGCTCAGTCCCCGTTGCCGAGCGGGACGGTCGTGAACGCGTCGTAGACGGCGGCGACGTCCTCCTTGCCGTGGCCGTCGAGCGACGCGACGCCGAGGACCCGGTCGAGGGCGTCGAGCAGGGTGACGGTCGTCCCGGTAGCCCGGGCGGTCTGGATCAGGAGCCCGACGTCCTTGCGCAGGGCGTCGACCGTGAAGGTCGGCGCGAGGTCCTCGGCGAGCATGTGGTCGGCCTTGAGGTGCGCGTACCGGCAGTCGGTCGCGGTGCCGCTGATCGCGTCGAGGAAGAGCTGCGGGTCCAGGCCCTGCGCCGTCGCGAGCGCGAGCGACTGCGCCGCGCCCGCCGTGATGGTCGCGAGCCACGCGTTGCAGGCGAGCTTGAGGGCGCTCGCGGACCCGACGCCGTCGCCCACGTGGAGCGTCTTGGCCGACATCGCCTCGAGCACCGGGCGGGCCCGCTCGACGAGCGACGGGTCGCCCGCGGTGAGGATCGTCAGCTCGCCGCGCGCGGCCGGCCCCTGGGTCCCCAGCATCTGCGCCTCGACGAGCGGCACGCCGAGCTCGGCGGCCCGCGCCGCGACCTCCTGCGTGCCGTCGACGCCGATGGTCGTGGCCTGCGCCCACACCGCGCCGGCCGGCACGGCGGGGCCGGCCTCGTCGAGCACGTCGAGCACGGCGTCCGTGTCGAAGACGATCGACAGGACGACCTCGGCGTTCGCGACGGCGTCGACCGCCGTGGCCGCGACGGTCACGCCGTCGTCGGCCAGCGGCACGGCCTTGCCGGGACTGCGGTTCCAGGCGGTGACGCGGTGCCCCGCGCGCACGAGGGTGCCCGCGACGGCGGAGCCCATGATGCCGGTGCCGAGGATGGTGACGTTCATGCCTCCTGCCTACCACGCACCGGTCGACGGAGCCGGGTGAAGGCGGCGCTTCCCGGCCCCGCCGGCGGCGTCGCTCAGGCGCCGGGGAGGTACCCGCCCGCGGCGATGTCCTCGACGAGCGTCGGGCCCGTGGGCGCCCAGCCGTAGCGCTCGCGTGTCAGGGCGCTCGACGTCGGGGCGTCGAGCGCGAGGAACCGGGCGATCCAGCCGAAGTGCGCGGCGGCGTCCTCCGGCGCGACCGCGCGTGTCGGCAGCTCGAGGCTCTGTCCGAGGGCCTCGGCGACGTCGCGGATGGCGACGCCCTCCTCGCCGACCGCGTGGACGACCCCGCCCGCGGGCGCCCGGTCGAGGGCGATCGCGACGAGCCGCGCGGCGTCGGACCGGTGCACGGCGGGCCACCGGTTGGCGCCGTCCCCGATGTAGCCCGCGAAGCCGCGCTCTCGTGCGACGCGCGCGAGCTCGGCCACGAAGCCGTGGTCGCCGATGCCGTGCACGCTCGCGGCGAACCGCAGGGCCACGCTGCGCACCCCCTGGTCGGCGTAGGAGAGCGCGAGGTTCTCGCTGCCGCCGCGCGGCGAGTCGGGCCCGACCGCGGGCGACGGGTCCTCCTCGGTCGCGACCCGGCCGGTCGTGAGTCCGGCGACGCCGGAGGCGAACAGGAACGGCCGGTCGGAGCCGGCGAGCGTGTCGGCGACCGTCTGGACGACGGAGCGCTCCACGAGCCCCGAGTCGGCGAACCGGTCGAAGTCGTGGACGAAGCCGAGATGGATCACGGCGTCCGAGTCGGCGGCGGCGTCCTTGATGGTGCCGAGATCGTCGAGCGTCCCGCGCACCGGCGTGGCGCCGCGCGCGGCGAGCTTCTCGGCGGACGCGTCGGACCGTGCCAGGCCGACGACGTCGTGCCCGGCGGCGAGGAGCTCCCCGGTGACGGCGGTGCCGATCCAGCCGGTGGCTCCGGTGACGAAGATGCGCATGGGAAATCCTCCAGTGATGTCAGGGTGTGACATCAACGACCGTAGCACTGATGGCAGGGTCTGACATCACCTAGGATGGGTCCATGGCCCGATGGCAGCCGGACGCCGGCGAACGACTCCGCGCAGCCGCGCTCGACCTCTTCGCCGAGCAGGGCTTCGAGCAGACGTCCGTGGCGCAGATCGCGCGGCGCGCCGAGCTCACCGAGCGCACGTTCTACCGGTACTACGCCGACAAGCGCGAGGTGCTGTTCCAGGGACAGGAGCAGCTCAACGACGCGCTCGCCGCGGGCGTCGCCGCGGCCGCAGAGCCCGGCCCCCTCGCCGTGGCCGTCCAGGTGCTCGACCGCGCCGCGACGTTCTTCGACGAGGAGCGCCGGCCCTTCTCGCGCCGTCGCCAGCAGGTCATCGACGCGAACCCCGAGCTCCTGGAGCGCGAGCGCGCCAAGATGGCGCACCTCTCCGACGCGCTCGCGGAGGGGTTCCGGGCGCGCGGCGTGCCGGCCGTCCGGGCCGCCCTCGCCGCCGGGACGGTGGTTTCCGCGTTCCAGGTCACGTTCGGGCTGTGGGTCGCCCCGGACGAGGCGCGGGGCTTCGCCGAGCTCGGCCGCGCCGTCGTCGACGAGCTCCGGTCGGCCCTCGCGACGGACGTCGCCTCCTGACGCGCGCCGCACCCTAAGGTGGGGCCGTGCCCGAAGAGACCGCCCTCGTCACCCCGCCCGACCCGTCTGCCGTCCCGCCCGACGAGCGCGGCGAGCTGACCGTCGTCGAGATGTGGACCGACGGCGCGTGCAAGGGCAACCCGGGCCCCGGCGGGTGGGGCGTGCTCATGCGGTCGAAGGGGCGCGAGAAGGAGCTCTTCGGCGGCGACCCGACGACCACGAACAACCGCATGGAGCTCACCGCGGTCATCGAGGGCCTCCGCGCCCTCACCCGTCCGTGCGACGTGACGCTCCACGTCGACTCGTCGTACGTCATGAACGGCATGAAGTCGTGGATCGTGGGCTGGAAGCGCAACGGCTGGCGGACCAAGGACAAGAAGCCGGTCAAGAACGTCGAGCTCTGGCAGTCGCTCGACGACGAGGTCGCGCGGCACCAGGTGCGCTGGGTGTGGGTCAAGGGCCACGCCGGCGACCCCGGCAACGAGCGGGCCGACCAGCTCGCGAACAAGGGCGTCGACCTCGTGCGCGGGGGCGGTCGCTGAAAGTGTCCGCGATCTCACGTCGATGATCGGCACCTGCGGTTGGGGACCACGCGCTCGCGTGGCCTAGGCTCGGACCCGTGGCTGAACACTTCGACGTCGTCGTTCTCGGTGCTGGACCTGGTGGGTACGTCGCGGCTGTGCGCGCAGCGCAGCTCGGCCTGCGTACCGCCGTCGTGGAGGAGAAGTACTGGGGCGGTGTCTGCCTCAACGTGGGCTGCATCCCGTCCAAGGCGCTCCTGCGCAACGCGGAGCTCGCGCACCTGCTGAACCACGAGAAGGCCCTCTTCGGCATCTCGGGCGAGACCACCATCGACTTCGGCGCGGCGTTCGACCGCAGCCGCGAGGTGGCCGAGGGGCGCGTCAAGGGCGTCCACTTCCTCATGCGGAAGAACAAGATCACCGAGTACGACGGTCGCGGGTCGTTCGTCGACGCGAACACGCTCGACGTGACCAAGGCCGACGGCTCGTCCGAGCGGATCACGTTCGCCAACGCGATCATCGCGACCGGCTCGACCGTGCGGCTCCTCCCGGGCGTGGAGCTCTCCGAGAACGTCGTCACGTTCGAGAAGCAGATCCTCACCCGCGAGCTGCCGAAGTCGATCGTCATCGTCGGCGCCGGCGCCATCGGCATGGAGTTCGGCTACGTGCTGCGCAACTACGGCGTGGACGTGACGATCGTCGAGTTCCTCGACCGCGCGCTGCCGAACGAGGACGAGGAGGTCTCCAAGGAGATCACCAAGCAGTACAAGAAGCTCGGCATCGACATCCTCGCGTCGACCAAGGTGGAGACCGTCGTCGACGGCGGCTCCGAGGTCACCGTCACGTTCACCGGCAAGGACGGCAAGCCCGGCCAGCTCGTCGCCGACAAGGTGCTCATGTCGGTCGGCTTCGCGCCGAACGTCACGGGCTACGGCTTGGAGAACACGGGCGTCGAGCTGACCGAGCGCGGCGCCATCGCGATCGACGACTCGATGCGCACCAACGTGCCGAGCATCTACGCGATCGGCGACGTCACCGCGAAGCTCCAGCTCGCCCACGTGGCCGAGGCGCAGGGCGTCGTCGCAGCCGAGACGATCGGCGGCGCCGAGACGCTGCCGCTCGGCGACTACCGCATGATGCCGCGCGCCACCTTCTGCCAGCCGCAGGTCGCGAGCTTCGGCCTCACCGAGGCCCAGGCCCGCGCGGAGGCCGAGGCCAACGGCCGCGAGATCACCGTCGCCAAGTTCCCGTTCATGGCCAACGGCAAGGCGCACGGCCTCGGCGACCCGGTCGGGTTCGTCAAGCTCATCGCCGACTCCGAGTACGGCGAGCTGCTCGGCGGCCACCTCATCGGCCCCGACGTCTCCGAGCTGCTCCCCGAGCTCACGCTCGCGCAGAAGTGGGACCTGACCGCCAACGAGCTTGCGCGCAACGTGCACACGCACCCGACGCTGTCCGAGGCGCTGCAGGAGGCGTTCCACGGGCTCGTGGGGCACATGATCAACATCTGACGCACTTTGCGCCCGACGACGGCGGCCGACTCCCGAGCGGGGAGCCGGCCGCCGTTCGCTTTTCTGGCCGTTCGTCTGCCCGACGGTGACCCGGGCCCGGCGGATCAGATACGATCTGAGATCACGCGAGGTCCACACGAGCGAGGGAGCTCATGGTCACGTCGAACACGGCGCCACCGGTGACGCCGAGCAAGTCGCAGGTCGCGTACGAGTGGATCCGCGACCGCATCGTCGGGCAGGAGTACGGCCCGGGCTACCGGCTGGTGTTCAGCACGCTCGCGGGCGACCTGGGGATGAGCGTCGTCCCGGTGCGCGAGGCGCTGCGCCGGCTGGAGGCGGAGGGGCTCGTGACGCACGAGCGCAACGTCGGTGCGCGCGTCTCGCTCGTCGACGAGAGCGGCTACACCGAGGTCATGCAGACCCTCGGCGTCGTCGAGGGTGCGGCGACGGCGCTGTCGGCCCCGCTCCTGACCCCCGCCGACCTCGACGACGCCCGCGCGATCAACGACCGGATGACGCTGCTCGCGGACGACCTCGACCCACGCACGTTCACCTCGCTCAACCAGGAGTTCCACTCGGCGCTCTACCGCGCCTGCCCCAACGCGTACCTGCTCGAGGAGGTGCACCGGGGGTGGGTACGCCTGTCCGGGCTGAGGACGTCGACGTTCGCGTTCGTCCCCGGCCGCGCGGCCGAGTCGGTCCGCGAGCACGGGCAGCTCCTCGCGCTCGTCGAGGGCGGCGCGGACCCGCTCGAGATCGAGCTCGCCGCCCGGCGCCACCGCTGGGCGACGTTGGACGCCTACCTCGCCCTCCGGCACCCCGACGGGGCGCCGCGGAGCACCACGGCATCGAAGGAGACGCCATGACCGACCTGCCCGACTCCACCCATCGCCTGCCCGCCGGCCTCCCGGAACGGATCCGCCACTATGTCGACGGCGCGTTCGTCGACTCGGTCGACGGCGGCACCTTCGACGTCCTGGACCCCGTCACCAACGAGACCTACGTCCAGGCTGCGGCGGGGCAGAAGGCCGACATGGACCTGGCGGTCGCGGCCGCGCGTCGGGCGTTCGACGACGGCCCCTGGCCACGGATGCTCCCGCGCGAGCGGTCGCGCGTCCTGCACCGGATCGCCGACCTCGTGGAGTCGCGCGACGCCCGTCTCGCGGAGCTCGAGAGCTTCGACTCGGGCCTGCCGATCACCCAGGCCCTGGGCCAGGCGCGGCGCGCCGCGGAGAACTTCCGGTTCTTCGCGGACCTCGTCGTCGCGCAGTCGGACGGCGCCTTCAAGGTGCCGGGCCGCCAGCTCAACTACGTCAACCGCATGCCGATCGGCGTCGCCGGGCTCATCACGCCGTGGAACACGCCGTTCATGCTCGAGTCGTGGAAGCTGGCCCCGGCGCTGGCGACCGGCAACACGGTCGTCCTCAAGCCCGCCGAGTTCACGCCGCTGTCGGCTTCGCTCTGGGCGGGCATCTTCGAGGAGGCGGGCGTGCCGGCCGGTGTCTTCAACCTGGTCAACGGCCTCGGCGAGGAGGCCGGCGACGCGCTCGTCAGGCACCCGGACGTCCCGCTGATCTCGTTCACCGGCGAGTCGCGGACCGGGCAGACGATCTTCGCGAACGCCGCGCCCCACCTCAAGGGCCTCTCGATGGAGCTCGGAGGCAAGTCCCCGGCGGTGGTGTTCGCCGACGCCGACCTCGACGCCGCGGTCGACGCGACGATCTTCGGGGTCTTCTCGCTCAACGGTGAGCGCTGCACCGCCGGCAGCCGCATCCTCGTCCAGCGCGACGTGTACGACGCGTTCGTCGAGCGCTACGCCGCGCAGGCGAGGCGTGTGAAGGTCGGCTACCCGCACGACGCCGCGACCGAGGTCGGCGCGCTCGTGCACCCCGAGCACTTCGCCAAGGTCATGTCGTACGTCGAGCTGGGCAAGAGCGAGGGACGCCTGGTCGCGGGCGGCGGGCGGCCCCAGGGCTTCGAGACGGGCAACTTCGTTGCGCCCACCGTCTTCGCCGACGTCGACCCGCGCGCCCGGATCTTCCAGGAGGAGATCTTCGGGCCCGTGGTCGCGATCACGCCCTTCGACACCGACGACGACGCCGTCGCCCTCGCGAACGACACCGCCTACGGGCTGGCGGCGTACGTGTGGACGAACGACCTCAAGCGGGCGCACCACGTCGCCGGCGCGATCGACGCCGGGATGGTGTGGCTCAACTCCAACAACGTCCGCGACCTGCGCACCCCCTTCGGCGGGGTCAAGGCCTCGGGGCTGGGCCACGAGGGCGGGTACCGCTCGATCGACTTCTACACGCACCAGCAGGCCGTGCACATCACGCTCGGCGCGGTCCACAACCCGACCTTCGGCGCGAGCTGATCGCGGGCTCACGGCAAGGACGCCTGACATGACTCACAGCGACAAGACCCTCACCTCGTCCGGGTTCTACGTCTCCCCGGAGGCCCCGATCCGGTCCGACCACCCCGTGCCGACGCCGCAGTCGCCGCCGCCCGACATCCTGCGGTGCGCCTCGATGGAGCTCGTGGTGACGGACCTCGCCGCCTCGCGCGAGTTCTACGTCGACGTGCTCGGCCTCGTCGTCACCGAGGAGGACGACGACGCCGTCTACCTGCGCTCGCTCGAGGAGTTCATCCACCACAACCTCGTGCTCCGACGCGGCCCCGTCGCCGCGGTCGCCGCGTTCTCCTACCGGGTCCGGGCGCCCGAGGACCTCGACAAGGCCGTCGCGTTCTTCAGCGAGCTCGGCTGCCGGGTCGAGCGTCGGCCGGGCGGCTGGGTCCGGGGCGTCGGGGACAGCGTCCGCGTCACGGACCCGCTCGGGTTCCCCTACGAGTTCTTCCACGACGTCGACCACGTCGAGCGCCTCGCGTGGCGCTACGACCTGCACACGCCGGGCGCGCTCGTCCGGATCGACCACTTCAACCAGGTCACGCCGGACGTCCCGCGCGCGGTGTCGTACCTGCAGGACCTCGGGTTCCGGGTCACCGAGGACATCCAGGACGAGGACGGCACCGTCTACGCCGCGTGGCTGCGCCGCAAGCCGACCGTCCACGACACCGCGATGACGGGGGGCGACGGCCCGCGCATGCACCACGTCGCGTTCGCGACCCACGAGAAGCACAACATCCTCGCGATCTGCGACAAGCTCGGGGCGCTGCGGCGGTCCGACTGCATCGAGCGCGGCCCCGGGCGTCACGGCGTCTCGAACGCGTTCTACCTCTACCTGCGCGACCCCGACGGCCACCGCCTGGAGATCTACACGCAGGACTACTACACGGGCGACCCCGACAACCCTGTCGTCACGTGGGACGTGCACGACAACCAGCGCCGCGACTGGTGGGGCAACCCCGTCGTCCCGTCCTGGTACACCGACGCGTCCCTCGTGCTCGACCTCGACGGCAACCCCCAGCCCGTCCTCGCCCGCACGGACGCCAGCGAGCTCGCCGTGACCATCGGCGCCGACGGATTCTCCTACAGCCGCGAGGGCCACGAGCTCCCGGACTGGAAGAGGGGCGAGTACAAGCTCGGCCACCAGCTCTGACGACGACGGACGGACGGCCCGGGGCCGCGGTCCGGCTCAGGTCCAGCGGCTCGCGCGCAGGTCGGCGGGCAGGAGGTGCCCGCGGCGCACGAGCTCGTAGGCGAGCCCGACGGTGACGGTCTGCGCGGCGAGGAGCCCGACGAGCACGAGCACCTGGGCCGCGCCCGCCTGGAGGGGCGTCCCGCCGCCGAGCAGGACGCCGACGAACGCCCCCGGCAGCGTCACCAGGCCCACGGTGCGCGTCTGGTCGAGGCCGGGCACGAGCGCCTCGGGCACGAGGTGCTGCGCGACGACGTCGACCGCGTCGTCCGGGACCAGTCCCAGCGCGAGGGCAGCCTCGTAGCTCGGGTGCTGGTCGCGCAGCGCGGCGAACACGCGGCGGCCGGCGAGCGAGTGGGCGTTCATCGTGCCGCCGATGACGATGCCCGCGAACGGCACCAGCGCCGGCCCGTCGAACGGGACGGCCCGGGTCGCGAAGATGATCGTGAGCGTCGGGACCAGCCCGCAGGCCATCGCCGCCGCGGCCCACGGCCAGGCGCGGGGCGCGCCGATCCGGCGCGACGTCGTCGCGACGGCCACGGCGAACATCACGAGGGTGAAGAGCAGCGACCAGGCCAGCGACCGCAGGACGAACGCGATGACCAGCGAGACGACGGCGAGCTGCACGACGGCGCGCGCCGCAGCGGTGACGACGTCGCGTCCCGTGCGGAGGCGGCCGAGGGTCGAGGCGAGGACCGCGACGGCGACGAGCGCGACCAGCGCGACGAGGACCGCAGGTCCGGAGGTTGCCACCACGGGCACAGCCTAGGAGCGAGCGGCCGGACCCACGTGCTGGCCGACGGTCACCGTCGGCGTCCGGCGGGCACGCCGGCGCGCGTGCCAGACGATCGGTACGACCGACAGCACGACCGGCGCCGTCGCGATGAGGTCGACGTGCGCCGCGACGACAGGCACGTGCCCGAGCCAGTGCCCCGCGAGCGCGAACGTCGTGGCCCAGGCGACGGCGCCGAGCACGTTCCACCGCAGGAACGTGCGGTACCGCATCGAGGACATCCCCACGGCCGGCGGGACGAACGTCCGCGCGAAGGCGACGAACCGCGACAGGACGACGGCTCGTCCGCCGTACCGGGCGAGGAGCCGGTCCGCCTGGGCGAGGTACTCGGGGCGCAGCACCCGGGCGCCGGGCTTGAACCGGGCGGGTCCCCACCGGCGCCCGATCCCGTAGCCGAGCGCGTCGCCCGCGACCGCCGCCGCGCTCACGACGACGATCAGCCACCCCAGCGGCAGGTGGAGCGTGGGTCCGAGCAGCGCGGCGGTGAAGATCAGGCTGTCGCCGGGCAGGAACGGGAACAGCAGCCCCGTCTCGACGAGGACGAGAGCAGCGATCACGAGACTGACCCAGGCGCCGGCGCCGGTCAGCAGGGCGGCGGGGTCGAGGACGCCGCTCATCGCGCGAGGGCCGAGGGCGGGGCGGCGGACGTGACGCGGGTGCGGGGCGGCATGGCGCCGACGGTAGGGCGGCGAGCCTGACGTCCACCTGACCACCCGGCCGTCGCGGTCCGGCATCGCGGTCAGCCCGCCAGGTGGCTCTTCGCGGTGACGACGCGCGTCGCGGAGGCGTCGACCTGCTGCGCGAAGGCGGGGTCGGCCTTCGCCCTGGCGATCACGGCGGCGGTCATCGCGGGGATCTGCTCGGGCCTCCCGGCCAGGACGATGTCGTTGCCTGCAGCGATCGCCTTGACGGCGCGCTGCCCCGGGCTCCAGGCCGCCACCTGCTTCGCGCTCGAGACGTCGTCCGTGATGACGACGCCGTCGAAGCCGAGCTTCCCGCGCAGCAGGCCCGTCACGACGGTGCGGGAGAACGCCCCGGGGTCGTGGGGGTCGATCCGGGTGTAGATCGCGGTGGACGTCATGACGGCCTCGGTGCCCGCCGCGATGCCGGCCTCGAACGGCGCGAGGTACGGGTCGTCGGCCGTGGTCACCGTGTCCTTCACGCCCGACGTGAAGTCCGTGTTGCCCTGCACGCGGCCGAGCCCGGGGAAGTGCTTGATCGTCGTCGCCACGTCGGCGTCGTGCATGCCCCGGAGGAACGCGACGCCGTGCGAGGAGACCGTGGCGGGCGTGTACCCGAACTGGCGGTGCCAGTAGCCCACCGGGGCGTTCGACGCGTTGTCAGCGGGGCTCGGCACCGTGTCCATGACGGGGGAGAGGTTGAGGTTCACGCCCGCGCGCGCCAGCTCGGCCCCCCACGTCGCGGCGTCCCGGCGCAGCGCGGACGGGGAAGACTTGCCCTGCGTGAGAGCCGTCGGCATCGTGGCGAAGCCCGGGCCGCGCAGCACCTGGATGTTGCCGCCCTCCTGGTCCACGCCGACGAACAGCGGCAGCCCGTGCGTCGCCGACGACGTCGCGCGCCGCTGCAGCGCGTCGGCGATCGCCCTCGTGCGGGTCACGCCGAGCTGCGAGCGGCCCACCAGGATGACGTTGCCGACGTGGTACCGGCTGATCGCGGTCCCCGTGGCGGGCTCGGGTCCGGTGGCGGTCGCGCCCACCATGAACAGCTGGCCGACCTTCTGGTCGAGGCTCATTCCGGCGAGCGGGCGGGTGCTGGGCGCTGTCGACGGCGGCTTCGTCGCTGGCGGCTTCGTCACCGGCGGGGTGGGGGTCGCCGCCGGGCTCGTGGTCGCCGTCGGGGTGGCGTTCGGCGCGGGGGTGCGCGTCGTCGTCGGCGTCACGTCGGCCTCCGACGTCGTCACGGACGACGGCGTCGGGGAGCCGCCGTCGCAGGCTGCGAGCGCGAGCACGGCGAGCGTGCTGACGGCGCCGAGGGCGGCGGTACGGAGGGCGCGCGGGCGTGGAACGGTCATGGCTCCATCCTCGCCCCGGCGACATGAGCGGAGCGTGAGGGATGCAACTTGCATCTATGATGGAACGCGTGCCTGAGACACGCAGTCGACAGTCGGCAGCCACGCGCGCCTACGCCCACACCAAGTCCGCCATCCTCGGGGGCCGCCTCGCGGGCGGCTCCATGATCAGCGAGGGCGACGTCGCGACCGAGCTCGGCGTGAGCCGCACCCCGGTGCGCGAGGCGTTCCTCCGCCTCGAGGCCGAGGGCTGGATGCGGCTGTTCCCCAAGAAGGGCGCGCTCGTCGTCCCCGTCGCCCCCGGGGAGCAGCACGCCGTCCTCGACGCGCGGCTCCTCGTCGAGGAGCACGCGGCCGCGCACGTCGTCGCCGACCCGGCGGAGGCGGCCCGCGCCGCCGACGAGATGCGCGCCGTCCTGGCGCGGCAGCGGGACGCGTGGGCCGCGGGCGACGTCGCCGCGTTCGCGCGCCTCGACGCCGAGCTGCACCAGGCCCTGGTGGGCCGGGGCGGCAACGACCTGCTCGCCACCTTCTACCTCACGCTCCAGGAGCGGCAGGAGCGCATGACCCGGAGCTCGCTGCGGGTCATGCCCGCGGTCGGCACCGAGATCCTCGACGAGCACGCCGCGCTCGCGGACGACCTCGAGCGCGGGGACCTCGACGCGTTCGGCGCCCACCTGCGCGCCCACTTCGCGACGGCGTTCGGCGAGCGCCCGTGAGCGCCACCGACGCCGGGGCGGAGCCGGGGAATCCGGCGAGTCCCGCGTGGCGGCTCGTCGCCCCGGCGATGTTCGCCGTCGCCTGGGCCGGGAACGAGTTCACGCCGCTGCTCGTGCTCTACAAGCGGCTCAACGGCTACGGCACCGGGACGGTCGACGTCCTGCTCGGCGCCTACGTGCTGGGGATCATCCCGGCGCTGCTGCTCGGCGGGCCGCTCTCCGACCGGTACGGCCGACGGCCGCTGTTCCTGCCCGCGCCCTTCCTGGCGATGGCAGGCTCGCTCGTGCTGGCGCTCGGGCACTCGCACGTCGGCCTGCTGTTCGCCGGGCGCGTGCTGTGCGGGGTCGCGCTCGGGCTCACGATGGCCGTCGGGACGAGCTGGGTCGTGGAGCTGTCGCGGCGCGAGCCCGGCGCCGACCCGGGCTCGGGCGCGCGGCGGGCGTCGCTGAGCCTCACCGTGGGCTTCGCGCTCGGCGCCGCCGTCGCAGCCGCGCTCGCCCAGTGGGGTCCGTGGCCCCGTTCGACGCCGTTCCTCGTCAACGTCGCGATCACCGCCGTCCCCGCGCTGCTCGCGCTCCGCGCGCCCGAGACCCGTCCCGCCGTCCGGACCGCGGCCCGGCTGATCGACGACCTGCGCGTCCCGTCGGCGATGCACCGCCGGTTCGTGCGCGTCGTCGTGCCCATGGCGCCGTGGGTGTTCGGCTGCGCGGCGAGCGCGTACGCCGTCGTCCCCACGGTGACGACGGCGCTCGCGACCGGGTGGGACGTCGCCTACTCCGGGCTGCTGTGCCTCGTGGGGCTCGGCTGCGGGGCCGTCGTGCAGGCGCTCGCGCGTCCGCTCGTCGCCCGGGGGAGCGGCCGCGCGATCGGGATCGGCATGGTGCTGGTCGCGGCCGGGATGGTGCTCGCCGCGTGGACCGTCGCGGTGCCCCACCTGGCGCTCGCCGTCGTGACCGCCGTCGTCCTGGGCTGCGCGTACGGGCTGCTGCTCGTCGCCGGGCTGACGGAGGTCCAGCGGATCGCCGGACCCGACGACCTCGCGGGCCTCACGGCGGTCTACTACACGCTGACGTACGTGGGCTTCTTCGTCCCGGTCGTGCTCGCGGTGCTCGCCGTCCACGTCTCCTACGCCGCGCTGTTCGCCGCGGGAGTCGTCGTCGCGGGGCTGTGCCTCGCCGTCGTCGCCACGGGCCGCGGCCGACCGGCGCGCTGACACCGGGTGGTCGACCGGCTCGTGATAGGACGGGTCGAATCGATGTGAGAGGTGCGAGAATGGCAACCATCCCCTGAGCACCCGGAAGGTGAGCCCCCTCCTCATGCCCTCCAGAGCCGCGAGCCGGCCCGACGGTCCCCATCCCACAGCAGCCCCCGACGACACGGCACGCCCCACCGAGGACCAGGCCCGAGCCGCCGAGGGCGCCTCCCTGTCCACCGTCGCCTCCATGCGGCGCCTCGTGCCCTTCATCCGTCCCGTCCTGCCCCGCATCGTCGCGGGCGTGGTGTGCGCGCTCGGCGCGAGCCTCGCCGCGCTCGCCGTGCCGCGCGTCCTCGAGTGGCTCGTCAACGGGCCCCTCACCGAGGGCCTCGCCGAGCACGACGAGGCAGGCCTGTGGTGGGGCGTCGCGCTCGTCCTCGTGCTCGGCGTCGCCGAGGCCGGGCTGATCGCGGCGCGCCGCGCCCTGGTCCTCATCCCCGGCACCAACATCGAGGCCCGCCTGCGGACCGAGCTGTTCACGCACCTGCAGGACCTCCCCGTCGCGTTCCACGACCGCTGGCCCGGCGGGCAGCTCCTGTCGCGCTCCATGTCCGACCTCGGCCTCCTGCGCCGCTGGATCGCGTTCGGCATGCTCACGCTCGTCGTGTCGAGCGTGACGATCGTCGTCGGGATCGGGATCCTGGTCGCCACCGGCGGCGTCCTCGGCCTCATCTACCTCGCCGGTGCGATCCCCATGGCCGTCATGGCCTTCACGTTCTCCCGGCGGTTCCGGGCCGTGTCCCGCCGGTCGCAGGACCAGGCGGGGGACCTCGCGACCGCGGTCGAGGAGTCGGTGCACGGCATCCGGGTCCTCAAGGCCTTCGGCCGCGGCCGGGACGCGCTCCACTCGTTCGCCCGCCAGGCGGACGAGCTGCGCGGCACCGAGCTCGACAAGGCCAAGATCCAGGCCGGGCTCCAGGCGTGGCTGACCGCGGTGCCCGAGCTGACGCTCGGCGTGTCGCTCGTCGTCGGCGTCTGGATGGCGTCCGAAGGACGCATCACCGTGGGCGCGCTCGTCGCGTTCTTCGCGACCGCCGCCGTCGTGAACTCGCCGGTCATCGACCTCGGCATGGTCCTCTCGATGACGCTCAACGCGCGCACCGCCGTCGACCGCTACTTCGACGTCCTCACGACGCCGAACACGCTGCCCGACCCGGCGAGCCCCGTCGAGGTGACCGACCCCCACGGCGAGCTCGCGTTCACGGACCTGCACTTCAGGTACGGCGACGCGCCCACCGAGGGCCCCGGCAGCACCGACGTGCTCGACGGGGTCGACCTGGTGCTGCCGCCCGGCAGGACGGTCGCGCTCGTCGGGCTCACCGGCTCCGGGAAGTCGACGCTCGCGATGCTCGTGCCCCGCCTCTACGAGGTCAGCGGCGGCTCCGTGACGATCGACGGCGTCGACGTGCGCGACATGACCCGCGAGCACCTGCGCTCCCTCGTCGGCGTCGCGTTCGAGGACGCCACCCTCTTCTCGGCGTCCGTCCGCGACAACGTCCTGCTCGGCGCGCCCGACGGCGCCCGCAGCGACGCCGACCTGACGCGCGCGCTCGACGTCGCCCAGGCCGGCTTCGCGTACGACCTGCCGGACGGCGTCGGGACGACCATCGGCGAGGAGGGCATGAGCCTGTCGGGCGGTCAGCGCCAGCGCATCGCCCTCGCGCGCGCCATCGCGGCCCGGCCGCGGGTCCTCGTGCTCGACGACCCGCTGTCCGCGCTCGACGTCGACACCGAGGCCGCCATCCAGGCGCGGCTCGCGAGCGAGCTCGAGGGGATCACGACCCTCGTCGTCGCGCACCGGCCGTCCACCGTGGCGCTCGCGGACCTGGTCGCCGTGCTGCAGGACGGCCGCGTCACGGCGGTCGGCCCGCACAGCGAGCTGCTCGCCACGAACGAGCACTACCGGTACGTCATCTCGAGCCTCGAGGACGAGTTCACGCCACCGCCGCCCGAGGATGCCGAGGTGGCGCGCCAGGTCGCGCGCGGCGAGGCCCGCGCCGTCGTCGACGACGCCCTGGACTCGGGCGACGCCACGCCGGCCGGGCGGTCGGGGGCCAGCGCGATCGGCGCGTGGCAGGCGAGCGAGGGGAGCGAGCGATGAGCACCACCACCGCCGGAAACCCGACGGGCACCGAGGGCGAGGACGACACGCGCCTCAGCCGCACCCAGTCCAAGGCCGTGCGGCAGCGGTCGCTGCGCCTGCTGGGCGACCTCATGCAGCCCCACCGCCGGGGCCTGTGGGTCGCCGGAATCCTCGTGGTCGTCTCGACGATCGCGCAGGTCGCCGGGCCCGCGCTCATCGCCACGGCGATCGACACCACGCTCACCCGACTCCGGGACCACGGCGAGTGGGGACCGCTGCTCATGGTGGGCGGCCTCTACGTCGTGGCGGCCGCCGTCGCCGGCCTCTCCATCAGCGGCTACGTCCGGACTGCGGCGCGCGTCTCGCAGGGCATCCTGCTCGACCTGCGCCAGCGCGTGTTCCGGCAGACCCAGCGCCTCAGCCTCGAGTTCCACGAGTCGTACACGTCGGGCCGGATCATCTCTCGCCAGACGTCCGACCTGGAGTCGCTGCGCGACCTGCTCGACTCGGGTCTGACGAGCATCGTCTCAGGCGTGCTCATGATGCTGTTCACGGGCGTCTCGCTGTTCCTGCTCGACTGGCGGACGGGTCTGGTGCTCGTCGCCGCGCTCGTCCCGGCGTTCCTCCTCACGCGGTGGTTCCAGACGCGGTCGCAGGTCTACTACCGCGAGCAGCGGACGGCGTCGGCGCGGGTCATCGTGAACTTCGTCGAGACGATGACCGGCATCCGGGCCGTCCAGGCGTTCCGCCGCGAGCGCGCCAACGACGCGACCTACGGGGCGCTCGCCGAGGACTACCGGGCCGCCAACGCGCGCGCCATGGGCCTCAACGGCATCTACTCGCCGGGCCTCGTGCTCATCGGGAACGTGACGGTCGCGGTCGCGCTGCTCGTCGGGGGCCTGCGGGTGTTCCACGGTGACCTCGACGTCGGCGTCCTCGTCGCCGTGCTGCTCTACGTGAAGCGGTTCTTCGGGCCGATCCAGGAGATCGGCATGTTCTACAACTCGTTCCAGTCCGCGTCCGCCGCGCTCGAGAAGATCTCGGGGCTGCTCGCGGAGGAGCCCACCGTCGTCGAGCCGGCCAAGCCGGCCCCCCTCGAGCACGCGCGGGGACACGTGCAGCTCCGCGGCGTCGAGTTCGCGTACGTCGCGGGCCGCCCCGTGCTGCCCCGCACGGACCTCGACGTGCCCGCCGGCCAGACCGTCGCGCTCGTGGGGGCGACCGGCGCCGGGAAGTCGACGCTCGCGAAGCTCCTCGCGCGGTTCTACGACGTCACCGCGGGCTCGCTCGAGCTCGACGACGTCGACGTGCGGGACCTGTCGGGCAAGGACCTGCGGCGCGCCGTCGTCATGGTCACGCAGGAGGCCTACCTGTTCAGCGGGACCGTGCGCGACAACATCGCCATGGGCAAGCCCGGTGCGAGCCTCGAGGAGGTGCAGGCCGCGGCGCGCGCCGTCGGCGCGGACGAGTTCATCGAGCAGCTCCCGTACGGGTACGACACGGACGTCAACAAGCGCGGCGGGCGCGTGTCCGCCGGGCAGCGGCAGCTGCTGTCGTTCGCGAGGGCGTTCCTCGCGGACCCGGCCGTGCTGATCCTCGACGAGGCGACCAGCTCGCTCGACATCCCGGGCGAACGGCTCGTCCAGCGCGGGCTCCAGACGCTGCTGGCCGACCGGACGGCGCTGATCATCGCGCACCGCCT
Organism: Luteimicrobium sp. DT211; assembly: GCF_049844995.1. NCBI lineage: Bacteria > Bacillati > Actinomycetota > Actinomycetes > Micrococcales > Luteimicrobium > Luteimicrobium sp. DT211. Next base: position 767,992 of record NZ_JBNCMC010000002.1, on the reverse strand, counting down.
GTCGACCGTCGCCATCGCGGACCGCGTGCTCGTGATGGAGCAGGGCGTCGTCGTCGAGGACGGGGCGCCGAGCGAGCTCATCGGTGGTGAGGGCCGGTTCGCCGCGCTCCACGCCGCCTGGCGCGACTCGCTCGTCTGACGCAGCCCGCCGCCCCACCCTCGCCGAGCACGGGCTGCGCGCCCGTCCGGTCGCCCGGACGGACCGGCAGCCCGTGCTCGGAGGGCAGGGATCCCGTTCTCGGCACGCGACCGGCCGCGTCCCGGTTGCAGGCCTGACGTGCGCCGATAGGTTCGTGGCGGGGGTGAGGCATGGACCTGGACGTCACGGGCGTCGAGCAAGCCGTCTCGACCGGGTCTCTGCCCGACGGCGAGCGCGTCGAGCAGCTCGTCGCGGCCGCGCACGAGCGCAACCGCCTGGTTGCCGACGGTGTCGTCGCGGACTACATCCCCGCGCTCGCGTCCGCGGACCCGGACGCGTTCGGGGTGTGCGTCGTCGGGACGGACGGGGCCGTCCACGCTGCAGGCGACGTGGACGTCGAGTTCTCGATCCAGTCGATCTCCAAGGCGTTCGTGTACGCGCTGGTCTGCGAGGTCGTCGGGCACCGGGTCGCCCGGGAGCGCGTCGGCGTGAACAACACGGGCCTCGCCTTCAACTCGGTGGTCGCGATCGAGCTGAACGACGGCCACCCGATGAACCCGATGGTCAACGCGGGCGCTATCGCGACGACGGGGCTGGTCCCGGGCGCCGACGACGCCGAGCGGTGGGAGTTCGTCGGGTCCGGCCTGGCCGCGTTCGCGGGTCGGGAGCTGCGGGTCGACGAGGAGGTCTACGCGTCCGAGGCCGCGACCAACCAGCGCAACCAGGCGATCGCGCGGCTGCTCGCGAGCTACGGGCGGCTCGACGCCGACCCCCGACGCAGCGTCGACCTCTACACACGGCAGTGCTCCGTGCTCGTGACCGCGCGGGACCTCGCCGTCATGGCGGCGACGCTCGCCGACGGCGGCGTGAACCCCGTGACCGGGCGCCGCGTCGTCTCGGCCGGGGTGTGCCGCGACACGCTGGCGGTCCTGGCCTCGACCGGGCTCTACGAGCGGTCGGGGGACTGGCTGTTCGAGATCGGGCTGCCGGGGAAGTCGGGCGTCTCGGGCGGCCTCGTCACCGTGGCGCCCGGGAAGGCGGGCATCGCCACGTGGTCACCCCCGCTCGACGACGCCGGCAACAGCGTCCGCGGGCAGCGCGCCACCGCGTATCTCTCACGGGCCCTCGGGCTCAACGTCTTCGCATCCGCCGACTACCGGCTGTCCGGGCCGGCCGACGAACCTCGGAGGAACACGTGAGCAGCGCCGGAACGACGGCGACGACCGCGACGGAGGTCGCGCCGCGCGCGTCGTGGACGCCCATGGTGGGCCTCTTCCTCGCGCAGGTCCTCATGTCCTTCAACGTCGCCGCGCTACCCGTCTCGCTGGGCGGCATGGTCGACGACTTCGGCGTCCCGCCGACCGACGTCAGCACAGCGATCGTCATGTACGGGCTGGTGGTGGCGGCGCTCGTCATGGTGGGCGCCCGGCTCGGCCAGCGGATCGGCTGGGTCCTGCTGTTCCGGACCATGGTCGCCTGCTTCGGCGTCGCCGAGCTCATGATGGTCTTCGCGCCGTCCGTCGGCTGGGTCATCGCCGCGCAGGCCGTGGCGGGGGCGTGCGCGGCGATCATCGTCCCGTCGCTCGTCGCGCTCATCGCGGAGAACTACCACGGCGCGCAGCAGGCGACCGCCGTCGGGTCGCTCGGGTCGGCCCGCGCGATCTCCGGCGTGAGCGCCTTCCTCATCGGCGGCGCCCTCGGCACGCTCGTCGGGTGGCGGCCCGTGTTCGCGATCCTCGTCGTCGTCGCCGCCGTCGTGTTCACGTTGAGCTTCCGGCTGCGCTCCGCCGCCGGGAACCGCGAGGTCACGATCGACGTCGTCGCCGCCGTGCTCATCGGCCTTGCGATCCTCTGCCTCACGATGGGCTTCAACAACCTCAACGGCTGGGGCGTCGTCAGCGCCACGAACGACGCGCCGTTCGACCTCGCCGGCCTGTCGCCCGCGCCCCTGCTCGTGGTCGTCGGCATCGTGCTGGGCCAGGCGTTCTTCTGGTGGACGCGGCGCCGCACCCGGGCCGGCAAGGTGCCGCTGGTCGACCTGTCCGTGCTGCGGTCCTCGCCCGAGCGTGCGGCGGTGTACGCGATGTTCGTCGTCGTGGCGCTCGAGGCGGCGCTGAACTTCACCGTCCCCCTGTACATCCAGATCGTGCAGGGACGCTCGCCGTTCGACACGTCGCTCGCCATGATGCCGTTCAACCTCACGGTGTTCGTCGTCGCGACGGTCGTCGTGCGGTTCTACGGGCGGTTCGCGCCCCGCGTGATCGGGGTGTTCGGGTTCGTCCTCACGACCGTCGCCCTCGTCTGGCTGGCCGCCGTGGTCACGAACAACTGGGAGACCCTCCCGACGATCCTCGGGCTCGTGGTGTTCGGCATCGGCCAGGGCGCCCTCGTGACGCTCGTGTTCAACGTCCTGGTGACCTCCGCGCCCAGGGAGCTCGCGGGCGACGTCGGGTCGATCCGCGGGACGACCCAGAACCTGGCGTCGGCCGTCGGGACCGCGCTCGCGGGGGCGCTGCTCGTGACGCTGCTGTCGGTCGGCGTGGGGCGGGCTGTCGTCGACCATCCGCAGCTGCCGCCCGAGCTCGTCGCGCAGGTCGACCTCGACAGCACGAACTTCGTGAGCAACGACGCCCTGCGCACGACGCTCGGGCGGACCACCGCCACGCCCGTGCAGGTCGCGGCTGCCGTCAAGGTCAACGAGGACGCGCGGCTGGACGCCCTCCAGCTCGGCCTCGCCGTCCTCGCAGCGATCAGCGCGCTCGCGATCGTCCCGGCGAGCCGGCTCCCGCGGTACCGACCGCACGAGATCCCCGAGGAGCTCGCGACGCCGCAGGAGCTCGTGCGGCACGGGCAGTCGGACGAGGACTGAGCTGTAGGACTCAGCCCCGCGCGTACGCGAGGCTCTCGACGATCACCGAGAGCACGTCGTCGAGCTCGGCGTCGTCGCGCGGCCCGTAGACCATGAGCTCGGTGTCGAAGTCCGCGTACTGGTGCGGCTCGGCCCAGCCGAGCCGGACGAGCTCCGCGCCGCGTTCGGGCGGCAGCACGAGGTGCACGCTCGTGTCGTCGACGCCGTGCAGGTGGACGGGCTCGAGGCGTTGCCCGGGCGCGAGCGACGTCTCCGGGGCGCGTTCCGCGCGCTGAGCGGCGAGGAAGACGGCGCGCGAGGAGGCGGGGGAGACCTGGGAGTGGCCCTCGACGACGCCGTCGAGCGCGAAGACCCGGGCAACGAGCTCGCCCCACAGCGCGGGCGTGGCGCGCTGGTCGAGCTGGCGGTGCGGGCCGTCGTCGGACGTGTGGGGACGCTCGCCCGGGCGCGGTCGGGTCAGCACCTGGTCACGCCTTGGCCGAGAGCGGCTCCTCGCCGACCTGAGGCTCGGCGGCGACGGCCGCGTCGCCGAGGGGCTTCGCAAGCTGCGGGACGATCTCGCCGAGCCGCGGCTCCCACGCCGCGGCGCGGTCGCCGAAGCACTGGCGGAGCAGCTTGACCATGATCGGCGCGGCGGTGGAGGCGCCCGGCGACGCGCCGAGCAGGCCGGCGATCGACCCGTCGCCCGCGGCCACGAGCTCGGTGCCCATCTGCAGGACGCCGCGGCCCTTCTCGTCCTTCTTCATCACCTGGACGCGCTGGCCCGCGGTGATGAGCTCCCAGTCGCTGGGCCTCGCCGTCGGCATGAAGGCGAGGAGCTCCTCGAACTTCTTGTCGCGCGACGCGGCGAGCTGCCCGACGAGGTACTGGACGAGGTCGAAGTTGTCCTTGGCGACGCCGAGCATCGGCCCGACGTTCCCGGGCCGGATCGACCCGGGCAGGTCGAACCACGAGCCCTTCTTGAGGAACTTCGGGCTGAACCCGGCGTACGGGCCGAACATGAGGTACGACTTCCCGTCGACGACGCGGGTGTCGAGGTGCGGCACGGACATCGGGGGAGCGCCGACGTCGGCCTTCCCGTAGACCTTCGCGCGGTGCGCGGCCACGATGTCGGGGTTGGAGGTCCGCAGGAACGCGCCCGAGATCGGAAAGCCGCCGAAGCCCTTGATCTCCGGGATGCCGGACTTCTGGAGCAGGTGGAGGGCGCCGCCGCCGGCTCCGACGAACACGAACTTCGCGTCGACGGTGTGCGTGCGGACCTTGGCGTTCCAGCTGCGGTCCTTCATCGTCAGGCGCCAGCCGTCGCCGCGGCGGGCGAGGTTCGTGACCTCGTGCTGCAGCTCGACGTCGGCGCCGTTGTCCTGGAGGAACGCGACGAGGTGCCGGGTGAGCGCACCGAAGTCGACGTCGGTGCCCCAGTCGGCGCGCGTGGCGGCGATGGGCTCGGACGGGTCGCGGCCCTCGGTGAGCTTGGGCGCCCAGGACTCGATGACGGCCGGGTCGGTGCTGTACTCCATGCCCGCGAACCGGTGGTTGGCCCGCAGCGCCTCGACGCGGCGGCGCAGGTAGTCGACGTTCTTCTCGCCGCGCACGAACGTCATGTGGGGGGTGTTCGACAGGAACGTCGACAGCGGCGGGATGAGCCCGGCGTCGGCCAGGTGGCTCCAGAACTGGTGGGAGAGCTCGAACTGCTCGTTGATCGACACCGCCTTGGCGATGTCGATGGTGCCGTCCGCCTTCTCGGGCGTGTAGTTCAGCTCGCAGAGGGCCGCGTGACCCGTCCCCGCGTTGTTCCACGGGTTGGACGACTCCTGGGCGACGTCGTCCAGGCGCTCGTACAGGGCGATCGTCCAGGACGGTTCGAGGAGCTTGAGGAACGCCCCGAGGGTGGCGGACATGATCCCACCACCCACGAGCGCGACGTCGACGCTGGTTACTCGAGGCACCAGGCGATTGTAGGCCCGGCCTCTCGGGGGTCCCGCTCGCTAGGGTGGCGATGTGAGCGAGTCGACAACGGACCTGACGTCCGTGGCCCAGGACTACCTCAAGGTGATCTGGACGGCGCAGGAGTGGAGCGCGGACCCCGTCACCACCAAGCTCGTCGCGGACCGGATGGGCGTGGGCGCGTCGACCGTGTCGGAGACGGTGCGCCGGCTCGGCTCGCAGGGCCTGGTCGAGCACGCGCGCTACGGATCGATCGAGCTGACGCCCGCCGGACGACGTCACGCGCTCGCCATGGTCCGCCGGCACCGGCTCATCGAGACGTTCCTCGTGGAGACGCTCGGCTACGGCTGGGACGAGGTGCACGACGAGGCCGAGGTCCTCGAGCACGCCGTGTCCGACGGCCTGGTGGAGCGGATCGACGCCCTGCTGGGGCACCCGGAGCGCGACCCCCACGGCGACCCGATCCCGCGCGTCGACGGGACCGTCCCGCGCCCCGGGGCAGTGAACCTGCCCGAGCTGGCCGCGGGAGACCACGGGCGCGTCGCCCGCATCTCCGACGCTGACCCCGACGTCCTGCGCTACCTCGACGAGCTCGGGATCCGCCTGGACACGGAGCTGCGCGTCGTCGGCCGGCGCACGTACGCGGGGGTCCTGGAGGTCGCGCTGCCCGAGGCGACGACGGTCGCGGCGCCGATCCTGCAGCTCGGGCTCCCCGCCGCCGAGGCGATCTGGGTGCTGCCCGTCGGGCGGGACGACGCGGGCCGGTAGGCCCGGTAGGCTTCCACCACCGCACCGTACTGTCCGCCGGTCATCGCCGACCTCCCCTCGAATCGTTTCGACCGCGATTCGACCCCTGCACCCCGGAGGCAGCGATGAGCACCGCGCCCACCACACCCACGCCCGCGCCGCCCGCCACCGCGGCGCGCCCCGTCGCGCCGCGCACCGCCACGCTGGCGCTGCTCGCGCTCGCCGTCGGCGGCTTCACCATCGGGACCACCGAGTTCGCGTCCATGGGGCTCGTTCCCGACATCGCGTCCGACCTGGGCGTCTCCATCCCCGCGACCGGGCACGTCATCACCGCCTACGCGCTCGGCGTGGTCGTCGGTGCGCCGCTGCTCACGGCGCTCGCCGCGCGCCTGCCGCGCAAGGCGCTGCTGATCTGGCTCATGGCCGGGTACACCGTCGCGAACCTCGCCTCCGCGTTCGCCCCCGGCCTCGACGGCCTCCTGGTCGCGCGCTTCGTCGCGGGCCTGCCGCACGGCGCCTTCTTCGGCGTCGGGGCGGTGGTCGGGACCGCCGTCGTCGGGCCCGAGCGCCGCGGGCGCGCCGTCTCCACGATGATGGCCGGCCTGACCATCGCCAACGTGGTCGGGGTCCCGCTCTCGACGTTCGTCGGGCAGCAGCTCGGATGGCGGCTCGCGTTCGTCGTGGTGGGCGCGCTCGGCGGGCTCAGCCTGCTCGGCCTCGCGCGGTTCGTCCCGCACGTCGACGCCGTGCCGGGCGCGAGCGTGCGCGGCGAGCTCGGGGCGCTGCGCAACGGCCGCCTCTGGGTCACCGTGGCGGCCGCGGCCGTCGGGTTCGGCGGCCTGTTCGCCGTCTACACCTACATCGCGCCGACGATCACCACGGTGACCGGTCTGTCCGAGGAGCTCGTGCCCGTCGTGCTCGCGGTCTTCGGCGTCGGCATGACCGTCGGCACGCTGCTGGGCGGCCGGCTCGTCGACCGCAGCGTGCTGCGCACCGTGATCTGGTCGTTCGCCGCGACCGCCGTCGCGCTCGCCGTCCTCGCGCTGGTGCTGGGCTGGCCCCTCGGGGCGTTCGTCGGGCTGTTCCTGCTCGCCGCCACGTCCCAGGTGCTCGGCGTGGCCATGCAGACGCGGCTCATGGACCTCACCCCCACCGCGCCCTCGCTCGGCGCGGCGCTCGCGCACTCGGCCCTCAACGTCGGCAACGCCGACGGCGCGTTCGTCGGCGGCCTCGTGATCTCCGCCGGGTGGGGCTACCGCGCGCCCGCGTGGGCGGGCGTGCTGCTCACGCTCGCCGGTCTCGCGATCGTCCTCGTCGCCGGGCGCACCCGCGCCGAGCGCGGCGCCCCGAGACACCTCCCAGCCTGAGCCGGTAGCGTGTGCGGCGTCTCCGACCGGAGGCGTGACCAGCGTGGACACCGGCGCCGCCGGTCGTCCGACAGCGAGGGAGCAGCGGGTGAGCCAGGCCCCGAACGTCAGTGCCGGCCTCGACGACGACGAAGCGGTGGACGACTACGTCCGCCCGCTGATCCCGCACCCGCTCAAGGACCGCACGCTCGGCGCGATCCTCACGATCTTCGGCGGCATCGCCTTCCTCGCCGCGGGTCGGCTCACGATCGACGACTGGAAGCTGGCGCTGAACCCCGACTACCGGCCCTCGTGCTCGATCAACGTGTTCGTCACGTGCACCGCGGCGATGCAGTCGTGGCAGGGCAAGCTCTACGGCTTCCCCAACCCGTTCCTCGGCATCGTGGCCTTCGGGATCGTCGTGACGGTCGGCGTCGTCATGCTGACCGGCTTCCGGCCGCCGCGCTGGTTCCGGCTCGCGCTGCTGGCCGGGACGACGGTCGGCATCGGGCACGTGGTCTTCTTCGTGTGGACGACGATCTACCGGCTCGGCAAGATCTGCCCCTGGTGCAGCGTCGTCTGGCTCTGCATGATCCCGATCTTCTGGTACCAGCTCGTGCAGGCGATCCAGGAGCGCGCGATCCCGCTGCCCGAGCGCTGGCGCGGTGCGATCGTCCGGAACCGGACGATCGGGACGGTCGTGCTCTACGTCGCGCTGCTCCTGTGGGTGTTCATCGGCCTGCGCGACCCGATCACCCAGACCTACTTCTGACCGGCCGCGGCAGGCGTCGCGCGGCGAGCGCGCCTCCCGCGCGAAAGCCCGCCGGGTCACCGCGCCCGCGCCGGTAAACTCCTGGTGTGACCATTCCCGCCCCCTCCGTGCCCGGATCCGACGAGCTCCCGTTCCGCTATACCCCGCAGCTCGCGGAGGGCATCGAGCTCGCCTGGCAGGACGAGTGGGCGCAGCGCGGCACGTTCTGGGCCGCGAACCCCGAGGGTCCGCTGACCGACGGCGAGGACCGGCACGCGGCGCCCGGCGCCCGGCCGTACTTCATCATGGACATGTTCCCGTACCCGTCGGGCGCGGGACTGCACGTGGGGCACCCGCTCGGGTACATCGCGACGGACGTCGTCGGGCGCTACCGGCGCATGCGCGGGGACAACGTGCTGCACGCGCTGGGCTACGACGCGTTCGGGCTGCCCGCGGAGCAGTACGCGGTGCAGACGGGCCAGCACCCGCGCACCACCACCGAGGCGAACATGGCCACGATGAAGCGCCAGCTGCGCCGCCTCGGCCTCGCGCACGACGAGCGCCGGTCGTTCGCGACGATCGACCCCGGCTACGTGCGCTGGACGCAGTGGATCTTCCTGCAGATCTTCAGCTCGTGGTACGACCCGGACGCCCAGCGCCCGGACGGCGGCCGCGGCGCGGCGCGCCCGATCGCCGAGCTCGTGGAGACCTTCGCGTCGGGTGAGCGCCCGACGCCGGACGGCCGGGCCTGGGCCGACCTCACGCCCGCGGAGCGCGAGGACGTCCTGGGGGAGTACCGGCTGGCGTACGTCTCCGACGCGCCCGTGAACTGGTGCCCCGGCCTCGGGACGGTCCTCGCGAACGAGGAGGTCACGAGCGACGGGCGCTCCGAGCGCGGCAACTTCCCGGTGTTCCAGCGCAGCCTGCGCCAGTGGAACATGCGGATCACGGCCTACGCCGACCGCCTGGCCGACGACCTCGACCTCATCGACTGGCCCGAGAAGGTCAAGTCGATGCAGCGCAACTGGATCGGCCGGTCCGAGGGCGCCCGCGTGACGTTCGCGATCGGCGGCGTCGGCGCCGCGGGCGCGTGCCAGGTCGAGGTCTTCACGACCCGCCCGGACACCCTGTTCGGCGCCACGTTCATGGTCGTCGCGCCCGAGCACCCGCTGCTCGACGAGGTCCCGGCGGCGTGGCCCGACGGCACCAAGGACCTGTGGACGGGGGGCCATTCCACCCCCGGCGCGGCCGTGGCCGCGTACCGCGCGCTGGCCGCGAGCAAGACCGCGGTCGAGCGCCAGGCCGACGCGCGCAGCAAGTCGGGCGTGTTCACGGGTCACCTGGCCGCGAACCCCGTCAACGGCGAGCTGATCCCCGTCTTCACGGCCGACTACGTCCTCATGGGCTACGGCACCGGCGCGATCATGGCCGTCCCGGGCGGCGACCAGCGCGACTTCGACTTCGCTCGCGCCTACGACCTGCCGGTCGTGTTCACGGTCGCGCCCGAGGGCGGCTTCCCCGACGGGTTCGAGGAGGACCCCGACGCCGCGTACACCGGCGACGGCCTGGTCCAGCGCTCGACGGCGCGGACGACGGCGGGCGACGAGCTCTCCCTCGACGGCCTGGCCGTGCCCGAGGCCAAGGCGCGGATCACCGCGTGGCTGGAGGCGAACGGCGTCGGGCAGGGCACGGTGACCTACCGGCTGCGCGACTGGCTGTTCAGCCGCCAGCGCTACTGGGGCGAGCCGTTCCCGATCGTCTACGGCGAGGACGGGGCGCCTGTCGCGCTGCCCGACTCGATGCTGCCGGTCGACCTGCCCGACGTGCCCGACTACGCGCCGCGCACCTTCGCGCCCGACGACGTCACCTCCGCCCCCGAGCCGCCGCTCGGCCGCGACGAGAGCTGGGTGAACGTCACGCTCGACCTGGGCGACGGGCCCAAGACGTACCGCCGCGAGACCAACACGATGCCCAACTGGGCCGGTTCGTGCTGGTACTACCTGCGCTACCTCGACCCCGCCGACCAGCACGAGGCGGTCTCGCCCGAGCTGGAGAGGTACTGGCTCGGCCCGGAGCACAACGCGGGCGCCGGGAAGGCGGGCGGCGTCGACCTGTACGTCGGCGGCGTCGAGCACGCGGTGCTGCACCTGCTGTACGCGCGGTTCTGGCACAAGGTCCTGCACGACCTGGGCCACGTGAGCTCGCTCGAGCCGTTCCACACGCTGTTCAACCAGGGCTACATCCAGGCGTACGCGTACACCGACGCGCGCGGGCAGTACGTCCCCGCGGCGGAGGTCGAGGAGCACACGTCCGACGCGGGCGACGTGACGTACACGTGGAACGGCGAGCCCGTGAACCGCGAGTACGGGAAGATGGGCAAGTCGCTCAAGAACGTCGTCACGCCCGACGAGATGTACGAGCAGTACGGCGCCGACACGTTCCGGGTCTACGAGATGTCGATGGGCCCGCTCGACATGTCGCGGCCCTGGGAGACGCGCGCCGTCGTCGGGTCGCAGCGGTTCCTGCAGCGCCTGTGGCGCAACGTCGTGAGCGAGAGCACCGGGGAGACGACGGTCAGCGAGGACGCGCCCGACGCCGCGACCCTGCGCCTCGTGCACCGCACCGTCGCCGACGTGACCGTCGAGATGGAGCACATGCGCCCCAACACGGCGATCGCGCGGCTCATCACGCTGAACAACCACCTCACCGGGCTGGACCGGGTGCCGCGTGAGGCCGTCGAGCCGTTGGTGCTGATGACCGCGCCCATCGCTCCGCACATCGCCGAGGAGCTGTGGCGGCGGCTCGGCCACGACGCGTCGCTCGCCCACGAGCCGTACCCCGTCGCCGACCCTGCGTACCTGGTCGAGGAGACCGTGACGTGCGTCGTCCAGGTGCAGGGCAAGGTCCGGACGCGGCTCGAGGTGTCGCCGTCGATCGCCGAGGACGCGCTGCGCGAGCTCGCGCTCGCCGACGAGAACGTGCAGCGGCACCTCGACGGTCGCGGGGTCCGCACCGTGATCGTGCGCGCGCCGAAGCTCGTCAACGTCGTCCCGGCCTGACCCCGGCCGGGTGGACCGTCCCACGCCGCGCCCTGCCGGGCGCCCGGCGCGCATCGAGGCCGCCCTGGCCCGGAGCCGGGGCGCGTTCGGCACGCCCACGCTCGCCCTCCTGCACCGCCGGGAGGGCCCGCTCGTCGTCGCGGTGCTGTCGCTGATCTTCAGCCCCGGCCGGGTCACCGTGCCCACCGAGCAGCTGCACGTCGAGGTCGAGGACCTGCTGGCCGAGGCGCGGGCCGCGGGGCACGACGACGTCCCGGACGAGGCAGCGCGCGCGCTGTGCTCGCGCTGGGTCCGGGACCGCTGGCTGGTGCGCGCGCTCGACGACGACGGCGCCGAGCAGTACCAGGTCAGCTCGCACGCGGCCGAGGCGCTCGCGTTCGTCGACCGGACGCAGGGCGCGCGGGCGCTGGTCAGCGAGTCGCGTATCCGCACCCTGCTCCTCGCGCTGGAGGGGCTGGCCCGCGACGCGCGCCCCGACCGCGCGTCGCAGCAGCGGGCGCTGCGCGAGCAGATCGCCCGGTCGCGCGACGAGATCGCCGCGGCCGAGGCGGAGCTGCGCCGGCTCGAGGAGGGCGGCGCCGTCGTGGAGACGCCCGCGGACCGGCTCGCCGAGCAGTTCGACAACGTGGCGGCCCTGGTGCGCGAGCTGCCCGCGGACTTCGCGCGCGTGGCGGAGTCGATCGCGGAGCTGCAGCGCAGCATCGTCACCGGCCTGAGGCAGGACGACCGCCCGACGGGCGAGGTGCTCGGGAGCTACCTCGAGGCGTCGGACACGCTGATGCAGCGCACGCCCGAGGGGCGCGCCTTCGCGGGCGCGATGGAGCTGCTGCGGGACCCGCGCCTGCTCGGTCAGCTCGACGACGGGGTGCGCGCCGTGCTCGCGCATCCCTTCGCCCGGACCGTGTCGCCCGAGCGCCGCGAGGCGGTCCGCACGCTCTACGCGCGCCTGCTCGCGTCGGTCGACGCCGTCCTCGACGCCCAGGCGCGGGCCTCGCGCACCATCACGCAGCAGCTGACCGTGCACAACCCGCTGCGCGACCGCGAGCTCGACGCCGCGCTGCGGGAGGCGACCGCCGCGATGGCCGACTGGTTCCCGGCGTCCGGCCGCGCGGCCCGCGTCGAGCCGCTGCGCTGGCTGGAGCGGGCCCGGCTGGGCCGGTTCCGCGCCCAGCTCCACGACCTGCGTCCCGACACCCCGCCGGACGCGCTCGTCGACGGCTTCGCCGACCTCGACGCGGACGGGCCCGACGCGACGCTCGACGGGCTGCGCGGGATGGGCGGCCCCCGGTACGAGGAGACGCTGGCGCACGCGGCGCGCGTCGTACGCGAGCGCGGGGAGGCGACCGTCGACGAGGTCTTCGCGGCCGGACCGCCCGAGCTGCGTCGGCCCGTCGAGCTCCTGGGCTACCTGGAGCTCGCCGCGCCGGGCCCGGCGGACGGCTCGGGGGAGCCGGACGTCGCCGCAGCCCGGCTCCGCCGCGTCGTCGCGCAGCGCGCCGACGGCACCACCCGGACGATCGTGCTGCCCGCCGTGCCGGTCGCGCTGCCGGCCGACGCCGCCGAGAGTGCCCACGAGCCCCCCGTCGACGTTCCCACCGACGAGATGGAGACCCCCGCATGACCGAGGTCGCACCGACGCCCGGGCCGTTCGTCGCGCCCGTCGGCATCGACGACGACGTCCCCGCCCTGTTCGCCGGCGACACGGGGGTGCTGCCCTACGACGCCCGCCGCGTGCTCGCGCTCGTGCTCCAGCGGCGCTACCTGGCGGCGGCGTCGCACCCCGCGGAGTGGAAGGCGCTGCTCACGCACCAGAACGTCCTCGCGTCGCGCTGCCACGACATGTTCGTCGAGCTGGTGATCGACCGCGACTACGAGATCGCCTACAAGCGGCAGGTCCGCGAGCCGGGCCTGAGCGTCCCCGTGCTCCTCAAGGACGAGCCGTACAAGCGCGTCGAGACGCTGCTCATGCTGTTCGTGCGCAACCGGTTCCGGCAGGAGCAGGGAGCGGGCGAGCGCGCGGCGCACGTCGACGCGGAGGAGCTCGTGGACTACGCGCTCGGCTTCCTGCCCGCGGGCGAGACCAACCTGGCCGCACGGCGCCGCGAGGTCGACAACGCGATCGGCGCGCTGGTCCGCGAGCACGTGCTCGAGGAGGTCGCCGACGGCCGTTACCGCGTGCAGCCCGTCGTCGAGGTGCTGCTGCCGGTCGAGCGGCTGCGGGAGCTGACCCGGTGGCTGCGCGGCGGTGCGGCGGTATCCGCTGGGCCCGACGCCGACGGTACCGACAGCGCCGACACCGACGACGCCGTGGACGAGGACGAGGAGGTCTCGGCATGACCCTCACCAGCACGGGTACGGACGCACGGACTGCGCAGGACGCGCCGCGCATGCAGCAGTCGCTGTTCGGGCTCATCCCGACGGCGTCGGACGGTCGCCAGTGGACGGCCACGTCCATGCAGCTCGTGAACTGGGGCGGGTACCACGGCTTCCACGAGGTGCGGTTCGCCGGCACGACGACGCTGCTCACCGGGGCGTCCGGGTCGGGCAAGTCGACGCTGCTCGACGCGTACATCGCGCTCATGATGAGCCACACGACCCCGTTCAACGGCGCCTCCAACACCGCGACGAGCGGGCGCGCCCGCGGCCAGGAGCAGCGCAACGTCGTCTCGTACGCGCGCGGCAAGGTCGACGAGCAGCGGGCGGCCGGGGCGTCGTCGGCGAAGGACCGCGTGCTGCGCGGCGAGGCGTCGGACACCTGGTCGGCGATCGCGATGACGTGGACGTCGCAGTCGAGCGAACGCTTCACGGCGCTGCGCGCCTGGTACGTGCCCCGTGCCGCCCAGCGCGCGGACGAGACCGTCGCGGTGCGCGCCGTCGTCGAGCGGGGCTTCGACCTGCGCGAGCTCGAGCCGTTGGTCGCGCAGCGGTTCGCGCGGTCGGGCCTGACCGCCGCGGGGCTGACCGCGTTCGACACGGACAAGGCCTTCGCGGCCCGCCTGCACGCGGCCCTGGGGATCGGCGCCGCGGGCGAGGGCGACAAGGCGATGCAGCTCCTGGGCCGCATCCAGGCCGGCCAGCAGATCACGACCGTCGACTCGCTGTACAAGGCGATGGTGCTCGAGGAACCCGAGACGATCCGGGTCGCGGAGCGCGCCGTCGAGCACTTCGACGAGCTCAGCGAGGTCCGTGCGGAGATGGACACCGCGCAGCGCCAGGTCGACGTGCTGCGCCCGATGCTCGAGCACCGGGCGGCGATCGACGCGGCCGCGGCGTCGCGCCGCGTCGTGGACTCGCTGGGGCTCGAGCCGGAGGGCGACGAGCCGACCCCGTTCACGGCGTGGCGCGACCGCACGCAGCTCGACCTGCTGCGGGCGGCGGAGGCGGACAACCGCGTCCAGCACAAGGCGGCGGCCGAGCGGGCCGCGGTCGCGGCGCAGCGGATCGACGCGGCCGACGCCGAGCTCGAGCGGGTGCGCGCCGACCAGCGCCGTAACGGCGGCGACGCCATCGAGGCGGCGGAGCGCGAGGTCCGCGCCGCCGAGCAGCGGCTCGCCGAGGTGCGGCGCGCCCGTTCGGAGCTCGAGGTGCATCTGGCGCCGCTCGAGCGCGAGGTCGCCACGAAGCGCGAGCTGGACCGGCTCCACGCCGACGCGCGGGCCTACCTCGCGGGCCGCGACCGGCACACCGACGCGCTCTCGGACGCGGTCGGCGAGGCGAGCACGCGGGAGAAGGACGCCGAGCGCGCCGTCGTCGAGCTTGAGCGCGAGGAGGCCTCGCTGCGGGCGCGCCGCGGCAACGTGCCGCGCGAGCTGCACGAGACGCGCGAGGCGTGGGCGCGGGCCGCGGGCCTGCGCACCGAGGACCTGCCGTTCGTCGGCGAGCTGCTCGAGGTGCGCGGCGAGTACGAGCCGTGGCGCGACGCGATCGGTCTCGCGCTCGGCGGCTTCGCCGTCACCGTCCTCGTCGACGAGGACCGCCTCGACGGCTTCCGCCGGGCGATCGACGCCGTCCCGTCTCCCGCGCGGGTCCGGTACGAAGCCGTGCGCGTGGGGCTCCCGCTGCACGAGGAGCAGGACCGTTCGCTGCTGCCGGGCCGGCTCGAGATCAAGGCGGGACCGTTCGGCGGTTGGCTCGCGGGTCGCCTCGCCGAGCGGTTCGCGTACGTGTGCGTGGACGACCCTGCCGAGCTGGCGCAGCACGAGCGCGCGCTCACCCGCGCCGGGCAGACGGCCGAGAGGGGCCGCGGTGCCCACGGCGGCCAGGGGCGCCCGTCGCCGCTCGGGTTCAGCAACCACCGGCGCCTCGAGCAGCTCGCCAGGCAGCTCGAGGAGGCGCGCGACGAGCTGCGGCTCGCGCACGAGGCCCTGGCGGGCGCCAAGCTGCGCCAGCGGGGCGAGGCTGACCACTTCGTCGGCTTCAGCCAGGGGCTCCGGGCCACGTGGGACGACGTCGACGTGGCGAGCGCGGAGGGCCAGGTGGCCGAGCGGAAGGACCGACTCGAGGCGCTCGTAGCCGGGTCGGACGTGCTCCGCGCCCTCAAGGCTGACGAGGAGCGGCTCCGTGCGCGGCTCGAGGAGCTGCACCGCGAGCGCGCCGACGCGCAGAACCGCGTGACCGCCCTCGGTGCGGAGTGGGCCCAGCTCAGCGACCAGGTGGACCAGGTGGCGGACGCCGTCGAGCGGGCCGACGCGGACGGGGTCGAGCTGACGGCCGAGCAGGCCCGGCACCTGGCCGACCTGATGGTCCGGGTCGGCTGGTCGGGCGCGGCGGCCGACGGGCGCGGCCTCGCGGACCTCCTGGTGGCCGTCGGCGCCGTGGTGCGCGAGCTGCGGCACGAGCAGGAGAGCGCGGCGGAGGCCGAGCGGGCCGCGCGGGCCGCCCTGGCGGCGACCTTCGAGCGGTTCGAGGACGCGTGGCCCGACCCCAACCGCAGCGCGGACCCCGACGCGGCCTACGAGGACTT
The DNA here is from genome assembly GCF_049844995.1 of Luteimicrobium sp. DT211. Taxonomy (NCBI): domain Bacteria; kingdom Bacillati; phylum Actinomycetota; class Actinomycetes; order Micrococcales; genus Luteimicrobium; species Luteimicrobium sp. DT211. The sequence goes on along the minus strand of NZ_JBNCMC010000002.1, from coordinate 752,174 downwards.
CCTGCGGGTCTTCGAGGAGCTCGAGTACCAGCAGCTCTACCGCCTGCGCGAGAGGTGGTCGGCGCACCTGCGCCAGATGTCGGGCGACCAGCTCACGCGGCTCAACAACGGCATCGCGCAGGCGGCGGCGGAGATCCGCGACCGGATGGAGCCCGTCAACGCGATCCTCGCGACGCTGCCGTTCCGCGACGACGCGCACCGCCTGCGCATCACGGCGACCCCGGTCGAGGGCCAGGACGTCGCGTCGTTCCGCCGGCTGCTGCGCGAGCTCGCGACGACGCCCGCGGGCGACGTCCCGCTCGCCGAGCACGAACGCCGCTACGCCCGCATGGCCCGGCTCATCGACCGGATCCGCCCCGACAGCCCCGAGCGCCGCCGGCTCGTGGACGTGCGCGACCATGTCCGGATCAGCGCGGAGTGCGTGGACCTCGACGGCAACCACGTGAGCGTCTACGACCACATCGCCGGCAAGTCGGGCGGCGAGTCCCAGGAGCTCGTCGCGTTCATCGTCGGGGCGGCGCTGCGCTACCAGCTCGGCGACGCCGGCGCCGAACGGCCCCGGTACGCGCCCGTGTTCCTCGACGAGGCGTTCATCAAGGCCGACGCGCGGTTCGCCGGTCGCGCGGTCGGGGCGTGGCGGGGCCTCGGGTTCCAGCTCGTCGTGGGCGCGCCGCTCGACAAGGTGAGCGCGCTCGAGCCGCACGCGGACGTCGTCCTGCAGGCGATCAAGGACGCGGCCGGACGGTCCCGGCTCGTCACGCTCGTGGGGGAGTGACCGCGGGGCGGCCGTCGGCGCCAGGTGCGACCATCGGGGCATGACGCGTTTCGCGATCGACGCTCCTGTCGCGCTCCGGCTCGTTCGGGGCACCGCCCTCCTCGCTGACGGTCACCAGCTGGTCGGTGCCGCCGCGCTCCGCTCGGAGGCGATGGCGATCCTCTACCGCGAGCTGCGGGCCGGGACCCTGGACGCCAAGGACGCCCGGGACCAGCTCGACGGGGTCGCGGGCCTCAAGGTCCGGCTGCTCGGCGACCGCGTCTCACGCGCCACGGCCTGGCGGATCGCGCTCGAGCGGGACTGGGACGACGTTCGACGCGCGGAGCTGCTCGCGGTCGCGACCCTCCAGGCCGACGCCCTCGTCACCGAGGACGCGGCGCTCGCGGCGGACGCGGACGGGCTCGTCCCGCTCGCGACGGTCGCCGTCCTCGCGATCCCCGCGACCGCCTAGGAGCGGGTCGCGCTCCGCGCGGGGCGGCGCGACGCGGTGCGGCGACGCCGGACCAGCACGTTCGACCCCCGGCGCGGACGCACCCGGTGGACCTTACGCACGACGACGGGCGCGTCGTCGGTACCGGCGCCCGGGAGCGAGGCCGCCGGGCGGGCGAGGCGCCCGAGCGCGCGGTGGCACACGGCGTACGCGGGCACGAGCAGCAGCACGGAGCCGATCCACGCGAGCGGGTTGCCCCAGACGATCCCGGCGTACCCGAACGCGCCGCCGAGCGTCAGGGCCGCGGCGACCCGCATGACGAGCTCGAGCACGCCGGACAGCGTCGGGACGAGCGTGCGCCCGAGCCCCTGCAGCGCGCCACGGAGCACGAACAGGACGCCGAGGACGGCGTAGAGCGCGCCGTTGACCCGCAGGTACTGGGCGGCCATCGACGTCACCTCGGCCTGCCCCGAGCCGACGAACAGCCCGACGAGGTCGCTGCCGAACGCGACCAGGACGCCGCCGAGCACGACGGACCCCGCGACTGCCACGGCGACGGACTGCACGACGCCGGAGCGGATCCGGTCGGGGCGCCCGGCGCCGTGGTTCTGCGCGGCGAACGTGGACACGGCGAGGCCGAGCGAGCCGAGCAGCGCCACGGCGAGCGAGTCGACGCGGGTCGCCGCTGTGTAGGCGGCGACGGCGGTCGCGCCGAGCTCGTTGAGCTTGAGCTGCACCGTGAGGGTCCCGATGGCGATGATCGAGGCCTGCAGGCCCATGGGTACGCCGAGCCGCAGGTGGCGGCCGAGCTCCGCCGGCTTCCGGAGGGCGGCGCGCAGGTCCGACCGGCCGATCTGGAGGATGGGGACCCGGCGCCGCACGTGGAGGAGGCAGAGCAGCACCGACACGGCCTGGGAGGAGATCGTCGCGAGCGCGGCGCCCCCGACGCCCAGGCCGGCGAAGCCCACGAGCCCGACGACGAGCGCGCCGTTGAGCACGCAGCTCACCACGAGGAACACGAGGGGCGTGCGGGAGTCGCCGATGGCCCGGATGATCGCGGCGAGGTAGTTGAAGAACATGGTCGCGGCCGCGCCGGCGAAGCTCACGGTCGCGAACGTCGTGGCGTCGTCGAGCAGGTCGGCGGGCGTGCGCAGCGCCTCGAGCGCGGGCCGCGCGAGGGCCACGGCCCCCACGGTGATCACGAGGCTCGACGCCGCCGCGAGGATCGTCCCGGCCGCGACCGAGCGGCGGACCGCGGCGTGGTCGCTGGCGCCGAACGCCTGCGCCGTCGGGATCGCGAAGCCGGAGGTCATGCCCCACGCGAAGCCCAGGAGCAGGAACAGGAGGCTGCCGGTCGAGCCGACGGCGGCGAGCGCGTCGACGCCGAGGTGGCGGCCGACGACGAACGCGTCGGTCACCTGGTAGAGCTGCTGGACGACGTTGCCGACGAACAGCGGGATCGCGAAGACGAGGACGACGCGCCACGGGCGGCCGGACGTGAGGGCGTGAGCCATGGAAGGACGGAGCTCCTGGGGCAGGGCAGGGGCCGACGGCGCGACGACGGGTCGCGGGCCGGCGGGGGGAGAAGTCGGGGAGGGTGCGCGGCGACCGGACGGGCCGGTTCGCGCAGGCAACATCGTAACGTTTCGACCGGACGTCGTCGAGCGCTTATCGCGCACGTCACGTGCGGATTCTCCGGAGGGCGCGTCAGCGCCGTCGCGTGCCGAAGACGCTGCGCGTGATCTCCCGGCCGAGCGTCGTCGCCATGGAGCCCAGGAGCTTGTCGAGCGGGCTCTGGGCGGTCGACCGGCGCGCGCCCGACCCGCCGCCGGCCCGCGCCTTCGCCGCGTCGCGCTCGAGCTTCGCCTGAAGCTTGGCGAGGTCGTCGGCCTGCTTCGCGGCCGCCTTCGCAGCCTCCTTGTCGGCGGCCGCCCGCTCCTTCGCCGCTACCTCCGCCGCTGCAGCCTGGTCCGCGGCGGCCTGCTGCGCCTCGACCCGCTGCGCCAGCAGCTCGTACGCGGACTCGTTGTCGACCGCCGTGCCGTACTGCGCCTGCAGCGGCGACGCCGCGACGATCCCGGCCAGGGTCGCCTCGGGCGCGGGGTCCATCGACGACCGCGGCGCGCGCACGCGCGTCCACGCCACCGGTGCCGGCGCGCCCTTTTCGGTGAGCACCGTCACCACGGCCTCGCCCGTGCCGAGCGACTGGAGCAGCTGCTCCAGGTCGTACGGCGAGGTGGGGAACGTCCGGACGGCCGCGCGGAGCGCCTTGGCGTCGTCGGGCGTGAAGGCGCGCAGCGCGTGCTGGACGCGGTTGCCCAGCTGGGCGAGGACGTCCGCCGGCACGTCCTTGGGGCTCTGGGTGACGAAGAACACCCCGACCCCCTTCGACCGCACCAGCCGGACCGTCTGCACGACCTGCTCGACGAACGCCTTCGACGCGCCGTTGAACAGCAGGTGCGCCTCGTCGAAGAAGAACACGAGCTTCGGCTGGTCCAGGTCCCCGACCTCGGGCAGGTCCTGGTAGAGGTCCGCGAGCAGCCACATGAGGAACGTCGAGAACAGCGCGGGCCGGTCCTGGACCGCCGGCAGCTCGAGGCACGACACGACGCCGCGGCCGTCGGGCGCCGTCCGCAGCAGCGCCGCGGTGTCGAAGGCGGGCTCCCCGAAGAACACGTCCGCGCCCTGCGCCTGGAGCCCCACGATCTCGCGCAGGATCACCCCCGCCGTCGCCGCCGACAGCCCGCCGATGCCCCGGAGCTCGGCCTTGCCGTCGGCCGACGTGAGGTACGCGATCGTCGACTGCAGGTCCTTGAGGTCGAGCAGCGCGAGCCCCTGCGTGTCCGCCCAGTGGAAGATCAGCCCCAGGCTCGACTCCTGGGTCTCGTTGAGACCCAGCACCTTCGACAGCAGCAGCGGCCCGAAGTCGGTGACCGTCGTGCGCACGGGAACGCCGCTGCCGAGGCCGCCGAGGGAGTAGAGCTCCGCGGGGAAGGCGGTCGGCGTCCACTCCTGCCCGATCGAGGCCGCCCGCTCCGCGACCTTCGGGTCGTCGTCGCCGGGGACGGCGAGCCCCGACAGGTCGCCCTTGACGTCCGCGAGGAACACCGGCACACCCGCAGCCGACAAACCCTCCGCCATGCCCTGCAGCGTCTTGGTCTTGCCCGTACCGGTCGCACCCGCGACCAGCCCGTGGCGGTTCAGCATCGAGAGAGCGAAGCCGACCTGCACGGCGGGGTCGGGCGCCGGGTCGACCGTGCCGCCGTCGCTGCCGTCCCCGGCGACCAGCAGAGCGCCGAGAGGCAGCGTCCCGCCCCGGTACGCGTAGCCCGCGCGGACCTGCTCGGCGTACCCGCTCGGCCGCGCGTCGGGCGGGGCGGGCTCGATGCCCGACGACGGCGCGTCCGCCGCGCCGTCGCCGTCGCCCGGGGCATCGGTCGACGGGGCGTCGGTGGCCGATGCATCCGGGGGCGCATCGGAGGACCGTGCGAGCGCGGCGTCGAGGGCCGCCTGCGCCGCAGCCGCCCTCGCCTCGGCGGCCTCGGCCGCGGCCTGCGCCGCCGCGGTGCGAAGTGCGGCGATCTCGTCCGGACCGGGAGCGTCGTCGGCCATGTCTCGCATCCTAGGGTGGAGGCGATGAGCCCGCTCCGCCGCACCCCCGGTCCTGTCCGCGTCGTCACCGACTCGACGGCATCGCTGCCGGACGTGCCGGACCCGGTCCGGGACCTCGTCGAGGTGGTCCCCCTCACGGTCGTCGTCGACGGCGTCGCGGCACGGGAGGGGGAGGACATCACCCCCGACGAGATCGCGGGGGCGCTCGGCTCCGGCGCGCGCGTGACCACCTCCCAGCCGCCACGGGCCGCGTTCGAGGCGGCCTACGAGCGCGCCGCCGCCGAGGGGGCGTCCGCCGTGGTCTCGGTGCACCTGTCGGGGGAGCTGTCGGGGACCGTCCACCAGGCGGCCGCCGCGGCCGCGACGGCGGGGCTCCCTGTTCGCGTCGTCGACTCGCGGTCGGCCGCCATGGTGCTCGGGTTCGCGGTGCGCGAGGCCGCCCGCGCCGCCACCGACGGGGCGCCCGGCGAGGTCGTCGCCCGCCGCGCCGTGCAGGTCGCGAACGCCGGACGGGCGGTCTTCCTCGTCGACTCGCTCGACCAGCTGCGCCGCGGCGGCCGGCTCTCGGCGCCCGCGGCCGCGATCGGGACGGTCTTCGGCGTGCGCCCGCTGCTCACCCTTCGCGACGGCCGGATCGAGCTCGTGCAGCGGGTCCGGACCCGCACCGCGGCCGTCGAGCGCATGCTCGAGGTCGCCGTCGCCTCGGTCGAGCGCCGGACCGACCCGGCGCTCGCCGTCCACTACGTGGGCGCGCACGAGCCGGCCTTCGAGCTCGCGCGCGAGCTCGAGGAGCGGACCGGCCACGGGGTCCTGGTCTCGCCCGTCAGCGCGGTGCTCGGCGCCCACACCGGACCGGGGACGCTCGCTGTCGTCGTGACGGACCTCGCCGAGACGGCACCCCGGAGGAGGTCGCCGGCCCCGCGCGGGAGGCGCTGACGGTCGACGGAGACCCTGTGGGCGGCGCGGGTCGTCCACAGCGGCGGTCCGCGGCCCGCGGGCCCGGCGCGTCGTGCGCCTAGCGTCCCCGTGTGCCCCGAACTCCCGCCCCCGACGCCCGGGACCGCGCGCGCCGCCTGGCCGGCGATCCCGACGCCGCGCCGTGGAGCCCCGTGCGATCCCCGGAGCCCCGACGAGCGTCCGAGGCGGACCGACCCGAGGCGGCCGGTCCCGAGATCGTCGTCCCCGCGGCGGTCGAACCGGGAGACGCCCCCTCCGAGCCGTGGGAGCCGGGAGACGCCGGTCCCGGCGACGCCGCCGACGTCGCGGCGCGGTTCCGAGCCGGCGCACTGGGCGCCGTCGCGGCGGCGTACACGACGGCACACGGGCATCCGGTCGGCGCCGACCTGGAGGAGGCGCGCGGGCCGAGGCGGTGGGCCGTGTCGGCGCGGGCCGCCGCGCTCGTGGTCGCCGTCGTGCTGGCGGTGGGCGCCGCCGTCGTGACGGTCGCGGTGTCGCGGGGCGCCGGCGCGCCCGCGGCCCGCCTCGACGCGGCCGTCGACGTCCCGACGCCGCGCGCGACGGGAAGCGTGGGATCGGGCGCCGGATCCGCCGCCACGCCGAACGCGGCCAGCACGCCTGCGGGCAGCACGCCCGAGGCGTCGGCCGAGGCGTCGATCCTCGTGCACGTGGTCGGGGCGGTCCGCCACCCGGGGTTGGTCCACCTCGCCTCGGGCGCGCGCCTCGAGGACGCCGTCGAGGCGGCCGGCGGGCCGACGTCGTCGGCCGAGCTCGACGCCGTCAACCTGGCCGGCGTCGTCGCGGACGGACAGCAGGTCCGCATCCCGCGACAGGGAGAGGCCGCGGCCCCCGCGGCGGAGGCGTCCGACACCGACGCCGGCGGCGGCGCGTCGCAGACGCCCGCGTCGACGGGCGCGCCCGTCGACCTCAACACGGCCGACGCGGCGGCCCTCGACGCCCTGCCGGGCATCGGCCCCGTCCTGGCGCAGCGGATCGTGGACCGGCGGACGCAGGGCGGACCGTTCACGAGCGTCGACCAGCTCGACGAGGTCTCCGGCATCGGCCCGGCGCTCCTCGCCCGGCTGCGGGACCTGGTCCGCGTGTGACCGCGCCCGCGCGCCCGCCCGTCGACCTCCGTCTCGCGCCCGCGGCGCTCAGCGCGTGGCTCGCGGGGTGGTGGGCGACCGGCGCCGACGCCCGCACTGTCGCCCTCGGGGCCGCGGTCGTCCCCGTGCTCGGTGCTGCTGCGGCGATGGGCGTGCCGCGCGCGACCCGTGCGCTCGGCCGCCTCGCACGCCTCCGCCGCGCACGCCGTCGCTCGTCCGCCGAGCCGGGGTCGGCGGCCGGCCCGGCGCTCGGCCCGGCGGTGGCGCTGGCGGCCGCGGTGGTAGCCGTCGTGCTCGCGGCGTGCGCCGCCCAGCAGGTGGTCCGCGACCGCTCGGGGCTGGCCGACCTCGCGGCCGCGGGCCGGGTCGTGACCGTCGCCGCGACCGTGCGCGACGACCCGACGCCCCTGCGGGCGACCTGGGGCCAGGACGTGGTGCTGGCGTCCCTCGAGGTGACCGCCGTCGACGACGGCGCGCACGCCTGGCGCGCCGCCGCGCCCCTCCTCGTCCGCGGCGACCCCGGCTGGACGGCGCTCGCGGTCGGCACGCGCGTCACGGTGACGGGCCGCCTGCGCCCGGCGGACCCCGGCGAGCGCGAGGTCGCCCAGCTCGTCCCGCTGCGCGCCCCGGAGGTGCGCGGGCCACCGCGAGGCCCGGTCGCCGTCGCCGACGCACTGCGCGCCGACCTGATGGGGGTCACCGACGACCTGTCGCCGCAGGCCAGGGCGCTCGTCCCGGGAGTCGCCGTCGGCGACGTGACCCGGTTGCCCGACGACCTCGACGCCGTGATGCGGACGGTGGGCCTCACGCACGTGACCGCCGTGTCCGGCGGGCACTTCGCGATCGTGGTCGCGACGCTGAGCGGGCTCTGCGCCGCGCTGGGACTCGGCCGGTGGCCGCGGCTCGCGGTCCTGGTGCCGGCGACCACGGGGTTCGTGCTGCTCGTGCGACCCGACCCGAGCGTCGTCCGCTCCGCGGCGATGTGCGCGGTGACGCTCGCCGGCGCAGCGCTCGGGCGGCCCGCGCGGGCCGTCCCGGCGCTCGCGGCCTCCGTGGTCGTGCTGCTCGTGGCGGACCCGTGGCTCGCCCGGGCGTTCGGGTTCGTGCTGTCGGTCGCCGCGACGGCGGGGATCGTCCTGCTCGCCGGCCCCGTCGCCGCACGGCTCTCGGCGTGGCTTCCCCGGCCCGCGGCGCTCGTCGTGGCCGTGCCGCTCGCGGCCCAGGCGGCGTGCGGCCCCGTGCTCGTGCTCCTCGCGCCCGCGGTGTCGCTCTGGTCGGTGCCGGCGAACCTCGTGGCCGACCCGGCGCTCGCCCCCGCCACCGTCCTCGGGGTGCTCGCGACCCTGCTCGCACCCCTGTGGCCGGCCGGCGCGCACCTGCTCGCGTGGTGCGCCGGGTGCGCGACCTGGTGGATCGCCCGGGTGGCGACGGTCGCGGCCGGGATGCCGGGCGCGAGCCTGCCCTGGATGGGCGGGCTGGTCGGCGCGCTGCTGCTCGCGCTCGCGACCGTCGCCGCGGGGGTGGCGGCCTGGAACTGGCGCACCCTGGCCCGCGCGGCCGGGGTGAGCGTCCCGTGGGCGCCCGGCGCCCGGCCTGCGCTCGCTGGGTGGTGGTGGGTGGTGCGTGGCACGCTACGGGCATGCCTGCAGCGACCCGACCGGCCCGCCGCTCCGGCGGCTCCCGTCCCGCCCGCGCGGGCCTCACCGCGGCGGAGCTGACGCTCGCGCCCGTGATCCTCGTGAGCGGCCCCGAGTCCCTGCTCGCCGACCGGGCCGTCGAGCGGGCCGTCGCGCTCGCGCGGGAGGCGGCGGGGGAGGACGGCCTCGAGCGCGTCGACGTGTCCGGGCCCGCGTACGAGTCGGGACGCCTGGTGGTCGCGACGAGCCCGTCCCTGTTCGGCGAGCCGCGGGTCGTGGTCGTCGACGACGCCCAGCTCGGCACCGACGCCCTGCTCGGCGAGCTGAGCGCCTACGTCGCTGCCCCCGAGCCGGACGTCACGCTCGTCGTCGTGCACCGGGGCGGGCAGCGCGGCAAGCGCATGCTCGACGCGATCAAGGCCACCGGCGCACCCGTCGTCGCCTGCGACGCCCTCAAGCGCGACTCCGACAAGGAGGACTTCGTCCGCGCCGAGTTCCGGGCCGCGGGCCGCCGCGTCGACGCCGAGGCCGTGCAGGCGCTCGTCGCCGCGCTGGGCAGCGACCTGCGCGAGCTCGGGTCGGCGTGCTCGCAGCTCGTCGCGGACACCACCGGCACCGTGACCGCCGCGGTCGTCGACCGCTACTACGGCGGCCGCATGGAGGTCACCGGCTTCCGCGTGGCCGACGCCGCGGCGGCCGGGCGCGCCGCCGACGCGGTGACGCTGCTGCGGCACGCGCTCGCGTCGGGAGTCGACCCGGTGGTCGTCGTCGCGGCCCTCGCGCTCAAGCTGCGCCAGCTCGCCAAGGTCGCCGCGACGCGCGGTGCCGGCGGTCCCCGGCCCCAGGAGCTCGGCCTCGCCCCGTGGCAGATCGACCGCGCGCGCAAGGAGCTCGCGAACTGGACCCCGGAGGGGCTCGCGACCGCGATCACGGCCGTCGCCCGGGCGGACGAGGAGGTCAAGGGCGCGGGCCGGGACCCGGTCTACGCCGTCGAGCGCGCCGTGCTGACGGTGGCGCGCGCCACGGGCCGGTAAACCACCCGTCGACTGCCGGACACCCCGGGTTAGGATGCACTAGCAACGAGGACGTGCGCCCGTAGGTCCCCGTCTGCGGTCGCGCGGCGGAACATCGCAGAAAGAAGGGGGCTGCGCATGTCCCAGCTCGGTCGTGACGTCGTGCGCGTCCGCCAGCGGTCCGCCCGGGCGCTCGGCCGCGAGGCCCTGCTCGTCGTCGCGGTCTACGCGGTCTACTCGGTGATCCGCAACCTCGCCCCCCAGCGCAGCTCGCTCGCCGAGCACAACGCCTGGAACGGCCTCCGCCTCGAGGAGGGCCTGCGCCTCGACGTCGAGCACGGGATCAACAACTTCGTCGTCGCGCACCCCTGGGTCGCGGTGCCTGCCAACTACTTCTACGCGACACTGTTCCTGCCCGCGGTGATCGCGACGCTCGTCTGGCTCTGGGTGCGTCGCCCGCAGGTGTACTCGCACTACCGCACGGCGCTCGTCGTGATGACGCTCATCGGCCTCGTCTGCTTCTGGCTCTACCCGCTCGCGCCCCCCCGGCTGCTCCCGGGCGCCGGCTTCGTCGACACCGTGCCGTACTTCCACACCTGGGGTATGGACTCGAGCGGCCCGAGCAACACCGGGGTCTCCAACCAGTACGCGGCGATGCCGTCCCTGCACTTCGGCTGGTCCCTGTGGTGCGGCACCACGCTGTGGCGGTGCGCCAGCCGGAACTGGCAGCGCGTCGTCGGCATCGTCTACCCGCTGCTCACGCTGCTCGTGATCCTGGCGACCGCCAACCATTATCTGCTCGACGCCGCGGGCGGCGCGGTCGCGTTCCTCGCGGCCGACCGCCTCGTGACCTACGTCGAGCGCCGCCGGGTCGGCGTCCCCGAGGCCCGGCGCGGCTGACCGAGCCGCATCCCTCCGGCTGCGGCGCCGCCGCCGCACAGCGTGTCAGAAGCTCGTGAGCCCCGAGGCTCACGAGCTTCTGACGACTCAGGGCCCGGGCAGCGCGCGAGGGTGCCACGCGCGTGGCTCCCGATACAGCACGGACGCCGCACCCCGAGGGGGTGCGGCGTCCGGTGTGATCGAGGCGCGACGGCGCCCGATGCGTCAGAGCGTGCTGACGGCCTTGGCCAGCGCCGACTTGCGGTTCGCGGCCTGGTTCTTGTGGATGACGCCCTTCGAGACGGCCTTGTCGAGCTTGCGCGACGCGGTCGTGAGCGCGGTCGCCGCAGCGTCCTTGTCGCCGGCCGCGACGGCCTCGCGAACTCGACGCACGTACGTCTTGAGCTCCGACTTCACGGCCTTGTTGCGAAGGCGGGCCTTCTCGTTCGTGCGGATGCGCTTGAGCTGGGACTTGATGTTTGCCACGTGTGGACTCTCTGGTGTGTTTCGCCGGAGCGAGGGGACAGGTCGTAGAGGGCGACTCCGGTACCGGGACTGGGGTGGGGACCCGTGGTGAGGTTCCGGAGCTGTGCCCGCCGACCTTCGGCCCGGTCCGCACCCGGAGACCGTGAGGGTGGTCGCCCGGCGCGACGCCCGGAACCAGGCGGACACGCAGCCTCAGAGTCTACCAAAGCCTCGGGCAGCCCCGGAACGCCCGGTCGAGCGTCAGAGGCCGGCCACCACGGCGTCGGTCGAGCGTCAGAGGCCGGCCACCACGGCGTCGAAGGTCCGTCGGTCCATGATCGCGCCCTCGCGGCGCACGCGCACCGGGTCGATCCGCAGCACCCGGTCGAGGCGGATCTCGGACGGCCGGCCCTTGCGGTCCCACGGGCCCGCGCCGATGTCCACCCAGCGCCTGCCCCATCGGGCCTCGTCCGCGGCGTCGCGGCTGTGGTCCTTGCTCGTGAGCATGAGGGCGAGGAGCCACGGGCCGTCCCGCCCGACGACGAGGACCGGCCGGTCCTTGCCCTGGCTCGCGTCCTCCTCGTAGGGCACCCAGGTCCAGACGATCTCGCCCGGGTCGGCGTCGCCGTCGAGCGCGGGGGAGTACTCCGGCCGGACGGTGCCCGTGAAGTCGCCCGGGTAGGCGCGGGTACCGCGTGCCGTCGGACGCGTCGGCGCGGGCGCGCCCGCACGTCGTCCGGGCCTCGGCCGGTCGGGGCCCGAGGTCAGCGCGCGCCCGAGCTTCCCCAGCAGGTCGGACCAGAAGCTCCTTGTCACGCGTGCCAAGGTAGCCGACCGTCAGGGGACGAGCGTGCTGCCGAGCACCGCCCGCAGGGCCGCGGGGGTGCCGCTGACCGTGAGCGCGTCGTCGTCGGGAGCCAGGCGGCCCCACAGCAGGAGGGCGAGCGCCCAGGCGGGACCCACGACGCGCGCGTCGGCCTCGCCGGAGGACGGCCCGATCCGCCAGGAGGCGACCGGCGGCGCGAGCACGATGGCCTCGGACGGGCCGTGCACGTCCGTCGTGACGAGGTCCACCGCGACGGTCGGGGCCGTCGCCCGGCCGAGCCGGACCTGCCGCGGGTGCATGACGGTCACGACCTCGTCGACCGTGTCGGCCCAGACGGCCGACCAGGTGCCGGCGGTGCCGGAGCGGGGGGTGGCGCCGGTGGCGACGCGGAGGTCGACGAGGTGGACGAGCGTCTCGTGGAGCTGGCGGCGGTACCAGAACGCGGCGGGGCCTGGCCCGTCGAGCGTCAGGGCCGGCGCGTCGAGCGCGCGCTCGGTGAGGGTCGCGCGCAGGTGCGCCGACGCCCAGCCGTAGATCTCGACCAGCCGGTCGCGTTCGCGCGGCTGCGACGCGTCGGTCCCCTCGAGGTCCACCCCGAGCGCCATCGCGGCGGCCCACCAGTGGATGCCGGCGAGGTGGAGGGCAAGGTCGGCGACGCGCCACGCGCCGCACGTCGGTACGGGCGCCTCGGGGTCGGCACGGCCGAGGAGGTCGAGGAACGACTCCTGCGCGGCGGTGAGCACGCACACGGGGTCCTCGATGGCGTCAACTCTCATGGGAGAATGGTGCACCGTGCCCCCCATCCCCTCCCAGGCCGACGCCGTGCGCATCCAGCCCGCCGCCACGGCGCCCGAGCTGCTGCGCAACTTCTGCATCATCGCGCACATCGACCACGGCAAGTCGACGCTCGCGGACCGCATGCTCCAGCTCACGGGCGTCGTCGACGAGCGCGCCGCTCGGGCGCAGTACCTCGACCGGATGGACATCGAGCGCGAGCGCGGCATCACGATCAAGTCGCAGGCCGTGCGGATGCCGTGGGCCGTCGCGCCCACGCCCGGCGCTGCCTCCGTGCCCTACGCCCTGAACATGATCGACACGCCCGGCCACGTCGACTTCACCTACGAGGTGTCGCGGTCGCTCGCGGCGTGCGAGGGCGCGGTGCTGCTCGTGGACGCCGCGCAGGGCATCGAGGCGCAGACGCTCGCCAACCTGTACCTGGCGATGGAGAACGACCTCGAGATCATCCCGGTCCTCAACAAGATCGACCTGCCCGCGGCGCAGCCCGAGAAGTACGCGGAAGAGCTGGCCGGCCTGGTCGGAGGTGACCCGGAGGACGTGCTCAAGGTCTCGGGCAAGACGGGCGAGGGCGTCGCGGCGCTCCTCGACCGCATCGTCGAGCTCGTCCCGCCGCCGGTCGGGGACGCGGACGCGCCGGCGCGCGCCATGATCTTCGACTCGGTCTACGACACGTTCCGCGGCGTCGTGACGTACGTGCGCGTCATCGACGGCCGCCTGAGCCCGCGCGAGCGCATCGTCATGATGTCGACGCGGGCCCACCACGAGCTGCTCGAGATCGGGGTCATCTCGCCCGAGCCGATCCGGACCAAGGGGCTCGGTGTCGGGGAGGTCGGCTACCTCATCACGGGCGTCAAGGACGTGCGCCAGTCCAAGGTCGGCGACACCGTCACCAACGCGGGCAAGCCGGCGTCGGAGGCGCTGGGCGGGTACTCGGACCCCAAGCCCATGGTGTTCTCCGGCCTGTACCCGATCGACGGGTCGGACTACCCGCTGCTGCGGGACGCGCTCGACAAGCTCAAGCTCAACGACGCGGCGCTCGTCTACGAGCCGGAGACGTCGGTCGCGCTCGGCTTCGGCTTCCGCGTCGGCTTCCTCGGCCTGCTGCACCTGGAGATCGTCCGCGAGCGCCTCGAGCGCGAGTTCGACCTCGACCTCATCTCCACGGCCCCGAACGTCATCTACGACGTCACGCTCGACGACCGCAGCGAGGTCACGGTCACGAACCCGAGCGAGTATCCGGCGGGCAAGATCCGCGAGGTCCGCGAGCCCGTCGTCCGCGCGACCATCCTCACCCCGGCCGAGTACATCGGCGCCGTCATGGAGCTCTCCCAGTCCCGGCGCGGCGACCTCCTGGGCATGGACTACCTGTCCGAGGACCGCGTCGAGATGCGCTACACGCTGCCCCTCGCGGAGATCGTGTTCGACTTCTTCGACCAGCTCAAGTCCCGCACCCGCGGCTACGCGAGCCTCGACTACGAGGCCCAGGGCGACCAGGTCGCCGAGCTGGTCAAGGTCGACATCCTGCTCCAGGGCGAGCAGGTCGACGCGTTCAGCTCGATCGTCCACAAGGACAAGGCGTACGCGTACGGCGTCATGATGACGGCGAAGCTCAAGGAGCTCATCCCGCGCCAGCAGTTCGAGGTGCCCATCCAGGCGGCGGTCGGGGCCCGCGTCATCGCTCGTGAGACGATCCGCGCGATGCGCAAGGACGTCCTCGCCAAGTGCTACGGCGGTGACATCACGCGTAAGCGCAAGCTGCTCGAGAAGCAGAAGGAGGGCAAGAAGCGCATGAAGACCATCGGCCGCGTCGACGTGCCGCAGGAGGCGTTCATCGCCGCGCTGTCCTCCGACGCCGCTGGTGGCGGCAAGACCGCGGACAAGGACGCGAAGAAGAAGTGACGCAGTCATGAGCCCCGCCCTGCCCGAGGGTGAGCCCGTCCCCGACGACGGCGCGCTCCCGGCCTGGGTGCGACCGGCCGCACCAGCCGAGCGTGCGTTCGGCGTCTACGTCCACGTGCCGTTCTGCACCGTGCGGTGCGGGTACTGCGACTTCAACACCTACACGTCGGCCGAGCTCGGCGGGGGAGCCTCGCAGGTCGCGTACGCGGACACCGCGCTCCGGGAGCTCGATCTCGCCGCGCGCGTGCTCGACGATGCCGGGCTGGGCGGGCGGCCCGTGTCGACCGTGTTCTTCGGCGGGGGGACGCCGACCGTCCTCCCGGCCGACGACCTGGCGCGCCTGCTCCGCGGCGTCCGCGACACGTGGGGCCTCGCCGACGGCGCCGAGGTGACCACCGAGGCCAACCCCGACTCCGTGACCCCGGCGTCCCTCCGCACCCTGGTCGACGCGGGGTTCACGCGCGTGAGCTTCGGGATGCAGTCGGCCGTGCCGCACGTCCTCGCGACGCTCGAGCGCACGCACGACCCGCGCCGGATCCCCGAGGTCGTGGCGTGGGCCCGGAACGCCGGCCTGGACGTGTCGCTCGACCTGATCTACGGCACGCCCGGAGAGAGCGTGGCCGACTGGCGTGCCAGTGTCGAGGCAGCGCTCGCGACCGGCGTCGACCACGTGTCGGCGTACGCGCTCGTCGTCGAGCCGGGCACCCGGATGTTCGCCCAGGTGCGGCGCGGCGAGCTCGCGCTGCCCGACGAGGACGACCAGGCCGCCAAGTACGAGCTCACGGACGCGCTGCTCTCGGCCGCCGGGCTCGAGTGGTACGAGGTGAGCAACTGGGCGCGCGGCGGTCAGCACGGCCCGCATGCGAGCCGTCACAACCTCGCCTACTGGCGCGGCGACGACTGGTGGGGCGTCGGGCCGGGCGCGCACTCGTACGTCGGGGCCCCGGGTGCGGGGCACGAGCCCGAGCCGGAGCACGCGGGTGTGCGCTGGTGGAACGTCAAGCACCCCCGCGCCTACGCCGCAGCCCTCGAGGCCGGCCGCAGCCCCGCGGCCGGGCGCGAGCTGCTCACCGCCGACGACGCGCGGCTCGAACGCGTCATGCTCGCCGTCCGGCTGCACGACGGCCTGCCCACAGCCGACCTCTCGACGAGGGCACGAGCCGCCGTCGCGGGGCTCGTCGCCGACGGTCTGCTCGACGGACGCGAGGCCGTCCGGGGCCGGGTCGTGCTCACGTTGCGGGGCCGGCTCCTCGCCGACGCCGTGGTCCGCGAGCTGACGGACTGAGCCGACCCGCCGCGTGCCACCCGTGACACCGCGACGCTGCTGCGCGATGCTGGGCACTCGGGGCGAATGTCCCGACCTTCACGGGACCCACCCATCGACGCGACGAGGACGATATGAGCGAGAACCCCTACGGCCCCGGTCAGGGCGCAGACCCGAACGAGCCGCAGCAGCCGAACGAGCCGCAGCAGCCGCCGGCAGCACCCCCGGTGCAGCCGGGCGCCTACCCGCCACCGGCGCAGCCGGCGCCTGGGGCGTACCCGCCGCCCCAGCAGCCGACCGGGCAGCCCGGGTTCCCGCCGCAGGGTGCCTACCCGCCGGCCGCGCCGCAGTACCCGGCGGCCGGCTACGGGGCGCCGACCGCGACGAGCAAGAACAACCTGGGCACCTGGGCCCTGGTGCTGGGCATCCTGTCGATCGTGTGCTTCGGTCTCCTGGCCGGCATCCCCGCGATCGTCCTCGGCAACAAGGGCAAGGCAGCGGTGGCGCAGGGTCTGGCGACCAACCGCGGCGCGGCCCAGGCGGGCATCGTCCTCGGGATCATCGGCACCGTGGTCTCCGTGATCGGCGTCGTCTACCGCGTCTCCCAGTGAGGCGGACCGCCGCCGGGCACGTCGAGCCCGTACGGTCGACGTGCCCCGCGGCGCTCGGGTGATGACGGCGACGATCCGTCCCCGGTGGCGCACGTCCCCCGCGACAGCGCCGTCGTCCTGCGCCATGCTGGGCCCCGGGGCGGATGTCCTGCGTCCACCGGCCCCGTTGATCCACGCGACGAGGACGAGGACGACATGAGCGACAACCCGAACGGCCCTGGCGGCGACCCGAACGAGCCGACCTCCCCGTACGAGCCCGGGGAGCCGACGGAGCCCGCTCAGCCCGCGCCGCCCAGCCAGCCGGCTCAGCCCGCGCAGCCGACCGAGCCGCCGGAGCCGCCGACGGCCCCGCCCGGCCAACCCGGCGGCTATCCGCCGCCCGGTGGCTACCCGCCTCCAGGGCAGCAGCCGCCGTACGGTCAGCAGCCCCCCGCCCAGCCGGGCGCGTACCCGCCGCCCGGGGGCTATCCGCCCCCCGGCCAGCAGCCTCCCGCGTACGGCCAGCAGGCTCCCGGCGGCTACCCGCAGCCTCCAGGGGGCTTCCCGGCGGCGCCGCCCGCGACGGGCACGACCCAGCCCAGCTGGGCGACGGGCGCCCCCGTCACGGTCGGGCAGGCGGTCTCGTACGGCTGGAGCAAGTTCTGGTCGAACGCGGGCGTCTGGATCGGCGCGGTGCTCGTGGTGTTCGTGATCGCGGTCGTCATCAATCTCATCTTCAGCGCGAGTCTTCGGGCCGCGTTCAGCGGCTCGTCCACGGAGGACCTGCAGCAGCGCCTCGACGACGCACGCGGGTTCGGGAACGTGCTGCTGGCAGCCGTCGGCTCGATCCTCTCGTACGTCGTCCTCGCGTTCCTCGTGAGCGGGGCGCTGGCGACCACGTACAAGGGCCGCGCCCGGTTCGGCGACTTCTTCAGGCTCCGGAACGTGGGCCAGGTCGTCCTGCTCGCGGTCGTCGTGGGCGTGCTGTCGTTCGTCCTCGGCTACCTGCCGGTCGTCGGCCCGATCGTCCTGCTGGTCCTCGAGTTCTTCCTGACGTTCGCGCTGTACTTCGTGCTCGATGCCGGGCAGGACGCGTTCACGGCGATCCGGTCGAGCTTCAGGGTGGTCGGCGAGAACCCGGGCGTCGTGATCGTGCTCATCCTCGCCGCCATCGGCATCGTGATCCTCGGCGCGATCGTCTGCTTGGTCGGCCTGCTCGCGGCCATCCCGATCGGCCTGCTCGCGTACGCGTTCACGTACCGCCGGCTGACCGGCGCGATGCCGCTCTGATCCGGTGGTGCGTCAGCCCGCGGTGACGAAGTCGATGAGCTCCTCGACCCGCCCGAGGAGGCTGGGCTCGAGGTCGGCGTAGCTGCGCACGGTCCCGAGGATCCGCTGCCACGCGCGGCCGGTCGCGCCGGGACCGTCGGCGGGCCAGCCGAGCTCGCGGAGGATCCCGAGCTTCCACTCGGTGCCGCGCGCGATGACGGGCCATGCGTCGAGCCCGATCCGCTGCGGTCGCACGGCCTGCCAGACGTCGACGTACGGGTGCCCGAGGACGAGCACCGTGCCCCGCGGCACCGTCCGGAGCGCCTCGTCGGCGAGGCGGCGCTCCTTCGAGCCGGGCACGAGGTGGTCGACGAGCACGCCGACCCGCCGCTCCGGGGTGGGCGCGAAGTCGGCCAGGGCGTCGGCGAGGTTGTCGACGCCGTCGAGCAGCTCGACGACGACGCCCTCGACGCGCAGGTCGTCACCCCAGACCTTCTCGACGAGCTCGGCGTCGTGCTTGCCCTCGACCCAGATCCGCGACCCGCGGGCCACCCGGGCGCGCTGCCCGACGACGGCGCGCGACCCCGACGCGGTCCGCGCGGGCGCCCGGGGCGCGGCCGGGGCGGTGGGCGGGACGAGCTCGACGGGTGCGCCGTCGAGCCAGAAGCCCGGGCCGAGGCTGAAGGTGCGGGTCCGCCCGCGCCGGTCCTCGAGCACCACGACGTGCATCCCGCCGGACTTCTCGACCCGCACGACGGCGCCCACCCAGCCGGACTCGACGTCCTCGACGACGAGCCCCCGCTCGGCGGGAACGGGGCGCGAGGAGGGCCGGGGGCGGTGGTGCGCTGAGCCGCGCACCGGGCCGGGGCCCGCGCCGGCGGCGGGGGCGAGGACGTCGGGGCCGTAACGGTCGAAGCTCACCCGGACACCCTAGGTTTCGCCGCGGACGACGGCGGTGAGCGACCCGCCGCAGGCGAGGACGGGCCCGTCGTGGTAGCACCGGAACCATGACGTCGGACGCCGCCGGGCACGGCACGGACCAGCAGACCGACCTGCAGACCGACCCGCAGCGGTGGCGGGTCCTGGCGGTCTGCCTCGCGGCGGGCTTCGTCACGCTGCTCGACGTCTCGATCGTGAACGTCGCTATGCCGTCGATCCAGCACGCCCTGGACGCGTCGGCGACGGCCCTGCAGCTCGTGGTCGCCGGCTACACGCTGGCGTTCGGCCTGGTGCTGGTGCCGGCGGGCCGCCTCGG
The DNA here is from genome assembly GCF_049844995.1 of Luteimicrobium sp. DT211. Taxonomy (NCBI): domain Bacteria; kingdom Bacillati; phylum Actinomycetota; class Actinomycetes; order Micrococcales; genus Luteimicrobium; species Luteimicrobium sp. DT211. The sequence goes on along the minus strand of NZ_JBNCMC010000002.1, from coordinate 733,399 downwards.
CGACGCCGGGCACCGGCGGGGACTGTTCCTGGCGGGCCTCGTCGCCTTCGCGCTCGCGAGCCTCGCCGCCGGCCTGGCGCCCAGCGACGAGTGGCTCGCCGTCGCGCGGCTCGTGCAGGGGGCGTGCGCGGGCGTCGTCAGCCCGCAGGTCACCGGGTACATCCAGCAGGAGTTCCGCGGCTTCGAGCGGGCGCGGGCGTTCGGGATGTTCGGCGCCGTGGTCGGGGTCGCGACCGCGATCGGGCCGCTGCTCGGCGGCCTCCTGATCCAGGCGTTCGGCGAGCAGGACGGGTGGCGCTGGGTGTTCGGCATCAACGTCCCGATCGTCGCCGTGGTGCTCGTCTACGGCCTGCGCGTCGTGCCGCGTCCGGTGGCGGTGCGCCGCAGCGCCCTCGACCCTGTCGGGCTGGTCGGGGTCGCGGCCGCGACGGTCGCGTTCATGACGCCGTTCGTGCTGACCACGGGCTCCGGCGACGCGCCCGCGCGCTGGTGGTTCCTGGCGCTCGCGGCCGCGCTGGGTGCTGCGACCGTCGGCTGGGAGCGCCGGTACGAGCGGCGGGGACGCGACCCGGTCCTGTCGCCCGAGGTGTTGGGGCTCCGCTCGTTCCGGTTCGGGGCGCTGCTGGGCCTGGCCTACTTCGCGGGCTTCACGAGCGTGTTCCTCGTGGTCACGCTGTTCCTGCAGAACGACCTGGGGCTGACCGCGCTGCAGGCCGGCCTGGTGGGGCTGCCCTTCGCGGTCGCGTCGGGCATCTCGGCGCTCGCGTCGGGGCGGGCGGTCGCGCGCTGGGGCCGACCGGTGGTGGTCGTGGCGCTCTGCGTCGTCGTGGTCGGCCTCGCGGGCACGGACCTGGCGATCCGCATCATCGGCGACGAGCCGGGCCGCACGGTGCTGCTGTGCTGCGTCGTCGCCACGACGCAGTGCCTCGCCGGCGCGGGCTCAGGACTGGTGATCGCGCCCAACCAGACGCTCACGCTCGCCGAGGTGCCCGTGCGTCGGGCGGGCGTCGCGGGCTCCATGCTGCAGGTCGGGCAGCGCGTCGGCTCGGCGGTCGGCATCTCGGCGGTCCTGTCCGTCTACTACGGGTCCCGGGCGTCCGGGGCGAGCGGCGCGACCGCGGTCGGCCGGGGGCTCCTGATCACGATCGGGCTGGTCCTGTGCGCGCTCGTCGTCGCGCTGCTGGACGCGCGCCGCCGGGTGCGCGCCGACGACCGCGGCGACGGCGCGGACGACGGCGAGGCTCCCGACGGACGCACCCGGGCGGCGTAGGATTGGCACTCCGGGGGTGAGAGTGCCACCCGTCCCCGGGCCGGCTGCGACAGGAGGACGCGTGAGCGAGGAGCGACGGCTCGACGTGCTGCGTGCGATCGTCGAGGACTACGTCCGCACGCGCGAGCCCGTCGGGTCGCGCGTGCTCACCGAACGGCACAACCTCGGCGTCTCGCCCGCCACGATCCGCAACGACATGGCGGCCCTCGAGGAGGCCGGGTACATCGCCCAGCCCCACACGTCGGCCGGCCGGATCCCGACGGACACGGGCTACCGCCTCTTCGTCGACCACCTCGCCACGGTGAAGCCGCTCTCCCAGCCGGAGCGCCACGCGATCGAGCAGTTCCTCGACGGCGCGGTCGACCTGGACGACGTCGTGGCCCGCGCGGGCCGCCTGCTGGCCGAGCTCACGGGCCAGGTCGCCGTCGTCCAGTACCCGTCGCTGCGCCGCTCGGGCCTGCGGCACCTCGAGCTCGTCGCAGTGGGGCAGACCCGGCTGCTCGTCGTCATCATCACCGACACCGGCCGCGTCGAGCAGCGGATGCTCGAGGTCGCGTCCGTGCCCGACGAGAGCGACCTGACCGTCCTGCGCGCACGGCTCAACGCCGCCGCGGCCGGCAAGCGGCTGCCGCTGCTCGGCTCCGCGCTCGAGGACGTCGCCCAGGGCCTCGAGGACGGCGTGCAGGAGCTCGCGCGACGCGTGGCCGACGTGATCGTCCAGACCCTGGCAGAGGAGAGCGAGGAACGGCTCGTCCTCACGGGCACCGCGAACCTCGCGAGGACCGGCATGCGGTTCGAGCACGCGCTGCGTCCCGTCCTCGAGGCGCTCGAGGAACAGGTGGTCCTCCTCGGCCTGCTCACCGAGATGGCCGAGGACGCGGGCGACCGGTCGGGCGTCCGCGTCAGGATCGGCCACGAGACCCAGTACGACGGCCTCTCCGAGACGTCCGTCGTGACCACGGGCTACGGTTCGGAGGGCGAGGTCGTCGCGGCGATCGGCTCGATCGGCCCCACCCGCATGGACTACCCGGCGACGATCGCGTCGGTGCGCGCGGTCGCGCGCTACCTGACCCGCATCCTCGCGAACTGACCGTGCCCGCGACCCTGCCCCCGACTGCTTCGTCCGACCACATCCCTGCCCGCACCCGTGCCTGAGAGTGACTTGGTGAACGACTACTACGAGATCCTCGGCGTCCCGCGCGACGCGAGCGCCGACCAGATCAAGAAGGCCTACCGCAAGCTCGCGCGCGAGCTCCACCCGGACGTCGCCGGGCCCGACGCGGAGGACCGCTTCAAGGACGTGTCCCGCGCCTACGAGGTGCTGTCCAACCAGGACAAGCGCCAGCAGTACGACCTCGGCGTCGACCCCACCGCCCCGGGCGGCGGGATGGGCGGCTCGGGCGGCTTCGGCTTCCAGGACATCTTCGAGACGTTCTTCGGCGGCGGCCAGGCGCAGCAGGGGCCGGTGCCGCGCTCGCGCCGCGGCCAGGACGCGCTGGTGCGGCTCGACGTCGACCTCGAGGAGGCCGTGTTCGGAGCAAAGCGCGAGCTCCAGGTCGACACCGCCGTCGTGTGCCGGACGTGCGGCGGCACCTGCTGCCGCCCGGGCACGAGCATGCACACCTGCGAGGTCTGCAAGGGCCGGGGCGTCGTGCAGCGTGTCCAGCGCTCGTTCCTCGGCCAGATCATGACGACGGCGCCGTGCGCCGCGTGCCAGGGCTTCGGCACCGTCATCCCCGAGCCGTGCGTCGACTGCGGCGGCGAGGGCCGGGTGCGCGAGCGCCGGACCATCTCCGTCAACGTCCCCGCCGGCGTCGAGACGGGCACCCGCATACGCCTGACCGCGCAGGGCGAGGTCGGCCCGGGCGGCGGCCCCGCGGGCGACCTCTACATCGAGGTCCGCGAGCGCCCTCACGAGACCTTCGTGCGCCGCGGGGACGACCTGCACTGCACGCTGGAGGTCCCGATGACGGCGGCGGCGCTCGGCGCGAACCTGACCCTCGACACGTTCGACGGCGAGCAGGAGGTCGATCTGCGGGCGGGCACCCAGCCCGCGCAGGTCGTGACGCTCCGCGGGCTCGGCGTGGGGCACCTGAGCGGGTCGGGTCGTGGGGACCTCCAGGTCCACGTGGACGTCCAGGTCCCGACGACGCTCGACGAGGAGCAGGCCGAGCTGCTGCGCTCCCTCGCGCGCCTGCGCGGCGAGGAGAAGCCGGAGCCGCGCCTGTCGGCGGCCCACCCGGGCGTGTTCTCGCGGCTGCGCGACAAGCTCTCCGGGCGGTGAGCGGCGCGTGAGCGCGCCCGTCTTCCTCGCCGAGCGCAGCGCGGCCGACCCGCTGTCGCGGGTCGAGCCGGGCGACACGTACGTGCTCGACGGCGCCGAGGGGCGTCACGCGGGCGTCGTGCAGCGCCGCCGGGCGGGGGAGCGGGTCGACGTCGTGGACGGCGAGGGCACCCGCCTGCTCGCCGTCGTCGTGCGGGCCGAGCGGGACACGCTCGAGCTGAGGGTCGAGGCCGTCGAGACCGAGCCCGAGCCCGCGGTCCGGCTGGTGCTCGTCCAGGCCCTCGCGAAGGGCGACCGCGACGAGCTCGCGATCGAGGCAGCGACCGAGGTGGGCGTCGACGCGGTGCTGCCGTGGCAGGCCGAGCGCTCGGTGGTGGTGTGGCGCGGCGACCGCGCGGCCCGCAGCCGGGCGCGCTGGCTCGCGACCGTGCGGGCCGCGGCCAAGCAGTCGCGCCGGGCCCGCGTGCCCGAGGTGCGGACCGACGTCACGACGACGGCGCTCGCCGACGTCGTCCGGGAGACCGTCGCGGCCGGCGGCCGGGTCGCGGTGCTGCACGAGGACGCCACCGAGCCGCTCGGCACCCTGGCCCTGCCCGAGGCAGGCGCGCCGGGCGCCCCGACCCCGGAGGTGCTCGTCGTCGTCGGGCCGGAGGGCGGGATCTCGGACGCCGAGCTCGAGCGCCTCACCGAGGCGGGCGGGCGCCCCGTCCGGCTGGGCCCGCACGTGCTCCGGACCTCGACCGCGGGCCCCGTCGCGCTCACGCTGCTGTGCGAGCGCCTGGGGCGCTGGGCCTGATCCGACCCGCGAGCGAGGACGCCGCGCGGCCGTGCCGCGCGGCGTCCTCGTGCGTCGGTCCGAGGACCGTCGCGAGGGCTCAGCCCAGGTCGCGGCCCTCGCCGACGGCCCGCTCCTCCTCTTCCTCCTCATAGCTCGCGAGGATGTCCTCGGCGGGCACGGGCCGCAGGCGGTCCCAGAGGAAGAAGACCCCTCCGACGACGAGCATCGCCAGCCCGGTCCACACGTTGATGGCGATGCCGCCGGTCTTCGCCTTGTCGGCCGTGGGGTCGGCGAGGCCGACGACGAGCACGAGAACGCCGTAGAAGACGAAGATCGCGCCGATGATGCGCCGGAGGTCGAACCGGCGGGTCGAGCGGACGTGCGCCTCCTGCTCCTCGGTCGTGAGCTCGGCGTGGTGGGAGACCATGCCGGCCGGCACGCGCTCGTGCAGGGGGCTGCTGTTCTGGCTCACGGGATGCTCCTCGGGTGTCACAGGAACGGCAGGTAGAGGACGACGCACAGGACGAGCGCCACGGTGCCGAGCAGGGCGGGCGAGCGGTACCAGGCGGTGTCGGTGGCCACCGCGCCTGCCCGCATGTCGATGCTGCCGACGCCGTAGACCAGCCCCTTGAGCTCGCTCACGTCCTTGGGCCTGGTGAGCGGCGTGATGATCGCGGCGACCACGAGGACCGTGACGAACGAGATGATCGCGCCGTACATGGTCTCGGCCGTGGCCGACGAGAACAGGGTGTCGTCGTTGAGGTAGGCGATCCAGACGACGGTGGGCGCGGCGATGCCGGCGAGGTACGACCAGAGCGCGGCGGACGCCGTCATGCGCTTCCACAGCAGTCCGACGATGAAGACGGCGAACAGCGGCGCGTTGAAGAACGAGAACAGCGTCTGCATGTACGTCATGATGTTCTCCGCCCGCGAGGCGATGAACGCGGTGCCGATGCCGACGAGGACGCCGACCACCGTGACCTGCCGACCCACCTTGAGGTAGTGGGCGTCGGGCATCTTCGGCCTGATGTATCGCTGCCAGATGTCGTAGGTGAACACCGTGTTGAAGCTCGACACGTTGGCCGCCATGCCGGCCATGAACGAGGCGAGCAGCCCGGTCACGGCAACGCCGAGCACGCCCGTCGGCAGGTACATCTGCATGAGCTTCGGGATGGCGTCGTTGTACGTGAGGCCCGAGTTGTCCGCGCCGCTGAGCTGGTTGCCGAGGACCGCGGCCGCGATCAGGCCGGGGATGACCACGATGAACGGGATGAACAGCTTGGGGAACGCCGCGATGAGGGGCGTGCGACGCGCCGCGGACATGTTCTTCGCGGAGAAGGCGCGCTGGACCTCGGTGAAGTTGGTGGTCCAGTAGCCGAAGCCGAGCACGAAGCCGAGGCCGAGCACGATCGTGAGCCAGTTCGCTCCGATCGGGTTGGTCACGTCGCCGATCCCGGTGCCCTTCCATGCCGACAGGTGCAGCGGGTCGGTCTTGGCGAACGAGTCCTGGAGCCCGCCCCAGCCGCCGACCCGGTGCAGGCCGACGATCGTGAGCGGGATGAGGCCGGCCAGGATGACGAAGAACTGCAGCACCTCGTTGTAGATCGCCGAGGAGAGGCCGCCGAGCGTGATGTAGACCAGGACGAACCCGGCCGACACGAGGATGGCGACCCACAGCGACCAGCCGAGCATCGCCTCGATGACGATCGCCATGGCGTAGAGGTTGATGCCGGCGATGAGCACGTTCGAGACCGCGAACGCGATCGAGTTCACCGCGTGGGGCGCCTTGCCGAAGCGGCGGAGCATGAACTCCGGCACCGAGCGCACCTTCGAGCCGTAGTAGAAGGGCATCATCACGAGGCCCAGGAAGACCATCGCGGGCACGGCGCCCACGAGGTAGTAGTGGAGCGTCGACATCCCGATCTGGGCGCCGTTCGCGGCCATGCCGATGATCTCCGTGGCACCGAGGTTCGCGGCGACGAACGCCAGACCGGTGATCCAGGCGGGCATCCGGCGGCCGGACAGGAAGAAGTCCATGCTCGTGCGTACCTGGCGCCGGGCCACGAACCCGATGCCGATGACGACCCCGAAGTAGACGACGACCATCAGGTAGTCGACCCATCCGAGGTCGAGGTGAATGCCCGAGGTGGTCTCGGCGAGCACTCTCATGCGGCTCCTTCGTGCTGACGGGACGACGGAGCGCCGGCGACAGTCGACGCGCCGCCGTGGGGCTCCGGCACGCTACGACGGACCGTGGACATGTAGCAACTTTGCGCTCAGGAAACGGTCTGGAGGTGTTCGGAGCTGATCGGTCGGTGACGATGCCCGACCGGGGCGGTGAGCGAGGGATGCACGGCGTTCGCCGTCGCGCGCGCGAGGGCCGACGGGGCGTTAGCGTGGCGACCCATGAGCCAGCCCGACTGCCTGTTCTGCAAGATCGTCGCCGGCGAGATCCCGGCCGACGTCGTCGCCTCCACGGACCGCGCGCTCGCCTTCCGCGACATCGACCCGCAGGCACCGGTGCACGTGCTCGTGGTGCCACGCGAGCACCACCGCGACGTCGCGGCGCTCGCGGCCGCGGACCCGCAGCTCCTGGCCGACGTCGTCGCGCTCGGCCAGCAGGTCGCGACCGACCTCGACGAGGGGGAGTTCCGGCTGATCTTCAACACCGGGGCCAGGTCGGGCCAGAGCGTCTTCCACACCCACGGCCACGTGCTCGCGGGCGCCCGGCTGGGCTGGACACCCGCCTGACCCGACGCGAGCCCCGCGCCGCCGCCGTCGGTGGTCAGCCGTGGCCGTGCCCGCGCCCGAGGGTCGACGTGGTGGTCAGCTCGTAGGCCGTCTCGGCGTGCTGGCTGGCGTCGAGGCCGGCGTGCTCGTCGTCGGCGGTGACGCGCAGCCCCATGGTCGCGTGCAGCACGCGCGCGATGGCGTACGTCGCGGCGAACGCGAACGTGGAGACAGCGACGACGCCCACCACCTGGGTGCCGAGCTGCTCGAGCCCGCCGCCGAGGAACAGCCCCTGGTGCGCGACGGCGGGGTTGACGGCGGCCGCGGCGAACAGCCCCACGCAGAGCGTCCCGACGACGCCGCCCACGTAGTGCACCGCGACGACGTCGAGCGAGTCGTCGTAGCGGAACCGGAACTTGAGCCGGATGGCGAACAGGCAGACCGCGCCGGCGACGACCCCGACCGCGAGCGCGGGCAGCGGCTGCAGGTACCCGGCCGCGGGCGTGATCGCGACGAGGCCCGCGACCGCGCCCGAGGCCGCGCCGAGCGTCGTCGCCTTGCCGGTGAGCCGCTTCTCGAGCGCGAGCCAGCCGATCATGCCGCCGACGCCGGACAGGTGCGTCGCGAGCGCGGCGCTCGCTGCGAGCGTCCCGGCGCTCAGCGCGGAGCCGGCGTTGAAGCCGATCCACCCGACCCAGAGGAGCCCCGCGCCGAGCAGCGTGAGGGGCAGGTTGTGGGGCGCCATCATCTCGCGCGGCCAGCCGCGCCGGGGGCCGAGGACGAGGACGAGCGCCAGCGCGGACGCACCCGAGCACGTCTCGACGACGGTGCCGCCCGCGAAGTCGAGGAGCCCGAGGCGGTGGAGCCAGCCGTCGGGCGAGAAGGTCCAGTGCGCGACGGGCGCGTAGACGACCACAGACCAGACCGCGACGAGCACGACGAACGGCTCGAAGCGCATCCGGTCCGCCGTGGCCCCGGTGAGGAGCGCCGCCGTCAGGACCGCGAAGAGCAGCTGGAAGAGCACGAACACGAGCGGCGGGATCGTGAGGTCCGTCCCCGGCACCCCCGCCGTCGCGTGGGCCAGCCCGACCAGGTGCAGGCCGCCCACGAGGCCGCCGCCGGCGTCGTCGTCGAAGGCGAGCGAGTAGCCCACCAGCACCCACGTCACCGAGACGATCGCGATGCACGCGAAGCTCTGCATGATCATGGCCAGCACGTGCTTGGAGCGCACCATGCCGGCGTAGAAGAACGCGAGGCCCGGCGTCATGAGGAGGACGAGCGCGGTGCACGCGAGGACCCAGGCGGTGTCGCCGGCGTCGACGTGCGCCGGCGCTGCGGACAGCAGGGCGTGCGGGAGGGCTGTCATGGCGGGCGTTCCTCTCGGGTGGGCGGCGTCAAAATACAGGGTGGACGGGCGTCGATAGGATGGGGTTCCACGACTCGGCACATCGAGCCGTCCCCGAGATCCGAAGGAGAGCGACGGCGTCAGCCGGCTCATGACATCGACACCCCGTCCCGAGGCCCCCGACCCCGCCGCGCAGGGCAGCGCCGCGAGCAGCCCTCGGATCGAGCACCGCATCGTCGTCCCTCCCAGCGTCCCCATGGTCGCCGTCCTCGGCAGCCGTGACTCGGTGCTGCGCGCCGTGGAGGACGGCTTCCCGAGCGTCGACGTGCACGCGCGCGGCAACGAGATCGCGGTCGCCGGCGGGCCCGGCGAGGTCGCGCTCGTCTCGCGCCTGCTCGACGAGCTCGTCGAGATCGCCGAGTCCGGCACGCCGCTCACGCCCGACGTGGTCCGGCGCTCGATCGGCATGCTGACCGCCCCGACGGCGAGCCGCCCCGCCGACGTCCTGACCTTCAACATCCTGTCCAGCCGGGGCCGTCAGATCCGGCCCAAGACGGTCGGGCAGAAGCGCTACGTCGACGCGATCGACGCCAACACCATCACGTTCGGGATCGGCCCCGCCGGTACAGGCAAGACGTACCTCGCGATGGCGAAGGCCGTGCAGGCGCTGCAGGCCAAGCAGGTCGACCGGATCGTCCTCACCCGCCCGGCGGTCGAGGCGGGGGAGCGGCTCGGGTTCCTGCCCGGCAGCCTGTCGGAGAAGATCGATCCCTACCTGCGCCCGCTCTACGACGCGCTGCACGACATGGTCGACCCCGACTCGATCCCGCGGCTCATCGACAACGGCACCGTCGAGGTCGCGCCCCTGGCATATATGAGGGGCCGTACGCTAAACAGCGCATTCATCGTCCTCGACGAGGCGCAGAACACGTCCGCCGAGCAGATGAAGATGTTCCTGACCCGCCTCGGCTTCGGCTCGAAGATGGTCATCACGGGCGACGTGACGCAGGTCGACCTGCCCGGCGGCACGACGTCGGGCCTGCGGGTCATCGAGGACGTGCTGACGGGTGTCGAGGACGTCGAGTTCTGCCGCCTGACGTCGTCGGACGTGGTGCGGCACCGGCTCGTGAGCGACATCATCGACGCGTACGCGCGGTGGGACGTCGCCTCCGGCGCCGGACAGCGCCGCCACGACCGCCGCGACGACCGTCCCGGCCGCGACAACCGAGGAGCCCGCGCATGAGCATCGAGGTCAACAACGAGTCGGGGTTCGAGGTCGACGAGGCCGAGTTCGCCGCGCTCGCGCGCTTCGTGCTCGACCAGATGCACGTGCACCCGCAGACCGAGCTCTCGATCCTGTTCGTCGACACCGCGACGATGACGGACCTGCACGTCAAGTGGATGGACGAGCCGGGCCCCACGGACGTCCTGTCGTTCCCGATGGACGAGCTCCGGCCCGGCCGCGAGGGCGAGGTCACGCCCGCCGGCCTGCTGGGGGACGTCGTGCTGTGCCCCGAGGTCGCCGTCGAGCAGGCCGCGAGGGCCGGGCACTCGACGGTCGAGGAGATGCTCCTGCTGACGACGCACGGCATCCTCCACCTGCTCGGCTACGACCACGCGGAGCCCGAGGAGGAGAAGGAGATGTTCGGCCTCCAGCGCCAGCTCCTGCTGACGTTCCTCGCCTCCCGATGAGTGCCGCATGAACGGGGAGCCCGTCTGGCTGCTCGTCCTCGTCGCCGTCGTCGGGATCCTGCTCGCGGCCGCCCTGAGCGCGGGCGAGACGGCGGTCCTGCGCCAGGGCTCGCTCTCGGCGCACGCGCGCGAGGAGAGCGACGAGTCCGACGCCGACGACGTGCGCTCGCGCCGGGTCGCGGTCCTGCTCGAGGACGCCCGCGGGGCCGCTGCGTCCGCGAGCTTCGTCCGCGTGCTCGCCGAGATGGCGGCCACGGCGGCCATCACGCTGGCCGTCGGTGCCTGGCTCGACCCGTGGTGGGCCGTGCTGCTCGTGTCGCTCGTGATCAGCGCCGTCGTCGCCGTGGGGCTGGTGCGGCTCAGCCCCCGCAGCCTCGGCCGGACCCACGCGCCCGCCGTCCTCCGCACCCTCTCCGGGCTGCTGTGGGTCGTGGTGCGGGCGACGCGCTGGCTGAGCCCGGTGGTCCGCCCTCCGCCGCCCAGGCCCGAGGAGGAGGCCGAGGAGCTGCGCGAGCTCGCGCGGCGCGCCGGCGAGTCCGACGCGTTCGAGGACGACGACCGCGAGCTCCTGCGCTCCGTGTTCGAGCTCGGCGACACCATGGTCCGCGAGGTGATGGTCCCGCGCCCCGACATGGTCACCGTCACCGCCACGACGACGCTCGACAAGGCCCTGCGCCTGTTCCTGCGCTCGGGGTACTCGCGCGTGCCGGTGGTCGGCCGCTCGGTCGACGACCTGCTCGGCGTCCTCTACTTCAAGGACGTGACGCGGCTGGTGACCGACGGCAACGGAGGAGCGCAGCGGCTCGCGCGCGACGCGGCCCGCCCCGCGGTGTTCGTGCCGGAGTCGAAGCCCGTCGACGACCTGCTCCGCGAGATGCAGGCCGCCGCCAACCACATCGCGATCGTCGTCGACGAGTACGGCGGCATCGCCGGCCTCGTCACGATCGAGGACGCGCTGGAGGAGATCGTCGGCGAGCTCACCGACGAGCACGACCGCTCGGGCCCGGAGATCGAGGGCCTCGGCGACGGTCGCTTCCGCGTGCCCGCGCGGCTCGCGCTCGACGACCTGGGCGACCTGTTCGGCGTCCGCATCGAGGACGACGACGTGGACACGGCGGGCGGCCTGCTCGCCAAGGCGCTCGGCAAGGTCCCGCTCGCAGGCTCCGTCGCGGACACCCACGGCCTCCATCTGGTCGCCGACCGGGTCGAGGGCAGGCGCCGCCTGCTCGCCACGCTCGTCGTGGGGCGCGCGGAGAGGCCCGAGCACGACGATCACACCGACGACGGGACCGCGGCTGCTGGTCCGTCTCCCACGCAGCCACCCGCCACGAGAGGACATTCATGACCACCGCCGACGCCCACCGCTCCGGCTTCGCGTGCCTCGTCGGCCGCCCGAACGCGGGCAAGTCGACGCTCACCAACGCGCTCGTGGGCGAGAAGGTCGCCATCACGTCGGGCCGGCCGCAGACCACGCGGCACACGATCCGCGGCATCGTGAACCGGCCGGACGCGCAACTCGTCCTCGTGGACACGCCCGGCCTGCACCGCCCGCGGACCCTGCTGGGCGAGCGCCTCAACGACCTCGTCCGCGACACGCTGACCGAGGTCGACGTGATCGTGTTCTGCGTCCCCGCGGACCAGAAGGTCGGCCCGGGGGACCGGTACATCGCCGCGCAGCTCGCCGACATGACGCGAGGGCGGCGGGGAACGCCCGTGGTCGTCGCGGTCACGAAGACCGACACCGTCCCGCGCGACCGGGTCGCCGAGCAGCTGCTCGCGGTCTCGGCGCTGGGCGACTGGGCGGACGTCGTGCCGGTCTCGGCCGTGCGCGGCGACCAGGTGGGCCTGCTCACGGACGTGCTCGTCGGGCACCTGCCCGAGGGCCCCGAGCTCTACCCGGGCGGCGAGCTCACGGACGAGCCCGAGGCCGTCATGGTCGCGGAGCTCGTCCGCGAGGCGGCGCTCGAGGGCGTGCGCGACGAGCTGCCGCACTCGCTGGCCGTCGTCGTGAACGAGATCGTGCCCCGGACGCGAGCCGACGGGAGCCCGCGCCGCGAGGGCGACGAGCTCCTCGACGTCCGCGTCGACGTCTACGTGGAGCGGGACTCGCAGAAGGCCATCGTGATCGGCCGCGGCGGGTCGCGTCTGCGCGACGTCGGCACGCGGGCCCGTGCCGGGATCGAGGCCCTCCTCGGCTCGCGGGTCTACCTCGACCTCCACGTGAAGGTCGCGAAGGACTGGCAGCGGGACCCCAAGCAGCTGCGGCGGCTGGGATTTTGAGCCGGCTCGTGCGGGGCCGCCCCCGTCGCCTCCGGGGGTTCGCCTCCCGGTGCCGCGGCGCCGCGGGACGTAGCATCGACGCGTGACTTTCAGGACAGCTGCGACGACGGCCGTCCTCGCGATCGGTCTCGCCGCCGTCGGCGCCTTCGCCGGGCCGGAGTGGGACCCCCAACCGGTGACGGACCACATCCGCACCCAGACCACCGACACCACGATCGGGGGGACGCACGACCCGGTAGCCGTCGGGACCTACCCGGTGGTGTCCCGCGAGGTGGCGATCCAGCTCGAGGACACGACCGTCACGGGACAGATCCGTCAGCCGGTGGGCGCGGGCGACGACCTGCCGGGCGTCGTGTTCGTGCACGGCGCGGGCACCGGGGACTCGGCCACGGCGTTCGCGCCGCAGGCGTGGGCCCTCGCTAGTGCGGGCGTCGTGACCCTCGTCCCGTCGAAGAACCTCACCAGCTACTCGCTGCAGCACCGCGACTACGTGCAGGAGGCCGGCGACTACGACCGGTCCGTCCAGCTGCTGCGCACCGAGCCCGGCGTCGACCCGACGCGCGTGGGCGTCTACGGCGAGTCCGAGGGCACGTGGATCGCCCCCGTGATGGCGACCCAGGACCCGGCGATCGCGTTCACCGCACTCGTGTCCGCGCCCGTCGTGAGGCCCCGCGAGCAGGCCGCGTTCGCCGTCGACAACTACCTGCGGAACACGGGCGTCCCGCAGGGCGTGTTCCGCGCGATCCCCCGCGCCGTCGGCATGGACCTGCCCGACGGCGGCCTCGACTACGCCGACTTCGACGTGCGGCCGTACCTCGAGCGCCTGACCCAGCCGACCCTCGTCGTCTACGGCGACGCCGACGTCTCGATGCCGATCGAGCAGGGCGCGCAGGACATCCTGGCCGACACCGCGAAGGCCGGGAACCAGGAGGTGACCGTCCGCTACTACGACGGCGCCGACCACGGGCTGCACCTCGGAGGCGGGGCCGGCGCCGTGTCGGCGGCGTTCCAGCAGGACCTCGCCGACTGGGTCGCCGGCCTGCCGGGCACGGCGGGCGCGTCGCCGCAGATCGCGGGCGCCCAACCCAACCAGAGCTACCTCGCGGAGGCGGTCCCGAGCCCGCGCTGGTACGGGGACGGCGACGCCGTCTTCGGCTTCACGATCGCGGCCGTGTCGCTCGCGATCGGCGCCCCCCTCGTGTGGATGCTCGTCGCGCTCGGCACGCGGAGGTGGCGCTTCCGCAGCCACGTCGGCGGCCTCGCGCGCGACCTGCGCGTGCCGATGCTGCTCGCCTCGCTCGGGGCGGTGCTGACGATGCTCGCGCTCGTCGTGTACCTGGTCGCGATCGCGAAGATCGCGCTCAACTACTCGCAGAACGCCCTCGTCGTCCAGGGCGGCTGGCTCGGGGTCCGCGCGATCGGGCTCGCGTCGCTCGTCCCCGTGGCGGTCGTCGTCAACCGGCTCTCGGACCGCCGGGAGGCGCGGCGCAGCGTCCTGCTGTGGCTGCGGGAGCGGGTCGGCCGCGACGCGCCCAGCGGACACTCGGCCGTGCCGGGCGTGCGCGCCGGCCAGCCCGTCGCGCGCGGGATCGGCGGCTGGGCCCTCGCGGCGGCGCTCGCCTTCGCCGTCGTCACGCTCCTGCTGACCACCGCGTACTGGGGCGTGTTCCAGCTCGGCATCTGATCGCCGCCCGCCCGGCGAGGCACGGTTGTCCCGATCCGTCCGGACCGGTAGAAACGACCACGTAGCGTAGACGAGCGGCCGGAGCCTGCGCCCCGGTGTCCGACCGGGGCCGCCTCGCCGCTCGCCCGACCGAAGGAGCCCATGTGAGCATCGCCGAACCGCCCGGCACGCCCGACGCAACGCCGGACCTGGAGCAGGTGACGCCGACGGCCGAGACCGTGGACGACCGGGACGAGGACCGCGCCGTTCCCGCCGACGCCGTGCCGTCCGGCCGGGTCCCTGTGCTCGACGTCGTGCGCGACGTCGTCGCCGCGGTCGCGCTGCTGACCAGCCTCGCGCTGCCGTGGACGATCCGGGCGGGCGCGTCCTCCCGGGTCGAGGTCGTGCTGTCCGTCGTCGTGGCGCTCGCCGCGATCCCGCTCCCGTATCTCGCGCGGGCCGGCGTCCTGCCGACCGGCTGGAGCGTCCACACCACCCGCACGGTCCGGCTGTGGGCCGCGGCGCCGTACGTCGTGGTGTCACTCGTCTACCTGCTGCTCGACCTGCTCGCGGGGACGTCGCTCGGCGACCGCGGCGTCGGCACGGGCCTCGCCCTGGGCCTGGCCGGCGCCCTGCTCGTCGCCCAGCCGCGCCAGGCCGAGCTCGGCCCCGACGACGAGGACGCGGCCGTCGTGCGCCTCTGGCGCCTCGTCCTCGGCGTGATCGGCGCGGCCCTCGTGGTCGGTGCGCTGGCGGCGCTCGTGATCTTCCTCGCCAGCGGCCCGTGGCACGGGGCGGCTCAGCTCCTGTTCGCGATCCTCGGGACGGCCGTGATCCTGGCGATCGGCGCGCTCCCCGCGTGGGGCGCGTTCCGCGGTGACCGGCCGTGGTCCGACGTGCTCGTGGGTGTCGGCGCGGCGCTCGCCGTGCTGTTTGTCGTCGGCGCCGGCTCGGCACCCGACCTGCTGCGCTTCGAGTCGTTCCACACGCTCCGGTTCGGGCTGGTCCTCGTGCCGGCGCTGGGCGCCGTCGCGGCCGGTGCCGCGTTCCGTCGCGGGCTGGCTACCGCCCCCGAGGACGGCGTGGTCGGCGACGCCGTCGCCCGGGCGACTCTCCTGCTGCTCGCCGTCGTGTCGGCGCTGGTCGCGATCGCCCGCGTCGTCGTGGTCGCGGACGGCGCGCACCCCACGAGCGTCGTCGTGACGCTCGTGGCGACGGGCGCGGTCGCCGTGCTCGCCGCCGTCGCGTGGGCCGCGTACCGGAGCTCGGCGGCCGCAGGCAGGGGCCTCGCGTGGCTGGTCGTCGCGGTCGCGGTCGTCCTCGGGAGCGTCGCCGTCTCGGTGGACGCGTGGAAGGTCGTCGGCGTGCCCGTGGAGCTTGCCGTCATCGCCTACGGGCTGCCCGTGATCCTCGGGCTCGCGCTGCTCGGACCGGCAGTCCGCGAGTGGGGGGCGAGGACGCGCGTCGAGGTGCCCGGGCCCCGCACCGCCTACGAGTGGACCCCGCGCCGCGCGCCGCGCCGGCCCGCCGCGAAGCCCGCGGTGCCGGCCCGCCCCGTCGACGCGCCTGCCACGGAGGAGGCGTTCACGGAGCCCGTCGAGCCGCAGTCCGAGCCCGTCGAGGCGCAGCCGTTCGTGGCGCCGGAGCCGGAGCCCCAGCCCGAGCCGGCTGCGACGCGTGAGCCCGAGCCGGAGCCCGTCGTCGAGCCCGAGCCCCTCGCCGAGCCGGAGCCCCTCGCCGAGCGTGAGCCGGAGCCGGAGCCGGAGCCGGAGCCGGAGCGCGCCGCGTCGGCGCCGGCGGACCAGGAGTCGACGACGGTTCTCCCCGTCGCCGGCTACACGGCGGAGCAGGCCGCGGACCCCAGCACGCCGCTGGAGGTCCTCGCCCAGATCGCCGAGCACGCTCCCGCGCTGCGTCCCTACGTCGCGTCCAACCCCTCGACGTACACGGCGCTGCTCGACTGGCTCGGCGCGCTCGGCGACCCCGCGGTGGACGCGGCGCTCCAGGCCCGCCCGGACCGTCGTCGCTGACGGGACGCCTGGACACCGGCCCGGCCCGGACCGGGAGCGGGGCGCGGCGCTCGTCGCGCCCCGCTCGCGGGCGTCCTGGGTCCGTGGAGTACAGTGGCGGCGTGCGTACCCCCGAGCTGCGCCCGTCGGTCACGACGGGCAGCCTCCTCCTTCGGTGCCGCGGCGAGGCTCGCTGAGCCGGTTCCTCGCCGCGGTGGTTGGTGTGCCGGCTGACGAAACCAACCGCACGACCGTGAGGAACCTCCCGTGACGAACCACGCCCCCCAGAGCCCCGCCGGCCCCGCCGCCGGTGACCCCCGCTGGGCCCACGCGCAGCAGCGCCCGTCGGGCATGCCGGTCCACAAGTACGAGCCGTTCCACGCCCAGATCGACGTGTCGCTGCCGGACCGCACGTGGCCCGACAAGCGCATCACCAAGGCGCCCCGCTGGTGCGCCGTGGACCTGCGCGACGGCAACCAGGCACTCATCGAGCCCATGAACGCGGAGCGCAAGCTCGCGATGTTCCGCCTGCTCGTCGACATGGGCTACAAGGAGATCGAGGTCGGGTTCCCGTCCGCGTCCCAGACGGACTACGACTTCGTGCGCCAGCTCATCGAGCAGGAGCTCATCCCTGACGACGTGATCATCCAGGTGCTCACCCAGTCCCGCGAGCACCTCATCGCCCGCACGTACGAGTCGCTGCGCGGCGCGAAGCAGGCGATCGTCCACCTGTACAACTCGACGTCGGTGCTGCAGCGCGAGGTCGTGTTCCGCACGGACGAGGACGGCATCGTCGACATCGCGCTCGAGGGCGCGAAGCTGTGCCGCAAGTTCGAGGAGACGATCCCGGAGACGCGGATCTACTACGAGTACTCGCCGGAGTCCTACACGGGCACCGAGCTGGAGTTCGCGGTCCGCATCTGCAACGAGGTGCTCGAGGTCTTCGAGCCGACGGCGGAGCGCCCCGTCATCGTCAACCTGCCCGCGACCGTCGAGATGGCGACACCGAACGTCTACGCCGACTCGATCGAGTGGATGAACCGCCACCTCGAGCACCGCGAGCACGTCATCCTGTCGCTGCACCCGCACAACGACCGGGGCACCGCGGTCGCGGCCGCCGAGCTGGGCTACCAGGCCGGCGCCGACCGCATCGAGGGCTGCCTGTTCGGCAACGGCGAGCGCACCGGCAACGTCGACCTGGTCACCCTGGGCATGAACCTGTTCAGCCAGGGCATCGACCCCGAGATCGACTTCTCGCAGATGGACCGCATCCGCCGGACCGTCGAGCAGTGCAACCAGCTCCCGGTCGGCGAGCGCCACCCGTGGGCCGGCGACCTCGTGTTCACGGCGTTCTCCGGGTCGCACCAGGACGCGATCAAGAAGGGCCTCGACGCCATGGCCAAGCGCGCGGAGGCGCAGGGCGCCACCGTCGAGGACATCGTCTGGGGCGTGCCGTACCTGCCGATCGACCCCAAGGACGTCGGGCGCAGCTACGAGGCCGTGATCCGCGTGAACTCCCAGTCCGGCAAGGGCGGCATCTCGTACCTGCTGAAGTCGGAGCGGAACCTCGACCTCCCGCGCCGCCTCCAGATCGAGTTCTCGCGCGCGGTCCAGGAGCACACCGACGCGCGCGGCATCGAGGTGAACGCCGAGGACATCTGGCGGATCTTCTCCGACGAGTACCTGCCCGTCGAGCCCGACTCGGGGCTCGAGCCGTGGGGTCGCCTCCGCCTCGTGTCGACGCGGACGTCGTCGTCGGAGGAGGGGCCCGACACGCTCGAGGTCGAGCTCGTGGACGCGGGCCGCGCCCGGACCGTCACGGGGACCGGCAACGGCCCGGTCGACGCGTTCCTCGACGTGCTGCGCCAGGTCGGGCACGACGTGCTGGTCCTGGACTACGCGGAGCACGCGCTCTCGGCGGGCTCCGACGCGGCCGCGGCCGCCTACGTCGAGTGCTCGGTCGGCGACGACGTGCTCTGGGGCGTGGGGATCGACCCGTCGATCACGACGGCGTCCCTCAAGGCGATCGTCTCGGCCGTGAACCGGTACGAGCGGGTGCAGGCCGAGGGTCGCGCGGCCGACCCGGCGTCCGTCGGCCGCTGAGCCGACGATGGGTTTCGAGCAGGCCGCCGACGTCCGCCTCGACCCGCCCTTGCAGGCGGGTGAGGCCGAGACGCTCCTGGGGTTCCTGGCCTACCACCGCGACACGCTGCGGTGGAAGACGTCCGGGCTGGACGCCGTCGACCTGAGGCGCCCCCTCGCGCCGTCGTCGATGACCCTCGGCGGCCTGCTCAAGCACCTCGCCTACGTCGAGGACAACTGGTGGCGCGTCGTCTGGCTCGGGAGCGAGCCGAGCGAGCCGTGGGCCGCCGTCGACTGGTCCCAGGACCGCGACTGGGAGTGGCACAGCGCGGCCGCCGACTCGCCCGAGGAGCTGCGCGCGGGCTTCGACGCCGCGGTCGCCCGCTCCGACGCGATCGTGGCGGCCGCGCTCGCCTCCGGGGGCCTCGACGCCACCTCGGCCGGTGCCGACCGGCACACGGGCGAGCGCTTCACGCTGCGGTGGATCGTCGTGCACCTCGTCGAGGAGTACGCGCGGCACAACGGTCACGCCGACCTGCTGCGCGAGAACGTGGACGGCCTCGTCGGCGAGTAGCGGCGCCGCGCGGCCGTCCGGACGCGGTCAGGCGCGCCCGGCCGCGTCGGCGCGGGCGCTCCGCTCCATCTCCTCGCCGTAGGCGACGAGCGAGCGGTGGTAGCGCTGCACGACGCCGCCGAGCGCCGCGACCGCCACGCCCACGCCCTCGCGGGCGTGCCCGGCGTCGGCGAGGGCGAGCGCGAGGAACGCGTCGAGCTGGGCGTCCAGGTCGTCGGAGCGCTCGCGCCGCTCGTCCCGCAGGACGGCCACGGCCTCGTCGGGGCGGCCCACGTTGCGCAGGGAGCTCGCGAGCTGGATCACGGTCTGGCGGCGGCGGTCGGGCGGCAGGCCGGCGTCGAGGGCGGCGCGGTAGAACGCGATGGCCTGGTCGGGGACGCCGGTCGAGTCCCAGGCGCTGCCGGTCTCGTAGAGCGCGACGGGGTGCCCGGCGGGAAGCTCGGCGACCAGCGTGCCGACGGTGTCGCGGAGCTCGTCGTCGGGGACCTCCTCGGTACGGGCGCGGTACCAGGCGGCGGCGATGCGTTCCTCCCACGACCCGGCGGGAGCGCTGTGCCCGGCCTCCGTGGTGGCGTCGTCGGCGGGCGTCGGCGGCTGCTTCGGGAGTGCGGTCATCGTGCCATCACATCACGACGGGACGCCGCGTCCGGCATCCGCCCGCGCGTAGCGGGCGGCGAGCGCGCGCACCTCGGCGCGCACCTCGTCCGGCTCGACGACCTCGAAGTCGGCGTCGAGCCAGGCCAGGTAGCGGGCGAGCGCGGCGGGCGAGTCGGCGCCCGCGTCGAGCACGCACGAGCCGTCGTCGCGGGCCGTGACAGTGCCGACGGCCGGGCTCACCCGGGCCAGCACCACGTCCGCGGGGGCGTGCACCAGGACCCGCGCCCGGACCCTGGCACCCGCGGCGGACACACCGCGGCGCACGAGGTCCGCCGGGTCGTCCGGCAGCTCGCGCGGGGCGAACCTCGGACCGGCGGGAGACCCGGGCCTGCCGCAGCGGTCGAGCCGGAACGTGCGCCAGTCGCCGCGGTCGAGGTCCCAGGCCAGCAGGTACCAGCGCCGCCCCCAGACGACGAGCCGGTGCGGCTCGGCCCGTCGGCGCGAGTCGGTCCCGTCGTGGCGGGCGTAGTCGAAGCGGACCGTCTCGTGGTCGCGGACGGCCGCGGCGAACGCGGCGAGGGTGTCGGCGTCCACCACGGCCGCGGGACCGTCGGGCGGGACGTCGACGGTCGCACCGGCGAGCGCCACGACGCGTGCACGCAGGCGGGGTGGGAGCACCTGCTCGAGCTTGGCGATCGCCCGCGCCGCCGACTCGTCGATCCCGCTCACCGGGTGGCGGGCGGCGGTGCGGAGGCCGACCGCGATCGCGACGGCCTCGTCGTCGGACAGGAGGAGCGGGGGCATGGCCGCGCCCGCCTCGAGCCGGTAGCCGCCCGCGACGCCGCGCGTGGCGGCGACGGGGTAGCCGAGGGAGCGCAGGCGCTCGACGTCGCGGCGCACCGTGCGCTCGCCCACCTCGAGCCGCCCGGCGAGCTCGCGGCCGGTCCACTCGCGGCGCGCCTGGAGCAGGGAGAGGAGCTCGAGCAGCCGGGCGGAGGTCTCCTGCATGGCATCCATCCTCACGCTGATTCAGGACACAAGCTGACCTGAATGCCCACGAGGCTGGTGCGTGTCCCCGGTGAGACGCACCGGGCCGGCGACGAGGAGCCCGCGATGACCGTGCAGGAGCAGCACCAGCAGACCGTCACCCCGACGGAGCCCCCGACCGCCTTCGAGCCCTTCGAGGTCGTCGTCGACCCGGAGCGGGTCACCGATCTCCGTGACCGGCTCGCCCGCACCGTGTGGCCGGTCGAGCCCGCGGGCGTCGGCGCCGACCAGGGCATGCCCGTCGCGACGGTGCGCGCCCTCGCCGACCGGTGGCGCGAGCTCGACCTCGACGAGGTCGCCTCGCGCGTCAACGCCCACCCCCAGTACACGACGACCGTGGACGGGCAGCGCGTCCACTTCTGGCACGTGCGCTCCGCCCGGCCGTCCGGCTCGCCCGCGACCGCGCTCCTGCTGCTGCACGGCTGGCCGTCGACGCTCCTCGAGTACGAACGCGTCGTCGGGCCGCTCACGGAACCCGCGGCGCACGGCGCGCCGGGCGCCCCCGCGTTCGACGTCGTCGTCCCGTCGCTGCCGGGCTTCGGGTTCTCGGGCCCGACGACGGAGACCGGCTGGGACAGCGCGCGCAGCGCCCGGGCGCTCGCCGCGCTCATGGTGGGGCTCGGCTACGAGCGGTGGGGCGTCGTCGGGAACGACGTCGGCTCCCTCGTGGGGCGCGAGCTCGGGATCCTCGCGCCGGACGGGCTCGTGGGTGTGCACGTGCAGCAGATCTTCGCCTTCCCGGCCGACGAGGCCGACGTCGCGCGTCTCGACGAGAAGGACCGCGTGAGCCTCACGTCCGGCTCGACCGCCGAATTCCGGGCGAAGGCGGGCTACCAGCCGATCCAGGAGAAGCGCCCGCAGACGCTCGCGTTCGCGCTCGAGGACTCGCCCGCGGGGCTCCTGGCGTGGAACGCGGAGCTGTGGAGCGGGTTCGGCACGCAGCCCGTCGACGCCGACGAGTACCTCGCGCACCTGACGATCTACTGGCTCACCCGCACGGCGGGCTCCGCCGCGCGGCACTACCTCGAGAACGCGCGGAGCGGCGCCGGCTACCGCGACCTGACCAACCCGGTCCCGACGGCCGTCGCAGTCTTCCCCGAGGACTTCCGTTCGCTGCGTACGTGCGTGGAGCGGTCCACTCACCTCGTCCGGTACACCGAGCTGCCGCGCGGCGGGCACTTCGCCGCCGTGACGGACCCCGACGTGCTCGTCGGCGACGTCCGGGAGTTCTTCGCGTCGCTCTGACCACCGATGTCGGCCCGGCGGGGGAGAATGGTGCGCATGCCGGTCTACCGCGACGAGGCGCTCGTCCTCCGCACCCAGAAGCTGGGCGAGGCCGACCGCATCGTCACCCTCCTGACGCGCGAGCACGGGAAGGTGCGCGCCGTCGGCAAGGGGGTGCGGCGCACGTCGTCGCGGGTGGGCGCGCGCCTCGAGCCGTTCATGTTCGTCGATGCCCAGCTCTACGTCGGCCGGACGCTCGACGTCGTGACCCAGGTCGAGACGGTCGGCCCGTACGCGAGCGAGATCGCGCGCGACTACGCGCTCTACACGGCGGGGACGGCGATGCTCGAGACCGCCGAGCGGCTCACCGAGGAGGGGGAGCCCGCCGTCCAGCAGTTCTGGCTCCTCGCCGGCGCGGTACGCGCGCTCGCGCAGCACCACCACGCCGCCGGCCTCGTCCTGGACTCCTACCTGCTGCGCGCGCTGTCCGTGGCCGGCTGGGCGCCGAGCTTCACCGACTGCGCGCGCTGCGGCGAGCCCGGCCCGCACACCGCGTTCTCCGTGGGGACGGGCGGCGCCGTGTGCCCGCGGTGCCGGCCCCCCGGCTCGACGGCGCCCGCCCCCGAGACGTTCGCCCTGCTCGCCGCCCTGCTCGCCGGCGACTGGGCGACGGCCGACGCGTCGTCGGCGCGGCACCGCAGCGAGGCGAGCGGGCTCGTCGCGGCGTACTCCCAGTTCCACCTCGAGCGCCGGCTCCGGTCCCTGCGGCTGGTCGAGCGCGAGCCCGACCGCCAGGACGCGGCCGACCTCACCACGACCCGCGAGACGGAGACCACCTTCCTGTGATGGCACGAGCCTCCCGCCGTACCCCGCCGACGTCGGCGTCCGCCCGGATCCCGCGGGCCGCGCCCGCGCCGCACCCGTCGGGCGCCCGGCCGCCGGCCATCCCGGCCGAGGTGCTGCCGCGGCACGTCGCGATCGTCATGGACGGCAACGGGCGGTGGGCCAACGCCCGGCGGCTGCCGCGTACCGCAGGGCACGAGGCGGGGGAGGTGGCGCTCAACGACGTGGTCGCGGGCGCCGTCCAGCTCGGCCTCTCCCACGTGTCGGCGTACGCGTTCTCGACGGAGAACTGGAAGCGCTCGCCCGAGGAGGTCCGGTTCCTCATGGGCTTCAACCGCGAGACGATCCGGCGGCGTCGGGACCTGTGGGACTCGTGGGGCGTCCGGATCCGGTGGGCCGGCCGGCAGCCGCGCCTGTGGGGGAGCGTCGTCAAGGAGCTGCAGGTCGCCGAGCGCCAGACCGCGGGCAACGACGGGCTGACCCTCACCCTGTGCGTGAACTACGGTGGCAGGCTCGAGATCACCGACGCCGTGCGGGCGGTCGCCGCGGAGGTCGCGGCCGGGCGCCTCGACCCGTCACGGATCACCGAGAAGACCATCGCGAAGCACCTGTACGACCCGGACATGCCCGACGTCGACCTGTTCCTGCGGTCGTCCGGGGAGCAGCGGACGTCGAACTTCCTGCCGTGGCAGTCGGCGTACGCCGAGATGGTGTTCGTCCCCGAGCTGTGGCCCGACGTGGACCGCCGGGTGCTGTGGCGCGCCGTCGAGGAGTACGCGCGCCGCGACCGCCGGTACGGCGGAGCGGTGGACGCCGTCGCGTCCGGGCCCGCGGAGCAGGGATGAGCGCGTCGCCGGGGGCCGGGACGGGCGGGTCGCCGTGGGTCGTGCACACCGAGCGCCTCCTCCTGAGCGCCGTGGGTGCGGGCGACGTCGACGACCTGTTCGTCCTCAACACCGACCCGGCCGTGTGGTGGCACTTTCCCTCGGGCCGCCACGTCGACCGGGGGCAGACGGAGCGGTTCGTCGCGCTCTGCACCGCGTCGTGGGACCAGGACGGGCTCGGCTACTGGACCCTGCGCGACCCGGGCTCGCGCATCCTGCTCGGCGCGGGCGGCTGCATGGGCGCGGGTGACGTCGCGTGGAACCTCTACTACCGCCTGCGCCCGGCGTCCCAGGGTCAGGGCTACGCGAGCGAGCTCGTGCGAGCGGCACGGTCCTGCGCCGCCGAGGCCGACCCCGACCGTCCGGTCGTGGCACGGCTGCTGGAGCACAACGTGCGCTCGCGGGCCGTCGTCGAGCGCGCCGGCCTCACGCTCGCCTGGCGCGGCCCGGACCGCGACAACCCCGACCCGGCGGCCGTCCGCCTGCTGTTCGCCGACCGCGAGCTCACCGCGGACGTCGTCGCGGCGCTCGTCGGCGACGAAGCCCTCAGCTGACCGCGGCGGCCCGGCAGTCCGCGCAGGTGCCGAACAGCTCGACCGTGTGCTGGATCTCGGTGAAGCCGTGCTGCGCACCGACGGACGCAGCCCACGCCTCGACGCTCGGCCCGTCGATCTCGACCGCGCGGCCGCACGTGCGGCAGACCAGGTGGTGGTGGTGGTCCTGCTTGGCGCAGCGGCGGTACACGTTCTCGCCGCCCTCGGTGCGCAGCACGTCGACGGCGCCGTCGTCGGCCAGGGACTGGAGGGTGCGGTAGACGGTCGCGAGCCCGACGCCGTCGCCGTGCGCGCGCATCAGCTCGTGGAGCTGCTGGGCGGAGCGGAAGTCGTCCAGGTCGTCCAGCGCGTGCTGGACGGCGACGCGCTGCTTGGTGATGCGCTGCACGGCTGGTCTCCGGCGGTCGTCGGGCGGGCTGCTTGTCGATTCTCATTCTCATCTAGCGGGGTGAACGGTGTCAAAGAGCGCGGGCCGCCTGGAGGCCGCCCGGTAGGCTGAGACCTCCGAACGAACCCCCCACCTGCCCGCACGCCATGCGGGCAGCCGTCTTCGAGGAGTGCCCCGTGGCCCCTGTCTCCCGTCTCGACGCCGTCGTCTCGCTCGCCAAGAGGCGAGGCTTCGTCTTCCCGTCCGGCGAGATCTACGGCGGTACGCGCTCCGCCTGGGACTACGGACCCCTCGGCGTCGAGCTCAAGGAGAACATCAAGCGCCAGTGGTGGAGGGCGATGGTCACGAGCCGCGACGACATCGTCGGCCTCGACTCCGCCGTCATCCTCCCGCGCCAGGTCTGGGTCGCCTCCGGCCACGTCGGCGTCTTCACCGACCCGCTCACCGAGTGCCTCCACTGCCACAAGCGGTTCCGCGAGGACCAGATGATCGAGGAGTTCGAGGAGAAGAAGGGCCGCGCCCCCGAGGGCGGCCTCGCCGAGATCGCCTGCCCCAACTGCGGCACCCGCGGCCAGTGGACCGAGCCCCGCGACTTCAACATGATGCTCAAGACGTACCTCGGCCCCGTCGAGGACGAGTCGGGCCTGCACTACCTGCGGCCCGAGACCGCGCAGGGCATCTTCGTGAACTTCGGCAACGTGTCGTCGGCCGCGCGCAAGAAGCCGCCGTTCGGCATCGCCCAGATCGGCAAGTCGTTCCGCAACGAGATCACCCCCGGCAACTTCATCTTCCGTACGCGCGAGTTCGAGCAGATGGAGATGGAGTTCTTCGTCGAGCCCGGCACCGACGCCGAGTGGCACCAGTACTGGATCGACACCCGGACCGCCTGGTACACGGGTCTCGGCATCTCGTCCGAGAACCTGCGCAGCTACGAGCACCCGAAGGAGAAGCTCTCCCACTACTCGACGCGCACCGTCGACATCGAGTACCGGTTCGGCTTCCAGGGATCCGAGTGGGGCGAGCTCGAGGGCATCGCGAACCGCACGGACTTCGACCTCAAGACGCACGCCGAGCACTCCGGGAAGGACCTGTCCTACTTCGACCAGGAGAAGAACGAGCGCTGGGTCCCGTACGTCATCGAGCCCGCCGCGGGCCTCACGCGCTCGCTCATGGCGTTCCTCGTCGAGGCGTACAGCGAGGACGAGGCCCCCAACGCGAAGGGCGGCGTCGACAAGCGCACCGTGCTCCGGCTCGACCCGCGCCTCGCGCCCGTCAAGGCCGCCGTCCTGCCGCTGTCGCGCAACGAGAGCCTCTCGCCCAAGGCGCGCGACCTCGCCGCCGAGCTGCGCCAGGCGTGGAACGTCGACTTCGACGACGCCGGCGCCATCGGCCGCCGGTACCGCCGCCAGGACGAGATCGGCACGCCGTTCTGCATCACCGTCGACTTCGACACGCTCGACGACCAGGCCGTCACGATCCGGCACCGCGACTCCATGAAGCAGGAGCGCGTCGCGCTCGACCAGGTCACCGCGTACCTGGCGACGCACCTCGTCGGCGCCTGACCGCGCACGACCGCCGGCCGGCGGCCACGGGGAAGCCCCGTGGTCGCCGGCCGGCGCCGTACCCGGACCGGGCGCAAGTCAGATCCAGCCCGTGGTCGCGAGGTCGAACCGGTGGGTCGCGCCGTGGGCGTCGCGGAGCGTCAGGACGCCCTGCGACTCCGATTCGAGCGTCAGAGAGCCGGTGCCCTTGATCGAGTAGGGCGTCCCCTCCTCGTTTCCGGCGGCGACGAGCCGGATCTGACCCGTCGACGTGGCTTGCGCCGTGTCCGGGTCTGCCTTGGCACCGGCGATCACGACGGTGGTGCGCCCGTCGACCCAGCCGTTCCACTGGGCGTCCTTGGTCGGCACGATGACGGAGCCATGGGGTGCGTCGATCCCGAACGGTGTGAGGCCGGCCGTGACGACGTCATGATCACCGGTGTCCTTCTTCGGGTGCCGGGTGGAGGCCACGGCGCTCATGAGCGGCTCGAGCTCGTTCGCCGCCGAGAGGCCGGAGCCGGACGACATCGACTGCGCGCTCAGGGACTCGAGCTTGGTGCGCTGGTCAGGTGTGACGTCGACGGTGTACCCGGACGCAGGCGCGGGTCGCGCCATGGCCGTCGTGGCGATCCCTACCCATCCGTTGAAGACGTCGTACGTGTAGTGCTTTCCCCTGCGATCTTGGTAGGTCAGCTCCGATCCGTCGTGCAGGCCGCGGTCGTAGTCGTGCACCACAAGTTCAAGGGCGCCCGAGCCGACCGCGTCGACGAAGGAGTCCAGGCTGTTCACCCCCTGCGGAGAGATGGCGCTCTTTCGCAGCATCCCGTGGTCCGCGTCCCAGGCGAGGGTGATGCGGTTCGCGTTGTCCCACCCGATCCACGAGGTCAACCGGTGCGTGTAGCGGTCGGGGAACACGAAGTACCCCAGCTCGACGGCGTCGGAGTGCGGGTGCCTGGCGTTGGCGGCGTCGGCCTTCGCGACCAGCGCGTCGAGGCGGTAGCTGAAGTCGTCCCACACGGCCGCGTCGTAGGGCGTGTCCATCGCGTCGAACATCTCCTGCTGGAGCTCCTTCGCCTGGGCGACGACGGATGCGCCGAGCACGGTCGCGCTGTCGATCGCGACCCGCTTGCTCCCCGGCGCGGAGGCGAGGGTTGAGTCGGGGCCGGCCACGCGCCCGGTGAACGTCGACGACGGGTGCGGGGTGGGCGATTGCGACGACACCCCCACCTGCGCGGTCGCGTCGTTGCTGGTCGGCGAGGACATCGGCAGCGTCGGGGCGACCGCGACGGCGACCACACCGACGGCGGCGACGACGGACCCGACCTGCCAGGCGTGGCGGGTGCGGACGTGCCGCCGTCCGCGCCGCAGGGTGGCGGCGGGATCGAGGGACATCGCCGGCACGGCGGCGTCGGCACGCTCCCGCAGCGCACGGGCGAACTCGTCGTCGGTGCTCATGACGCGCTCCTCTCGGTCTCGGTGAGCGTGGCTCGCAGGGTCGCGAGGCCCCGCGACGCGGTCGACTTGACGGTGCCGACGCTGATCCCGAGGCTGGCCGCGACCTCGGCCTCGGGCAGCCCGACGAGGTGGCGCAGGACGACGATGCGCCGCGCGCGGGGGGAGAGCATGGCGAGGGCGCGGGTGAGCTGGTCGCGGTCGTCCGCCGACGCGTGCTCGTCGCGCCCCGCGGGCGTGAGCGCGGCGAGGTCGGACGGCTCGGAGAGCACCTCGCGTCGTCGTCGGCGCCACGTGTCGATGCGCTGGTTCACGAGGATCCGCCGCGCGTACGCGAGGGGGTCGGTGGCCGCGGCGCGGTGCCAGGCGGTGTACGTCCGCACCAGCGCCTGCTGCACGAGCTCCTCGGCGCGGTGGGCGTCGCCGCTGAGGAACCAGGCGGTGCGCAGGAGGTCGTCGGCATGGCTCTCCATGAATGCGGTGAAGGCGCGGTCACGGTCGGGCTTCTCGCTGTCGGTGGCCGGGTCCGCCGGGGCCGTCGACTCGGTCACGTGGACCCGCACGGTGGGGCCGGGACGCGTGCCGTCTCCGGGCTGAGGTGCGATCGTCATCGTCGTCACCTCCTTCACACGCACGACCGGGCCCCAAAGTTGAGTCCCGGCGGGGTCCGACCTGAGTCTGCCGTACGAGCCGGCCTGGAACGGAGCGCCGGGCCCGCGGCGGCGGCACGTGGCGTGGCCGCCTCATGACAGATGTCATGAGGCGCCTGTGACAGTCGTCGGTGCCGCTGACCAGCGCCTCCGTCCAGGATGGAGACATGAGCACACCGCAGGGGTCCCACGCCCTCCCCACGACGCCCGCGCTCGCGCTGCACGGGCTGCACAAGCAGTTCTCGTCGCCGTCGGGCGCCGTGCGTGCCGTCAACGGCATCGACCTCACGATCATGCCGGGCGAGGTGGTCGCGTTCCTCGGCCCGAACGGCGCCGGCAAGACCACCACCATCGACATGGTCCTCGGGCTGTCGCGGCCCTCGTCCGGCACGCTCGAGGTGTTCGGGAGCAGCCCGGAGGACGCGATCGCCGCGGGCCGCATCGCCGCCGTCATGCAGACGGGCGGCCTGCTCCGCGACATCACGGTCGCGGAGACCGTCGAGCTCACGGCCTCGCTGTTCGGCCGCACCGGCTCGCCGACGCCGTACCTCGAGCGCGCGGGCATCGCCGACATCGCCGACCGGATGGTCGGCAAGTGCTCGGGCGGCCAGCAGCAGCGGCTCCGGTTCGCCATGGCGCTCGTCTCGGAGCCGGACCTCCTGCTGCTCGACGAGCCGACGACAGGCATGGACGTCGAGGGCCGCCGCGAGTTCTGGGCGGCGATCCGCCAGGACGCCGCGCACGGCCGGACCGTCGTGTTCGCCACCCACTACCTGGAGGAGGCCGACGCGTACGCGGACCGCATCGTCCTCGTCAGCCAGGGCCGGATCGTCGCGGACGGCTCGTCCACCGAGGTCAAGAACCTCGCGTCGGGCCGCACCGTGACGGCGCTGCTCGACGTCGAGGCCGAGCCGGGTCAGGTGCTCGACGCGCTGCGCGCGCTCCCGGGCGTCGACACGGTCGAGGAGCGGGGCAGCCGCCTCATCGTCCGCACCTCCGACTCCGACGCCGTCGCGCGCTACCTCCTCACGCGCACGAAGGCGCGCGACCTCGAGGTCACCGCCGAGAACCTCGAGGAGGCGTTCGTCGCGCTCACCTCCGCCGGCCCGTCCGCCCACGCCGCCGCGCCGGCACCCGTCACCGTCACCGAAGGAGCCCTCCGATGAGCACGCTGGCCCCCAGCTCCGCGCCCAGCCCCGCCCGACCGGCCGCGAGCCGGATCGGAACGCCCGCCGTCGGGCGCGGGATCAGCGCGACGTACCTGCGGCTCGAGCTGCGCCGGTTCGTCCGCAACCGCCGGACCCTGATCTTCTCGCTCGTGATGCCGCCGGTGTTCTTCCTGATCTTCGGCCTCTCGTCGGACTACACGACGCAGCAGGCCGGCAACGGCAACGTCACGGCGTGGATCCTCGTCTCGATGGCGCTCTACGGCGCGCTGCTCACGGCGACCTCGGGCGGGGCCAGCGTGTCGGTCGAGCGGGCCCAGGGCTGGACCCGGCAGCTCCGGCTCACCCCGCTGCGCCCCTGGGCGTACGTGGTGACGAAGATCGCCGCGACCATGGCCCTCGGCGCCGTCTCCGTGCTCGTCACCATGGCCGTCGGGCTGGCGCTCGGCAAGGCGGACATGCCGTTCTACGCGTGGATCCTCGCGCCGCTGATCGCCTGGGTCGGCTCGCTCGTGTTCGCCGCCTTCGGCCTGTTCATGGGCTACCTGCTCCCGTCCGAGAACGTCATGCAGATCCTCGGCCCGGTGCTGGCGCTGCTGTCCTTCGCGGGCGGACTGTTCGTCCCGCTCGGCGACAGCTGGTTCGCGGACGTCGCCAAGGTCATGCCGACCTACGGGCTCGCCGAGCTGACCCGCGCCCCGCTGGGCGACGGCTTCTCCTGGCTCGCCGTCCTCAACGTGGTCGCCTGGGCCGTGGTGTTCGCGCTCGGCGCCGCCTGGCGCTACCGCAAGGACACGGCACGGGTGTGACCAGCCCGTTCTCCGGCGCGCGCACGCGGCCCACCACTACGGTGGGTCGCGTGAGCGCGCCGTCCCCACCTCCGTCGCAGGCCGACGACGACCGCCACGTCTTCGGCCGTGCCCTCGCCTTCGCCGTCGCAGGCCCGGGGTCGTCCGAGGAGCGCCAGCGGCGCGTGTGGCGGCTCGTCGGCCCCCTCTTCGGCGCGGTCTGGGTGGTCTTCCTCAGCGAGCCGGCCCGCGAGTCGTGGGCCAATCCCGACCCCGTGCTCCGCTGGTGCGGGATCCTCGGCGTCGCGCTCAGCGCCTTCGGGTTCGTGATGTCGGTGTTCCTGCTCCGCGCCACGTTCGTGCGGGACGGCCGGGTCGTCCGGCGGTGGGCGGTGGTGTCGGTCGCGCTCCAGGTCGTGGGCGTGGTGCTCGCCTGCCTCGCTGCGCAGGAGCACGGGCTCGTCGGGCTGGTGTTCATCAGCGTCTCGGCCGTGTACCTGCTGCGCACGCCCCGCGCCCTCCTGGTCACCGTCGGCCTCGCGGTCGTCATGCTCGTGCTGCCGCGCGTGATCCCCGGCTGGCAGCCCGAGGACGGCAACATCGCGGCGCTCGTCCTCGCGACCCTCGCGACCTATGGGTTCGGCCAGCTCGTCGAACGGAACCGTCAGCTCCAGCTCGCACAGGAGGAGGTCGCGGCGCTCGCCGTCTCGCGCGAGCGCGAGCGCATCGCGCGCGACATGCACGACGTCCTCGGTCACTCGCTGACGGTGATCTCCGTGAAGTCCGAGCTCGCGGGCCGGCTCGTCACGGCTGACCCGGAGCGAGCCGCGGCCGAGGTCGCCGACATCCAGTCACTCGCCCGGTCGGCGCTCGCGGACGTCCGGGGCATGGTCGCGGCCACGCGGCACGTCACCCTGGCCGGCGAGCTCGCCGCCGCGCGGCGCGCCCTCGACGCGGCGGCGATCGAGGCGCAGCTTCCCGGCGCCGTCGACGCCGTCCCGGAGGACCTGCGCGAGCTGTTCGCGTGGACCGTCCGCGAGGGCACGACGAACGTCCTGCGGCACGCGGCCGCCGGCAGGGTCGTCGTGACGCTGGCGCCGGACCGGATCGTCGTCGAGGACGACGGCCGCGGCGGTGGTCCCTGCCCCGACGGCGCCGGGTCGCCCGGCGACGCGCCCGGGCACGGGCTCGCGGGGCTGCGCGAGCGGGCGGCGGCGGCGGGAGCCGTCGTCGAGACGGGCCCGAGCACGCTGGGCGGCTTCCGCCTCGCCGTGCGCGCGGGGGGCCGTCGGTCGGGGGCCCCGACGGGTGCGAGGATCGGGCGGTGACGATCCGGCTCCTCCTCGCTGACGACCAGGCCCTCGTGCGCGGCGCGCTCGCCGCACTCCTCGATCTCGAGCCCGACCTCGAGGTCGTCGCGCAGGTCGGGCGCGGTGACGAGGTCGTCGACGCGGCCCGCGCCGCCCGCGTCGACGTCGCCCTGCTCGACGTCGAGATGCCCGGGCTGGACGGCATCGGCGCCGCCGGCGCGCTGCGGCAGGGCTACCCGCAGTGCCGGTCGCTCATCGTCACGACCTTCGGTCGACCGGGCTACCTCCGCCGGGCGCTCGACGCCGGTGCGAGCGGGTTCGTCGTCAAGGACACCCCCGCCGAGCAGCTGGCCGACGCCGTCCGCCGGGTGCACGCCGGGCTCCGGGTCGTCGACCCCGACCTCGCCGTCGAGTCGCTCACGGTGGGGGAGAGCCCGCTCACCGAGCGCGAGCGCGATGTCCTCCTCCACGCGGCCGACGGCGGCACCGTCGCCGAGATCGCGAGGGCGGCCTTCCTGTCCGAGGGCACCGTGCGCAACTACCTGTCGTCGGCGATCGGGAAGACGGGCGCCCGGACGCGCGCCGAGGCCGTACGGATCGCGCAGGACAACGGCTGGCTGTAGCCCTGTTTCCGGCCGCCGGTGGACGGATGGGAGAATGGGGGACGTGACAGCCCCCACCTCCACCGTCAGCACGCTGCTGCCCCCGCTGCGCATCGGGCCGCACACGATCGACACCCCGGTCGTGCTCGCGCCCATGGCAGGGGTGACGAACAAGGCCTTCCGGACCCTGTGCCGTGAGCACGGCGCCGGCCTGTACGTCGCGGAGATGGTCACGAGCCGCGCGCTCGTCGAGCGGCACCCGGCCACCCTGCGGATCGTCACCTTCGACGACGGCGAGTCGCCCCGCTCGGCCCAGGTCTACGGCGTCGACCCCGCCACGGTCGCGGGCGCAGTCAGGCTCCTGGCCGCGGAGGGGCTCGCCGACCACGTCGACCTCAACTTCGGGTGCCCCGTGCCCAAGGTCACCAAGCGCGGCGGTGGCGGCGCGCTGCCCTGGAAGCGCGAACTCTTCACGCGCATCGTCGCGGGCGCCGTCGAGGCGGGCGGCGCCTACGGCGTCCCGGTGACGGTCAAGACCCGCAAGGGCATCGACGACGAGCACCTCACGTACCTCGACGCCGGCCTCATCGCGGAGCGCGAGGGCGCCGCGGCGATCGCGCTCCACGCCAGGACCGTCGAGCAGCACTACTCTGGGACGGCCGACTGGGCCGCGATCGCGACGCTCAAGGAGACGGTCCGGAGCATCCCCGTGCTCGGCAACGGCGACATCTGGTCCGCGGAGGACGCCGTCCGGATGGTGCAGGTGACGGGCGCCGACGGCGTCGTCGTCGGCCGCGGGTGCCAGGGCAGGCCGTGGCTGTTCGCCGACCTCGCTGCCGCGTTCGCCGGGTCCGACGCGCGGATCCGCCCGGGCCTGCGCGAGGTCGCCGACACGATCTACCGGCACGGCGAGCTGCAGGTCGACTACTGGGAGGACGAGGGCAAGGGCATGCGCGACCTGCGCAAGCACATGGCCTGGTACCTCAAGGGCTACGCGGTCGGGGGTGAGGCGCGCGCGTCGCTCGCGCTCGTCTCGACGCTCGCCGAGCTGCGCGAACGTCTCGACGCGCTCGACCTCGACCAGCCGTACCCCGGCGAGGGCGCCGAGGGTCCTCGGGGGCGGTCCGGCACCCCGAAGACCGCCCACCTGCCGTACGGCTGGCTGGACTCGCGCGAGCTCACCCCCGAGCACCGGCAGCAGCTGGTCGAGGCCGAGCTGAGCGTCTCCGGCGGCTGAGGCCGGCTCTCGTACCCCGGCAGACCGGCGGGGGGGGGGGCCCCCCCCCCCCCGGGGGGGGGGGGGGGGGCCGGCCCCGCCGGTCTGCGTCGTCAGAGCCGTCAGGCGCGGTACCAGACCGTGGTGTCCGAGGGGACGGCCACGGTGCCGGCGTCGTCGGCCAGCTCGCCCGACGCGACGACGACCTCGGCACCCTGCGGCAGCGCGACGGGCGCGTCGCCCAGGTTCGCGACCACGACGACGTCGCGGTTACGGAGGGCGACCACCTGCGGGTCGTCCGCGAACACGTCGAGCCAGGCGAGGTCGCCGGTGCCGAGCGCCTCGGCCTTCCGCACGCGCAGGGCCGCCCGGTACAGGTCGAACGTGGAGCCGGCGGTGGCGCGCTCGACGTCGGCCGCGTGCGCCGCGTACGACCCGGGCTGCGGAAGCCACGCGGCGCCCGTCGGGGAGAAGCCGTACGCGGGGGCGCCCGCGGACCACGGCATCGGGATGCGGCAGCCGTCCCGGCCCGCCTCGGACCCGCCGGTGCGGAAGAACGCGGGGTCCTGGCGGACCGCGGCGTCGAGCGTGGTGTGCTCGGGCAGGCCGAGCTCCTCGCCCTGGTACACGTACGCCGAGCCGGGCAGGCCGAGCATGAGCAGGCTCGCGGCGCGGGCGCGGCGCAGGCCGAGCTCGGCGTCGGGCTGCGGGTCGGTCGCGAAGAGGCCGTTGGGCCGGTTCTCGGGCTCGGCGAGGCCGAGCCGCGAGGCGTGCCGCACGACGTCGTGGTTGGACAGCACCCACGTCGTGGGGGCGCCGACCGCGTCGTTGGCCCGGAAGGACGACTCGACGACGCCGCGCAGGCGGGCGGCGTCCCAGCCGGCGGCGAGGAACGAGAAGTTGAACGCCTGGTGCATCTCGTCCGGGCGGACGTAGCGCGCGAGCCGCGACAGAGGCTCGACCCACGCCTCGGCGACCATCGCGCGGTCGCCGTCGTACTCGTCGAGGATCCGGCGCCAGGCGCGGTAGATCTCGTGGACGCCGTCCTGGTCGAACATGGGACCGGAGTTCCCGGAGCCGTTCACGGCCTCGGTGCCGTCGGCGCTCTCGGTGCCGTCGACCATCGCGACGCGGCCGTCCCAGTCCGGCAGGCCGTCCGCCTTCACCATGCCGTGCGCGACGTCGACGCGGAACCCGTCGACGCCGCGGTCGAGCCAGAACCGCAGGACGTCCTCGAACTCGGAGCGGACCTCGGGGTTGGACCAGTCGAGGTCGGGCTGCGACGAGTCGAACAGGTGCAGGTACCACTGGCCCGGGGTCCCGTCGGTGCGGGTGGTGCGCGTCCAGGCCGGGCCGCCGAAGATCGACTGCCAGTTGTTCGGCGGCTCCTCGCCGGTCGTCCCGCGGCCCTCACGGAACAGGTAGCGCGCGCGCTCGGGCGAGCCCTCGTCCGCGGCGAGCGCCGCCTGGAACCAGACGTGCTGGTCGGACGTGTGGTTCGGCACGAGGTCGACGACGACGCGGACGCCGCGCGCGTGCGCGGCCTCGAGCAGTGCGTCGAAGTCGGCGAGCGTGCCGAACAGCGGGTCGACGTCGCGGTAGTCGGCGACGTCGTAGCCGGCGTCGTTCTGCGGCGAGCGGTAGAAGGGCGAGAGCCACAGGGCGTCGACGCCGAGCTCGACGAGGTGGTCGAGGTGCGCGGTGATCCCGGGCAGGTCGCCGACGCCGTCGCCGTCCGCGTCGGCGAACGACCGCGGGTAGACCTGGTAGATCACCGCGTCACGCCACCAGCTGCCCTGCGCGTCGTCGGCAGTGTGGACGGTGACGGCCTGGGTCGCTGGCGCGGTCGTCGCATCGATTCGGGTCATGGGAGGGCTGTCCTCGCATCGTCGGGGAGGGAGGCGTCTCGCTGGGTGGTCAGCACGGCAAGACTGCGATGTACGTTGCAGCATCCTTGCACAGGCCGACCCGCGCCCGTCAACCGAGGTCGCGGGCGGCCGCCCGCCGCGGATCAGGCGACCGGGACGTCCACCGGCGCGCTCCCCGTGGACTCGCGCACGACGAGCTCGGGCTGGAAGAGCAGCTCGCTGCGGGGCGCGCGGTCGCCCGAGATCTCGGTCAGCAGCGCGGCCACGGCGGCGCGCCCCATCGCCGCGACGGGCTGGCGCACGGTCGTCAGAGGCGGGTCGGTGAAGGCGATCAGCGGCGAGTCGTCGTAGCCCACCACCGACATGTCCCCGGGGACGGCGAGGCCGCGGGCGCGCGCCGCGCGCGTCACCCCGAGCGCCATGAGGTCGCTCGCGCACACGACCGCGGTGTGCCCGCTCGCGAGGAGCTCCTCCGCGGCGGCCTGCCCGCCCTCGAGCGTGAACAGCGTGTTGACCACGTGCGTGCGCGCCTCGGCCGCGTCTGCGGCGAGGCCGTGCTGCACGAGGGCGCTCACGAAGCCCTCCTGCTTGCGCTGGGTCGGGACGAAGCGCGTCGGGCCCGCGGCCAGGCCGATCCGGCGGTGCCCCAGGCTGACCAGGTGCCGCACCGCGAGCTCGGCGGCCCGGGCGTCGTCGGCGGACACGAAGGGCGCGTCGATGCCCTCCGCGTAGCCGCCCACGAGCACGATCGGCATACCCCGCTCGCGCAGCCGCACGTAGCGGTCGCGGCCGGCCTGGGTGTCGGCGTGCAGCCCGGAGACGAACACGATGCCGTCGACGCCGTGCTCCATGAGGATCTCGACGTACTCGTCCTCGGTGGTGCCGCCGGGCGACTGGGTGCAGAGGACGGGCGTGTACCCGGCGTCGGCGAGATGGTCCTCGATGACCTGCGCGAAGGCGGGGAACACCGGGTTGACGAGCTCCGGCACGACGAGCCCGATGAGCCCGGCGGACCGGTGCTTGAGCCGCTCGGGCCGCTCGTAGCCGAGCTGGTCGAGCGCGGAGAGCACGGCCTGGCGGGTCTCGCGGGAGACGTTGGACTTGCCGTTGAGGACCCGCGAGACCGTCGCGGTGCTCACGCCCGCGAGCTGGGCCAGGTCTGCAAGACGGGTACGCACGGTTACGAGCGTAGTGGTCCGGCGCACAGGACCTCCTTGTCGCTGGTTTCTGGCCGGCCGTCTGGCCGGCGAGCACGGTCCGCCGTCGTCGGCGGAGCGCTGGACTGCAACGAAACTGTAACGACGGCGACGGCCTTGCTGCAAGCGGTTGCACAGCGGGGCCACCTTCGCCTACGGTCATGCCATCCAAGGCCGACGTCGGCGTGCGACGCCGCGCGGCCACCCTCGACCTCATGGGAGACACACCGATGCGACGGAGCATCTTCTCGGCGACGGCGGTCGCCCTCGGCGCGGCTCTCGCGCTCACCGCCTGCTCGTCCGACTCGGGCAGCGGCGACAAGCCGTCCTCGCCGTCGGCCGCAGCCAGCAGCGCAGCGCCCCAGCTCACGGGCACGCTGACCATCTGGACCGACGAGACGCGGATCGACGCCTTCAAGAAGCTGGGCCAGGAGTACCAGGCGCAGTCCGGCGTCAAGGTCACGGTCGTGCAGAAGGCGTCCGCGGACATCCGCGCCGACTTCGTCAAGCAGGAGCCGACCGGCGAGGGCCCCGACATCGTCGTCGGCGCGCACGACTGGGCCGGGCAGCTCGTCACCAACGGCACGGTGCAGCCCATCGAGCTCGGCGACAAGGCGAGCGAGTTCTCGCCCGTGACCATCTCGGCCTTCACCTACGACGGCCAGGTCTACGGCGTGCCGTACGCCATCGAGAACCTCGCGCTCGTGCGCAACAACAAGCTTGCGAGCAGCACGCCCGACACGTTCGACGGCCTCGTCACCCAGGGCAAGCAGGTCATGGCGAAGAACGCGAAGGTGAAGTACCCGTTCGTCGTCCAGCAGGGCAAGGACGGCGACCCGTACCACCTGTACCCGTTCCAGACGTCGTTCGGGGCGCCCGTCTTCAAGCAGAACGACGACGGCTCGTACACCGACACGCTCACGATGGGCGGCGACGCCGGCCACAAGTTCGCCCAGTACCTCGCGAAGCTCGGCAAGGACGACGTCCTCGACACCGCGATCGACTCGCAGAAGGCCACCGACGCGTTCTCGCACGGCCAGACCCCGTACATCCTCACGGGTCCCTGGAACACCCCGGCGTTCAAGAAGGCCGGCCTCGACATCACCGTCCTGCCGCTCCCGAGCGCGGGCGGCGAGAAGTCGAACCCGTTCGTCGGCGTGCAGGGCGCGTACATCAGCGCCAAGACGCAGAACCCGATCGTGGCGAACGACTTCGTCACCAACTTCCTCGGCTCCGAGGCGGTCCAGACCGAGCTGTACACGGCCGGTCAGCGCATGCCCGCGCTGACCGCGGCCGCGGACAAGGTCGACGACCCGATCATCAAGGGCTTCACCGACGCGGCCGGCACGACGCCCATGCCCGCCATCCCGGCCATGGACTCGGTCTGGTCCTTCTGGGGCACCACCGAGGCGCAGATCATCTCCGGCAAGGCGAAGGACCCCGACGCTGCGTGGGACACCATGATCAAGAACATCCAGGCGGCCATCGACAAGTCGAAGGGCTGACGCCACCCGACCGGCCCGCCCCGCACCGTCGGGGCGGGCCGGTCCCGTTCACGCCCGACGCACCGCACGAAAGAGACGACGATGACCGAGCAGACGCTCGCCCCCCGCGCTCCGGACGCCGCACCCGGCGACGGCGGCGCCGACGGACCCGCCCCGCGGCCGACCGTCCCCCCGCGCCCCGAGTCGCACGCCCGGCGGTTCAGCCCGGGCTGGATCGCCAAGCTGATCCTCGTCGGGCTCGTCGACGCGCTGGGCCTCTACGGCATCGTCGCGGCGGCCGGCGTCCAGAGCTGGGGGATCGTCGCGTTCCTCGTGCTGGCGCTCGCCGTCGTCAACTGGGCGTACTTCTCCAAGCGCGCGATCCCCGCGAAGTACCTGGTGCCCGGGATGCTGTTCCTCCTCGTGTACCAGCTCTTCGTCATGGCGTACACGGGGTACATCGCGTTCACGAACTACGGCGACGGGCACAACTCCACCAAGTCCGACGCGATCTCCGCGATCGAGACGCAGAACCAGGTGCGGCTGCCCGGCTCGGCGGCCTTCCCCGTCGCGGTGGTGAGCCGCGGCGACGAGCTGGGCTTCGCCGTCGTGCAGGACGGGAAGGCCGAGATCGGCACCGCGGACGACCCGCTCGCCCCCGCGGACGGCGCGACGGTCGCCGGCACCAAGGTCACCGCGGTCCCCGGCTGGCAGGTGCTGACCTTCGCCGACATCGCCGGCCGCGCCAAGGACGTCACTGCGCTCGCGGTCCCCGTCTCCGACGACGCCGCGGACGGCACCCTGCGCACGCAGAACGGCTCCGTGGCCTACGTCTTCTCGCCCGTCATGGAGTACGACGCGAAGACCGACACGTTCACCAACACCAAGACGGGCGTGACGTACACGCCGAGCGACCACGGCAACTTCGTGTCGGCGAAGGGCGAGAGGCTCGAGCCGGGCTGGCGGGTCACCGTCGGCTGGGAGAACTTCACGAAGATGTTCACGGACTCGCGGATCTCCGGCATCTTCCTGAAGGTCACGCTCTGGACGTTCGCCTTCGCGTTCCTGTCGGTCGCGACGACGTTCTTCCTCGGCCTCTTCCTCGCGCTGGTGTTCAACGACCCGCGGGTCCGGGGCCGCAAGATCTACCGCTCGCTGCTGATCCTGCCGTACGCGTTCCCCGGCTTCCTCGCCGCGCTGGTGTGGAGCGGCATGCTCAACTCCAAGTTCGGCTTCGTCAACCAGGTGCTCCTGGGCGGCGCGAACATCGACTGGCTCGGCGACCCGTGGCTGGCGAAGCTGTCGGTGCTGGGGGTGAACCTCTGGCTCGGCTTCCCCTACATGTTCCTCATCTGCACGGGTGCGCTGCAGTCCATCCCGGGCGACGTCATGGAGTCGGCGCGCGTCGACGGCGCCGGCCCGTTCCGGGCGTTCCGCTCCATCACGCTCCCGCTCCTCATGGTGAGCGTCGCGCCGCTCCTGATCTCGAGCTTCGCGTTCAACTTCAACAACTTCTCGCTGATCTACCTGCTCACGGGAGGCGGGCCGGACTTCGTGGGCGCGCCGATCCCCGTCGGCAGCACCGACATCCTCATCTCGATGGTCTACTCGGTGGCCTTCGGGACGGGATCGAACGACTACGGCCTCGCGAGCGCCGTGTCGATCCTCATCTTCATCGTCGTCGGGCTGATCTCGTGGCTCGGCTTCCGTCGCACGCGCACCCTCGAGGAGCTCTGACATGGCCGCCATCGAGCCGACCCGCACCCCGATCGCCCGGGTCGAGAGCGCCGACGACGCCGGCGGGCCCGTCAACGACACCCGCCTCCGCGGCGGCCGGTGGTGGAAGGAGGTCGGCTGGCGCCACGTCGTGGGCGTCCTGGCCATCGCCTTCTGCATCCTGCCGTTGCTCTACGTCCTGTCGGCCGCACTCAACCCGAACGGCAGCCTGACGGGCTCGAACGACCTGTTCTCGTCGGTGAGCCTCTCCAACTTCACGGAGCTGTTCCACCGCGGGTTCGGCCGGTGGGCCGCGAACTCGCTGATCATCTGCGTGGTGACGGCGATCGGGACCGTGCTCATGGGCGCCGCCGCGGCGTACGCGTTCTCGCGCTACCGGTTCCGCGGGCGCCGCTCGACGCTCACCGGCCTGCTGCTCGTCCAGATGTTCCCGCAGATGCTGGCCGCGGTCGCGATCTTCCTGCTGCTCCTGCAGCTCAAGGACGTGTTCCCGGTCCTCGGCCTCAACTCGATCCCCGGGCTCATCGCCGTCTATCTCGGCGGCGCGCTCGGCGTGAACACGTTCCTGCTCTACGGGTTCTTCAACACGGTGCCCAAGGAGCTCGACGAGGCCGCCCGCATCGACGGCGCGACCCACGGCCAGGTCTACTGGACGATCATCATGCCGCTCGTGACGCCGATCCTCGTGGTCGTGGGCCTGCTGTCGTTCATCAGCACGTACGGCGAGTTCTTCATCGCGAGCACCGTGCTGCAGTCCACGAACAAGTTCACGCTCGCGATCGGCCTCTACCAGTGGGCGTCCGACGAGCGCAACGCGCCCTGGGGCCTGTTCGCCGCAGGGGCCGTCCTCGCGGCGATCCCCGTGATCCTGCTGTT
Organism: Luteimicrobium sp. DT211; assembly: GCF_049844995.1. Taxonomy (NCBI): domain Bacteria; kingdom Bacillati; phylum Actinomycetota; class Actinomycetes; order Micrococcales; genus Luteimicrobium; species Luteimicrobium sp. DT211. The sequence goes on along the minus strand of NZ_JBNCMC010000002.1, from coordinate 693,269 downwards.
CCTGTTCCTGCAGAAGTACATCGTCGGGGGCCTGACCTCGGGCTCGGTCAAGGGATGACCGGCGGCCGCACCCGTGTCCTGACCGACCTCCCGCACCACGACGGCTCCGAGGCGTACGTGCCCGCGGGCGCGCCGGCGCTCGGCGACGCCGTCCCCGTCCGCGTCCGCGTGCCGCACGCGCCCGACGCTCCCGGCGACGACGACGTGTGGGTCCGGGTGGTGCAGGACGGCGAGCCGCTCCTCGTGCAGGCGCGGCCTGAGCGTCGTGACGAGCACGAGACGTGGTTCGTCGCGGATGTCGTCGCGCACAACCCGGTCACGTCGTACCGGTTCTTCCTGGGCCCGTCGACGAGGCCCGGCGGGCACCGTTGGCTCACGGGCCGCGGGGTCGCGACCCGCGACGTGCCCGACGCGTCGGACTTCCGGCTGAGCACGCACGCGCCGCCGCCCGGGTGGGGGACGGGCTCGCTCGTCTACCAGGTGTTCCCGGACCGGTTCGCGCGCTCCGCCCGCGCCGACGCCCACGAGACCCCCGACTGGGCCGAGCCGCGCCGCTGGGACGACCCCGTCGACGGCTTCGGTCCCGGCGCGGGCCGCCAGCTCTACGGCGGCGACCTGTGGGGGATCGCGGAGCGGCTCGACCACCTCGAGCGGCTCGGCGTCGACGTGCTGTACCTCACGCCGACGTTCCCCGGCCGCTCGAACCACCGCTACGACGCCACGACGTTCGACCGCATCGACCCGCTGCTGGGCGGCGACGCGGCGCTCGCCGCGCTCGCCCGGGCCGTGCACGCCCGCGGCATGCGGATCATGGGCGACCTCACGACCAACCACACGGGCGTCGGACACGAGTGGTTCGGTCGCGCCCTCGCGGACCCGGTCTCGCCCGAGCACGACTACTACTACTGGACGCCCGACGGGCACGTCGGGTGGCTCGGCCACGCCAGCCTCCCGAAGCTCGACCACGGCGCCCCTGGCCTGGCCGAGCGGCTCGTGCGCGGGCCGGGCTCCGTCGTCGGGCGCTGGCTCGCGGGCGGCGGTGACCTCGACGCCGGCCTCGACGGGTGGCGGATCGACGTCGCCAACATGACGGGGCGCTACCGCGACGCGGACCGCGCGCACAGCGTCGCGCGGGAGATCCGCTCCACGATGGCGGCGGTCCGCCCGGACGCGCTGCTCGTGGGCGAGCACTTCCACGACGCCGGAGCCGACGCGCAGGGCGACGGCTGGCACGCCGTCATGAACTACTCCGCGTTCACGCGGCCGCTGTGGTCGTGGCTCACGCCCCACGGCGCCGTCCGCTCGCTCGAGCTGCCCGGTCCGATCGCTCGTCGCGACGGTAGGGCGACGGTCGCCACGATGCGGGAGTTCGCGTCCGCGGTGCCGTGGGCGGTCACGCGGTCGCAGTGGAACATGCTCGCCTCGCACGACACGCCGCGCCTGCGGACGATCGCCGGCTCCGCCGACCTCGCGCACGCGGCCGCCGCGATGCTGTTCACCTACCCGGGCACGCCCGTCGTGTTCGCGGGCGACGAGCTGGGGCTCGAGGGCCGCAACGGCGAGGAGTCGCGCACGCCCATGCCGTGGGACCGCCCCGGAGACCGCGACGAGGCCACGTTCGCGCACTACGCGACGCTCGCCCGGCTGCGGCGCTCGAGCCGGGCGCTCCGCGAGGGCGGCCTGCGCTGGGTCGTGGTCGACGACGACGCCGTCGCGTACGTCCGCGAGACCGCCGACGAGCGGGTGCTCGTCCTCGTGGCGCGGGCACCGTGGCCGGGCGCGCGCCTGCCCGCGGGCACGTTGCTCGGCGCCGACGTCCCCGAGACCCTGCTCGGCGACGCGCCGCTGCGCGTCTCGGGCTCGGGCGCCGACCGGGTGCTCGAGCTGCCCGGCGACGGTCCGGCCGCGCACGTGTGGCGGCTCGCATGAAGCATGCGCCCGAGGTCCCCGACGTGGTGGTCGCGGGACCGGTCTCGTGGAACGAGATCGTCCACCTCGACGCGCTGCCCGACGCGGTCCCGCACACCGTCTTCGCGAACGGCTCCTACCGGACGGTCGGCGGGACGTCGGCGGGCAAGGCGCTCAACCTCGCGGCCCTCGGCCGCCGCGTGCTGCTGCGCACCGTGCTCGGCGACGACGACGCCGGACGCTCGGCCCGCGCGGCGCTCGCGGTGCCGGGGCTCGAGCTGGCCGCCGCCGCAGCCGCGGACGGCCGGACCGAGCGACACCTCAACCTCATGGGGTCGGGCTCCGAGCGGCTGTCCGTGTACCTGCACGCACCGTCCGACGTCCCCACGTCCGACCCGGGCTGGGAGCGCACGCTGGCCGCGCTCGACGAGGCGCGCGCCGTCGTCGTGGACCTGGCGCCGCACGCGCAGCCCCTGCTGGCCGAGGCCGCGCGCCGCGGCGTGCCCGTGTGGGCGGACGTGCACGACTGGGACTCGCGGGCCGCGTTCCACCGCCCGTGGGTCGACGCGGCGTCGTACCTGTTCCTCAGCTCCGAACGGTTGCCCGAGCACCGCGCGCTCATGAGCGAGCGCGTCGCCGCGGGCGCGCGCCTGGTCGTGTGCACGCACGGCGCCGACGGGGCGACCGCGCTCGACGCCGACGGCCGGTGGTACCACGTCGACGCGGTCCCGGTGGAGCGGGTCGTCGACACCAACGGCGCGGGAGACGGGTTTGTCGCGGGCTTCGTGGACGCCACGCTCGACGGCGCGGACGTCCCGGAGGCGCTCGCGGTGGCGGCCCGGCACGCCGCGGACGTCGTCACGAGCGAGGGTCTCGCTCCGGCGCGGTCCGAGGTGGAGCACCGTCGGCGTGCGATCTGACGGCGGCAGGCGCCGACGTCGTTAAGGTGTGACCGTGCACACCGATCCGCCGCGGCCCGCCGCCGGGGCCCCCGTGGCGGGCTACGACGACGCCGCCCAGGAACGCTGGCTGCCCGAGCCGCCCAAGTCGAGTGCCCGGAGCGCGTTCGAGCGCGACCGGGCCCGGCTCGTCCACTCGTCCGCCCTGCGCCGCCTCGGCGCCAAGACGCAGGTGCTGGGGCCCGGCACCGACGACTTCGTCCGGACCCGGCTGACCCACAGCCTCGAGGTCGCCCAGGTCGGGCGCGAGCTCGGCAAGGCGCTCGGCTGCGACCCCGACGTCGTCGACAGCGCGTGCCTCGCGCACGACCTCGGCCACCCGCCGTTCGGGCACAACGGGGAGCGCGCGCTCGCCGAGGTCGCCGCCGACATCGGCGGGTTCGAGGGCAACGCGCAGACCCTGCGGATCCTGACCAGGCTCGAGCCCAAGCGCGTCACCCCCGACGGCCGGTCCGTCGGCCTCAACCTCACGCGCGGGACCCTCGACGCCGCGACCAAGTACCCGTGGGGCCCGGGGGAGGGACCCGCGCGCCGCGACGGGACCCCCACGCCCAAGTTCGGCGTGTACGACGACGACCGCGAGGTGTTCGGCTGGCTGCGCGACGGCGTCCCCGGGGGTCCCCACAGCCACGCACGGTGCATCGAGGCCGACGTCATGGACCTCGCCGACGACATCGCCTACAGCGTGCACGACGTCGAGGACGCCGTCGTCGGCGGGCGCCTCGACCTTGCGGTGCTGGAGGGTGGCGAGGCGCAGGCACGCGTCGTCGACGCCGTGCACGCCTGGTACGGCCGCCAGTTCGACGCCGCCGCGCTCGAGGCGGCGATAGGTCGCCTCCTTGCGACCGGCGACCTCGTGACCGGGTTCGACGGGTCTCGCCGCGCGCTCGCGACGCTCAAGGACGCGACCAGCCAGCTCATCGGACGGTTCAGCCGCGCCGCCCAGGACGCCACGCGCGACACGTACGGCGACGGCCGCCTGACGCGCTACGCGGCGCGTCTCGTCGTCCCCGACGAGACGACCGCCGAGATCCTCGTGCTGAAGGGCGTCGCCGTCGCCTACGTGATGGCGCCCCGCGAGTCCGAGCCTCTGTACCTGCGCCAGCGCGAGATCATCGCCGACCTCGCGCGTGTGCTCCTCGACCGGGCTCCCTCGTCCCTCGAGACGCACTTCGCCGAGGACTTCGACGCCGCACCCGACGACGCCGCCCGGCTGCGCGTCGTCGTCGACCAGGTCGCGTCGCTGACCGACCTGTCAGCGATGCAGCTGCACGCGCGCCTCGTCCGCCCCTGACCCGCCGGCGCCCCGCCGGACGACGCCCAACCCCGAAGGAGGACCGGTGCACGCTGTCCTGTGGACCGCGCTCGGAGTGACCCTGGCCACCTGGCTGCTCGCGGTCGTGACCCGCGACGCGTCCTGGGTCGACCGGATCTGGTCGATCGTCCCCGTCGCCTACGCCTGGATCTTCACCGGCACCGGAGGCTGGGACGCGCGCGCCGTCCTCGTGTCCGTGCTCATCACCTGCTGGGGCGCGCGCCTGACCTTCAACTTCGCGCGCAAGGGCGGGTACAGCGGGACCGAGGACTACCGGTGGCCGGTGCTGCGCGCCCGCCTGAAGCCGTGGCAGTGGCAGCTGTTCGTTCCGGTGTTCGTCTCCGGGTTCCAGAACGCGCTGCTCGTCGCGATCACGCTTCCGGTGTGGAGCATGGGGCGGTTCCCCGAGGGGACGGCCATGGGCTGGACGTCCTACGCGCCGCTCCACAGCGGGACGTTCGCCGCTACTCTGTCCGATCTCCGGCCGGTCGGCGGCTGGGACGTCCTCCTGGTCGCGCTGTTCGTGCTCTTCCTCGTGGGCGAGACCGTCGCGGACCAGCAGCAGTGGGTCTTCCACCGCCGCAAGCGCGCCGCCGCGGCCCGCGGCGAGACCCTCGAGCCGGGCTTCCTGGACACCGGGCTGTTCCGCTGGTCGCGCCACCCGAACTTCTTCTGCGAGCAGGCGCAGTGGTGGGTCGTCTGGCTGTTCGCCGTGGTCGCACGGGGTCAGGACTGGGGCTGGACGGTCCTCGGGGCGGTCGCCCTGACCGGCCTGTTCGTCGGGTCGACCCGGTTCACGGAGTCCCTGACGTCGGCGAAGTACCCGGCCTATGCCTCGTACCAGCGCCGGACGTCGATGCTGGTCCCGTGGTGGCCGCGGCGCGTCGCCGCCGGCTGAGGTCGGAGGGCCGGGGAACCGGCGCTCACCTGCGGGACGGAGCGTCGTCGTACTCGACGTAGGCGGCCTCGACCTCGCAGGCGGTGCACCGGAACCGCCAGACGACGGCCGACCAGGTGCCGTAGTCGACGCGCTCGGGCTCTAGGGCGACGACGGGGTGCTCGCACATGGGGACTCCTTCGGCAGATCGGGGTGGGTGCTCGTCATCCTGGTGCGCGGCACCCACACGAGAGGTCACGTCCTGCGGGAAAGACGCACCCCGGGTGCTGTTCGTGACCTCTCGTGCCCGGCTCAGCCCGCCTCGGTCGCCATCCAGGCGTCGGAGGCGCGCTGGACGTCCGCCGCGGTGATCTGCGGTGCGACGTGGACGAGGAACCAGCGGTGGCCGAAGGGGCAGCGCAGCTCGGACTGACGGAAGCCCTCGAACCAGTCGGCCGGCTCGGCGACCGCGCTCGCGCCCGCGGCGACGGCCCGGGCGAAGGTGGTGTCGACGTCGTCGGCGCTCGGCAGGTTGACCGTGAAGGAGACCGACGACGGCGCGGACGCGTCCGGCGCCGCCGACGAGCCCGGGAAGGCGGCGGCGACGGTGAACGTCGACCCGCCGAGGCTCAGGTCCGAGTGGATGATCGCGTCGCCGGCGGTGATCTCGTCGACCACCTCGGCGCCGAGCGCCCCGACGTAGAAGTCGATCGCGGCGCGGGCATCGGTGACGGTCAGGTTCGGGTGCAGGGTCGAGGTCTGCATCGGGAGTCTCCTCGGGACGTCGGAACGGGACGTCTCCCATGCTCGTGTGGGCGTGGCCTGGCAGTCTTGGAGGAATGCGACAGGTGTTCGACGACGGCTCCACCCCCCGCGCGACGGACGGCATCGTCGACCCGACGGGCGCACGGGCGTGGTTCACGCTCGACCGGCGCGCGCCGACGCCCGACCTCGCCGACGTCGTCGGCTGGTACTGGGTGAGCCACTGGAACCTCGGCGAGCGGGCGCACGTCCAGCCCGTGATCGCGCACCCCGTCGTGAACCTCGTCGCCGAGCCGCAGGGGTTCGCCGCCCACGGGTTCGTCCCCACGGTCGACGAGCGCCGCCTCACGGGTCACGGGGTGGCGGTCGCAGCGATGCTGCGGCCGGGCGCGTTCGCCGTCCTGAGCGGTGGCGCGACGCTCGCGCCCGCCGTGGGTGCGTCGTCGGGCGCCCCGGCGCGCACGATGCCGGCGACGAGCGTTCTCGGCCCTGCCGCCGCGTCGGCCGGTGAGGCCGCGGTCGAGGCCGGCCTGGCCGGGCGCGTCGACGACGCCGTCGCCCTCCTCGACGCTCTGCTGCGCCCCGTCGTCGAGGCGCGGCGGACCGCTCCCGACGCGCGGCGCTCCTGGCGGGACCTGGCGTTGGTCGGCGCGGCGGTCGAGGCGGCCCGTGAGACGGTCGGGCCGGGGGAGACGGTCGACGTGCTCGCACGGCACCTCGCGGTGTCCGTGCGCGCCCTGCAGCGGGCGTTCGAGCGCGTCGTCGGCGTCGGGCCCAAGTGGGTGCTGCAGCGCCAGCGCGTGCACCGCGCGGCCGAGCTGCTCGCGATCGATCCCGCGCAGGACCTCGCGGCCCTCGCGGAGGGCGTCGGCTACTACGACCAGGCACACTTCACGCGCGACTTCGTGACGGCGACGGGGACGACGCCCGGCGCGTACGCGCGCCGCTGCGCCGCGAGCCTCGCCCGGCTGGGCCCGGGCCGGGTCGCGCACGGCGGGGACCCCCTGCGGACGGCGAGCGGACGGGGGACGGCCGCCACCGCCCTCGCTGCGCGCCCCTAGGATGAGAGGCGTGGCAGGCCGGATCCGACGCGAGGACGTGGACGCCGTCCGCGACCGCACCCGCATCGAGGAGATCGTCGGCCAGCACGTCACGCTGCGTACCGCGGGCGTCGGCTCGATGAAGGGCCTGTGCCCCTTCCACGACGAGCGCACCCCGTCGTTCCACGTGCGGCCTCAGGTCGGGCGGTGGCACTGCTTCGGCTGCGGCGAGGGCGGCGACGTCATCTCGTTCGTCCAGAAGGTCGACGGGCTCGGGTTCACCGAGGCCGTCGAGTACCTCGCAGGCCGGGTCGGCATCCAGCTCCAGTACGAGGACGGCGGCGGCCCGCGCACCCGCGAGGAGCCCGGCCGCCGGCAGCGCCTGCTCGACGCGAACCGCCAGGCCTCGGCCTTCTACACCGAGCAGCTCGTCAGCGCCGGCGCCGCCACGGCGCGGACGTTCCTCGCCGAGCGGAGCTTCGAGCGGGCCGACGCCGAGACGTTCGGCGTCGGGTACGCACCGCAGGGCTGGGACAACCTCCACCGGCACCTGCGCGGCCGCGGGTTCACCGACGCCGAGCTGCTGGCCGCGGGACTCGTCACCCAGGGGCAGCGGGGGGTCTACGACCGCTTCCGCGGCCGGCTCGTCTGGCCGATCCGCGACGTCACGGGCGAGGTCGTCGGGTTCGGCGCCCGACGCCTGTTCGACGAGGACCAGGGCCCCAAGTACCTCAACACCCCGGAGACGACGCTCTACAAGAAGTCCCAGGTCCTGTACGGGATCGACCTCGCCAAGCGGGAGATCGCCAAGCAGCGCCGGGCCGTCGTCGTCGAGGGGTACACCGACGTCATGGCCGCGCACCTGTCGGGGGTGACGACGGCCGTCGCGACCTGCGGGACGGCGTTCGGCTCGGACCACGCCCGGATCGTGCGCCGCCTGCTGGGCGACACCTCCGCGGGCGGCGGCGTCCAGCTCGCGAGCGGCCAGTCCGTGGGCGGGGAGGTCATCTTCACGTTCGACGGCGACGCCGCGGGCCAGAAGGCGGCGCTGCGCGCGTTCGGCGAGGACCAGCGCTTCTACGCGCAGACGTTCGTCGCGGTCGAGCCGACGGGCAAGGACCCGTGCGAGCTCCGGCTCGCGGGCGGCCCGGAGGCGGTCCGCGCCCTCGTCGACGGCCGTCAGCCGCTGTTCGAGTTCGTGATCCGCTCGACCATCACGCGCTACGACCTGGGCACGCCCGAGGGCCGGGTCGGCGCGCTGCGCGAGGCGGCGCCCGTCGTCGCCGGCATCCGGGACGCCGCGCTGCGGCCGGAGTACGCGCGGCTGCTCGCCGGCTGGCTGGGCATGGACTCCGACACGGTCCGGCGGGCCGTGTCGTCGGCCAAGCCGCCGCGCCTGGCCGACGACCGCATCGAGCGGCCGTCCCGGCAGGACGGTCGTGCACAGCAGGGCAGTGGCGCGCGGCAGGGCGATCCGGCCGACGACGCGCGGCCGGCGGCGACCCCGGTCCCGACGCTCGTGCGTCCGAACCCCCGCGACCCCGTCGCCGCGCGCGAGCGCCAGGCCCTCGAGGTCGTCCTCCAGGTGCCGCACGCGCTCGACGCCGCCCAGTTCGACGCGCTCGGACCCGAGACGTTCGCCGTCCCGGCGTGGCGCGCCGTGCACGACGCCGTCCGCGCGGCCGGAGGCCTCACCGCCGCCGCCGCGCAGCCCGAGTCGGCCTGGGTGGAGCTCGTGGGGGAGCAGGCGCCCGAGCCGGTGCGCCCCCTCATCACCGAGCTCGCCGTGACGCCCCTGCCGGAGGACCGGCCGGACGCGCTCGCCTCGTACGCCCAGGGCGTCGTGCGTTCGCTGGTCGACCTGGGGCTGACCCGTCGGATCGCGGACCTCAGGGGCCGGTTGCAGCGGACCGACCCCGCGGCCGACGCCGACGGCTACGCGCGGACGTTCCAGGCGCTGCTCGAGCTCGAGCACGAGCGGCGGCTGCTGCGCGAGTCCGTCGCCTGAGGCGCACGGACGGACCATCGCCGCCCGCGGCTTCCTTCTAGCGTCAGGCGCCCCCGCGCGCATGCCTCATGTGCCGTGCGCTTCGTGTGCCGTGCGCTTCGCGTGCAGCGCGGGTCGTGCGCGCTTGGCCGCCGAGGTCGCGGCGGTGCTCCGCGTCACGGGCTTGCCGGGGGGTCTGGTCGCCCGATCGCGGTCCCGTCCTGCCGGGTGAAGATCCATCCGGCGGTCGTCCACGTCATGGTGATTGACCGGGCGTCGACGAGGTCATGGTGGTGCCAGCACAGGAGTGCGGCGTTGTCGACGGACGTGGTGCCGCCGTCGGCCCAGTGGGTCTTGGCGTGGTGGACCTCGCACCGCGAGGGTGGCTGGTCGCAGCCGGGGTACGTGCAGCGTCGGTCACGGGCGATCACCGCCCGGCGGAGCTGGCCGCGGACGGTCCGCTGGGTTCGTCCGACGTCCAGGACGGTGGAGTCCGGGCCGAAGACGACGCGCGTGACCTCGCAGTCGCACAGCAGGCGGCGCAGGACGGGTCGGGGGACGGGTGTGAACAGGTCGGGGTCGTCCTGCCAGTGCGCAGGGCCCGGGCCGTCGAGCGCGGCCCGGATGTTCGCGAGCAGGCGGTGCACGTCGGCGTGCGCGGTGCGACCGGTGCCCTCGGGAATGCCAGGGATGCCCGCGCCGGTGCCGTCGTCGGCGCCGGTGTCGTCGGCGCCGGTCTCGCGGTCCCGCGGATCGCCTGCCGCGAGGTCGTGGAGCTCGGCGTGGGAGACGTGAACGACCAGGTGCGGCCGGACGGCGGCGCCGGCGCCCGCGAGGCCGTGGTCGAGAGTCAGGTGGGCGAGGTCGGTGAGGGCCTGGGCGCGGCGCTGGGTGGCGGTCCGCCGGTCGCCGGCTGCCGGGACACCGAGCACCGCGCGGGTCGCCTCGTCCAGGAGCCGGCCGTGCTCGGTGGTCAGGAACCCGGCGAGGTGGTACCCGCCCCAGGTGGGTGAGAGCTCGAAGAACTCGCGTTCGGTGGCCTCGGTGTAGCCGCGCTCATCGGCGCCGGGGTCCGCGACGTGCGCGAAGTACCGCACGGCTCGCCGGAACGCGGTCAGCGAGAACTTCCGGGCGACGTCGAGGAGCGCCTGCTCTCCGGTCACCGTCACCCGCGCGACGCCGTCGGCCGCTGCATCATCCACCGCTGTGTCGTCGGCGGCTGCGTCGGGGGTGCGGGGTTCGGACGCCGGGTCAACCACGGCGGTGAGGGCTTGCCTGCGGGGGTCGGAGGTCGCGGCGACGTCGACCATGGTCCGCACGTGGTCGGCGCCGAGCTCCCCGGCGAGTGCGGCGTCGCGCGTCGCGGGGACGGTGTCACGCAACGCCCGGGCAGTACGCACGTCGCGGCGGGCGGTCGCGAGGGCGACGTCGTCACGGCGGGCGAGCCAGTGCGCGAAGGAACGGGACCCGTCCACGGCCCACCGACCGTCGGCCTCCAGCGCCGGCAGCACGCACAGGCGGGCGGCGTCCAGGCGTGCGGTGAGCTCACGCAGCCGGGTCGCGGCGGTCGCGAGGGCGGCCGGCTCCGTGTCCGTGGCGCCGGCACGCGAGGCCCGCGCACACACCGCGTCGATCACGACCTCGAGCACCGCAAGATCGGCCTCCCACGCGTCGGGCTCGATGGTCAGGGCCGGGTGCGGGTCGGGCGGCACGAGAAGTTCAGGGGAAGGCGCCGCGCGACCGAGCGCCTCTCGCTCCGGCGCCTCGACCGTGCCCATCTCCACCTCCCGCGTACGCTCGACGACTCTCCGATCCTATCGAACATATGTTCGAATAGGAAGCGCTGTCGACGCCCGCGACACGAGGGGCCCGACACGAAGCCAGTCAGGCGAGGGGGCGCGGGGGTCTTCGGGCCGAGGAGACCGCGGCGTCGCCGACGCGATCCTCACGGTCAACCAAGGACGTCGTCGAGCGTCCCGGCGTCGAACTTTCCGGTCACGAGCTCCTTCGGCACCTTGTTGCCGTCGGGCGGCGCCCAGTAGACGAGCTCGCCGTGGACGATGTACCGGTGGATCGGCTGCCACACCGGGTGACAGCTGGTGAGGGTGATGAGCCGCTTCGTGGGCTTCTTCGTCCCGGTGGTGTCGCCGGGCACGGGCGCCACCTGCTCGCCGTTGCGCCACCCGGTGACGAGGTGCTCGGTGACCGCGTACACGTACCAGCCGTCCTTGGTCTGGACGATCACCGGGTCGCCGGTCTTGAGCTTGTCGATGTCGTGGAACGGCTTGCCGTAGGTGGTGCGGTGACCGGCGATCGCGAAGTTCCCGACCGCGCCGGGCATCGCGGTCCCGACGTAGTGCCCGATGCCCTTGGTGTCGAGGACGGTCGCCTTGTCGGTGCCCTCGGTGATCGTCTTGGCGTAGTCGTCGCCGAAGCGGGGCACGTACAGGGTCGCGAACGTGGTGAGGAGCGCGGGTTCTTTGTCCACCTTGGGCGTCTTCGTCGACGGCGTGAGGTACGCCGGCTCGGCGGGCGCGTCCTGCGGCTCGAACGCCCAGCCGAGCGCTGCGACGTCCTTGGCCTGCGCCTGGGCCGACTGGACGTTCGTCCACCACAGCTCCCACACGAGGAACAGGCCGAGGATGACGCCGAGCGTGATGAGGATCTCGCCCACGGTCCCGATGACGGCGCCGACGGGCGAACGGCGGCGTCGACGGGCGTGTGCGGTCATGGCTCCTCGCGGCGGTCGGGTCCCGCGCGTCGGCGGGGCAGGGCAAGGATACGAGACGCCGCTGGCCGGTCCCTGGGTCCGGTGACCGGGCCCGACGGGCGGCTGCTCGCGGTACGACGAAGGCCCGGGACCAGAGGTCCCGGGCCTTCGTGCCGTGGTGGCGAAGCTCCTGCGGCTGGACTCGAACCAGCGACCGTCCGATTAACAGTCGGATGCTCTGCCAACTGAGCTACGCAGGATCGCGGGATAAAGCCTAGCAGCCCGGACGGGGTGGTTCCGACCGTCGCCGGACCGCCGCGACACCCCCGAGAAGCCCTCATCCCTTCCGGGTGAACTGAACGGACAGTCCCGGCGCTTCCCGCGCCAAACGCCCACTCCGGTGCTACGTTCCGAAGCATCGTGAGGCGGACGTCGTGGGCGCTTGCGTCACGACCCGGACATCTTCACCGCCCGAGGAGGCAACCGTGAGCTTCTGGAACTACTTCTGGCTCGTCGTCGAGATCTTCTTCTTCTTCGCGTACCTGGTCGTGCTGTTCATGATCATCAGCGACCTGTTCCGCGACCACAAGCTCTCCGGCTGGTGGAAGGCCCTGTGGGTGATCTGCCTGATCATCTTCCCGCTCATCACCGCGCTCGTGTACGTGATCGCACGCGGGAACGGCATGGCCCAGCGCCAGGTGCAGGCCCAGCAGCAGGCCAAGGCCGTGACCGACGGCTACATCCGCGACGTGGCCGGCGCGTCGCCCGCGGACCAGATCGCGACCGCCAAGCAGCTCCTGGACTCGGGCGCGATCGACCAGGCCGAGTTCGACAAGCTCAAGGCCGCCGCTCTCGCCTGAGCGCGGCGCCGCGGGAGGAGCGGGGATGTTCGAGTACTGGATCCGTGACGTCACGGGGGACCACCGCGGCACCCTGGTCCGCGCCGAGTACGACGACGACGCGATCGCCGCGGTCAAGGCCCGCATCCGGTCGGGCGAGATCGGCCCGTTCCGGGGCGAGATCACGCTGGTCCGGTCCGACGGCGAGGTCATCGAGACGTGGGACGGCCCCGACCAGGTGTTCTACCTGGAGGAGAACGGCACGCCCGGCGCGTGACCGGCACGAAGAGGCCCGCACCCTGGAGGGTGCGGGCCTCTTCCGCGTCTCGGTGGAGGCGTCTCAGCGGCGACGAACCTCCCGCCCGGCCCGGTCCGGCGGCTCCCGGCTCGACCCAGAACCGCCTGAGCTCGGTCGCGCCGTCCCGCTAGGTCACGACGACCCCGGCGGCCCGGGGGGAGAGCGGCATGTGCCCTCGACGGGCGGCGTGCCTCGGCACGTGAGTAGGGCAGGTGGGGCTTGAACCCACGACCGACGGATTATGAGTCCGCTGCTCTGACCGGCTGAGCTACTGCCCCGCGCCGACAGCGTACCGGCCCGCGCCCTCCCCGTGCGGGGAGCGGCGCGGGCCGGTGGTCGCGTCGGACGGCGATCGGCGTCAGGCGGGCGAGACCTCGTCGACGCCAGGCAGCGTCCGGGTGGTCGCCAGGCGGCGGTACCAGTGCGCGGAGTCCTTCCACGTCCGGACGAGCGTGTCGTAGTCGACCCGGATGATGCCGAACCGCTTGGAGTAGCCGTAGCTCCACTCGAAGTTGTCGAGCAGCGACCACGCGAAGTACCCGCCCACGTCGGCGCCGGCGTCGATGGCCCTGCCCACGGCCTCGACGTGGTCGTGCAGGTAGGCGACGCGCTGCGGGTCGTGGACGGCGCCGTCGGGCGAGACGACGTCCTCGAACGCGGCCCCGTTCTCCGTGACCATGAGCGGCTGGTCGGGGTAGGTGGCGTGCAGCGAGAGCAGCAGGTCGGTCATGCCCTGCGGCTCGATGTTCCAGCCCATCGCGGTGTACGGGCCGGGCTGCTGCAGGAACTCGACGTCGGTGACGCCAACCCACGGGCTCGCCGCGGACTCGGCGTGGCCGTCGTTCTGCTCGGGCGCGCCTTCGCCGGCGAAGTGCCGGACGCGCGCCGTCGAGTAGTAGTTCACGCCGAGCACGTCGAGCGGCTGCCGGGTGATCGCGAGGTCGCCGTCCTCGACGAACGACCAGTCCGTCACGTGCGCGGTGTCCTCGAGCAGGTCGGCCGGGTAGGCGCCGTCGAGCAGCGGGCCGAGGAACGCGCGGTTCGCGAGGGCGTCGATCTTGCGGACCGCGTCGGCGTCCTCGGCGCTGTCCGTGTCGGGACGCACGACGTGGAGGTTGAGCGTGACCGACGTGCGCGCCTCGTCGCCGAGGACGTCGCGGACGGCCTGGACCGCGAGGCCGTGCGCCAGGTTGAGGTGGTGGACCGCGCGCAGCGCGCCCTCGCCCTCCGTGCGGCCCGGCGCGTGCACGCCCGACCCGTAGCCCAGGTACGCCGAGCACCACGGCTCGTTGAGCGTCGTCCAGGTGTCGACGCGGGTGCCGAGCTCCTGCGCCATGCGGCGGGCGTACTCGGCGAACGCGTAGGCGGTGGCGCGGTTGGTCCAGCCGCCCTCGTCCTCGAGCTCCTGCGGGAGGTCCCAGTGGTAGAGCGTCACGACCGGCTTGACGCCCGCCTCGGTCAGCGCGTCCACGAGGCGCGAGTAGAACGCGATGCCCGCCTCGTTGAAGTCGCCCGAGCCGCCCGGCTGCACGCGCGGCCACGAGATCGACAGCCGGTAGGCGTCGAGACCGAGGTCGCGGATGTGCTGCACGTCCTCGGCCCAGCGGTGGTAGTGGTCGTCGGCGACGTCGCCCGTGTCGCCGTCGAGCACCTTGCCCGGGGTGCGCGAGAAGGTGTCCCAGATCGACGGCCCGCGGCCGTCCTCGTCCGCAGCGCCCTCGATCTGGTAGGCGGCGGTCGCGGAACCCCAGACGAAGTCGTCGGGGAACCGTCGTGGCGTGCTCATGCTTCTCCTCGGAGGCCGGGAATGCTGTGGTGGTCAGGATGCAGGGCACTGCCCCGGAGCCGTCGGTTCATCGTGCCAGACCCAGGCGACCCTCGGCGGTGCCGGGCTCGAACCGGACGACGCGGTCGCCGGAGCGCAGGGACCACGCCCGGTCGGACGTCGTCGTCACGACGACCTCGTCGCCGGTGCGCCGCACGTGGAACTCGGCGTCGCTCGCGCCCACGCCGGCGTCGGCCGCGGGGACCACGACCGTGGAGTCGTGGCCGTCGGCGAGCTCGAACAGCTGGAGGGTGACGCCGTCGGCCCAGTCGTAGTCGGTCGTGTCGTCCCGGGCGCCGACCGGGAGGACGGTGTCCGGGCGGACGAGCAGCGGGAGCGAGTCGAAGCCGTGCCGCTGCGTGACCCAGCGAGGGCCGGTGACGACCTCGCCGTCGAGCAGCGACGTCCACGTGCCCTCGGGCACGTAGACGGCGGTCTCACGCTCCGCGCTGAAGACCGGCGCGACGAGCAGCGACGGGCCGAGCAGGTACTGCGTGTCGACGTCCCAGCCGCCGCGGTCCTCGGGCAGCTCGAGCACCATCGGGCGCATGAGCGGCGTGCCGTGCCGGACGACGTCGCGGGCGGCCGCGCCGAGGTAGGGCAGGAGCGAGAGCTTGAGCCGGGTGAAGCGCCGCGCCACGTCGACGGCCTCGTCGTCGAACGCCCACGGCACCCGGACCGAGCTCGAGCCGTGCAGGCGCGAGTGCGAGGACAGCAGGCCGAACGCGAGCCAGCGCTTGAACACGGCGGGGTCGGGGTCGCCCTCGAAGCCGCCGATGTCGTGGCTCCAGTAGCCGAAGCCCGACATGGCGAGCGAGAGGCCGCCGCGCAAGGTCTCCGCCATCGAGACGAACGTCGAGTCGTTGTCGCCGCCCCAGTGGACCGGGTACTGCTGCCCGCCCGCGGTCGCGGACCGCGCGAACAGCGCCGCCTGGCCCTTGCCGCGCTTGCGCTCGAGCAGCTCGAACACCGTCTGGTTGTAGAGGTGCGTGTAGTAGTTGCGCATCTTCTGCGGGTCGGAGCCGTCGTGCCAGACGACGCCGTCGACGGGGATGCGCTCGCCGAAGTCCGTCTTGAAGCAGTCGACGCCCATGTCGAGCAGGGCCTCGAGCTTGCTCGCGTACCACGCGGCCGCGGCGGGGTTGGTGAAGTCGACGAGCCCCATGCCGGCCTGCCACAGGTCCCACTGCCAGACGCCGCCGTCGGTCGTCCGCAGCAGGTAGCCCTTCTCGACGGCCTCCGCGAACAGGGCGGACTTCTGCCCGATGTAGGAGTTGATCCACACGCAGACGCGCAGGCCCTTCTCCTTGTAGCGGGCGAGCATGCCCTCGGGGTCCGGGAACGTGCGCGGGTCCCACTCGAAGTCGCACCACTGGTACTCGCGCATCCAGAAGCAGTCGAAGTGGAACACCGACAGCGGGATGTCCCGCTCGGCCATCCCGTCGATGAACGACGACACCGTCTTCTCGTCGTAGCTCGTGGTGAACGACGTCGAGAGCCACAGTCCGTAGGACCACGCGGGGACCTGCGGGGGGCGCCCGGTGAGCGCGGTGTAGCGCTCGAGGACGTCCTTGGGCGTCGGGCCGTCGATCACGTAATACTCGAGGTGCTCGCCGGCGACCGAGAACTGGGTCCGCTCGACCATCTCGGAGGCGACCTCGAACGAGACCAGCTCGGGGTGCGCGACGAACACGCCGTACCCCGCGCTCGTCACGTAGAACGGGACGTTCTTGTACGCCTGCTCGCTGGACGTGCCGCCGTCCGCGTTCCAGATGTCGACGGTCTGGCCGTTCTTGACGAACGGGCCGAACCGCTCGCCCATCCCGTAGACCTTCTCGCCGACGCCGAGCGCGAGCTGCTCGTGGACGAACGGGCCGTCCGGGGTGGTCGCCACGCCCGAGCCCTTGGGCAGGCTCGACGTGAGGACCTTCCCGCGCGACTCGAAGTCGACCCGCCACGGGCCCGTGCGGTGCACGCGGACCGACAGGTCGCCCGTCGTGAGGACCGCTGCCTCGTCGTCGACGTGGGTCGTCACCGCGACGTCGGACCGGCGGATCGCGAACTCGGGGTGCCGCGGGCGGGCGCCCGCCCAGTGCTCGACGCGGACCTTGACGACGCCCGCGGCAGGGCTCGAGTAGGTGAGCGTCAGGAGCGGGGCGTTGAGGGTGTCGCCGCGCCCCCGCACGTGCTTGGTGGCGGCCCAGACGGTCAGGGTCCCGGCCTCGGGGTCGGCGCGCACGTCGTCGACCTCGACCGGGTGGAGGACCTCGACGCCGGGACGCAGCTGCCAGTAGCCGTCGGTGAACTTCATGGTGGGGTGGTGCTCCTTACTTGACGGCGCCTGCGGTGATGCCGCGGGTGAGCGTCCGCTGGAAGAAGAGGAAGAACAGCAGGGTCGGGATGAGGGACACGAGCGTGCCCGCGTTGAGCGTGGGGACGTCGAGCGTCTTGTCGCCCTGGAGCGAGGACAGCGCGATCGGGACGGTCTGCGTGTCGTTGGTCGTGAGCATGACGAGCGGGATGAAGAACTCGTTCCACGTCCAGATGAAGAAGAAGATCAGCAGCACGGACAGGGTGGGGCGCACGACGGGGAAGATGACCCGCCACAGGATCTGCCACCGGTTCGCGCCGTCGAGCGAGGCGGCCTCGAGCAGCGCGCGCGGGAAGGTCCCGAGCACGGACGAGAGCAGGTAGGTGCCGAAGGCCGCCTGGATGACCGTGAAGATCAGCACGATGGACCAGCCCGAGTTGTTCAGGCCGATGTTCTGCATCATGCGGAACAGGGGGTAGACGAGCACCTCCTGCGGCAGCATGTTCGCGAGCAGGAAGACGCCGACGATCCAGAGCCTGCCCCTGACGCGGCCGATCCCGATCGCGAACGCGGACAGCAGCGACAGCGCGACGCCGAAGATCGCGACCAGGCCGGACGTCCAGACGGAGTTCCACAGCTTGACCGGGAAGTCGACCCGGTCCCAGAAGACCTTGAGCCCGTGCGTGTAGAACTCGGTGGGCCACGACAGCGGGCCGTTCGACGAGTAGTCGTCGGGCGACTTGAAGGCGTTGAGCAGCATGATCACGAACGGAGCGACCATGAGCAGCGCGACGAGCGCGCTGATCACGAGCAGCACCCAGCGCAGCGGCCCACGGTGGAACCGGTCGCGCGGACGGCGGCCCGGCGTCCCGGTGCGGGCGGCGGGCGACTCGGGGAGGGTCTCGGTGACGGTGGCCATCAGGCACCCCTCTCTTCCTTGCGAGCGCTTCGGTTCTGCAGGTACTGGATGACCGACGCGACGATGATGATGATGACCGTGAGGACGGTCGCGATGGCCGCGCCGTAGCCGACCTTCGACTTGTCGAAGAAGTTCAGGTACGAGTAGTACGACGGGACGAGGGTCGAGCCCTCGGGCCCGCCGCGGGTCAGCACGTAGATCGGCGCGAACACCTTCAGCGCGGCGATCGTGCAGGTGAGGGTGATGACGAACGTCTCGGGCTTGATCTGCGGCAGGGTGATCGCGCGGAACCGGGCCCACCAGTTCGCGCCGTCCAGCTCGGCCGCCTCGTACAGCTCGGGGTCGACGCGCTGGAGCGCCGACATGAAGATCACCGTGGGGTAGCCGATCTGGATCCAGATCAGGACGAGCATGACCGAGGGGAGCGCCGTCGACGGGTTTCCCAGCCAGTCGGGCGGGTTCTGGACGCCGAGGGACGTGAGGATCTGGTTGAGCGCCCCCGTCTGGGCGTTGAGGACCCAGTTCCACAGGATGCCGGCGACGGCGACGGGGAGGATCTGCGGGAGGTAGTACGTCGCGCGCAGCACGCTCGCGACCCGGCCGTTGAAGTGCTTGCCGATGTAGTCGAACAGCAGCGAGGCGAGCAGCAGGCCGATGACGGTCGGGATGATGACCATCGCGATGATCATCCAGACCGAGTTCTGGAAGGACTGCCAGAACTGGTCGTCGTGCATGAGGTCGGCGTAGTTCTCGAGCCCGACCCACTTCATCTGGGTGATGCCCCCGCGCCACTTGTGCAGCGAGTACCAGATGTTGAGGACGAAGGGGATCCCGATGATCGCGACGAACGCGGCGAGCCCGGGGATCAGGTAGAGCCAGTACGTCGACGGCACCCAGCGCCGTCGACCGGAGCCGCGCCGGGCGGCGCGTGGCGCCGGCGTCGGCGCCGAGGGATCCTGCGCGGGCAGGGTGGCGGGTGCGGAAGACATCGGTTCTCTCTCTGGTGACGGCGGGGGCCGGCGGGGCGGGCCCGGACGCTCGTGCGAGCGTCCGGGCCCGTTCGCGTCAGCCGTTGACGAGGTCGTCCTTGCCGGACTCGTACTGCTCCTTGAGCTGGTTGAGCACGTCCGAGGTGGACTTCGAGCCGTTCACGACGGACTGGAGGGCGCTGACGATCTGGTCGTAGAAGCCCGCGACCGGCCAGTCGGGGTAGAAGGCCAGGGCGTCGTCCTTCACGATCTTCTGGAACTGCTCGGTGAAGGTCTTCGTCTTCGGGTCGGTGATCGTGGAGGCGTCACCGGCGATCGGCAGGCCGCCCTTCTGGCCGAGGATGTTCTGCACCTCGTCGCTCAGGGTGATGTCGATGAAGTCCTCCGCGAGGCCCTTGTTCTTCGCGTTCTGCGGAACGACCCAGAGGTTGCCCGACGAGCCCAGAGCGAAGTCGGAGTCCGGGAAGGCGAACTGGCCCCAGTTGAACTTGACCTCGTTGACGAGGCGCCCGAACCACCACGAGCCGGAGACCATGATCGGGTACTTGCCCGAGATGAACGACGTGCCCATGTCCTCGGCGGTCAGGCCGGCCGAGTTCTTGGGGATGTAGCCCTTCTTGGTCCAGTCGCTGATCGTGTCGGTCGCGGACGTGAGGGGCTCGCCCTGCCAGTCGACGTCGCCCTTGAAGAGCTGGTAGGAGTCGATCCAGGAGCGGTCGGCCTTGGTCAGCGCGAGCTGGTACCAGAGCTGCCCGAGCGGGTACTCGGCGCCGGCCGGGTTGAGCGGAGTCACGCCGGCGGCCTTGAACTTCGCGAGGGCCGCGGTGAACTCGTCGAGCGTGGTCGGGACCGTGACGCCGTACTTCTTGAACAGGTCCTGGTTGTAGTAGACCGTCACGTACTCGCCGTAGTTCGGGATGCCGTACCAGTCGCCCGAGCCCATGAGGCCGTTCTCGTCGTACTGGGCGGTCGTCGCGATCGAGCCGGTGACCTTCTTGTCCCAGCCGCGGTCCTTGGCGACGTCCGTCAGCGGCGTCAGGAGGCCCTGCGAGGCGAGCTGCCCGGCGGTCGCGTTGCCCTTGTTGTACTCCATGACGTCGGGCACGTCGTCGCCGGTGAGGACGATCTTGGCGTTCTTCTGGATCTGCTCGAAGGTCTGCTTCTCCTTCTTGACCGTGACGCCCGGGTGCTTCTCCTTGAAGATGTCGATGGCCTTGGCCCAGGCCTGGCCCATCGCCGAGTCGTCGGTCTCGTAGTCCCAGATGGTCAGGGTCTTACCGTCGGCGTTCTTGGTGGCGTCGTCCGAGCCGCCCCCGGAGCCGCCGGAGCCTCCGGAGCAGGCGGCGAGGGTCAGGGGCAGGGCCAGGGCGGCGGCGAGTGCGCCGGCCGTGATCTTGCGCTTCACGGTGTGTCCTTCCGTTGGGTGCGTCGTTGCAGCGATGCGTCGTTGCGGGGTGGGAATGCCAGTGGGGTCGTGCGGGACGTCGGTGTGCAGGGATGGGGTGGTGCTCTCGCCGCGGCGTGCCGCGGCGTCAGCGTCTCGGGGCGGGCCCCGTCGACGCGCCGGGGGACAGCTCGCAGGTGACGAGGCGAGGGGCCTCGTGCACCGTGGTGCCCTCGAGCGCGGCGAGGAGCTCGGTGACCGAACGGCGCCCGAGCTCGCGCCCGGGGGCCCGCATGGTGGTCAGCGGCGGGTCGTACATGGCGCCGACCTCGGGCGACGTCACGACGGCGAGCACCGAGACGTCGTCGGGGACGCGGAGACGGCGGTCGCGCAGCGCCTGGGTGACACCGAACGTCGCGGTCTCGTTCATGGTGACGAAGGCGGTCGTCCCGGGCCGCTCGTCGAGGATGGCGCTCGTCGCGAGCCGGCCGGCGAGCGGCGACTCGTCGCTCGTCACGTCGGTCGCATGGAGCCCGCGCGCGGCCGCGGCGGCGCGGAACGCGTCCCGCGCCCGCACGGTCGGTCCGTAGCCCGTGTCGAGCGAGCGCTGGGAGTGGTTCACGAACGCGACCGTGGTGTGGCCGAGGTCGGCGAGGTGGTCCACGGCCTCGGTCAGGGTGCGCTCGAAGTCGATGTCGACCCACGAGCGCCCGTCGAGCTCCGCGGTCCGCCCGATCATCGTGAAGGGCACCTGCGACGCCATCAGCGCGTCGATGCGTTCGTCCTCGAGGGAGACCTCCATCACGAGGACGCCGTCCGCGAGCCCCTGGCGGACGAGGTCGCGTACCTCGCCGTGCTCCTCGCGGTCGAACGGCCAGATCACGAGGTGATAGCCGGCGTCGCGAGCCGTCTGGGAGGCCGACTGCGCGAACTCGCCGAGCGTGCCGGACAGGCCGCCGGCGACCGTCGGGAGGACCAGCGCGAGGACGTGGCTGCGGCGGGCGGCGAGGCTGCGAGCGGCGGCGTTGCGCTCGAACCCGAGCTCCTCGATGGCCGCCAGCACGCGAGCCCGGGTCTCCTTGCCGATGGGGCGAGCGCCGCTGAGGGCGTAGGACACGGTGGAGAGCGAGACGCCCGCGTGGCGGGCGACGTCTTGCATGGTGGCCATGCATCCTCCTCCTCGAGTGCGGCCTCGCCGAGGCCGGTGTCCGTCGAAGCGCTTCGTCGAAGCGCTTCGATAGGTTAGGAGTATTCATCGAACAAACGCCGGCGTCAAGTCCCGAGTCCGTCGTGGCCGCGTCGTGATCTCCGGGAGCAGGCAGACGCATGAAACAATGCGGGCCATGGCTATGCGCGAGATCCGTACGCTCCCGGACCCCGTCCTGCGCACCCCGTGCGCCGAGATCACCGACATCGACGACGGCGTCCGTGCGCTCGTGGAGGACCTCCTCGAGACGGTCGACGACGAAGGCCGCGCCGGGCTCGCGGCCAACCAGATCGGCGTGAGCCTCCGGGCCTTCTCGTGGAACATCGACGACGAGGTCGGCTACGTCCTCAACCCGCGCATCGTCGAGCTGTCCGAGGACGAGTACCAGGACGGCGACGAGGGCTGCCTGTCCGTCCCGGGGCTCTGGTTCCCCACGCGGCGCGCCTGGTACGCGCGCGTCGAGGGCGTCGACCTCGACGGGAAGAAGGTCGTCGTCGAGGGCACCGAGCTCATGGGCCGCTGCCTGCAGCACGAGACCGACCACCTCGACGGCATGCTCTACCTCGACCGCCTCGACCGCGCCGTGCGCAAGAAGGCGATGCGCGCGCTGCGCGAGCAGCTCTGATCCTTGCGTTTCCTGCTCGCGCGTGTACGCGTCGTCGGGCAGAATGGGCGCAGAACGCCGTGCACGGGCCACACACCCGTTGCCGTGACGCAGTCCAGGCGAGGCCGTTGGGGAAGGCGAACCTCGACCCTGGGAGGACGACATGGCAGGTGCCAACACCCGCGGTGTCCTTTTCGTGCACTCAGCGCCCCGTGCGCTGTGCCCCCACCTGGAGTGGGCCGCCAGCGATGTCCTGGGCGGACGGGTGGCGCTCGACTGGATCGAGCAGCCCGCCGGCCCCGGGCTGCTGCGCGCCGAGCACTCGTGGCAGGGACCCCAGGGCACGGGGGCGCGCCTGGCGTCCGCGTTCCGCGGCTGGGCGGGGCTGCGCTACGAGGTCACGGAGGAGCCCAGCGCCGGCGCCGACGGGGCCCGGTGGTCCCACACGCCGTCCCTCGGGATCTTCCACGCCGTGACCGACGTGCACGGCAACGTCGTGGTGCCCGAGGACCGGGTCCGCTCGGCCCTCGTCGCCGGCCTCGACCACCACGCGCTCCGCGAGGCCCTCGACCTGGCGCTGGGCCAGGCCTGGGACGACGAGCTGGAGCCGTTCCGGTACGCGGGGGCGGGCGCTCCCGTGCGGTGGTTGCACCGCGTGGGCTGAGCTCTTCCGGGGGTCGGTGCTTCGGGGTTGCGTCCGGGCGGCGTCGCGGGGTTGTTGCGCGCGGTCTTCCATCCGCCTCGCTCGTTCCTCGCTTCGGCTCCCGCCAGACCCACCACGACCGCGCGCAACAACCCCGCCCGGCCGCCCTCCTGCACCATCGTGGCTCTCCCCGGGCAGGGCTCGGGTCCGCGCGGCGCCGTCCGCTGCTTCCGGCGCGCCCGCGTCCGTGTCTCCGGCCGTCCCCGCTCGGGGAGCGCTTCGAGAGACCCGCGGGGTTCCGTGAGCGCCAGTTCTCCGGGTCGGCGTCGGCTCCACGCCCGTGGACCCGCGTTCCCAGATGACCCGCCGTCTCCCGGGGTAGCAGGAGGACGAATCGCTGCGAGGGGAGACCGCGCGACTGCGGGCGTCGATGCGCCAGGGTGACCGGGTGGGGCTTTGTCGCGCCGTCGTGGCGGGACTGGCGGGAGGCCGCGAGGGACGAGCGGCCGGATGGAAGACGGCGCGACAAAGGCCCGCGTGGTCACCCGGAGGCGACCACGCGGGCCTTCGCACGAAGCGCCTCAGACGTTCGTCACGACCAGCGCTACGTTGTGGCCACCGAAGCCGAACGAGTTGTTCACGGCGGCGATGTCGCCGGCGGGAAGGTTGGCCGGGGTGTCGCGCACGAGCGGCACGTCGAGCTCGGGATCCGGGTTGTCGACGTTGATGGTGGGCGGCGCCTTGCGGTCGGAGACGGCCCGGACGGTGAAGAGGGTCTCGAGGGCCCCCGCACCGCCGAGCAGGTGCCCGGTCATGGACTTGGTCGCGGAGAGCGCGATGTGGTCGGCCTCGGCGGCGAACAGGTGCCGGATGGCGCGCGCCTCGATCATGTCGCCGACCTTGGTGGACGTCGCGTGGGCGTTGACGTGCACGACGTCGCGGGCGGTGACGCCGGCGTCTTCGAGCGCGTCGCCCATGGCGCGGATCTGACCCTGGCCGTCGGGGTCGGGCGAGGTGATGTGGTAGGCGTCGGCTGACAGGCCCACACCGGCGATCTTCGCGTAGACGCGGGCGCCGCGGGCGGCGGCGTGCTCGGCGGACTCGAGGACGACGATCGCAGCACCCTCGCCGATGACGAAGCCGTCACGGTCCACGTCGTAGGGCCGGGAGGCGCGCTGGGGGTCGTCGTTGCGCAGCGAGAGGGTGCGCGACGCGGCGAACGACGCCAGCGGCATCGGGTGGATGACGGCCTCGGTGCCGCCGGCGATCACGACGTCGGCGCGGCCGCTCCGGATCATGTCGACGCCGTACCCGATGGCCTCGGCCCCGGACGCGCACGCGGAGACGAGCGCGTGGGCGCCGGCCTGGGCGTTGAAGTCGATCGAGATGTAGGCGGTGGGGGAGTTCGGCATGAGCATGGGGACCGTCGTGGGCAGCATGCGTCGGGCGCCGCGCTCGCGCAGCGTGTCCCAGGCGTTGAGCGTGGTGATGATCCCGCCGATGCCGGACGAGACGACGGAGCCGAGCCGCACAGGGTCGACCTCGGGGCTGCCGGCGTCGGCCCACGCCTCGCGGGCGGACGCGAGCGCGTACTGGGCGGACGGGTCCATGCGCTTGGTCTCGGGCCGGGTGAGCCGCTCCTCGACGTCGCCGATGACCGTGGCCGCGAAGTTCACGGGGATGCCGTACGTCTCGGCCCAGTCGTTGTCGAGGGTGCGGGCACCGGAGGTGCCGGCGAGGGCGGCCTGCCAGGTGCTGGGCGCGTCAGCGCCGAGCGAGGTGAAGGCGCCGAGGCCGGTGACGACGACGTCGGTTCGGGGGGTCATCGGGTCTCCTAGGTGTCACGGTCCGGGACGCGGCGCGGGGGGGGGGGGGGGGGGCCCCCCCCCCCCCCGGGGGGGGGGGGGGGGGGGGGGGGGGCGCCGCGCCCCCCCCCCCCCCCCCCCACGGGGTGGGGCGGATGGGCCCCGTGCTGGCTCGCGTCAGGCCTGGGCCTTCGCGATGTAGCTGACGGCGTCACCGACGGTGGACAGGTTCTTGACGTCCTCGTCGGGGATGCGGACGTCGAACTTGTCCTCGGCGTGCGTGATGATCGTCATCATCGACAGGGAGTCGATGTCGAGGTCGTCGGTGAACGACGCGCTCGGGACGACGGCGGAGGCCGGCTGACCGGACTCCTCGGCGACGATCTCGGCGAGGCCGGCGAGGACTTCCTCTTCGGTGTAGGCCATCGTGTGCTTCTCCTTGTGTTGTGCGGTCGGTGCGACCCGGCGTGCGGGCCGGCGGCTCCGGCGTGTCCGCGGGTGGGGTGACCGGTGCTGCCTGGGGTGGCGGTGCTGCCTGGCGCCGGGGCGGTCAGGCTCCGCGGCTCGTGCCGGCGCCGGCGTGGCGGGCGACGAACTCACGGGCGGCGTCGACGTCGTCGGCGGACTTCACCGCGAACGCCTCCACCCCCGGCAGGGTACGCCGTGCCAGGCCGGTGAGGACACCGCCGGGCGCGAGCTCGAGGAGCCCGGTGACGCCCCGTTCGGCCAGCGTGGCCTGGCACAGGTCCCAGCGCACGGGATTCGCGACCTGGCGGACGAGGCGCGCGAGCGCGTCGTCGCGGCCGGAGACGACGGCGCCGTCGGCGTTGGAGAGGAGCGCGACGCGGGGCGCGCCGTCGCCGGCCGCCTCGGGGAGCGCGTCGACGGCGGCCTGCAGCTCGGCGACGGCGGGGCGCATGGTCTCGGTGTGGAACGCGCCGGCGACCTGGAGGGGGATGACGCGGGCCCGGGCGGGCGGCTCGGCTGCGAGGGCTGCGAGGGCGTCGAGCGAGCCGGCGGCGACGACCTGGCCGCCACCGTTGACGTTCGCGCCGACGAGGCCGAGCTCGTCCAGGCGCGCGGTCACGTCGTCGGCCTGGCCGCCGAGGACCGCGCTCATGCCGGTCGGCTCGGACGCGGCGGCGCGGGCCATCGCGGCGCCACGCACGCCGACGAGGCGGATCGCCTGCTCGGGGCTGAGGACGCCGGCGAGCGCGGCGGCGGCGAACTCGCCGACGGAGTGGCCCGCGGTGACGTCGGCCGCCGGGGCGTCGCCGAGGATCGCGTGCGCGGAGAGCAGGGACGCCCCGACGATGAGCGGCTGGGCGACCGCGGTGTCGCGGATCGTGTCGGCGTCGGAGGTCGTGCCGTGGGCGACGAGGTCGACGCCCGCGAGCTCGGACCACGAGCCGAGGAGTTCGTTGAGTCCGGGCAGCTCGAGCCAGGGGGCGAGCATTCCGGGGGTCTGGGAGCCCTGTCCAGGGCAGACGACGGCGAGCACCTCACCACTGTGCCCCTCCAGGGGGCGTGAGCGCCGTCGCGACGCGCACGAACCTTGAGAAGGGCTCTTGTGCCAAACCTACAAGTGGGAGGTGCCGGGTCGGCGCCGGTCAGTGCCCGCGGCGGGGCGCTTCGACCTGGCCGAGCGCGAGCGCGACCTGGAGGACGAACGACTCGCGCGCGTCGAGCGGGTCCCACCCCGTGATCTCGGAGACCTTGCGCAGCCGGTAGCGCACGGTGTTCGGGTGGACGTAGAGCGTGCGGGCTGCGGCCTCGAGGGACCGCCCGGTGCCGAGGTAGGCCGACAGGGTCTCGAGCACCGAGCCGCCGGCCTCCTGGAGCGGGCGGTAGGCCTGGGCGACGAGCGTGCGTCGGGCGCTCGCGTCGCCGGTCAGGACCCGTTCGGGCAGGAGGTCGTCGGCGAGCACGGGGCGTGGGGCCTGGGGCCACGCGGGCGCCGCGGCGAGGCCGGCGAGCGCGGCCTGCGCGGACCGGCCGGCGTCGTCTACCCCGTCGACGACGGGTCCGATCACCACCTGCCCGTCGCCGAAGCGCGACAGGAGCGCGGTCGCCGCGGCGACGAGCCCCTCGCCGTCGCCCTCGCGGCCGCCGAGCACGACGACGAGCCGGTCGCCGTGGATGCCGACGAGCGCGTCGCCGGCCGCGCGGCGTGCGACCCGGCGCAGCTCGGCGGTCCTCACCTCGTCGAGGGGCACGACGGCCGGGCCCACCATCACGAGGACGGCGCCCTGGCCGTTCCACCCGAGCGCGGACAGCCGCGAGCGCAGCGACCGGTCGCCGCCGTCGCCCTCGCCGCGGAGCAGGGCGTCCACGACGAGGGCCTCGAGC
This sequence comes from Luteimicrobium sp. DT211, assembly GCF_049844995.1. Classification (NCBI taxonomy): domain Bacteria; kingdom Bacillati; phylum Actinomycetota; class Actinomycetes; order Micrococcales; genus Luteimicrobium; species Luteimicrobium sp. DT211. The sequence continues at coordinate 666,538 of NZ_JBNCMC010000002.1, read as the reverse complement.
CGGGCGTCCCAGGCGCCGCGGACCTCGGCGGCCCGGGCGTAGACCTCCGCGGCGGAGAACGCGACCTCGCGCGAGTAGCGCAGCACGGCCTCGCGCAGGTCCCGCTCGGTGCCCGGGATCGCGAGCTGGTCGGAGTACTGCTCGACGACCTCGACGCCGATCCGCACGAGCTGGAGCGTGTGCTGCAGGGAGATCGAGCGGGCGAGCTCGGGGGGCGCGCCCGCGAAGATCTCGTTCGCGCCGTGCGGCGGGCGGTCGGGCGCCGCGAACCACTGCGTGAACGCGGTGATGGCGGACTGGGCCAGCAGGCCGACCCAGGAGCGTTCCTGCGCGGAGAGGCCGCGGTACCACTCGAGCTCCGACTCCATGCGCCGCAGCGTCGCGCTCGTGAGGAGGCCGCTGGCGTCCTTGACGCGCTGGAGGTTGTCGGGGTTCCCGGTCGTCGGCACGGGTAGAGCATACGGATGCGATTGTGGACGGTCCACAAACGGGGGCGGGAGGGCTGCGGACTCACCCCGGCCTCCCGTTCCCTGGTTCGAGCCGAGCCTGGGTCATGGACCGTTCAAGAGGTTAAGGTCGAAGGTATGGCCCTCATGCCCCGTCTGCGTCAGCTCCTGCGGCGGCCCGGCTCTGCCTCGACCGTCGGCACGCGACGCCCCACGTCGTCGCGCCGGCGCGGGGACACGGTGCACGAGGACGCCCTGCGGGCGGTGCTGTCGGAGAACCCCAACGACGAGCGCGCGTTCCAGGCGCTCGCCGAGATCGTGCGGCGGCACGCCGCGCAGGCCCACACCGACGAGGACCCGCTGGCGGCGGAGTCCGACGCGCCGACGCGTCGCCGGGAGGCCGACCTCGCCGAGTGGGCCCTCGCGGAGGAGCTCGCCGGCAACCCCAAGGCCTGGTACCCGCTCCTCGAGCTGGCCCGGCTGTCCATCGGGGACGACCACGAGGGCACGTTGCGACGCCTCGCCACGGCGGCCGAGCGTGACCCGTCGGGGCAGGCGCTCGCGAGCGGGCTCGAGCTGCTGCGCGAGGCGGGGATGCCCGTCGATGCGCTCGGGCTCGGCGTCGGGCACTGGCGGCCGCGCGAGCACGTGGCCGAGGCGGGGCGTCAGGTCGTCCTCGCCGCCCTCGACGCGGAGCGCCCGCTCGAGGCGCGCCTCCAGCTGGACGCGCTCGTCGCGTCGACCCCGCACAAGGCGGACGTCCGCGCGTTCTCGGCCGAGCTCGACAGCCGGATCGAGCAGTCGCGCCAGCGCATGGCCGGCGCCTGACGGGCGTCAGGCCTCGGCCGGCCCGTCGAGGACGTGCTGGCTCACCATGACCGCGGCACCCAGGACGCCGCCGGCCTCGCCCGAGGTGGCGGGAACGATCGTGAGGTCGCGCGTGGCGAGCGCCGTCGAGCGCCCGTAGACCGTCTCCCGCACGCCGGCGAGCAGGTGCTCGCCCGCGCCCGCGAGCGTCCCGCCGACGACGATGACCCCCGGGTTGAGCAGGTTCACCACGGTCGCGAGCACGGCTCCCAGGTCGCGGCCGGCCTGCCGGACGGCGCGGACCGCCTCGGGGAGCCCGCGCTGCGCGAGGTCGACCACGTCGTCGGCGTCGCGCGCGGGCACGCCCTGGTCGCGCAGCGCCGCAGCGACGGCCGGGCCGCTCGCGAGCGCCTCGAGGTCCGCGTCGGCGTCGCCGTGGGGCGGCGCGTCGCGCGTGAACGGGACGCGGACGTGGCCCAGGTCGCCGGCGGACCCCTGGGCGCCCCGCTGGAGGCGCCCGCCCGCGACGATCCCCGCGCCGATCCCGGTGGCCACCTTGACGAAGAGCAGGTCGTCGGTCGCCGACCAGGCGCTCGTGTGCTCGCCGAGCGCGAGCAGGTTGACGTCGTTGTCGACGAGGACGAGGGGGACGCCCAGCTCGTCGCGCAGCAGCGCCGGGACGTCGAAGCCGTCCCAGCCGGGCATGATGGGCGGCCGGACGGGGCGGCCCGTGGAGTGCTCGACCGGGCCGGGCAGGCCCACGCCGATGCCGACGACGTCCGCCCAGGGGCGCCCCGAGCCGCCCTCGACGAGCGTCCGCGCGAGGGCGCTGACCCGACCGAGCACGGTCCGGGGGCCGTCGGCGACCGCGAGGCGCTCGGCGCGGGTGGCCACCACCGTCCCGGTCAGGTCGGTGAGCCCGACGACGGCGTGCGTCGCGCCGAGGTCGATGCCGAGGAGCAGGCGGGCGTCGGCACGGAACGCGAGCAGCCCGGGCGGCCGGCCGCCGCGCGAGGCGGCGCCGCCGGCGGGCACGACGAGGCCGGCGTGGAGCAGCGTCTCGAGCCGGACGGTGAGCGTCGTGCGGGCGAGCCCCGTGCGCTCGGCGAGCTGGGCCCGGGTGAGGGGGCCCGCGGCGCGCAGGACGCCGAGGAGCGCCCTCGCCTCGGGCGCCACGAGCGGGCCCGCGCTGTCGCCGTCCTGCCCTGTCACGCGGCACATTCAACCACGGTCCGCAGGTTCTGACACGTTCGTAGGAACTTTTGATTGACGACGGGCAGAAGTGGTGCTGGAATGGCCGCACGACCTTCGGTCCGTCCGCGACCACCACTCGACGAAGAGGATGAAGCCTTCCGTGAACCAGCAGGCACAGCAGACAGAACCGGCCGAGCAGCGCCACCCGCTGCTCTCCGTCCAGCTCTACACGGTGCGCGAGGCGCTCGCCGCCGACCTCCCGGGGACGCTCGCGCGGCTCGCCGGGCTCGGGTTCGAGCAGGTCGAGCCGTTCGGCATCCTGACGTTCGACGGCCTCGCGGACGGCCTCGCCGCCGCGGGCCTCGCCGCGCCGACCGCGCACCAGAACTTCCTGGGCGGCGACCCGCGTCCGGCGTTCGACCGCGCCCGCGAGCTCGGCGTCCGGACGATCATCGACCCGTTCACCCCGCCCGAGCGGTGGCAGGACGCCGGCGAGGTGCGGCGCACCGCGGACCAGCTCGCGTCCGCGTCCGAGGTCGCGGCCGAGTACGGGCTGCGGGTCGGTTACCACAACCACGCGCACGAGGTCGCGAGCGTGCTCGAGGGCCGGACGGCGCTCGAGCTCCTCGCGTCCCAGCTGCCCGACGCCGTCGCGCTCGAGGTGGACACGTACTGGGTCGCGGTGGGCGGTGCCGACCCCGTCGCGCTGCTCGAGCGCCTCGGCGACCGCGTCGTCGCGCTCCACGTCAAGGACGGCCCGGGCACGCCCGAGCCGCTCGACCAGGTCGCCGTCGGGCGGGGCACCCTGCCGGTGCGCGACATCGTGGCCGCCCGGCCCGACGCGCTGCGCGTCGTCGAGCTCGACGACTCCCGCGGCGACCGGTTCCAGGCCGTCGCCGACTCGATCGCCTACCTCGTGGCGGAGGGTCTGGCATGAGCGGCACGGGACGCGTGGGCGTCGGCGTCATCGGCGCCGGCGTCATCAGCAACGAGTACCTCGGCAACCTCACCGAGTTCCCCGACCTCGACGTGCGGTTCGTCGCCGACCTCGACACCGAGCGCGCCCGCGCGCAGGCCGAGAAGCACGGCGTCCCGGCGTCGGGCACGGTGGACGAGCTCCTGGCCGACGACAGCGTCGAGATCGTCGTGAACCTCACGATCCCCGCGGTGCACGTCGACGTCGCGCTCCAGGCGCTCGCGGCGGGCAAGCACGTGTGGAGCGAGAAGCCGTTCGCGCTCGACCGGTCCAGCGGACGCCGGCTCCTCGACGCCGCGCACGACGCCGGCCTGCGGGTCGCGACCGCACCCGACACCTTCCTGGGGGCCGGGATCCAGTCGGCCCGCCGCCTCCTCGAGTCCGGGGAGGTCGGTGAGCCGCTCACCGCGCTCACGCTCATGCAGAGCCCCGGTCCGGAGTCGTGGCACCCGAACCCCGACTTCCTCTTCCAGGAGGGCGCGGGCCCGCTGTTCGACATCGGCCCGTACTACCTGACCGCGCTCGTGCAGCTCTTCGGTCCCGTCGCGAGCGTCAGCGCGCAGGCGTCGAAGGCGTCGGAGCGCCGCACGATCGGCTCCGGCCCGCGCGCCGGCGAGCAGTTCGACGTCACCGTCCCGACGCACGTCGGCGCGCTGCTCCAGTTCGAGAGCGGGCGCAGCGCGCAGTCGATCTTCAGCTTCGACAGCAAGCTGGGGCGCACGAGCTTCGAGGTCGCCGGCTCTGCCGGGACGCTCGTCGTGCCGGACCCGAACACGTTCGACGGCGAGCTCGTCGTGCACGACGGCGGCAGCAGCAGCGAGACAGGGACCCGGGCGATCGCTGCCCACGGCGTCACGCGCACGCGCGGGATCGGCGTCGTCGAGCTCGCACGGGCGGTGCGCGCAGGCGTGCCGGAGCGGGCGAGCGGCGAGCAGGCGTTCCACGTCCTCGACGTCATGGTCTCGACGATCGAGGCGGCGTCCTCCGGGACCGTCGTCGAGGTGGCCAGCACCGTAGACCTCGCGCCGGCGCTGCCCGAGGACTGGGACCCGACGGCCCGGACGCTCGAGGCATGAGCCCGCTCGAACCCGTCCAGGCCCCGGTGCCGAGCGTGGACGAGCAGCTGGGGGTCGCCGTCGTCGGCGGCGGCTTCATGGCGACCGTGCACTCCCGGGCGGCGCGCGCGGCCCGGGCCCGGCTCGTCGGCATCGCCTCGTCGACCCCGGAGCGGGCCGCGGACGCCGCGGCCCGCCTGGGGTTCGAGCGGTCCTACGCGTCGCTCGACGAGCTCCTCGCGGACGACGCGGTCGACGTCGTGCACGTCACCACCCCGAACACGCTGCACGCCGGCCAGGCGGAGGCGGCCCTCGCGGCCGGCAAGCACGTCGTCTGCGAGAAGCCGCTCGCCACCACGCCCGACGACGCCGCCCGGCTGGCCGCGCTCGTCGCGCCCGGAGGTGCGGCCGCCGGCCGCACCGCGACGGTGCCGTTCGTGTACCGGTACCACCCGATGGTGCGCGAGGCCCGGGCACGCGTGCGTGCGGGCGAGGCCGGGACCGTGCTCACGTGGCACGGGTCCTACCTCCAGGACTGGCTCCTCACCTCCGCCGACGACGACTGGCGCGTCGACCCCGCGACCGGGGGACGCTCGCGGGCCTTCGCCGACATCGGCTCGCACCTCGTCGACCTGCTCGAGTTCGTGACCGGGGACCGCGTGCGCCGCGTCGCCGCGACCAAGCGGACCTTCCTGTCCGAGCGGGCGCGGCACGGCGCCGTCGTCACGGAGGACGCCGTGGCGGTGACCCTCGAGACCGACGGCGGCGCCGTCGGGACGCTGCTCGTGTCCCAGGTCGCGCCCGGCCGCAAGAACCGGCTGCACCTCGAGGTCGCGGGGACGGCCGAGTCGCTCGCGTTCGACCAGGAGCAGCCCGAGACCCTGTGGGTGGGGCGGCGGGCCGGGACCACGATCGTCCCGCGGGACGCCGACCAGCTCGCGCCCGACGCCGCGCGGCTCGTCACCGTGCCGGCCGGGCACGCGCAGGGCTACCAGGACGCGTTCGCCGGCTTCGTCGCCGACACCTACGCGTCCGTGCGCGGCGGCGACCCCGAGGGCCTGCCGCGCTTCGACGACGGCCTGCGCGCCTCGCGCGTCACGGAGGCCGTCATGGACGCCGCCGACGGTGGCACGTGGGTCGACGTCCCCACCGAGACCTCAGGAGAAGCAGCATGAGCCACCCCGTCACCCTGTTCACCGGCCAGTGGGCCGACCTGCCGTTCGTGGAGGTCGCGCGGCTCGCCTCGGAGTGGGGCTACGACGGCCTGGAGATCGCGGCGTCGGGCGACCACCTGGACCTCGAGCGCGCCGACGTCGACGACGCCTACGTGGCCTCGCGCCGCGAGGTCCTCGACCGGTACGGGCTGCAGGTCTTCGCGATCTCCAACCACCTCACCGGCCAGGCCGTGTGCGACGACCCGATCGACTTCCGCCACCAGGCGATCGTCCGGCCGTCCACGTGGGGCGACGGCGACCCCGAGGGTGTGCGGCAGCGCGCCGCCGAGGACATGAAGCGGTCGGCGCGTGTGGCCCGCAAGCTCGGCGTGGACGTCGTCGTCGGGTTCACGGGGTCGAAGATCTGGCCGTACGTCGCCCAGTTCCCGCCCGTGCCCGCGTCCGTGATCGACGCCGGGTACGAGGACTTCGCGACGCGGTGGAACCCGATCCTCGACGTGTTCGACGGCGAGGGCGTGCGGTTCGCGCACGAGGTGCACCCGTCGGAGATCGCCTACGACTACTGGTCGAGCGTGCGCACGCTCGAGGCGATCGACCACCGCGAGGCCTTCGGCTTCAACTGGGACCCCTCGCACATGATGTGGCAGCAGATCGACCCCGTCGGCTTCATCGTGGAGTTCGCGGACCGGATCTACCACGTGGACTGCAAGGACACTCGGCTGCGGCCGTCGAACGGCCGCGCCGGCGTCCTCGGGTCGCACCTGCCCTGGGGCGACCCGCGCCGCGGCTGGGACTTCGTGTCCACCGGCCACGGCGACGTGCCGTGGGAGGACGCGTTCCGGGCGCTCGAGTCCATCGGCTACGCCGGGCCCATCTCCGTCGAGTGGGAGGACGCCGGGATGGACCGGCTCCACGGCGCGGCGCAGGCCGTCGGGTTCGTGCGGTCGCTGCTCTGGCCGCAGCCGACCGCGTCGTTCGACGCGGCGTTCTCGAACCAGGGCTGACCACCGCCCGCTCGGCCACCGGTCCACCACCCCTGGTGCCGAACCGGGGGCCCGGGCCCGCCCGCGGGCGCGGCGGGACCCGGACCCCGTCGTCGTGGGGCGCAGATCCCGTGCTCGACCGGCTCGGCCCGCTTCGCGGCTATGCCGGGCCTCGGGTCACGACCGACCAGTGGCCGTCCCCGCGCGGGAAGCCGGCGAGCGGGTCGACCCGCTTGTCGGCGCGCCGCCCCGTCTCGCCCGACCGGCCGAGCCAGATCTCGTGCACGCGTGCGTTCGCGGAGGCGTGCTCCTCCCAGAGGTTCACCGAGGCGAGCCGCCACGCGGCTGTCCTGTCGTCGACGTCGCCGCCCCACACCTCACCGGCGCCGTCGGCGATCCCGCGGAGCAGGTACCGCTCGAGGCCCTCGAGGTCGACGGTGACCTTCACCGGGTCCGGCTGCGACGGGATCCGCACGAGCGCCCATCGGCCGTGACCGAACGCGTGCACTTCTCCGACGACGTCGCCGCACGACGCGACCAGGCGCTCGGCGAGCTCGGGGATCGAGGGCTCGGGCACGTGCCACCTCTTCCGGTCGGGTGTCCCCGCGAGCCTATGCGGCCCCGCTCGCGAGAACGGGTTCGCGGCCCTACGACGACGGGCTGCGCACCCGTCCGCGTGAGCGGACGGGCGCGCAGCCCGTGTTCGGCAGGGGAGGGGAGGTGGGGTCAGCTCTCCCCGCCCGCGTTGCCGGACGTGCCGGCGGTGACGTCGTGCAGCTGGTACTTCTCGATCGCCTTGGCGACCAGGCCGGCGTCGACCTCGCCGCGGCGCGCGAGCTCGGACAGCGTCCGGACGACGACGGACGGACCGTCGATCTTGAAGTACCGGCGGGCGGCGGCGCGGGTGTCGGAGAACCCGAAGCCGTCGGCGCCCAGGACCGCGTAGTCTCCCGGGACCCACGCGCGGATCTGGTCGGGGATCATGTGGTCGTAGTCGCTCGTCGCGACGAACGGGCCGGGCGCACCCTGGAGCTTCTGCGTCACGTACGGCACGCGGCGCTCCCTGCTCGGGTCGAGGAAGGCCTGCTGGTCGGCGTCGAGCGCGTCGCGGCGCAGCTCCGTCCAGCTGGTCACGGACCAGACGTCCGCGTGGACGCCCCAGTCCTCGCGCAGGAGCTCCTGCGCCTCGAGCGCCCACGGCACGCCCACGCCGGACGCGAGCAGCTGGGCCCGCACGGCACCGTCGGGCACGTCGGTGGCGGGGGCGACGCGGTGGATGCCGCGCAGGATGCCCTCGACGTCGACGTCCTCCGGCTCGGCCGGCTGGACCATCGGCTCGTTGTACACCGTGAGGTAGTACATGACGTTCTGGTCGCGGCCGTCGGAGCCGTCGCCGTACATGCGCTGGATGCCGTCGCGCACGACGTGGCGGATCTCGTAGCCGTACGCCGGGTCGTAGCTGACCATCGCGCGGTTGGTCGCGGCGAGGATCGGCGAGTGGCCGTCGGCGTGCTGCAGGCCCTCGCCCGTGAGCGTGGTGCGGCCCGCGGTCGCGCCGACGATGAACCCGCGCGTGAGCTGGTCGCCCGCGGCCCAGAACTGGTCGCCGGTCCGCTGGAACCCGAACATCGAGTAGAAGATGTAGACGGGGATGAGCGTCTCGCCGTGGGTCGCGTAGGACGTGCCCGCGGCCTGGAACGCGGACGCCGACCCGGCCTCGTTGATGCCCGTGTGGAGCACCTGGCCCTGCTCGGACTCCTTGTAGCTCAGCATGAGGTCGCGGTCGACCGCGAGGTAGTGCTGGCCCTGGGTGTTGAAGATCTTCGCGGTCGGGAAGATCGCGTCCAGGCCGAACGTGCGCGCCTCGTCCGGGATGATCGGCACGATCCGCTTGCCGATCTCCTTGTCCTTGATGAGGTCCTTCAGCAGGCGCACGAACGCCATCGTGGAGGCGACCTCCTGGTGGCCCGAGCCACGCTTGAGACCCTCGTACACCTTGTCGTCCGGGAGCGTGAGCTCCTGGCTCGTGCCGCGACGCTCCGGCACGAACCCGCCGAGCTTGCTGCGGCGGTCGAGCATGTACTTGATCTCCGGCGAGTCCATCCCGGGGTGGTAGTACGGCGGCTCGTAGGGGTTGGCCTCGAGCTCTGCGTCCGTGATCGGGATGTGCAGCGAGTCGCGCAGCGCCTTGAGGTCCTCGAGCCCGACCTTCTTCATCTGGTGCGTCGCGTTGCGGCCCGCGAACTTCGGGCCGAGCTGGTAGCCCTTCACCGTGTGCGCGAGGATCACGGTCGGCTGCCCCGTGTGCTCGACGGCGGACGCGTACGCCGCGTAGAGCTTGCGGTAGTCGTGGCCGCCGCGCTTCATGGCCCAGATCTCGTCGTCCGTCATGTTCTGGACGAGCGCCTTGGTGCGCGGGTCGCGACCGAAGAAATGCTCACGGATGAACGCGCCGGACTCGGCGCGGTAGGTCTGGTAGTCGCCGTCGGGCGTCTCGTTCATGAGGTGGACGAGCGCGCGGTCCTTGTCGGCGTTGAGCAGGGCGTCCCACTCGCGGCCCCAGATCACCTTGACGACGTTCCAGCCGGCACCGCGGAAGAACGCCTCGAGCTCCTGGATGATCTTGCCGTTGCCGCGGACCGGCCCGTCGAGACGCTGCAGGTTCGCGTTCACGACGAAAGTCAGGTTGTCGAGCTGCTGCTGCGCCGCGAGCTGGAGCATGCCGCGCGACTCGGGCTCGTCCATCTCGCCGTCGCCGAGGAACGCCCAGACGTGCTGCTGGCTCGTGTCCTTGATGCCGCGCAGGTCGAGGTACTTGTTGACCCACGCCTGGTAGATCGCCGACGACGGGCCGAGGCCCATCGAGACCGTCGGGAACTCCCAGAAGTCGGGCATCAGCCGGGGGTGCGGGTACGACGGCAGGCCGCCGCCCGGGTGCGAGTGCTCCTGGCGGAAGCCGTCGAGCTGCTCGGCCGAGAGCCGGCCCTCGAGGAACGCGCGGGCGTAGACGCCGGGGGAGGCATGGCCCTGGAAGTAGACCTGGTCGCCGCCGCCCGGGTGGTCCTTGCCGCGGAAGAAGTGGTTGAGGCCCACCTCGTACAGGGTCGCGACCGACGCGTACGACGAGATGTGCCCGCCGACGCCCAGGCCGGCACGCTGCGCGCGGGTCACCATGACGGCGGCGTTCCAGCGAACCCAGCCGCGGTAGCGGCGCTCGACGGCCTCGTCGCCCGGGAAGTACGGCTCCTCGTGGACGCCGATCGAGTTGACGTACGGCGTCGTCAGCGTGGACGGGATGGCGACGTTGCGCTCCCGGGCCCGCTTGAGGAGATTGAGCATGATGTAGCGCGCACGGGGACCGCCCCGGTCGTCGATCAGGCCGTCCAGCGCCTCGACCCACTCGTCCGTCTCGGCGGGGTCGATGTCGGGCACCTGGCTGAGCAGGCCGTTGATCAGCGGGCGCGTCTCGTCGGAAGCCACTGAAAACCTCACATCGGTTCGTGAGCGCGGCGGGGATCTGGGTGACCCCGGGTGCTCGTGCGGATGGGCTGTCACGGGCACGACGCCACGCGCACGTCCGCCAGGTCGTGGCGATCATGTGGGCAGCGGGTGCAGTTTCCCCTCATTCTGTCGCTCCGCGACCACCTGAGTCGAACCGGTCCGGCTGGCGGGCACCCGGCCCGACGTCGCCGGACGGCGCCCCGGCGACGTCGTCGGGACGGGTGAACGGGGGTGCCGCGGGGCCCGGATGCGTGGTGGAGGCGCACGTCCTGGGCTACGTTGTGCCCAGCGGCGGTCATCGGACCGACGTGGTACGACGGAAGCGGCGGGACGCGCAGCGGCCGGGCAAGGGCCCGAGAACGTGTGCAGCGTCACGTCGGAGAGCATGGACAGGAAGGATCGTCGCGAGTGGTTGCGTCTTCGGACCCGGTGTCCGCGGAGCGCCTGGGCTTCCAGCCCGGGCAGGTCGTGCAGGAGTTCGGCTGGGGGGACGACTCGGACGAGGCCCTGCGCCTCGGCATCGAGGAGATCACCGGCACCGACCTCGTGGACGAGGACTACGACGACGTCACGGACGGCGTGGTGGCCTGGTGGCGGGACGGGGACGGTGACCTCACCGACCTCCTCGTCGACGTCCAGACGGTGCTCGACGACGGCGGGGTGATCTGGCTGCTCACGCCGAAGCCCGGCCGGGACGGGCACGCGAGCCACTCGGAGATCCAGGAGGCCGCGACGACGGCCGGCCTGCACGCGATGTCGACGCTCGCCGTCGCGCCCGACTGGTCGGCGACCCAGCTGTCGCACCGCGGCCGCGGACGCTGACGCCGTCCGCGTCGCTCGCGCGGCAGGATGGTGCCATGACGTACGACGAGATCGTCCGGGTCGGCGACCCGGCCCCCGACTTCACGCTGTCCGACACGCAGGGCACGCCGGTGCACCTGGCCGACCTGCGCGGGAAGCCCGTGCTGCTGGTGTTCTACCCGTTCGCGTTCTCGGGCACCTGCACCGGTGAGCTGTGCGAGCTGCGCGACAACATCGCGCAGTTCGACACGGCCGGCGTGACGCTCCTCGGCATCTCGTGCGACCCGATGTTCACGCTCCGAGCGTTCCGGGAGCAGGAGGGCTACGGCTTCGAGCTGCTGTCGGACTTCTGGCCGCACGGCGAGGTCGCCTCGCGCTACGGCGTGTTCGACGACGCGCGGGGCCTCGCCGTGCGGGGCAGCTTCCTCCTGGACGCCGACGGCGTCGTGCGCTGGACCGTCGTGAACCCGCCCGGAGAGCGCCGCGACCTCGAGGGCTACATGGAGGCGCTGGCGCGGCTCGGACGACCATGAGGCGCTGGTTCGTGCGGGTCGGCACCGCGTTCGTGTTCAACGTGCTGGTGCTGCTCGTGATCTTCTGGCTGGTGCCGGCGGTGCACGGCGGGTGGTCGGTGCTGTGGGCGTCGCTCGTGTTCACGGCCGCGACCCTGTTCCTCAAGCCGTTCTTCCACCGCGTGCTGCTCAGCGAGGGCGAGCGCCTGCGGGACACCCGGGCGACGTGGCTCAAGGGCAAGCTGCTCACCTACGGCGTGAGCTACGTGGTCGCGCTGCTCATCTGGATCCTCACGGTCGTGTTCTCCAGCGTCAGCGTGTCGGGGTTCCTGTGGGGCTGGCTGGTGCCGCCGTTCATCGTCCTGCTGGGATGGATCGTCTACGACCAGCTCGACGACGCCCTCGAGCGCAAGGCCGGCGAGCTGTACGACGCGGCCGAGCAGAAGATGCGGGGCAACGAACCGCCGCCTCCGCCGTCGCCGCACGTCTGACCCCGGACGCCCGACCTCGATGACCAAGAGCGGCCCGCCGGTGGATCCGGCGGGCCGCTCTCTCGATGATGCCCCGGGGTGGTGCTAGCGGACTACGTCAGTCCTGGTCGGCGCTCGGGATGTACCCGCCCGGAACCTGCTCGGGCGTGTAGATCGTCGCGTCGCCCGGGTAGGGCGTCTTCCACTGGTGGGTCTGGTACCACGTGTACCGGTTCATGAGCTCCGGGTTCGCGTAGTCGGCCTTCGCCCCGTTGCCGGTGAAGTACTGCTGCTTGCTCCACGCGGACCAGGCCGCGGCGACGTCCTTCTCCGCCGCCGGTACCGCGACCTTCTCCGCCTGCGTCGCCGCGAGCTTCGACGCCGCAGTGCCCGTCAGGCCCAGGGTGTCGGCGCCGCACGACGGCGGGGTCGCGACGCCCTCGGTGAGCGGCACCTGGTTCGGCACCGCGTCGAACGGCGTGTCGTCCGCCTTCGAGGTGAAGGCGTCGAACATCGGCGTGGCCGCGGCGACCTTCTGGTTGAGCGGCTGGGCCCCGAGGATCTGCTCGATCGTGCGGACGATCGAGATCTGCGAGTAGTACGTGCTGACCGTCGTGGCGTGCTGGGCCCAGGGGCTGATGACCTGGACGGGCGCGCGGTGGCCGTCGACGTGGTCGGCTCCCGCCTGGCTGTCGTCCTCGACCACGACGACGAGCGAGTCCTTCCAGTACTTGCTGTGCGAGATGGTGTCGACGATCTTCCCGACGGCGAGGTCACCGTCGGCGACCTGCGCCTCCGGGTCGGCCGTGCCGCCGGTGTGGTCGCTCGAGAGCCACATCATGTTGAGGTTCGCGGGACCGTTCTTCTCGAAGTCCTGCTTCCACACCTGGTAGCGGTAGAGGTCGGGGACCGCGGTGTCGAACGACGGGGACTGGTGGTCGCTGATCGCGTCGAGCGACGGGATCACCGAGCCGTTGTTCCACGCGATCGACGAGTCGAAGAGCTGGGCGGGGTCGCCGCCGTTCTCGACGTCGGTCGCGGCGCAGTAGTACTGCTGCCACGTCGCGCCCGCCGGCTTGCCCTCGGTGTACTCGAACTCGCCGTAGTCGCGCGCCGTCTTGCCGGCCTGCTGCACGGCGGTCCACAGGAAGCCGGAGCTCTGGTGCCCGAGCACGTCCTCCTCGGTGTCGTACGACCTCGTGTACTCGCCGGCGCTCGACTCCGTGTACTCCGGGTTGTCACCCTGCATGAGCCAGTTGTGGCCCTCGGCGGAGTTCGTGCCGACGTCGTACGTGTTGTCGTACAGGCCGAACTGCGTGGCGAGGGCGTGCTGGTTCGGGGTGACCTTCGCCCCGAACTGAGCCAGCGACGCGTCGCCGTTGCCCTGCGGCATGTCGCCGTAGACCTGGTCGTACGTACGGTTCTCCTTGACCAGGAGGAACACGTGCTTGATGGTCGACGGGTCGCCGACCTTGGCCGGGACCGGGACGGCCTTCTTGTGCTGGCCCGAGGCGCCCTTCGCCTCCTGCACGTCGTTCTTGCCCCAGCCGTTCTGGGCGAAGACGGTCGACGTCTGCTTGGCGATCTGCAGGTCCGTCGGCAGCGTGAACTTCGTGAGGGACGCGGTGGTGCCGTGCGTGCCGTGACCGGTGGCCGGCGTCGTGCCCTGGCCGGTGTTGAAGGTCAGCAGCGGCCCCCGCGCGTCGATGCCGCGCGTGTTCGTCACGACGACCTGCGAGCCGACGGTCGCGACGTTCGACGGGTAGTAGTCCGTCGGCAGCAGGCCGACGTAGCTCACCGGCTCCTGCGGGTTGCCCGCGTACCGGTAGACGGCGACCGCGTTCGCGCGGCCGAGCGTGACGAGCAGGCGGTCGTCCTTCGTCAGCGTGATCCCTGTGGGGGAGTAGCCCGTGCTGGAGCCGGACCACGGCTGCGTCGCGATCGTCTGGACGACCTTGTCTTTCCGGGTCGAGACGACGGACACCGTGGAGCTGTTGGTGTTCGCGACGAACAGGGCGCCCTCGGCCGCGTACATCGCGGTCGGGTGCAGCCCCACGTCGATCGATCCGACCCTGGTCGTGGGCCGGGACGTGTCGATGACGCTCAGGGCACCCGTGGTCGAGGTCCCGCGGACCGTGTCCGAGACGACGTCCGAGCCGTACGAGGTCATCGTCGTGTCGCGCGGCTTCGCCCGGCGGCCGCCCTCGTCGCTCACGTAGAGCTTGTCGCCGACGAAGGTGAGCTCGCGCGGGGCGATGCCCACGTCCCAGCTGTTAAGGATCGCGCCCGTCGTCGGGTCGAGCGCGACGACCCGGTTCTGGCCGTTCACCGCGACGTACAGGGTGGTGCCGTCGGGCGAGTACGCCGACTGGGCCGTCAGTGCGGCGTGCCCGCCGACCTGGGGGATCGAGACGACGGTCCCCGCGCCCAGCGTGCCGTCGGCCTGGACCGGGAACCGGGTCAGGCCACCGGACTGGGGCAGCCACAGGAACTTCCCGTCCGGCGAGTACGTCGGGCCTTCCTGGCCGACGGTGCCGTCGGTGATCTTCTGGTTGACGCTCGCGGCCGAGCCGACCGACCAGATCTCCTTGTAGGTGGCCAGGTCGAAGACCTGCAGCACGACGGACTTGTCCGTGCTGGTGGCCGCCAGGTAGCGACCGTCGGGGCTCACGGTGGAGCCCATGAACTTGCCGGTCTGGGTGACCAGGCGGTCACCGATCGGCTTGATCACCTGGTTGTCGGAGACCTGGAGACCGTCGGCGTACTCAGTGCCGACCTGGTGGTCACCGAACGAGACCGTGGTCCCGTAGGCGGTTGCGGTGGTGCCCGCGAGGGCGACCGCCGCCGTGCCGGCCGCGGCGAGGCGGACCCGGCGGGCGGTGGTCGTCCGGAGGTGCTGTGATCGTGCTGGCTTGACGCGTCGTACGCGTGTGACCTGCATCTCTCATCCCTTCGATGATGGGTTCAGCAGATCGACGTTGCCGTCGAACTGCCACAGGGGATTGGGGGCATCACCTGTCTGGGTCCGGACGACGAAGTACCCGTTGACCTCCTTGGGTCCGTCGCCGTCCGCGACGTACCGCCCGTCGGCGGTGACGTCGAGCTGGTAGATGGCGGAGCCCTGGGTCTTCGAGCTGGGGACGTGCCAGCTGACGACACACCGCCAGTCGTTGCCAGGTCCCTCGTCCTCGACGAGGGAGCCGCCCTTGTCGCAGTCGGCGGTCGCGCCGAGCTGCGCCTCGGTGTAGTCCGGCCGGTGGAGCTCGGCGGACTGCAGCCGGTAGAGGTGCGCGAACGAGGTCGCGAGGTTCGCCTCGAGCTTGTCCTGCGTGACGCCGGTGCCCGCGGCCGGCGTGGCGACAGCGATCACGCCCGCCGTCAGTGCGACCAGCCCGACGAGCGGGAGCGTGGCGGTGAGCGCCCGGCGACCTGCGCCGTCGTACGCGAGGTCGGTGAAGTCGCGCCGGACGAACACGGCGTAGGCGAGGAGCGTCGCCACGACCGCCCAGGACAGGCTGACCGCGATGCTGAGCAGCAGCGGTCCCGTCTGCGCGGGGTCGGTGAACAGGCCACGCCACGCGAGGAAGGTGTTGCTCGGCAGCGCGAGGCGCACGGCCTCCGGCAGGGGGAGCATCTCGAGGAGGTTGAGAAGGATCGCCAGCACGGCCGGGACCAGCAGGCCCATCGGCGAGCGGCCGAGCACGACCGACCCGAGGAGGCCGACGCCGGCGAACGCGAGGGTCGGCGCGAGCACGGCCGCCCACGCCAGGAGGACCGTGCGGGCCGCCTCTCCCGTGCCCAGCGTGTGGCCGTCGAGCCCGACGAGCGGGTGGTTGCCCACGGCGAGCAGGCCGCCGACGATCCCGGAGGCCGCCAGACCGACCACCATCGTCACGATGACCGTGAGGCTCGCGAGGGCCTTCGCGACGAAGATGCGGCGGGGCGAGCGGACCGCCATGAGCAGGTGGCGCCAGGTGCCCAGGCGGTCCTCCGCGGCGAAGACGTCGCCCGCGACGAGGGACGTGAGGAGCGGCAGCACCCACGAGCAGCTGAAGCCGAGGACGACGAGCGTGCCGGCCCAGCCGGTCGCGAGCAGCCAGCGGCCGAAGACCGTGTCGGTGGGTAGCGTCGTCTGCTGGCTGACGACGGCGACGAACAGGCCCGGGCCGATCCAGCACGCGAGGACGGCGAGACGGATGCGCCACTGCGAGACGAGCTTCGTGAGCTCGAACCGGTAGCCGTAACGCAGGGGCGCGGGGCGGGCGGCCGGGCGGGTCCGGGTCGGCGCCTCGGGTGCGGGCGGCGCGACGGTCGTGGTCATCGGGCGATCTCCTCGTCGAGGCGGCGGTCGGGCTGGGCGTCGGCAGCGTTGTCGGCAGGGGCGTCGGGCTCGGCCTCGGCGTCGGGCTCGTCGCCCGTGAGCGCGAGGAAGGCGGCCTCGAGGGGCGGCACGACCGGGCCGAGCTCGCGGACCGCCACGCCCGCGCCGACCAGGCGGAACACGAGGTCGTCGACGGCGGGGACCGCGCCGCGCACGACCATCGCGTCCGGCTCGGGCCGTGCCGCGGAGCGGGGGTCGGGCTCGGCGAGGCGGAGACCCGCGGTCTCTCCGGCGACGGCGCGGGCGGCCTCGGGGTCGGACGTCACGACGCGGTAGGCGAGGTCGCCG
The DNA here is from genome assembly GCF_049844995.1 of Luteimicrobium sp. DT211. Classification (NCBI taxonomy): domain Bacteria; kingdom Bacillati; phylum Actinomycetota; class Actinomycetes; order Micrococcales; genus Luteimicrobium; species Luteimicrobium sp. DT211. The sequence goes on along the minus strand of NZ_JBNCMC010000002.1, from coordinate 649,949 downwards.
GACTCGGTGGCGAGCTTGCCCGTCGGCCCGGAGAAGACGACCCGGCCGAGGTTGAGGATCGTCACCTCGTGGCAGAGCGCGGCGAGGTCGTCCATCCGGTGGCTCGACAGCACCACCGCCGTGCCGTTCGCGGCGACCGTCGTCAGGACGCGGTGGACCTGCCGCTTCCCGGCGGGGTCGAGGCCGTTGGCCGGCTCGTCGAGCACGAGCAGGCGAGGCTCGGTGAGCAGCGCCGCAGCAAGCCCGAGGCGCTGGCGCATGCCGAGCGAGAACCCGCGGAGCCGGTCGTCGGCGACGTCCGTGAGCCCCACCTCGTGCAGAGCCTCGTCGACGTCGCCCGCCCGGCGGCCGCCGTCCCCGCGGAGCGACAGCAGCGCGGCCAGGTTCTGGCGGGCGGTGAGGCCGGGGTAGAGCCCCGGGCCGTCGACGAACCCGGCGACGCCGTCGGGCACGCCGAGCACCCGACCCACGGGCTCCCCGAGGATCTGGAGCGAGCCCTCGTCCGCGACCGCGAGGCCGAGCAGGAGGCCCAGCAGCGTCGTCTTCCCGGCGCCGTTCGGTCCCACGAGCCCGTGCACCTGGCCGGCGGGGACGTCCAGGTCCACGCCACTCAGGGCGATCACCTCACCGAAGCACTTGGTGAGTCCGCGGGCACGGACTGCTGGGCTCGTCATCAGAGGTTCCTTTGCGTCGCCGGGAAAGTAGACCTTCGGCAACATAGATGGGCTCTGGGGCTTTTCTGGCGGCCTGGAGCGCAACGTCCGGTTAACGGTCCGTGGCCGTTCGGCGTCGCCGCGTTCGGTCGCCGAGAGGCGCGGACGGTACGCTGTCCCACGCCGTTCCGGGGCCTGTAGCTCAGCTGGTTAGAGCGCCACGCTTACACCGTGGAAGTCGGGGGTTCGAGTCCCTCCGGGCCCACTCGCCACCCGGACGCCGTGCATGGCGGCCCGCGCCCTGCGACTCGTGTCCCGCTGCGGCCGGGCGCGGTGGGTACTACGTTCAGGCGGTGGCGACCGACGCCCAGCACGGCCTCCGGATCACCCGCCCGGCCCGGTGGGTGGTGGGCCGCGTCGAGCGGTCGGGTGGGTTCGTCACGCGGATGACGTGGCACCTCGCTGACGGCTCGACGGTCCGCTGGGCCTCGCGAGCGGCGCGACGGCGTGGCCGGCTCGAGGTCCGCGACGCGGCCGGCGCCGTCACGCGCGTCGTCGGGTCGGAGCCCACCACCGCCGCCCGTCTCGCGAGGACGAACGCTGTGGCGGGCGTCGCGTTCGTCGTCGGCGGCGCGCTGTTCGCGCTCGGGCCGCTGCTGGCGGAGGCCGGCGTCGGCGGCGTCCGCGGCGTCGACACGGTGTACCTCGTCGGCGGCCTCTTCTTCAGCCTGGGCGGCTACGCCTCCGTGGTGCAGGCGTCCAACGCGCCGACGGAGATCGACGAGCGCGGGTCGTTGAGCGCGGCGTCGTGGACCTGGTGGTCGTGGCGTCCTCGGCAGATCGGCTGGCTCAGCGTCGCGGTCCTGTTCGCCGGGACGCTGTTCTTCGGGGTCAGTCTGGTCGCTGCGTTCGCGTCGAACCTGACGGCACGTCAGTCGGACGGCTGGATCTGGCTCCCCGACATCACCGGGTGCGTGTGCTTCCTCGTCTCGGGCCACCTGGCCCTGCTCGAGGTGTGCCACGGCCGCATCGGGATCCGGCCGCACGAGCTCGGCTGGTGGATCGTCGCCGTCAACCAGCTCGGTTCGGTGCTGTTCTTCCTCGCCGGCGTCGCCGCGTTCGTCCGGCCCGCGACGTCGACCGTGGTCGACCTGCGGCTGGTCGACTGGGGAACGTTCGCGGGCGCCGTGTGCTTCGTCGTCGGCGGGGCGCTGCAGCTGGGGGAGCGGCCGGACGGCTGAGCACGGGGTGAACCTTCGCGCCGGCGTCGTGCACGGGTCGACCGTGTGTCCCGGCGGTGCTTGACTCGAAGGCATGGTCAAGAAGCCCGGGCACGACGGGGCCGATGCCGCGCTGTACGGCAACCGCTTCCTCACGGAGGAGGCGCCGTCGACCACGTTCCCGGACACGGGGATGAGTCCCACCGACACGATGCGTCTGGTGGACGAGGACCTCGCGCTCGAGGGCGACCCGATGCGGAACCTGGCGACCTTCGTGACGACGTGGATGGAGCCCCAGGCGCAGCGGATCATCGCGGAGAACCTGCACCGGAACTTCATCGACCACGCCGAGTACCCGATCTCCGCCGAGATCGAGCGGCGGTGCGTGCGCATGCTGGCCGACCTGTTCCACGCGCCCGGCGTCACGACCGGCTGCCGCACGCAGGGATCGTCGGAGGCGATCATGCTGGGCGCCCTGTCGCTCAAGTGGAAGTGGAAGGAGCGGCGCCAGGCCGCCGGCCTGTCCGTGGACCGGCCGAACCTCGTGTTCGGCGGCGACGTCCACGTGGTGTGGGAGAAGTTCTGCCGGTACTTCGACGTCGAGCCCCGAATCATCCCGCTCGCACCGGACAAGTACACGATCGGACCCGACGACGTCGCCCCGTTCCTCGACGAGAACACCATCGGCGCCGTGGCGGTCCTCGGCACCACCTTCACCGGGCACATGGACGACGTCGTCGGGATCAACCGGCTGCTCCTCGACGTCAAGCGCGAGCGTGGGCTCGACATCCCGATCCACGTCGACGCCGCGAGCGGCGGGTTCGTCTGGCCCTTCCTCTACCCCGACTCCGAGTGGGACTTCCGGCTCGAGCAGGTCCGGTCCATCAACGTGTCCGGGCACAAGTACGGGCTCGTCTACCCGGGCATCGGCTGGCTGGTCTTCCGCGACGAGACCGACCTCGCGCAGGACCTCGTCTTCTACGAGAACTACCTCGGCAAGACGGACGCCACGTTCACCCTCAACTTCTCGACCGGCGCCGCGATGGTGCTGGCCCAGTACTACAACTTCGTCCGGCTGGGCCGCGAGGGCTACACCTACGTGATGCGGCAGATGAAGGACAACGCGAAGGTCCTCGCGGACAACCTGCGCGCGACCGGGCGGTTCGAGGTGATCGGCGAGGACGCCGAGCAGCTTCCGCTCGTCGCGTTCCGCCTCCTCGACCACGACTCGTACGACGAGTCGGACATCGCGTGGCAGCTCTCGGCCGAGCGCGGCTGGATGCTGCCCGCCTACACGCTGCCGCCGAACGCCCAGGACGTGAAGATCCTGCGGGCGCTGGTCAAGGAGACGATGGGCCGGGGGATGGTCGACCGTCTGACGCAGGACATCGACGACGCCTGCACGACCCTCGACCTCAAGGGCGGCGCGCACCCCGCGGAGCGCCAGCAGGTCAAGAGCGGCACCGGGTACTGACCCGGCGGGAGGTCCGGCCCACGGGGGGCGACGGGGCAGCCGGCTTGTGGTGCACGCGGCGCTCGTCTACGCTCCACGACAGCGCTGTCATAGCGCGGTGCAAGGACGCGCTGCGAAAGGAACTTCCCCATGAGCCGGCTCCTCTCTGCCGTCGTGACGGCCGCCGCCTCCGCGGCGCTCGTCGTGACGGCCGCCGTCGTCCCGCCGGGCGCGGCAGCTGTCGCCGACGACGCCCCGGGCTACGGCGCCCCGGACGCGATCGCGGCCGACTACTACGCCGCGCTCCTGCGGCACACCCGCTGGGTCGAGACCGTGTGGGACCCGGCGTCGGGCGCGTACCTGCTCAAGGACTTCGACTTCGCGGTCGTCCTCGGCAACGCGGTCCTGCTGACGCACGGCGACTACGACGCCGGGCTCGCGGGCGTGAGCGAGGACGTGCTGCGTGCCCACACGCTCGCGACGATCAAGAAGTTCGCCGCAGACAACCGGCTCGTCCGCGCGAACGGCACGTGGGGCAAGACGCTGTTCTGGGACTCGACGTTCGAGTCGTACTTCCTCGACGCCGGCCGGCTGCTGTGGGACGAGCTCGACCCCGTCACGCAGGCCAACCTCACGACCATCGCCAAGGGCCAGGCGGCCTACACCGCCGGCCTCGACTTCGGCCAGGACCCGCTGTCGGGCAGCTGGGACGCGCGCTGGCCCGACGGTGCGTACCAGGGCGACACCGCGCTCGAGGAGTCCGGCGTCTATACCCAGTCCCTGGCGCCAGGCCTGGCGTGGGCCCCCGACGACCCCGCCGCGACGGAGTGGTCCGACCAGCTCAACACGTGGGCCCGGAACGCCGCCGGCCAGCCGACGGCCGACCGCAACAACCCGGCGGTCGTGGGTGGCGCTCCGATCTCCAGCAACACCATGCACAACATCAGCGATACGTACCTCGTGGAGAACCACGGGTCGTACGAGCCGCACTACCAGTCGGACATCTGGCGCTCCGGCGGCCGGAACGCGATCCAGTTCCTGCTCAACGGCCGGCCGCTCCCCGAGGTCCTGACCCGCCAGCCGAACTCGGCCGAGCTGTGGGACTCGCTCCAGCTCGACATGTCGGCGCAGGGCGAGCCGTTCATGCCCATGAAGGACGACCGCGAGTTCCTCTACGGCCGTGACGTGATCCCGCTGGCGTTCGTCGGGCAGGTGCTGCGCCGGCCCGAGGCCGTGACCGCGGAGGCGCGCATGGCGTCCGGGCTCGCGGCCTACCAGTCGTACGCGCCCGTGTACCGGCTCGCGAAGTTCTCGGGCGAGCCGAAGTACGAGCCCGAGGCGCGCGCCGAGATCGCGATCTCCTACCTGCTGCACGTCTACGCCGACTCCTCGGCGCAGGGACCCGTGAAGCCGCTCACGGACGCGCAGGCGTTCGCCGCGACCGCGGGCGTCCGTGACTACGGCGCCGACGCGGGCATCGTCATGCAGCAGTCGACGACGGCGTGGGCGTCGGCGATCAGCAAGCCCGGCTACGTCAAGTTCCCCTGGGTGCCGGGCCACGACTCGTGGCTGTTCCAGCTCTCCGGCTCGACGCCGTACCTGTACCCGTCGACGGGCGCGAAGGTCGGGTCCCGCGACGTCACCACGTACACGGAGCCGCGCGACGGCTTCGACGGCACGGCCTCGGTCCTCCAGGTCGGGTCCGGCTACGCGGGCCAGGCGACGCTTCCGACGGGCGCGGCGGTCTACGCGTCCACGGGCGCGGGCCGCGACGACGGCATCGTGTCCGTCCGGAACCTCGACATGGGCGGCGCGTTCGGGCTCGACGGCGACCGCACGTACACCACGGCCGAGGGCCAGGCTGTCGTCGCGCCGCGGCCGACGGTCCCCGCGGACCCGGCCGATGCGAAGGCGACCCGCGTCGACGACGTCGCGTTCGACGCCCCGACCTCCGCGCGGTACGTCCGCGTGCTGGGCCAGCAGGGCAACGCGACGTACGGCTACTCGATCTACTCGCTGCACGCCTACGGCCCCGCGGACGGCGCGAGCGCGCCGAAGGACCTGGCCGCCGGCCGCCCGGCGACGGCGTCGAGCGAGGACACGGCGAACCACCGCGTCGCGGGTGCAGCCACGGACGACGACCCCGCGACCCGCTGGGCCGTCGCGGTCTCCGAGCGCACCCGCGCCGACTCGTGGCTCCAGGTGGACCTCGGCGCGAAGACCGAGCTCGACTCGGTGCGCGTCGCGTGGGAGTCCGCCGCGGGCCTGCGCTACCTCGTCCAGGTCTCGGACGACGGGCAGACCTGGCGCACCGCGGCCGCGTACGGGAAGGCGCCCGCGGACGTGAACGTCGCCCGGCTCGACACCGTCGACCTCACGCCGCCCGGGCAGTCGGACCCGGCGCCGGTCACCGCGCGGTACGTCCGGATGCAGGGCGTCCGCGGCGACGCGCAGTACGGCTACTCGCTCTACCACCTCCGGGCGTTCCGCCCGGACGGCACCGACGCCGCCGCCGGGCACCCCGCGACGGCCTCGAGCGCCGAGCCCTCGCTCCCGGCGAGCGCCGTCACGGACGGGAGCCCGACGACCCGCTGGGCCGTGTCGAAGGACGAGCGCACCCGCTCGGACTCCTGGGTCCAGGTCGACCTCGGCGCGCCGACGGCCGTCAGCCAGGTCCAGCTCGGCTGGGAGGCCGCGGCGGGCGACGAGTACGTCGTGCAGACGTCGCTCGACGGCAAGACCTGGCAGGACGCCGCCCGCCACGAGGAGACCGGCGACCGCGTCGTCGAGTCCGACGGCGGCTGGATCTCGGTCGACGACGAGGGCGGCTTCGTCGTCCGCGGCACCGACGCGCCGATCACGGTCACGCGGGCGAGCGACAGCCAGCAGGTCATCCGCCTCGCCGACGGCGGGCAGGGCTCGCGAGTCGTGGAGATGATCCCGGGCGACGCGGCGGCCACCGCCGCCCAGGCGGCGCGCAAGGAGCCCACGACGTCCAGCACGAGCACGCTCGCGGCACTCGTCGACGGCTACCTCGTGGTCTTCAACCTCTCGGGCGACGCGGTGACCACGCAGGTCACGGTCCCGCACGACGGCGGCGCGGTGCCGCTGTTCGCCGGCACCCAGCGGGTGGGGGCGCACGCGTCGGTGCTGGACGTGACGCTGCGCCCGGGCTCGGCCGTGGTGCTCGCGCCGCGCGCGACCGCGGTCACGCCCGGGAAGGGCACCGCGCCCGCCGGGCTGACGGCCGACGTGCGCGACGCGCGGACCGTCGCGGTCTCGTCCGACGGCACGGCCCGCTCGGTGCTCCTGCGCAACCTCGAGACGGGGGAGGTGCTCGGCCAGGGCCTGCCGCCGACGGGCAAGGTCCAGACCGTCGTCACGGAGGACGCCCACCCGTACCCGGTCGCGGACCTCGCGCTCAGCAGCGAGACCTTCCCCGCGTCCGTGCTGCCGGCCGGCATGACCGACCCGGCCCGCGCCGTCGACGGCGACGCTGGCACGTCGTGGGTCCCAGGGCCCGGTGGGCGGATGGTCGTCGACCTCGGCAAGGCCGCAGCGATCGGCCGGGTCGGGCTCACCTGGGACGGCGCCGCCGTCCCCGGCGCGACCGTGTCGGTCAGCGACGACGGGCTCTCGTTCCACGACGTCGGCACCATCGCGGCGGGCGCGCGGCGAGGCTCCGTGGACGTCTCCGCCACCGCGCGCTACGTCGCCGTCACGACGACCTGGAAGAGTGGCGACGCCGGCCTCGCCGCGCTCTCGGTCGTCCCGCAGGGCTGAGCGAGGATCAGGCGTCCGCGAGCTCCATGGTGATCCCGCGGAACGTCGCGTACCGGGCCAGGTTCGTCGTGGCGTCGTCGACGGTCCGCTGTCCGGCCGCGGACTCGAGGTCGGCCTGCAGCGAAGCCAGGTCGTCCCAGTCCATCATCACCACGAGGTAAGGCGCGGGACCGATGACGCCGGTCGGCCGGTGGCTCAGCGTCATCCGGCGCAGGCCGGGCTGCTGCTTCACCAGCGGGATGTGCACCTCCCGGTAGTGGCGCTCGAACGCCTCGACGTCCGAGGGCGTGTCGTAGGTCACGACGAATCGTGCCTGGGGCGGTGCGGCGTCCGTGGCCATCGGGATCGGCTCCTGTCGTGGGGTCGCGGTGCGGTCACGGGAACCGTACTGGTCGGGGGCGTACGGCGTCAGGGGGCGCGACGGCCGAGCCCGGGCACGCATGATGGGATCGACCCGGTCGGGTGTCCGGGCGACGAGAGCGGAGGGCGCGATGGCTGCACGTGCACTGCGGGAGCTGCTGGGGATCGAGCACCCGGTCGTGCTCGCGCCGTTCGGCGGGGTGTCGTCCGTCGAGCTGACGGCGACGGTCACCGACGCGGGCGGCCTGGGCTCCTACGGGCTGTACGGCTACGGGCCGGACCGTATCCGCGAGACCGTCGCGGCGCTGCGCGCGGCGACGTCCGGACCGTTCTCCCTGAACCTGTGGCTGCCCACGGGCGACGAGGTCCTCCCGGCTGACGTCGACGTCGGCACCGGTGCGCCCGCCGTCGCCGCCGTCGCCGGGCTCTTCGCCGAGCTCGGCCTGGAGGTCCCGCGGCCACCCGAGCGCTTCCTGCCCTCGTTCGACGACCAGCTCGACGCCGTCCTCGACGCCCGGCCCGCCGCGGTGAGCTTCGTCTTCGGGGTGCCCGCGCCCGACGTCGTGGAGCGCGCGCACGACCACGGGATCGTCGTCGTCGGGACGGCCACGACGGTGGCGGAAGCAGTGGCGCTCGCGGACGGCGGGGTCGACGTCGTCGTCGCGACGGGCGCCGAGGGGGCGGGGCACCGGGTCTCGTTCCTGCGCCCGCCCGAGGACTCGCTCGTCGGGACGTTCGCGCTCGTCCCGCAGGTCGTCGACGCCGTCGACGTGCCCGTGGTCGCGGCCGGGGGCGTGGCCGACCGTCGCGGCGTCGCGGCGGCGTTCGCGCTCGGAGCGTCCGGCGTGCAGGTCGGGACGGCGTTCCTCGCGACGCGGCAGTCCGCGGCGAGCGACGCCTACCGCGTGGCCATCGCGTCCGCGGCGTCCGACGCGAGCGTGCTGACGCGCGCCATGAGCGGGCGGCTCGCGCGCGGCCTGCCGAACCGGGCGGTGCGCGTCATCGAGGCAGCGGGTGCGATCGCCCCGTTCCCCGCGCAGAACTGGCTGACCGGGCAGTTCCGTGCCGAGGCGGCGCGGCGCGGCGTCGGCGAGCTCCAGTCCCTCTGGCTCGGGCAGGCGGCCGGGCTGTCCCGTGCCGACGACGCGGCCGCGGTGTTCGCCGAGCTGCTCGCCGGGGTGCCCGCGGCGCCGTGAGGCACGCTGCAGGACGCGGGCCGCGGACCGGCCCGGACGCGCGAGGATGAGCCCATGCTGTCCGTACGGGTGACCGCCTCCCACGACGTCGCCGAGCTGCTCCGCGCAAGGCTGGCCGAGGAACCGACCGTCGCCGACCTCACCGTGGTCCCGGGTGTGGCGATGGACGGGCGCGGCGACGTGCTGCTCTTCGAGCTGGCCCGAGAGAACGCCAACAACATCATGCGGGAGCTGCGTCACGCCGGTGTGCCCGGCGAGGGCAGCGTGGTCGTCACCGAGCCCGTCACTGTCCTGTCCGACGCCGCGGTCGAGGCCGAGCGCGCGGCGGCGGGGCATCCCGCCGACGGGGTCCTGTGGGCGGAGCTCGCCGACAAGTCCCGCGAGGACGCGCGGCCGTCGGTGACGTTCTTCATGTTCCTGCTGCTCGCGACGCTCATCGCGGGGATCGGCCGGCTGCTGGACCAGCCGATCCTCATCATCGGCGCCATGGTCGTCGGCCCGGAGTTCGCACCGATCGCGGCGATCTGCTACGCCATCGTCCGGCGCAAGCGGGGGATCGCCGGGACCGCGCTGGTGACGCTCGTCGGCGGGTTCGCCCTGTGCGCGGCCGTCGCCTGGGCGGTGTGGGCGGCGGCCTACGCGGCCGGGGTCTTCACGTTCGACGACGCCACGACCGGGCCGCTCACCGAGTTCATCGTGTCCCCGGACGGCTGGTCGTTCGTCATCGCGGTGCTCGCCGGGATCGCGGGAGTGCTGTCCCTGACCAGCGCGAAGTCGTCCGCGCTCGTCGGGGTCTTCATCTCGATCACCACCGTGCCGGCCGTCGGGACGATCGGGCTGACGCTCGCCGTCGGGGCGTGGGACGAGGCGCTGTCCGCCGGCGTCCAGCTCGTGCTGAACATCGCCGGGCTCCTCGTCGCCGGGGTGGCCACGCTGTTCGTCCAGCTGCAGTTCGGCCGCTGGCTCGGACGGCGCAACGCCCGCAGCCCGCGGCGCCGGACCGTCAGGCGAAGGGGCTCGGTGTGAGCGTGTACTTGGTCTGCAGGTACTCGTGGATGCCCTCGGCGCCGCCTTCGCGCCCGAGCCCGGACATCTTCCAGCCACCGAACGGCGCGGCGGCGTTCGAGACCACCCCCACGTTGAGCCCCATCATCCCGGTCTCGAGCCGCTCGATCATGCGCTGGCCGCGGGCCAGGTCGCGCGTGAACACGTAGGACACGAGCCCGTACTCGGTGTCGTTGGCGAGGCGCACGGCCTCGTCCTCGTCGTCGAACGGCACGATCGCGAGCACGGGGCCGAAGATCTCCTCGCGCAGGAGCGCGCTGCCGGGCCGCACGTCGGACAGGACGGTCGCCGCGTAGAACGTGCCGGGGCGGTCGAGCGCGGTGCCGCCGGTGCGCAGCGTCGCGCCCCGCTCGACGGCGTCGGCCACGAGCTCGCCCGTCTTGGCGACGGCGCGGTCGTCGATGAGCGGGCCGATCGTGACGCCGTCCTCGGTGCCGCGGCCGGTCCGGAACGCCTGGACCCGCTCGGTGACGCGGCGCGCGAACTCGTCGGCGACCGACCGGTGCACGATGAAGCGGTTGGCGGCGGTGCATGCCTGCCCGATGTTGCGGAACTTGGCGGCGATCGCGCCGTCGACGGCCTGGTCGAGGTCGGCGTCGTCGAACACGACGAAGGGCGCGTTCCCGCCCAGCTCCATGGAGGTGCGCAGGACGCCGTCCGCCGCCTGCGCGAGCAGCTTCTGCCCGACGGGCGTCGAGCCGGTGAACGACAGCTTGCGCAGGCGCGGGTCGCGGATGATCGCCTCGGAGACCGGACCGGTCTGCCGGGTCGTGACGACGTTGACGACGCCGGCAGGGACGCCCGCGTCCTCGAGGATCCGTGCGAAGAACAGCGTGGTCAGGGGCGTCAGCGTCGCGGGCTTCACGACGACGGTGCAGCCCGCGGCCAGCGCGGGCGCGATCTTGCGGGTCGCCATGGCGAGCGGGAAGTTCCACGGCGTGATGAGGAAGCACGGGCCTACCGGGTGGTGCGTCACGATCATGCGCCCCGTGCCCTCCGGGTTGGGGCCGTACCGGCCCTGGAGGTGAGCGGTCTCCTCGCTGAACCAGCGCAGGAACTCCCCGCCGTAGGCGACCTCGCCCCGGGCCTCGGCGAGCGGCTTGCCCATCTCGAGCGTCATGAGGAGCGCGACGTCCTCCTTGCGCTCCTGGAGGAGGTCGAACGCGCGGCGCAGGATCTCCGCCCGCTCGCGGGCGGGGGTCGCGGCCCACGCGGGGAAGGCCTCCGACGCCGCGTCGAGCGCGGCGACGCCGTCCGCGACCGTGGCACTCGCGATCTCCTTGAGCAGCGCGCCGGTCGCGGGGTCGTGCACCGGCAGACGTGCGCCGTCCTCGGCGTCGCGCCACGTCCCGCCGACGAGCAGGCCGTCGGGAACGCGCGCCAGCAGCTCGGTCTCGCGCGCGCTCAGCAGGTCACCCATGGGAACTCCTTCGTCCGTCCGACGCCACCGTCATCACCGGATCATATACGATCCCCGACCTTCGACCGGCAGCAGGTGGCGGCCGAGGAACGCGGTCAGCTCGTCGGTCGCCGTGAGCGGGAGCACGTGCGCGACGTACTGGTCGGGGCGCACCACGACGACGGCGCCGCGCGCCCGGTCGATCCCGCGCAGGTCGAAGACGTCGCCCCGCTCGGGGTCGGCGGCGTAGACCTTCTCGTAGTCGAGCAGCCCGTACGGGCCGACGCGCGGCAGGAAGACCGGCGGCACGACGCCGAGGTCGACCTGGTCGTGGGGCTGCTGGTACACGACCTTGACGTCGAACAGCGCGTCGAGGTCGGCACCCGCAGGCGTGAAGCGCTGCACGGGGGAGTCGGGCGACCCGGCGAGCCAGTCGGCCCAGGCGGTGAGCGCCGACGGCTCGCCCGGTGCCGCGGCGTCCGCGAACGCGTACAGCCGCCAGCGTCCGTCCGCGCGGTGATGGTGACCGAGGTGCTCGTCGTAGAAGTCCGCGACCCGGCGCACGGGCGCCGACCGGAACCGCTTGCCGATAGGGAACCCCGTCGCGAGGCCCTGGTGGGCGGCGTCCCCCGTGATCATCGACGGCTCGTAGCGGGTCATGAACCCGGCCGGGAACTCGGCCGTGGCCACGTAGAACGCCGCGAGCTCGGCGGGGTCGAGCTCCTCGGGCGACCGCGTCATGAGCGTCGACCACTCGCCGTCGAACTCGATGAGGTCCTTCGCGATCTGCCAGCGCTCGCCCGAGTACGTGTCGAGGAGCGACTCCGGGCTCAGCCCCGTGAGCACCTGGCCGAGCTTCCACGCGAGGTTCCAGCCGTCCTGCATCGACACGTTCATGCCCTGGCCGGCCTTGGCGCTGTGCGTGTGGCAGGCGTCGCCCGCGATGAAGACGCGCGGCGTGCGGGTCCCGGTGAGCTCGGCGGGGACGTCGTCGAACTTGTCGGTGAGCCGGTGCGCCACCTCGTACACGCTCGACCAGGCGATGTGTCGGACGTCGAGGTGGTACGGGCGCACGATCTCGTTCGCGCGCTCGACCGCGGCCTCCATGGTCGTCCGCCGGACGGTCCCGCGGTTCGACTCGTCGGTCTCGCCGAGGTCCACGTACATCCGGTAGAGGTAGCCGCCCTCGCGCGGGATCAGGAGGATGCTGCCGTGCGGCGACTGGATCGCGCACTTGGTGCGGATGTCCGGGAAGTCCGTGACGGTGAGCGCGTCCATGACCGCCCAGGCGTGCATCGCGTCGTCGCCCTCGAGCCGGCGCCCGATGGCGGCGCGCACCGCGCTGTGCGCGCCGTCGCACCCGACGACGTAGCGCGCGTGCACGACGCGCTCTTCTCCCTCCTCGTACTCGCGATGCCCGACGACGGCGCCCACGCTCCGCCGCAGCCGCACCGCGACCGGGAACGCGCCGTCGTCGGCGACCTGGAGCCCCACGAGCTCCCAGCCGTAGTCCGGGGTGAGGCGTGCGGGGGAGTGCGCGGCGTACTCCTGGAAGTAGTCGAGCACCCGCGCCTGGTTGACGATCATGTGCGGGAACTCGCTCACGCCGTCCGGGTCGTCGACGGTGCGCTGGGTGCGGACGATGCCGTCGGGGTGGTCGGGCGTGACGGCCCAGAAGTTCATCGCCCGGAGCTGGAACGCCTCCTCGATGATGCGGTTCGCGAAACCGAACGCCTGGAACGTCTCGTTGCTGCGGGCCTGGATGCCGTCGGCCTGGCCGATCTCGAGCCGGCCCGCGCGACGCTCGACGAGGCGCGTCGTCACGCCGGGGTACATGCCGAGCTGGGCGGCGAGGATCACGCCCGCGGGGCCGGCTCCGACGACGAGCACGTCGACCTCGTCCGGGAGGTCGTCGGGGCGGTCGAGTCCGGTGCCGCTGGCGGGCAGGACGCGCGGGTCGCCGGTCACGTAGCCGTGGTGGTGGAACTGCATGGGAACTCCCGGACGTCGATGTCTGGCTGCCACGCGGTGTGTCGTGTTCTAGTATCGAACACGACGTTCGCTTAGCGAATTGCTCGATCGTATCCACCACCCGGCGCCGTGGCCATCCCCCGCGGCGCCATGAATCGAGACGAGGGCCACCGTGACCGACCGACCGAGCCGCGCGCCCGCCGCGTCGCAGACGCTCAGCCGCGGACTCCAGCTCCTCGAGGCGCTCGCCGACGCGCGTGAGCCCCTGACGATCGACGAGCTCGCCGCCCGCATCGGCGTCCACCGGTCCATCGCGTACCGCCTGCTCCGGACGCTCGAGGACCACGGCCTCGTCGTCCGGTCCGACGGCCGCGTCACCATCGGCCCGCGCATGGCGACGCTCGCGGCCGGGGTCTCGCACGACCTCCAGGCCCAGGCCCTCCCCGAGCTCACGGCCGTCGCGAACGACCTGGGCATGACGTGCTTCCTCGTCGTCCTCGACGCGGACGAGTGCATCACCCTCGTGAGCGTCGAGCCCCGCCACGCGCTGGCGACCGTCGTCCAGCGCCCGGGCGCGCGCCACCCCGTCACGGCGGGAGCGCCCGGCCGGGCCGTGCTCTCGCTCCTGCCCGACGACGCCTGGCCCGAGGGCGCGTCGACCGACGTCCGCGCGAGGGTCGCCGAGGTGCGCGACCGGGGGTACGCGACCAGCCACGACGAGGTGATCCCCGGCGTCTCGTCCGTCGCGGTCCCGCTCGTGGCACGGGGTCAGCGGCCTGCGGCGCTCGCCGTCGTGCACGTCGCCGACCCGCGCGACCCGGCGGCGCTGGCGGCGCGTCTGCAGCGGTCGGCCGCGACGATCCGGGAGTCGCTCGGCGGATGACCCGTGCTAGCGTCGGGGCGATCGTGACCCGACCGCAGGAGGTGAGACCCGTGAACGCAGTGTCCGCACCGGGTGCTCCCCTGCAGCCCACGATCACGCGACAGGTCTAGTCGCCGTCGGGAGCGCCTCACCACGCAGATCGCGAAAGGCGACTCCCATGAACACCACCTCTTCCTCGCCCGTCGACGCCACGGGTCGGCTTCCCGGCGGCGAGCGCGCGCTCGTCCTCGGCGGCGGCGGCTCGACCGGCAACGCCTGGCTGATCGGCGTCGTCGCCGGCCTGTTCGACGCCGGGCTCGACGTGACCACGGCCGACCTGACCGTCGGGACGTCCGCCGGTTCGACAGCCGCGGCCCAGCTCGGCGGCGCGACGCCGGCCGAGCTCGTCGCCGCCGCCCTCGCGCCCGCGCCCCCGCGACAGCCCTCGGCGGGCCGGCCGGAGGCGCCCGGGGCGCGTCCCGCCCCAGGCTCGGTCCGGTCGGCCGCGGACCAGATGGCCCGGACGCAGGCCATCATCGACGCCGCCTCGGACGTGGCCGACATGCGCCGCCGGATGGGGGCGGCCGCGCTCGAGCTGGACGCGGCGTCGGACGGCTCCTGGTCGGAGCGGTGGCGCGCCACCGTCGCCGCGCGGCTGTCCCGGCAGGACTGGCCGGAACGTGCCGTGCTGCTCACCGCGGTCGACGCCCGCACCGGCGAGCCGGTCGTGCTCGACCGGCGCAGCGGGATAGGCCTGGCGGACGCCGTCGCCGCCAGCTGCTCCAGCGGCCTCCCGTACCGGATCGGGGACGACCGGTACATCGACGGCGGCTACCGCCGTAACGAGAACGCCGACCTCGCGGCCGGGTGCGCGCGGGTTCTCGTGCTGTCGCCGTTCGGTGGCCGGTCGCGCCATCCGCACGCGTGGGGCTCGGGCCTCGCCACCCAGGTCGCCGAGCTGCGCGCCGGCGGCAGCGCCGTCGAGACGATCGTCCCCGACGACGACGCGGAGCGGCTGTTCGGCGCCAACGCGATGGACCCGTCGCTCCGCCCGGTCGCCGCGCGCGCCGGTCACGCGCAGGGGGAGGCGCTGGCCACGCGGCTCAGGACGTTCTGGGCCTGACCGCGGGATCGAGGAGGCATGCGATTCGCAACGTCGCGAAAGGCGGCCTGGCAATGGATCGTATATGATCGCGGACGTGGCAGAGACGGCACCTTCCGACCCGCGGTTCGCGACGCTCCCCGGCCGCCCGGGCAAGATCATCGCGGTCCACCTGAGCTACGCCTCGCGCGCGGACCAGCGCGGCCGCCGGCCCGCCCAGCCGTCCTACTTCCTCAAGCCGTCGAGCTCCGTGGCCGCCGGCGGCGGCACCGTCGAGCGGCCCGCCGGGACCGAGCTCCTGGCGTTCGAGGGAGAGGTCGCGCTGGTGATCGGGACCGAGGCCCGCCGCGTCGCCGCCGCCACGGCCTGGGACCACGTCGGGTGGGTGACCGCCGCCAACGACCTCGGCCTGTACGACCTGCGCGCCGCGGACAAGGGCTCGAACGTGCGGTCCAAGGGCGGCGACGGCTTCACGCCGCTCGGCCCCCGCCTGCTCGACGCCCGCACCCTCGACCCGGCCGGGCTGCGCGTGCGCTCCTGGGTCAACGGGCGCCCGGCGCAGGACGACACGACCGCCGGCCTGCTGTTCCCGCTCGCCCAGGTCGTGGCCGACCTGTCCCAGCACCTCACGCTCGAGCCCGGCGACGTGATCCTCGCGGGCACGCCCGCCGGGTCGAGCGTCGTCGGGCCCGGCGACGTCGTCGAGGTCGAGGTCGACGCCCCGACGGCTCCCGGCGCACCGAGCACCGGACGCCTGGTGACGACCGTGACGCAGGGCGAGGTCCCGTTCGACGCCGCGCTCGGCTCCCTGCCCGCCGCCGACGACGTCCAGCGCGCCGAGGCGTGGGGGTCCCGCGAGGCCGCGGGCCTGCCGCCCGTCGCGCCCGCGCTGACACCCGAGCTGCGCGACAAGCTCGAGCGCGTGCCCGTCGCCGGCCTCTCGGCCCAGCTTCGTAAGCGCGGGCTCAACCTGGTGACGGTCGACGGCGTGCGCCCCCTGCGACCGGGCGCGAAGCTCGTCGGCACGGCCCGGACGCTGCGCTTCGTCCCCGGCCGGGAGGACCTGTTCGCGAGCCACGGCGGCGGCTACAACGCGCAGAAGCGCGCGTTCGACGCCGTCGAGCCCGGAGAGGTGCTCGTCATCGAGGCCCGGCGCGACCCCGACGCCGGCACGCTCGGCGACGTCCTCGCCCTGCGGGCCCACGCCCGCGGGGCGGCCGGCATCGTCACCGACGGGGGAGTGCGCGACGCCGACGCGGTCGCCGCGGTCGGGATCCCCGTCTTCGCCGCAGGCCCGCACCCGGCCGTGCTCGGCCGCAAGCACGTGCCCTGGGAGGCGGACGTCACGATCGCCTGCGGCGGGACCACCGTGCAGCCCGGCGACGTCGTCGTGGGCGACGCGGACGGCGTGATCGTCGTGCCGCCCGCGCTCGCCGAGGAGGTCGCCGACGCGGCGCTCGCCCAGGAGGACGAGGACGGCTGGATCGCCGCGCGGGTCGCCGAGGGGCACCCGGTGCAGGGCCTCTTCCCGATGGACGCCGAGTGGAGAGCGAGGTACGAGGCGTGGCGCGCGGAGCGGTGACCGACGTCGAGGGCGCGAGCAAGTCGCAGCTCGCGTACCGCTGGCTGCGCGAGCGGATCGCGAACCAGGAGTTCACGCCCGGGTTCCGGCTCGTGCTCGGGACGATCGCCCGGGAGCTCGACATGAGCGTCGTGCCGGTCCGCGAGGCCGTCCGGCAGCTCGAGGCCGAGGGGCTCGTGACGTACGAGCGGAACGTCGGCGCGCGCGTCTCGATGGTCGACGACACCCAGTACCGGTTCGCGATGCAGGCCATCGGGATCGTCGAGAGCGCCGCGACCGCGCTCTCCGCCAGGAATCTCACGGCCGCCGACCTCGGCCGCGCCCGCGCGCTCAACGAGGTGATGACGGCGTCGCTGACCCGGTTCGACCCGCGCGCGTTCTCGGCGCTCAACCAGGAGTTCCACCACATCCTGTACTCGCGCTGCGCCAACCCGCGGCTCACCGAGATCGTCGAGGCCGAGTGGGCCCGGCTGGGGCACCTGCGCGACACGATCTTCGCCTTCGTGCCCGAGCGCGCGCGCGAGTCCGTGCGCGAGCACGAGCACATCCTCGGGCTCATCGAGAGCGGAGCGCCGCTGGACGACGTCGAGCAGGCCGTCCGCGGCCATCGCCGGGGCACGCTCGAGGCGTACCTGCACCACGAGCACCCCGGCGAGGCCGCGCCGCTCGAGGTCGTCGCCGCGGGCGACCGCGGCTGAGCCACAGAACACCCCACAACCCGGAGGACGGATGCTGCCCACGGAGACGATCGCCGCCATCGCGGACGAGCTGGCCGCGGCGGAGCGCGACCGCGGCGTCGTCCCGCGCATCACGGCGCGCTACCCCGACGCGACGGTCGAGGACTCGTACGCGATCCAGGGGGTGTGGCGCGACCGTGCCCTCGAGGCCGGACGCCGGCTCGTCGGCCGCAAGATCGGCCTCACGTCGCGGGCCATGCAGGCCGCCACCGGCATCACCGAGCCGGACTACGGCGTCATGCTCGACGACACCGTGTGGGACAGCGGCGCCACGATCCCGTTCGACGCCTTCTCCAACGTGCGGATCGAGGTCGAGCTCGCGTTCGTCCTGTCGGCGCCGCTCGAGGGCCCCCGCTGCACCGTGTTCGACGTCCTGCGTGCCACGGAGTACGTGACGCCCGCGCTCGAGATCCTCAACTCCCACATCGAGCTCGAGGGCAGGACGATCGTCGACACGATCGCCGACAACGCCGCGTACGGGGGGATGGTCCTCGGCGGGGTGCCGACCGCGCCGGACCGGGTGGACCTGCGGTGGGTGTCCGCGCTGCTGTACCGCAACGAGGCGATCGAGGAGACCGGCGTCGCCGCGGGCGTCCTGGGCCACCCCGCGAACGGCGTCGCCTGGCTCGCCAACAAGCTGCACCAGCACGGGGCGCGCCTCGAGGCGGGCGAGATCGTCCTCGCGGGCTCGTTCACGCGGCCCGTGTGGGTCGAGCGTGGCGACAGCGTCCTGTGCGACTACGGACCGATGGGAACCCTGACATGCCGCTTCCTGTGACCCCGCTGCCGCCCACGTTCCGCGCGGCGCTCGCGGCCGCCGACCGACCCCTCGCGGGGATGTGGGTCTGCACGGGCAGCCCGCTCGTCGCGGAGATCTGCGCGGGCGCCGGGCTCGACTGGCTGCTGGTCGACATGGAGCACGGGCCGAACGGGCTCGAGTCGGTGCTCGCGCAGCTCCAGGCCGTCGCGGCGTACCCCGTCACGCCCGTCGTGCGGGTGCCCGCGGGCGACGCGGTGACGATCAAGCAGGTGCTCGACCTCGGCGCGCAGAACCTCCTCGTGCCCATGGTCTCCTCGGCCGCCGAGGCGGAGGCCGTCGTCGAGGCGGTCCGCTACCCGCCCCGCGGACGGCGCGGCGTGGGCTCGGCGCTGGCGCGCTCGGCCCGCTGGAACCGGGTCGACGGCTACCTCGCCGACGCCGACGAGCACGTGTCGCTGTTCGTGCAGGTCGAGACCGCCGCGGCGGTCGACACCGCCGCGGAGATCGCCGCGGTCGACGGCGTGGACGGCGTGTTCGTCGGACCCTCGGACCTCGCGGCGTCGATGGGGCTGCTGGGGCAGCAGACGCACCCGGACGTCGTCGCCGCCGTCCTGCGCGCCTTCGACGCCGTGCGCGGCCAGGGCGTGCCCGTCGGGGTCAATGCGTTCGACCCGACCGTCGCCGACTCCTACCTCGAGGCGGGGGCGTCGTTCGTCCTCGTCGGGGCCGACGTCGCGCTGCTCGCGCGCGGGTCGGAGGCGCTCGCGACCCGGTTCGTGGGCGGCGAGGACCCCGGCCGCGCCGGCTACTGAGCCGGGCCGGTCACGGAGCGATGGTCGTCCTACCGGGCAGCGGCGTGTCGTCCACGTAGCGCAGCTCGTAGACGCGCTCCGCGAAGCGCCAGCCGTCGGACGTCCGGCGGTAGCGGTCGTGGTAGATCCCGTGGTTGGCGTGCGAGGTGCCGTCGCGCAGCCGGCCCAGCTCGCGCAGGAACGTGCGGCCGGACGCGGCGTCCGGGTCGTCGGGGTCGGGCACGACGGCGCCCGGCGTGGACACCTGGACGAAGAACTCCCACATCCCCTGCATCCGCTCGACCGACCGCCGGATCGCGTCCACGCCGACGGCCTCGGCGGGGACGTCGGGCATCCGCACCGCGCCGTCGGGCGTGAAGAGCGACGCCAGTCGGTCGAAGTCGTGGACCATCACGGCGTCCGTGAACTCCGCGCGGAGCGCGTCGATCTCCACGCGGTCCAGCCACCGGTCGCGCGCGTCGCCCGCCCTCGTCGGCTCGGTGGTCGTCAGCTCGGTCATGGTCGTCTCCTCGATGTCGTCGTGGGCTCACGAGGGTGACGTGCGACCGCCGCCGCACGTGACCGCCCGCCCGTGTGGGACGCGGGCGGGACACTGAGGCGTGCATGTCGTCGTCGCGTCCCCACCGTCGAGCTCGTCGGGCTCAGGTGCCGCCGTCCACGTCGGCGGCGTGACCGCAGCCGAGGCCGCGCAGGCCGCACGCCCGCGCTGGACGTGGGCCGACACCAACCTCTGGTACCCGGGGCTCCTGCGCGCGGGCGTCCGCGTCGACCGCTGCCACGACCTCCGGCTCGCGCACCGGGTGCTGCGGGGCTCGGCGTGGTCCGCGAGCTCGGCGCTCGCGCGCCGCCAGGCCGACCCGTGGGACACGCTCCAGCCGGTTCCGGCTGGCGGCACCCAGCCCCCGGACGACGACGGCGGGACGCTGTTCGAGCTCGACCCGGCACCGCGCGGGGCCGGGCCGGGCGGTGGCCGGGACGTCGTCCTCGACGGGCCCGCCTGCCGCGCCGAGCTGGACGCCCAGCTCGACGCGGTCGCGACGAGCGGCGCGCCGGGCCGGCTGCGGCTGCTCCTCGCCGCCGAGTCCGCGGGCGCGCTCGCTGCCGCCGAGATGCACCGGGCCGGCGTCCCGTGGGACGCGGGACGCCACGACGAGGTGCTGCGCGACCAGCTCGGCCCCCGCCCGGGGCCGGGAGCGCGGCCCGAGCGTATGGAGCGGCTCGCCGCCGACGTCCGCGCCGCGCTCGACGCGCCCACGCTCAACCCCGACTCCATGCCGGACGTCCTGCGCGCCCTGCGCCGCACCGGACTGGCAGTGACGTCGACGCGGTCCTGGGAGCTGCGTCAGGTCGACCATCCCGCGATCGAGCCTCTCCTCGCCTACAAGAAGCTCTCGCGCCTGTTCTCCGCGAACGGCTGGGCATGGCTCGACGCCTGGGTCGACCACGGGCGGTTCCGGCCGGAGTACGTCGTCGGCGGCGTCGTCACGGGGCGCTGGGGGTCGAGCGGCGGCGGCGCGCTCCAGGTCCCCAAGCAGGTGCGCGACGCCGTCCGCGCCGACCCCGGCTGGCTCTTCGTCGTCGCCGACGCCGCCCAGCTCGAGCCGCGCGTGCTCACGGGACTCGCGCACGACGACCGCATGGCCGAGGCGGGCCGGGGCACGGACCTCTACCAGGGCATGGTCGACACGGCGGTCGTCGATTCCCGCGCGCACGCGAAGGTCGGGATGCTCGGCGCCATGTACGGCGGGACGACGGGCGCGAGCGCGGCCGTGCTGCCCCGGCTCGCGCGCGCCTTCCCGCAGGCGCTCGCGCTCGTCGAGGACGCCGCGCGCACGGGGGAGCGGGGCGACGTCGTCACGACCCTGCTCGGCCGCACCTCGCCCCGGCCGGGCGCCTCGTGGCACGAGACCCAGGTGCTCGCCCAGAGCGACGACGCCGACGCGGGCGCCGAGTCGAAGGCGCGCGCCCAGACCCGGGCGTGGGGCCGCTTCACCCGCAACTTCGTCGTCCAGGGCACCGCCGCCGAGTGGGCCTTGTGCTGGATCGCCGAGGTGCGGCGCCGCCTCTGGGCGCTCGGCGTCGTCGACGACGACACGCCCGGTCTCGCGGCCGCGCCCTTCACGAGCCGGCCGCACCTCGTGTACTTCCTGCACGACGAGCTCGTCGTGCACACGCCCGCGGCCCTTGCCGACGCCGTGGCGGCCGAGGTCCGCGACGCCGCTGCGGCGTCGGGGCGGCTGCTGTTCGGGGACTACCCGGTCGACTTCCCGGTCTCCGTGGGCGTGGCCGCCTCGTACGGCGACGCCAAGGACGGCGGCTGAGGCCCGGCGCCGGTAGCCTGCGGCCATGACCGCACCTCAGGCCACGTCCGCCGCGCCCGACCGTGTGAGGCTCGCCGACGTCGTGCGCGTCCTCGACGCGCTCTACCCGCCGCACACGGCGGAGTCGTGGGACGCCGTCGGGCTGGTCGCGGGCGACCCCGAGCAGCCCGTGAGCCGGGTGCTGTTCGCCGTCGACCCGGTGGAGGCGGTCCTCGACGAGGCGGTCGAGTGGGCCGCGGACCTGCTCGTCACGCACCACCCGCTGCTGCTGCGCGGCGTCCACTCGGTCGCGGCGACGACGTTCAAGGGCGCGTTCCTGCACCGCGCGATCCGGCGGGGCGTCGCCGTGTACACGGCGCACACCAACGCCGACGCGGCGCGGGGCGGGGTGGCCGAGGCCTTGGCCGAGCTGGTCGGGGTCGTCGGCGGCGAACCCCTCGTGCCCGCGGACGCGCGCGACCACACGCTGCCCGCGATCGGGATCGGGCGGGTCGGGCGGCTCGAGGCGCCGGTCCCGCTGCGCGCGTTCGCCGAGCGGGTCGCCGCCGTGCTGCCCGCCACCGCGCAGGGGGTCCGCGTCGCGGGCGACCTGGACGCCGTCGTCGAGCGCGTCGCCGTCGTCGGGGGAGCGGGGGACTCGCTGTTCGACGCCGTCCGCTCGTCCGGCGCCGACGTGTACCTGACGGCGGACCTCCGGCACCATCCCGCGTCGGAGCTCCGCGAGCGGGCGGAGCACGAGGCCCGCGCGGCCGGTCGCGACCCCGGCGACGCGCGGCCGTTCCTGGTCGACGTCGCGCACTTCGCGTCCGAGTGGCCGTGGCTCGCGCACGCGGCCCGGGACCTCGTGCGCCTGCTGGGGGAGACCGGCGGCGCCTCCGGCGCGGGTAAGTTGGACGTGCGCGTCAGCACGCGCCCGACGGACCCCTGGACCGCCCGGTTCCCGTCGCCCTGATCCGTCCCGAAAGGACCGTTGTGGCCACTGCTCCTGCGTCCGACCAGCTCCGCCTCCTCGACGTCCAGGCCCTCGACACGCGGCTTCAGCAGCTCGCGCACCGTCGTGCGGCGTCCCCCGCGATCGCGAAGGTCGCCGAGGTGGAGAGCCGGCTCGCCGATGTCCACACGTCGCTCGTCCAGTCGCGGACGGCCGCCGAGGACCTGCGGCGCGAGGTCGCGAAGGCCGAGCAGGACGTCGAGCAGGTCCGGACGCGCGCGGCCCGCGACCAGCAGCGCCTCGACTCGGGCGCCGTGGGGGCGAAGGACGCGCAGGCGCTCGTCGCCGAGCTCGCGAGCCTCGCCCGGCGCCAGGGGACGCTCGAGGAGGTCGAGCTCGACGTCATGGAGCGCCTCGAGGCGCACGAGTCGGCGCTCGCGGAGCTCGAGTCGGCCCACGCCCAGCTGGTAGCCGAGAAGGAGTCGGCCGAGGCGGAGCGCGCGGCAGAGGTCGGGGACATCGACGAGACGGTCGTGCAGGTGCGCACGGACCGCGAGAAGACGGTCGACGGCCTCGACGCCGGCCTGCTCGCGCTCTACGACCGGGTGCGCGCGCAGAGCGGGGGCCTCGGCGCTGCCGCGCTGCGCGGTCGCCGCTGCGAGGGCTGCCGCCTCGAGCTCAACCCCGGGGACCTGCGGGCGATCGCCGGCAAGGGGCCCGACGAGATCGTGCGCTGCGAGGAGTGCGGCCGGATCCTGGTCCGCGTCGAGCCCGCCGGGCAGCCCGCGTGAGCAGCGCGTCCGAGGCCGCTGCCGGTGACGCCGCGCCCCGGCGGCCGTCCGGCGTGACCGTCCGCTTCGACGACGCCGAGCCGCTCACCGTGGCTCTCGTGCGCCACGGCGTGACGGAGATGACCGTGGCGGGCGCGTTCTCGGGCTCCGGCGAGCCCGGCCCGTCGCTCACCGCCGCCGGGCGCGTGCAGGCCGCCCAGGCCGCGGACCTCGTGCACCGGATCGGGCGCACCGCGTGGACGGACCTGCCCCGCGCGTCCGCGGTGGTGGCGTCCCCGATCGTGCGGACGCAGGAGACCGCAGCCGCCGTCGGGCGCCGGCTCGGGGTTCCCGTGCGGACCGACGCGCGCTTCGCGGAGATCCACTTCGGCGCGTACGAGGGCCTGCGCTTCCCCGACGTCGAGGAGCGCGACCCCGGGTGGCTGCAGCGCTTCTACCAGGGTGGCGACGTCGCGGCGCCCGGCGGGGAGTCGCTCGTCGACGTCGGCGAGCGGGTCTGGGACGGGCTGCGGGCGCTGCGCGACGAGGGCACCGGGCGCACCGTCGTCGTCGTCACGCACGCGATGGCAGTCCGGGCGGCGGTCGGCCGCGCGTTCGGCTCGCCGTCGTCCCAGTGGACCAAGACGCGCATCACGCCCGCGTCCGTGACGATCCTGCGGCTGTGGCCCGACGACGAGACCGAGGCGACGGTCGTCGGCTGTCCGCCGGACCTCTGACGTCCGCGACCTGTCAGAACCTCGGGAGCCTCGACCCTCATCGGGTTCTGACAGCACGGGCTGCACGGGTCTGTGTCAGAACCTGATGAGACTCGGGCCTCACCAGCTTCTGACAAGTCCGGTCAGGGGGCGTCGACGACCACGAGCTCGAGCCGGAGCGATCCGCGCGCCCCGGGGACGAGCTCGGCCGCGACGACCCGCCGCCGGTCGACCGTGGTGCCCACGAGCTCGCGCGCGGCGTCGAGGAGGCCCTCGGCCGTCGTCGGGGGCGCCCCCTCGCGCCGCAGCAGGTGCCCGACCAGGACGCCGCGCGTGTGCTTCGCGTGGTGCGACACGACGGCGCGCCTCCCGGCGTGCTCGCGCAGCACGGTGACGGGCACATGCACCGCCGACGTCGGCGGCCTCCACGCCGCGGCGTAGGTCGCTGATCGGCAGTCGACGACGACGTCGCCCTCCGCCCGCGCGTCGAGCGCCTTCGCGAGCGGCTCGCGCCAGGACCGGGCGAGCGGCCCGACGCCGGGCAGGTCGACCCCCATCGACAGTCGGTAGGCCGGGATGAGGTCCGACGGTGCGACGACGCCCCAGAGCGCGCTCACGACCCGGACGTCGTCCAGCCGTGCGCGGTCCGACGCTGCGTCGTCGTGGGCGGAGGCCAGCCCCGCCGCCGCGTAGAGGACGCCGGTGTACACGTGGGCCGCCGGCGAGGCCGGCTGCTCGCGGATCGTGGCGCCGCGCCGCACCTCTTCCGCCAGCGAGGCCCCGACGTGCAGCACGTCGAGCGCGTCCGGCTGGGCGCTGACCCGCGCCAGTGCGTCGAGCACCCGCTCGCGGTGCTCCGTCAGCTCGGGCGAGGTCAGCAGGCTGAGGTCGACGGCGTCGCCCGTCGCGGGCGCGGTCTTCCCCTCGGACGGCGGGAGCAGGACGAGCACCCGGTCAGCCTAGGCGGTGGTGGAGCCCGGCCGGAATCGATGCCGGCGCCCTCGACGCCGGCTACTAGCATGCGCGGGGTGACGTCGACCGAGCCCGGATCCGAGCCTGTTGGGCGGCACCGCCGTCGTCCGGGTGAGCCGCGGACGCCTGTCCGCTCGTTCCGGATGGTCCTGCGCAGGGAGACCGTCGAACCCTGGCGCGAGCTGGTTCGACTGCTCCGTCGGCGACGTCGTGGTTCCTGACGGCCGGTGCCGCTAGGGTCGGGCGATGGCCCAGGTGAAGGTGTACGGACGGCGCTCGGCATGGGCGCACCGCCGCGACGACCTGTCGGACGCGCTGCACGACGCTCTCGTCCGCACGTGGCAGCTGCCGGCGGAGAAGCGGTTCCAGCGCTTCCTGTGGCTCGACGACGACGACCTCGTCGCCCCGCGCGGCGACGCGTACCTCGTGGTCGAGGTCGTGTGCTTCACCGGCCGCAGCGACGAGGCCAAGCGCGCGCTCGTCCGTGCGCTGTTCGACGACGTCGCCCCCCGGTTCGACCTGCCGGCGGACGACCTCGAGGTCGTCATCCTCGAGTCGCCCCAGGGGAACTGGGGGATCCGCGGCCGGGCCGGCGACGAGCTCGCGCTGAACTACCGCGTCGACGTCTGACGCGCGAGGCACCCGGTAGGCTGAGCGCGCGGACGAGTCGGTCGGGCGGCCGCGTCACCGCTGGGCTCATGCCTGGTAGTGCCGAGGAACGTCCGGGCTCCGAAGGGCAAGGTGATGGGTAACGCCCACCCGGGGTGACCCGCGGGACAGTGCCACAGAAATCAGACCGCCACGGGCTGGGGTTTCGACCCCGACACGCGGTAAGGGTGAAACGGTGGTGTAAGAGACCACCAGCGTGCCGGGTGACCGGTGCGGCTCGGTAAACCCCACCTGGAGCAAGGTCAGACAGGGAGCGTTCGAGGGCGGCCCGCCCGAGCTCCCGGGTAGACCGCTCGAGACGCACGGCAACGTGCGTCCTAGATGGATGGCCGTCACCCGCGCGGGGGCAACCGCGCGCGGGGACAGAACCCGGCGTACAGACCGACTCGTCCGCACTCTCGGCGTCCGGATCGCCGCGACCGTGCCCTTCCTGGCGGGGCGTCGATAGGATCAGGCCCATGGAGGCGACGCTGTCACTTGATCGCGACCGGTTGGCACGCATCTGCGCCGCGCACGGCGTTCGCCGTCTCCGGCTCTTCGGATCGGCAGTCTCCGGTGGCTTCAACCCCCTGTGCAGCGACTACGACTTTCTCGTGGAGTTCGAGCCCGGCGCCGACCATCCCTTCGACAGGTACTTCGATCTCAAGGAGGACCTGGAGGCGCTCGTCGGACGCGAGGTGGATCTCGTGATGAGCGACGCGGTCCGCAATCCCTACTTTGCAGCCTCTGCCGGCGCTCGGGCGGAGCTTCTGTATGCAGCCTGAGTCGGCGGCGTTCGTCTGGGATGCCCGCCGCGCCGCTGAGCTAGCGATGGCCTTCGTCGACGGAGTGGGGGAGGCGGAGTACGTCGCGGACGACCTGCGCCGGTCGGCAGTCGAGCGCCAGCTCGAGATCCTCGGCGAGGCGCTCAACAACCTTCGCAAGGCGGACCCGGCGACGGCGGCTCGCGTCACCGACGTCAACCGGATCATCGGTATGCGGAACGTCCTCGCCCACGGGTATGCCGTCGTCGACGACTCGGTGACCTACGATGCCGCTGCACGCCGCCTCGCGGCTCTCGTGGGCGACCTGGACGGACTCCTCTCCTCGCAGCCCGGAGGCACGCCGCCCGAGGTGACGGGAGTCTGACCTCGACGTCGGCGCTGCCATGTTGCCAGGGCGTTCCCAGACTCGCGCCAGGTTGCTCCCATGTGTCGGGACGACGCTCTTCGTGTCGGGACGGTAAAGACTCCGCCACGGGGATTACACATCGGGGCGCGTCTGGGTTAGCCTCGTCGCACGCACCGGTCAGCGCGTGGGATCAGGGGACCTGCCGCCGGTGGACGCAACGAGGCGTCGTGCACAGGGAGTGAGGTCGGGTCTGCGTGGTCGGAACGAGCGGTGTGGTGGCGACGGGGACGATCGCCCTGGCCGAGGAGCCGGGACGAACGATCGTCGTCCTGAAGGGCGAGATCGACGTCGCCCTGCGTGCGGAGGCGAGCGCCGCGCTCGCCAACACCCTCGAGCGCGACCTGCCCGTCGTGATCGACGCGTCGGAGGTCACGTTCGCGGACTCGACAGGGATCGCGTTCCTCGTGCAGTTCGTGACGATCGGCCACGACGAGGGGCTCGACGTGACGCTGCGCAACCCGCCCCCGGTGATCGTCGAGGTCCTCGACATGCTGGGTGTGCGGGACCTGTTCGTCCGCGCCGCCTGAGCCGCCGGCGGCCCTAGTCCTGCGGCTCCTCCTGGGAGGCGAGCCACGCGGCGCCGACGATCCCGGCCCGGTTGCGCAGGGCCGCGGGCACGATCGGTGCCCGCAGGTGGAGCTGGGGCAGGAACTTCTCCCAGCTCTTCGAGACGCCGCCGCCGACGACGATCAGGTCGGGCGACAGCAGGTTCTCCACCACGGAGAAGTACCGCTGCAGCCGGACGGCCCACTCGTCGTAGCTCAGGCCCTCCCGCTCGCGGGCGAGGGTGGAGGCGCGCGACTCGGCGTCGTGCCCGTCGATCTCGAGGTGGCCGAGCTCGGTGTTGGGCAGCAGGATGCCGTCGACGAAGAGCGCGGAGCCGATCCCCGTGCCGAGCGGCGCGACCAGCACGACGCCCTCGGTGCTGCGGGCGGCGCCGTAGTGGAGCTCGCCGTACCCGGCGGCGTCGGCGTCGTTGACGGCGGCCACGGTGCGGCCGGTCGCCTCGTGCATGACGCTGACGAGGTTGGTGCCGGTCCACGACTCGTCGAGGTTCGCGATGAACGTCACCACGCCGTGCTTGATCGGGCCGGGGAAGGCGACACCCACGGGCGCGTCGGGCAGGTCGAACGAGTCGACGATCTTCGCGACGATCTCGGCGACGGCGTCCGGGGTCGAGTTCTCGGGCGTGGGGATGCGCAGGCGGTCGGCGGCGAACTCGCCGGTCTTGAGGTCGACCGGCGCGCCCTTGATGCCGGTGCCGCCGACGTCGATGCCGATGGCGATCTCGGGGGTCTTCGTGGTGTGGGTCATGGCAGGGTCAGGATCTCCGCTCCGGTGTCGGTGACGACGAGGGTGTGCTCGAACTGCGCGGTGCGCGACCGGTCGGCCGTGACGACGGTCCAACCGTCGTCCCAGGCCTCCCAGGCGTAGGTGCCGAGGGTCAGCATCGGCTCGATGGTGAAGACCATGCCGGGCTCGATCAGCGTCGCGTGGTCGGGGGCGGCGTCGTAGTGAGGGATCACGAGGCCGGAGTGGAAGGACTCGCCGACCCCGTGGCCCGTGTAGTCGCGGACGACGCCGTAGCCGAAGCGCGCCGCGTACTTCTCGATCACGCGTCCGATGACGTTGACCTCCCGGCCGGGAGCGACGGCCTTGATGCCTCGCGCGAGAGCCTCGCGCGTCCGCTCCACGAGCAGCCGCGAGTCGTCGTCGACGTCGCCCACGAGGAACGTCGCGTTCGTGTCCCCGTGGACCCGGCCGACGAACGCCGTGATGTCGACGTTGACGATGTCGCCGTCGAGGAGCTCGGTCGAGTCGGGGATGCCGTGGCAGATCACCTCGTTGACCGAGGTGCACACGGACTTGGGGTAGCCGCGGTAGCCGAGGGTCGACGGGTACGCGCCGTGGTCGAGCAGGAACTCGTGGCCGACGCGGTCGAGCTCGTCGGTCGTCACGCCGGGAGAGACGTGCCGCCCGACCTCCTCGAGGGCTTGCGCGGCGATGCGGCTCGCGGTGCGGATCCGCTCGACGGTCTCCGCCGTCTTGGTCTCGCTGCCGGTGAACGGCGCCGGGCCGGACCGGCCGACGTACTCGGGCCGGGCGATCGAGGCGGGCACGCTGCGGGGCGGCGAGACGGTCCCGGGGACCAGCGGATCGGTGGTCGTGGCCCGCGACGTCGCGGGGCGTGGTCCGCGGGACGTCGCGGCGGGCGGGACGGGCATGGCCCGAGTCTACGGAGCCCGGCGCCGCGCTCGCGTGCCGACGGCTCCGCGGCGGGGGAGAATCCCCCCATGAGCACGGACGTGGAGTACTACTTCAACACCCAGACAGGCGAGGTGGAGGAGGGCAAGCCGTCGTCCTGGACGCACCGCATGGGCCCGTACCGCACGCGGGAGGAGGCCGCCCACGCGCTCGAGCGCGCGCAGCAGCGCAACGAGACGTGGGACGGCCAGGAAGGGTCGACCGCCGGGGCCCTCGATGACGACGACTGACGAGGACGACTGAGTTCCGTCAGCTCTCGAACGAGTGCTCCGCCTGCGGGAACGCACCGGAGGTGACCTCGTCCACGTACGACGACGCCGCGGCCGCGAGCGCGGCGCCCACCTGCCCGAACCGCTTGGCGAAGCGTGGCGACCAGTCGCCCATGCCGGCCATGTCGGTCCACACGAGCACCTGGCCGTCGACGTGCGGTCCCGCGCCGATGCCGATCGTCGGGATCGCGAGGATCTCGGTGACGCGGGCGGCGACGGGCGCCGGCACCATCTCGAGCACGACGGCGCTGGCGCCGGCCTCGGCGAGCGCGAGCGCGTCGTCGCAGAGCACGTCGGCCGCCTCGTCGCCCCGGCCCTGGACGCGGTGGCCGCCCAGGATGTTCTCCGACTGCGGCGTGAAGCCCAGGTGCCCGATCACGGGGATGCCTGAGTCGGTGAGCAGCTTCACGTGGGCTGCGACGCGTCGCCCGCCCTCGAGCTTGACGGCCTGAGCACCGGTCTCCTTGAGCATCCGCACGGCCGTCGCGAACGCGTGCTGCGGCGAGTCCTCGTACGAGCCGAACGGGAGGTCGACGACGACCATCGCGTGCTTCGCGGTCCGGGCGACGGCGCGGGCCGGCGGGATCATCTCGTCGACCGTGACCGGGATCGTGTTCTCGTGGGCCAGCACGTTGTCGCCGATCGAGTCCCCGACGAGCAGCATGTCCACGCCCGCGGCGTCGAAGATCCGGGCGGTCACGGCGTCGTACGCGGTGAGCATCGTGAGCCGGCGGCCCTGCGCCTTGGCCTCGGCGAGGTGCTGGACGCGCACGCGCCTGCGGGGCGCGGCGGCCGCCTGCGGGCTGGACGGTGCGGGCTGGGTCATGACGGGTTCCCTTCCTGGGGCTCGCGCCAGCGGGACGTGATCGGCAGACGCCGGTCGCGGCCGAACGCGAGAGCGGTGACCTTGGTGCCGAGCGGGTACTGGCGTCGCTTCCACTCCGCGCGGTCGACGAGCGTGACCACCTTGTCGACGACCTCGGGGTGGAAGCCGCGGGCCAGCAGCTCGGCGCGACCCTCGGCGTGCTCGATGTACGCGTCGAGGACCTCGTCGAGGACGTCGTAGGGCGGGAGCGAGTCCTGGTCGAGCTGGCCGGGCCGCAGCTCGGCCGACGGCGGCTTGGTGATGGACGACTCGGGGATGGGCGGGATCTCGCCGGCGTCGAGCGCGTGGTTGTTGCGCCACCGGGCGAGCCGCCAGACCTGCGACTTGTCGACGTCCTTGATGGGCGCGTAACCGCCGATCGAGCCGGCGTCGTAGATGGTGGCGTAGCCCGTCGCGAGCTCGGACTTGTTGCCGGGCGCGATCACCAGGTGGCCCTCGCTGTTGGAGATCGCCATGAGCAGCACGCCGCGCACGCGCGCCTGCAGGTTCTCCTCCGCGACGCCGTCGAGGTGCAGCTGGCCCTGGAACGCCTCGACCATCGGGGCGATGGGCTGGACGCGGTAGTCCGCGCCGAGGCGGGCCGCGAGGTCGGCGGCGTCGTCCTTGCTGTGCTCCGAGGAGTAGGCCGAGGGCATGGACACCCCGACGACGTTCTCCCCGCCGATCGCGTCGGCCGCGATCGCCGCCGTGAGCGCCGAGTCGATACCGCCGGACATGCCGAGGACGACGGACCGGAACCCGTTCTTGCGCACGTACCCGGCGAGCCCGGCGACGCAGGCCCGGTAGACCTCCTCGTCGGGGTCGAGCGGGGGAGCGACCTCGCCGCGCCCGGGCGCCTCGCCGCGGACGGGCAGGTCCCACAGCAGCAGGTGCTCCACAAATTGGGGGGCTCGGGCGAGCGGCGCGGCGACGCCGACGGTGCCGGGTGCGACGACGAACGACCCGCCGTCGAACACGAGGTCGTCCTGGCCGCCGACCTGGTTGACGTAGAGGAGGGGGGCGCCGACCTCGGCCGCCCGGCGCGCAGCCAGCTCGGCGCGCTGGTGGCCCTTGCCCTCCTCGAACGGGGACGCGTTGACGACGAGCAGCGCGTCGAGCCCCTCGCCGGCGAGCGCGGCGACGGGTCCGCCGTCCTGCCAGACGTCCTCGCAGACCACCAGCCCGACCCTGCGCCCGTCGACGTCGAGGACGCACGTCGTGTCGCCGGGCGTGAAGACGCGGAACTCGTCGAAGACGCCGTAGTTCGGCAGGTGGTGCTTGTCGTAGGAGGCGACGACGCGGCCGTCGCGCAGCGCGATCGCGCGGTTCGTGGGGCGCGCCGGCGACCCGAGCGCGGCCATCGGGCGCTCCTTGACGGGCCGGGCCCCGACGGTCCCGACGACGACGGTCACGTCCCCGAGGCCCTCGTCGGCGAGCGTGCGGGCGAGGTCGTCGCCGGCCCGGTAGGCGGCGCGCCGGAACGAGGCCCGCAGCGCGAGGTCCTCGATCGGGTAGCCGGTGAGGGTCATCTCCGGGAAGGCGACGAGGCGGGCTCCCCGGGCGGCTGCCTCGCGGGTGCGTGCGAGGACGGTCGCGGCGTTCCCCGCGACGTCGCCGACGCACGTGTCCACCTGGGCGAGCGCGATCCGCAGCGGCGGGGTCGTGGGCTCCATGGGCCCAGCGTAGGAGGTCCGACCGGGCGGTCCGCGAATCGCTCCTGCGACCACCTGTCGAACGGGCGGGCCCAGGTGTGCACGACGGGCCCGCGCGTCGGGCAGGATGGGGGCATGGACAGGCAACAGGAGTTCGTGCTGCGCACCGTCGAGGAGCGCGACATCCGGTTCATCCGGCTCTGGTTCACGGACGTGCTCGGGATGCTCAAGTCGGTCGCGGTCGCCCCCGCCGAGCTCGAGTCGGCGTTCTCCGAGGGCATCGGCTTCGACGGGAGCTCGATCGAGGGCTTCACGCGCGTGTACGAGGCCGACATGATCGCGAAGCCGGACCCGACGACCTTCCAGGTGCTGCCCTGGCGGGGCGAGCAGCAGGGCACGGCACGCATGTTCTGCGACATTCTCACGCCCGACGGCGAGCCCTCGCTCGCGGACTCGCGCTACGTGCTCAAGCGGGCGCTCGAGAGGGCCAGCGACAAGGGGTTCACGTTCTACACGCACCCCGAGGTCGAGTTCTACCTGTTCCAGGCGCTCGACATCGACGCGCCCTCGCCCCGGCTCGTGCCCGTCGACCGGGGCGGCTACTTTGACCACGTGCCGCGCGGCTCGGCGCACGACTTCCGTCGCGCGGCGATCACGATGCTCGAGTCGATGGGCATCTCGGTCGAGTTCTCCCACCACGAGGCCGGCCCCGGGCAGAACGAGATCGACCTGCGCTACGCGGACGCCCTGACGACCGCCGACAACCTCATGACGTTCCGGACCGTCGTCAAGGAGGTCGCGCTCGAGCAGGGCGTGTACGCCTCCTTCATGCCGAAGCCGCTCGCGGACCACCCCGGCTCGGGCATGCACACGCACATGTCCCTGTTCGAGGGCGACCGCAACGCGTTCCACGAGCCCGGCTCGCAGTACGAGCTGAGCAAGGTCGCGCGGCAGTTCATCGCGGGGCTGCTCCACCACGCCGCCGAGATCACGGCCGTCACCAACCAGTACGTCAACTCGTACAAGCGTCTGTGGGGCGGCTCCGAGGCGCCGAGCTTCGTCAGCTGGGGCCACAACAACCGGTCCGCGCTCGTCCGCGTGCCCATGTACAAGCCGGGCAAGGGCAACTCGAGCCGCATCGAGTACCGCGCCCTCGACTCGGCCGCCAACCCGTACCTGTCGTTCGCGCTCCTCCTGGCCGCAGGGCTCAAGGGGATCGAGGAGGGCTACGAGCTGCCCGAGGAGACGTCCGACGACGTCTGGGAGCTCACTCCGACCGAGCGCCGCGCGCTCGACATCCGGCCGCTGCCGCAGGACCTCGACGAGGCCATCGGGATCATGGAGCGCTCGGAGCTCGTCGCCGAGACCCTGGGCGAGCACGTCTTCGACTACGTGCTCCGCAACAAGCGCGAGGAGTGGACGGCGTACCGCACGCAGGTCACGCCGTTCGAGCTGGAGCGCTTCCTGTCGATCCTGTGACGCCGCCCGTGACCCGTCCCCAGTCGCTCACCGGGCGGCTGACCCGCCTCGGCTTCACCGACGTCGCGCGGGCGGAGTCGTTCGTCGCGGATCCCGCGCTCGCGTCGGTCGTGGGGCCCGTCGACGCGGCCTCGCCGCTGCTCGACGCGCTCGGCGCCGTCGCCGACCCGGACCTCGCCCTGCTCGCGCTCGTCCGGCTCGCGGAGGCGGCGCAGCGGCGGTCGGAGGGCACGGCCCCGGACGGCGCTGCGCTCGCGCTGCTGCGGCGCGTGCTCACCGTCGGCCCCGACGACGGCGCCGTCCCGGCGCTCGCGGCGGGGCGCCCCGGGGCTCGACCTGCACCTGAGGGTCAGGGCTCCGCCGTCGGGCACGGGGCGAGCGGCACTGACCCTCGACCTGAGCCCGAGGGTTCCGCGGAGCCGCCCGCGGTCGCGACCGGCGTCGTCCGCCAGCGGCTCCTGTCCGTGCTCGGGGCGTCGGCCGCGCTGGGGGACGAGCTGGTCCGGCACCCCGAGCTCCTCGCCGTGCTGGCCGATCCGGAGCCCGCGCTCGGGCGTGCCGCGGGCGCCGTCCGGGCGGAGCTGCTCGAGGCCGTCGGCGCCGATCCGGGCACGCGCGTCCCCGTGGCGCGCGCGGCGGGGGACGTGGGCGTGGACGCGCTGCGCCATGCGTACCGGGCGCGGCTGCTGCGGATCGCGGCCGCCGACCTGTGCTGCGGCGAGCCGCTGACCCGCCTGCCCGGGGTCGCGGCGGCGCTCGCCGACCTCGCGTCGGCGGCCCTCGAGGGCGCCCTCGCGCTCGCGCGCGCCGAGCTCGACGACCACGGCGCCGGGGTGCGGATCGCCGTCCTCGGGATGGGCAAGACCGGTGGCCGCGAGCTCAACTACGTGTCCGACGTCGACGTGGTCTACGTGGTCGAGGCCGAGCCCGGGTACGACGAGGAGTACGCGACGCGCGTCGGCACCCGGCTCGCGACGGGCCTCACCCGGGCGTGCGCGGCGCCGTCGGGGGAGCCGCCGCTGTGGGCCGTGGACGCCGCGCTCCGCCCCGAGGGCAAGCAGGGTCCCCTGGTGCGGACGCTCGCCAGCCACCTCGCGTACTACGAGCGGTGGGCCAAGACGTGGGAGTTCCAGGCGCTCCTCAAGGCCCGGCCGGTCGCCGGCGACGCCGAGCTCGGGCGTGCGTACCGCGAGGCCGTGGACCCGCTCGTCTGGCGCGCGGTCGAGCGTGACAACTTCGTCGAGGACTCGCAGGCCATGCGCCGCCGCGTGGAGGACCACGTTCCCGCGGCCGAGGCCGACCGGCAGATCAAGCTCGGCAAGGGCGGCCTGCGCGACGTCGAGTTCACCGTCCAGCTGCTGCAGCTCGTGCATGGCCGCGCCGACGAGTCGATCCGCAGCCCCAACACGCTGACCGCGCTCGCTGCCCTGTCCGACGCCGGGTACGTCGGCCGCGCGCACGCCGCGCGCCTCGCGGTCTGCTACCGGTTCCTGCGCGCCCTCGAGCACCGGATCCAGCTCTACCGGCTGCGCCGCACCCACCTGATGCCCACCGCCGACGCCGACCTGCGGCGCCTGGCCCGGTCGCTCGGCATGCACGCGGGCGGCGACGACGGGATGGTCGAGCGCTGGCGCGCGACGCGGCGCGAGGTCCGGTCGCTCCACGAGGAGCTCTTCTACCGGCCGCTCCTGCCCGCCACGGCGCAGCTCTCCGAGGAGGAGGCGAGCCTCGCGCCCGACGCCGCACGGGCGCGCCTCGCCGCCATCGGGTACCGGGACCCGGCGGGCGCGATGCGCCACATCCAGGCGCTCACGGACGGCGTCAGCCGGCGGGCCGCGATCCAGCGCCAGCTCCTGCCCGTCATGCTCGGCTGGTTCGCCGACGGCGCGGACCCGGACCGCGGGCTGCTCGCCTTCCGCAAGCTGTCGGACGAGCTCGGCGCGACCCCGTGGTACCTCAAGCTCCTGCGCGACTCCGGGTTCGCGGCGCGGCGCCTCGCGACTCTGCTCGCCAACTCCCAGTACGTCGCCGACGCCCTCGCGCGGTCACCCGAGTCGGTCGCCTGGCTGGACGACGACGCCGACCTCACGCCCCGCGACGCCGGGCGCCTCGACGTCGAGGTCGACGCCGTGCTGACGCGTGCCGACCAGACGCAGCCCGCCACGACGACGCTGCGTGCCGTGCGCCGACGCGAGCTCGCCCGGACCGCCGCGGCCGAGCTGCTCTGCCTCACGAGCACCGTCGGGGCGATGGAGGCCATCTCCGCGGCCGCCGACGTCGTGCTGGTCGGGGCGCTGCGGATCGCCGCCTACGACGCGCGCGCCGAGCTCGGCTACGGCACGAGCCCCGACGACTCCCCGACGAACCTGCTCGTCGTCGGGATGGGCCGGCTGGGCGGACGCGAGATGGGCTACGGCTCCGACGCCGACGTGCTGTTCGTCCACGACCCCCGGCCAGGGGTCGACGCGCGGGCGGCGCAGACGTTCGCGCTGTCCGTCGCGACGCGGCTGCGCGCCGTCTGCTCGCGGCTCGGACCCGAGCCCGCGCTCGCGGTCGACGCCGACCTGCGCCCCGAGGGCCGCAACGGCCCGCTCGTGCGGACCCTCGACTCGTACGCCGAGTACTACGGACGCTGGTCGTCACCGTGGGAGGCGCAGGCGCTCCTGCGGGCCCGGCCGGTCGCGGGCGACGAGGGGCTCGCCGCGCGGTTCGTCACGCTCGTCGACGGGCTGCGGTACCCGGACGGCGGCATCGACATGGCGACCGTCCGCGAGATCCGCCGGATCAAGGCGCGCGTCGAGGCCGAGCGGCTCCCGCGCGGCGTCGAGCCCACGCGGCACCTCAAGCTCGGACGCGGCGGCATCTCCGACGTCGAGTGGACGGCGCAGCTGCTCCAGCTGCAGCACGCGCGCGCCGTGCCCGGGCTCCGCACCACCGAGACCGGGGTCGCGCTCCGGGCCGCGGCGGCCGCGGACCTGCTCGCCGCCGACGACGCCGACGCGCTGTTCGAGGCGTGGCTGCTCGCGTCGCGGCTCCGCGCCGCCAACGTGCTGTGGTCGGGCCGCTCGACGGGGCAGGCCGTCGACGTGCTCCCGCACGTCAGCCACGATCTCGGCGGCCTCGCCGCCGTCCTGCGCTTCGACGGGTCCGGTGGCGACCTGGAGGACCACTACCTGCGCACGGCGCGTCGGGCACGTGCCGTCGTCGACCGCGTGTTCTACGGCGAGGAGTAGCGCCCGCGCGCCCACCCTGACGCACCGACGGCGCCCTCCCCGAGGGGAGAGCGCCGTCGGCACTCGTACTGCGACGTACCGATCAGACGTCGTAGTACAGCTCGAACTCGTGCGGGGTGGGACGGAGGCGGATCGGGTCGATCTCGTGGGCGCGCTTGTACGCGATCCACGTCTCGATCAGGTCCGGCGTGAAGACGTCACCCTGCGTGAGGAAGTCGTGGTCGGCCTCGAGCCGGTCCAGCACGGCGTCGAGCGAGCCGGGGACCTGCTGGATCTGTGCGTGCTCCTCGGGGGGCAGCTCGTACAGGTCCTTGTCGACCGGCTCCGGCGGCTCGATCCGGTTCTGGATGCCGTCGATGCCCGCCATCAGCATCGCCGCGAACGCGAGGTACGGGTTGCTCGACGGGTCCGGCACGCGGAACTCGACGCGCTTCGCCTTCGGCGAGGAGCCCGTGACGGGGATGCGGATGCACGCGGACCGGTTGCGGGCCGAGTACACGAGGTTGACCGGCGCCTCGTAGCCCGGAACGAGCCGGCGGTACGAGTTCACCGACGGGTTGGTGAACGCGAGCAGCGACGGCGCGTGCTTGAGGAGGCCGCCGATGTACCAGCGGGCGAGGTCGGACAGGCCGCCGTAGCCCTTCTCGTCGAAGAACAGCGGCTCGCCGTCCTTCCACAGGGACTGGTGCGAGTGCATGCCCGAGCCGTTGTCGCCGAAGAGCGGCTTCGGCATGAACGTCACGGTCTTGCCGGCCTGCCAGCCGACGTTCTTGATGACGTACTTGAACTTCATCAGGTCGTCCGCGGCGTGCTGCAGCGTGTTGAAGCGGTAGTTGATCTCCTGCTGGCCCGCGGTGCCCACCTCGTGGTGCGCGCGCTCGACCTGCAGCCCGACCTCGCCGAGCACGGCGACCATGTCGTCACGCAGGTCGGCCATCTGGTCGTTGGGGGAGACGGGGAAGTAGCCGCCCTTGTAGCGGGTCTTGTAGCCGAGGTTGCCGCCCTCCTCGTCGCGGCCGGTGTTCCACGCGGCCTCCTGCGAGTCGAGGGAGTAGAAGGACTCGTGCTGGTTCGTGGAGAACCGCACGTCGTCGAAGATGTAGAACTCGGCCTCGGGGGCGAAGAACGCGGTGTCCGCGATGCCCGTCGAGCGGAGGTACGCCTCGGCCTTGGCCGCGATGTTGCGCGGGTCGCGCGAGTACGCCTCGTCGGTGAACGGGTCGACGATCGAGAAGTTCACGACCAGGGTCTTGTGCTTGCGGAACGGGTCGATGAACGCCGTCTCCACGTCCGGGATCAGCTTCATGTCGGACTCGTGGATCGCCTGGAAGCCGCGGATCGACGAGCCGTCGAACATCATGCCGTCCGTGAACGCGGCGTCCTCGAACTCCGAGATCGGGATGTTGAAGTGCTGCTGGACACCCGGCAGGTCGCAGAAACGCACGTCGACGAACTCGACGTCCTGCTCCCGCGTGAAGGCGATCGCCTCTTCCGCGCTCTTGAACATGCGATGAACTCCTTGATCGGTGGAGCCCCGGCAGGGGGCGTCTCGAACCTAGGGGGAGGCGGTTTCGCCGCCGTGTAGGTCGTGTTTCAGGCACGTTACGCGTACGCCCACCATGTGACGAGTTCGTCTCACCATCGAGACGCCTGGGCGTCCGACGGCGCTCGGACGCCCAGGCGGCCCCCGTACCCTGGTCGAGTGGTGTCACGCGACGAGATCGGCTCCTGGCTCGAGGGCACGCCCGGCGGCCCGTCCACCCGGGGCGCACGCCTCGGCCTCCCCCCAGCTGGTCCTGGGTCGCTCGCCGGACTCGGGCGGCGCGTCGTCGCGCTGATCATCGACTGGGTGCTGTGCCTCGCGATCGCACGCGGATTCTTCGGCGACGGGGCGTGGGCTCCGCTCCTCGTGTTCCTGGGCGAGAACGTCGTGCTCGTCGGAACCGCGGGGTTCACCATCGGGCACCGCGTGCTCGGCCTCCGCGTGCGGCGGCTGGTGCCCGGCGCCCCCGACGGCCCGCCCGGCCCGCTGCGCGCCCTCGTCCGTTCGGTGCTGGTGTGCCTGGTGATCCCCGCCGTCGTCTGGGACGGCGACGGGCGGGGGCTCCACGACCGGGTCGCGGGGACGGCGATCGTGCGCCGCTGACCTGCGCCGCACCACGTCCGGGAAGCACGAAGCCCCGTGCCCGACGTCGGGCACGGGGCTTCGGTGGTCCCGGTTCAGGTCCCGGTTCAGCGGCCGCGCAGGCTCTTGCGGTCCGGGCGCACGCGCGTCGGGTCGATGCCCTTGGGGATCGGGAGCTTCGCGCCGCCGAGCGCGCGCAGGCGCTTGGAGACCTCGGCGACCTCGGCCTTGGTGAGCGTCGGCTTCATCTTCTGGACCGTCTTCACGAGCTTGCGGAGCGGCACCTGGCCCTCGCCGTCGCCGCACTCGAGCGTCGTGATCGGCACGCCGGCGACGACGCGCGCGGTGCGCTTCTTCTCGGACTCCAGCAGGCGCGTGGCGCGGCCGGTCGGGCCCTCGCCGACCAGGAGGACACCCGCCCGCCCGACGCCGCGGAACACGAGGTCCTGGGTGCGCGCCTCGAACGCGACGGGCTCCTCGTCGAAGCTCCAGCCGCCGCGGCGCACCGAGCCGAGCGCGGCGCGGGTCGCGCCGGGCTTGCCCTCGATCTGCTGGTAGGCGGCCGCCTCGGCGCGGCGCGTCAGGACGAACATGCCGCCGAGCAGGCCGAACGGCACGCCGACGATCAGGCCCGAGATCCAGTGGCCGCCCAGCAGGAACCCGATGAGGGTCGCGACGCCGGCGATCCCGACGAACATGCCGAGGACCCACCACGTGACCGCGGGGTCGCTTCGGCGCGTCATCGTGTACGCGGACCACACCTGGTGGTACCAGCGCTGCTTCTTCTGCTTGGGTGCGCTCGTGTCGGCGCCGGCGCCCTTCGAGGCGTCCTTCGTGCTTCGGGCCATAATCCGGCAGTCTACCGGGGCGCGCGACGGGCGAGGCGCCGCCGTCGGCGAACGACGACGGCGCCCCGGCCGGGCCTCAGCGCGCGAGCAGGGACGCGGCCTCCTGGCGCGACGTCGTCGGCTCCGCGAGGTGCGCGAGCGCGGCCGGGATGGTCTCGCCGCGCCGCGTCATCGCCTGGCCCCACAGGCGGCCGGCGCGGTACGACGACCGCACCAGCGGGCCCGACATGACGCCGAGGAACCCGATGCGCTCGGCCTCGTCCGACAGCTCGACGAACTCCTCGGGCTTGACCCACCGGTCGATCGGGTGGTGGCGGAGCGACGGGCGCAGGTACTGGGTGATCGTGATGAGGTCGCAGCCCGCGTCGTGGAGGTCCTGGAGGGCCTCCTTCGCCTCGTCGATCGTCTCGCCCATCCCGAGGATGAGGTTCGACTTGGTGACGAGGCCTGCCTCGCGCGCCTGCGTGAGGACCGACAGCGAGCGGTCGTACCGGAACCCGGGGCGGATCTGCTTGAAGATGCGCGGGACGGTCTCGACGTTGTGCGCGAGGACCTCGGGGCGCGAGCCGAAGACCTCGGCCAGGAGCTCGGGGATCGCGTTGAAGTCGGGGATGAGGAGCTCGACCCCGGTGCCGGGGTTCGTCGCGTGGATCTGCCGGACCGTCTCCGCGTACAGCCAGGCGCCGCCGTCGGGCAGGTCGTCGCGCGCCACGCCCGTGATCGTCGAGTAGCGCAGGCCCATGGCCTGGACGGACTCGGCCACGCGGCGCGGCTCGTCCGCGTCGAAGTCGGCGGGCTTGCCCGTGTCGATCTGGCAGAAGTCGCAGCGCCGCGTGCACTGGTCGCCGCCGATGAGGAACGTCGCCTCGCGGTCCTCCCAGCACTCGAAGATGTTGGGACAGCCCGCCTCCTCGCACACCGTGTGCAGCCCCTCCTTGCGCACCAGGCCCTTGAGCTCGGTGTACTCGGGGCCCATCGTCGCGCGCGTCTTGATCCAGGACGGCTTCTTCTCGATGGGGGTCGCCGCGTTGCGGGCCTCGATGCGCAGCATGCGACGGCCCTCGGGTGCGATGGTCACGCTGTCTCCCAGGTGGTGGTCGCCGGCCCCGGTCGGGGCGGCGTGCGGGCGCCGTCCAGCCTACGACAGCGCGGGTGTCGTCGGGGGGTCCGAGACGACGTCGGCGAGCGCGTCCGCGAGGGCGCGCTCGAGCAGGGGACGGACCTCCTGGATCGTCACGGGCCGGCCGAGCTCCGCCGACAGCGACGTGACGTCCGCGTCGGTGATGCCGCACGGCACGATCCGGCCGAACTCCCCGAGGTCCGGGTTGCAGTTGAGGGCGAGCCCGTGCATGGTCACGCCCTTCGCCACGCGGACGCCGATCGCGCAGACCTTGCGCTCGCGCCGCGCGTCGTCGGCGGCGAACCAGACTCCCGAGCGGCCCTCCACCCGGATGGTCTCCAGCCCGAGCTCCGCGCACACGTCGATGACGGCCTGCTCGAGGCAGCGCACGTAGGCGACGACGTCGATCGGGGCGCGCAGCCGCACGATCGGGTACGCCACGAGCTGCCCCGGGCCGTGCCAGGTGACCTTGCCGCCGCGGTCGACGTCCACCACGGGCGTGCCGTCGTCGGGACGCTCGTCGCGGTGCGTGCGCCGGCCCGCGGTGTAGACGGGCTCGTGCTCGACCAGGAGCACCGTGTCCTGGCGCTCGCCCGCTGCGACCTCGGCGTGGATGCTCCGCTGCAGCTCCCACGTCGGTTCGTAGGGGGAGTGGACCGTGCCGAGCCCGAGGGGAGCGAAGCGCATGTCGCCAGGCTAGACCCTGCCGGCGGGTGCCCGTGCCGCCGCCCGCCTCCCTGTGGACGACCGACATGCCGTCCGCCGGTTTCCTGTTCGATGTCCTTCATGACAGGCCCGAACGAGACCGGCGGACCGGAGGAGGCCGGCGACGCGGTCGTCGACGTGCCCGGCGGCCCGGTGCGCGAGGCCCTCCAGGCCGCCGGCTATACCGGGGCGGCCCGCGCAGGCCGGACATGGACGGTGCGCGGGCCCGACGGCGCCTCCTGCGTGCTGCGCGTGCTGCGGCGAGCCGCCGTCCCGCCCGGCACGGACGATCGGGTGGCGCGGCTGCGCAGCGTCGAGCACGCGCACCTGGCGAGGATCGTGACCGTCGTCGAGGCCGGCGGCGAGGTCGCCGTCGTGCTGCGCGGCGCGACCGGAACGACGCTCCGTGACGTGCTCGCCCGGCGCGGCGCGCTGCGGGCAGGCGAGATCGTGACGATCGTCACAGGCGTCGGGCACGCGCTCGACGCCCTGCACGCGGCCGGCCTCACGCAGGGCGCGGTGAGCGTCGACGACGTCGTCGTCGACGACGACGGGCGCGCCCACCTCCGGCCCGCGGTCGCCGCCCCGCCCGCACC
This sequence comes from Luteimicrobium sp. DT211, assembly GCF_049844995.1. Lineage (NCBI taxonomy): Bacteria > Bacillati > Actinomycetota > Actinomycetes > Micrococcales > Luteimicrobium > Luteimicrobium sp. DT211. The sequence continues at coordinate 608,288 of NZ_JBNCMC010000002.1, read as the reverse complement.
CACGTCGCCCGCGAGCGACGTCCGGGCGCTCGCCGCGCTCGCCCGGGACGCCCTCGCGGACGGCGCGGGCGGTGTCGACGGTCCCGCCACCGACCCGGCCCACGTCCCGGACGCGACGAGCACCACCCAGTTCCTCGCGCTGGCCGCCCTCCTCGACGCGGCGGCCGCGGGCACGGCACCCGAGGCCCCGCACGACGCCGCACGGCTCGCGGGCCTGGCCGCCGGCACGGTGACCGCCGAGCCCGTCGCCGTGCCGGACCTCGCGGCGCTCGCGGCCGTGGCGTTCGGGCGGCCGGTGGCGCAGCGCCCGGCCGCCGACGCTCCGCGGGCCGCCTCCGAGGCCGGCGCCGACCTGTCGCGGGTCGCGGGGACGGCGGCTCCGGGCGGGCGGCCCGTGCCCGGCGTGGTGCGGCGGCCGGTAGCGCAGGTCCCGCGCCGCCGCGTCGTCCCGCCCCGCACCGCCAATCCCATGGAGGACACGCTCGTCCGCGCACGGGCCCTGGCCGCACCGGACGGCGGACCTCGACACCTCGCCGACCCGGCCGCCGGCCGCCGGGAGCGGACCATGGCGCGCCTCCGGCGTCGTCGGGCGCGGGCGCTCGCGGTCGCTGGGACGCTGGTCGGGGCCGTGGTCGTCGTGGGCGCGCTGGCGGCCCTCCGGCCCTGGGCAGCGGACGACGCCCGCGCCGCCGGAGACCCGACGACGTCGCAGGGCGCCACGACCGCGTCCCCCGCCCCGACGGACGCCACGCTCGAGCGCGACCGTCCCGACCTGGCCGCCCGGCAGCTCACCGAGCGGCGCGGGGCGATGCTCGCTGGAGCGACCGCGAGCGACGCCGTGACGGTCGCGGGGTCGCCCGCCCGCGCCGCCGACGACGCGCTCGTCGCCGAGGTCGCGCAGCGCGGGGAGATCGTCACCGCGCCCGCGGTCGAGGTGGCGTCGGCCCGCGAGGTGGGCTCGGGCGACGGCGGCGCGGGCGTCGACGTCACCTACACGATCGGCGCCTACACCCTGCGGGCGAAGGACGGCTCGACGACGACGGTGGCCGCCTCCGCCGAGCGCACCGACCGGCTGGAGCTCGCGTGGACCGCGCACGGGTGGCGCGTGCGCGCCGTCGGCGCGGCGAGCTAGCCGGCTGGTGGGGTCGCCAGGACCCGCCCGCGGCCGTCGGCGACGAGCCAGGCGACGGCGTCCGCGAGCCGCGGGTGCTCCCACCGGAAGTCGTCGGCCTCGAGGACGCGGGGCACGAGCCGCGCCGAGGCCAGGATGTCGCCCGCGAACCCGCCGAGCGCCAGGTGGAGCGCGGGCGCCGGCACGCGGAGGACCGCGGGCCGGTGCAGGGCGCGCGCGACCGCGCGGGTGAGCTCCGCGTTGCGGACCGGGTCGGGGGACGCGAGGTTCACGGGTCCGTGGACGCCCGACGACGCCAGGTGCCGGATCGCCCTGACGTGGTCGGGGAGCGTGATCCAGCTCCAGAACTCGCGCCCGTCGCCGAGGGGCCCGCCGAGGCCCGCGCGCAGGAGAGGGAGCAGCCGTCCGAGCGCGCCGCCCTCGGGGGCCAGGACGAGCGAGGTGCGCAGGAGGACGACCCGTACGCCTGCGTCGCGCGCCGGGTCGGTCGCGGCCTCCCAGTCCGCCACGAGGTCCGCGAGGAAGCCGTCGCCACGCCGCGCGGTCTCGGGCAGCGGCTCGTCGCCCCGGTCGCCGTAGAACCCCATCGCTGACGCCTGGACGAGTGCGGGCGCGTCAGGTCCGCGCCGCGCGAGCTCCCGGGCGAGCAGGCCGGTGCCGGCCAGGCGCGAGCTGCGGAGCACCGCCCGGGACCGCTGCGTCCAGCGGCGGTCGCCGATGCCGACGCCGCCGAGGTTCACGACGGCGGCCGCGCCGTCGAGCGCGTCCTCCGGGAGGACGCCCCGGTCGGGGTCCCAGGCGACCGGCGTGACGCCGTCCGCGTGCCGGGCGAGGGCGTCGCTGCCCGGTCGCACCAGCCGCCGGACGGGCACGCCGTCGGCGACGAGGGAGGCCACGAGGCGCGTCCCGATGAGGCCGCCCGCTCCGGCGACCACGACGGTTCCACGGGCAGGCGTCATACCCGCCGACGTTAGCCCATCGCGTCGCCCGCGGCTGTCAGAACCTGGTGAGCCTCGAGGCTCACCAGGTTCTGACAGCACGGTGGACAGGAGTCCCCGCACGACGACGGCGCCCCCGTCCGTGGACGAGGGCGCCGTCGGGGCGTCGTGGCCGGGCGCCGGTGGGGGCGTCCCGGTCAGGGCAGCACGGTCAGAGGCCGACCTCGGCCTCGAACGCGCCCTCCTCGATGCGGGCCTTGATGGCCGTGAGGAAGCGTGCGGCGTCCGCGCCGTCGACGAGCCGGTGGTCGTACGACAGGAAGATGTAGCACAGCGACCGGATGCCGATGACGTCGTTCCCGTCCGCGTCCTTGATCACGGCGGGGCGCTTGACGATCGTGCCCGTGCCCAGGATCGCGGACGTGCCGCCCGGGACGATCGGCGTGTCGATGAGCGCGCCGCCCGAGCCGGTGTTCGTGATCGTGAACGTCGCGCCGGCGAGCTCGTCCGGGCCGACCTTGTTGTCACGCGTGCGACCGGCGAGGTCGGCGATCTTCCGCGCGATGCCGCCGATGTTGAGGTCGCCCGCGTCCTTGATGACGGGGACCACGAGGCCGCGCGGGGTGTCGACCGCGATGCCCACGTTCTCGTGCGCCGGGTACGTGATGGTCTCCCCGTCGAACGACGCGTTGACCTTCGGGTAGGCCTTGAGGGCCTCGACCGCCGCGAGCGTGAAGAACGGCAGGAACGTGAGGTTCGCACCCTCGCGCGCCCTGAAGCCCTCCTTGGCCCGGGCGCGGAGCGCCGCGACCTTCGTCACGTCGACCTCGACCACCGTGGTGAGCTGCGCCTGCGAGTGCAGGGCGTCGACCATGCGCTCGGCGACGATCTTGCGCAGGCGCGTGGCCTTCTCGGTCGTCCCGCGCAGCGGCGAGGTCTCGAGCGCCGTCTTCGGGGCCGGCGCGGGCGCCGACGGAGCGGCGGCCGGAGCCGGCGTCGCGGCAGCCGCCTCCGCCTTGCGGGCCGCCTCCAGGACGTCTTCCTTGCGGATGCGTCCGCCGACGCCCGAGCCGGTCACGGTGGACAGGTCGACGCCCTTGTCCGCCGCGAGCTTGCGCACGAGCGGGGTGAGGTACGACGTGCCGCCGGTGGCCGGTGCGGCGGGTGCCGCCGCCTTCGGAGCCGGGGCGGGCGCCGGGGCCGCGGCGGGGGCAGGAGCGGGTGCCGGCGTCGGCTCGGGAGCCGGAGCGGCGGGTGCCGGTGCCGGAGTCGGCTCGGGTGCGGGCTCCGGGGCGGCGGCCGGGGCCGGGGCAGCGGCGGGGGCCGGGGCAGCGGGGGCGGCCGCGCCGGAGCCGACGACGGCGAGCACGGCGCCGACCTCGACGGTCTCGTCCTCCTGGACGAGGATCTGCTGCAGCGTGCCGGCGACGGGCGACGGGATCTCGGTGTCGACCTTGTCGGTCGAGACCTCGAGCAGCGGCTCGTCGACCTCGACGGTGTCGCCGACCTGCTTGAGCCAGCGCGTGACGGTGCCCTCGGTGACGGACTCGCCGAGCGCGGGCAGCGTGATCTCCTCGCCGCCGCCCTGCGCGGGTGCGGGCTCGGCCGGTGCGGCCTCGGCGGGAGCGGCAGCGGGCTCCGGCTCCGACGGGGCGGGGGCCTCGGCGGCGGGCTCGGGCTCGGGGGCGGCCTGCGCGGCGGGGGCGGCCTCGGCCGCGGGCGCCTCGGCGCCGGCGCCGGAACCGTCGCCGATCACGGCGAGGTCGGTGCCGACCTCGACCGTCTCGTCCTCCTGGACGAGGATCTGCTCGAGCTTGCCGGCGATCGGCGACGGGATCTCGGTGTCGACCTTGTCGGTCGAGACCTCGAGCAGCGGCTCGTCGACGGCGACGTCGTCGCCGACCTGCTTGAGCCAGCGCGTGACGGTGCCCTCGGTGACGGACTCGCCGAGAGCCGGCATCTGCACGTTTTCGGACATGACCTGGGGGTCTCCTTCGATTGTGTCGTCAGTTGTGGGCGTGCAGAGGCTTGCCGGCCAGGGCGAGGTGTGCCTCGCCCAGGGCTTCGTTCTGCGTGGGGTGGGCGTGGACCAGGGCGGCGACGTCCTCGGGATGCGCCTCCCAGTTCACGATGAGCTGGGCCTCGCCGACGAGCTCGCCGACGCGGGCCCCGACGAGGTGGACGCCGACGACCGGGCCGTCCGCGCGGCGCACGAGCTTGACGAAGCCCTGCGTCGCGAGGATCTTGCTGCGGCCGTTGCCGGCGAGGTTGTAGTCGAGGGTCTCGACCGCGTCGTCGCCGAAGCGCTCGCGGGCGGCCTGCTCGGTGAGTCCGACGGAGGCGATCTCCGGGTCGGAGTAGGTCACGCGGGGGATCCCCGACTCGTCGATCGGGGTCGGGTCGAGTCCGGCGATCTGCTCGGCGACGAAGATGCCCTGCGCGAACCCGCGGTGCGCGAGCTGGAGGCCGGGCACGATGTCGCCGGTCGCGTACACGTTGCCGACGCCGGTGTGCAGGCGCTCGTCGACGACGACGAAGCCGCGGTCGAGCCGGACGCCCTGCTCCTCGAACCCGAGCCCGGCGGTGCGGGGGCCGCGGCCGACGGCGACGAGGAGGACCTCGGCGTCGAGCGCGGCGCCGGACTCGAGGGTCAGGCGGACGCCGGAGTCGGTCTCGGAGGCCGACGCGAACCGGTCGCCGAGCGTGAAGCCGATGCCGCGCTTGCGGAACGCGCGCTCGAGGGCCTTGGAGACGGCGACGTCCTCCGCGGGGACCAGGTGGTCGAGCGCCTCGACGACGTGGACGTCGGCGCCGAACGAGCGCCACACGGACGCGAACTCGACGCCGATCACGCCGCCGCCGAGCACGAGCGCGGACCGTGGCACGTAGTCGAGCTCGAGTGCCTGCTCGGAGGTGATGACGCGGCCGCCGACCTCGAGGCCCGGCAGCGTGCGCGAGTAGGAGCCGGTCGCGAGGACGACGTTGCGCCCGGTGTACCGCTCGCCGCCGACCTCGACCGTGTCGGGTGCCACGAGCTTCCCGTGACCCGCGACGAGCGTGATGCCGCGCGACGAGACGAGGCCCTGCAGCCCCTGGTAGAGCCCGGCGACGACGCCGTCCTTGTACCGCGCGAGCGCCGCCATGTCGATGCCGTCGAACGTCGCCCTGACCCCGAAGGACTCGGACTCGCGGGCCGCGTCAGCGACCTCGGCGGCGTGGAGCAGCGCCTTGGTGGGGATGCAGCCGCGGTGGAGGCAGGTGCCGCCGAGCTTGTCCTGCTCGACCAGGGCCACGGTCAGCCCGAGCTGCGCAGCCCGCAGGGCCGCCGCATACCCCCCGCTGCCGCCGCCCAGCACGACGACGTCGAACGTGCGGGTCTCGGCCACGTGCTCCTCCTGCGTTCTTTCTCTGACGGGTCCGGGCCCGCGCGTACGGGCGCTGGGCCCGTCGACCCATCTTGGCACCATCGCAGCGCACGCCCCAATCGGCACCGGCCGGCGGGGACGTGACGGTGGTCGCACCGCGGGCGCTCGCGGCCGGTCGCCTGCGCGGCCCGGCTACGCTACGCGCATGTCCCGGCTGCGCCGCCTGTTCTCCCGATCGTCCGGCTCGTCGTCGCGCCCCGTGGCCGACGCGTCGCCCTCGCAGGCCGACGCGCGCCGCGCGACCACCGAGCACTTCCGCACCTTCGTGACGACCCGCGTGGGTGTCGAGGGGTACCTCGAGCCGTCCACGGGCGACATGCCGACGACGCTGCTCCTGATCGCGACGACGGGGGAGTGGACCCGGCGCCGGGTCCCCGACGAGAAGGCTGCGCGCGGTCTCGCCGACGACCTCGGCATCCCCCTGTACGACGTCCGCCGCACGGGCTACCCGCAGCGCATGCGCGAGTGGAACACGCGCCGTCGCCGCGGCGAGGCCTGACGCGGGCGAAGCCTGACGCCGGCCGGGCCGCTGGGGAGTCCCCGCGGCCCGACCGACGCCGACGTGCCGGGAGACTACGCGCGGGCCGCGCGCGCCTCGACGAGCTCGAGCAGCGTGCGCACCGCCACGCCCGTGCCGCCTGCCGGCGTGTAGCCGAACGGCGACTGCTCGTTGAACGCGGGCCCCGCGATGTCGAGGTGCGCCCACGGCGTGCGGCCGACGAAGTCCTTGAGGAACAGGCCCGCGACGAGCATCCCGCCGTGCCGCTCGCCGATGTTGGCGATGTCCGCGACCTTGGACGACAGCGACTCGCGCAGCTCGGCCGGCAGCGGCATCGGCCAGAACTGCTCGCCGGCGCGGCCCGCGGCGGCCACGACCTCGTCGCGCACGTCGTCGGTCCCCATCACCGCGGACACGCGCGCCCCGAGGGCGACCATCTGCGCGCCGGTGAGCGTGGCGACGTCGACGACGACGTCGGGCTTCTCCTCGATCGCCGCGACGAGGCCGTCGGCGAGGACGAGGCGCCCCTCCGCGTCGGTGTTGAGGACCTCGACGGTCTTCCCGCCGCGGATCGTGATGACGTCGCTCGGGCGCTGGGCCGTGCCCGACGGCATGTTCTCGGCGAGGCAGAGCCAGCCCGTCACGGCGACGGGCAGCTTGAGCCGGGCGGCCGCGAGGACCGTGCCGAGCACGGCGGCGGCGCCGGCCATGTCCGACTTCATCGCGACCATGGAGGTCGGCGGCTTGAGCGAGATGCCGCCCGAGTCGAACGTGATGCCCTTGCCGACGAGCGCGACCGTGGCCGCCGGCTTCGACGGCGACCAGGCGACCTTGACGAGGCGAGGACCACGCGACGAGCCCTGGCCGACGGCGACGAGGCCGCCGTAGCCGCCCGCGGCGAGCGCCTTCTCGTCGAGGACGGTCACCTTGACGCCCGTGCCCTTGGCGGCGTCCTTCGCGGTTCCCGCGAACGCCTCGGGGTACAGGTCGTTGGGCGCCGCGTTCACAAGGTCCCGCACGAGGTGGACGGACGTCGCGAGCACCTGTGCCCGCTCGGCCGCGGCGCGCGCGGCCTTCGCGTCGGGCACCACGACCTGCACGGCGCCGACGGCGGCCTTCGCGTCGGCGTCCGTGGTGTAGCGGTCGAACGCGTACGCGCCCAGCGCGGCGCCCTCGAGGACCGCCGCGACCGCGTCGTCGGACGCGGCCGGGAGAGCGACGGCGACCGAGGCGGTGCCGGCGAGCGTGCGGACGGCGGCGCCGGCGCCGCGGCGCAGGGCCTCGGCGTCCTCGGCGTCGGACCCGAGCCCGGTGACGACGATCACACGGGCCGCGACGCCGTCGGGGGCGGGGAGGCGGTGGACGTCGTCCGGCGCGCCGGTGATGCCGAGCGCGGGGGCGAGCGAGGCGAGCCGGGTCGCGGCGGCCGTGGGCAGGGCGTCCGCGAGGAGGCGTGGGCCCTCTGGGGTACGGACGGCGCCGACGACGAGGGCGTCGACGGCGAGGGAGGCGGGGGAGTCGCTGGTCACGGTGAGGTCGGTCACCCGGCGATGCTAACGCCCGGCGCCGAGCCCGGGCGGGGCGGCGACCGGACCCGGGCGGATCGGGCACGCCCGGTAGGCTGCGGGTCGTGACCGTCCCCCTCACCGTGCTCGTGGTCGCCGCGAGCCTGGCGCTCGCCGGCTGGGCGGGGTGGTTCGTGTACCGGGACCGTCCGGTGATCCTGCGTCAGCTCTGGGGTGGGGCGGTCGTCGAGGCGCTGCTGGTCGTCGAGGCCGTGGTCGCGGGCGTCCTGCTCGCGGGCTCCGAGAGCGTGAGCAGCCCGGGACTGTTCTGGGGCTACGTCGCGGCGTCGCTGCTGGTGCTGCCGTTCGCTGCGGCGGTCGCGTTCGCGGAGCGCACGCGCTGGAGCTCCGTGGTGCTGCTGCTGGCCGCCGTGACCGTCGCGTTCCTGCAGCTGCGCATGGTGCAGGTGTGGCAGGGCTGAGCGTGGCACGACCCGAGACGACCGAGAGCAAGGAGACCGCCGTGACGGCCGAGGACCGCGCAAGCCAGCATGCGGAGGGACCGCCCACCCGGGCAGGGTTCGGCCGCGTGCTCGTCGCCGTCTACGGGATCCTGGCGCTCGCCGCGACGGGTCGCGCGAGCTACGAGCTCGCGACGAAGTTCTCCGACGCCCCCCTCGCGTACCTCCTGTCGCTGCTGGCCGCGGTCGTCTACATCCTCGCGACGGTCGCCCTGTGGCGCGGCGGGACCTGGCGCGGCGTCGCGTGGGTGTCGTGCTCCGTCGAGCTGGTCGGGGTCCTCGCGGTCGGCGTCGCCTCGCTCGCGGACTCCGACGCGTTCCCCACGTCGACCGTGTGGTCGAGCTTCGGGTCCGGGTACGGCTACATCCCGCTGGTCCTGCCGTTCGTCGGCCTGTGGTGGCTGTGGCACACGCGGCCGCGCGCCGCCGAGGAAGGAGCGTCCGCGTGAAGGTCTACGCCGCCCTGTTCCAGGGCTTCTTCCGGCACCTCGACCCCGAGCGGGCCCACCACCTCGCGTTCCCGGTGATCCGTGCCGTCGGTGTCGTCCCCGGCGTCCGCACGGTCCTGCGCCGCACGCTCGCGCCGTTCGCGGAGAGCACGACGCGCGGCCCCGGGTCCGTCCAGGTGCTCGGCCGGTCGTTCCCCGCGCCCCTCGGGCTCGCGGGCGGCTTCGACAAGGACGCCCTCGCGATCCGCGGCCTCGCGACCATCGGCTTCGCGTTCGTCGAGATCGGCACGGTGACCGCGCACGCGCAGCCCGGCAACGACAGGCCGCGCAGCTTCCGCGTGCTCGACCAGCGGGCGCTCCGCAACCGGATGGGCTTCAACAACCGGGGCGCCGCCGCCGCAGCCGACCGGCTGCGCCGGCTGCGGACCACGTCCGGCGGTCGCGCCGTCGTCGTCGGGGCGAACATCGGCAAGACGAAGGTCACCCCGGCCGACCAGGCGGCGGACGACTACGCGACCAGCGCGGCCCTGCTGGCGCCGCACGCGGACTACCTCGTCGTCAACGTCTCGTCGCCCAACACGCCCGGCCTGCGCGACCTCCAGTCGGTCGAGTCGCTGCGCCCGATCCTCGTGGCGGTCCGGGAGGCCGCCGACGCCGCGACGGCCGGCTCGGGCGCGCCGCGCGTCCCGCTGCTGGTGAAGATCGCCCCCGACCTCGCGGACGGCGACGTCGACGCGGTCGCGGACCTCGTGCTCGAGCTCGGCCTCGACGGCGTGGTCGCCGTCAACACGACGATCGCCCACGACCTCGGGCCCGGCGGGCTCTCCGGGCCGCCGCTGCTGCCGCGCGGGCTCGACGTCGTGCGCCGGCTGCGCGCGCGCCTCGGCCAGGGACCCGTCATCATCGGCGTGGGCGGGATCACGACGGCCGACGACGCGAGGGCGTACCTCGAGGCCGGCGCCGACCTGCTGCAGGGGTACACCGCGTTCATCTACGAGGGCCCGTTCTGGGCGTCACGGATCAACCGGGCGCTCACGTCAGCCGAGCCGGCGTCCGCGCCGCGACAGTGAGGGGGAGGCGTCGATGATCAGGCCGCAGTGGACCTGGCGGTTCGTGGACGGGGAGGGGCGCGCGCTCGAGGAGCCCGTGAGCCCGCTGTTCACCAACCAGTACGACGCCGAGCAGTGGCTCGGGGAGACGTGGCGCACCCTCGCGGGCAGCGGCGTCGCGTCAGCGACGGTGCTGCACGAGGGCGAGCCCGCGGCCCCGGCCGTGGCGCTCCGGGTGGGCTGAGCCGCCGACCGGCGGGTCCGCGCTACTCCGGGTAGACGCCGTGCTTGGCGTGCACGGGCTTGGGCATGCGCGACCGGCGCAGCTGGAACGCGCGCATGACGGCGTAGAACGCGGTGCCCTTGGGGACCTCGCCGAACTTGGCGCGCAGGCGCTTCTTGAGGCCGAACCACATGATCACGGCGTCGACCACGGCGATCAGGACGAGCAGGTAGAGCGCCGCGAGGACGACGAACGACATGACCGGGTCGCGCCCGGTCGTGACGATCATCACGACGAAGAACAGCAGGGCGATCGGCAGGAAGTACTCGGCGATGTTCCAGCGCGCGTCGACGTGGTCGCGCACGTACCGGCGCACCGGGCCCTTGTCCTTGGCGGGCAGGTAGCGCTCGTCGCCCGCCTTCATGGCCTGGTACTGGCGGGCCCTCGCCTCGCGCTGCTGCGACTTCGCGTCGCGGCCCGCGCTCTTGCGGTCCGTCGGGACGAGAGGGCGCTTGTTCGCGGCCTCCGCCTCCTTGCGCTTGGGCGTCGCGCGGCCCTTGCCGTCGCCGGGTGCCGGCTCGACGGCCGGGGTCGGCTCGGGGGTCTCGGACTGCTTGTTGCGAAGAAGGGCCACGGGTCGAGGATAGTCGAGGCTCCTGGGCGTTCCCTGCGCGCCCGCCGTGCCGCGTGCAGACGTCAGCGAGGAGCGACGTCGACGGCGCGCGCCCAGGCCGCGACGTCGGCGGGCAGCTCGGGCTCGGTGACCTCGCGGCCGTGCAGCCCCGCGAGGAACGCGATCACGTCGGGGGCGGGGACGCGGGTGCCGTCGCGGTGCAGGAACCGACCGGCCACCAGCCCGCGGGCGCTCAGCTCCTCGCCCCGCCAGAACGACTGCTCCATGTAGACGACGCGCTCGTCCCAGCCCAGCACCCGGGTGCGGATCTCGAACCGGTCGCCGACCTTGAGCGAGCGCCGGTACTTCATGGTCGACGCCGCCACGACCGCGTACCAGCCGCGCTTCTTGATCGCGCCCAGCGCGTCGATGTCCGCCATGTAGTTTGTCCGCGCGACGTCCATCATCTGCAGGTAGACGCCGTTGTTGACGTGCCAGTAGTAGTCGAGGTCGCCCGGGTGCACGCGCATCCGGGTGATCGACGGGCCGAGGACGGGGACGGACGGGTCCGCCTTCCGGGGACGCACGGCGGCGAGCGCGAGCTGGATCTGACGGGTCACGCGAGCAGGCTACTACCCGAGACCGCTGGTCTCGGGTAGTTCGGGGGCGGAGCGCCGTCGGGCGCCGCGGTCAGATCCCCGGCAGGGCGAGCATCTGGTCGAGCGCGACCCGCGCCCAGTGCGCGTCGTCGTCGTCCACGACGATCCGGTTCACGACCCGGCCCTCGACCAGCTGCTCCATCGCCCAGACCAGGTGCGGCAGGTCGATCCGGTTCATGGTCGAGCAGAAGCAGACCGTCGAGTCGAGGTAGTGGACGCTGAGCTCCGGGTGCTGGGCCGCGAGGCGGCGGACCAGGTTGAGCTCGGTGCCGATCGCCCACGCCGAGCCGGGCTCCGCGGCGTCGAGCGCCCGGATGATGAACTCCGTCGAGCCGACGTGGTCGGCCGCCGTCACGACCTCGTGCTTGCACTCGGGGTGCACCATGACGTTCACGCCCGGGACCGCGGCCCGGACGTCCTCGACGTTGCGGGCCGAGAACCGGCCGTGCACCGAGCAGTGCCCGCGCCACAGGATCACGCGAGCCGCGGCCAGCTCGGCCTCGGTCAGCCCGCCGAGCGGCTTGCGGGGGTCGTAGACCACGCACGCCTCGAGCGGGATGCCGAGCTGCAGCACCGCCGTGTTCCGGCCGAGGTGCTGGTCGGGGAGGAACAGGATCTTGCCCGCACCGTCGCCCGCGCCCTGAGCGGCACCCGCCGCGTCCGCGCGCTCGAACGCCCAGCGCAGCGCGACCTCCGCGTTCGACGACGTGCACACCGTGCCGCCGTGGCGCCCCGTGAACGCCTTGATCGCGGCCGCCGAGTTCATGTAGGTGACGGGGACGGTCCGGCCCGCAAGCCCTAGGTCCTCGAGGACGTCCCACGCGTCGTCGACCTGGTCGATCGCTGCCATGTCCGCCATCGAGCAGCCCGCGGCGAGGTCCGGCAGCACGACCTGCTGCGCGTCGGACGTGAGGATGTCCGCCGACTCCGCCATGAAGTGCACGCCGCAGAACAGCACGAACTCCGCGTCGGGCCGCGCGGCCGCCTCGCGCGCGAGCTTGAACGAGTCGCCGGTGACGTCCGCGAAGCGGATCACCTCGTCGCGCTGGTAGTGGTGGCCCAGCACGAACGCCCGGTCGCCCAGCGCGGCGCGCGCGGCCACGGCCCGCTCGACGAGGTCCGGGTCGGAGGCGGCGGGGAGCGCGCCCGCGCACTCGACGCCCCGCTCGGAGGCGAGGTCGCGGCCCTGTCCCAGCAGGAGCAGGGGAGAGGCGGCGGGCTCCTGGAAGCCGGCTCCGCCGAACGTCTCGAGCAAGGTGGTCGTCACGGCTCGATCATCGCACGGGCGTACCCTGGCACCGACGGCGTCCCTGCGGCGTCGTCGGACCTGGGGCCGGGACGCCGGCTCGGACGGACCGCCGGACCGGCGGCGCGTGATCGGGAACAGGATCGCGCGCGGCATGGTTCACGCTGGCGGAGGCGCCCGAGCCCGACGGCGCCGCGACCCCCAGGGCCCAGCCCTCGCGACCCAGCGGAGAACGAACATGAGCGAGACGACAGAGATCGCCACCCACGGCGTGAACCTCACCGACTTCGCCGCGGACAAGGTCCGCAGCCTCCTCGAGCAGGAGGGCCGCGACGACCTGCGCCTGCGCGTCGCAGTGCAGCCGGGCGGCTGTTCCGGCCTCATCTACCAGCTGTACTTCGACGAGCGCGTGCTCGACGGCGACGCGCTGCGCGACTACGACGGCGTCGAGGTCGTGGTGGACCGCATGAGCGTCCCCTACCTCGAGGGCGCGACGATCGACTTCGCGGACACGATCGAGAAGCAGGGCTTCACGATCGACAACCCGAACGCCGGCAGCTCCTGCGCCTGCGGCGGCTCCTTCAGCTGACAGCGAGGCCCGGGCCACCGGGCGCACGACTCAGGCCGCGGGCGACCGGCCGTTCACCTCGACGGTGAGCGACCATGTCCCCGCGGCCTCGTCATGCTCCGAGCCGACGACGGCGTGGCCGCGCATCCGCGCCCAGGCCGGCACGTCGTGCTCGGCCGCCGGGTCGGTCGCGAGCACCGTCAGCCGGGCGCCGGGAGCGGCGTCGCGGGCCGCGGCCGCGAGCCGGATGACGGGGAGCGGGCAGCGCAGCCCGCGCGCGTCGACGACGGTCACAGCGCCTGGGCCCCCAGCATCGCCCGGACCCGGGCCACCGCGCCCGGCAGGACGGCGAGGAACCGGTCGACGTCGTCGGCCGTGGCCTCGCGGTCGAGGGCCAGTCGCACGTTGCCGTGCGTCAGCACGCCCATCGCCGCGAGGACGTGTGACGGCTCGAGCGAGCTCGACGTGCACGCGGACCCGGAGCCGACCGCGAACCCGGCCCGGTCGAGCTCGGTGACGAGCGCCTCGCCGTCGACGTAAAGGCACGAGAACGTCACGACGTGAGGGAGCCGGTGGTCGGGATCACCGACCACCTCGACGTCGGGGACCTCGGCGGCGACGCGGGCACGGACGAGGTCGACAAGCGCGCGGCGCCGGCGGTCCGCCTCCGCCCGGTCGGTCAGGACCGCCTCGAGCGATGCCGCCGCGGCGAACGCGGCGGGCACCGACGGGCCGCCGGGGAAGAAGCGGTCCTCGTCCTCGGGCGTCACCGGGCGCCACCGCACGCCGCGCCGGACGACGAGCACGCCCGCGCCGGGCACGGAGCCCCAGTCGCGCGGGTCGAGCGCGAGCAGGTCCCACGCGGGACCGATCTCCACGTGCCCGACGCTCGCGCCGCCGTCGACGAGGAGCGGCACCCCGCCCCGGGACGTCGTCTCGTGGACGGCGGCCGTGGGCTGGAGGGTGCCGACCTCGCCGTTCGCGTGCTGCAGGGCCGCGAGGGCGGCCGGCCCGTCGTCGAGGGCGGTGGCGAACGCGTCCTCGTCGACGGCGCCGGTCCGCGCCACGGGCACGCGCGCAAGCTCGAGCCCGGCGTGCTCGGCGGCGTGCAGCACCGCCGCGCGCTCGACGGCGCTCGCCACGGCGCGCGTGCCCGCGCGGCGGCGTCCGGCCGCGGTGCCGAGCACGGCGGCGTGGAGCGCCGCCGTGTGCGACGGTGCGACGTGGACCTCCTCCGTGCGCGCGCCGACGGCGGCGGCGACCGCCTCGCGGGCCGCGTCGAGCAGTGCGCGCGCCCGCCTGCCCTCGGTGCTCAGGCGACGCGGGTCCGCCCAGCCGTCGTCGAGCGCCTGCTCGAACGCGCGCCGCGCCACGGGGTGCACGCGGGCCGCGCCGGAGGCGTCGAGCCACGCCCGGGAGCGGGGCCGCGCCTGGTCCGGCGCGGGGGCGTCTTCCGCCGCCGGCAGCGCGGCGGACGGGGTGGGATCGGTCACAGCGACCAGCGTAGACGGGGCGAGGGATCTGACAGATCGCGGGGGTCCGCCAGCAAGGACGGGTCGTTCGGCGGAATCCGGCGAGGCGGCGGCGGGCCGTGAGGGCGCCGGCCCGATCTGCGCCGATCGTCCGGGGCGGCGCGGGCGCGGACCTGGGGGAACCCGCGCTAGGCTTCGTGTGTCGAGAACGAAGGTCTTGCGGAGGACCCGTGGAGCCACGGGTCCACCCTGACGTGACGTGAAAGGCCCCCCTTTGCACCCGCACACCCCCCGCCGCCGTCGGCGGCAGCTCGTCACCGGAGCGGCCGTCGCCGTGTCGGTCGCGCTGCTCGCATCCGGCTGCTCCTCCGACAAAGTGAAGCGCGGCTTCCTGCCCGGCTACGACGACGGCCGGCAGGTGACGGACCAGACCGCCCGGATCACGCACCTGTGGAACGGCTCCTGGATCGCGGCCCTCGTTGTCGGCCTGATCACGTGGGGCCTGATGATCTGGTGCATCGCCGCGTACCGGAAGCGCAAGGGCGACGACGCCCTGCCGATCCAGACGCGGTACCACATGCCGCTCGAGATCATGTACACGGTCGTGCCGATCGTCATGGTCCTCGTGCTGTTCTTCTACACGAACCGTGACGTCACGGAGATCAAGAAGGTCAGCGGCAACCCCGACGTCACGATCGGGGTCGTGGGCAAGCAGTGGAGCTGGGACTTCAACTACAAGAACGAGGACGTCCACGAGGTGGGCGTCATGGCGCAGGACGTCGGCTCGCTCACCAAGGACGACCTGGTGGACGGCGCCAAGGGCACCGACAAGGCCATGCCGACGCTCTACCTGCCCGTCGGCAAGACCGTGAAGTTCGACCTGACGACGCGCGACGTCGCCCACTCCTTCTGGGTCCCGGCGTTCCTCTACAAGGAGGACGTGATCCCGGGCCACCCCAACTCCTTCGAGCTCAAGCCGATGCGCGAGGGCACCTACGCCGGCAAGTGCGCCGAGCTCTGCGGCGAGTGGCACTCGAGCATGCTGTTCAACGTCAAGGTCGTCTCCGAGCAGGAGTACCAGCAGCACATCGAGGACCTGCGCGCCAAGGGCCAGACGGGTCTGCTGTCGGACGCCTACGACCGCTCGCAGAACGACGGCGAGACGGCGGGCAACGTGCCCGCCACGGAAGGTGAGGGTCAGTGATGGTGGCGCAAGCCGAGACGATCCCGGGTCTGCGGACCGGGCGCCAGACGCTCGGGCGGACCGTGGTCAAGTGGGTGACCTCGACCGACCACAAGACGATCGGGTACCTGTACCTCATCAGCTCGTTCGTGTTCTTCCTCATCGGCGGCGTGATGGCGCTGCTGATCCGCGCCGAGCTCTTCGAGCCGGGCCTGCAGATCGTGCAGAGCCGTGAGCAGTACAACCAGCTCTTCACGATGCACGGCACGATCATGCTGCTCATGTTCGCGACGCCGCTGTTCGCGGGCTTCACGAACGTCATCATGCCGCTGCAGATCGGCGCCCCGGACGTCGCGTTCCCGCGCCTGAACATGGTCGCGTACTGGTTCTACCTGTTCGGCTCGATCATCGCCGTCGGGGGCTTCCTCACCCCGCAGGGCGCCGCGTCGTTCGGCTGGACCGCGTACGCGCCGTTGTCCGACACGACGTTCTCACCGGGCGTCGGTGGAGACATGTGGGTGTTCGGGCTCGCGCTCAGCGGCTTCGGGACGATCCTCGGTGGCGTCAACTTCATCACCACGATCATGACGATGCGCGCCCCGGGCATGACCATGTTCCGGATGCCGATCTTCACGTGGAACGCGCTCATCACGAGCATCCTCGTGCTCATGGCCTTCCCGCCCCTCGCGGCGGCGCTCCTCGGCCTCGGCGCGGACCGTCGGCTCGGTGCCCAGGTGTTCAACCCGGACAACGGGGGAGCGGTGCTCTGGCAGCACCTGTTCTGGTTCTTCGGGCACCCCGAGGTCTACATCATCGCGCTGCCGTTCTTCGGCATCATCTCGGAGATCCTGCCGGTCTTCAGCCGCAAGCCGATCTTCGGCTACAAGGGCCTCGTCTACGCGACGATCTCCATCGCGGCCCTGTCGGTGACCGTCTGGGCGCACCACATGTACGTCACGGGCGCGGTGCTCCTGCCGTTCTTCTCGATCATGACGATGTTCATCGCGGTCCCGACGGGCGTGAAGTTCTTCAACTGGATCGGCACGATGTGGCGCGGCAAGCTCACGTTCGACACGCCCATGCTCTGGTCGATCGGGTTCCTCGTCACGTTCCTCTTCGGTGGACTGACGGGCGTCATCCTCGCGAGCCCTGCGCTGGACTTCCAGCTCTCCGACTCGTACTTCGTCGTGGCGCACTTCCACTACGTCGTGTTCGGCACGGTCGTGTTCGCGATGTTCGCGGGCTTCTACTTCTGGTGGCCCAAGATGACGGGGCGGATGCTCGACGAGCGCCTCGGCAAGATCCACTTCTGGCTTCTGTTCGTCGGCTTCCACGCCACGTTCCTGGTCCAGCACTGGCTCGGCGTCGACGGCATGCCGCGCCGCTACGCGGACTACTCGCCGCAGGACGGCTTCACGTGGATGAACCAGGTGTCGACCATCGGCTCGTTCATCCTCGCGGCCTCGTTCCTGCCCTTCATGTGGAACGTCTACACCACGTGGCGCAACGCGCCCAAGGTGACGGTGGACGACCCTTGGGGCTACGGCATGTCGCTCGAGTGGGCGACGTCCTGCCCGCCGCCGCGGCACAACTTCACCTCGCTCCCGCGCATCCGTTCCGAGCGTCCCGCCTTCGACCTGCACCACCCGGAGGTCGCGGCGATGGACCACCCGGACGTCCACCCGTCGCCGGCCGCACAGGTCTTCGGCGAGGCGGACCGGCGCGGGCACACGCAGGCGACGATGGAGCGGCTCGAGGGACGACCTGAGCACGGCACCGGCCGGACGGAGGACACCAAGTGAAGCTCGAGTCCAAGCTCTTCCTCTTCCTGGCGCCGTTCTTCGCGGCGATGGGCGTGATCTACGCCCTGTGGAGCCACGGCGAGCCGGTCGGCACGGTCGGGATCTTCCTGGTCGCGGCCCTGTCCGCGATGATCGGCACGTTCCTCGCCCTCACCGCCCGCCGCATCGACCCCCGCCCGGAGGACAACCCCTTCGGCGAGATCGACGAGGGCGCCGGCGACCAGGGCGTGTACGCGCCGTGGAGCTGGTGGCCGCTGGCGATCGCCTTCCCCGCGGCCCTGACGTTCCTGGGCCTGGCGGTCGGCTGGTGGCTGGTCGGCGTCGGCGTCGCGCTCGGCGTCGTCGGGCTCATCGGCTGGGTGTTCGAGTACTCGCGCGGGCAGCACGCGCACTGACGCTTCGTCGCACCGCGCGGCCGGGCCCGTCTCCCCCTCGGGGAAGACGGGCCCGGCCGGTTCGTCGTCGGGCCTCAGGCCCGGCCGGCGAACGGACCGTGGAGCGCCGCCCACTGGAGCAGCATGATCGTCTTCCCGTCGGCGATGCGGCCGTCACGGGTCATCGCGAGCGCGTCGGTGAACGGGAGCTCCAGCACCTCGATGTCCTCGCCCTCGTCCTCGACGCCCCCGCCCGCGGCGGTCCGGTCGGCGGGGGTGTAGGGAGCGGCGTAGAAGTGCACGCGCTCGGTGACCGAGCCCGGGCTCATGTAGACGTCGAAGACGTGCGTCAGCGGGCCGATCGCGACGCCGAGCTCCTCGCCGGCCTCGCGACGGATGGCGGTCTCGGGGTCGTCGTCGTCGAGGAGGCCGGCGGCAGTCTCGACGAGCATCCCGTCGGGATGGTCGTTGACGTAGACGGGGTAGCGGAACTGCCTGGTGAGAAGCACGGTCCCGCGTTCGACGTCGTACGGGAGGATCGTGGCGCCGTTGCCGCGGTCGTAGGTCTCGCGCTGCTGGGTGGTCCAGCGGCCGTCCCGCCGACGGTAGTCGAAGGTGGTCCGCCGCAGGACGTGCCACCCGTCGGACGTGAGCTCGACGTCGCGGACGACCACGTCCGCGTTCCGGTCCAGCTGACGCCCCGTGCGGTCGAGGGCGGTGCGGCCACGGGAGTCGGGGACGGAGGTGCCGGGGCGCGGGACGGCGGGGACCGCGTCGGCGGCAGGGATAGCAGGGGTGCGTGTCATGCCCCTAGACTATCGGCAAGAACGTGCATGATTACGCAGAATCGGGAAGCGGGCCACCGTGGCCGGCTCGGACGGACGGAGGGCCACCGTGCTCGCAGCCGAACGACGAGACCTGCTCGTCGCCCGACTCCGCAGGGACGGAAAGCTCGTCGCCAAGGACCTCGCGGCCGAGCTGGAGCTCTCGGAGGACAGCATCCGGCGCGACCTGCGCGAGCTCGCGGCTCTCGGGCTGTGCCAGCGGGTCTACGGCGGAGCGGTGCCCGCCTCGCGGGCGATGGGCGACTACGCGGCGCGCACCGAGGTCGAGCCCGGCAGCAAGCAGGCGGTGGCGGCCCGCGCCGTCGACCTCGTCCGGCCCGGGAGTGTCGTGATCCTGGACGGCGGGACCACGACGCTCGCCGTGGCGCGCGCACTTCCGCCGGCGCTCGAGTGCACGGTGGTGACGCACAGCCCGACGGTCGCCGTCGAACTGGTGACGCACGCGGGCGTCGAGGTGCTGCTCATCGGGGGGCGCCTGTTCAAGCACTCCGCGGTGACGTGCGGGGCGGCGGCCGCCGAGGCCGCGGCCACCGTCTCGGCCGACGTCTTCCTCCTCGGGGTCACGGGGGTTCACCCGGACGCCGGCCTGACCACCGGCGACGCCGACGAGGCGGCGATGAAGCGCACCCTCGCCTCGCGCGCCGCGGAGACGTACGTGCTGGCGAGCGCCGACAAGCTGGGTGCGGCGTCGCCGTACGCGGTGCTCCCGCTCGGGGACGTCGCCGGCGTCGTCACCGACGGGCGCGACCACCCCGTCGCCGCTGAGCTGGCAGCGCGGGGCGTGCTCGTCCTCGGGGCCCGCTGACCGGCGCGTGCGGGCGTGCCCGCGGGGCCGTGGGGGAGCGGAGGCGCTCCGAGCGGCGGCACGACGGAGGGCCGCACCCGTGCAGACGGATGCGGCCCTCCGAGGCGTGTCGACGGCGCGCGGGGCGCCCCCGGGCGGTCAGGCGGGGACGATGAGCCCGGCCGTCTGCGTGCGGGCGCGCTGGAAGCGCGCGTCCGCGTCCGCCCAGTTCACGATGTTCCACCAGGCCGTGACGTAGTCCGCGCGCACGTTCTGGTAGTCGAGGTAGTACGCGTGCTCCCACACGTCCAGCAGGACGAGCGGGACCAGGCCCAGCGCGATGTTGCCCTGCTGGTCGTACAGCTGCACGATGATGAGCTTCTGGCCGATCGAGTCCCAGGCGAGGATCGCCCAGCCGGATCCCTGCACGCCGGCCGCGGTCGCGGCGAAGTGCTTCTTGAACGCCTCGAACGACCCGAAGTCCTGGTCGATCGCCGCGGCGAGCTCGCCGGTCGGCTCGCCGCCGCCCTCGGGGGAGAGGTTCTGCCAGAAAGCGGAGTGGTTGACGTGGCCGCCGAGGTTGAACGCGAGGTTCTTCTCGTGCAGGTTCACGGCGGAGAGGTCACCGGACTCCCGGGCCTCGGCGAGCTTGTCGAGGGCCGTGTTGGCGCCGGTCACGTAGGCGGCGTGGTGCTTGTCGTGGTGGAGCTCCATGATCCGACCGGAGATGTGCGGCTCGAGCGCCGCGTAGTCGTAGGGGAGCTCGGGGAGCGTGTAGACAGCCATGCGTAACTACCTCCTGGATGTGGTGAGGCCCGTCCGCACGGGGCCCGGGCGGGAAGCCTGGGACACGTGCGAACGGGCCATGTACCTACTCTGCGACGAACTCAGTGCGACTGCTCGGTGGCGTCCACGGAGTGGTCCGGTGCAACGAGGGCGTGGTCCTCGCCGCCCGGGAGGGCGTCGTGCTCGCCGTGCGAGTGCGACGCCGCGAGCTCCGCGGGAGTCACCGGCTCGATGCGGTCCTCGTAGAAGAACCGGGAGAGCTTCGACCAGCGCTTCGCCGACTTGTAGGGCCTTGCCTTGGTGCCCTTCGGCCCCGTCGGGGCGGGCAGCTCGAGCGGCTGATACGCCTTGTAACCGACGCGGAGCCACCTCTCCTGCTCGTCGAGGGGACGGTGCACCTCGATGTACTCGCCCGACGCGAAGCGGACGATGCGGCCGGTCTCGTGCCCGTGCAGCACGAGCTCGCGGTCCTTGCGCTGCAGCCCGAGGCAGATCCTCTTCGTGATCCAGAACGCGAACCACGGGCCCACGAAGATGAACACCCGGAAGAACCACGTGATCGAGTTGATCGACAGGTGGAAGTGCGTCGCGATCAGGTCGTTGGAGCCGGCGAACGCCAGGATGATGAAGAACGCCAGGAACGCCATGCCGATGCCCGTGCGGGCGGGGCGGTTGCGCGGCCGGTCGAGCACGTGGTGCTCGCGGTCGTCGCCCGTGACCTTGGCCTCGATGAACGGGTACAGCGCGAAGCCCATGAGGAGCAGCACCGGCAGGACCGCGGGCACGAGCACGTTGAACGACCATGTGAAGTCGCCCCACGAGACGAACTCCGCCTGCCCCGGCATGAGCCGGAGCGAGCCCTCCAGGAACAGCATGTACCAGTCCGGTTGGGCGCCCGCCGAGATGGGCGACGGGTCGAAGGGCCCGTAGTTCCACACCGTGTTGATCGCCATCGTCGCGCCCATGAGGGACAGGACCGCGAACACCACGAAGAAGAAGCCGCCGGCCTTCGCCGTGTAAACGGGGAAGAGCGGGAAGCCCACCACGTTGCCGTCCTTGCGGCCGCCACCCGGGTACTGGGTGTGCTTGTGCACGACGACGAACATCAGGTGCAGCGCGACGAGGGCCAGGATGATCGCGGGGATCAGCAGGATGTGGAGCGTGAAGAGTCTCGGGATGATCTGCTCGCCCGGGAAGTCGCCGCCGAAGATGAAGTACGACATGTAGGAGCCGATCACGGGGATCGACTTGACCACGCCGTTGGCGATCGCGAGCCCGTTGCCGGACAGGACGTCGTCGGGCAGCGAGTAGCCGGTGAACCCGGCCAGGAGGCCCGTCAGCAGCAGCGTGAAGCCGATGAGCCAGTTGAACTCGCGGGGCCGGCGGAACGCGCCCGTGAAGAACACGCGCATCATGTGCGTCACGATCGCCGCCATGAACACGAGCGCGGCCCAGTGGTGGATCTGGCGCATCAGGAGGCCGCCGCGCACCTCGAACGACAGGCGCAGCGTCGACGCGAACGCGTCGGACATCGTCAGGCCGTCCATGGTGCTGGGCGCGCCGTGGTACGTGCTCAGGCTCATGCTCGGGACGAAGAACATCGTCAGGAACGTGCCGGTGATGAGCAGCACGACGAACGAGTAGAGCGCGATCTCACCGAGGAGGAAGGACCAGTGGTCCGGGAAGACCTTGCGCGCGAACTCCTTGACCGCGTGGCCGATGCCGGTGCGGTTGTCGAGGTAGTCCGACGTGCGGCCGATCGGTGTCGTCGGTTCCGCGGCCGTCGGCCGCGCGGGGGTTGTCGTCGTCACCGCAGTCGCTCCCAGTAGCTCGGGCCGATGGGCTGGTCGAATCCGTCCTGCGCCACGAGGTAGCCGTCGGAGTCGACGGTGATCGGCAGCTGCGGCAGAGGCCGCTTGGCGGGGCCGAACACGACCTTCGCGCCGTCGGCGACGTCGAACGTCGACTGGTGGCACGGGCACAGGAGATGGTGGGTCTGCTGCTCGTACAGCGCGACGGGGCAGCCCACGTGGGTGCAGATCTTGGAGAACGCGATGATGCCGTCGTAGGTCCAGTTCTCCTTGCCCTTGGGGAAAGGCTTGAAGTCACGGGGGTCGAGCCGGACCATCAGGACGAGTGCCTTGGCCTTCTCCGTGATCCACTCGCCGGTCTGGCGGAACTCGTCGCTGACCTCGGGGATGACGTGCACGGCGGAGCCGATCGTCACGTCGGACGCCTTGATCGGCCGGCCGGTGGGGTCGTAGGTGAGCCGGGTGCCCTTCTTCCACAGCGTGGTGCGGAAGGTGCCGACGTTCCAGTCGCCGCCGACCGAGCTGATCAGCGGGACGGCGATGGTCAGCGGGAAGAGCGCCAGCGCCGAGACGACGACGCCCTTGAGGATGCCGCGGCGGCCGATGCCCGAGTCCTTGATGCCGTCGGCCAGCTTCTGGACGGCGATCTCGCGGACGTCGTCCGGGCTGCGCGTGGCGTGCCGGTCCTCGACGACCTCGTGGTCGGACATGAGCGTCTTGGCCCAGTGGATCGCGCCGACGCCGATGCCGGCGAGCGCGAAGAAGATCGCGAGGCCCAGGACCATGGTCGACGTCCGGACGCCGGCGGTCGTGCCGTCAGGTCGGATGGCGAAGTAGGCCCACAGCGCGACGATCGTGCCGATCACGGAGATGGTGAAGAGCACCACCACCTGGCGCTCGGCGCGCTTGTCCGCCTTGGGGTCGCTGTCCGCCATGCGCGGACGGTGCTCGGGGATCCCCGGGTCCTGGAAACGCTCCAGGTCGCCGTCCGGGTGGGGGACGGTCACGTCGGTCGTCTTGCTGCTCACGAGGACTTCGCTCCGATCCACACGGCGGCGCCGATCAGGAGGCCGATGCCGACGACCCATGCCCACACGCCCTCGGAGACCGGGCCGAGCGAGCCGAGGGTCGCCCCGCCGGCGCTGCCGTGGCGCTGGGCCTCGAGGTACGCGATCACGTCACGCTTCTCGTCAGGCGTGATGTTGGCGTCGTTGAACACCGGCATCGACTGCGGGCCGGTGAGCATCGCCTGGTAGATGTTCCGGGCCGACGTGCGCTCGAGCGAGGGCGCGTACTTGCCCTCGGAGAGCGCGCCGCCCTGCCCCGTGGCGTTGTGGCACATGGCGCAGTTGGTGCGGAAGATCTCCGCGCCCGTCGCCGCGTTGCCCAGGGACCCGTCGACCTGCTCGTCCGTCGGGATCGCGGGCCCGGCGCCCAGCGACGCGATGTACGCGGCCAGCTGGCTCGTCTGCTCCTCGGTCATCTGCCGCGGCTTGGTCTGCGCCTGGGGGCCGTCCATGGCCATCGGCATGCGGCCCGTCGAGACCTGGAAGTCGACGGCGGCCGCGCCGACGCCGATGAGCGACGGCGCGTTGTCGGTGCCCTGGGCGTTGAGCCCGTGGCACGTCGCGCAGTTGGCCTGGAACAGCTTCTGACCGGTCTCGATGTCCTGCGTGCTGGCGGAGTCCGCCCGCGCCTGGCTCGGCGCGAGGACGGCGTAGACGCCGCCAGTGACCAGCAGCGCCAGCAGCAGCAGCACGACCGGTGCGTACCGGTGGTGCCTGCGGGCGGCGAGTGCCTTCACGGGTGATCCTCGTCTCGCGGTGGGTGGATGTGTGGTTCGGGGGCGGCGGTGCGTCAGCGCAGCAGGTAGATGACGCTGAAGAGCGCCACCCACACCACGTCGACGAAGTGCCAGTAGTAGGACGTGACGATCGCGGACGTCGCCTCGTGGTGCCCGAACCGCTTGGCGGAGAACGTCCGGCCGAGCAGGAACAGGAAGGCGATCAGACCGCCGAGCACGTGGAGGCCGTGGAAGCCGGTCGCGAGGTAGAAGACCGAGCCGTAGGCGTTCGAGTGGATCGACAGACCCTGCTCGACGAGGTCCGAGTACTCGGTGACCTGGCCGGCGATGAAGATCGCGCCCATCACGTACGTGACGGCGATCCACTCGACCATGCCCCACCGGCCGACCTGCCACAGCTTGCCCGTGCGTCGCGGGCGGAACCGCTCGGCGGCGTAGGTGCCGAGCTGGCAGGTGAACGACGAGAGCACGAGGATCGTCGTGTTGCCGGCGGAGAACCAGACGTTGAGCTTGTCGGCCTGCGCCGACCACTCGCTGGCCGGCATGACCGACCGGGCGGTGAAGTACATCGCGAAGAGCCCCGCGAAGAACATCAGCTCGCTGGACAGCCAGACGATGGTCCCGACCTGAACCGGGTTGGGCCGGTTGACGGTCACATGGGTGTGGGGGGTAGCCGTTGCGGTCGACACGGCTTCATTATGGCCGACGAGGACGTGGTTTGGTTCATGGAGCCGCCGTCTCGGCGCGGTCGAATCTCACACTTCCTTGACATTCTGCGCCTCGTTCGGCCACCTCATGACGGAAGTCGCGAAGGTGTCACCAAACGGGCGGCGCCGGAGCGCGCCTCCCGGACCCGGCCGGGGCGGGGCCGGGCGCCGGACGTCGGCGTGGACGCGGGGCCCCGACGGCGTCGGTCGCTGGCATCATGAGGAGCGCGGCCCCGGCCGCCCGAGTCCTGCGACCAGCTCTGCGAGGAGACCTGCGTGACGATCCCAACGACGGTGCCCGCGGCGACGGACGAGCCGACCTGGCCGACCCTGCTCCAGGCGCTCGTCGACCGCCGTGACCTGGCCGCCCACGAGACCGCGTGGGTCATGGACCAGGTCATGTCCGGCGAGGTCTCCGCCGCCCGCCTCGCGAGCTTCCTCGTGGGCCTGCGGGTCAAGGGCGAGACGGTCGAGGAGCTCGCCGGCCTCGCGGACGCGATGCTCGCGCACGCGCGCCGCTTCGAGGCGCCCGCTCCCTCGGTCGACATCGTCGGGACCGGCGGCGACCGCGCGCACACCGTGAACGTGTCGACCATGGCGGCGATCGTCGTCGCGGGTGCGGGCGTGCGCGTCGTCAAGCACGGCAACCGGGCCGCCACGTCGTCGTCGGGCTCCGCGGACGTGCTCGAGGCGCTCGGCGTACGGCTCGACCTCGACGTGCCGCGCGTGGCGCAGCTCGCCACCGAGGTCGGGATCACGTTCTGCTTCGCGCAGGCGTTCCACCCGTCGTTCCGGCACGCGGCCGCGGCGCGCGGCGAGCTGCCGATCCCGACGGCGTTCAACTTCCTCGGCCCGCTGACCAACCCCGCCCAGCCCCGCGCGACCGCGATCGGCGTGGCCGACGCCCGGATGGCGCCGCTGGTCGCGGGCGTGCTGGCGTCGCGCGGGACCTCGGCGCTCGTCTTCCGCGGCGAGGACGGGCTCGACGAGCTCGCGGCCACCGCGCCGTCACGCGTGTGGCTGGTCCACGAGGGTGCGGTGACCGAGCACGTGCTCGACGCCGCTGCGGACCTCGGACTGACGCCCATCACGGTCGCGGACCTGCGCGGCGCGAGCGCCGACCACAACGCCGGCGTCGCGCGTCGCATGCTGGGCGGAGAGCGGGGGCCCGTCCGCGAGACGGTGCTGCTCAACGCCGCCGCGGCACTCGTCGCGGACGGCTCGCAGCCCGGGACGGGCGACGGCACGCTGGTCGAGCGCCTGCGCGCGGGCATGGACGTCGCCGCGCGGAGCGTGGACTCCGGGAGCGCCGCCCAGCTGCTCGAGCGGTGGGTCGCGGCCTCGCGCCGCTGACCCGGTCCTCAGCCCTCGCGGTCCTCAGTCCTCGAGCCCGATCTCGAACGCCTGCTCGAGGTCGACCTGCGAGTAGGCGCGGAACGCGAGGAGCGTCTCGGTCCGCACCACGCCGGGCACCTTGCTGATCCCGTCGGCGATCACGTCCGCGAGCTTGTCGTGGTCGCGCACGCGGACGATCGCGACGAGGTCCGCGCGGCCCGTCACCGAGTACACCTCGCTGACCCCGGCGAGGCCCGCGACCGTGCCGGCCACCTCGGGGATGACGTCCGGGGCGGTGTCGATGAGGACGATCGCGGTGAGCATGGGGCAGGGCTCCTGGGGCTAGGCGTGCGACGCCGGGGTCGGCGCCGCAGGAAGGTCGGACGACGGCCGGTTGCCGTCGCCCAGATCGTAGGCCGACACGACCTGCGACGCCCGGGCGAGGTGGCGCGCGCGGTCGCCGAGGTGGACGGGCAGCGCGAGCGGGTCGGTGACCTCGACGATCCGCACGTCGGGGGCGTCGAGCCAGCCGAGCACGAGCTCGGCCTCGTGGGGATGTGCCGCCGGGGCGGGCGGCACCGGCGCGTCCACGTGCTCCGCGGTGGCGACGAGCGCGCGGACGGCGGCCACGGCGTCGTCCCCGGGCGCGGTGCGGGCGGTGGCCGCGAGGCGGGCGTGCCGCACGACCGCCAGCTCCCACCCGCCGTCGACCGGCCGCGCGGCCACGAGCTGCCGGCAGGCCGCGAGCGCCCGCAGGCGCGCCCCCCGCTCGACCCCCGTGCAGAACGCCTCGAGCCGCTCGGCCACGTGCTGCGCCTGCTCGTAGCGCTCCTGCGCGGCGAGCGACGCCATGCGCCGCGACAGCGCCTCGACGACGGGCGACGGGTCCTCGACGAGGGCCTGCCGGACCTCCTCGACCGTGCGGGCGTACGGCGCGGCGGCGTCGGGGTCGACGCAGGGGGCAGCGCACCGGCCCAGGTCGGCGAGCACGCACGACGCCGCGCCGGCCGCGGGGACGAGCGGTAGGCGGCGGGTGCACGTGCGCAGCGCGAACGTGTCGGTGACGGCCTCGGCGGCGGCCAGCGCCTGGGTCTGCGACGCGAACGGTCCCACGTGCGCCGCGACGCTTCCGTCGGCCTCCGCGCGGACCTCCCGGACCACGGACAGGCGGGGGTGCGGCTCCGAGGTCAGGCGCAGCCACGGCATCCGCTCGGGGTGCCGGGACCGCCGGTTGTACCGGGGCTCGTGCTGCGCGATGAGCCGGAGCTCGCGCACCGACGCCTCGAACGCCGTCCCGCACACGACGACGGACACGCTCGCCGCGACCCGAACCATCTCCGTCATCCGGCGCCGCTTCTCGCCGGCGGTGAAGTACTGGCGCACGCGCGAGCGCAGGTTGCTGGACGTCCCCACGTACAGCACCTCGCCGTCGGGAGCGTGGAAGAGGTAGACGCCGGGCGCCTGGGGGAGGCCGTCCGCCAGGTAGCGCTTGCGCCGGACCTCGGGCGGCACCGGGTCGGTCGCGTTCGCGAGGTCCTCGAGGTGCGTCACCCCGAACGCCGCGTGCCGCTCGAGGAGCGCGTGCAGGACGTCGACGGTCGCGCGCGCGTCGGCGAGCGCCCGGTGCTCGGGGGTGACGCGCGCGTGGAACAGGTGCGCGAGCGTCGCGAGCTTGTGGTTGGGCGCCTCGTCCCGCGTCACGACGCGGCGGGCGAGCGCGACGGTGTCGACCACGCGGAAGCCCGGCCACTCGTAGGCGCACGCGCGGGCGGCGGCCCGCAGGAACCCGACGTCGAACGGGGCGTTGTGCGCGACGAGCACCGAGCCGTGCGCGAACTCCAGGAAGCTCGGGAGGACGAGGTCGATGGTCGGCGCGGTCGCGACCATCGCGCTCGTGATGCCCGTGAGGCGCGCGATGAACGCGGGGATCGGCCGGCCGGGGTCGACGAGCGACTGGAACTCCCCGAGCACCTCGCCGCCCCGGACCTTGACGGCGCCGATCTCGGTGATGCCGCCCTCGCGGGCCGACGCGCCGGTGGTCTCGAGGTCGACGACGACGAACGTGACGTCCTGCAGCGGCGTGCCGAGCTCGTCGAGCGTCGGCTGGTAGGCGACCGCAGGCTGCGTCGTCGTGCTCGTCGTTGTGCTCACTGCGGCGACGCTAGGGGGCGCCACCGACACGCCGCGGGGAGCGGCGGATCAGAACCCGTGCCGCCCCGCGTCGGCGTACAGCGCGTCGACCTCGTCGGCGAAGTCCTTGAGGACGAGGAACCGCTTGACGCCGAGCTTGTTCGACAGGTAGCCGTTCTCGACCGTGAAGTCCGTGGTGAGGACGCGGAGCTTGCGGATCGACTCCGCGCGCGAGACGGCCTGGTTGGCGCGGTCGACGGCCTCCTGCAGCGCGGCCAGGACGTCGGGGTCCGTGGCGGCCTGCTCCACCGTGAGCTCGGGCTTGCCGTGCACGGCGAGCCAGCCGGGGAGCGCCTCGGCGTCGAGCGTGATCAGCGCGCCGACGAACGGGCGCGCGTCCCCGACGACGACGCACTGGGATACCAGGGCGTGCGCCCGGACGCGGTCCTCGAGCACCGCGGGGGCCACGTTCTTGCCGCCGGCGGTGACGATGATCTCCTTCTTCCGGCCGGTGATCGTGAGCAGCCCGTCGGCGTCGAGGGAGCCGAGGTCGCCGGTGCGGAACCAGTCGTCGTCGAAGGTCTCCCGGGTCGCCGCGTCGTTGCCGTGGTAACCGCGGAAGACGCCCGGTCCGCGGACCAGCACCTCGCCGTCGTCCGCGATGCGCACGGACGAGCCGGGCAGGGGAGGGCCGACCGTCCCGATCACGACGTGCCCCGGCACGTTGACCGTCACGGGTGCGGTGGTCTCCGTGAGCCCGTAGCCCTCGAGGACCGTGACCCCGACCGACCGGAAGAAGTGGCCGAGGCGCTCGCCGAGCGGCGCGCCGCCCGAGATCGCCCACTGGCTGTCGCCGCCGAGCGCGGTGCGCAGCCGGCGCAGGACGAGCGCGTCCGCGACCCGGTGCCGGGCGCGCAGCACGGGGCCCGGGCCGCGGCGCGAGTCGAGCGCGCGCGACCAGCGGATCCCGGACGCGACCGCCCAGTGGAAGATCTTCACGCGGCCCTGCTCGGCCGCCCGCTGCTCGCTCGAGTTGTAGACCTTCTCGAACACGCGCGGCACCGCGAGCAGGAACGTCGGGCGGAAGGAGGCAAGGTCGTCG
Source organism: Luteimicrobium sp. DT211 (assembly GCF_049844995.1). NCBI lineage: Bacteria > Bacillati > Actinomycetota > Actinomycetes > Micrococcales > Luteimicrobium > Luteimicrobium sp. DT211. Next base: position 579,326 of record NZ_JBNCMC010000002.1, on the reverse strand, counting down.
AGCAGGGTCGCCGTGCTCGACGCGTGCGCGAGCACCGAGCCCGCCGGCACGACCACGACCGAGATGAAGCGCGCGAACACGTGCGCCATCGGCATGAAGAGGAGCGTCCGCGAGCTGCCCGCGAGCACCTCGTGCATCTTCGCGATCGCGTTCGCGCACAGGTCGACGAAGTTCCCGTGCGTCAGCTCGACGCCCTTGGGGTTGCCCGTCGTGCCGGACGTGTAGATGACCGTCGCGACGTCGGCGAGCGTCGCGAGGGAGCGGCGGCGCGCGATCTCCGCGTCGTCCACCGGGGTGCCCGCGGCCTCGAGCGTGCCGAGCGCGTCCTGCGCGAGCGAGAGGACGTCGTCGAGCGTGGGCACCTGCGACCGGAAGCCCGCGACCTCGGCGGCCATCGCGTCGTCCTCGACGACGAGGAGCCGGATCCCGGCGTCCTCGCACGACCACCGCACCTGCTCGGCGCTCGACGTCTCGTACAGCGGCACGGGCACCAGCGCGGCCGCCCAGCAGGCCCAGTCCAGGACGGACCACTCGAGGCTCGTGTGTGCCATGATCCCGACCCGGTCGCCGGGCGCGAGCCCGCGGGCCACCAGGCCCTTCGCGACCCGCGCGACCCGCGCGTCGAAGTCGCGCGCCGTCACGGCCCGCCAGCCGCCGCGGCCGTCCCGCTCCTCGAACAGCGCGCCGTCCGGCCGCTGCGCGACGCGCTGGGCCAGGAACGCGTTGAGGTTGGACCCCGGGTCGACGTCGACCATCCGGGGCGTGCTGGACTCGGGCATGCGGCTCCCATCGCTGGACGCACCCGCTCGTCGGGCGCCTGGTCGCGGTCACGAGACGCCGGGAAGTCTACTGGCCGGAGCCGTCCGCCCGGGCCGTGGACCGGCTCGTCCGCGGGGCCCGCGGGGCTATAGCCTGCACGGGTCGCCCCGGCCGCCCGCGCGGCCCGTCCGGCGACGCCCCCACCGTTCATCACCGCCCGCCCGGGCCGGTCAGCAAGCGAGGACACCATGTACGCAGTCGGCGTCGACATCGGAGGCACGAAGATCGCCGCAGGCGTCGTGGACGAGGACGGCACGATCGTCGCCAAGACGCGCCGGAGCACCTCGCCCGACGACGTCGCGAGCATCGACCGCGCGATCGCGGAGGTGTACGAGGAGTTCCGCGCCGACTACGAGGTCGGCGCGATCGGCGTCGCCGCCGCCGGCTTCGTGAGCAACGACCGCACGTCCGTGCTGTTCGCCCCCAACATCGCCTGGCGCGACTACCCCCTCGGCGACAAGGTCCGGGCGCTGCTCGCCGACGACGTCCGCGTCGTCGTGGAGAACGACGCCAACGCCGCCGGCTGGGGCGAGTTCCGGTTCGGCTCCGCCAAGGACGCCACCGACATGCTCATGCTCACGCTCGGCACCGGGCTCGGCGGCGCGATCGTCGTCGACGGCCGCCTCGTGCGCGGACGCTGGGGCGTCGCCGCCGAGATCGGGCACATGCGCGTCGTCCCCGGCGGCCACTACTGCGGCTGCGGCCACCAGGGCTGCTGGGAGCAGTACGCGTGCGGGTCGGCCCTGGTGCGCGACGCGCGGGCCGCCGCCGTCGCGATGCCCGACCGGGCGGGCGCGCTGCTGGCGCTCGCGGGCGGCGACCCCGACGCGATCAGCGGGCCGCACGTCACGAGCGCCGCCCAGGACGGCGACCCGCTCGCGCGCGAGCTGTTCGCGGAGCTCGGGCGCTGGGTCGGCGAGGGGGCGGCCTCCGTCGCCGCCCTGCTGGACCCCGAGCTCATCGTCCTCGGCGGCGGCGTCGCCGACGCGGGCGAGCTGCTGTTCCCGTCCGTCCGTGCCGGCTTCGAGCGGGAGCTGTCGGCCCGCGGGCACCGCCCGGAGGCCCAGATCGTGGCCGCCGCGCTCGGGAACGACGCCGGCATGGTCGGCGCCGCGGACCTCGCGCGGATCGAGTGACCGGCCGCCGGTAGCGGCCGGCGGCCTCAGACGACGGCGCCCGGGTCGTCGTCGTCCTCGTCGCGCCGGTGCGGCATCCGCCAGAGCAGGACGCCGATCCCCGCCAGGAACGCGGCCCCGGCGATCTGCCCGACGAGCGCGGGGAACGGGCGCACGAGCACGAGCACGACGAGCACCACGAGCGGTGCGGCCGCGACCAGCCCCCACGCGAGGTTCAGCAGCGGGTCGTGCCCGAGGACGGGCGGCGGCTCGGGCGGCACGTAGTGCGACTCCTGCTCCTCGAGGTCCTCGACCTCGGGGCCGGTGGGCCAGTCCCGCGGGCCTGTCGGTCGCACCCACGGCGCGACGTCGATGGTGCGGGCCGGGGCGTCGTCGGCGGGGGAGTCGGGCGCCGGGGCTTCGGGGGCGGAGGCCTCGGGCGCGCCGGCGGACGCCGCCTCGAGGTCGGCGACCAGGGACCTCCACTGCTCCTCGGCCCACGCGTCCGTCCAGGCTGACTCGTCGGGGCGCGACCCGTCCTGGCCCGACGGCTCGTCGGGGCCATCGGGTGCGCCGGGCTCGCGTGCGTCGTCGGGCACGGCCCCCGCGTTGGGATCGACCATGCATCCACTCTAGAGTCGTGGGAACGCCGGGGGAGGACCCGCGGCGCCTCGGGAGGCGACACGGTGTTCTACTGGCTGATGAAGATGATCGTCGGGCCGGTGCTGCGGCTCGCGTTCAGACCCTGGTCTCGCGGCGCGCACCACGTGCCGCAGGAGGGCCCGGCCATCCTCGCGAGCAACCACCTCGCCGTCATCGACTCGTTCGTGCTGCCGCTCACCGTGCCCCGCAAGGTCCAGTTCCTCGGCAAGTCGGACTACTTCACCGGGTCGGGCCTCAAGGGCCGGATCACCGCGGGCTTCATGAAGGGCGTCGGCACGGTTCCGGTGGACCGCAGCGGCGGACGCGCCTCCGAGGCCGCGCTGCGCACCGGCCTGCGGCTCCTGTCGGAGGACGAGCTCCTGGGCATCTACCCGGAGGGCACCCGCAGCCCCGACGGCCGCCTCTACCGCGGCAAGACCGGCGTCGCGCGCCTCGCGCTCGAGTCGGGCGCGCCCGTGATCCCGGTCGCCATGATCGGGTCCGACGTCGCGCAGCCGATCGGCCGCACGATCCCGCGCCCCAAGCGGATCGGCGTCGTCTACGGCGAGCCCCTGGACTTCAGCCGGTACAAGGGCATGGAGGAGGACCGGTTCATCCTGCGGTCCGTGACCGACGAGATCGTCTACGCGATCATGTCGCTCTCGGGGCAGGAGTACGTCGACCTCTACGCCGCCACGGCCAAGGCGCGCCTCGCGCAGGGCGTGCCCATCGAGGCCGACGGCGCCACCACGGCCGGCGCCCCGGGCGGCCGTCCCGTTCCCGACCTCGTGCTGCCGGTCGCGCCCGACGAGCCGGCGACGACGGACGGGGACCGACCGGCGGACGCCGAGCCGGGGCCCCCGGCGTCGTCAGTAGACTGACCGGCGACCGGGCCGTCGGCCCTCTGGCCGCCCCAGCACCCGGATCCTGCATCACCGGCACGAGGCCCCCTCGTGCCCCAACGAGAGGTTGATCGCATGTCGGTCCGTCGCGTCGCCCTGCTCACCGCGGGTGGCTTCGCCCCGTGCCTGTCCTCGGCCGTCGGTGGCCTCATCGAGCGTTACACCGAGCTCGACCCCGAGATCGAGATCATCGCCTACCAGTACGGCTACCACGGCCTGCTCACCGGCACGAAGATCGTCGTGGACGCCGAGGCGCGCGCCAAGGCCGGGATCCTCCACCGCTTCGGCGGGTCGCCGATCGGCAACTCGCGCGTCAAGCTCACCAACGCCGCCGACTGCGTCAAGCGCGGCCTGGTCCAGGAGGGCGAGGACCCGCTCAAGGTCGCGGCCGAGCGGCTCAAGGCGGACGGCGTCGACGTCCTGCACACCATCGGCGGCGACGACACCAACACGACCGCCGCCGACCTCGCGGCCTATCTCGAGGAGAACGGCTACCACCTGACCGTCGTCGGCCTCCCCAAGACCATCGACAACGACGTGGTGCCCATCAAGCAGTCGCTCGGCGCCTGGACCGCCGCCGAGGAGGCCGCCGGCTTCGCCGCGAACATCATCGGCGAGCACCGCAGCGGTCCCCGCATGCTCATCGTGCACGAGGTCATGGGCCGGCACTGCGGCTGGCTCACGGCCGCCGCGGCGCAGAAGTACCGCGAGTGGCTCGACCAGCAGGAGTGGGTGCCCTCGCTCGGCCTCAGCAAGGAGCGCTGGGACGTGCACGCGGTGTTCCTGCCGGAGCTCGCGCTGGACCTCGAGGGCGAGGCCGAGCGCCTCAAGGCGATCATGGACGAGCAGGGCAACGTCAACATCTTCCTGTCCGAGGGCGCCGGCATGCACGAGATCGTCGCGCAGCTCGAGGCCGCGGGGGAGACCGTCGAGCGTGACCCGTTCGGGCACGTCAAGCTCGACACCATCAACCCGGGCCAGTGGTTCGCCAAGCAGTTCGCCGAGAAGCTCGGCGCCGAGAAGGTCATGGTCCAGAAGTCGGGCTACTACTCGCGTGCCGCGGCCGCGAACGCCGAGGACCTGCGCCTCATCAAGTCGATGACCGACCTGGCGGTCGAGTGCGCGCTGCGCGGCGACTCCGGCGTGATCGGCCACGACGAGGAGGACGGCGACCGGCTCAAGGCCATCGCGTTCCCCCGGATCGCGGGCGGCAAGCCGTTCGACGTCTCGCAGCAGTGGTTCGGCGAGCTCCTCGCCGGCATCGGCCAGCCCCTGGTCACGGCGCAGGCATGAGCGTCGGCGTGCTCCCCGGCGTCGGGCTCGAGTCCCTCGACGCCTATCGCGCCAAGGTCGCGCTCCAGCAGCCGACCTGGCCCGACGCCGGGGCGCTCGCCGCCGCTACCGACGAGCTCGCAGCCGCGGCTCCCCTCGTGGTGCCGGCCGCGGCCGACCGGGCGCGCGAGCGCCTCGCGGCGGTCGCGCGCGGCGACGCGTTCCTCCTGCAGGGCGGCGACTGCGCCGAGTCGTTCGCCGAGGCGGGCGCGCTGCGCATCCGCAACAAGGTCCGCACCATCCTCCAGATGGCGGTCGTGCTGACCTACGGCGCGTCGATGCCCGTCGTGAAGATGGGCCGCATGGCCGGCCAGTACGCCAAGCCCCGGAGCTCGGACACCGAGACCCGCGACGGCGTGACCCTGCCCGCGTACCGGGGCGACATGGTCAACGCGCACGAGTTCACGCCCGGCTCGCGCGTGCCCGACCCGGCCCGGCTCGTCCAGGCGTACCGGATCTCCGGTGCCACCATCAACGTCGTGCAGGCGCTCAGCGACGGCGGGTTCTCCGACCTGCGCCGCGTGCACGAGTGGAACCAGGGGTTCATGCGCAACCCCGCGTACGCGCGCTACGAGTCGACTGCCGCGGAGATCGACCGGGCGATCCGGTTCATGGCCGCGTGCGGCGCCGACTTCGAGGCCCTGCGCACCGTCGAGTTCTTCGTCGCCCACGAGGCGCTGCTCCTCGACTACGAGCGCGCGCTCTCGCGCGTCGACCCGCGCACCGGCGCCGCGTACGACACGTCCGCGCACTTCCTGTGGATCGGGGAGCGGACCCGTCAGCTCGACGGCGCGCACGTCGACTTCCTGTCCCGCGTCGCCAACCCCATCGGCGTCAAGCTCGGACCGACCACGCGCCCCGAGGACGCCGTCGCGCTCGTCGACAGGCTCAACCCCGCCGGCGTACCCGGGCGGCTCACGTTCGTCGCCCGCATGGGCGCCGCGAACGTGCGCACCGCCCTCCCGCCGCTCGTCGAGGCCGTGCGCGCCGACGGCCGCCCCGTCGTGTGGGTCACCGACCCCATGCACGGCAACACCATCACCAGCGAGTCCGGTTACAAGACCCGCCGCTTCGCGGACGTCCTCGACGAGGTCTCCGGGTTCTTCGAGGTGCACCGTGCCCTCGGCACCGTCCCCGGCGGGCTGCACGTCGAGCTCACCGGCGACGACGTCACCGAGGTCCTCGGCGGGAGCGAGGAGATCGACGACGCCGGCCTCGCCCGCCGGTACGAGACGCTCGTCGACCCGCGGCTCAACCACCAGCAGTCGCTGGAGCTGGCGTTCCAGGTCGTGGAGATGCTCCGCCGCTGACGTGCGTCGTCGGTCGTGCGTCCGTGGCTGGGGCGGGCGGTCCGGGGGTGTGGCGCGCGGTCTTCCATCCGCCTGCGCTCGTTCCTCGCTCCGGCTCCCGCCAGACCCGTCCACGACCGCGCGCCACACCCCCGCCCCGCCCTTTCGCCGTCCGTCCCACCTCCGTAGGCGGCCGGCTTCCCGCCACCCTCCCGCGACGGCGGCACGTGCGCCGAGCGACCCGTCACCGTGCCGAGCATGCGGTTGGCCACCCGTCACCGTGCCGAGCATGCGAGCAGACCCCTTCTCGACGTCGAGCATGCGGGTGCTCGCATGGTCGGTCGCTCGGGTGGCGGCCGATCGCATGGTCGACGACGGCGCAGCCGGGCTACCGAGGTGAGGTGACGGCTGGAGCGGGTGGGTGCGGGCAGGTGGTGAAGGACGTCAAGGAGCCGGAAGGCCCCCAGGGGCCTGAAGGCGACGCAGTCCGAACCGCCTGGCCGCACCCACCCGCGGACCCGACCACAAGCCGCCGGACGGAACCACCGACGAACGGGGCCGGACGACTCAGAAGATCGTCAGCGAGACCGTCGAGCCCTTCGGGGCCTTCTTCTTTCCGTCGGGGTCCTGGAACCGGACGGTGTCGAGGACCCCGCCGAGGAACTTGTTGACCTTGACCTTGAAGCCCTTGTCCTCGAGGAGCTTCTTCGCCTCGGCCGTGTGCTTGCCGGTGACGGACGGGACGACCACCATCTGGGGTCCCTTGGAGACGACGAGCTGCACGGTGTCGCGGCGGTGCAGCGTGGTCGACTGCTCGGGCTGCTGGCTGACGACCGTGCCCTCGGGGACGGAGTCGGAGAACTGCTCGCGGACCTTCGGGACGAGGCCGGAGCTCTTGAGCGTGTCGACGGCGTCGTCCTGGGTGCTGCCCTTGACCTGGGGCACCGTGACCGGCGCCGGCCCGTCGGAGATGACGACCCGGACGGGCTCGTTGTGGGGCAGCGACGTCCCGGGGTCGGCGGACACGGAGATCACGCGGCCGCTGGGGACGTCGTCGGAGTAGTCCTCGACCGGCGTCGGGACGGCGTCGAACCCGTTCTTCTCGAGGCTCGCCAGGGCGGCGGCCTCGGGCTTCCCGACGAGACCGGCCGGGACGGTGGCGTGCTCGATGCCCTGGGAGACGGTGACGTCGACGGTGCCGTTCTTCCGGATCTTGTCGCCCTCGCCGGGGTCGAGGCTGACGACGTCGCCGCTGGGAACGACGTCGTCGAACGCCTGGGTCTCGTGCGCCTTGAGGCCGACCGACGCGAGGGCCGCGTCGGCGTCCTTGGCGCTGGTCCCGACGACGCCGGTCGGCACGACGGTGTACGCGCCGGGCCCCGAGCTCATCCACCAGGTCCAGCCGGCGAACACGCCGACGATCGCGAGGACGAGCACGAGGGCCCAGACCCAGCGGCGCCGGCGTCGGCGGCGCTTGCGGGTGACGTCGGCCGCGGGCACGGCCGGCCCGATGAGGGTGGGCAGCGGTCCGCGGGTGGTCCCCGCGCCGAGCTCGTCGCGCGTCATGACGCGCGTGCCGGTGCCGAGGTTCCCGAACACGGCCGTGGGGATCGCGTCGAGCGAGCCCTCGTCGAGGTCGTCGTCGACGGCGCCCGCGGGCGCCTGGCCGTCCGGGTCGCCGCCGCCGCCGTCGGCCGGTGCGCCCGAGGCATGGCTGTCCCCGTCAGCGTCCGCGTCGTCGCCGGCCCCGGCAGCCCCGGCAGCCCCCGCGGCGACCGCGCCACCGACGGGCCCCGACGGACCCTCGACGACGACAGCCTCGGGCGGGTCGGCGCGGCGCGCGAGGTCGGCGTCGGACAGCATGCGGCGGGTCTGCCGGACGAGTGCGAGCGCGGCGGCGGCGTCCGCGGGGCGGTCGTCGGCGTCGCGGGCGGCGAGCGCGCAGACCAGCTCGTCGACCTCGATCGGCATCCACCAGGCGCTCCGCGAGGGCGCGGGGATGTCGGAGTTGACGTGCTCGAACGCGACCTGGATGGGCGTCGACCCGGTGTGCGGGTGCTTGCCGAGGAGCATCTCGTAGGCGAGGACGCCCACGGAGTAGACGTCGGTGCGCGCGTCGCAGCGGCCGGTCGTGATCACCTCGGGGCTGAGGTACGCGACGGTGCCGAGGACGGTGCCCGTCGCCGTCGCGGCGACCTCGGTGACCGCGCGGGCCAGGCCGAAGTCGGCGAGCTTGACGTGGTCGTCCTCGGTGAGGAGCACGTTCTCGGGCTTGATGTCCCGGTGGACGAGCCCCGCGCGGTGCGCCGCGGCGAGCGAGTCGAGGACCTCCTCGAGGAGGCGGAGCGTCTCGCCGAGGCTGAGCGTCCGCTCCTCGCGCAGGCGCGCCCGGAGGTTGGTCCCCGGGACGTACTCCATGGTCAGGTAACTGGTCTCGCCGTCGAACCCCTGGTCGTACACCCCGACGAGCCCGGGGTGCGTCAGCCGGGCCGCGGCCCGGGCCTCGCGCCGGAACCGGGAGACGAACTCCGCGCCCTCGACGCCGTCCACGAGGTGGGCGTGCATGATCTTGAGCGCGACGTTGCGGTCGAGGCGACGGTCGACCGCGAGGTACACGGTCGCCATGCCGCCGCGGGCGATCCTGGAGACGACCTCGTACCGGCCGTCGACAAGGGTGCCGACGAACGGGTCAGAGGTCGTTGTTGCCACGGTGGAAGTCTACGGACCCGTAGGGCCGAGCCGCCGCATCACCGCAGCGCGGGGCGGCGAGTCTCACCCGGTCGGTACGCTGCTGCCGTGACCGAGCAGCAGCCTGAGCAGGCCCCGACCGACGCGACCGCCCCCGCCTCCCCGCCCGACGACGCCACCTGGCTCGCGCTCCCGGACGTCGCCGACCGCCTCGGGATCGACGTGATCCGGGTCCGCCAGCTCCTGCGCGAGCGGCGGCTCGTGGCCGTGCGCCGCGGCGAGCGGAACGTGCTCCGGGTGCCCGACGCGTTCCTCGTCGAGCACGAGGGGACGCTGCAGCCGATCCCGGCGCTGCACGGCACCGTGGTCGTGCTCGACGACGCCCGCTTCACCGACGACGAGATCGTGGACTGGCTGTTCGCGCCTGAGGACACGCTCGGCGGACTGACGCCCGTCGCCGCGCTGCGCGCGGGTCAGCGTGCCGCCGTGCGGCGCGTGGCCCAGGGCCTCGGCTGACCAGGCCCGCCGACGGGCCGCGTCACTGACGGGCGAGGCCGTCCGGCGCCGTCAGGCGTCGCGCTCGACGAGCCCGCGGGCGAGGGCGAGCAGCATCGTCCGGCCCGGCTCGACGAGCGCGTCGGCCTCGAGCGCGGCGAGAGCGCCGTCGGCGAGCTCGTCGATCAGCGCCTCCGTGGCGGCGACCGCGCCCGACCGGACGAGCGCCTCACGGACGCCGTCCACCTCGTCGGCGGCGAGGTCCGCGCGACCCAGCGCCGCCTGCACGAGCGCCCGGTCGTCGTCGTCGGCGGTGGCCAGGGCGCGCGCGACCAGCACGGTCCGCTTGCCCTCCCGCAGGTCGTCGCCCGCGGGCTTGCCCGTGCGGGCCGGGTCCCCGAACACGCCGAGCAGGTCGTCGCGGAGCTGGAACGCCTCTCCCAGCGGCAGCCCGTACGACGACGCCGCGGCGAGAGCCCCGCTCGTCGCCCCCGCGATCGCCGCGCCGAGCAGCAGCGGGTGCTCGACGGAGTAGCGTGCCGACTTGGCGCGGATCACGGTGCGAGCACGCTCCTCGTCCGCGGCCGGGTCGACGCCCCAGGCCACGGCCTGCGCGTGCACGTCGAGGAACTGTCCGGTCGTGACGACGAGCTCCATGTCGTCGAACAGCTCGCGCACGAGGTCGGCGGTAGGCCGGTCGAGCACGGCCGTCGCGCCGCCCAGCGCGCGCCCCGCGAGGACGAGGGCCAGGTCCCCGAGCAGGATCGCGGCCGACTCGCCGTACCGGCCCGGGTCGCCGGACCAGCCCTGCTCGCGGTGCCGGTCCGCGTGCGCGACGTGCGCCGCGGGCAGCCCCCGCCGGGTCGCCGACGCGTCCATGACGTCGTCGTGGAACAGGGCGGCCGCCTGGAACAGCTCGAGGGCGGCGCCGACCGCCAGGGCCGCGTCGCGTCCGGCCTCGCCGTCTCCGCCGTGGGCGCGCCACGACCAGTAGCACAGCGCGGCGCGCAGGCGCTTGCCGCCGGACAGCATCGAGTCGAGGGAGTCGGCGAGGGTCTCGGCCTCCGGGCTGACCTCGCGGAGCCGCTCGCGCTCCGCCTCGAGCGTGGCGCGCAGGACGCCGTCGACGCCGCGGCGCACGTCCTCCTGGTCGACGAGGACGGCAGGGGAGGGCATGGGCCCGATCCTATCGGCCGGTGCCGGACGCCTTCTTCGTCTTCGGGGCCTCCACCTGCCCGGACACGGTGACCAGGGACGTGCCGTGCTCGTCGACAACCGCGACCTGCAGGTAGTCCGCGAGCTCGGTCGACCCCACCTTCGTGCCGGCCTTCGCGGTCTCGGAGACCTTGCGGTAGGTGGCGCCGGCGTCGGCGCCCTGGGGCTTGCCCGACGCGCGCGTGAAGCCGGCCTTCGCCCACGCCTTGGTGTACGTCGTCACGACCTTCGACGGGTCGGACGTGGTGCGCAGGCTCAGCGACAGCAGGAGGTGCGCGCCGTCCTCGGTGCGCTCGGCCGAGCTCGACAGCACGGTGGCGCCGCTGGGGACGGGCGCCAGGTCGGCCGGGAGGTCGGGCGCCAGCGCGCCGGCGGTCGAGCCGGCCGCGAACGAGGGGAGGGTCGTGGTCACCGTCGACGGCGCGGCGGTGCTCGCGACCGCGGGGTCGTCCCGCAGCGTGCCCACCTTCCAGACGACGCCGACGACCACGGCCGCGACCACGACCCCGAGCAGGACGCGGGCCGCACGGTGCGGGCGGGTCGCGTCCGGGCGGCGTCCGGCGTCGCGGGCGGAGCTGCGGGTGGCGTTCACGCGCCCCACCGTACCCAGGACGGAGGATCGGCCCGGACACAGCGCCGGAGGCCGACCACCGACGGATCGGCGTTCCACAGGCCCCGGAGGGGGCTTCCCTCGGGCCTCGCCGGCCCGTGGGATGGCGGGCATGGACCCCACGACCCGCCTCGCCGCCGCCCGTCCCGCCGACCTCCTCGCGTACGTCCCGTTCCGCCTCGGCTACCGGCCCCGCGACAGCGTCGTCGCCGCGAGCCTCCGCGCCGGCGGCGCGGTCGGGCTCGTCGTGCGGTCCGACCTCGCCGACCTCGGCGAGAAGCGCGGCGGCGGCGCCCTCGCCGGTGCCGTCGCCGCGCACGTGCTCCGCGACGACCCGCGCGACGTCGTCCTGGTCGCCTACGGGGACGACGAGCGCGCCGCGCTCCGCGGGACCGACGCGCTCGAGGACGCGCTGGCGGAGCTCGGGTCCGACGTTTCCGTCGCCGCCCGGTGGCACGTAACCTCGACCGGCTACCGCGGCCTCGGCTGCGCCGACCCCGGGTGCTGCCCGCCCGGCGGCCATCCGCTCGCCGACATCGACGCGAGCCCCGTCGCCGCCGGGCTGGTCTACGCGGGCGTCGCGGTCGCGCCGTCGCGCGAGGAGGCGTACGCGCTCGTCCCGGCCGAGCCGTCGCGCCGGGCGTCCGCCCTGCGCACCGCGCGCACCTGGGTGCGCCGGCGCGACGAGCTCGGGGTCCGCGCATGGCGGCGGGCGTCGCTGCGCGCCTGGCGCGACGTGCGCGCCGCGGTCGCCGCCGCCGACGCGCGGCGGGCGGTCCAGCCCGCGGTCGTCCAGGTCGCGGCCTCCCGCCTCGGGCGGGTGGCCGCCGCCCTCACCGACCCGATCCTGCGCGACGCCGTGCTGCTCACCGTCCTGCCGACCGGCGACCCCGGGCTGCCCGACCGCCTGGTCGACGCCGCGTCGACGGGGGTCGGTATCGAAGCGCTCGACGAGGCGATCGACGCCGTCGGCCTGCTCGTCGACGCCGACCGCGGGGCTGCGCCCGATCCCGACGACGCCCGCACCGCGCGCGTCGCCGCCGAGCTCGTGGCCGCGCACGCGCGGGGGGACGGGCAGGCCTACGCGCTCGGGCTCGCGGCCGCGCTGGCCTGGTGGGTCGGCGACGGCGGCCTCGCCGGGGCCCGCGCCGCCCGCGCGCTCGAGGTCGGCCCGGACCACGGGCTCGCCCGGCTCGTGCACGACGCGCTCGCCCGCGGCGTCGGGCCAGGCTGGACGCGGGCGGAGCACCTGGCCGTCCGGTAGCGTCTACCCGTCGGAACGCGGACGGAGGAACGGATGCCAGTGGTCGTCGGGGTGCTCTCCACACCCGAAGGTGCGCGCGCGCTGGACGCCGCCGTCGCCGAGGCCGCGCGCCGCGCGACCGCCCTCGTCCTGGTCCCAGGCCGCGTGGACGAGCCCGCCGACGAGGCGCTCGCGGCGGCGCAGGCCGCAGGGGTGGAGGCCCGGCAAGCCCCCCCGAGCCAGGAGGGCGAGTTCGCGGCGCGCCTCGTCGAGGCCGCCGAGCGCTCGGGCGCGGACGTCGTGGTCATCGGCCTGCGGCGGCGCAGCCCGGTGGGCAAGCTCATCCTCGGGGCCGGGGCGCAGCGGATCCTCCTCGACGCGCCGTGCCCGGTGCTCGCGGTCAAGCCCGCCTCCTGACCTGCGGCGGGACCGCGAGGAGGGGCGGCGGCGGCTCCTGTGGCCACCGCTGGGGCCCACGATCCCGCGGAATACCTGGGCTCCGCGCCGCGTTGTTGCCGTCAGTTCCACCCCAGAATCCCACCCGCCCGGGGCCGCTCGACGAGCCCCGGGGACGCGGTCGGCCGGTACAATGGTAGTAACGCCGGCCTGTCCGACCGGTCACTCGCCGTCTGATCCCCCGCCAGCCGAAAGGTCGTTCGTGGCGCCCCTCACCTCTGACAACACCCTCCCGCGCGAGTTCGAGCACTCCGCCCTGCAGGACCTCCTCCGTCGTGGGGCGGCCTCTGGCAAGGTCGACGCCCAGAGCGTCCGTGTGGCCTGCGACGAGGCGGGCGTGCAGGACGCGAAGCGGCTCAAGGCCGTCATGCGTGCCCTGGCGGGCGCCGGCGTCCAGGTCGAGCTCGGCTCGGTCAAGGTCGCCGCCGCCTCGAGCGCGTCCTCCACCACCACGGCGCGCGCGACGTCGCGCACCAAGGCCGCCGGTTCGACCACCGCCTCGCGCGCCGCGTCGACCCGCGCCGCGGCCGCCGACGGCGACGCCGACTCCACCGACGAGGCCGCCGAGACCCCGGCGAAGCCCGCGACCCGGTCCACCACGTCGCGCTCCCGCGCCGCGAGCAAGACCGGCACGGCCACGGCCGCCAAGAAGACCACCGCCCGCGCCCGCGCCGCCGCGAAGACGGACGAGCCGGACGGCGAGGTCGTCGACGACGTCGAGGCCGACGCGACCGAGGCCACGGGCGGCGACGCGGCCAAGAAGGAGTCGTCGGGCGACGAGGACTCGGGCTTCGTCTACTCCGACGCCGACGACGACGACGCCCCGGCCCAGCAGGTCGTGACCGCCGGCGCCACCGCCGACCCGGTCAAGGACTACCTCAAGCAGATCGGCAAGGTCGCGCTCCTCAACGCGGAGCAGGAGGTCGAGCTCGCGAAGCGCATCGAGGCCGGCCTGTTCGCCGAGGAGAAGCTCGCCAAGGAGTACCCGGGCTACGACCGCGCCAAGGCCGACGCGACCACGCGTCAGCTCGTGCGCGAGCTCCAGTGGATCGCGGCCGACGGCAAGCGCGCCAAGAACCACCTGCTCGAGGCGAACCTGCGCCTCGTCGTCTCGCTCGCCAAGCGGTACACCGGCCGCGGCATGCTGTTCCTGGACCTCATCCAGGAGGGCAACCTCGGTCTGATCCGCGCGGTCGAGAAGTTCGACTACACCAAGGGCTACAAGTTCTCGACGTACGCCACCTGGTGGATCCGGCAGGCGATCACCCGCGCCATGGCCGACCAGGCCCGCACCATCCGCATCCCGGTGCACATGGTCGAGGTCATCAACAAGCTCGCCCGCGTGCAGCGCCAGATGCTCCAGGACCTGGGCCGCGAGCCCACGCCGGAGGAGCTGGCCAAGGAGCTCGACATGACGCCTGAGAAGGTCGTCGAGGTCCAGAAGTACGGCCGCGAGCCCATCTCGCTGCACACCCCGCTCGGCGAGGACGGCGACAGCGAGTTCGGCGACCTCATCGAGGACTCCGAGGCGGTCGTCCCGGCCGACGCGGTGAGCTTCACGCTCCTGCAGGAGCAGCTGCACGGCGTGCTCGACACGCTGTCGGAGCGCGAGGCGGGCGTCGTCTCGATGCGCTTCGGCCTGCAGGACGGTCAGCCGAAGACTCTCGACGAGATCGGCAAGGTCTACGGCGTCACGCGCGAGCGGATCCGTCAGATCGAGTCCAAGACGATGTCGAAGCTGCGGCACCCCAGCCGCTCGCAGGTCCTGCGGGACTACCTCGACTGAGCATCACCCGCTCCACGAACGGCCCGGACGCCACTGGTGTCCGGGCCGTTCCGCGTCTCCCGTCAGCCGACGGTGACGTAGGCGTCCGTGGTCGGGTCCGCGGGCGGGTGCGGCCAGGCGGTCCGGCCACGCGCCGTCGTCTGACACGTCACCCGTCGGCGAACGGAGCGTCACCGTCGGCGGGGCTTCAGCGGCGCAGGCGGTGGAACGTGGGGCAGTCGAACGGGTCGCGCGCGCTCAGGCCCACCTCGTTGAGGTAGCGCACGACGATCCCGTACGACTCGAGCAGGCTGGTCTCGGTGTAGGGGACGCCGACCTCGGCGCAGTGCTGCTGGACGAGCCGACGCGCGGCGAGCAGGTGCGGCCGGGGCATGCTCGGGAAGAGGTGGTGCTCGATCTGGAAGTTGAGGCCGCCCATGAGCAGGTTCATCGTCCAACCCCCGCGGATGTTGCGTGACGTCAGGACCTGCTTGCTGAGGAAGTCCACGCGCGACGTGGGCGACAGGATCGCCATCCCCTTGTGGTTCGGCGCGAACGAGGCTCCCATGTAGACGCCGAAGACGGCGCCCCAGACGCCCAGGAACGCCAGCGCGAGGCCGAGCGGCATGACCGCCAGGACGAAGGCGAGCCCGAGCGCGAGGCGCGTGAGGATCATGGCGAGCTCGGCGCGCCGCTCGCGGTCGTGACGCACGTCCCGCGCCACCGAGCGGATCGACGTCACGTGCAGGTTGAGCCCCTCGAGGGTCAGCAGCGGGAAGAACAGCCACCCCTGGTAGCGGTTGACGACCGCCTTGATCCCGCGGGCGCGGGCCGCGTACTCGGGGAGGAACGAGACGACGCCCTCGCCGATGTCCGGGTCGGCGTCGGCCTTGTTCGGGTTGGCGTGGTGCCGGGAGTGCTTCGCCTGCCACCACGAGTAGCTCATCCCGACGACGGCGCTCGCGAGGATCCGCCCCAGCCGGTCGTTCGCGCGGTTCGAGGAGAAGACCTGGCGGTGGGCCGCCTCGTGGGCGACGAACGCGAGCTGCGTCATCACGACGCCCAGCGCGGCCGCGAGCAGCAGCTGCCACCACGACGAGCCGAGCGCGACGACGCCGGCAACGATCCCGACGAGCGCCACGCCCAGCACGGCGAGGAGCGTCAGGTAGAAGCCGGTCGTCCGGGCGAGGAGGCCGTTCTCGCGGACGGTCCGCGACAGGTCGGTGAACGAGCTGGTCACGCGGTTGTGGCGGTCGCGGGCGGGGGCGGTGGTGGTCACGTCCTCGACGCTAGGGAGCACGCGACGGCGCGTCTGTGGTGCCGTCCGCCGACCGGGGTGGGGCTGTCCCCCTTGCGCCGCGGGGGAGGTTCCCGCCGTCGACGACGTCGCGCGGCCCGGACCCGCGGGCGGGTGCACGAAGGCCCCCGCCCGGTCGGGCGGGGGCCTTCGATCTGAGGTCGCGACGCACACCACGTCGCGACGGAGGTCTCGGGGGAGCGGTCAGCGTGCTCCGTGGTCGGCGAGGAGCCGGTGGGTCTCGTCGTGGACGGACGTCGCGACGTCCGCGTAGGCGGCTGCGTGCTCGCGTGCGTGGTGCGCACAGAACAGCAGCTCGCCCCTGGCGAGGACCACACGGACGTACGCCTGGGCTCCGCAGCGGTCGCAGCGGTCGGCAGCGGTCAGGGTCTCGGTCGTCGTGCTCACGAGAACATGTAACCATCGCACGGCGCCCGGCATGCCCTCGACGGGCCCCGGGAGGCCCCTCGTTCGCTCCGCGCGTAGCGCGAGCGCCGCCGGGGCCGCCGGTCGTGTGAGCCACGGCACGCCTCACACGGTCTGTCCCCGGCAGCGCCTACCCTGGTCACCGTGACGACCACCTCCGCCGAGTCCAGCTACACCGCGCGGCACCTGTCCGTCCTCGAGGGGCTCGAGGCCGTCCGCAAGCGACCGGGCATGTACATCGGGACCACCGACTCCCGCGGTCTCATGCACTGCCTGTGGGAGATCATCGACAACTCGGTC
Source organism: Luteimicrobium sp. DT211 (assembly GCF_049844995.1). Classification (NCBI taxonomy): domain Bacteria; kingdom Bacillati; phylum Actinomycetota; class Actinomycetes; order Micrococcales; genus Luteimicrobium; species Luteimicrobium sp. DT211. The sequence goes on along the minus strand of NZ_JBNCMC010000002.1, from coordinate 562,732 downwards.
GACGAGGCCCTGGGCGGCCACTGCACGCACATCCGCGTGGTCCTGCACGCCGACACCTCCGTCACCGTCGAGGACGACGGCCGGGGCATCCCCGTGGACATCGAGCCGAAGACGGGCCTGTCGGGCGTCGAGGTCGTCTACACGAAGCTGCACGCGGGCGGGAAGTTCGGCGGCGGCTCGTACACCGCGTCGGGCGGCCTGCACGGCGTGGGCGCGTCGGTGGTGAACGCGCTGTCGTCCCGGCTCGACGCGTACGTCGACCGGGGCGGCAAGACGTACCGGATGACGTTCCACCGCGGCGAGCCGGGCACCTTCGCGGATCCCGCCGCCGGGCCGTCGCCCGAGAGCCCGTTCACGCCGTTCGTGTCGGGCTCCGAGCTGGCCGTCGTCGGCAAGGTGGCGCGCGGGCGCACCGGCACGCGCGTGCGCTACTGGGCGGACCGGCAGATCTTCCCCAAGACGGCGGTGTTCTCGTACGACGAGCTCGTGACCCGCGTGCGCCAGACGACGTTCCTCGTCCCGGGCCTGGAGATCACGGTCCGCGACGAGCGCGGCCTGGCGGGCACACCGGGCGAGGCCGGTCCGCACGAGGAGACCTTCGTCCACACGGGCGGCTCCGTGGACTTCGTCGACTACCTCGCGCCCGACACACCGGTGACCGCGACGTGGCGCCTGGAGGGGTCGGGCTCGTTCACCGAGACCGTGCCGGTGCTCGACGAGCGCGGCCACATGTCCCCGCAGGCGGTCGAGCGCGAGTGCGACGTCGACGTGGCGCTGCGCTGGGGCACGGGCTACGAGACCGAGCTGCGCACGTTCGTGAACATCATCTCGACGCCCAAGGGCGGCACCCACCAGGCGGGGTTCGAGCAGGGCCTGCTCAAGGTCGTGCGCAAGGCCGTGGAGACCAACGCGCGCCGGCTCAAGGTCAGCACGCGCGACTCGAGCGAGAAGATCGAGAAGGACGACGTGCTGGCCGGCATGACCGCCGTCGTCACGGTCCGCCTCGCGGAGCCGCAGTTCGAGGGCCAGACCAAGGAGGTCCTCGGGACGGGCCCGGTGCGCGCGATCGTGGCGCGCGTCGTCGAGAAGCAGCTCGCGGCGCTGTTCGGGTCGCCCAAGCGGGACGACAAGGCGCAGACGTCGCTGCTGCTCGACAAGGTCGTCTCGGAGATGCGCGCGCGGGTGAGCGCCCGCAAGCAGAAGGAGATCTCGCGCCGCAAGAACGCGCTGGAGACCTCGTCGCTGCCGAGCAAGCTGGCCGACTGCCGCACCGACGACGTCGAGCGCTCCGAGCTGTTCATCGTCGAGGGTGACAGCGCCCTCGGCACCGCGCGGCTCGCGCGCAGCTCCGAGTTCCAGGCGCTGCTGCCGATCCGCGGGAAGATCCTCAACGTCCAGAAGGCGTCGATCTCCGACATGCTGCGCAACGCGGAGTGCGCGGCGATCATCCAGGTGCTGGGCGCCGGGTCGGGGCGCTCGTTCGACCTCGAGGCGGCGCGCTACGGCAAGATCGTCATGATGACGGACGCCGACGTCGACGGCGCGCACATCCGCACCCTCCTGCTCACGCTGTTCTTCCGGTACATGCGCCCGCTCGTCGACGCCGGCCGCATCTACGCGGCGGTGCCGCCGCTGCACCGGGTCGAGGTGATCGGCGCCGGCTCGCGCAAGAACGAGTACATCTACACCTACTCGGAGGCGGAGCTCCAGACGACGCTGAAGAAGCTCGACAAGGCCGGCCGCCGCTACAAGGACGACATCCAGCGGTACAAGGGCCTCGGCGAGATGGACGCCGACCAGCTCGCGGAGACCACCATGGACCCCCGCCACCGGACGCTGCGCCGCGTCACCGCGGCGGACGCCGAGGCCGCGGAGCGCGTGTTCGAGCTGCTCATGGGCTCCGAGGTCGCGCCACGCAAGGACTTCATCGTCGCGGGCGCGGCGAACCTCGACCGGGACCGCATCGACGCCTGAGCGCCCAGCCCCGCACCGAGCCGGTCGACGGGATCGACGGGCCCGGCGTCGCCGGGCGGGCGGGGCGCGGCGACGCGTCGCGACACCTCCCGTTCACCTGGGCCTGCCACCATCGCGCGGGACGTGCGCCGCCGTCCGCCACGGCGACGGAAGGACCGGATGAGCCTCTCGGACCCGCTGCGCGCCGGAGACCGGGCCCCCGCGCCACGCACGCTCGTCGACGTGCTCGCCGCCACGGCCGCCGCGCATCCCACCGCCCCCGCGATCGACGACGGCGCCCGGGTGTGGTCCTACGCGGAGCTCGAGGCCGAGGTGGACGTGCGGGCCGGGCGGCTGCGCGAGGACGGCGTCGCGGTCGGCGACCGGGTGGGCGTGCGGGCGACGTCGGGCCGGGCGGACCTGTACCTCACGATCCTCGCCGTGCTGCGCGCCGGCGCCGCGTACGTGCCGGTCGACGTGGACGACCCGCCCGAGCGCGCCGCGCTGGTGTTCGGGGAGGCGGGCGTGGTCGCCGTCGTCGGGGACGACCTGGCGACGGGCCCGGGCACCGCGCCGCCGCGACCGGCCGCCCCGGACACCGTCCGGCCCGACGACGCCGCGACCGCCGCGGGCCTCGAGGACGACGCGTGGATCATCTTCACGTCCGGCTCCACGGGCACGCCCAAGGGCGTCGCGGTCACGCACCGCAGCGCGGCCGCGTTCGTCGACGCCGAGGCGCAGGTGTTCCTCCAGGACGCGCCGCTCGGTCCGGGCGACCGGGTCCTGGCGGGCCTGTCCGTCGCGTTCGACGCGAGCTGCGAGGAGATGTGGCTCGCGTGGCGGCACGGCGCGTGCCTCGTGCCCGCGGACCGGGCGCTCGTCCGCTCGGGCCTCGACCTGGGCCCGTGGATCGCCGAGCGCGGGATCACGGTCGTCTCGACCGTCCCGACCCTCGCGGGCCTGATCGCCGCGGACGACCTCGCGGCCGTCCGGCTCCTCATCTTCGGCGGCGAGGCGTGCCCGCCCGAGCTCGCCGCCCGGCTCGCGAGCCCGGGCCGCGAGGTGTGGAACACCTACGGGCCCACGGAGGCCACGGTCGTCGCGTGCGCGGCGCCGCTCGACGGCGTCGGTCCGGTGCGGATCGGGCTGCCGCTGCCCGGCTGGGACCTCGTGGTCGTCGACGACGCGGGCCGGCCGGTGGCGGCCGGGGCGACCGGCGAGCTCGTGATCGGCGGCGTCGGCCTCGCGCACTACCTGGACCCGGCGAAGGACGCCGAGAAGTACGCGCCGCTGCCGTCCGTGGGCTGGGAGCGTGCGTACCGCAGCGGCGACCTGGTCGTGAACGACCCCGAGGGCCTGCTGTTCGTGGGGCGCGCCGACGACCAGGTGAAGGTCGGCGGGCGGCGCATCGAGCTCGGCGAGATCGACGCGGCGCTGCTCGCCGCGCCGGGGGTCGGGCACGCCGCGGCGGCCGTGCGGCGGTCGGCGTCGGGCACGAAGATCCTCGTCGGCTACGTCGTCGCCGACGGCGACGGGCTCGACCAGGGTGCCGTCCTCGCCCACCTGCGCGAGAGCCTGCCCGCGGCGCTCGTGCCGCTGCTCGGCGTGGTCGACGAGATCCCCACCCGGACCTCCGGGAAGGTCGACCGCGACGCGCTGCCGTGGCCGCTCGCCGGAGCGGGGGCGGGCGCCGACGAGCCCGAGGCCGACGCCGCCACGCTCGGCGGTCCCGGCGCCGCGTGGCTCGCGGACCGCTGGGCGGACGTCCTGGGCGTGCGCCCGACTTCCGCGGACGACGACTTCTTCGACCTCGGCGGCGGGAGCCTCACGGCCGCGCAGGTCGTCTCGGCGGTGCGCACGCGCTACCCGCTGACCACCGTGGCCGACCTGTACGCGCACCCGGGCCTGGCGGACCTCGCCGCGTTCCTGCCCGCCACGTACGGGGAGCACGACCTGGCCTCGGGCCAGGGCACGGACGGCGCGGCCGCCGCCCCGGCGCGCGCCGTGCCCCGCCCGACGCCGCGGGGCGCGCAGGCGGTCCAGGTGCTCCTCCTGCTGGTCCTCCGGTTCGTCGCGGGGCTGCGCTGGGTCACGTGGCTCGCGGTCGGCGCGGGCGTCGTCCACCTGCTCGGCCTCGGGGCGGCGGGCCTCGTGCCCGACGTCACCTGGTGGGTCGTCGTCGCGGCGTGGCTGGTGCTCGTCACGCCGTTCGGGCGTCTCGCGCTCACGGCGCTCGCGGCCCGCGCGCTGCTGCGCGGGGTGCGGGCGGGCGAGCACCCGCGGGGCGGGTCGGTGCACCTGCGGATCTGGTTCGTCGAGCAGCTCCTCGAGGCGCTCGGGGGCTTCACGCTGACGGCGGCGCCGTTCGTCGGCGTCTTCGCGCGGGCCCTGGGGGCGAGCGTCGGGCGGGGCGTCGACCTGCACTCGCTGCCGCCCGTGACGGGGATGCTGACGCTCAAGGACCGCTGCGCCGTCGAGCCGGAGGTCGACCTGCTCGGCCACTGGCTCGAGGGGGACACCCTGCACGTCGGGCCGATCGTCGTCGGCGCGGGCGCGACCGTCGGGGCGCGGAGCATCCTCCTGCCCGGCGCGCGGGTCGGCGCGGACAGCGACGTCGCCGCCGGTTCCGCCGTCGTCGGCGAGGTCGGGGCGGGGGAGTACTGGGAGGGGTCGCCCGCGACGCGCCGGCGCAAGGTGGTCCGGCACCCGTGGCCCGAGGAGCGGCCGGCGCGCGGCACACGCTGGGTCGTCGTGTACGGGGTGAGCGGCGCGCTGCTGGGCCTGGTGCCGCTGCTCGCGGTCGTCGTCGGGGCGCTCGTGCTGGTGCCCGCGCTGGGCGACGGCACGCAGGCGCTGGCCGACGTCGCGTGGCCCGTCCTGGCGCGGGTGCCGCTCGCCGCGCTCGCCGCGTTCGCGTCCCTCGCCGTCCTCACGGTCGCCGTGGTCCGCCTGCTCGGGATCGGGCTCACCGAGGGCTTCCACCCGGTGCGCTCCCGCGTCGGCTGGCAGGCGTGGTGCACCGAGCGCGCCATGGACGCGGCCCGCACCTCCCTTTTCCCGCTGTACTCGAGCCTGGTCACGCCCCTGTGGCTGCGCGTCCTCGGCGCCCGCGTGGGCCGGAGGGTCGAGGCGTCCACCGTCGTGGGCCTGCCGTCGATGATGGACGTCGCCGACGGCGCGTTCCTCGCCGACGACACCATGGTCGCCCCGTACGAGCTGGGCGGGGGCTACCTGCGCGTCGCGCGGGCGAAGGTCGGCAAGCGGGCGTTCCTCGGGAACTCCGGGATCACCGCGCCCGGCCGCTCCGTGCCGAAGAACGGCCTCGTCGCCGTCCTGTCGGCCGCGCCGAGCAAGGCGCGCCGCGGCACGTCCTGGATCGGGAGCCCGCCCGTCCAGCTGCGCCGGTCCGCGTCCGACGGCGACGAGTCGCTCACCTACGACCCGCCGGCGCGCTTGCTGTGGGCGCGGGGGAGCGTCGAGGTGCTGCGGCTGGCGGCGGTGGTCGTGACGGGTGCGCTCGGGGTCGGTGCGGTCCTCGGGGTCCTCGCGGCCGCCGACCGCGGGTGGGGCCTCGCCCTCCTCCTCGCGGGGCCGGTGCTGCTCGCCACGGGCGCGCTCGCCGCGCTGCTCACGGCGGGGCTCAAGGCGCTGCTCGTCGGGCGGTTCCGCGCCGGCGACCACCCGCTGTGGAGCTCGTTCGTCTGGCGCAACGAGCTCGCCGACACGTTCACCGAGGTGGTCGCGGCGCCCTGGTTCGCGAACCACGTGCTCGGGACGCCCGTGCTGGTCGTGTGGCTCCGGCTCCTCGGCGCCCGGATCGGGCGCGGGGTCTGGTGCGAGACGTACTGGCTGCCCGAGTGCGACCTCGTCACGCTCGGCGACGGGGCCGTCGTCGGGCGCGGGAGCGTCGTGCAGACCCACCTGTTCCACGACCGCGTCATGAGCCTCGACACCGTCGCCCTGGCGGACGGCGCGTCCGTCGGACCGCACAGCGTGGTGCTCCCCGCCGCCCACCTCGGCGCGGGCGCGAGCGCCGGGCCGTCGTCGCTCGTCATGCGCGGCGAGGACGTGCCGGCCGGCTCGCGCTGGCAGGGAAACCCGATCGTGCCCTGGCCGGCACCGTAGGCTGACCCGGCGCGAGAGGAGAACGGTGACGATCAGGAAGACCCCGGCGGGCGGCTGGCCCGACCCGTACGTGCCCGGCCACGGGTCCGCCGCGTACGTCGTGACGCACTACGGGCTGGAGCTCGTCTACCGCGTGACGCCCAACCGGCTCGAGGGGACCGCGACGCTCGACGTCCGCACCCTCGTCGACGTCACCGAGCTGCGCCTCGACCTCGACCGGCTCAAGGTGACGCGCGTCCAGGTCGGCGGGAGGGCCGCGCGGTACGCGCAGAAGGCGGGGTCCGTCGTCGTGCGGCTGGCCGCGCCGGCGCCCGCCGGCACGGAGCTGACCGTCCAGGTGGCCTACAGCGGCAACCCCCGGCCGTCACGCGGGACCTGGGGCGAGACCGGGTGGGAGGAGCTCACCGACGGCGTCCTCGTCGCCGGACAGCCCGACGGCGCCCCCACCTGGTTCCCGTGCAACGACCACACCGGGTACAAGGCGACGCTCGACCTCACGGTCACCGTGGACGCCCCGTACACCGTGGTCGCCTGCTCGCCCGTGCAGCGGGTCACCCGCCGGTCGTCGACCCGCACCTGGGTCTTCGAGCGCACCGAGCCGCTGTGCGTCTACCTCATGACGCTGCAGGTCGGGCAGTACGACCTCGCGCCGCTCGGCCCCGGCGCGCAGGTCGCGCGCCCCGCCGCGCTCGCCGGCCGCGTCGACGCCGACCTGTCGCGGCACGCCGAGCTCGTCGGCGTCTTCGAGGACGCGTTCGGTCCCTACCCGTTCTCGTCGTACACGCTCGTCGTCACGCCCGACCCCCTGGAGATCCCCCTCGAGGCGCACGCCGCCGCCGTCTTCGGGTCCAACCACCTCGACGGCCACGGCGGCGCGGACCGCCTCGTCGCGCACGAGCTCGCCCACCAGTGGTTCGGCAACAGCGTGTCCGTCGGACGGTGGCAGGACGTCTGGCTCAACGAGGGCTTCGCCTGCTACGCCGAGTGGATCTGGTCGGGGGCCTCGGGCGGGTCCGCCACCGACGCCCAGGCCCGCGCCGCCCACGACCGCCTCGCGCGCCTGCCCCAGGACCTCGTCGTCGGCGACCCCGGACCCGACGACATGTTCGACGACCGCGTCTACAAGCGCGGCGCCCTCACCCTGCACGCCCTGCGGCTCACGGTCGGCGACGACGCGTTCTTCCGCCTCCTGCACGCCTGGACCGAGCGGCACCGGTTCGGCACCGTCGCGACCGCCGACCTGAGGGCGCTCGCGGCCGAGGTGTGCGGGACCGACGGCCTGGAGGACCTCTTCGACGCGTGGCTCACCCGGCCGGCGCTGCCGGCGCTGCCCCGCTGAGGACGACGACCGCCCCGACGAGCTCGAGACCGTCGACGACCGGGTCGAGGGCGGCCCACCGGGGCGAGGGTGCGGGGCCGGCGTCGGCGGGCCAGCGGCGCAGCTCGCCGGGCGCGTCGGGGTCGCCCAGCGTGACCGACGACGGCGCCACTGCCAGCCCGTGCCCCGTCGCCTTGAGCAGCGCCTCCTTGCGGGTCCAGGCGCGGGCCACGTCGCGGTCGGTCCAGGCGGGGCGGGCGGCGCGCTCGTCGTCGGACAGGAGGACGGGGCGGACGTCCGCGTGCGCGACGGCGGCGACGTCCTCGACGTCCACGCCGACCGGTCCCTCGTCGGTCAGCGCCACCACGACGACGCCCGCCGCGTAGGACACCGACAGGTGCCACCCGGCCTCCAGCGCCCCGGGGGCCTCCGGCTTGCCGTGCGCGCGGGACCCGCACGTGACGCAGCACCGGACCAGCAGCGGCGCGCCGTCCGGCCCGGGCGCCGGGATCCCGGCGTCGGCGAGCATCGCGCGCAGGAGCGGGTCGCGGGCGTCGGCGCGCGGCCGCCCCGCGACACGGGCCTCGCGGGTCAGGAGCATCGCCCCAGTCTGCCCGGTGCGCCCGCCGTCAGCGGCGGCGGACCACCGGGACGCCGCCGCGCAGCGCCCGCGGGATCTCGGCGACGTCGTCGACCACGGCGCCCAGCCGCGCGACGTCCTCGGCGGACGCGGGGGAGTCGACGGCGACCTCGTAGGCGACGCCCGTCGAGCGCCACCGGTCGTCGAACCCGCCGTCCGCCTCGACGACCACGCCGTGCACGGCGACGCCCAGCCGCTGGCCCTCGCGGAACGTGTCGTTGAGGACGCACAGGGCGACCGCGAGGTGGAGCACCTGGGCGCCGTTCGTGGCGGGCGCCGCGAGCACGCCCGCCACGGTCCACGGATGCTCGAGCGTGACGCCGGCTCCGGAGCGCAGGGTGCCCGCGCTCGCGCGGACCCCGAACGGTGAGAGCTCCATGCGACGAGTGTGCGCCGCCGGGCCGCGACGCGCGTCCGGTGCGCGGACAACCGGTGGCGCGCCCGGCGCGGTCCCTAGGATGAGCCCATGACCAGCCTGCACGTCGAGCCTTCGGGGCGCGCCCGGAAGCCCCTCGCCCGACGACGAGCCCTCCTGGGCGCCGTCGTGCCCGTCGCCCTCGCCGCGGGCCTGCTCGGCGGGTGCGCGTCGTCGTCGTCGGACGAGCCGGCGGCGACCGGGACGCAGACCGCGGCGGCGTGGCCGTCGGGCGTCACGCCCAGCGCGACGCCGACCGACCAGTTCACGCGCGACGCCGACGGCGCGGTCACGGGCATCACGTATCCCGGCGCGGACGGCGAGACGGCGCTCGACCTGTTGCTCGGCGTCGATCCGACCGCGAAGGTGAAGGGGACGGGCAAGAACGCGTTCGTCGTGGGGATCGGCGGGCGCACCGCCGACGACGCCAAGCACGAGTTCTGGTCGCTCGAGGTGGACGGCAAGCAGGCCCAGGTGGGCGCGGGAACGCTCAAGACGAAGGACGGGGAGACCATCACGTGGACGCTCGCGACGTACTGAGCCCCCTGTCCTGGCGCGACCTGGCCCACCGCTGGTGGCGGGTCGCCGTCGTCGTCGCGCTCCTCGCGCTGGCCGTCGGCTGGCGGCTCGTCAAGGACGACCTGGGCGTACCGCCGAACCTCGAGCTGTCGACCGCCGCGACGTTCGCCGCGGCCCTGCTGCTCCGCAACCGGACGGCCGCGCTCGCGCCGCTCGCCGTGGCGGCCGTGAGCGACCTCGTGCTCGGGAACACCTCGATCCTCGTCTTCACATGGTCGGCGTGGGCCGTGATCGGCGTCGCGTCGGTGCTGCTGCCGCGGTTCCGCGGCGGGCGCCACGGCGGCTGGAAGCGGTACGCGACCGCCCTCGGCTTCGGGCTCGGCTCGTCCCTGGGGTTCTTCGCGTGGACCAACTTCGGCGTCTGGCTCATGGGCGACGGCGCGTGGTACCCGCACACCGTCGGCGGGCTCGTCGACTGCTATGTCGCCGGGCTGCCGTTCCTGCGGCCGATGCTGCTCGGCAACCTCGTGCTCGTGCCCCTCGCCGCGGGCGTCGTGACGCTCGTCGAGCGGCTGGAGCGCGCCGCGCAGCACCACACGGTCGCCGCGCGCTGAGCGGGCGGCGTTGAGGACGGGGCGGTTCGGGCTCGTCGCGGCGGAGCGAGCGCGCGGCCTGCCGGCGGGTGCGACGACGACCCTACGGCCGGACGGGTTGACCCAGACTCCGGTCACGTACCTGGACTTCACGCTCGGCGGCGAACGCGTCCACGACCTCGTCGCCTGCTGCCTGGGGTACGAGTCCGACGACATCTCGGCACTTCACGACGGGTGGCCGGACGGTGCGATCGAGTCGATCGAGCGGCTGCTCGGCCTGGCCGATCCCGACCTGCCGGACGGCCGGACCTCGATCTACGTGTGTCCGGAGTGCGGCGACCTGGGTTGCGGGGCCGTCACGGCGAGGGTGCGGTTCACGGAGACGACCGTCGAGTGGCGGGACCTCGGGTTCCAGGACGAGAACTTCCCCGAGATCACGCCGATTCTCGACGGCGGCGCACCGCTCAGCGTGAGGTTCGACCGGGCCTCGTACGAGGAGCACCTCGAGCGAGAGCTCGAACGCTTTCGCGAGCTGGCGGTCGGGTGGGTGCATCCCCGGACGGTCGCGGCGCGCCGTCGTCGCCGGGAGCGACTCGCGAGATGGCGGGCGGCGCTCCGTCGACCGGGACGGTAGTCCGCACCACAGGCTTCACGCGCCGGCCCGTGCCCGTTCACCCGCCGGCCTCAGCGAACCCCCAGGGTCGATCCGGTGCCTCCGGCACACGGAGGCGCTGCGGGGCCGGACGGCCCCGCCACCGAGTCGCACCCGAGGCGAGGTAGTCGCATGAGACCGATGGTCGCGCACCGTCGACGAGCAGTTCCCTACGCCGTGGCAGCCGTGGCTGCCACGGCGCTCTCCACTCTCCCGACCGCGGCGTTCGCGGGCGCCGCCCCGGCACCGGACGGCGTGACCAGCAGCACGGCCGCCCCGGCGACGGGCGGGCTCGCGCTCACCGACACGACCGAGAAGGTCGGTCCGGGGATAGCGCTGCAGCACGTCAAGGCGCTCGAGCAGACCGGCTGGTACGACGCGCAGTTCCTCTCGGTCGACCTGGCGAACGGTGCCGTGAGCACCGACCTGCTGACGTCGGGCCCGGTCGCGTCCGGCGGCCCGCTCAGCACCGCGGCCAACAAGGCGGGAGCGGTCGCCGGCGTCAACGGCGAGTTCTTCGACATCGGCAACAGCAACGCGGCCCTGGGCGGCGAGGTCCAGGACGGCCAGCTCCTCAAGACCGCGGACGTCGGAGGCCGCGACCACGTGGGCGTCAGCGCCGACGGCATCGCGCAGCTCGTCGACCTCACCGTCGACGCGACGGCGACCTTCGGCGGCGTCCAGCACAAGGTCCTGTCGATCAACGCCGCGAACGGCAGCGGCGTCCCGGCGGACGGCCTGGTCGCCTACACGTCGGCGTGGGGCGACTACAGCCGCAGCCGCGGTTTCCCGGGAGTCTCGGACGATGCGCTCGCCGAGGTCCTGGTCGAGAACGGGACCGTGGTGTCCGTGACCCCGAAGGGGCCCGCCGGCTCGGGGACGATCCCCGCGGACGGCTTCGTGCTCGTCGGACGGGACGCCGCCGCTGCCGCGGTCCGCGCGCTGCAGCCCGGCGACCCGGTCGCGCTGACCTACGCCCTCGCCGACGACGTCGCGAAGACCATGAAGTTCGCGCTCGGCGACGGCGGCACGATCGTCAAGGACGGGAAGGTCGTCGACGGCCTCCAGACCTCGATCGCGCCGCGCACGGCGCTCGGGTTCAAGGACGGCGGCAAGACGCTCGTCCTGGCGACGTGGGACGGCCCAGGCGGCACCGGCAAGGGCGGCGTGGGGATCGACAAGGAGGCACGCGACCTCGCGGCCCTCGGCGTCCAGACCGCGGTGAACCTCGACGGCGGCGGCTCGACCACGATGGTCGCGAGGGCGCTCGGCGAGGACGAGGCCACGGTGCGCAACGTCCCGTCGGACGGGCACGAGCGCAACGACCCGAACGGCGTCGGCGTCTTCGTGTCGCCCGGCGACGGAAGGCTTCACGACCTCCTCGTCGCCGCGGGTCCGGGCCAGGCGTCCTCCGACGGCGGGATCAAGGTCTTCCCGGGGATGCACCGCACGCTCACGGCGAAGGGCGTGGACGACCATGCGACGCCGGTCGCCCTGCCCACCGGGTCGGTCCGCTGGAGCGTCGGGGGAGGCGCGGTCGTGCGTGACGGCACGCTCGCCGTCCCGGCGCAGGGCCACGGCACCGTGACGGTCCGCGCGTCGGCCAAGAACCGGGCGGGCGCCGCCGACGTCACCGTGCTCGACCCGGTCAAGACCGTCGAGCTGTCCTCCCAGCGCCTGTCCATCCCGGACGCCACGCCCGACGACGCGGTGACGGTCTCGGTCACCGGCCGCGACGAGCAGGGCTACACCGCGCCGATCGACCCGCGGGACCTCACGCTCGACTACGACCACACGGTCGTGTCGATCACGTCGGCGGGAGGAAAGCTCAAGATCACCCCGCTCACGGACGCCGGCACGATCCTCACGGTCACCGCGGGCGGCGTGTCGACGCAGCTCCCGATCACGATCGGCGTCCAGACGAAGACGGTGTACGACTTCGACGACGACGTGCTCGCCCGCTGGCGCAACAACAGCACCGCGGCGACCACCTTCTCCGCGGACCCCGACGGGCTGAAGGTCGACTTCGCGGCGATGCGCAACGTGGGCATCTCGGCGGCGTCGGCGGCGCAGCGGGTCGAGGTGCCCGGCCAGCCGCTGCGGGTGCGGGTGCGTCTGAGGTCGAGCATCGCCGTGCCGAGCGGCCTGACCTACCTCGGGTACTACGACGCGAACGGCAAGGCGAGCGGCGTCTACGGGACCGGGCTGACGGCCGGCGACGACTGGCAGGACGCCACGTTCACGCTTCCGGCGAGCACGGCGTTCCCGATCTCGATCGCGAGCTTCCAGGGCATCAACACGGCCGTCGCGCAGCAGAAGGCGGGCACGTTCGTGCTGGACCGCATCGAGGCCGACGTCCCGACGTCGATCGACCTGCTTGCCCAGCCGGGCCTCGTCGCCGACCCGCTCGTCTCCACCGACGGGACGCTCCTGGACGGGAAGAAGGCCTGGACCTTCGCGACGCTGTCCGACGTGCAGTTCACCGCCGACAGCCCCGCGCTCTCGCAGGTCGCGACCGCGGCGATCCACAAGATCCGGACGACGCACCCCGACCTCGTGGTCCTCAACGGTGACATCACGGACCGTGGCCTGCCGCAGGACCTGGCGCTCGCGCGCCAGGTGCTCACCGACGCGGGCTGCGACCTGATCCCGGTGGGCGACGAGCCGGCCGCGGACTCGACGCCCGACCCGAAGGCCGGGTCGATCCCGTGCTACTACGTCCCCGGCAACCACGAGTCGTACGGCCTGAACAACACCCAGTCCGACCTGACGAACTTCACGACCGAGTTCGGCCGGCCGTACCGGACGTTCGACCACAAGGGCACGCGGTTCATCCTGCTCGCGAGCTCCCTCGGCACGTTGCGCGGCACCGCCTGGGAGCAGCTGCCGATGATGCAGCAGGCGCTCGCGGACGCGAAGAAGGACCGGTCGGTGAAGAACGTCGTGGTCTTCGCGCACCACCCCGTGGACGACCCGGCGGACACGAGGTCCAGCCAGCTCGGCGACCGGGACGAGGTCTCGCTCGTCGAGAAGATGCTCACCGACTTCCGTGGGACGTCCGGCAAGGGCGCGACCATGGTCGGCTCGCACGCCCAGATCGCGAGCGTGGAGCGGGTGGAGGGCGTCCCGTACACGGTGCTGCCGTCGTCCGGCAAGGACCCCTACGGCACGCCGGACCGGGGCGGCTTCACGGGCTGGGTCGACTGGTCCGTCGACCCGACCCGCAGCGCGGGCCAGCAGTGGATCGAGGCCGACGTCCGCGCGTTCGCCCAGTCGGTCACGCTCGACGCTCCGGAGACCCTGGAGACCGGCACGACGGCGCAGCTCTCCGGCAGCATCGTGCAGCCGGAGGGTGTGGCGAGCGGGACGCGCGTCGTGCCGCTGGCGTACCCGATGTCGGTGGCGTGGAGCGGCTCGTCGGGCCTCGCGATCGGCAGCGGCAAGGACGCGGTCGCGCGTGCGCGCGCCGAGCGGAAGGTTGCCGTCCTCGATCCGCAGACCCGGACCCTCACCGCACTGCGCACCGGGACGGTGACGGTCACGGTGACGAACGACGCGATGCGGACCTACACCGGGGCGAGCTCGCTCGCGCCGGTCACGACGTCGCAGACGGTCACCGTGGTGCCGTCGACGAGCGGCCCCGGCTTCAGCGCGGAGACGCCCGTGTTCACCGACCAGCCGGTCGGCACGCCCGGGCAGGTGCGGACGGTGACCGTGACGAACACGGGGACGGCCGCGCTGCGGGTGCGCTCGGTGCGGGTCTCGCAGCGGGGCGGGAGCGACTTCCGGGTGGTGCGCGACGCGTGCTCGAACCGGTCGGTCGCCCCCGGCGCGACCTGCGCCGTGGAGGTCAGGTTCGCACCCGTGCACCCGGGCGCGACGTCGACGGCGTCGCTCGTGTTCAGCACCAACGCGGCCCAGGCGACCCGGACGGTCCCGCTGAGCGGCACGAGCACGACGATCCGGTGGGGCTGGGGCGACGACGGACCGGGTGCTCGCACGGGCTCGGGTCTCACCGGGGCGGGCGCCTGGCCGCGGTAGCTCGCGTGCGCACGACGCGAGCCCAGAGCGGGTGAGCAGGGGCCGGGGCGGACCGACGTCCGCCCCGGCCCGATCCCTGGGGCGCGTCAGGATCGCAGGATCTTCTCCATCGCCTTGCCGCGTGCGAGCTCGTCGACGAGCTTGTCGAGGTAGCGGATCTTCTGCATGAGCGGGTCCTCGACGTCCTCGACGCGCACCCCGCAGACCACGCCCGTGATGAGCTTGGCGTCCGGGTTGAGGTCGGCCGCGGCGAAGAAGTCCTCGAAGGTCGTGCCGTCCGCGAGGTGCCGCGCCAGCTCGGCGTCGCTGAATCCGGTGAGCCAGCGGACGACCTCGTCGAGCTCGGCCGTCGTGCGGCCCTTGCGCTCGACCTTGGCCACGTAGAGCGGATAGACGTCGCCGAAGGGCGTCGTGAAGATCCTCATCGGTCGGCGGCCCCCTCGGCAGGCAGCTCCTCGGCGAGGGCGACCACGATCCCCGCGGGGCCCCGCAGGTAGCAGAGCAGGTACGCGTCCTCGTAGCGCACGAGCTCCCCGATGAGCTCGCCACCGTGCGGACGCAGGCGCTCGACGACGTCGGCGACGTCGTCCACGGCGAACATGACACGGTGCAGGCCGAGCGTGTTCGACGGCGGCTCCCGCGGCTCCGGGACGACGGTCGCCGGCGCGTGATAGACGGTGAGCTCGAGCCGGCCGTGCCCGTCGGGGGTGCGCATCATCGCGATCTCGGAGCGCAGGTCGTCGAGCCCGACGACGCGGCCCGCCCACGGGCCCTCGATGACCGTCCGGCCCTCGACCTCCAGCCCGAGCTCGGCGAAGAAGGCGATCGCGGCGTCGAGGTCGTCGACGACGACGGCGACGTTGTCCAGCCGTTGCACGGTCATCTCCCGACACTACGGCGGTCCGGGTGCCGCGCGCGACGGCGCCTCCGCGAGCGTGGGGGAGAAGGTCGGCCCAGACTGAAAACATGGCCACTGACTCTGCCGACCCTGCCGTCGGTGCCGACCCGTCGGGCGGGCAGTCGTCCGCCGAGCCCGCGAAGAAGCCCTCGTGGGGCTACGTCGCGAAGCGCACGTTCCGGGAGTTCCAGGCCGACGGCGGCCAGGACCTCGCCGCGGCGCTCACCTTCTACGCGGTGCTGGCAGCCGCACCGGCGACCGTGGCGCTCGTGTCCTTGCTCGGGTTCGTCGGGGACCCGGAGAAGGCGATCAACGACACCCTCGACTCGATCAAGGACTTCGCGCCCCCGCAGACGCTCGACCAGGTCGAGTCCTTCATCCGGCCGATCGCCGGGAGCACCGGTTCGGGGTGGGCGCTCGTGATCGGGCTCGTCCTTGCCCTGTGGTCGGCGTCGGGGTTCGTCGGCGCGTTCGGTCGCGCGATGAACCGGGTCTACGGCGTGCCGGAGGGGCGGCCGGTCTGGAAGCTGCGCCCCTGGCTGCTGCTGGTGACGGCGGTCGTGTTCGTGATCGTCGTCGCGATCATCGCGGCGATGGTGCTGTCCGGGTCGGTGGCCCGGCAGGTCGGCGACCTCGTCGGGCTGTCGAGCACCGCCGTCACCGTGTGGAACATCGTGAAGTGGCCCGTCATCGCCGTCCTCGCCGTCCTGCTGGTGGCGCTGCTCTACTGGGCGACGCCGAACGTCAAGCAGACCAAGTTCCGCTGGCTCAGCCCGGGCGCGCTCGTCGCGCTGATCATCGCCGCGGTCGCCACCCTCGCGTTCGGCTTCTACGTCGGCCACGCCGGCAACTACAACGCGACGTACGGGACGCTGGCCGGCCTGTTCATCCTGCTGCTGTGGATCTACATCCTCAGCATGGTGCTCCTGCTCGGCGCCGAGCTCGACGCCGAGCTCGAGCGCGGGCGCGAGCTGCAGGCCGGGGTCGCCGCCGAGGAGCAGGTCCAGCTCCCGCTGCGGGACACCAAGGCCAGCGACAAGCAGGCCGCCAAGCGCGCGAAGGACGTCGAGCAGGCGCGGGCGCTGCGGGCGACGGACGGGCGGAGTGCCGAGGCCGAGCCCGACGCGTGACGGGGAGGTCGGCGACGTCCCTGCGCCGGGTGCCCGGGCCCCTCACACGGACGTCGTGGAGACTTCCGGCGTGCTCGGGAGGCTTGCGAGATCCGTCCCGATTCGACCGTCTGCGCTCGTCGAGAGGTCCGGCGGACCCGTCCGGGGGCTGGTTTGAAGTCCCCGGCGCACGTCCGTACCGTCGTTGAGGACCTCGGTGGTGCCGGGGTCGTCAAGCCTCGCGTGAAGGGTGGCGCGCCGTCGGACGACGGGCGCGCCGGAAGGCGTCGACGACCGTGACGTGAAGTCCCCGTCCGGCACTGCGAGCCTTCGCCGAGGCCGAGGCCGAGGCCGAGGCCGTGGGACCGGGCCGCCGCCTGTGCGCTCGAACACACGTGCCCGACAGGTCGCGGCCGCGTGAGCTCGCGGCCGCGAGCTGGTGCGCGGCGAAGCGCGAGCCCTCCTCTTGATGCAGAGGAGCGTGTGGCTCATTACGTATACTAAAACGGAGAGTTGCGTCGTGACGAAGTATGAATATAGTTGTGACGCATCATCGGCCAGGCAAGGGAACACAGTGGCTCACATCGCACCAGATCTCGTGGACGAGATCGTCGGCATCGTCGCCCAACGCATCTCGCCCGAGGTGGCCGAGACGTTCGAGCGCTGCTTCACGAACACGCTGGACTCGACGGTCGAGATCGACGACGACGGCATGGCCTTCATGGTCACGGGCGACATCCCGGCCATGTGGCTCCGTGACTCCTACTGGCAGCTCACGCCGTACCTGCGGCTCGTCGATCGCGACTCCCGTCTCGCCGACCTCGTGGCCGCCGTCTCCCGGCGTCAGCTGCGCTACGTCCAGCTCGACCCGTACGCCAACGCGTTCAACGCGGGACCCGACGGCGCCGGGCACCAGGACGACAGCACCGCGATGACGCCCTGGGTCTGGGAGCGCAAGTACGAGGTCGACTCGCTGTGCTCCGCCCTGCGACTGGCGCACACCCTGTGGCACCGGACGGGGCGTACCGACCACCTGGACGAGTTCCCCGCAGCGCTCGCCGCGGTCGTCCGCGTGTGGCAGGTCGAGCAGGACCACGAGGCCCGCTCGCCGTACACGTTCGAGCGCCCGGACCCGTTCCTCCCGACCGACACGCTCGCCCGCGACGGCCGCGGGCCGCTCGTCGCGCCGACCGGGATGACGTGGAGCGGCTTCCGTCCCAGCGACGACGCGACCACCTACGGCTACAACGTCCCGGGCAACGCGTTCGCCGTCGTCGCCCTGCGCGACGGCGCCGTCCTCGCTCGCGAGGCCTGCGGCGACCCCGCGCTGGCCGAGCAGGCGGAGGCGCTCGCGATCGAGCTCGAGGCCGGGATCTGGAGGCACGGCGTGGTCCCCGGCCCGGACGGCGGCGACATCCTCGCGTACGAGGTCGACGGCCTCGGCGGTGCCCTTGTCATGGACGACGCCAACCTCCCGAGCCTCCTGTCCCTGCCGATGCTCGGCTGGATCGACCCGGAGGACGAGCTCTACCGTCGCACCCGGTCCGCCGTGCTGTCGTCGGCGAACCCCTACTGGTTCAGCGGGAAGGCGGCGTCGGGCGTCGGCAGCCCGCACACCCCGGGCGCGCAGATCTGGCCCATCGCGCTCGCGGTGCAGGCCCTGACCTCGGGTGACGGCGCGGAGAGGCTGCGCCTGCTCGACGTGCTGTGCTCGACGGACGGCGGCACCGGCCTGATGCACGAGTCCTTCCACGCCGACGACCCCGCGAGCTTCACCCGGCCCTGGTTCTCCTGGGCCAACGCGATGTTCTGCGAGCTGGTGCTCGACGTCGTCGGGGTGGGCGAGCCGGCGCTCGCGGCCGCGCCGCGGGGCGGCGAGCCGTCGACCAGGGCCGCCTCATGAGCAACCAGACGCTGACGTCGGCCGCGCCGACGGGTGGGGACGACCGCGGGAGCCGGGAGCGCCCGCGGGTCTCGCCGAAGCCGCGAGCGGCCCGCGTGCCGCGGACCGGGGTGGCGCGGCGCCAGGCTCGGGCGGCGTGGATGTTCCTCCTGCTGCCAGGCCTGTTCTTCCTGGTGTTCACGCTGCTGCCCGCCGTGCTCGCCGCGGGCGTGAGCCTGACCGACTACGCGATCATCGGGTCGCCCAGCTGGGTGGGGCTCAAGAACTACACGGAGATCGTCCACGACCCGTTCTTCTGGACGGCGATGAGGAACACGCTGCTCTACACGGTCCTGTACGTCCCCCTGGGGCTCGTCATCGGCCTCGCGACAGCCATGCTCCTCAACCGGCGCCCCCGCGTCTCGCGCGTGTTCCGGACCCTGTTCTACATCCCGGTCGTCTCGTCGACGGTCGCGACGGCGACCATCTGGTACTGGGTCCTGGACCCGCAGCGCGGACTTCTGAACACGGCGCTGGGGTGGGTCGGCATCGACGGGCCTGCCTGGCTCTACAGCTCCCACTGGGCGATGTTCGCGATCGTCATGATGAGCGTCTGGGCGGGCTTCGGCACCAACATGATCATCTTCCTCGGCGGGCTCCAGGGCGTGTCGACGGACCAGCGCGAGGCCGCGCGGCTCGACGGCGCCAACGCCTGGCAGGTGTTCCGGTACGTCGTGCTCCCGGGTATCCGCAGGACGACGTTCCTCGTCTCCACCCTGCTGATCATCAACGCGTTCCAGGTGTTCGACCAGGCCTACGTGCTGACGAAGGGCGGCCCGGGCAACTCGACGGTCACGATCGTCTACTACATCTACGACCGGGGCTTCGGCGCGCTGCGCATGGGCTACGCGTCGGCGCTGTCGTTCGTGCTGTTCGTCGTGATCTTCATCTTCTCGCTCGTGAACGCGCGACTGACCAACCGGGAGTCGAGATGACCGCCCACACCCTCACGGCACCCCCCATCACGTCGGAGCGGGCGCGGCGCGGTCGCGCGGCGGGCGCGGTCGTCTGGTGGGTCGCCGTCTGCCTCGTCAGCGTGCTGACGGTCGCGCCGCTCCTGTGGACGCTCGGGACGTCGTTCAAGCCTGCGGGGGAGATCCTCGCCCACGCGCTGTCGCTCGTGCCCCGCTCCCCGACGCTCGACAACTACGCGCACGTCTTCTCGACGGTCCCGTTCGCCCGGTACTTCCTCAACACGCTCATCGTGGCGGTGGGGGGCGCGGTCGCGAACCTGTTCTTCGGCTCGCTCGCCGGGTATGCGCTGGCGAAGCTGCAGTTCCGGGGGAGGGGCGCCGTCTTCAGCGCCTACCTGGCCTCGATGATGATCCCCGGGATCGTCACGATGATCCCGACCTTCCTGATCCTGCGGCACCTTCCCTTCGCGGGCGGGAACGACCTGACCGGCAACGGCGGGACGGGACTGATCAACACCTACGCGGCGGTCGTGCTGCCGGGTGCGGCCGGGGCGTTCGCCGTCTTCTTCATGAAGCAGTTCTTCGAGACCCTGCCCGACGACATCGCCGAGGCGGCCCGGATCGACGGCGCGAGCGAGTTCCGGATCTTCGCGTCCGTCTACATGCCGCTCGCGAAGTCGGGGCTGGCGGTGCTGGGGCTGCTGAGCTTCCAGGCCGGCTGGAACAACTTCCTGTGGCCGCTCATCGTCCTCAACGACCCCCACATGATGACCGTCCAGGTCGGCCTTGCGGGCTTCGTGAACAACTACGCGACCGACTACGGCCCGCTCATGGCGGGCACCGTCATCACGATGCTCCCGGTGCTGATCCTCTTCCTGCTCACGCAGCGCTGGATCGTCCAGGGCATCGCGCACACCGGCGGGAAGTAGCGGCCCGCCCGTGCCCACCTCGTCACGTTCGACCGACATACCTCAGGACCTTTCAAGGAGATCGACGATGAAGTCACATCGCAGGCCGCTCCTGGCCGTCGCCGCGCTCGTCGCGGGCGCGCTCACCCTCGCGGGGTGCTCGTCCGGCAGCGGCAGCGACACCACGGCCGACGGCCGTCACAAGGTCGTCATGTGGGGCTCGTGGTCCGGCGACCAGGTCAAGCAGATCGACCAGCAGGCCGCCGCCTTCAACAAGTCCCAGGACGAGTACGAGGTGACGTACGTCGCGCAGGAGCAGGTGGAGCAGAAGCTGCTCACCGCGATCGCGGGCGGACAGGTGCCCGACCTCGTCATGTGGGACCGGTACCAGACCTCGCTCTACGCGCCCAAGGGCGCGCTGCAGTCCATCGACGACCGCGTGAAGGCCGACGGCGTGAAGCTCGACGACTTCTACCCGCAGGCCCTGGGGGAGATGAAGTACGACGGCAAGCTCTACGGCCTCCCGCTGCTCGTCGACGTCCACGCGCTCGCCTACAACAAGACCATGTTCAAGGACGCGGGCGTCAAGGTCCCGACGACCTGGGACGAGCTGCAGACCGCGGCCGAGAAGCTCACGGTGAAGAAGGGCGGGAAGCTCGCGACGTCCGGCTTCCTTCTCAACGACCCGGGCCTCTTCAACATGTGGCTCCTCCAGGCGGGCGGCCGGCTCGTCTCCGACGACGGCACCAAGACCGCGTTCAACAGCCCCCAGGGCATCGAGGTGCTCGACTTCTGGAAGAAGCTCCTCGACGCCGGGGTCTACTCCAACGGCTTCGGCGACACGAACGACGCGTTCGCGGCCGGGAACGCCGCCATGAAGTACGACGGCGAGTGGGACATCCCGACCCTCGACGCGGCGGACGGGCTCGACTGGGGCGTGAGCGAGCCGGTCGTCGGCCCGCAGGGGGACAAGGGCACCATGATGGGCGGCTTCGGGCTCACGATCCCGACCGGCGCCAAGGACTCGGACGGTGCCTGGGCCTTCATGAAGTGGTGGGCGGCCAACGCCCGGAACGGCGTGGACTTCGCCAAGATCTCCGGCTGGATCCCCGCGAACCGCACCGCGGCCAACGACCCGTACTTCACGGACGACCCGCGGTTCAAGCCCTTCATCACGTCCCTCGACTACGCGGCGGTCCGCCCGAGCGTGCCCGGGTACTCCGACGTCGAGGGCAAGGCGCTCACGCCGGCGCTGCAGAAGTTCATGTCCGGAGAGCTGACCGCACAGCAGGCGCTCTCGCAGGCCCAGAAGCAGGGCGACCAGATCCTTCAGGAGGACCGCAAGTGAACCACCCTTCGACCGACGCCACGTGGGCCGGCCGGGCCGACCGGCTGCAGGACAGCGTCGCCGCGCTGTACGGCGCGCCGTGGCCGCAGTACCTGCACAACACCGTCCCGTTCGCCGACGGTGACGACGCGACCTTCAACTACTGGTGGCTCGCGCACCTCATGGACTGCCGGCTCGACGCGTACGACCGGTCGGGCGAGGGGCGCTGGCTCGACGAGGCGCGCACCGCGCACCGCAACATCGTCGAGCGAAACGGCGGCTCGCTGTTCAACGACTACTTCGACGACATGCTGTGGTTCGCGCTCGCGACCCTGCGGCTCGCCGAGCTGGGCGGCGAGCAGCGCTACGAGGACGACGCCGTCGCCCTGTGGGACCACGTCGTCGAGCACGGCTGGAACGACGCGCAGGGCCCGAGCCTCGCCTGGCGCAAGCAGCAGCTCGAGTACAAGAACACGCCGGCCAACGGCCCGCTCGCGATCCTGGGCGCGCGCCTGCACCGGCGGACGGGCAAGTCCGAGTACCTCGAGAAGGCGTGGGCGGCGCTCGACTGGGTGACGCGGACGCTGCGGAGTCCCGACGGCTTCGTCGAGGACGGGATCAACCGCGTCGGCGACGGTCAGGTCGACACGCAGTGGCGGTTCACCTACAACCAGGGCCTCTACGTGGGCGCGGTCGTGGAGCTGGAGCCGTACGTCGACGGGCGCGTCGCCCTCGACGACGCGGTCCGGACCGCGCGGGTCGCGATCGAGCAGCTCTCGGACGGGAGGGTCTTCCACGACGAGGGTCCCGACGGCGACGAGGGGCTGTTCAAGGGCGTCTTCTACCGCTACGCCGGACTGCTCGCGGACCGGCTGCCGGCCGGGTCGGCGGACCGCGAGCTGCTCGACGGCTTCCTGCGCCGCAGCACCGACGCGCTGTGGTCCGACGGGCTCGACGGCCGGGACGACGCCGAGGGCCCGCTCCTCGCGGGCAACGACTGGTCCACGCCGCCGTCCGGCCGGGTGTACTACTCGACCGAGCTCAGCGCCCTGATGGCGACGGAGCAGCGCGCGGCGCTCGAGTCGGCGCCGCAGCGGTAGAGGCGCCCACGACGAACGTCGTCGGGACGACCACCTTCTCGGGGCCGGCGCCGTCGCGGATCTGCCTGAGGGCGCTCGCGACGGCCCGGCCCCCGAGCGTCGCCTGGTCCTGGGCGACGTGCGTGAACCGGAAGAGCTCGGTGTCGAACCAGGCGTCGGGGTGGTCGAAGCAGACGACGGAGACGTCCGCCGGGATGCGTCGGCCCGCCAGGTGCAGCGCGTCGCGGAGGATCAGGGCGATGTTGTACTCGCCGGCGACGTAGCCCGTGACGTCGGGGTGCTCGGCGACGAACGCCTCGAGCCGCTTGACGTCGTCCTCGCGCGACGCCGACGAGCCGGGGAGCGTGGACTCGATCTCGTGGAACGCGAGGTCGTCGTCGAGGGTGACCTTGTTGCGGGCGTGGGCGCCCACCCAGCCTCGGCGCCGGTCGTCGTTCGAGGTGACGCTGCTGTCGGAGGTCACCAGCGCGACCCTGCGGTGCCCGAGCTCGAAGAGGTGCTCGGTCGCCGTGGACCCGGCCGAGATGTTGTCGCTCGTGACCGTCGCGACCGGGACGCCCTCGAACCGCCGGTCGACCATGACGACGGGGAACGACTGGGTGACCAGGCCGAGGACCGGCGGCGGGATCATGGCGGAGCTGCTGGGCAGGAGGACGAGGGCCTGCGCCCCCGCGTCGAGCACCGCCGCGATCGCCTCGGCCTCGCGCTCGAGGTCGCCACGGGTCCGCTCGACGACGAGGTGCGCCTCGCCCTGCGCGGCGTCGAGCGCGCCCTCGAGGAGGCGAGCGCCGAAGGTGTCGTCGAAGCTGGTCAGCACGAGTCCCACGACCGGCGCCGACCCGATCTGCTGGGTCTGCCGGGTCGGCTCCGTGCTGATGACCGTCGTGCCGATGCGCGGGCGTCGCTCGACGTATCCGTCCTGGCGGAGCATGTCGAGCGCGCGCCGGACCGTGATCGCGCTGACGGAGTACTGGGCCCGAAGCTCCGCCTCCGTCGGGATCCGGTCGCCGACGGCGTAGTCGCCACCACGGATCGCGGCCAGAAGGTCCTCGTAGAGCTGGCGGTAGAGCACGGCGTCACTCCAAGATTGCGCTTATTTGGCCGATTGATAATACAGCAGAACGTCGTCCCTGGTCGGAGGGCTCGCCGGGCGTGTCGCGCTCGCGCTGCGGCGCCGGTGGCGCGCCGCGTCAGAGCGCCAGGTACATGACGTGCAGCCCGACGAGCCCGCGGGTCGGGTGGGCGAACGCCGCCGGGACCGTCGCGAGGACCTCGAACCCCAGCGACTGCCACAGCCGCACCGCCCGTTCGTTCGTCTCGACCACGGCGTTGAACTGCATCGCGCGGAAGCCGTCGGTGCGGGCGCCGTCGAGCACCGCGCGGGCGAGGGTGCGGCCGGTCCCGCGCCCCGCGCCGTCAGGCCCGACGACGAAGCTGGCGTTCGCGACGTGCGACCCCGCGCCCGGGTGGTTGGGCAGGTACTTGGCGGTGCCGAGGATCATGCCGGCGTCCTTGGGGCGCGCGCTCACCGCGACCAGCACGCGCGCGCCGGGAGCGGCCATCCAGGCGCGGAAGGCGTTGTCCTCGGTGATGTCGCGCGGGTAGGTGTACGTCTCGCCGGCGCGGAACGTGGGCTCCAGCGCCTTCCAGATGCCCGGCCAGTCGTCGGCCGTGGCTTCGCGGATCTCGATGCCGGCACCCATGCTCCGACCCTATGCGGACCGGTGCACGAGGTGCACGGGAGTGCGACGGGTGGTGCCCGGCGCGGAGCGGTCCTGGAGCGACCGCGCTCGGCTTGCCGCGGGCCGTGAGCTGGTGGCACGCTGTGTCTCGCGCCAAAACCGGTTTCAAAGGATGGTCGGATGACTCAGCACGCCCTCGTGCTCCCCGGAGGTAGTTACCAGACCCACGCGCCGCACGAGGCGGAGCCTGTCGCCGTGTGGCTCGAGAGGATGGGGCTGCCGGCCACCGTGCTGCGCTACCCCGTCCGCCGGGCGCATCCGGCGGCACACCGGGCGATCGGCGCGCGGGTCGCTGAGCTCCGGGCGCAGGGCGTCGAACGGATCCTGCTCGTCGGGTTCTCGGCCGGGGGTCACGCGGCCGGTCTGGCCGCGCTCGCGCCCGTCAGTGCGGCAGCCGGCGTCGACGGGGTGGTGCTCGGATACCCCGTCGTGTCGCTCCAGGACAGGCCTCACGGCAACTCCGCGGCCGTCCTGCTCGGGGAGCACGACACCCCGCACCGCCGCGCAGTCCTCTCTCTGGAGCGGCTGGTGACCCCCACGGCCCCCCCGTTCTTCGTCTTCCACTCGTTCGACGACCCGAAGGTGCCGGTCGAGCACTCGCTGCTGCTGTCGTCAGCGCTCGCGGCGTCCGGCGTGGCGCACGAGCTGCACCTGTACCCGGTCGGGGGGCACGGCTGCGGCCTGGCTCCCGACCGGGTCGGCTGGACGCGCGCTTGCGAGGCGTGGCTGGCGCGCGAGGGCTGGACGGCGTCCGCGACCGAGGGGATTGACACGCCACCAGCCACCGGGCACTCTTAGAAAAACCGGTTTCAGCCGGTGGGCTTTCCTAGGATTTCTACGAAGGGGTAGAAGCATGACTGTCGCGCGATGGGGCCGTATCGGCGGGTTGGTCTCGAGCGTCGCGCTCGTGGGCCTCGCGATGGGCGGATGCTCGGGTGGCGGCGCCGCGCCGGGCGCGGGGGCGAAGGACCGGGGGACCTGCGACCCGGCGGCCGACGTGACCATCACGGTCGGCGAGCGACCGACGTCGGACCAGGCCGCCACCCTGGAGGCGTGGACGAAGTCGATCGCGGCGTTCGAGAAGCTGCACCCGAACATCACGATCAAGGACGAGGAGACCAAGTACGACGTCTCGACGTTCTCCGCGCTCCTGGTCGGTGGCACGCTGCCGACCACCCTGCAGGTGCCGTTCACGGACATCCAGTCCCTGATCGAGCGCGGGCAGGCCGCGGACATCACGTCCTACGTCAAAGAGGACGACGTCCTCAGCAAGCTCAACCCCCAGCTCACGTCAGTGACGCAGAACGCGGACGGTCACACGTTCGGCGTGGTCCGCGCCGCCTACACCATGGGCCTGGTGTACGACCGGGCGCTCTTCGCGAAGGCCGGCCTCGACGCCGACGCGCCGCCCTCGACCTGGGACGAGGTGCGCGAGGACGCCGCCACGATCGCGGCGAAGACCGGCAAGGCGGGGTTCATCATCCCGACCACGGCGAACGTGGGCGGCTGGCTCCTGACGTCCATGGCGTACTCGAACGGCAGCCTCGCCGAGGAGGGCACGGGGGACGCCACCAAGGTCACGCTCGACACGCCCGGCATGCGCGAGAGCCTGAAGTTCCTGCACGACGTCCGGTGGGAGGACGGCGCCGCCGGCGCCAACTTCCTCCACGACAACAACACGATCCGGGACGACCTCGCGGCGGGGTCCGTCGGTCAGACCCTCAACGGCGCGAACCTCTACAACAGCGTCGTGATCGCGCGGGGCATGCCCGCCGACGACTTCGGGCTGGCCCCCTTCCCTGCCGGTGACGACTCCGTCGGCGTCCTGGGCGGCGGCAACATCCAGTGGTTCAACCCCAAGGCGAGCGCCAACCAGGTGTGCGCCGCGCTCGCGTGGACGAAGTACTACTTCCTCGACCGCTACGTCGACCAGGAAGCGGCCGTCACTTGGGCCAAGTCCCAGGTCGCCGACGATCTGCCCGTGGGCTTGCCGGAGGTGCCGGTCGTCTCCGAGAAGCAGTACGCGACCTACCTCGGATGGATCGAGCCCTACGTCAACGTGCCGCGCGCGAACTACCGGGCCTACCTCGACAGCCTGCCGGACGCGACGATCGTGTCCGAGCCCGCCGTGAAGGCCCAGGAGCTGTACGCGGCGCTCGACCCGGTCGTGCAGGCAGCCCTCACGCGGAAGGACGCGGACCCCGAGAGTCTGCTGAGGTCGGCGCAGAGCCAGGTCCAGGACCTGGTCGACGCCGGTTGAGCCGGGCCTCCGGGGGCGGCCTCACGCCGCCCGCGGAGACCGGCTCGCCAGAAACACGACCAAGAAGATGGAGCTGCCCCCGTGACCGTCACCGCCCCGCCGTCCGTCGACGGCACGACTGCATCGCAGCGTGAAGCGACCTCGCTCCGCTCCGAGGCGCGGAGCCGCCGATCCCCGCTCGCAGCGCTCGCCCGCTGGGCGCGCGGTGGGGGGCCGGGCACACTGGCCATGTTCGTCCCCCTGCTCCTGGCGTTCGGCTACTTCGCCTGGTGGCCGATCCTGAAGAGCCTCGTGCTCGCGTTCCAGCACACGGACCTCGTGACCGACCCGACCTGGGTGGGCCTCAGCAACTTCCGTCGCGTGGTCGCGGACCCTCTGCTCTGGACGGCTCTGGGGAACACCGTCTGGTTCGCTGTGCTGGCCCTCGTGATCGGCTTCCCGCTCCCGATCCTGATGGCGGTCGTCATGGCCGAGCTGCGGCGCAGCCGGCAGATCTCGAGTGTCCTCGCCTACCTTCCGGTGATCATCCCGCCCGTGGTGAGCGTCCTGCTGTGGAAGCAGTTCTACGAGCCCGGGGCGACCGGCCTGTTCAACACCGTCCTCGGCTGGTTCGGCATCTCGCCCGTCGGCTGGTTGCAAGACCCGGCGTTCGCGATGCCGAGCATGGTCGTGCAGGCCACCTGGGCGACGGCCGGGACGGCCACGATCATCTACCTCGCCGCGCTGATGTCGATCCGCACGGAGCTGTACGACGCGGCGGAGGTCGACGGCGCCTCGATCCTGCAGCGGACGTGGCACGTCACGCTGCCCCAGCTGCGCAGCGTGATCCTGCTCATGCTGCTGCTGCAGGTCATCGGCACGATGCAGGTCTTCACCGAGCCGTTCGTCATGACGGGCGGTGGCCCCGAGAACCACACGGTCACGCTGCTGATGCTCGTCTACAACTACGCCTTCCGTTCGGGCGACTTCGGCAAGGCGACGGCCCTCAGCCTGCTGCTCGCCGTCGCCCTCAGCCTCGTCTCCGCCGTGTACCTGCGGCTCACCCGGAAGTGGAGCGAATCGTGACCTCCGTGACGTCCACCGTGCGACCCGTGGGCCGGCGTGCGCCCCGCGCCGACGACCCCGACGAGCGCTCCAACGTCTCGACCCTGGACCGGTCGCGACGCAGCGTCCGACTGACGTCGCGCGTCATGACCGCGGTCCTCATCGCCGCGCTGTGCGTCGTGGCCCTGGGTCCGCTGCTCTGGCTCCTCAAGGCCGCGCTGTCCACCAGCCAGGACATCCTCCGGGAGCCGTTCGCCTGGTTTCCGAGCGGCATCCAGTGGCACAACCTCCACGACGCGTGGACCCAGATCCACGTCGGGCAGTACCTGCTGAACACGGTCTGGATGTCGGCGGGCTGCTGGTTCTTCGGGCTCCTCGTGGCTCTGACGGGCGGCTACGGCATCGCGGTGCTGCGTCCCCGCTACGCGAGGGTGGTCAACGCCGCCGTCCTCGCGACCCTGTTCATCCCCGGGGTCGTGTCGCTGATCTCCCTGTACGTGACCGTGCTCGACGTGCCGCTGGTCCACGTCAGCCTCGTCAACACCTTTTGGGCGGTGTGGCTGCCGAGCGCGGCGAGCGCTTTCAACGTGCTCCTCGTGGCTCGGTTCTTCGACCGGCTGCCGCGCGACGTATTCGAGGCGGCGCGGATCGACGGCGCGGGAGTGTTCCGCGTGTTCTGGGCGATCGTGCTGCCGCTGTCGCGACCCGTCGTCGGTGTCGTCTCGCTCCTGACGATCGTGGCGTCGTGGAAGGAGTTCCTGTGGCCGATGCTCGTGCTGCCCTCGCCCGACAAGCAGCCGCTGTCGGTCGGCCTGTTCCGGGTGAGCGAGACCGCACCGACGCACCTGCTCATGGCAGGGATGTTCATCTCGGTGGTGATCCCGGTGCTGCTGTTCGTCCTGTTCCAGCGCCAGTTCCTGCGCAGCGCGGGACAGGCCGGGGCGGTGAAGGGATGACGGCGACCCGGACGCCGCGCGCCGTCCTCGCGGTCCTGGCTCTGGTGGCGCTCCTCGGCGGGCTGCTCATGGCACTCCCGGCCACCGCTCACGCGGACCTCGCAGCGTCCGACACGTTCGACGGCTGGACGACGACCGTGTCCGGTAGCCCCGACTTCGTGATCGCGGCCGACACCGCTACCGGTCACGAGGGCGCGACCTCGGCGCGGGTCGACTTCGACTCGCTCTACTCGACCTCCTACGTCGACCTGCGCCAGAGTGTCCGCGCGAACGGCGGCGTCACGTACGACATGAGTGTCTGGGTCCGCACCGAGAACCTTTCCTCCGCCGGTGCCGCGTACGTCGTGCTGAGCAGCGACCACAGCGAGCGGGTCGAGTTGCCGGCCGGGACGAACGGCTGGACGCGGCTCGCGTGGAGCTACACCCAGCCGGCGGGCAGCATGTCGTTCGTCATGCGGTTCCTCGTCCGCGGCGCGGGAACCGTCTGGCTCGACGACGTGCACGTGGCCGTCGCCGGCGACGACCAGAACCTCGTGGTGAACCCCTCGTTCGAGGAGCACGAGCCGCCGCCCGGCGCCCTGGCGTTCTCCGACCCGGCCCTCGTGTACTCCTCGGGCGACGCCCACGTCGGCGTGACCACGACCGGGCAGACGGTGGCGTGGGACCTCCGTGCGTCCTCCGGGCAGCGCCTCGACACCGGCCGAGTGACGGTCACGGACGGCGGAGCCTCGATCGACCTTTCGGCCCTGCCCGCCGGCTACTACGAGCTCACACTGGGCGTCGACGCGCCGTCTCCGACGACCCGCACCGCGACGCTCGCGATCCTCGACGCCCCGGCCGCGGCGGTCCCCACGGCCGACCGGCAGGTCGGCCTGGCGGTGCACGTCAACCGCTACTCGGTCGAGCAGGTCGACGCGCTCATGGCGCCCCTCGGCGCCGGAACGATGCGCGAGGGCCCGTCCTGGGATACGGTCGAGACGTCCCCGGGCGTCTACGAGTTCCCCGCGCTGTTCGATGCCCAGGTCGCGGCCGCGAAGTCCCGCGGCGAGAGGCCCCTGGTCATCCTCGCCTACGCCAGCCGCTGGTACGACGACGGAACGACGCCGAGCTCGCCGGAGGGCATCGCCGCGTTCGCGCGCTACGCCGCCGCGGCGGCCGCCCACTACGGCTCCGACGTGGACTACGAGATCTACAACGAGTTCAACGACAGCTTCAACACCGGTGCGTGCGGGACGACGGCCGCCTGCTACCTAGCCCTGCTCGCACCAACAGCGGACGCAGTGCACCACGCGGCCCCGGGGGCTCGCGTCGTGGGGCCCGTCCTCGCCGGCGCGAGGTGGGACTTCATGGAGGACCTGTTCGCCCTCGGGGGCCTTGACTACCTCGATGCCGTCAGCTACCACACGTACGACTTCCCCGTCGCACCCGAGGGCAGGGCGGAGGCGGGCGTCGCGACCCTCCGCCGGCTCGTCGACCAGTACGCGCCGCCCGGCGTGCACCTCCCCATCTGGCTGACCGAACACGGCTGGACGACGACCACCGGCGGGACGACGGAGCAGCAGCAGGCGGCGTTCGTCGTCCGTTCGGCAGCGCTGCTGGAGGCCGCCGGCGTCGAGCGGGTCGTCTTCTACGAGCTGATCGACTCCGGGGTGAACCCAGCGGAGACGGAGCACAACTTCGGCCTCGTCCGGAGGCCCGCCGACGGAGGCACGGCGCTCACACCCAAGCCCGCCTACCCGGCGCTCGCGGTCTTCGACCGCCTTACCGCGAGACGCACGCTCGCGCAGCTGCGTCGCCTCGACGGTGCGATCACGGCCGACTACGTCGACGCCGCGGGCCAGGTCGTCCGGATGGTGTGGGCGACCGACGCACCGGTGACGGTCGCGGTCGAGACCGGCGCGTCGGCGCGGGTGGTGCGCGGCGACGGCCGCTCGTGGCGCGCGCGGCCGAACTCGCGCGTCGAGCTGACCGTCGACGCAGACCCCGTGTTCGTGTCCGGTGCGGTTGGCACCCCGGCCGTCGTCGCCGCCCCCGCCGTGCATGTCGGGCTCCCGGAGGAGGTGCCCCTCGACACGGGCGTCGACGCCCCCGTCACCGTCGAACGGGGCGCGCTCGACATGACGGGCGACGTGAGCGTCGTCGGGCCGGTCGGTGCCGGCACCACTCTGACCGGGACGGGCGACGTGGCGGAGGGCGCGCTCCCGCTGGAGCCTCTGCGGGAGCTCGGCACGCACCCGGTCACGACGACGGTGCGCAGCGCGGACGCGGTCGTCGCCTACGTCGCCGGTTCGGTCGACGTCGTCGAGAACCCCGTCCTCGCCTTCGGGCCGGGCCAGGACGCCGACGGCACGGTCCGGCCGTCCCTCCGGGCGGCGAACGTCGGAGCCGACCCGGTCGATGTCGACGACATCTCCTGGACACTCGGCGACCGGTCCGGCACCCTGCCGGCGCTCGCGGTCGCCCCCGGCGCCATGGCCTCCTTCGCGATCGAAGCCCCGCTCGACACCTGGCAGCCCTACCCGTTCACGGTGACGGCGGCGGCCGGGGGCGAGCAGCGACGACTCGTGGGGACGACAGCCCTGGCCCCGGTCGCCGACGACCCCGCGAATGCCGTCACGGTCGACTGGAAGGCCCGGGGCACGTACGTCGCCCTGAGCGGCGGGGTGCCCGACGACGACGACCTGAGCGGCACGTTCGCGCTCTCGTGGAGCGAGGAGGGGCTCCGTCTGCACGCCGCTGTGCGGGACACCGACCACCGACCCGCCGCGACGGCCGATCGGCTCTGGGACGGCGACTCGATTCAGTTCGCCGTCGGCCGCGGACTTCCGGGACAGGACCCCGGCTCGCGGGTCGAGCTGGGGATCCACCCGGACCTGGCGGCCCCGAGCGTCTACCGGTACACGGCACCGGTCGGCCCCGAGGTCGACGCGACGACGCAGGTCGCACGTGCGGACGGCACGACGACCTACGACGTCGTGGTGCCGTGGGACGTGCTCGGCATCGACCCGGCCGATGGCGCCTTCTCGTTCTCGATCCTGGTCAACGACGACGACGGCGGCACCCGTGAGGGGTTCCTGCAGTGGGGCGGCGGCATCGGGGCGAGCAAGGACGCCGCGCTGTTCCTCCCCGTCGTCCCTGTCGGAGCCCCCTCGCACGACGTCCCCTGTGCCGCCCCCGGCGCGACGCCACCGGCCCCGACCAACCTGCCCGCACCTGCTCTGCGTTGCTCCCACCGATGGCACGACGTCCCCGTCGCGCCGAGAGGACTGTGATGACCCACACGACCACCACCACCCGGTACGCGCTGATCGGCACCGGCGCCCGCGCCCAGCTCTATCTGGAGGCGCTGTCGGGCCCCTACGCCGCGCAGGCAGAGCTGGTGGCCTGGGGGGACACCAACGCGGGGCGGCTGGACTGGAACGAGCGGCAGCTCACCGAGGCGGGGCTCGCCGCTCCGATGCGGGTCGACCTCGAGCGGCTCGCGTCCGAGGTCGCCCGGCTGGGCATCGAGCGCGTCATCGTCACCGCCCCCGACCGGACGCACGCCGACATCGTGGCCGCGGCCCTCGACGGCGGCGCCGACGTCGTCGTGGAGAAGCCGCTGACCACCGACGCCGACGGTGTGCGCCGCATCGCCGACGCCGTCGAGCGCACCGGCCGCGCCGTCGTCACGACGTTCAACTACCGCTACTCGCCGCGGAACGCGGCGCTCAAGGAGGTCGTCGCGCGGGGCGACATCGGCGAGGTCACGTCCGTCCACTTCGAGTGGCTGCTCGACACCTCGCACGGCGCCGACTACTTCCGTCGCTGGCACCGGGAGAAGCGGAACTCCGGCGGGCTTCTCGTCCACAAGTCGTCCCACCACTTCGACCTGGTCAACTGGTGGCTGTCCGACGTCCCGACCCGCGTCTTCGCCAGCGGCGGCCTGCGCTTCTACGGCGCCGAGAACGCCGAGCGTCGCGGGCTGGGGGAGCGCCCGGCCCGCGGCACCTTCGACGGGGCCCACCTCGACCCGTTCGCGCTCGACCTGCGCGAGCACGACGTCCTGAGCGGGCTGTACCACGAGCAGGAGGCGTACGACGGGTACCTGCGCGACCGGGACGTGTTCGGGCCCGGCATCGACATCGAGGACAACCTCGCCGTCGTCGTGGACTACGCGCGGGGAGCGACCATGACGTACTCCCTCAACGCACACTCGCCGTGGGAGGGGTACACCGTCGCCCTCAACGGCACGAAGGGGCGTGCGGAGCTGTCCGTCGTGGAGCGCGGCGCCGTCGTCGCCGACGGAGCCCGTGGGCCTGTCGACCCGACCGCCCAGGGCGACGCCGCCGGCGGTGCGGCGCTGCGGCCGACGGGGGAGCGGTTGGTCGTGCAGCAGCACTTCGAGGCGGCGCGCGAGGTCGCGGTCCCCCAGGTGGCGGGGGGCCACGGTGGGGCGGACGACGCGCTGCTGCGCGACGTCTTCCTCGGCGCGCGGGACGACGACCTCGGCCGTGCGGCGTCGTGGCTCGACGGCGTCCGGGCGGTCGCGGTCGGCGTGGCCGGGAACGCCTCGCTCGCCGGCGGTCTGCCCGTCGTCGTCGACGAGCTGCCGTTCGGTGCGGCGCGATCGGCGTTCGTCCGCGGCGGAGCCGAACGCGCCGGGGTCCACGGGCGCCCGGCCGCGGCTCGTTAGGATCACGGCATGGCGACACAACGGGCCGTGCGCCTGAGCGACGTGGCGGCCGTCGCCGGCGTGTCCAAGGCGACCGCGTCCAAGGCGCTCAACGACAGCCCGGTGGTCTCGCCGGCGACGAAGGCCCGCGTCCGGGAAGCGGCCGAGCGGCTCGACTTCCGCCCCAACGCGCTCGCCCTGTCGTTCGCGTCGGGCCGCAGCCGGACCGTCGGCCTCCTCACCCACCGCGCGACCGCCACCTTCTCCCGGCCCGTCGTGATGGGTGCGATCCTGCGCCTGGGGAGCAGGGAACGCGCGGTGCTCGTCTTCGACGGCCGCATCGACGCCCACCGCGACATGGCTGAGAGCGTCCGCACGCTGCAGGACCGGCGCATCGACGGGCTGCTCGTCGTCGGGTCCGGCTACGCGAGGCTCACGCCGTCGATCACCCACCACTTCGACGTCCCCGTCACCTACGCGTTCGCGGCGACCGACGACCCCGACGACGTCGTGTTCCTGCCCGACAACGAGCGGGCCGGGTACCTCGCGGGCCGACACCTGCTGGAGCGGGGCCGCACGAGCATCGCGCACGTCACCGCCGACGCCGACGACCTCGCCGTGCGCCGACGGGAGGAGGGGTTCCGACGGGCGCTCGCGGAGGCCGGCACCGAGGCGGTGACGACGCTGCACGGCACGTGGCGTCGCGAATGGGGCGAGCGTGCCGTCGAGATCCTCGACGACGGGCCGGTTCCGGTCGACGGGATCTTCTGCGGCAACGACCACATCGCGTTCGGCGTGCTCGACGCGCTCGAGGCCAGCGGGCGCCGCGTGCCCGACGACGTCGCCGTCGTCGGCGTGGACAACTGGGAGGAGGTCGTCGTGGACCAGAAGCTGCGCCGGCTCACCACCGTCGACCTCGACCTGACCGGCGTCGGACGCGTAGCGGCAGACAACGTCATCGACCCGGCGGCGCACGGGGGCGAGCGGTTCGTCGAGCCGGCCCTCGTGCTCGGGCCGTCGACCTGAGCGCTCGCGCCGGGCGGCCTACTAGGGTCGACGCCATGACCGAGCCCCGCCGCTGGCAGTCCGAGGCCGACGTGCTCGCGGGCGCCGACCCGCACGATCCGACCGGCTGGTTCGAGCGGCTCTGGGCGTCGGCGGGCGACGGCGACGTCACGACGCCGTGGGACCACGACGACCCGCACCCGGCGCTCGCGTCGTGGCCGGGCCTCCCGGCACCGGGCGAGGCGCGGGGGAGCGCCGTCGTCGTCGGCTGCGGGCTCGGGGCGGACGCCGAGCTCCTCGCCGGGCTCGGCTACGAGACCACGGCGTTCGACATCTCGCCGTCCGCGATCGCCGCCGCGCGCGAGCGGCACCCGGGCTCGCCGGTGACCTACGCCGTCGGCGACCTGCTCGACCTGCCGGCCGAGTGGGTCGCAGCCTTCGACCTCGTGGTCGAGATCTACACCGTCCAGGCGGTGAACCGCAGCGTCCGCGGCCAGCTGACCGCGGGCGTCCGGGCGCTCGTCGCACCGGGCGGGACGCTGCTCGCGATCCAGGCGGCGGCCTCCGAGCCCGACGACGACGGCCCGCCCTGGCCGCTGACCCGCGCGGAGATCGAGGCGTTCGGCAGGCGCGGGTTGTCGGCGGTGCAGGTCGAGGAGCTGGGCGGCTCGGGCGGCGGCGGCGGGCTGTGGCGGGCGGAGTTCCGGCGCGGTTGAACGCCGTCGCCGGCACGGCGGGCGCTCGCGCCCCAGCCGCCCAGACGCAGAAGGGACACCATGCTCGACGTCACCGAGTTCACCATCGCCGTGCCCGAGGAAGACGTCGCGGACCTGCGCCGCCGGCTCGAGGCCACCCGCTGGCCGCGCCGATGGCCCGAGCCCGCCTGGGCCGCCGGGACGGACCGCGACCTCCTCGAGCGCCTCGTCGACCACTGGGCGCGAGGCTTCGACTGGCGCGCGCACGAGCGGCGCCTCAATGCCGAGCCGCAGCGGGTCGCGACGTTCGAGGGGCAGCGGGTCCATTTCCTGCACGTCCTGGCCGAGGTGCCGACGGGGCTGCCCGTGGTCCTCACCAACGGGTGGCCGAGCAGCTTCGCCGAGCTGATCCCCGTCGCGCACCTGCTCGCGGACCTCGGGCACGACGTCGTCGTGCCGTCGCTGCCCGGGTTCACGTTCTCCGACCCGCCGGCCGAGGCGCTCGCCGCCTTCCCGACGCACGAGCTCTGGCACCGGCTCATGACCGGACTGGGCTACGACCGCTACGTCGCCCACGGCGGCGACCTCGGTGCCGGCGTCACCTCACGCCTCGGCGCCGCCCACCCGGACGCCGTCGCCGGGATCCACCTCATGGCCGTCATGGGGGCGCCCGACCACAGCGACCTCACGCCGGACGAGGTGGCCTACCTCGCGGGGATCGAGGCCTGGACCGCCGACGAGGGCGCCTACGAGCACCAGCAGCAGACCCGGCCCCTCACGCTCGCCTCCGGGCTCAGCGACTCGCCCGTCGGGCTGCTCGCCTGGATCCTCGAGAAGTACCGCGCCTGGAGCGACGACCACGGCGACGTCAGCACCCGCTGGACCGACGACGACATCCTCGTCCAGGCGTCGCTCTACTGGTTCACGAACACCATCGGCACGTCGTTCAAGCCCTACTACGACTACCTGGCCCACCCCACGCAGCGCCCCGTCATGGGCGACGTCCCGACGGCGGTCGCCGCATTCCCGCACGACCTCGCCGTCCCGCCGCGCGAGTACGCCGAACGGACCTACCGCGTCGTCCGGTACACGCGCTTCGAGCGCGGCGGGCACTTCGCACCCCACGAGCAGCCGGAGCTCCTCGCCACCGACCTCCACGCGTTCGCCGCCGGCCTCTCCGGCTGACCGGACGGCGCTCGCGGGCGTGCCCGACGACGTCGGGCGGGGACTCAGCGCCAGCCGAGGGCGGGCGCCACCTGCGTGAGGATCGACTCGATGACGTGCGCGTTGTACGCGACGCCGAGCTGGTTGGGGACGGTGAGCAGGAGCGTGTCGGCCGCGGCGAGCGCCTCGTCGCGGCGCAGGTCCTCGACGAGCGCGTCGGGCTCGTCCGCGTAGGAGCGGCCGAACACCGCGCGGGTGCTGTCGATGTACCCGAACTGGTCGTCGCCGTCCCCGCCGCCGAGGAAGTACCGGCGGTCCAGGTCGTTGGTGATCGCGAAGATCGACCGCGACACCGAGACGCGCGGCTCGAAGCCGTGGTCGTGCTGCGCCCACTCGTCGCGGAACGCCTCGATCTGCTTGCGCTGCTGCACGTGGAACGGCTCGCCGGACTCGTCGTCCTTGAGCGTCGACGACATGAGGTTCATGCCCTCGCTCGCCGCCCAGCGCGCGGTCGCGTCCGAGCCGGCGCCCCACCAGATGCGCTCGCGCAGCCCCTCGGAGTACGGCTCGATCCGCAGGAGCCCCGGCGGGTTGGGGAACATCGGCCGCGGGTTCGGCTGCGCGAACTGCTTGCCCTCGAGCACCTCGAGCGCGACCTTCGTGTGGCGGCGCGCCATGTCGGCCTGGGTCTCGCCGTCGGCGGGCTCGAAGCCGAAGTACCGCCAGCCGTCGACGACCTGCTCGGGTGACCCGCGCGAGATGCCGAGCTGCAGCCTGCCGCCCGCGATCAGGTCGGCCGCTCCCGCGTCCTCGGCGAACGCCAGCGGGTTCGCGTACCGCATGTCGATGACGCCGGTGCCGATCTCGATCCGGCTCGTCCGGGCGCCCACCGCCGCGAGCAGCGGGAACGGCGAGCCGAGCTGGCGCGCGAAGTGGTGGACGCGGAAGTAGGCGCCGTCGGCGCCGAGCTCCTCCGCCGCCACCGCGAGGTCGATGCTCTGGAGCAGCGCGTCCGACGCCGACTGCGTCGCCGACGTCGGGTGCGCGGTCCAGTGGCCGAACGAGAGGAAGCCGATCTTCTTGGTCACGTCAGTCGGAACCGCGAGCCGCTCGCCGGGTATTCCGCTACGAGAACCTCGCGTCGACGCCGGGGACGCCGGCCGGCGTCGACAGGGCGGCCTCGAGGGCGTCCTCGGCGCGGCACGGGAGGTCCGGGACGACGCCGATGCCCTCCCAGTTGGTGCCCGTGACCGCATTGACGGACCGGGCGATGGGCACGTGGAGCTGGAGGTGGGGGCCGAGGTCGAACGCGTCGCGAGGGTGGGCGCCGCCACCGGTCGTCTCGCCGACGATGCGCGCACGGCCGAGGGCCTGGAGGTCGTAGGCGAGCTCCTCGCCGCCGCTGAACGTGCGGGCGCTCGTCAGGACGTCGACCGGGACGCCCGCCGGCAGCCTGGGCGCGACCGACGGCGTGGTCCACGCGGCGGTGGTCGTGCCGTCGCGGTTGACGAGGTCCTGCAGGTGGACGGGCTCGTCGCCCGTGAGGTGGCTGACGATCAGGGCGACCGACTCCGGTACGCCTCCCACGCACGCGCGCAGGTCGAGGACCATCCGGGTGACGCCGCACAGCAGGCCGAACGCCGCGGCGGCGGCCGGTCCGACGTGCTCCGGGAGCGGGACGACGGGTCCGACGCCGATCAGCCCGACGTTGCCGTCGAGCCGGCGGACCTCCGTGATCCCGGGGCCCTGCGTGCGGACCAGCTCGTCGAACCAGGCGTCCACGGTCGCGTCGTCGTCGGTCGGGGGCACGCCGTCGGGGTAGTGCCGGACGCGCAGGTGGCGGTCGCCGTTGATCGACTGCAGGGCGGTGGTGAGGACGTCCGCGGTGACGGCGTCGTCGTCGCCGGGGAGGCGGACGCCGTCGAGCGCGGCGCAGATCTGGGCCGCCACGTCGGGGAAGACGTAGTGGTCGCGGACGAGGTCTTGGATGCGGGTGACGAGCATGGCGCCAGTCAACGGGTCGCGTTGACAAAGCGTCCAGCGCTCTTGACGCTTGATTCGTGACCGACGACACGGACCTCGCCACCCCGGCCCAGCTCAGCGCCCTGGGGCACCCGATGCGGCAGCGGATCTGGCGCGAGACCGGGGCGGCCGGCGCCACCGTCAGCCAGCTCGCGAACCGTCTCGCGACCAACAAGGGCAACGTCGCGCACCACGTGAAGGTGCTGGTGGCGGTGGGCCTGCTCGCCCCGGGGCGCGCCCGGACCGTCCGCGGCGGCACCGAGCAGTACTACGTCGCCGTCACGTCCCGGCTCCAGCTGGACTCCAGCGCGACGGACGCCACGCGCGCGCTGCTGTCGTCCGTCGCGGAGGAGGTCGCGGCCGCGCGCGACCCGCTGCTCAACCACCGGACGATCCGGCTCACGCGCCGGCAGGCGGAGGCGCTCGCCCGGCACCTCGACCGGGTCGTCACCGAGCTCGAGCCCGCGGGGGAGCGGGAGGCGTCCTACGGCGTCCTCGTCAGCGTGTACGGGCGGTAGGTCCTCGTCGAGGCGCGCCGTGGGTGCCGTCGACGTCGGCGAGACCTGTCGCGGCGGTGGCCGACGGCCGGGCCCGTGCGACGCCGGTCAGGGCCGGTCGCCCACGAGGGCGAGCGCGCGCGGCTCGGGCACTCCGAGCAGCAGCAGGCTGGTGATCGTCGCGGCGCGGGCGCCGACGGTCTCGTCCGACCGGCCGTCGTCGGCGACGGCGAACACCACGCCGTAGGCGAGCTGGCTCAGGCTGCCGGCGGGCAGGTGCCGCGCGAACGTGCCGGCCTCCTGGCCTCGTCTCACGAGGTCGGCGAGCCGTTCGTCGAGGGGCCCGAGCAGGCCGTGGATCGTCTCCCCGTACTCGCCGCGCCGCAGCGCCACCAGCACGCGGTACCGGTGCGCCACCGGCCAGACGCGCGCCACGAACCCGGCCCACGTCGCGTCCGCGTCCGCATCGGGGGAGTCGACCTCGGCGAGCACGGCCGTCATCTCGGCGACGGCCCGCTCCGTGAGGGTCCGGACGAGGTCCAGTCGTGAGGGGAAGTGGCCGTAGACCGTGCGTCGGACGACGCCGGCGGCCGCAGCGATCTCGCCCATCCCGGCGTCGGGCTCCCGGCCCAGCACCACGAGGGCGACGTCGAGGATGCGGTCGCGTGTCTCTGTCGTCGAGCGCGCACGGGAGGACTCGGTGGGCACGGCGCCCATCCTTGCACACTGGTGTGCAAGGGGCATACGCTGCACACCAGTGTGCAGCGGAGGGTTGTGCTGCGCTTCGACCCTCACGAGAAGAGACCACGACCATGACACCGACAGCGTCGGACCCGACCCTCGTCCGCCCGTTCACCGTCTCGATCGCTGACGCGGAGATCGACGACCTGACGCAGCGGCTCGCCAGGACCCGCTGGCCCGACCCCGAGACGGTGGACGACTGGTCGCAAGGGGTCCGCGTGGCGAACGCCCGGGCTCTGGTCGACCACTGGCAGCACCGCTACGACTGGCGGCGCTTCGAGTCCCGGCTCAACCGGTTCCCCCAGTTCCTCACCGAGATCGACGGCCTGGACATCCACTTCATCCACGTCAGGTCCAAGAACCCCGGTGCGCTGCCGCTCGTCCTCACGCACGGGTGGCCGGGTTCGATCGTCGAGTTCCTGAACCTGATCGGCCCGCTGACGGATCCGGTCGCGTTCGGGGGAGACGCCGCCGACTCGTTCGACGTCGTCGTCCCGTCGCTCCCCGGGTTCGGGTTCTCCCAGAAGCCCGCACGGACCGGGTGGGACGTCTCGCGCGTCGCGAGGGCGTGGGCAGAGCTGATGAGGCGGCTCGGCTACACGCGATGGGCCGCTCAAGGCGGCGACTGGGGCGCCGTCGTCACCACCGCGCTCGGCGCCATGGAGCCCGAGGGGCTCGTCGGGATCCACCTCAACACCCCGTACGCGTTCCCCGCCCAGATCCCCGACGCGCTGTTGCCCGAGCAGCGGCACGCCGTGGAGACCCTCGCCTTCTAC
This sequence comes from Luteimicrobium sp. DT211, assembly GCF_049844995.1. Lineage (NCBI taxonomy): Bacteria > Bacillati > Actinomycetota > Actinomycetes > Micrococcales > Luteimicrobium > Luteimicrobium sp. DT211. The sequence goes on along the minus strand of NZ_JBNCMC010000002.1, from coordinate 522,722 downwards.
ACCGGCGAGCTCGGTGGGTCGAACCACCTGCAGCGCACCAAGCCGGAGACCGTGGGGATCGCGCTGGCGGACTCTCCCGCCGGGCAGGCGGCGTGGATCTACGAGAAGTTCCAGTCCAAGACCGACAACGACGGGCTCGCCGAGGACGCCCTCAGCGTGGACGACATGCTCGACGCGATCTCCCTCTACTGGTTCACCAACAGCGCCGCGTCGTCCGGGCGCATCTACTGGGAGAACAGCTCCGGCACCCTCGCCGGCCCGAAGCTGACGCTGCCCGTCGCGGTGACCGTCTTCCCCAAGGACATCCCGCTCCTGCCGCGAAGCTGGATCGAGGACACCTACAGCACCCTGATCCACTACGGCGAGGCAGAGCGGGGCGGGCACTTCGCGGCGCTGGAACAGCCCGACATCCTGGTCGGCGAGATCCGGACAGGCCTGCGGAGCCTGCGGTCCTGATGCCGGGCCGTCCCTCCGCTGCGGGCATACGGCCTGATCGATGGGGGGGTCAGCTCGCGGGGACCGCGACGATGAAGTCGCCGTCGGCGCGCTCGCCCGTCGCGTCGGACGTCGTGTTGAGCAGCGTGCCGTTCGTGGCGATCGCTGTCGAGCCGCCGCCGTCGAGGTTCATGGCGTCCACGGCGCCGAGGCTGCGCAGCAGCTGCGCCTCCTCGACGAGGGTCAGCCCCTCCGAGACGCCGGGCTGGCGGCCGTCGACGGTGACGAGGAGCAGGCGGCCCTTCGCGTCGGTCGCGATCATGGTGCGCGGCTGACGCACCTCGGCCCACGCGAAGTTGAACGACAGGTCGAGCGGGTCGATGACGCCCTCGCCGGCGGCGGGGATGTCGATGCGGCCGTCGGTCAGCAGGTTGGGTGCGGCGCTCGCGATGGACGTGTGCCGGGTGAGCGGGACGTTGCGCCCGTCCTCGTCGCGCACCTTCTCCTTGATCCGCAGCGGCTTCCCGACGACGGCGTGGTCCGCCAGCCAGGTCGCGTCGTTGCCGATGCCCTGGATCGCCGTGCCCCCGGCGGGGACGGTGCCGCCGCGGGTGCCGACGGCGGTGACCTTGTCGTGCGCGTCGAGCGTGACCTGCACGCCGTCGCCGGTCGGGAGCGCGGCGCCGAGCTGCGGGGTGAACAGGACCAGCTCGGAGCTCGTCGTGCAGGTGATGTCCTGGCGCGGCTCCGCGGTCGGCAGCCCGCCGGGCCGGCCGCAGTCGCGCACGACGCCCGGCTTCCGGTTGATGCCGTTGACGTCCTCCGTCGCGCCGCCCGAGCGGACCGTGACCGTCGCCGTCAGGCGGGCGATGCGGGCCGGACCGTCGCCGAGCACGACGGCGCTGCGCGGCCCGTTGTTCAGGGACTGCAGCGTGCCCTCGTACGCGGCGATGCCGGTGGGCGCGCCCTGGTAGCCGTCGGCGTCCGCGGTGACGAAGAAGCCTGCGTTGACGCCGACGGTCGCCTGGAGCTGCGCGGTCACCGCGGAGAGCTTGGTGCGCGACGCGATGGGGCCGCCGTGCGTCGCGTAGACGTTCCCGTGGAAGGCCCGCTGGTCGATGGTCGCGACGTGGATCCGCTCGCCGTCGGGGGAGGTGTCGACGTCGTAGCCCGTCCACTCGGCGACGGCGGCGAGGCCGAGCACCTTCAGCGCGGTCACGGCCGCGGCGGCCTGCGCCTGCGTCGCGTAGTGGCCCGTGCGGACGCGCACGCCCTGGACGCCGCCGGCGACGTCCGCGTAGCGGGGCCAGGCGACGTCGTCCCGGCGCGGGGTGTACCCGGCGGCGGTCAGCGCCTGCGACGTCGTGTCCGCCCAGGCCGCGGTGCCGAGGGCGGTCGCCGCCGGCTTGCCCGTGAGCCGGTTCGTCGTGCTCGACTGCAGGGTGACCGTCCAGAACGGCGCCGACTGGGCGCCGCTGAGGGTGCCGGTGCGGAGCGTCACCCCGGGGGCGAGCGTCGTCGCCGACCAGCTGATCGACGAGAGCCAGGACGGGGAGTGCTGGTCGGCGGAGGCGACGGTCGGGGCCGCGACCAGGGCGGCGGCGAGGCCGGCGACGACGGCGCCCGCGGCGGCGAGCGGGCGGGCGCGGCGGGATGACGCGAGGCGAAGGGTCATGCCGGTCACGCTAGGAACCGCGTGGGCCGCGGGGATGGCCGGTTGCGCACGAGAAGGTGAACTCTCGGCGGGCAACGCGACAGGACGAGAGTGCAGGGCGCCCGGAAGGCCGGAGCCGTCCGGGCGCCCTGCCGTCGCGTCGAGGTCAGGCGACCGTCGCGTCGATCGTCACGGGGATGTTGCCGCGGGTCGCGTTCGAGTAGGGGCAGACCTTGTGGGCGGCCTCGACCAGGTGATCGGCCGTCCCCTGGTCGACCCCGGCGAGCTCGACGTGGAGCGCGGCGCTCAGGCCGAACGCGCCGTCGTCGGCGGGGTGGATGCTCACCTCGGCGACGACCGCAGAGTCGGAGAAGGTGACCCTCTGCGCCGCGGCGACGCCCTTGAGGGCGCTGTGGAAGCACGAGGCCCAGCCGGCCGCGAAGAGCTGCTCGGGGTTGGTGCCGCCGCCGGGGCCGCCCAGGCCGGTCGGGACGGCGAGGGTGAGGTCCAGCGCGCCGTCGTCGGTCACGGCGCGGCCTCCGGCACGGCCGTCGCCGGTCGAGGTCGCCACTGCGGTGTACAGGCCGTCGGTCATGGTGGTTGCTCCTTCGTTCTGAGGGTGTGGGGGTGTGGGCGGATGCTCAGCTGGTTGCGCGGGCCGCCGCCTCGATGACGTCCGCGGTCTCCTTCGGGTGCGAGACGTACCCGGCGTGCGAGGCGTTGATCGAACTGGTGTGAGCGCCCATGCGGTGGGCGAAGAAGCGCTGCGCGACGGGCGAGAGGGCCTTGTCGTCGTTCGAGACCTGGTACCAGCTGGGGATCGTCTTCCACGCCGGCGTGCCCGACGGCTGCTCGAGGACGGCGACGTCGGCCGGTCGCTGGGTCGCCGCCATGATGCTCGCCTGCTTCTCGGGCAGGTCCGCGGCGAAGATCCGCCGGAACCGGGCGGGGTCGATGGTGGCGTCGACGCCGCCGGGGTAGGGCCGCAGGACGAGGGAGTCGGTCGTGAGCTCGCCGCCCGGGTACTTCACCGGGTCGTTGAACTGGCCGACGGTCTCGCCCTCGTCAGGCGCGAAGGCGGCGACGTAGACCAGGGCGTCGACGTTGTCGGCCCCCGTGGCGGCGTTGGTGATGACTCCGCCGCCGTACGAGTGCCCGACGAGGACGACGTCGCCGTCGATGGAGTCGACGACGCTGCGGACGTACGCCGCGTCGGACGCCAGGTCGCGCAGCGGGTTGGCGACGGCGAGCACCGGGTACCCGTCGTGCTCGAGCCTGGTGATCACGCCGCCCCAGCCGCTCGCGTCGGCGAAGGCGCCGTGCACCAGGACGACGGTCGGGTTCTCGGCCGAGCCGCCGTCGTGCCGGCCCGGCTGGGCCTGCGCCGCGCTCGCGACGACTCCGAGGGCGAGCGCGCCGCTGATCGCGGCTCCTGCGAACGTGACCAGCGTCCGGCGCTTCGAGGACTGAGCTCTCATGAGACTTCTCTCTTCTGTGACGGTTCGCCTCGGTAGACGAACTAGTACGTCTACGTTAGCCATGCATGCTCGAGAAGCGCAAGGCGGCCGACGGGCGCAGCCTCGCGCCGAACGAGAACGAGCCCCTCCCCAGGTGCTGGGGAGGGGCTCGTTGGCTGGTGTGGCGGCGGACTACCGGGCGCTCGGCGCTCCGTGCGCGCTCGCGACGGCGGCGATGGCGGCGCCCAGCGCCCTGCCGACGCGCGGCGCCTCGCTCAGGTAGCCGGCGACCATCGCGCCGTCGCGCAGCATGAGCACCTCGTCTGCTGCGTCCTCGACGTCGGTCACGCCCATGCTGCCGAGCATCTCGGCGAACGTCTCCCGGTACCAGGCGCGGTGGTCGGCGACGATCGCACGCACCGCGCTGCCCGGGTCGGCGTACTCGGCGGCCGCGTTGATGAACGCGCAGCCGCGGAAGCCCGGCTGGCAGCTCGCGGTGCCGATCAGCTCGGCGAACGAGCGGAAGGCCTCGGCGTCCGTGCCGGCCGACGCGCGGACGCCCTCCAGGGCCCCCCGCTCCCGGGCCGCCTGGCGCTCGAGATAGGCGACGACGAGGTCGTCCTTGGTGCGGAAGTGGCGGTAGAACGTGACCTTCGTGATCCCGACGCGCTCGATGATCTTGTCGGCGCTGACCGCACGGATCCCGTTCGCGTAGAAGAGCTCCGTGGCGGCCTCGAGGATGCGGTCGCGCGTCGAGGGGGTGGCGGCCGCGCCGGTCGTGGCGGCGCTCGCGGTGGTCGTGCTCATCTCGGTGACGTGCTCCCGTCCTTGCTGCGTATCGGCGTGATTTCAAGCCTACGCGCCCAGGTGGACGGACGGGTCACTCTACGTGCCCCCGCCTCTCTTGCGCGCGGCGGCTGGTGGTGGGTACTGTCGCTCGGCGTAGGGGTACTAGTTCGTCTACTACCTCGTCCGAAGCCGTGGGCGCACGCCCCGGCACTCCTCGAAAGGTCGTCCCATGTCCACCTCCACCGTCGCGCGGCCCTCCGCGCACGCCACCGCCGTCTCGCTGCGCAGGCTCTACCTCGTCCGGTTCGGCTTCGCCGTCGTCTGGGCGGCCCTGCTGCTCGCGGCCGGCAAGAGCCTCGGCCCGCTCGTCGGGGTGCTGCTCGTCGTGTACCCCCTGTTCGACGTCGCCGCCGCCGTCGTCGACTTCCGGTCCAGCAGGAGCGAGCGGCCCGCCGTCGGCCTCGTCGTCAACATGGCGCTCAGCCTGCTGGCCGCCGTCGGCCTGGGCATCGCCGCCGCCTCGGACGTCCCCGCCGTGCTGCGCGTGTGGGGAGCCTGGGCGATCACCGCCGGCCTCGTGCAGCTCGCCGTCGCGATCACCCGCTACCGCCTCGGCGGGCAGTGGCCCATGATCCTCAGCGGCGGCATCTCGGTGCTGGCCGGCGCGGGGTTCGTCGCCATGGCGGGCGGTGCGGACCCGACCTTCACGGCGCTCGCGGGCTACGCCACGCTCGGTGGCGTCTTCTTCCTCGCCTCCGCCCTGCGCCTGGGCCGCGTCGCGAAGGAGGACCGCTGAGATGAGCGCGACCACCTTCGACGTCGTCGTCATCGGCGCGGGACCCGTGGGCGAGAACGTCGCCGACCGGGCCGTCCAGGGCGGCCTCACGGTCGCCGTCGTGGAGAGCGAGCTCGTCGGCGGCGAGTGCTCCTACTGGGCCTGCATGCCCACCAAGGCGCTGCTGCGCGACGCCGCGGCGCTGCGGGCCGCACGGAGCCTGCCCGGGTCGGGTGCCGCCGTCACCGGCGAGCTCGACCCGGCCGCCGTCCTGCGCCGTCGCGACGCGTTCGCGGAGCACTGGCAGGACGACGGCCAGGCGGGCTGGCTGCAGGGGGCGGGCATCGCGCTCGTCCGCGGGCACGGGCGGATCAGCGCCCCGCGGACCGTCACCGTGACGGGCACCGACGGGCGCACGTCCGTCATCGAGGCGCGGCACGCGGTCGTCGTCGCCACCGGCAGCAGCGCCCGGCTGCCCGGGATCCCCGGCCTGGCCGACGCGGACCCGTGGACGAGCCGGGAGGCGGCGTCCTCCCCGTCCGTCCCCGGTCGGCTGGCGATCCTCGGCGCCGGCGTCGTCGGGACCGAGATGGCCACCGCGTACGCGGCGCTCGGCGCAGAGGTCACGCTGATCGCCCGGGGCGGCCTGCTGCCCGCCGTGGAGCCGTTCGCGAGCGACCTCGTCGCCGAGTCCCTGAAGGCCCGCGGCGTGACCCTGCACCTGCACGTCGGGACCGACGCCGTCCGCCGCGACCGGGCCGGGACGGTGCAGGTCGGGCTCACCGACGGCACGACCGTCGAGGCCGACGAGCTCCTCGTCGCCACCGGCCGGGCACCCCGCACCAGTGACCTCGGTCTGGAGACCGTCGGGCTCACGCCCGGCAGCTGGCTCCGGGTCGACGACGCGCTGCGCGTCGTGCGCGACGACGGGACGCCGGCCGGCGACTGGCTCTACGCCGCGGGCGACGTCAACGGCCGCGCGCTGCAGACCCACCAGGGCAAGTACCAGGCCCGCGCGCTGGGCGACGCCCTCGCCGCCCGTGCTGCGGGCGGCCCGGTCGACACGACGCCGTGGGGGAGGCACGCGGCCACGGCCGACGAGCGCGCCACGCCCCAGGTGGTCTTCAGCGACCCGGAGGTCGCGAGCGTCGGCTACACGGCCGCCGCCGCCGCGGCGGCCGGGCTGCGCGTCCGGGTGGTCGAGCACGATCTCGGGGCCGTCGCCGGCGCGTCCCTGCACGCCGACGGGTACACCGGCCGGGCGTCGATGATCGTCGACCAGGACCGGAAGGTGGTGGTCGGGTTCACCGTCGTCGGCCCGGACGTCGCCAAGCTCCTCCACGCCGCGACCGTCGCGATCGCCGCGGAGGTCCCGGTCGATCGGCTCTGGCACGCGGTCCCGGCCTACCCGACCATGAGCGAGATCTGGCTGCGGCTCCTGGAGACGTACGGCCGGGCCGCGTAGGGGGCGCTCTCGACGGCTGCGGCGGCGGGACCGCGAGCCGCCGCTCACCCCGCCGGGTAGCCTGCCGACATGAGGGCGATCGTCTACTCGCAGACCGGAGAGCCGTCCGTCCTGCACCTCGTGGAGCGCGACCTCCCGGAGCCGGGCCGGGGTGAGGTGCGGGTGAAGGTCGTGGTGTCCGGGGTGAACCCGACCGACTGGAAGGCACGGGCGGGGGAGCGGCCCGGCCGCCCCGCCGCGTTCCCCGAGGTGGTCCCGAACCAGGACGGCGCTGGCGTCGTGGATGCGCTCGGGACCGGCGTGACCGGCCTCGAGGTCGGCGACCGCGTCTGGGTCCTGCTCGCCGCACACGGCCGACCGAGCGGCACCGCGCAGGACTACACCGTGCAGCCGGCCGAGCGTGTCGTCCGCCTGCCGGATGCCGCGAGCCTCGACGTCGGGGCCAGCCTCGGCGTTCCCGCCGTGACCGCGCACCGCGCTCTCACCGTCGCCGACGGCGGCCCCGCGCGGCTGGGCCCGGGAGCGCTCAGCGGGCGCACCGTCCTGGTCGCCGGGGGCGCCGGCGCCGTCGGCCACGCGGCGATCCAGCTCGCCCGCTGGTCGGGTGCGCGGGTCGTCTCGACCGTGAGCGGCCCCCGCAAGGCTGCGCTGGCGACCGCGGCGGGCGCGCACCACGTCGTCAACTACCGCGAGGGCGACACCGCCGACGCGATCCGCTCGGTCGCCCCCGACGGTGTCGACGTCGTCGTCGAGGTCTCACCCGCGCGCAACGCCGGCCTCAACGCGAGCGTCGTGGCCAACCACGGCACCGTCGCCGTGTACGCGACGGACGGGGGCGGCGAGCTCACCCTCGACGTGCGGACCCACTTCGCGCTCAACGTCCGGTACCAGTTCCTGCTCCTCTACACCGTCGGCGGGGACGCCGTCGCCGCGGCGGCCGAGGACATCACCCGCGCGCTCGAGGACGGGGAGCTCGGCGTGGGCGAGGCGGCCGGGCTCCCGATCACCCGCTTCCCGCTCGAGCGTGCCGCCGACGCGCACGCCGCGGTCGAGGCCGGCACCGTGGGCAAGGTGCTGATCGACGTGAACCCCGCACCCTGAGCGAAGCACGATCCGTGGCCACGCCCGACGAACGGCAGCGGCCGCCGGGCTTCCGTCCTCTCGGGCACGTCGACGGCGGTGCCCGAGGTGCGTCAGCGTCCGGCGGTGCGGGCGTCCACCCATTCCTTGGCCTCGCGCAGTCCCCAGCCGGTGTGCTCGCGCACGAGCTTGATCGCCTGGATCGGCTTGCGCTCGGTGATGTAGCGGTCGATGTCGGCCACGACGTCGGGCGCCCAAGCTGTCGCGGCGCCGTCGGCGGGGACCGTGCCCTGCACGCCGATCACTCCGGTGTGTCCCGTGGTGCGCCACGCGTCGACGTGGTTCTTCGCGTCCACGAGGCTCAGGCCGGGGACCGTGGTGCGCAGGAGCTTGATCGCGCGGATGGTGTCGTCCCGCGCGACCAGCCGGTCGATCTCGGCGCGGACGTCGTCAGGCAGCGTGACGGGACCGGTCGGGGGCCGGGACGCGCCCGATGCCACCGGCCCGGACTCGGGATAGCGGGGGCGGCGGAGGGCGACAACCATCGCGAACAGCACGATCACCGCGCAGACGAGGACGATCCAGGGGTGATCCACGCCGGCCAGCATAGGGGCGGTCCGACGGCGCACGACGGCGCCGGGCGGCTAACCTGACGCTCGTGTCGACCGCCCAGCCACCTGCCCCTCGCGGACGGGGCGCGCCGCTCGAGTCGGGGCGCGGGGCGCGCGACCTGACGGACCGCCACGCGCGTCTCGCCGCGGTCGCCCAAGGGATCCTCGACCATCTCGACGGCGCGGTCGTCGCCGTCGCCGGCTGGGTGCACGACGACGAGCGCCGCCGCGCCCGCGAGGAGCTCACCCACGTCGACACGGACCGCCTCGGCGAGATGACCGACCGGAACCTGCGGCTCGCCGCCGTCCAGGCCGGCGGGTACCTCACCGCGGCCGACCTCATCGACGTCGAGCCCGCCACGCTCGCCGCACTGCCCGGCGTCGGCGACACGACCGCGCGGGGAGTCGTGGCCGCCGTCGGGCAGCTCAGCGAGGCCGCCGTCGCGGCGACGCCCCTGCGGATCGGGCTCGACCGGGCCGGGCTTCCCACCCCCGACGGCGCGGACCGGCTCCTCGCCCTGCTGCACCGGATCATGCGGCTGCGCCCGCTCGTCGAGCCGCACCGCACCCTCCTCGCCGACTACGCGTCCACGGTGACCGCCGCCCTGCCCGCCGCGCGTCGGGCACGGCACGCCGCCCGGCTGTGGTTCGCCCGCCCAACGACGCGCAAAGCCACGGCCGGCGCGCTCGCCTCGCTGCAGCAGTGGGACGCATCGGTGGTGGCCCGCCGGCTGCCGCAGACCATCGACGGCCTCGCGGAGGCCGCCGCGCGCCCCGACCCCGGCGTCTTCGAGCTCGCCGCAGACTTCGAGAGGCGGTCCGCCGAGTACTACTCGACGCTTGTCGGGATCGCCCCGGCCGCCGGGTCCGTGCTCGCCGCGCGCGGGCTCCTTCCGCGCGACCTCGTCGACCGCGTGAACGACCGTCCCCTCGACCTCGGCGCCATGCGCGTCGGCCTGCGCGGGTACCAGGAGTTCGGCGCCCGGTTCGCCCTCAACCAGGGCCGCTGCCTCATCGGCGACGAGATGGGCCTCGGCAAGACCATCCAGGCGCTCGCGGTCATGTCCGACCTGGTCGCGGCCGGGCAGAAGCGGTTCCTCGTGGTCTGCCCGGCGAGCCTGCTCGCGAACTGGGCGCGCGAGGTCGAGGCCCGCACCACGCTGACCGCGCACCGGCTCCACGGCGAGGACCGCGACGAGGCCATCAAGGCGTGGGCGGCGGACGGCGGCGTCGGGCTGACGACGTTCGAGACGCTCACGCACGTGCCCACCGACGGGTCGGTGGGGGAGGTGGGGCTGCTCGTCGTCGACGAGGCGCACTACGTCAAGAACCCGCGCACCCGGCGCGCCAAGGCGGTCGGGACGTGGGCGCGGCTCGTGTGGCGGGTCCTGTTCCTCACCGGGACGCCCATGGACAACCGGCTCGAGGACTTCCTGTCGCTGGTGAGGATCCTGCAGCCGGACCTGGGCGCGCAGCTCCCGCGGCACCTCGGGCTGCTGGGTCCCGACGCGTTCCGGCAGGTTGTCGCGCCCGTGTACCTGCGGCGCAACCAGGCCGACGTGCTCGTCGAGCTGCCCGACGTCGTCGCCACCGACGACTGGGTGAGCCTCGCCGACGCCGACGAGCGCGCGTACCGGGAGGCCGTCGCGTCCGGGAACCTCATGGCCATGCGGCAGGCGGCGTGGGTAGCGGGTGCCGACGGCGGCGCGAAGGCGTGCGCGAAGCTGGAGCGGCTCGTGGCGATCGTCGCCGAGGCGCGCGAGGAGGGGCGCAGCGTCGTCGTGTTCTCGTACTTCCGGGACGTGCTCGACACTGCGGTCGCGGCGCTGCGAACACCCGGCGTGAGCGTGCACGGGCCGCTGACCGGGGACGTGCCCGTCGCGGACCGCATGGGCGTCGTGGACGCGTTCACCGCCGACGACGCCGGCGCGGTCCTCGTGGCCCAGGTCGCCGTGGGCGGGACGGGGCTCAACCTGCAGGCGGCCAGCGTCGTCGTGCTGTGCGAGCCGCAGCTCACGCCCGCCGCGGAGGCGCAGGCCGTCGCGCGGCTGCACCGGATGGGTCAGGTGCGGACCGTGCACGCGCACCGGCTGCTCGCCGAGGACGGCGTCGACGAGCGGATCGTCGAGCTGCTCGCCGGCAAGCAGGAAGTGTTCGACGACTACGTGCGCCGGTCGAGCGTCGCCGCGGCCGCCGTGCGGGCGGTGGACGTGACCGAGGCGGGGCTGGCGCGCGACGTCGTCGCCCAGGAGCAGGCCAGGCTCGGGTACGGGCCGGTGTGGGACGAGCTCGAGAGACCCTCAGCTCTGCCGCGGAATCGTGCGTAAGATGTTGCGCATGAAGGTCGACACTCGGGATCTCCGGTCCGCCAGCTGGGTGGGCCGCAACTTCGGCGCGGTGACGGACGAGGTAGAGGCCGGCCGGACCATCGTCGTGATGAAGAACAACCGCCCGACCAGTGTCGTCGCACCGATCTCCGTGCTCGAGTCGATCGACGCGCTCGACGAGCGCGAGGAGGACCTGCGCCTGCTGGCGCTGGCGCTGGTGCGCTCCGAGACGACGAGCGGGCGCACGTTCACGCTGGAGGAGACGGCTGCCGATCTCGGCATCGACCTCGACGAGCTCGCGAGCGAGGAGTCCGACGACGCGGACGGCGACGCGTGAGCGAAGCGAGGATCGTCCTGCTGCCGGAGGCGCGTGACGATCTCGAGGACCTCGACGGCGCCGCCCGGAAGATCATTCTCAAGGGGCTGCTGAAGCTGAGGGCCGAGCCGGCGCAGCGGGGCGCGCCCCTGGGGTCCCGTGGCTCTGGGAACCTCACCGGCCTGCGGAAGCTCGTCGTCGGCAACCGCGACTACCGGATCGTCTACGACGTCCAGGACGACGGCACGATCGTGGTCGTCTGGGTGATCGCTCGGCGCGCCGACGACGAGGTCTACCGGCTGGCCGTCGCGCGGCTCGGGGCCTACACCGCCGATCGCCAGAAGCTCGCCATCCTCCGCCAGATCCTCGACACCGCGTGGGGGCGGTGAGCCGCCCGCCAGCTGTCGAGGTCAGGCCGGCTCGGCGTGCTCGAAGCGCACCGTCAGCGGCCGGTCCGCTCCGGGGACGGCGAGGTGGTAGCGGGTCTGCGCGACGCGTCGTACGGTCCCGACGGCGCCGTTCCAGCGCCCGGGCGCGGTGACCCGGACGCGGCTTCCGACGTCGGCGAGGCGCGTTCCGCGGTAGGTCCACGTCAGCAGGAACCGTTCGTCGAACCTCGGCGCGCACCGGCTGCACGACCCGATCCCGGTGGGCCGCCGGTGCCGGGTCATGGTGTGCCCGGCCGGGCACGTGCCGACCCAGTCGGCCTCGATCGCCGGCGCTTCCGGCGCCACGGTCCGCCGGCCGGTCGAGCCGATCCGCCGCGCGATGGCCTGCCACGTCGCGTCGTGGTTGTGCCGGCGTCCCGCCAGGGCGTGGGCGATCTCGTGCAGGACGGTCTCGCGGATCTCGTCGTGGGCGCCCTCCTGCGCGTAGCGCTGCATGAGCGGCGCCGAGAGGCTGATGGATCTGCGGTCGAAGCGCGTGGCCCCGGCGCGGCGGACGGCCTGGTCGAAGACGAGGTCCCAGTCGGTCAGTCCGTGGTCGTCCATGGCGGCCCGCGCCTGGGCGTGGATCTGGTCGAGGACGTCGGGCACGGTGGAACCGTAGCGGGCGTCACCCACGGGCGTTCAGTCCCACCAGAGCCGGAGCCACTGGGCGGGCTCGCCCGCGTCGGCGTCCGGTGGGAGCCACCGCGGGCCGTCGGGGAGGATCTCGTCCGGCCCGTACTGCTGGTCGAGGCCCAGCTCGTCACGGATGTACTGACGCAGACCCTCGCACTCGCACCAGTCGGGGTGGACGTACTCCTCGTCCTCGTCGTACTCCGGGTCGCCCGGGAACGGCCCGTAGAACTGGCTGGGGCCGACCGCGATCCGGAACGGTCGCTCCGGCCGGACGTACACGGTCGACGTCGCCGGCCAGTCGTCGTCCGGGTGGATGTAGCCCGTGGCGCAGCGCACCCGGTCGGGGTTGGCTGCGACGGCCCGAAGCACGGCGCCCGTGGTCGGGCCGTCGTTCCACCTCGCCTCGAGCTGGCGGTCGGTGAGCTCGTCGAGGAGCTCGAGCGCCTCCTCGCGCGCCTCCTCGGACGACAGGTCCGTCATGGGTCCTCGCACTGTTCCTCCTCTGATCGGATGATCGGTGGAGTCAGCGTGGCGGAGGATGCTGGCGGCGCGGGGGGCCTGTGGACGGCGGGACGTGCGGTGGTCGGCGCCCGATCCGTGCGGTCCCGACGCTTCCGTGCGTGCGCACCGTGCTGCTCGACGACGTGATCCGGACGGACGACGGACAGCTCGACCTCACCTGGTCGCTCGGCGGCGGGTTCGACGGCGACCGGCAGCGGTTCTTCGCCGCGCCGTCAGGACACCCCGGATGCAGCAGGAGCGTACGGGTGCGAGGGTGACCAGCATGTTCGTCGCCCTGCGCGACCTCCGCTTCGCCCGAGGTCGCTTCCTGCTGATGGCGACCGTCATCGTGCTCATCACCTACCTCGTCGTGTTCCTCGCCTCCCTCACGCAGGGTCTCGGCGCGGACTCGACGTCCGCGGTGACGCAGCTGCCCGCCGACCACCTCGCGTTCACCGTGGCCGACGACGCCGAGCCGTCCGGACCGGGCGGTGGCCCCACGTTCACCGGCTCGCAGGTGACCGAGAAGCAGTGGAAGGCGTGGGCCGACGTCGACGGCGTGACGGACGCCCAGCCGCTCGGCATCGCGACCGCGCGCGCCACCTCCGCGACCACGACGGCTGCCGTGACCGCGTTCGGCGTCGAGCCAGGTTCTGGTCTCCTGCCGCACGACGGCACCGACGTGGCGACCGGCACGGCCGTGCTCTCGAGCGGCGCGGCCGACGACCTGGGCGTGCACGCCGGCGACGCCGTGACCGCAGGTGACCTCGACCTGAAGGTGTCCGCGGTGCTCGACGACACGTCCGCGTACGCCCACACGCCGGTGATCTGGCTCGCGCTCGACGACTGGCAGAGCCTCGGCGCCCACCTCGCGCCGGGGGCGACGCCGACGACCGTCGCCACCGTCGTCGCCCTCACGACCGACGGCGACGCCGACCTCGCCGCCGCCGACGCCACCATCGGCACGGTCACCGAGACCCGCCGCGCCGCGAAGAGCGCCATCAGCTCCTACTCCTCCGAGCACGGCTCGCTGCTGCTGATGGAGGCGTTCCTCATCGGCATCTCCGCGCTCGTCGTCGGGGCGTTCTTCACCGTCTGGACGATCAGCCGCAGCGGCGACATCGCCGTGCTCAAGGCCCTCGGCGCCTCGACCCGGTACCTCCTCCGCGACGCGATCGGGCAGGCGCTCGTGATCCTCGTCATCGGCGTGGGCCTCGGCACCGTCCTGGCCGCCGTCACGGCCGTGCTGCTGCAACCGGTCGTGCCCGTGCTCGTGTCCGTCGGGACGGTCCTGCTGCCCGCACTGGTCCTCGTCGTCCTCGGCCTGCTCGGCGCCGCGCTCGCCGTGGGCCAGATCGCCCGCGTCGACCCGCACGCCGCGCTCGCGGCCCGCTGATCGGGAGCCCCCATGGACCTGCACCTCGAGCACGTCACCCTCGTCTACCCCGACGGGGACTCGACGCTGACCGCCGTCGACGACGTGTCCCTGACCGTGGCTTCGGGCACCACCACGGCCCTGCTTGGGCCGTCCGGTTCCGGGAAGTCGAGCCTGCTCGCCGTCGCGGGCGGCCTCACGCCGCCGACGTCCGGGAGCGTTACGTTCGGTGACGGGGAGCCGCTGTTCACGACCGTGACGACGCGCGACGACGCGACACGGGCGCGGCTCGACCGCGTCGGCTTCGTGTTCCAGCAACCCCAGCTCATCGCGTCCCTGACCGCTCTCGAGCAGCTGGAGCTGCTGTCGCACCTGCGTGGCAAGCGGCCGTCGGCGTCCCGCGAGCACGCGCTCTCGTTGCTCGACGCCGTCGGGCTCGGGTCCTGGGTGCACAGGCGGCCGGGCACGCTGTCCGGCGGGCAACGACAGCGCGTCGCGATCGCGCGGGCGCTCGCCGGGTCGCCCGACGTGCTGCTCGTCGACGAGCCCACGTCGGCCCTCGATCACGAGCGCGGCACCGAGATCATCGAGCTGATCACGTCACTTGCACGCGACCTCGGCGCGGCCACGTTGGTGGTTTCGCACGACGAGTCCACGCTCGGCGCGGTCGACCGCCGCGAGCAGCTCGTCGACGGCCGACTGGTCGGGACGTCACCGCACACGTCACCGGGCACGGGGGTGTCGGCGTGATGTCGGGCGTCCTGCCATGGTCCGGTGCCCACGGGGACGACGCTCGGGGCGTGGTCGACAAGGTGGGACGGCACACACGCGTTACTCGCGTGGCGTCCCGGTACGTCCGACGACGCAGCGAGCCGATGGCGAAGCCGGTCCAGAACCGCCTGCATCGCGACCATGGGCTCGGAGTCTGCGGTCAGCCCGTCGGCCCCAACGCGTCCGGTCGTCGCCGTCTTTGTGGCTGCAGCCGCGAGCGTGACCGATGCGGCTAGGGGAGACCTCCGCCCACTGCTGCCGAAACCCGCGCGGGTCGTCGCGAATCACAGTCAGCGCCGCTTCTGGGAAGCATGTCGTGGCGGCCGCGGTCGTTCATCGCGTCGAGTCTCTCGGCGGGTAGCGAGACTGCGGGGGCAGCGCCGGGCTCGAGGACCCTGTTCTTGGTGGCGAGGGCGGCTTCGAGCCAGCGCTTGTTCGTCGTCCTCGATCCCAAGGCTCCAGCGAGAATCGGTGAACCTGACCGGTGACCGCGTTATTGGCGCGCGCGACGCCGGCCGTCCCTTGTTGATGCAGCAGTCCCTCCCGCGCGTACCGGTAAGGTAAGCGCCGGTGGCCTATCGGCTCGATGAGCTGCGCGCCACGACGACGTTGGTCGTGTTCTCCTGGAGGTGAACGCCCAAGCGGGAAGGAGCGCTGGAGCTTGGCGACATACGCAGTAAAACTGGAGCGCTCCGCGCCGCTCGCCCTTCCCAGGCACCCAGACGCTCCGGACGACGCCGGTTTCGCCGAGTGGTGTCAGTTGGAAGAGGCGTCTGGCCGCCCCCTTGCCGTCGATCTCTTCTCTGGAGCTGGTGGCCTCGGCGCTGGAGTCGAAGCCGCAGGCTGGACAGTCGTCACCGCAGTCGATCATGACACCGCGGCTCTGGAGACACATCGAGCCAACTTCCGTGGCCAAGCGCTCGACGTCAATATGGCTGACCCTGCCCAGGTGACTGCGCTCATAGAACGACTCCGGCCGCTCGGGATCGACCTCGTAGCCGGAGGCCCGCCCTGTCAGCCCTTCAGCCGGGCCGGACGAGCAAAGATTCGCAGTCTCATCAACGACGGCGTTCGCGATGAGGTTGACGTCCGCAAGGAGCTATGGCGATCCTTCATCGATGTCGTCCTGGCACTGAGACCACGCGCAGTTCTGATGGAGAACGTGCCCGATATGGCCATCGGCGACGACCTCCTCGTCATCAGGGCGATCGCGAACGTCCTCGAGGGCGCCGGATACGTGGTCGACTACCGACTACTTGACGCGTGGCGCCACGGAGTACCACAGCACCGCAAGCGATTCATCCTCCAGGCGCGCAATGATGGGGCTCTGCCGGCTTGGCCCACACCGATGAACCACCGCCCCACCGTCCGTGATGCGATCGCGGACCTCCCTTCGCTCGTCGACACCACGGGTGGGCGCGAACTGCCCTACACGGGTGAACCATCTAGCGCACTGGCCAAGACTCTCCGTGACGATGATGCGGACATCATCTACGACCACATGACGCGTCCGGTGCGGGACGATGACCGCGAGGCGTTCGAGCTTATGACCGCCTCGACCCTGTACTCGGACCTCCCTAAGCATCTGCGCCGATACCGCTCCGACACCTTCAACGACAAGTACAAGCGCCTTGACTGGGACGACCTCAGTAGGACGATCACGGCTCACATCGCCAAAGACGGCTACTGGTACATCCATCCAGAGGAACACCGCACGCTCACCGTCCGCGAAGCGGCACGTATCCAGACCTTTCCAGACAGCTTCCGTTTCGCGGGAACCCGCAGTGACGCATTTCGGCAGATCGGCAACGCAGTCCCGCCAGCACTTGGCCGGACCGTCGCAGAGGCGATCCTGCCCCTCGTGGAGCCGCATGACGAGCAGCCCAGACTTCCCGATCTGCGCCGGAGGCTGTCGCTGTGGGCCGTCGAGCAGAGACAGACGGCATGGTGGCTTTACCCTGGGCCGGACATGACGGCCGCTGCTGCCGCGGTCGCTGCTCTGCTTGACATGCACCGACTTCCTGCTGCAACCGCCGCGTCGCTTATGGAACCGCTCCGAGGCGTTCCGGACCTCTCCGTCGAGTCGCTCCAGCACATCGAAGTGCACACGGTGAGCAAGACCCGCAGGGACGCCGTAAGGCAACTTCGAGGCATCGTCCGCGACAGCCCGTCTGTGGACTGGACACCGCGCGTCGCAGCCATGCTCGGCGACGCGCAGCACCGCGTGTTCTCGCTATTACGCGGTGGCAACGAACTTCTTGTCAATGAGCACGTCAGCAAGGTCGTGACCCTCCTGATGGAACTGCCCGAAGGGCACACCGGTCTGCGCACTGATATCAAGGTTGCGCTCGCGCAACTGGTCTCCGGCGGCGACGAAGCTGCATTGAGGATGTGCGCAATCCGTGCGATAACTGTCTCCGAGGCGAGCGCCCGAATCCTCGACCCCGCCGCTCCACACCCAGCGGAGTCCAGGGGAGAGCGAGTCTCATGAGCGCCGATGTCCGGCGGACCGCGAGCCATGAGCCATCGGGCAGAGGCGCGCTCCGTCCCAAGGCGCGGCTGCTCCGGACAATCGGCAGCGACCTGATCAGCAGCGACAAGGTCGCCCTGATCGAACTGGTCAAGAACTCCTACGACGCCGACGCCAGCGTCGTTCTCATCCGCTTCCACGGCCCACTGGAGGAAAGGAAAGGTCGCATCGAGGTATGGGATGACGGCCACGGCATGGACGTCGCCACACTCCAACGCTCATGGCTCGACATCGCGACCGACACCAAGAGACGACGCCCTCGCAGCGACGGGGGCCGCCGAGTGCTCGGCGAGAAGGGCATCGGTCGGCTCGCCGCGGCCCGGCTCGGGCACGAGATGATGCTCGTCACGCGGATGACCAATGCCGACGAGATCAAGCTCCTGATCGACTGGACGGATTTCGATCGCGAGGACGCGTACCTCGATCAGATCGAGGTCGCCTGGGAAGTCGGAGCACCCGACCTCTTCTCTGACTTCGGCGCAGCGGTTGACACCTTCTCCGCAGCCGAGAACGAGACCTGGCATCACGGCCGGGGGACTGTGGTCCAGATTGACCGCCTTACTCGTGCGTGGGATCGCGAGGACCTTCTTGAACTGCGCACGGCGCTGACGCGGCTGATACGGCCCCGTCCTGGCACAGTGTCAAGCCTCGCGAGCGCAGAAGATGCCGAGCCCGATTTCCAGGTGATCCTGGAACTGGTTGACGTCGAGGAGGGCCTAGAAGACCTCGCTGGTCCGATCGATCCATCGTCTGAACTCCAGACCCCTCACTACAGCCTCACCGGCTCCGTGGATGCCCAGGGGTCCGCCACGCTTCGCTACGCACAACAGGACCCTCCGCTGGAGGAGGATATCGGCATCAAACAGTTGTGGACCGATGAGAAGCGCTCCCCGCATGTAGGACCCTTCGACTTCGAGATCAGCGTCTGGGACCGAGACAAGACGGCCATCCAACGGACCCTTCAAGAGACCGACGCAGAGAGTGCAGCGCCCAGCGCGAAGGACTTGAAGGGCTTCCGCGACACGCTCAGCGAGGTTGCCGGTGTCAGCATCTATCGAGATGGCTTTCGAGTCCTGCCATTCGGTGAAAGCGGCGATGACTGGCTAGGGCTCGACCTGCGACGCGTCCAGACACCGACCCGTCGGGTGTCGAACAACCAGATCATCGGTCACGTCTTTATTGGTGCGGACACGAACGAAGGGCTCAAGGACCAGTCGAACCGTGAGGGCATACTCGCTGGCACCGCCTACTCGGACCTCCAGACGCTAGTGAAAGCCGCGCTCGTTGAGCTTGAGACGCGGCGTTATGCCGCTCGCCACCCCAAGAAAGAGCCTGGTGAGGGCAAGGGAGGCCTATTCGAGCGCTTCGACCTTGGGGAGATTCGCACCGCCTTGGCCCAGAACTACCCCGGCGACAAGCGCCTCATCGGACTCATTGACGACAAGAACCGCGACATCCAAGAGGGAGTAACCGAGGTTCAGAACGTCCTGTCGCGATACTCCCGACTGGCCACTCTCGGGGCGCTCATCGATCGTGTCCTCCACGACGGTCGAACCGTCGTGACACGACTCAAGAACATTGCGCGGTTCGGTGCCCGCGACCTCGACAAGACAAAACTCACTGACAGCGAGAAGATCACAATCGCCGCGAAAGCTATGTCGGACACCACGGCCCAGGCCGATCTGCTCTCTTCTCTCTTCAAACAGATCGAGCCCTTCGGCGGCCGCAAGCGCGGACGACCCAAGGAAATCAGCACTAGCGACGTCATCGACAAAGCAATCTCAATCCTCCAACAGGAAGCCGACGACCGCGGCGTCGAACTGGTTAGAGAGGGCGACCCAGTCGCCGTGAAACTCGACGAAGCCGAACTGTTGACGGTCCTCATCAACCTCATCCAGAACGCCATTTACTGGACCTCTACTCAGCCAAAGGGGACCGAGCGGAAGGTGATTTCTGCCGCTCGGCTCAACGACGACTCTTCATTGAGCCTCGTCGTGAGCGATTCTGGACCCGGGGTAGCGGAGGGCGTTCGTGCGCACATTTTCGACCCGTACTTCTCTAGTAGGCCGGAAGGCGTGGGGCTGGGCCTGAGTATCGTAGGAAACATCGTGGAGGACATCTACGACGGCCAACTTATTCTTGTTGACGACGGGTCGCTTGACGGAGCGACTTTCGAAGCGACCTTCAGAAGGCGGGTGCAGTGAGCGAGAAGGTCAGAGTCCTCATCATTGAGGACAAGGCTTCCCTGGCGGCAGATGCGCGGCGTGAGATCGAGGATGCGTTTGAGGAGAGCGATGAAATTGAGGTTGAGGTTTCGGTAGAGACCGACTTCGATGAGGGATTCGCTACGTTCAGCCGTGGCGATAGCGACGTTGTCGTGCTCGATGTCCGGCGCGACGTCCCTGACCCGTCGCCGGACGATGAGACCGCCGGGCACGCTGTGTATTTCAACATCAAGGATGCCCGCTTCGCTCCAGTCGTTTTCTGGACGGCGCTCCCGGAAAAGGTCGCACATGAGCAGATGGCTCCGTTGGTTACAGTTGTAACCAAAGATGACACCGACAAGCTGCCTGCAGCAATCCAGGCTGCAGTTGCCAGTCGCGCGGCCATCACGATTAGCGGCATCGAAGAACACGTGGCTACTGTCCTGCGTAAGCACATGTGGACGGAACTGGCCCCGAACTGGGCGGAGTATACCGAGGCCGCTGACTCTCCGGGAATTGCGCAAGTTCTGCTGAGCCGCCTATCTCGGGTGCTTGAAGAAGACAGCGAACAGTCGTTGACCGCGGACCCGAGTCTTCGATACATCTACCCGCCGGCTTCGACTCGCCGCGCACCAGGGGATCTCCTTCGGGCGCCGGACGCGACATGGTGGGTCATTCTCACGCCAGCGTGCGACTTTGCTCAAGACAAGTTTGAGTTGGCGCTACTGGCCAAAGCAGACGACTTGGGATCGAATCCCAGATTCCAGAAATGGTCTGCTTCAAAGTCAAAGTCTGCCTGGAATGAGCTTGAGAGGCACGTTCTGACTGCGACTCAGGGCCGTTTTTATTACTTGCCCGCGTTTCGTGACATTCCGGACCTCGTTCTCGATCTGGAGGACGTGCAAGCTGTCACGGCTGAGGTTCTCGATGCGATGAGCCCGGTAGCTTCCCTCGTGAGTCCGTTTTCCGAGGCTCTGCTCGTTCAGCACAGCCAGTACCGAGGACGGATTGGAGTACCCGACCTCGACTCTGAGCGCGTGAAGCGGCGACTCTCGGGCGATGACCCAACGGATGCGTGAGGTGGGCGCTCAGGTAGGGCGCCGGTAGCGATCAGGGGCGAGTTCGAGTTCGCGCGAACCATGGCGCTGGATCCGTGGCCTTCCTGGTATCTTCGCAGGTCACGGCCGCCAGAGGTGGCATTGACTAGGGCCCATACTTAACACGGAGAAGTACTTGGCTTCGGGGTGTACAGAAGCGCGCGAATCGGGCATGCTGTGGCGATGGTCGGGGGAGCAACGAAGCGAGCCGTCATCTACGCCCGACTGTCCGTGAGGGAGATGAGACATCGACGTCCATCTCTCGGCAGGAGGACGACCTACGCGCACTTGCGGCGAGAGAAGGCTGGGTCGTGGTCCGGGTCCTCGTCGACGACGGCATCTCTGGGCGGCTGGCGAGGGCCAACGCGACCGAGGCCGTCACGATGCTGGCAGACGGTCGGGCCGACGTGCTCGCGGTCTGGAAGTTCGACCGGTTCACGCGGCAAGGGCTCGGCGCCCTCGCCGAACTGATGGATGCGCTTGGGTCACGTCCTGGCACGCTCTTCGTCGCGCTCTAGGACGGGTTGCGAAGCGACAGCACCGCCTGGCGCATGGTCGCGGGCATGCTGGCCGAGGTCGCGCGGATGGAGTCGGACAACATCAGTCTCCGAATCAAGTCGGACCGCGCGGTACGGCTCCGGGCCGGGCTATGGGGTGGTGGACGAGTTCCCTACGGGTACCGACCGATCCAAGCCCCTGGTGGCAAGAGGCTCGTCCAGGAGGCTCGGGAAGTGAAGATCGTGCACGAGATCGGCGCGCGCCTGATCGCGGGGGAGAGCCCATGGATCGCGGCCGGCGATCTCACGGGCCGCGGGGTACCCTCGCCGAATTCTGCCGTGCGTAAGGCGCTCATCGCAGGCGGGGACCCGTCCGGGTTGGAGACGGGCGCCTGGGGGCACAGCGTGCTCGTCCGGATGATCTCTGGCGAGCCGTTGTTGGGTCGTCAGAGCGAGCGTGGTGAGACGGTCTGTGACGCCGACGGCGAGCCCATCCTCGTCTCAGAAACCGTCCTTACCGTGGAGCAGTCTCAGCAACTGCACGTGATGTTTCCCTGGGCTGACAGGCCGGGCACTCGAAAGCACATGCGTAAAGACCGTCTCCTTTCAGGAATCGTTCGTTGCCACGTCTGTGGTGCGCGCTTCTACCTACGTACTCACAAGCTGCGAGACGCAGTCGACTACCACCATCCGATGCCCGCGCGGGAGGGTGGCAAGTGCGTTGGGCAGACGGGCGTCCGGGTCGTGGATCTCGAGGAGGCTGTCATCGATCGCTTCTTGGGCGAAGTGGGCGGCCGGCCTCACGTCGTCGAGCAACTCGTGGCCGCCACCCAGACTGACGCTGCTCTCATCGATCTCGAAGCTGCGCTGGCCGCCGCCTCTGCCGCGCTCCTCGCTGCGGAGGGTGAAGACACGGAGACCGCAGCGCTTGCCCAAATCTCTTCGCTGAAAGCGGAGCGAACACGACTTCGGTCGGCATCTGCAGTATCGCTGCGCCGACAACTCGTTCCCACCGGGAGGACCATCGCGGAGGAGTTCGACTCCGCGTCCACCGTCGAGGACCGGCGTCGCGTGCTCGCGACATGGCTTACGGCCATCGAGCCGCGTCCCGTCGGGTCAGGCCGGGGTCCCCGAAACCGTGCCCCTCGTGCCACAAGATGTGGTCGCCAATTTGTCCAGAGACTGACGCGGAGTCTCGGAACCCCATAAAGGTCAGACGCTGTAATATTTGGCTTCTGGGTGATGAATGATAAATGCGTCCGTCGACTGCTCCGGGTGCAACTGCAGCTCCTCGGACAGCGTGACCCCGACGCGACCGGGCTTCAGGAGCTCGACGACCTTGTGCCGGTCTTCCATGTCGGGGCACGCGGGGTACCCGAGGGAGAACCGCGCCCCGCGGTAGTCGAGCTTGAACAGCCCGTCCACGTCGTCGGGCTCCTCGTCCGCGAACCCGAGCTCCGCGCGCACCCGTGAGTGCCAGAACTCGGCGAGCGCCTCGGTGAGCTGCACGGACAGCCCATGGAGCTCCATGTACTCGCGGTACTTGTTCGCCGCGAACAGCCGGGCGGTGTGCGTGTCGACGGTGTCGCCGACGGTCACGAGCTGCACGGGCAGCACGTCGAACCGCCCGGTCTCCTCGACCCACGACCTCGGCTTGATGAAGTCGGCCAGGCACAGATGCCGGTCGCGCCGCTGCCGGGGGAAGTGGAACCGCAACCGCTCGGTCCCGACCTCACCGCCGGAGCCGCCGTCGGGCCCATCGTGGTGTCCGATGACCACGTCGTCGCCCTCGGACCACGCGGGGAAGTACCCGTAGATCACGGACGGGTCGACCATGCCCTCGGCGCGGATCGCGTCGAGCCACGCCCGCAGCCGCGGCCGCCCCTCGGTGTCGCGCAGCTCCTCATAGGAAGCGCCGTCGTCGCCACGCCCGGGCTTCAAGCCCCACTGCCCGAGGAACGTCGCCCGCTCGTCGAGGAACGCCGCATAGTCCGCGAGCTGCAGACCCTTGACGATCCGCGTCCCCCAGAACGGCGGCTCGGGCACCGGGTTGTCAAGAGCGACGTCGGACCGCGCCGGCATGTCCTCGTCGGCCGTCTCCGTCACGGTCACCACGCCGTGCCGCCGCTTCTTCAGCGCCGGCAACCCGACGGCGTCGACCGACTCGCCCCGCGCCACCCGCACCAGCGGCTCCATGAGCCGCAGCCCCTCGAACGCGTCCCGCGCGTACCGGACGACGCCGTCGAACTGGCCGGCAAGGTCGTCCTCAACGTACGTGCGGGTGAGGGCGGCGCCGCCGAGCAGCACGGGCCACCGCTTGGCGAGCCCGCGCGACGTCAGCTCCTCGAGGTTCTCCTTCATCACGACGGTCGACTTCACGAGCAGCCCGGACATGCCGATGACGTCGGCGTCGTGCTCCTCGGCGGCCTCGATGATCGCGGAGACCGGCTGCTTGATGCCGATGTTGTGCACCGTGTAGCCGTTGTTCGTGAGGATGATGTCGACGAGGTTCTTGCCGATGTCGTGCACGTCGCCGCGGACGGTCGCCAGCACGATCGACCCCTTGGATGAGTCGACCCCCTCGACCTTCTCCATGTGCGGCTCGAGCAGCGCGACCGCCGTCTTCATGACCTCCGCGGACTGCAGCACGAACGGGAGCTGCATCTCGCCCTTGCCGAACAGCTCGCCGACGACCTTCATGCCCTCGAGCAGGTGCGTGTTCACGATGTCGAGCGCCGACATCCCCTCGACCAGCCGCGCCTCGTCGAGGTCGGCCTCAAGCCCCTTGAGCTCGCCGTCGATGATCCGCCGCTCGAGTCGCTCGCCGACGGGCAGTCCGGCAAGCTCGGCGGCCCGGGCGTCCCTCAGCGCAGCGCTGTCCACCCCGGAGAACAGGTCCAGCAGGTGGGCGAGCGGGTCGTGCGTGAGGTTCCCGGCGTCGTCGTACTCGCGCTTGTCCCAGACCAGGTCGTACGCGGCCTGGCGCTGGTCGTCGGGGATCTGGTTGAGGGGGAGGATCTTCGCGGCGTGCACGATCGCCGAGTCCAGCCCCGCCTGCACGCACTCGTGCAGGAACACCGAGTTCAGCACCGTGCGCGCGGCCGGGTTGAGCCCGAACGACACGTTCGACACCCCGAGCGTCGTGTGCACGCCGGGGTACTTCGCCACCAGCGCGCGGATCGCCTCGATGGTCTCGATGCCGTCGCGGCGCGTCTCCTCCTGCCCGGTCGCGATGGGGAAGGTCAGGCAGTCGACGACGATGTCCTCGCGCTTCATGCCCCACTCGCCGGTGAGGGTGTCGATGAGGCGCGACGCGATCGCGAGCTTCGTCTCCGTCGTCCGGGCCTGGCCCTCCTCGTCGATCGTCAGCGCGACGACGGCCGCGCCGTGCTCCTTCACCACCGGCATGACCCGGGCGAACCGGGAACCCTCGCCCTCGCCGTCCTCGAAGTTCACCGAGTTCACGACGCCGCGCCCGCCCAGCAGCTCCAGGCCCGCCTGGATCACGGCCGGCTCGGTCGAGTCGATGACGAGCGGCAGCGTGGACGCGCTCGCGAGCCGCGACACGACCTCCCGCGCGTCGTCGACGCCGTCGCGCCCGACGTAGTCGACGCACACGTCGAGCAGGTGCGCGCCGTCGCGGGTCTGGGCGCGCGCGATCGCGACGCACTCGTCCCAGTCGCCCGCGAGCATCGCCTCGCGGAACGCCTTCGACCCGTTCGCGTTGGTCCGCTCGCCGATCGCCAGGAACGACGCGTCCTGGTGGAAGTCCACGTGCGAGTACAGGGACGCGACGCCGTTCTCGGGCTTCGGGTCGCGCACGGTGATGGACTGCCCGCCCACGGCGTCGACGACGGCTCCCAGGTGCTCCGGCGTCGTCCCGCAGCAGCCGCCCACCAGCCCGAGCCCGAACTCCCGCGCGAACTGCGTGTGCGCGGCGGCGAGCTCGGTGGGGGACAGGGGGTAGCTGGCGCCGTCGGGCCCGAGGACGGGGAGCCCGGCGTTGGGCATGCACGTCACGGGCGCGGTCGAGTGCCGCGACAGGTGCCGCAGGTGCTCGCTCATGAGGTCGGGGCCGGTGGCGCAGTTGAGTCCGATCGCGTCGACGCCGAGCGCCTGCAGCGCCGTGAGCGCCGCGCCGATCTCGGAGCCCATGAGCATGGTCCCCGTCGTCTCGACCGTCACCGACACGAACACCGGCACGTGCAGCCCGGTCTCGCGCATGGCCTCGCGCGCGCCGTTCACCGCGGCCTTCGCCTGCAGCAGGTCCTGGCTCGTCTCGACCAGGACGGCGTCCGCGCCGCCCCGCACCAGGCCCACCGCCTGCTGGGCGAACGTGCCCTTGAGGTGGGAGTACGTGGTGTGGCCGAGGCTCGGGAGCTTGGTGCCCGGGCCCATCGAGCCGAGCACGAACCGGGGGCGGTCGGGGGTGGAGAACGCGTCCGCGGCCTCGCGGGCCAGGCGCGCGCCGGCCTCGGCGAGCTCGGTGATGCGGTCGTCGATGCCGTAGTCCGCGAGGTTCGACCAGTTCGCGCCGAACGTGTTCGTCTCGATCGCGTCCACGCCCACAGACAGGTACGCCTCGTGGACGGACCGGATGATGTCCGGGCGCGACACGTTGAGGATCTCGTTGCAGCCCTCGAGGTCCCGGTAGTCCGCGAGCGACGGGTCCTGCGCCTGGATCATCGTCCCCATCGCGCCGTCGGCCACGACGACCCTCGAACGGAGCGCGTCGGCGAGCTGGGCGGAGCGAGCGGTCAGCATGGTGGCGAGTCTAGGGCGCGGGGTGTGTCACGGCGGGGGAGTTCCAGGGCGCGGGACGGTGTGGTCGGCTCGATCGCCGAGCAAGCGGGTTGCGCGCCGAGCAAGCGGGCGCGGCCGCTTGGTGGGCTCGGTTGCCTCTTGCTCGACGCGCGGTGGGGCGTGCCCGACGCGCGGGGCTCGCGTTGGCCGGTTGTCCACAGGGTGGACGCCTTCTGGCCATGGATGTATCGGTTCCCGGTATGGTCGGCGCGTTGATTCTGTTGACGCATGTAACAGGGGGACTCGTGGGTATCCGCCGCGACCTGACCGACCGACCGTCTGACCCGCCCGCGCCCGTAGGGGTGCGCGGGGGCGTGGGACGTGGGCGTGCCCGCCGCGTGCTCGGGGCGGCGACGCTCGCCGTGGCCGGTTCGCTAGTGCTCGCCGGGTGCACCAGTGGTTCCGGTGAGGCCGGCCCGACGACGCAGGGTGCAGTCACGCCGTCGCCTTCCGTGAGCACGCCGGCGGTGACGCCGAGCGCCACCCCGACGCCGACGAAGACTGCTGCCGCGACCTCTGGGGCGCCCAAGCGGCCGGCGGGGATGAACGCGAACACGCGCGAAGGCGCCGAGAAGACCGCGCTCTACTTCCTCTCTATGGACAAATACGTCCAGACGACGGGTGACATCAGCGAGTTCGATAGCCTTATCGTCGAATCAAAGTGTGGCTACTGCTCGAACCGCCGCAAGCAGGCGGTTTACGTCAAGAAGCACGGTCTCGCCTACGTCGGCGGAGACCTCTCATACCGCGTGACGAAGCGCTACGACTATGACAGCCTCTACGGCGCATACGCATTCGATCTCGAAGTGAAGCAGAAGGCTTTCAAGATCCAGAATGGCTCCGGCAAGATCGTCTACTCGGAGCCAGCGTCACGCAACACCTTGTCGCTTGAGGTGATGCGCAGCAAGAAGGGCTGGAGGATCCTCGAGGGCGTGACCCGTTGATTCGTGTGGCCCTACCGCGAATCACCGCAGCCGTGGTGCTGCTCGCACTCGCGTGGACCACCATCCCTGCCCGCGTGGCAGCTGCGGACCCGCCGTTCGGGGGCGTGGGGGCCAGCGGGCACGATCAGCAGTTCGACTTCAACCGCTACCTCGGCGGTGAGATCGCGTACGACCCCACGTCGTCTGTCAACGGGATCGCGACGCGCCGGTACGAGCGTCTGCCGGCGGTGTTGTGTCACGACCACGACAACGGGGACGTGGCGGGCTGCCAATGGCTGACGGACGTGGTCGAGGCGGCTGACTGCCCCAAGAACGCGATCCCGTTGGACCCGTTGTTCATGTCGACCCGTGAGGTGGAGGACGGTCAGCCGGGGGATTGGTCCCCCTGGACGTACCTCGAGTCAGGCCTGTGCTTGACGCCAGCTGACCTCAAGGCGGACGTGACGAAGGCGTTCAAATCGCTCACGGTCAAACCGTCGCCAGTCCATGTGCAGCCCGGCGGTGGGCAGGTGCTGATCAACATGTTCACGGTGACCTACACCGACCAAGGTGCCGAGACGTTCAACATCAAGCTCGGTAAGGGCGACCAGGCGATCCCGGTCGAGGTGCAGGCAGTCCCGACGAGCTTCACGTGGTCGTACGGGTCCGACGGGGGCGATGAGGGCTCCTCGGTGACGACCACGGACCCGGGGAAGCCGTACCCCGATCAGACGGTGACGCACACGTACACGCACGCGGGTCCGGCGACGCTGGACCTGTCGACGACGTGGACGGGGCGGTTTCGGATCGAGGGGCTTCCCGGTGACCCGAATGACCCTGACACGTGGACCGACATTCCCGGTGAGGCGCACACGACGAGTCCCACCGTGCACCTGAACGTCTACGAGAAGCGCCCGCATCTGGTCGAGGACACCCTGCCCTGATCTTCCGGTCAGCCAGCGAACCTGCTGAGGCCCACGACGTCGTGCTCGAGGTTCGGTAGCCCGTGAGCGAGGGAGCCCGCACATCGCGCCCGTCGCCGACCGAGGGGGAGCGTCGCGAGTAACGGGCGCAGGCGCCGCGCGTCCGGACGTCCTGCGACGCAACTTGCCGAAGTGTCACAAGTCCGAAATAGGGCCGAATCACCGAGTTGACCTGCGCTGCCTAGCGTGGCGGTGTCTTGACCGGTCCCCGCACCAGGCAGGCGCCGGGCACGTCCATCACCGAGAGGTAGGGCACATGGCTGACAAGCTGGATCTCCTGGACGAGAAGGCCACGGGCGGCGTCTCCCGCCGCGGGTTCCTTCAAGCCGTCGGCGTCGGTTCCTCCGCCGGCGTGATGCTGGGGGCCATGGGCGCCATCGGTCTGGCGCCCACCGCGGCCGCCCAGGGGTACGGCCCGGGTGGTCTGGCGCACAAGCAGGACTGGAGGTGGAGCCCGCCGAGCCGCGCCGACTTCAGCGCCAAGGGCAAGAAGAACACCAAGCACGTCATCGTCGTCGGGGCGGGCCCCGCCGGCCTGTGCTCGGCGTACGAGCTGCAGAAGGCCGGGTACAAGGTCACGGTGCTCGAGGCGCGCCACCGCCCCGGCGGCCGCACGCTCACCATGCGCCCCGGGGACAAGGAGACCGACCTCGACGGCGTCACCCAGGTGGCCCGGTGGGACGACGGCGTCTACATGAACTGCGGTGCCGGCCGGGTCGCGCAGTGGATGGTCACGATGGAGTACTACCGCGAGCTCGGCGTCCCGTACCAGGTGATGACGAACGCCAGCGCCGAGGCCTACCTCTACAACGAGAAGCGCGGCTCGACCCCGGGCAACCCGACCAAGTACCGGACCGCGAAGGCGGACTTCTACGGCACGGTCGGGGAGCTGCTCACGTACGCCGCGGACCAGGGCGCGCTCGACGGGAAGCTGACGGAAGAGGACAAGGTCAACCTCAAGTCCTTCCTCAGCTCCCTCGGGTCGCTCAAGGACGGGAAGTACTGGGACGCGCCCACGCACTCGGACCGCGGCTACTCCCAGTACCCGAGCGCGTGGAACGTCGAAGGGACCGAGCTGCCCCCGACCCGCCCGGACATGTCGCAGACGCTGGCGAGCCGGTTCGGCAACTACTTCGAGTTCGAGAACAGCTGGGAACAGGCGATGCTGATGTTCCAGCCGATCGGTGGCATGGACACGACGTACCAGTACTTCGTGCGGGCGATCGGCGCGCACAACGTGTTCTTCAACTCCCCGGTCACGGGGGTCGAGAACACGTCCGACGGCGTCAAGGTCACCTACCAGGACAAGCGCGGCAGGAGCTACCAGCTCGCGGCCGACTTCGCCGTCGTCGCGTCGCCCGCCCACGTCGCGCGCACGTTCACGAACAACTGGGGCGCGGACATCGACACCGGCCTCGGCGAGTTCGCCAAGGGGAGCCCGGTGGGGAAGATCGGGCTGCAGTACGCGTCGCGCTGGTGGGAGACCGACCACCACATCTACGGCGGCATCACGGAGACCGACATGGACCTCCAGCACATCTGGTACCCGTCCTACGGCTACGGGGAGCGCAAGGGCCTCATCATCGGCTACTACAACACCGGTACGGCCGCCAGCACCTACGGGGCGCTGTCCCCGAAGGACCGCGAGGCGCGCGCCGTCGCGCAGGGCGTGAAGATCCACGGCGACAAGTACCGGACCGAGCTGGAGCACTCGTTCTCGATCGCATGGCACAAGGTGCCCCACATCCAGGGGGCGTGGGCGTACCCGAACCTGAGCTCCCCCTACTTCCAGAAGCTCCAGGAGGGCGCGGGCAACGTGTACTTCGCGGGCGACTGGATGTCCGAGATCTCGGCGTGGCAGCACGGGGCGTTCTGGGCCGCGCGCTACGCCGTGCAGTCCCTGCACGAGAAGGCCGTCGCGACCGTCTGACAGGAGCCGGTGCCCGGCCGCCCGCGCGGCCGGGCACCACCCCCAGCGCAGCTCGTCTGCGTCCACCGTGAGACCAAGGGAGTACCGCAATGGGCATGCTCAAGCCGTGGCACATCATCGTCCTCGTCGCCGTCGTCCTGCTCGTGTTCGGGGCGCAGCGCCTGCCCGACCTGGCGCGGAGCGTCGGGCAGTCGCTCAAGATCTTCAAGAGCGAGGTCAAGGAGCTCACCGGCGAGTCCGAGCAGGCGCCCGCCACCGTCCCGGCCGGGGTGGCGGAACCGGCGCCCGTCGTGACGTCCCAGGCCTGACGAGCAGGGGCGCCGAAGCCATGCTGGACATCAACGGCGGCGAGCTCCTCGTCATCGCGGTCCTCGCCGCCGTCCTCATCGGACCCGAACGGCTGCCGGAGTACGTCAAGCAGGTCACCGCCTTCGCCCGGACGGCCAGGACGTGGGTCGTCCAGGCCCGGGACCGCGTCACCGACGAGCTCGGGCCCGAGGGTGCGGGCGTCGACTGGGCGCAACTCGACCCGCGCCGGTACGACCCGCGGTCGATCGTCCGCGAGGCGCTTCTCGAGGACCTCCTGCCCGGTGGCGTCCGCCGGCCTGCCGCCTCGGTGGAGGACGTCGTCGTGCGGCTGCCGCCGGGCGCGGTCGAGCTGCCCGGACCGGACCCCGTCGCGGCCCCCGCCGCGGCGGGGCGCCCGTCCGGTGACGTGCCCGGTGACCTGCCCGCCGGCCGGGCCGAGGCGGCCTGAGTGGCGACGCTGACCTCCGACGCCGCGCCGGGCGTCACGGGGCGCGACGGCCGGGGGCGGATGTCCCTCCGCGCCCACCTGGCCGAGCTGCGGGTGCGAGCGTTCCTCGTCGCCGGCGGCCTGGCGGTCGGCGCGGTGGCGGGCTGGGTGCTCTACGACCCCCTGCTCGCGCTGCTGATGCGCCCGCTCAGCCTGGCGGCCACAGCGCAGGGCAAGGAGATCGCGCTGAACTTCGCGTCGCTCGGCGCGCCCCTGGACGTCCGGATCAAGGTCTCGCTGTTCCTCGCCGTGCTGGTCACCTGCCCGTGGTGGCTGTACCAGGGCTGGGCCTTCGTCGTCCCGGGCCTGACCGGGCGCGAGAAGCGGTACACCGTCGGGTTCCTCGCCGCCTCGGTGCCGCTGTTCCTCTTCGGCGGTGGCCTGGCCTGGTGGATCCTCCCGCACGCCGTGGACGTCCTGGCCTCGTTCGTCCCCGACGGGGCGTCCCAGCTCGTCAACGCCCAGGACTACCTGAGTTTCGTGATGCGGCTGGTGCTGGCCTTCGGGGTCGCGTTCGTGGCGCCCGCGGTGCTGGTCGCGCTCAACCTCGCCGGGGTCGTGCGCCACGAGCCCCTCGCCCGGGCGTGGCGCTGGGCGGTCCTCCTCGCGTTCGTGTTCGCCGCCGTCATGACGCCGACCCCGGACGCGCTGACCATGGTCGCCGTGGCCGTGCCCATCTGCGTGCTCTACTTCGCGTCGCTCGCCGTCACGACATGGCACGACCGCAGGACGGACCGGCACGCCTGAGCCGGCCGGCGCCCCACCTCACCCCGGCGCGTCCAGCGGCGGGCGGTCGACCAGCCGGTGCTGCCCGCCGCCGTCGGGCGCGGACCCGTAGCGCACGGGCGAGGTGACGAACGCGGCGGTCGCGAGCAGCGCCACCACCGTCCCGACGGCGCACGCCGCGGTGAGCACGGCGGCCGTCCGCCGGCGCAGCACCGGCCGGGCAAGCGCGACCGCCACGAGCCCCGCCACGCCGCCGGCGGTGTTCGCGATCAGGTCGGACACGTCCGTGCTCCCGACGGCCAGGACGTATTGCGCGACCTCGAGCCCGGCGCTCGTCAGCGCGACGAGGCCGACCGCCCGCGCCCACGTCCGCCACCACGGCCGCCGGGGCAGCAGCAGGGCGAGGTACACGCCGAACGGCACGAACGCCAGCACGTTCCCCAGCACCTCCGACGGCTGACTCGCCCCGTTCTCGGCCGTCGCCACGAACGGCACGAGCTTCATAGTCCGCCGCGCGCCGGAGCCCACCCACGGCACGTCGAGCTTCCACAGCACCAGCCACACCAGCAGCACCAGGTACGCGGCGAACAGCGCGGCCAGCAGCGGCCGCGTCCGGGCCGGTGCGCGCGCTGCGGTGCCCGCGACGACGACTCCGGGGGTCACCGCTGCATCCTCGGGTCCTGCGTCGGGTCCGCGTACATCGCGGGGCAGCCGTCGCGAGCGGCGCTCGGCCGCAGCTCGTAGTGCCACGACTCGTTGGCGTAGACCTGGCACAGCCCGTACGCGGCGCCGTGCTGCGCGAGCCAGTCGGTGGCCTTCATGGGCCCGAGGTCGACGGCCTCGCCCTTGACGTGCTCGGACGTGCCGGGCGTCGCGACCCACCGCTCCGCCGCGGCCTTCGAGCCGTACTTCGCGATGGCGTCGTCGAGCAGGTCCGCCTGGTCGGCCGCGGAGCGCCATCCGCTGTTGACGACGAACCGGATCCCGCGCGCGTCGGCGGCGTCGGTCGCGGCCGTGCGCAGGGCGGCGAGCAGCGCGGGGTCGAGGTGGCTGACGGTCGGGTCGTCGCTGAAGACCGTCACGACGCCGCCGGAACCGGCCGGCTTCTCGTCCGCGTCGCGCGGAGCCGGTTCGCGCTCGGTGGTCGCCGCCGCGGGCGCGGCGGTCTCGGCCGGGGAGGTGGCGACGGCGCGGGGCTGGGGACCGGCCTCAGCGTGCCGGTACGCGGCCACCCCGCCCAGCCCGGCCCCGCCGACGGCGCAGGTCACCAGGAGAGCGAGGGCGCGCCGTCGTCGGGGTGCTGGAGAGATGACGAAAGGCATGCGACCAGTCAAGGCACCCGCGCGTTGCCGGGGCGTAAGCGCTTTTCGATATGCGCGCGATAGGTCGGGACCGGGAGCATGGTGCCCATGCGCGTGCTGATCGTCGAGGACGAGCCCCTGCTGGCCGAGGCCGTCCGCGACGGTCTGCGGCTGGAGGCGATCGCGTCCGACGTCGCGGGGGACGGCGACACGGCCCTCGAGCTGCTGGCGGTCAACGCGTACGACATCGCGGTGCTCGACCGGGACATCCCCGGCCCGTCGGGCGACGAGGTCGCGCGGCGCATCGTCGCGTCGGGCAGCGGGATGCCGATCCTCATGCTCACGGCCGCGGACCGGCTCGACGACAAGGAGTCCGGGTTCGAGCTCGGCGCCGACGACTACCTGACCAAGCCGTTCGAGCTGCGCGAGCTGGTGCTGCGGCTCCGCGCGCTGGACCGCCGGCGGGCGCACCACCGCCCGCCCGTGCTGGAGCTCGCGGGGCTGCGGCTCGACCCGTTCCGGCGTGAGGTCTACCGCGACGGCCGGTACGTCGCGCTCACGCGCAAGCAGTTCGCGGTGCTGGAGGTGCTGGTGGGCTCCGGGGGCGGCGTCGTGAGCGCCGAGGAGCTGCTGGAGCGGGCGTGGGACGAGAACGCCGACCCGTTCACCAACGCCGTCCGCATCACCGTCTCCGCGCTGCGCAAGCGGCTCGGGGAGCCGTGGCTCATCGCGACCGTGCCGGGCGTCGGGTACCGGATCGACGCCGGGCCGGGGGAGCGGCCGTGAGCGCGCGCCGCCGGCCGGGTCTCAGTGTCAGGTGGAAGCTCACCCTCAGCTACGCGGGCTTCCTCATCGTCGCCGGGGCGGGGCTGATCGCCGTCGTCCTGGTGTTCCTGCTGCGCTACGTCCCGGACCAGGCGGTGGTGGTCCCGCGCACCCTGCCGAGCGGCAACCTGCGCCCGGGCTCGCTGTTCATCCCGGGCCGGTCGGACCTGTGGGCCGCGTTCGCCCCGAAGGCAGCGCTGATGCTGCTCCTGCTGCTCGTCGTCGGGCTGGCCGGCGGCTGGCTCCTCGCGGGCCGCGTGCTGGCCCCGCTGGCGCGGATCACCGACGCGACGCGCCGGGCCGCGGACGGGTCGCTGTCCTACCGGATCCGCCTGCCCGGCCGCGACGACGAGTTCCGTGAGCTCGCCGACGGCTTCGACTCGATGCTCGCGCGCCTCGAGGCGCTCGTCGCCGAGCAGCAGCGGTTCGCCGCCAACGCGTCCCACGAGCTGCGCACCCCGCTCGCGATCACCCAGACCCTGCTCGACGTCGCCGCGAACGACCCCGACCGCGACGCCGACGCGCTCCTCGCGCGGCTGCGCGTCGTGAACACCCGCGCCATCGACCTGACCGAGGCCCTGCTGCTGCTCAGCCGCGCGGACCAGGGGGAGTTCGAGCGCGAGCGGGTCGACCTGTCGCTGCTCGCCGAGGAGGCCACCGAGACGCTGCTGCCGCTCGCCGAGCGCCGGGGCGTGGCGCTCGCGGCCGACGGCGTCGCGGCCCCGGTGCTCGGCTCGCCCGCGCTGCTGCTGCAGCTCACGACGAACCTCGTGCACAACGCGATCGTCCACAACCTGCGCGCCGGCGGCACGGTCCGCGTCACGACGGCGCGGGCCGACGCCGCGAGCGTCACCCTCACCGTCGAGAACACGGGCGCCGAGCTCGACCCGGCGCTCGTCGGCGGCCTCACCGAGCGGTTCCGGCGGGGGAGCGACCGCGTGCGCACCGACCACGAGGGGGTCGGCCTGGGGCTCGCGATCGTCAAGAGCATCACGCGCGCGCACGGCGGGACCCTCGCGCTGGCGCCGCGACCCGGCGGCGGGCTGCGCGTCGTCGTGCACCTGCCGGCGACGCCTTAGACCGGGGCTGTGGCGGACTTCGAGCCCGACAAAGCCGCCGCGGCAGCTCGCTCATGGTCGCGGGCTTCCGGAGCGGGATCTGCGACCGCCTCCCCGTCGCACGCCCGTCGTCGAGAAGCCGAGATCCGTTCGACGACGGGCCACTCTCGAACGGCTCTCGGCTTCTCGAGGAGGTTGCAGCTCGGTCACCGATCCGGGCGGGCGTTGCGAGCGCGGAGACCTGGCGAACCAGCTTGGCGCACCAGTGCGTGCTGACGGTCAGCGCGGACGACGCAGCGAATACCGTCCGCACGGTGCTCGAAGCCCTGGGGGCGCTCGACCCGGACGGCTGAGGTCCGACGAAACCCCTGCTCTCAGTCCAGGCAGAACTCGTTGCCCTCGACGTCCTGCATCACGAGGCAGGACTCGTTCTCCTCGTCGGCGACCAGGAGCTGGAACCGGCTCGCGCCCAGCGCCTCCAGCCGGTCGCCCTCGGCGTTCAGTGCCGCGAGGCGCTCGTCGCCGACGAGCCCGGTCGCGACCCGCACGTCCAGGTGCACCCGGTTCTTCACGACCTTGCCCTCGGGGACGCGCTGGAAGAACAGCCGCGGGCCGACGCCGTCCGGGTCCTGGCAGGAGGCCCACACGTCGGGGTCGTCCGGCGCGGCCGCGCGCTCGTACGCGCCCCAGTCGTCGAAGCCCTCGGGCGGTGCGGGCAGCACGTAGCCGAGCACCTCGCACCAGAACCGGGCGACCCGCACCGGGTCCGCGCAGTCGAACGTGACCTGGACCTGCCTGACCTGCCCGACCTGCGTCACCCGCGTCGACGTCATCCGGCCACGCTAGACGACGGCGCCCGGCGGGTGAACGGGCGCCCGGGCACCTATCGTGGCGCCATGCCCACCACGCTGCCCGCGTCGCACGCGGACCTCCTCGACCGCCCCCTGTTCGCGCACCTCGCGACCATCCGCCCCGACGGCTCGCCCCAGTCGAGCGTCATGTGGTTCTCCTGGGACGGCGAGCTCGTCCGCTTCACCCACACCTCGACCCGCCAGAAGTTCAAGAACCTCGAGCAGGAGCCCCGGGTCGCGCTCTCCATCGCGGACCCGGACGACGAGTACCGGTTCCTCGAGCTGCGCGGCACCGTCGAGTCCATCACCCCCGACGACGCCGAGGCGTCGTTCTACCACTCCCTCCAGGTCCGCTACGGGAACGAGTACCCGATCCCCGACGCGTCCGTGCGCGTGATCGTCGCGGTGCGGCCCGAGCGGTTCGTAGCCGTCGCCGGCGGGGGCGTCGTCGCATCCGGGGCGCTCGCGGGCTGACCGCCCGCCCGGCGCATGCCGAACCGCCAGGAACCGTTGTCGACGACGTCGCCGGGCATCGGATCGTGGCGGTTCGACGTGCGGCGCTGGCGGTTGGGGGAATCCGTGGTGGGCGGCTGTGACCGCACCGGGCACGGGCGGTCACGGCGCGTCCGGCCCCCGGCCGATCGGGTCGCCGCGCCGCTGATGGCCCATCCGCGCGGCCGCGATGAGCACCCGAACCACGAGGCCGATGAGGACGAGGTCGAGGAGCATCTGGACGGTCACGACGATCTGGCCGAGGTGGTCGTGCGGGGTGATGTCGCCGAACCCGACCGTGGCGAACACGGTCGTCGTGAAGTAGAACGCGCTCACGTGGTCGAGCGGGACGTCGAAGCGGGACGGGTCGGCGTGCGACATCGCGAGGTACGCGGACGCGAACGTCGCCAGGAACACGACGGCGATGGTGCCGAGGGCCTGGATCGCGCGCAGGGCCGGAATCCCGGCGCCGAGGATGCGCCAGACCTCCCACACGACGAGCAGCGCGACGAGGATCAGGGCCACGCCCAGCCGGACGGCCGAGCGTGCGCTGCCGTCGAGCGGCAGGGCCGCGTACGCGGCGAGCGTGATCACCCACGCCCCGACGACGTGCAGCACGGTCCGGGTGACGCGACGG
The DNA here is from genome assembly GCF_049844995.1 of Luteimicrobium sp. DT211. Taxonomy (NCBI): domain Bacteria; kingdom Bacillati; phylum Actinomycetota; class Actinomycetes; order Micrococcales; genus Luteimicrobium; species Luteimicrobium sp. DT211. The sequence goes on along the minus strand of NZ_JBNCMC010000002.1, from coordinate 486,449 downwards.
CGGCGCTCCGGCCGCGTCAGCTCGCCCCAGTGTGCCTCCTGCTGCATCGGGTGCCTCCTCCTCGTCCGCGCCCGGCCGCCGTCAGCCGACCGCAGCCACGGGGGCGGCGAGGGGCTGGCCCGAGCCGTCGCGGCGTGCGTCGGGCGCGGGCAGGTCGAGCGGCTGCCCGCCGGACCCGAGCGCGCGGGCGGGGGCCGCGCCGACCCAGGCGAGGACGAGCGCGTCCTCGCCGCGCAGGAACCGCTGCGCGCGGACGCCGCCGGTCGCGCGCCCCTTGCCGGGGTAGAGCTCGAACGGGGTGACCTTCGCGGAGCCCGCCTGCGTGCCGGGCAGCGCGTCCGAGGACCCGGCGACCGTCACGACGACGGCGCCCGCGAGCCCCTCGCTGCTGCCGTCGCCGTCGCGCACGTGCGCCGCCACGGTCCCGAAGAACACGACCTCGGCGCCGGCAGTGAGCTTGATGCCCGCCATGCCGCCGCCCGCCCGGCCCTGGGGCCGCACCGCCGAGGCCCCGAAGTGCAGCAGCGACGCGTCGGACGACACGAACACGAGCTCGTCGTCGTCACCGACGGCCGCCGCGCCGACGAGCTCGTCGCCGTCCTTGAGGCCGATCACGTCGAACGCGTCCTTGGCCGGGACGTCGCCCTTCGCGACCCGCTTGACGACGCCGGCCTTGGTGCCCAGCGCGAGCGTCGGCGCGTCGGGCGCGAGCGAGACGAGGGCGAGCACCTTCTCGCCCGACTCGAGCGCCGCGACCTCGCTCACGGGCACGCCGCCGGACAGGCTGGGCGCGCCGTGGCTGGGCGGGAGCGCGGGCAGGTCGAGCACCGACACGCGCACCACGCGGCCCCGGTTCGTCACGACCCCGACGTCGGCCCGGGCGGTGGCGGCGACCACCGACCGGATGACGTCGTGCGCGTGGCGCGCGCCCTCGCGGGCGGGGGCGGCGTCGTCGGACGTGCGGGCCAGCAGGCCCGTGGCCGACAGCAGCACGTGGCATGCGGTGTCGGCGACCTCGAGGCTGAGCGCGGGCGCCTTGGCCCCGCGCGCCGTGGTCAGGGCGGGCGCGACGCCGGTCGCGCCGCTCACCCCGGCCCCGGCGGAGTCCAGCAGGATGGTGCGCCGCGGCGTCCCGTACAGGCGGGCGACCTCGCCCATCTCGTCGCTGACGACGCCGCGCAGGCGCTGTTCGTCGGCGAGGATCGCCTCGAGCTCGTCGATCTCGCGCTTGAGCTCGTCCTGCTCCTTCTCGAGCTCGATGCGGCTGAACTTCGTCAGGCGCCGCAGCTGCAGGTCGAGGATGTACGTGGCCTGCGCCTCGGAGAGGTCGAACACCTCCATGAGCCGCGTGCGGGCGATCCCGGCGTCCTCGGAGGAGCGGATCACCTCGATGACCTCGTCGATGTCGACGATGGCGAGCAGCAGGCCCTCGACCAGGTGCAGGCGGTCGCGGCGTTTGGCGAGGCGGTACTGCGAGCGGCGGCGCACCACGTCGATGCGGTGGTCCACCCACACGGTCAGCAGCTCGCGCAGGCCGAGGGTGCGCGGCTGCCCCTCGACGAGGGTGACGTTGTTGATGCCGAACGAGTCCTCCATCGGCGTGTGCCGGTAGAGCTGCTCGAGCACGGCGTCCGGGTTGAAGCCCGTCTTGACCTCGATCACGAGCCGCAGCCCGTGCTCGCGGTCCGTGAGGTCGGTGATCGCGGAGATGCCCTGGAGCTTCTTGGCCTGGACGCCCTCGCGGACCTTCTCGATCACGCGCTCGGGCCCGACCATGTACGGGAGCTCGGTCACGACGATCCCGCGCCGGCGCGGGGTCAGGGACTCGACCTTCGCGGTCGCGCGGGTCTTGAAGGACCCGCGGCCCGTGCGGTACGCGTCGCGGACCCCCTCGAGCCCGACGATCTTGCCGCCCGTCGGCAGGTCCGGGCCGGGCACGAACCGCATGAGCGCCTCGAGGTCCGCGTCCGGGTGCGCGACCAGGTGCTGGGCGGCCGCCACGACCTCGACGAGGTTGTGGGGCGCCATGTTCGTCGCCATCCCGACCGCGATGCCGCTCGCCCCGTTGACCAGCAGGTTCGGGATCGCGGCGGGCAGCACCTCGGGCTGCATGAGCTTGTTGTCGTAGTTGGGGACGAAGTCGACCTCGTCCTCGTCGAGACCCGCCGTCATCGCACTCGCCGGGGGAGCGGGGCGCGCCTCCGTGTACCGGGGGGCGGCGGGGCCGTCGTCGAGCGAGCCGAAGTTCCCGTGCCCGTCGACGAGCGGCAGACGCAGGGCGAAGCTCTGTGCGAGACGGACGAGCGCGTCGTAGATCGCGGTGTCGCCGTGCGGGTGCAGCTTGCCCATCACGTCGCCGACGACGCGCGCCGACTTCACGTACGGGCGGTCGGGGCGCAGGCCCATCTCGGACATCTGGAACAGGATGCGGCGCTGCACGGGCTTGAGGCCGTCGCGCGCGTCGGGCAGGGCCCGGGAGTAGATGACCGAGTACGCGTACTCGAGGTAGGAGCCCTCCATCTCCGCGGAGACGTCGATGTCGACGATCTTCTCCACGTACGGCTCGGAGGGGTCGGGTGTGCCTGTGCCGGAACTGCGAGAGCCGGGGCGGGACGAACGGGCCATGGGCGCCATTGTCCCGCACGCCGCCCACGCCGCCGCCCACGGCGCGCGGCCGGGGCTACCGCCGCAGCGTGAGGATCTCCGCGCCGTCCTCGGTGATGGCGACCGTGTGCTCGCTGTGCGCGGTCAGGGCGCCGGTGGCGCTGCGCAGGGTCCAGCCGTCCGCGTCGACGGCGAGCTCGTCGGTGTCGGCCATGACCCAGGGCTCGAGCGCGAGCAGCAGGCCCGGCCGCAGCACGTACCCGCGGCCCGGGCGGCCGATGTTCACCACGTGCGGGTCCTGGTGCATCGTCGACCCGACGCCGTGCCCGCCGAACTCCGTGTTCACCGGATACCCGGCCGCCGTCAGGACGGTGCCGATCGCGTGGGACAGGTCGCCGACGCGCGCGCCCGGCCGGGCGGCCGCGATGCCCGCGGCCAGCGCCTCCTCCGTCGCGCGGATCAGGGCGAGGCTCGCGGGCGGCTGCGTGGGCCCGACGACGAAGCTGATCGCCGAGTCCGCCACGATCCCGCGCAGCGACACGGCCAGGTCGAGGGTGAGGAGGTCGCCGTCGGCGAGGGCGTAGTCGTGGGGCAGCCCGTGCAGGACGGCGTCGTTGACGGACGTGCAGATGTAGTGGCCGAACGGCCCGCTCCCGAACGACGGCGCGTAGTCCACGTAGCTCGAGACCGCCCCGGCGCCCTCGATCATCTCCCGGGTCCAGCGGTCGATCTCGAGGAGGTTCGTGCCGACGGCGCACCGCTCGCGCACCGTGGCGAGGATGTTCGCCACCAGCGCGCCGGTGTCCCGGGCGCGGTCCAGCTCGGCGGGGGTGAGGATCTCGATCATGCGGCACCTTGCTCGGGAGGGGACGGTCCGCCCCCATCGTGGCAGACCGCCGCGCGGCCCGTGCTCCCCGGCGCCGTCGTGCCCCACGATCTAGGCTGCGGGTGTGAGCGAGCCCTCCGCCCCGCCCTACCCCGAGGAGTGGGAGGCCGACGTCGTCCTGCGTGACGGCTCGACCGCGCACGTGCGCCCCATCCGCCCCTCCGACGCCGACGCCCTGCAGCGGTTCCACGTCGGCCAGTCGCAACGGTCCGTGTACCTGCGGTTCTTCGCCGCGATGGAACGGCTCTCGGACCGGGACCTGCGCCGGTTCACGCACGTCGACCACCGCGACCGCGTCGCGCTCATCGCGGTCGCCGCGACGCCCACCTCGACGACGACCCCTGCCGACGGCACCGACGCCGAGGGCACCGCCGCGGACGACAACCCGCTCGGCGAGGAGATCATCGGCGTCGCCCGGTTCGACCGCACCGGGCCGCACGAGGCCGAGGTCGCGTTCAACATCGCCGACGCCCACCAGGGCCGGGGCCTCGCGTCCGTGCTCCTCGAGCACATCGCCGCCGCCGCCCGCGAGCGCGGCGTCGAGCGCTTCACCGCCGACGTCCTGCCCCAGAACGGGCGCATGCTCGCCGTCTTCCGCGAGGCCGGCTACGAGGTGTCCCAGCACGTCGACGACGGCGTCGTGTCCGTGAGCGTCGACCTCGACCCCACCGAACGGTCCCGCGAGGTCATGGCCGACCGTGAGCGGCGCGCCGAGGCCCGGTCCATGCAGACCCTCCTCGACGCGCACGCCGTGCTCGTCGTCACGTCGCCCGACCTGCCCGCGGACGCCGTCGAGCGCCGGATGGCGGACGCCGTCGTCGACGGGGCGCTCGCGGGACCGGGCGACGCCACGTTCGACGTCGTGGGGACGGGTCGCGAGCCGGGGGAGGCGCTGCCCGGGGTCGCGTTCCACGACCGCCTCGACACGGCGACCGGCCCGTACGACCTGGCGGTGCTCGCGCTCGCGCCGGGGCAGGTGCTGGCGATCGTCCCGGCCCTGGCGCGCCGGGGGGTGCGCGGGCTGATCGTGCTGTCGGGCTCGTTCGCGGAGGTCGGGCCGGACGGGCTGGCCCGCCAGCTCGAGCTGGTGCGCCGCGCCCGCACGGCCGGGATGCGGGTGATCGGGCCGGCGTCGTACGGGCTGCTGCGCCGTACGGCGGGGAACCGGATCGACGTCTCCCTCGCGACCGACCCGCCGCCCGAGGGCAGCGTGGGCCTGTTCTGCCAGTCGGCGCCGACGGCCGTGACGCTGCTCGCCACGGTGCGGCGCCGCGGCCTGGGGGTCTCGACGTTCCTGTCCTCGGGGAACCGCGCCGACGTGTCGGGCAACGACATGATGCAGTTCTGGTCGGAGGACCCGGCCACGGCCGTGGCGTGCCTGTCGCTCGAGTCCATCGGCAACCCGCGCAAGTTCTCGCGGATCGCGCGGCGACTCGCGTCAGCGAAGCCCGTCGTCGTGGTCGCCGCCGGGCAGTCGGGGCACTTCGCGCCGCCCGGGCACGCCGTGCGCCGCGGGCAGGTGCCGCGCCGCGCGCTCGAGGAGATCATGCGGCAGGCCGGCATCATCCGGGCCGAGAACACCCACCAGATGGCGGACCTCGCCCAGCTCCTCGCGCACCAGCCGCTCCCCGCGGGGCGTCGGGTGGGGATCGTCGGGAGCTCGCCGTCGCTCGTCTCGTCGGTCGCCGACGCCGCGGAGGCGGCGGGCCTCGTGGTGGCGTGCCGGGCGTCGGTCGAGCGGGAGGACGCGAGCCCCGACCGGATCCGCGCCGCCCTCGACGTGGTCTTCGCGCCCGGCGCGTGCGACGTCGTCGTCGCTGTCAACGTCCCCACCGTCCGGGTGGACCTGGGCTGGCTCGCCGGGGAGCTCACCGCGCGGGCCGCGTCGTCAGGACGGCCCACGCTCGTCTCCGCGCTCGGGTACCACGGCCTCACCGACGCGTTCACCCTCACCACGCCCGACGGCGTCACGCACCGCGTGCCCGCCTACTCCACCCCCGAGGACGCCGTGTGGGCCGCGGCCGCCGTCGCCCGGTACGCGCGCTGGCGCGCCGAGGACCACGGCCGGCACGTCGCCTACCCCGACATCGACCGCGAACGTGCCCGGGAGATCGCCGAGGCCGCCGCCCCGGGCCCGCTGCCCGCCGACGACCTCGGCCGCCTGCTCGCCTGCTACGGCATCACCCTGTGGCCCGCGATCCCCGTGCGGGACGCCGACGAGGCCGTCGCCGCCGCCCGCGAGCTCGGCTACCCGGTCGCGCTCAAGGCGACGAGCGCCGCCCTGCGCCACCGCGCCGACCTCGGCGGGGTGCGCCTCGACGTGACCGGCGACGACGACGCACGCGCCGGCCTGGAGTCGCTGCGCGCCACGATCCTCGCCGGGCTCGGCCCGGGCGCGTTCGCCGAGGCCGGCGCGCCGTTCGAGGTGCAGCGCATGGCCGACGCGGGCGTCGCGTGCGTCGTCCGCACCGGCGAGGACCCGCTCTACGGGCCCGTGGTGTCGTTCGGGCTGTCCGGCGACGCCGTCGACCTCCTCGGGGACATCGCCTACGGGGTGCCGCCGCTGACCGACGTCGACGTCGCCACCATGGTCCGCCGCGTCCGCGCCGCGCCCCGCCTGTTCGGGTACCGCGGGGCGCCCGGCGTCGACGTGGGAGCGCTCGAGGAGCTCGTCGGGAGGATCTCCGTGCTCGCCGACGACCTGCCCGAGGTCGCGAGCCTCGAGCTCGCGCCCGTCGTCGCCCAGCCCCGCGGGCTCGCCGTCCTCGGCGCGCGGGCGACCGTCGCACCGCCGCGCCGGGTCGACGCCCTGCGCCGCGCCCTGCCGCGGCTGTCCGGCCCCGCGAAGTAGACGGCGCGGACGACCGCTTCGCGAGGTAGACCGCGCGGACGGGTGCTTCGCGAGGTACCCCGCGCGGGGGCCTCCTTCGGTGAGGGCGGCGCGTGTGGTGCGAGAATGACGGCGTGCCGCAGCCCGCCACCTCAGCCCGCGCCGACCTCACCGCCCAGCTCGTCCGGGCCGGCTACTACCCTCAGCTCGTCGACGACGTCGTGGACGTCGCGGTCGCCGACGAGGACGTCGTCGCCCACCTCGTGCATGCCGAGACCACGTTCGACGGCGAGGAGATCCGCCGCCACGTCACCGTCCTCGCGCTCACCACGACCCGGTTCGTCACCGTCCACGTCGACGACCACCCCGCCGACTCCGAGCACCCCGCCGCGAGCGCGGTCGCGACCTCCGAGGCCGTCCCGCTCAGCGCCGTCCGCTCGGTCGCGCTCACCCACGTCGTCGCGCGCCCCGACACCCACCGCTCCGGCCAGACGCCCGCCGAGCTCACCCTCTCGATCGGGTGGGGCGCCGTCCAGCGCGTCGACCTCGAACCCGCCACCTGCGCCGACCCGACCTGCGAGGCCGACCACGGCCTGACCGGCCAGCTCGTCCCCGACGACCTCGTCGTCCGGGTCAGCGCCGAGGCCGACGGCGCCAAGGCCGTGCAGCGGGCCGCCCGGTTCGCGCGCGTCCTGTCCGCCGCGACCGCCCGCTGATGGCGGACCTCGTCGCGGCGCTCGCGGCTGCCTCGGCGCCCGCGAGCGACCCGTCCGACGCCTCGGCCGACCCCCCGGCGTTCGTCGCCCCCGCGTACGGCGCGGCGGGCCTCGACGCGGTGCTGCCGGGCGTCCTCGGGGCGCTCGGCGAGGGCCCCGGCGCGGACGTGGCAGCGACCGCCCGGCTCGGCCTGCCCGCCGCGACCCGCGCGTGCGTCGTCCTCGTCGACGGGCTCGGCTGGGACAACCTGCGCGAGCGCGCCGGGCACGCCTCGTTCCTGCGCCCCCGCCTGAACGACGCGGCCGCCGCGCGGCCGCTCGTCACGACCTACCCGTCGACGACGGCCGCCGCCCTCGGCACGTTCGGCACCGGCGCGGCGCCCGGGCGCACCGCCATGCTCGGGTACACGGTCCGCGACCCCGCCTCACGACGGCTCGTCGGCCTCGTGTCCTGGGACGGCGCCCCCGACCCCCGCGCCTGGCAGCGCGAGGCGCCGCTGCTGGAGGTGGCGGCGTCGGGCGGGCTGGCGGTGACGTCGGTCGGCCCCGCCCGGTTCGCCGGGTCCGGCATGACCGTCGCCGCGCTGCGCGGCGGAACCTACGTCCCCGCCGAGGCGCTCGGGGACCGCGTGGACGTCGCGACCCGGGCGCTGCGCGCCCCCGGCCTCGTCTACCTGTACTGGGGCGACGTGGACAAGGTCGGTCACCACAACGGCTGGCGGTCCGCGGCCTGGGGGCACGCGGTCGAGTCGTTCGACGCGGAGCTCGCCCGGCTGGCGCGGTCGCTGCCCACCGGGACGCTGCTCGTCGTGACCGCCGACCACGGGATGGTCGACGTCGACCCCGCGGCCCGCTGGGACGTCGCCACTGACCCTGTGCTGCGCGAGGGCGTCGCGCTGGTCGGCGGCGAGCCGCGGGCGAGCCACCTGTACCTCGAGGACGGCGCCGACCCCCGCGAGGTCGCGGCCCGGTGGTCCGCGCACCTCGGCGACGCCGCGCTCGTCGCCGTGCGGGAGGACGCCGTGGCCGCGGGCCTGTTCGGGGCCGTCGCCCCGCACGCGCTGCCCGTGATCGGGGACGTCGTCGTCGCGGCGACCGGCCGCGCGAGCATCGTCGACTCGCGCACCCAGACGGCCGCGAGCCTCACCCTCGTCGGGATGCACGGGTCGCTGACGCCGGCCGAGATGCGCGTCCCGCTCGTCGTCGAACAGACCTGAGAGGACACCCCGTGGCCGAGCTCGTCTTCTTCAGCGGCACCATGGACTCCGGCAAGTCCACGCTGGCGCTGCAGACCCATCACAACCACTCCTCGCGCGGGCGGCACGGCCTGCTGTTCACGCGCAACGACCGGGCCGGGCAGGCGCGCCTGTCGTCGCGCCTCGGGCTCGAGGTCGACGCCGACGAGGTCGACGACGCGACCGACTTCTGGGCCGTCGTCTCCGACGCGCGGTCACGCACCGGGCACGTCGACTACCTGGTCTGCGACGAGGCGCAGTTCTACGCGCCCGAGCAGGTCGAGCAGCTGGCGCGCCTCGTCGACGAGGCGGGCATCGACGTGTATGCCTTCGGGATCCTGTCCGACTTCCGGACCCGCCTGTTCCCCGGCTCGGCCCGGCTCGTCGAGCTCGCCGACCGCGTCGAGACGCTCCAGGTGCCCGCACTGTGCTGGTGCGGGGCCCGTGCGACCCACAACGCCCGCACCGTCGACGGGCGGATGGTCGTCGAGGGCGAGCAGGTCGTCGTCGGCGACGTCGACAGCGCGACCGGCACCGTCGCCTACGAGGTCCTGTGCCGCCGCCACCACGCGCGCCGCATGACGCTCGCGACCGCGAGCGCGCGCTCCGGCCCGGGGGACACCCTCGACCTCGCCTGATCGCGAGGTGGACGGGCGGCCGGTCTGTGAGACTTCACAGACGGGCGGCCGGTCTACCTCGCTGAGGGCGCGGGGCTCAGGCGTCGGTGCGCGAGCCGCCGAACATGATCTCGTCCCACGACGGCATCTTGGCCCGCTGCTTGCGCGACGACGACGCCGGCCGCCGGCCCTCGGGTCGCCCGGCGCCGGCGGGCTCGAGGTCCGAGCTCTGCTCGGGGGCGCCGTCGCCGGGCCCGTGATCGCTCTCGGCGTCGCGCTCCGGTGCCGCGTCCGACGGCGCGGCGTCAGTCCCGGCGTCGGGCGGGACGCCCTCCCCCTCGCCGGGGTGCGCGTCGCGGGCGGGGAAGGGGAGCGCCACGACGTCGGCGACGCTCAACCGGTCCGTGACGGGCACCCGGTCGTGGCCCTGCCGCTGCCGCTTGCCGCGGCGTCCACGCCGCTCGTCGAGCCCGCCCGCGGAGCCGTGCCCGTCGGGTTCGCGCTCGTCCGGTGCGTGCTCGTCGTGCCCGTCCGCGTCGGCCGGCTCGTCGGAGCGGCGCCCCCGGTCGTCCTGCTGACGGTCGTCGCGCCCCCGGTCGCCGCGCGACCCGGCGGGGTGCGGGTCGTCCCGCAGCGGCCCGAAGCCCTCGAAGTCGTCGTCCAGGTCCGGGAGGGCGTCGGACCGGCTCCCGCGGCGCCGGCCCAGGTCGTCCAGCAGCGCGTCGGTCGCGGCGGCGTCGCGCGGGCGCCGCGGGTCGTGCCCCCGCTCCAGCAGGCCGTCCACCGCGGACAGGACCGGCCGCACGGCCGAGCGGACGTCGTCCTCGCTCACGCCCGTGCGCGGGACGCCGACCTCGTTCTCGGACAGCCAGCGCGCCTCGTCGTCGAGCGCCCGCACCTCGCGCGAGGACGCGTCGTACGCCCACGTGGCGGTCCGCTCGGCACCGCCCGCGACGAACCGCGCGGTCGCGCGCCAGCTGCCCGACGTGTCGCGGGCGGCGTCCCAGGCGACGTCGTCGGCGTCCACGTCGCGGGACGCGAGGCGGTCGGCCACGAGGTCGGTGAGGGTCGGGGCGTCCGCGTCGCCGAGCCGCGTCGCGCGGACCCGGTCGACGACGTGCTCGCGCTCGGCGAGCACCGGGCCCTCGTACCGGCGCACGTGCTCGACCGGCACCCCGGCCTCCGTGGCCACCTCCTCGGCGGTCGCGCCCGCCCGGATCCGGGCCTGGATCTCCCGCACGGGCAGGGTCGCCGTCGACGACGCGCGCAGCTGCTCGAGCTGGGGTCGGTCGCGGCGCACCGCGGCGCGCAGCGCGTCGTCGATCCGCACCGTGTACCGCTCGCCCATGGGTCCCGCGAGGACGAGGCTCTCACCGTCCTCGTGCAGCCCCACCAGGTTCAGCTCGTTCATCACGCCTCCCGTCAGCCGACGACGGTACCGGGCCGTGCCTGGACCGCTCCGCGCCGGGACCGTCCGTCGTCGGCACGAGCCTGCCACCTGAGGGCGCGCACGGGCCGCAGGCGGGCCCGGTGTGCCGCGAGTCGGCCCGCTCGCCCGGCCCGGGGGCGCGCTGGGATGATCGGGACGTGACCGTCGTCCTGCACGCCGCGCCCGCCCTGGAGATCGCCGGCGTCTTCTTCGCCGCGCTGTCGGGCGGGCTGTCCGCCGTGCGCAAGCACCTGGACGTCTTCGGCGTGCTCGTCCTCGCCGGCGCCACGGGGCTCGGGGGCGGCATGCTCCGCGACGTCCTGATCGGCGCCACCCCGCCCGTCGGCATCACCGACCCGGTGCTCGTCGGCACCGCGCTGCTCTCGGGCGTCGCGATCTGGTTCTTCCATCCCGGCATCGCCCGCATGCGGCGCGCCATCGTCGTGCTCGACGCCGGGGCCCTGGGCCTGTTCGTCATCGTCGGCACCACCAAGGGGCTGCAGTACGACGCCGGGATGCTCGCGTCCGTGATCGTCGGCACGCTCACCGGCGTCGGCGGGGGCGTCCTGCGCGACGTGCTGACCGGCGAGGTCCCGCTCGTCCTGCAGGACCGCCAGCTCTACGCGGTCCCGGCCCTCGCGGGCGCGGCGGCGACGGTGCTGCTGTGGCACGAGGGGTGGCTGACGGGCTGGTCGGCCACCCTCGTCGCGATCGGCGTCGTGGCGTTCCGCCTGCTGTCGCTGTGGCGCGGCTGGGTGCTGCCCGACGGCGCGCAGGCCGCGTGGCCGGGTCCGTGGAACGGTGGCCGGAGGCCCCGCTGACGTCCGCGGGGACACGCTCCTGACCTGCACGGACGTGCACGGCAGGGTGAAGTCCGCCACAGTTCGGCCCCGGGGACCGGTTCCGGGCTGCGGGCGGTCACCGCATGGTGCAGAATCTCCCTTCGCCGACCGGGAATGAAACCGGTCGCGCGTGCATTGAACGCGCAGTGCCCGGCTGGTCGGTGACCCCCGTCCTTCCGGCACGCACCGTCCGACGAACGACCGGAGTGTGACCCCACCGATGGCAACTGACTACGACGCCCCGCGCAAGACCGACGACGAGATGTCCGAGGACTCCCTCGAGGAGCTCAAGGCGCGCCGGTCCGACAAGAGCTCGGGGGTTGTGGACGAGGACGAGACGGAGGCCGCGGAGGGCTTCGAGCTCCCGGGCGCTGACCTTTCAGGCGAAGAGCTGTCCGTCCGCGTGCTCCCCAGGCAGGCCGACGAGTTCACGTGCTCGCGCTGCTTCCTCGTGCACCACCGCTCCCAGCTCGCCTACACCACCAAGGACGGCCAGCCGGTGTGCACGGAGTGCGCCGCCTGACCTGATCGCGAGGACGGGAGCCGCAGGCTCCTGCGAGCCCCGCTCGACCACACGGCTGTCACCCTCGGGTGGCAGCCGTTCCTCGTTCCGGGCCGGCGCCGTGCTCGTCGCTGTTCTCGTGGTCCGGGTTCTCGCGCCCGTCACCCTGCTGCACCGGCCGGGCGCCGGCCGCGAGCAGCGCGGCCTCGAGCTCCGCGGGGCGCCGCGACCCGACGAGCCACCCGGGGGTGGGGTCCTCCGGGTCGACGACGCGCACGTGGACCGCGGCGCGCACCCACGGGCGCAGGCACGCGAAGGTGCGGGCGTCGGAGCCCGGGCCGAGCTCGGCGCGCAGCGCGGCGGCGTCGAGGGCGCGCGGGGCGGCGAGGAGGGCGACGGGGATGCGCGCCCTCCCGGCCCAGAGCCAGGGTGCGCCGTCGGGCCCGGGGCCGACCGCGACGACGGGGGAGGCGGCCCACAGGACGACGGCGAGGACGACGGCGGCGACGGCGCCGACGACGAGCGTCAGGACCGGGGAGAACAGCCACAGGGTCAGCCCGAGCATGAACCCGACGCACACCGCCCCGACGAGGTAGGCGGCGGAGGGTCGCAGGCGCTCGCGGAAGGTGGCGGCGACGGGGTCGGTGCCGCGGGCGGGGGCCGTGGGTTCGGGCATGGCACCAGGATGCCAGAGCCGCCCGCGTGGACCGGCCGCGCGCGGAGCAACTAGGCTCACGCCTCGTGTCCAGCTCCGAGGTGCCCGACGTCCTGCTCCAGCGTCTCGACGACGGCGTCCCCCTGCCGTCCTACGCGCACCCGGGGGACGCGGGCGCGGACCTCGTGACGACGCAGGACGTCGTGCTCGGCCCTGGTGAACGGGCCCTGGTCCCCACCGGCGTCGCGATCGCGCTCCCCGACGGGTACGCGGCGTTCGTGCACCCCCGCTCGGGCCTCGCGACCCGGCACGGGCTGACCGTCGTGAACGCGCCCGGCACCGTGGACGCGGGCTACCGGGGCGAGATCAAGGTCACGCTGCTCAACACCGACCGCACCGAGTCCCTCACGCTGCGCCGCGGCGACCGGATCGCGCAGCTCGTGGTCCAGCGGGTCGAGCGCGTGCGGTTCGTCGAGGCCGAGCGCCTGCCCGGGTCGCACCGCGGCGACGGCGGGTTCGGGTCGTCGGGCGGGTTCGGCGGCGCGGGCGCGACCGCCCCCTGACGGTCCCGCGCGTCCGCGCGGCGGGACTACGCTGGAAACCGAGCGCGTGCGACGATCGCGCGCGCCCGACGGTACTGACGAGGAGATCAACGTGGGGCTTTTCCGACGGGCCACGGCCGACGAGCGCCGTGCCGACCAGGAGGGCGCCCTCGCGCGCGAGGGCGGCGAGTCCGGGTCGCCCTCGGACGGAGGCGAGCCCCGCACGTCCGGGCCGTTCGACGCGGCCGAGATCGACGACACGTCGGGCCGTCTCGACCTGGGCGGTCTGCTGGTGCCCGGGGTCCCCGGCATGCGGCTCCGCCTGGAGCAGGACCGCCGGACGAGCAAGTTCACCGGCGTCGCGTGCACGGTCGAGGGCTCGGTGCTGCAGGTGCAGGCGTTCGCCGCGCCGCGCAGCCAGGGCATCTGGGACGAGATCCGCGAGGAGATCGCGTCGTCGGTGCAGCAGCAGGGCGGCGCCGCGGACGACGTGCCCGGCCCGTTCGGGCGCGAGCTGCTCGCGCGCCTCCCCGTCGCCGGCGCCGACGGCCGCACGGGCTTCCGCCCGGCCCGGTTCCTCGGCGTCGACGGCCCGCGCTGGTTCCTGCGCGGCGTGATCACCGGCCGGGCGGCCGTCGAGCCCGAGGCCGCGACGACGCTCGAGTTCGTGTTCGCGAACACGGTGGTGGTGCGCGGCGACCAGGCCCGCCCGCCGCGCGACGTCCTCGAGCTCAACCCGCCCGCCCAGCCGGAGGGTGACGCCGCGGGGGACGCAGACGCCGCGGCCGGCGAGGACGGGACCAGCACCGGTCACGCGCAGCCGCCGGCCGGCGGCTTCAACCCGCTCCAGCGCGGCCCCGAGATCACGGAGATCCACTGATGGGCATGCGGACGGCGTTCAAGGACGCCCTGGCCTCGCGCGACGAGATCGCGGCGGACGAGGAGCGCGACGAGGCGTCGCGCCAGTCGGGCTGCTGCGCGATCGGCTCGCTGCCGGACCGCCGCCGCGCCCAGGTCTCCGGGGTGGTGCGGTCGGTGACCCTGCGCCCGCGCGAGGGCGTGCCCGCGTTCGCCGCGGAGCTCTTCGACGGCACGGGGTCGCTGGACCTCGTGTGGCTGGGCCGGCGGCGGATCGCCGGGATCGAGCCGGGCTCGCGTCTGCGGGTCGAGGGCCTGGTGAGCACGTCGGGCGGCCGCCCGACGGTCTTCAACCCGCGCTACGAGCTGCGCTCGCGTCATGCCGAGTGAGGCCGACGGCGTCGCCACCGCTGGTGACGCCGCCGCGGCCGGCGCCGCGCCCGACGACGCGCGGGGCGTGCGCGCGCTGGCGTCCGACGACTTCTCGGTGCTCGACTCCGTGGGCGGCGTGCGCGGCCTGGTGGAGTCGATGCTCCCGGGCCTGGTGTTCGTCGTGGTCTACGTGATCACGAGCTCCCTGTCCGCGACGCTGTGGGCGTCGGTGGCCGTGGCCGTGCTCCTCGTGGTGGCCCGCCTCCTGGCCCGCACGCCCCCCGTCCACGCGCTCGGCGGCCTGGTCGGCGTCGGGATCGGCGTGCTGTGGGCGGCCACGTCGCACCGCGCGGAGAACTACTACGCGGTGGGGCTGCTGACGAACGCCGTGTACCTCGTCGGGTGCCTCGTCACGGTCGTCGTGCGGTGGCCCGCCGTGGGCGTCGTCGTGGAGCTGCTGCGCTCGGGCCTGGGCGGCGGCGTGCTCGCCGGCGGTCGGGCGCCCGCGCGCCCCGCCGCGCCGTCGGGCGAGGTCGTGGCCGCGCGGGACGGCGCAGCCGAGGAGCCCATGGAACCCGAGGGACCCGAGCGCCCCACCTTCCCGACGGCGTGGCGCGCGGACCGCGAGCTCGTGCGCCGCTACGCGCTCGCGACGTGGGTCTGGGTGGCGATGTTCGCGGTGCGCCTGGCCGTGCAGGTCCCGCTGTACCTCGACCACTCGGTCGGCTGGCTGGGGACCGCGCGCCTCGTCATGGGGCTGCCGCTGTGGGGCCTCACGCTGTGGGCGACGTGGGTGCTGATCCCGCACCGGGCGCGGCGGGCAGCCGCACCGGCCTGAGCTCAGCGAGCACGTCGCCGCCGTCGGCGAGCTCGCCGTCCGGGGCGAGCAGGCGCTGCAGGGCGTCCTCGTCGACCTCGGCGCCCGCCACGAACAGCAGCTCGTCGCCGGCTTCGAGGGTGTCGTCAGCGCTGGGGGCGAGCGGGCGCGGCCCGCGGACGATCGCGGCGAGAACGACGTCGTCGGGCCACGGGACGGACCCGACGCGCCGCCCGGCGAGCGGGGAGCCGTCGGGCAGGGTGAGCTCGAGGATGTCCGCGCCCGACTGGTGGAACGTGAAGATCCGGACGAGGTCGCCGACGGCGACGGCCTCCTCGACCATCGCGGTCATGATCCGCGGCGTCGAGACGGCGACGTCCACGCCCCACGACTCGTCGAACATCCACTCGTTGCGCGGGTTGTTGACGCGGGCCACGGTGCGCGGCACCCCGTACTCGGTCTTGGCGAGGAGCGAGACGACGAGGTTCGCCTTGTCGTCGCCCGTGGCGGCGACGATGACGTCGCACTCGTCCACGCGCGCCTCGGTCAGGGTCGGCAGCTCGCACGCGTCGGCGAGCAGCCAGTCCGCGTCGGGGACCTGCGAGACCCGCATCGCCGACGGCTGCCGGTCGATCAGCGTCACCTCGTGCCCGTGGCCCAGCAGCTCGCGGGCGATCGAGCGCCCCACCGAGCCTGCACCGGCGATCACGACCCGCATCAGCCCACCTGCTCCTCGATCTGGGGGGCGCGCGTGAGCACGCGCTCGACCCGGTCCACGTCGTCGCTGCGCACCAGGAGGTGCAGCACGTCGTTCTCCTGCAGCACCGAGTCCTGGCTCGGCAGCACCCCGTCGCCGTACCGGGACAGGTAGGCGACCCGGGTCCGGGTGGCCTGCTCGATCATCTGCATCGTCGTGCCGATCCACTCCGGGTGGTAGTCGAGCTGGCACAGGCGCACCTGCCCGGACGGGTCCCGGAACTCGTCGGTCGCCCCGAGGGGCAGCATGCGGCGCAGCACCTGGTCGCTGGTCCACCGGACGGTGGCCACGGTGGGGATGCCGAGGCGCTGGTAGATCTCCGCGCGGTGCGGGTCGTAGATGCGGGCGACGACGTTCTCGACGCCGTACGTCTCGCGCACCACGCGCGCCGCGAGGATGTTGGAGTTGTCGCCGTCGGAGACTGCCGCGAACCCGTACGCGTCCTCGATGCCCGCCTGGACGAGGGTGTCGCGGTCGAACCCGACGCCCGTGACCTTCTTGCCGTCGAACTCGGCGGGCAGGCGGCGGAACGCCTCGGGGTTCTGGTCGACGACGGCGACCGAGTGGCCGCTCGCCTCGAGCGACTGGGCGAGCGTGGCGCCGACGCGCCCGCATCCCATGATCACGAAGTGCACAGCGCCGACGCTACCAGCGCGAGCGCGCCCCGCCCGGCGTCCGTCCGGCGGGGGGACGGGCGCCCCGCCGGGTGCTCGTGCCCGCCGTCGCGGAGGTGCTCGCACGCGTAGCATGGTGCCTCGTGTCCGATCTCGCCGACGCCGCCAAACGGCTCCTGCTGGGGCGTCCCGTCCGCAGCGACCGCCTGGGCCACACGCTGCTGCCCAAGCGCCTCGCGCTGCCCGTGTTCGCCTCCGACGCCCTGTCGTCGGTCGCGTACGCGCCCGACGAGATCCTCCTGACCCTCGCGCTCGCCGGCTTCACGGCGACGACCGTCTCGCCGTGGGTGGGCGTCGCGGTCGTGGTGGTGCTCGTGACGGTGGTCGCGTCGTACCGGCAGAACGTGCGCGCGTACCCGTCCGGGGGAGGGGACTACGAGGTCGCGACCACGAACCTCGGACCGGGGGCCGGGCTGTCGGTCGCGTCCGCGCTCATGGTCGACTATGTCCTCACGGTCGCGGTCTCGATCTCGTCGGGGACCCAGTACGCGGCGTCCGCGATACCCGCGCTGCGGGGGCACGAGGTGCCGTTCGCGATCGCCGTCGTGATCCTGCTGGCGGTCGCGAACCTGCGCGGCGTCAAGGAGTCGGGCCGGTTCTTCGCGATCCCCGTGTACTTCTTCATGGCGGCGATCGGGGTGACCGCGATCGTCGGGTTCGTGCGCTTCCTGACCAGCGGACTGCCCGACGCCGAGTCCGCGGGCTTCGACATCGTCGCGTCCGACAACCTGTCGAACGGGCTCGTCGGCCTGGGCGGCGCGTTCTTGGTGGCGCGCGCGTTCGCGTCCGGGTGCGCGGCCCTGACCGGCGTCGAGGCCATCAGCAACGGTGTCCCCGCGTTCCGCAAGCCCAAGTCGAAGAACGCGGCCACGACCCTCGCGCTCCTGGGTGCCATCTCCGCGGCGATGATCCTCGCGATCCTCGTCCTGGCCCGCGACATCGGCGCCAAGTACGTCGAGGACCCCGCCACCCAGCTGCGGGACGGCGGGCACGCGGTCGCCGCGAACTACGTGCAGCACCCCGTGATCGGGCAGCTCGCCCAGTCCGTGTTCTCCGGGTTCCCGGTCGCGTTCTACATCGTGTCCGCGGCGACCGGCGTGATCCTGGTCCTGGCGGCGAACACGGCGTTCAACGGGTTCCCCGTGCTCGGGTCGATCCTCGCCAAGGACGGCTACCTGCCGCGCCAGCTCGACACGCGCGGCGACCGGCTCGCGTTCTCCAACGGGATCATCGTGCTCGCGCTCGGCGCGATCGCCCTGATCGTCGCGTTCGACGCGACAGTCACCCGGCTCATCCAGCTCTACATCGTCGGCGTCTTCGTGTCGTTCACGCTGTCCCAGCTCGGCATGGTCCGGCACTGGACCCGCAAGCTCCGCACCGAGACCGATCCCGCCGGCCGCAAACGGATGATCCGGTCCCGGATGGTCAACGGGTTCGGGTTCGGCCTCACCGGCGTCGTCCTGCTCATCGTCCTCGCCACGAAGTTCACGCACGGCGCGTGGATCGCGATCCTCGCCATGGCCGTCCTGTACACGCTCATGCGCGGCATCCGTCGTCACTACGAGTCGGTGTCCCAGGAGCTCTCGCTCGACGACGCCGCGGCCGCCCGAGCGCTGCCCAGCCGCGTCCACGCGATCGTGCTGATCTCCAAGCTCCACAAGCCCGCGATGCGCGCGATCTCCTACGCCCGCGCCTCACGGCCGTCCGTCCTCGAGGCCGTGACCGTCGGCGTCCACGCCGAGGAGGTCGCCGCCCTGACCGCCGAGTGGGACGCGCTCGACCTGCCGCTGCCGCTGCGCGTCCTCGACTCCCCGTTCCGCGAGATCACGCGCCCCGTCCTGCAGTACGTCCGGTCGGTGCGCCGCGAGTCGCCCCGCGACCTCGTCGTCGTCTACATCCCCGAGTACGTCGTCGGGCACTGGTGGGAGCAGCTCCTGCACAACCAGTCCGCCCTGCGCCTCAAGGGGCGCCTGCTGTTCACGCCCGGCGTCGTCGTCGCGTCCGTGCCCTGGCAGCTCGAGTCCAGCGAGGGCCACACCGGCCTCGAGAACACCCGGGTCGGCGCGACCTGGCTCCACCGGCGCTGAGAGGCCCGCCCATGGCACCCACGACCACGACCACCGGCGAGCTCGTCGAGCTGACCGTCGGGCCCGTCGCCCACGGCGGGCACTGCGTCGCCCGCACGGACGGCCGCGTCGTCTTCGTGCGCCACACCCTGCCGGGCGAGCGAGTGCTCGCGCGGATCACCGAGACCGGCGACGACCCCGACACCGCCCGGTTCTGGCGCGCGGATGCCGTGGAGGTCCTCGAGCCCTCGCCCGACCGCGTCCCGAGCGCCTGGCCCGCCGCGGGTCCGGGCGGCGTCGGCGGGGGAGAGCTCGCCCACGTCTCCCTCGACGGGCAGCACCGCTGGAAGGCGGGCGTCCTCGCCGAGCAGCTCGAGCGCCTCGGCCGGCTGCCCGCCGACGAGCTGCCCGGCGGCCCCGTCCGCGTCGAGGCCGCGCCCGGGGACACCGAGCAGGCTGGCCTGCACTGGCGCACCCGCATCGAGCTCGTCGCCGGGCCCGACGGCCGGGCCGGCATGCACCGCTACCGCACCCACGACGTCGTCGCGCTCGACCCCGCCGCCCCCGGCGGCCCCATGCCGCTCGCCACGCAGGACGTGCTGGCGCTCGCGGACGCCGAGGGAGTCTTCACCCGCCGCTGGGAGCCCGGCACCCGGCTCGAGCTCGTCGCGCCCGCGGCGGACCGCCGGCCCGGCGCGAGCCCCGCCCCGCCCCTGCTGCTCGCTGACGGCCTCACCTGGTCCGGCGGCCGCGCCGACCGCCGCCCCAACGCCCGGCGCACCGTCACCGAGACGGTGACCGTCGGCGAGCGCACCTGGACCCACCGCCTCGCCGCGGACGGGTTCTGGCAGGTCCACCGCGAGGCTCCCGCCGTCCTGGTCGGCGCCGTCCTCGACGCCCTGACGGCGGCCGGCGGCCTGGGTGGCGCCACGGTCCTCGACCTGTACGCCGGGGCGGGCCTGTTCACGCTGCCCCTCTCGGACGCGGTCGACGCGGCGGGCGGTGCGGGCCGGGTCGTGTCCGTCGAGGGCTCGCCGCGCGCCGTCAAGGACGCCCGCCGCGCCCTGCACGACCGGCCCCACGTCGAGCTGCACGCCGGCCCGGTCGACCACGTCCTCGCGGCCCTGCGCGCGGCCGCCGGCAGCAGCGGCGGCCTCGCCCATGCCGACGCCGTCGTCCTCGACCCGCCGCGCGTGGGCGCCGGGCGCGTCGTCGTGGACCAGGTCGCGCACCTCGCCCCGCACGCGGTGGTGTACGTCGCGTGCGACCCCGCTGCGCTCGCCCGCGACGTCGCCCTGTTCGCGGGGCACGGGTACGACCTGTCCGCGCTGCGCGCGTTCGACCTGTTCCCCATGACCCACCACCTCGAGGCCGTCGCGACGCTCACGCGCCGGGGCTGACCGCCTCGACAGGGCCCCGGACGCGCCCGTGGCCGGGCGCGGCGGGGATCCGCCTCACCCGGCCACGGCCGGTCCCGCGTCAGCGCAGCGCGACGGCCCGGATCACGTCCTGCTGGACCGTGAGCCCGCCGGGCGCCTGTGCGCTCGCCCGGAGCGAGACCGACGTCGCGTCGCGCGGGGTGCGCAGGTCCGTCGTCCACCGCCCGGCCCCGGCACGCTTGAGCGTCACCGGCTGCCACGTCGCGCCTTCGTCGTAGGAGACCTGCAGCGCGGCCGAGGTCGCCGTGACGACGCCGGGGAACGTGGCGGCCGTCAGCGTCAGGGGGAGGCGCTTGCCCGCCTTCGCGGCGCCCTGCAGGTCGGTGTCGACGTCGTAGCCGAGGTTCAGGAGCGGCAGGTCGGCCCGGGCCGCGCCGTCGGACGGCAGC
This sequence comes from Luteimicrobium sp. DT211, assembly GCF_049844995.1. Classification (NCBI taxonomy): domain Bacteria; kingdom Bacillati; phylum Actinomycetota; class Actinomycetes; order Micrococcales; genus Luteimicrobium; species Luteimicrobium sp. DT211. The sequence continues at coordinate 466,219 of NZ_JBNCMC010000002.1, read as the reverse complement.
GGCGTGTAGTCGAAGCCCCAGGTGGTGCTGGTCGCCGTCGACGTGCTCCAGGCCGCCGTGCTGCGCTGCCCGGTGAGCACGAGCCGGTAGGAGCCCGCGGTCATGCCCACGGCCCGCCCCGCGCGGGCGCTCACCTTGGCCACCTGGGTGTCGCCCCGGTAGAACGCGCTCTGCGCGGTCCCGCCGAACCCGGCGTGGCCGTCGTCTCCGCCCGAGAGGGTCGGGACGTTCCAGGTGAGCGTGCCCGCCTTGGTGTAGCTGACCGAGTAGCCCTGGGCGAGGCGCGGGGCCTGCACCGTCGCGAACCAGCCCTCCCGCGTCGGGCGCCCCGCTGGGTACGACGGCTCGTAGCCGTTCTCCCAGTAGCTCGCCGCGGCGCCGAGGCCCTGGTGCTGCGCCCACCAGGTCCCGACGTCGCCGGTGCTCGGGGTGACGTACTCGGTGACGGTCCGACCGTAGAGCTCGTAGGCGTCGCCGCCCAGCGCGGGACCCCAGGCGGGGACGAAGTAGCGCCCGCCGTAGCCGGTCGTGCCCGGCGTCGCGTCGTAGCTGCTCTCCACGCGGGCCAGGTGGCCGTTGCTCGGCCGGTAGGCCAGCGAGCGGTTCGGGATGCCCCCGTCGAACGTCTCGACCAGGTCGTAGGTGTAGTCCGGGTACTGGCGCTGGGTCACGTGCAGGACGCCGCCCCGCGGGGACCGTGCCTCGGCGACGAGGCGGGCGCCCGCCTCCTGCGCGACGGACGCGATGGTGAGGTCCCCGGCGCCCGAGGAGGTCGAGTACAGGCGCCCCGGGGTGTCGTTGACGACGACGAGCATCGCGGCGCCGGCGGCCGAGGCCGCCTGGGCCCGCTGGTTCGCGGTGACCGCGGCGCTGAGGTCGACGAGGACGGCCTTGCCGCGCACGTCGAGCCCGTCGTAGTCGGCCGCGGCGCCCTGCCCCGCGTACACGGTGCGCAAGGTGCTGGAGCCGTCGTGGAAGACGCCCCCCGTCTGCGGGACGAGCGCGACGTCGTCGCCCTTGCCGGTCCGCGCGGTGAGCGCCTTCTGCCGCATCCGCCAGGTCACGAACGCCTTCATCGAGCCGTCGTCGACGGTCGCGGTCGGCGACAGGTAGAGCGCGTCGTACTTGCCCGGGAGGAGGTCGGACGTCGTCCAGTCGGCGGCCGGGTCGTCGGCGTAGTGGCGCGACAGGCCGAACACGGTCTGGGTCGTCTCGGCCGCCCGCGGGGGGACGGCGTACGCCTTGCGCACCGTCGTGGCGTCGAGGACCGCCGTGCCGCCGGGGTGGTCCGCGTCGAGGGTGACCTCCGGGGAGATCAGCAGCGCCTCGCCGAGCTCGCCGGCGGCGTCGCCCGGGACGTCCAGGTAGCTGGAGACGACGTAGCGTCCCGGCGGGAGCCGCACCGTCGCCTCCCCGTCGGCGCCGACGGCGAGGAGGACCGGGTCGGTGGAGGCCGGGTCGTGCAGCGTGACGGTGTCCGCGACCGGCTTCCCGCTGCGGTCCTTGAGCTTGATGGTGAGGTCGTACCTCTCGTCCTCCTTGAACAGCCCGTAGGCCGTGTGCGCGACCACCGCGCCCGACGCCGTGTCCGTCGCCGTGACCTGGCCGGAGAACGTCGTGCCCGCCGCGACCCTCGACGGGTCGATGGTCAGGGTGACGGCCGCGGTGCCGTGCGCCGGGACCGTCACCGACGACGCCGACAGTGCGTAGGCGGCCGAGTCCGTGCCGGTGGACAGGGCGAGCGTCACGTCCGCGTCGCCGTCGTTGCGGTACGTGACGGTGCGGGTCGCGGCCTTGGCGTCGGCGTTCGGCCAGTCGTACGCGGCGGTCTCGACCGAGCCCGTCGCCTCCACGGTCGTGCCGAGGGCGGCCGCGACGTCGACGCGCCCCGTGCCGACCTCGAACGGGGTCTCGTCCGCGCGGTCCGCCGTGGTCATGAGCGCGTCCTTGAGACGCGCGCCAGTCCAGTCGGGGTGACGCTCCTTGAGGATCGCCGCCGCGCCCGCGACCAGGGGCGTGGCCATCGACGTGCCGCTCATCGTCCGGTACAGGCCGCCGGTCCACCCCGGCACCGACTGCGAGGCGGCCGCGCGGACGTCCACGCCCGGCGCCGAGACGTCCGGCTTGAGGCTGTGCGTCCCGGTCAGCGGGCCCTGGCTGGAGAAGTCCGCCCGCTCGTCGACCTTGTCGACGGCACCCACGGTGAGCGCGGCCGCGGCGGCACCCGGCGACCCGATCGTGCCCGGGTCGTACGCGTTGCCGGCGGCGACCACGTACAGCGGGCCCCCGTCGGCCGACAGGGCGTCGAGCGCCTGCGAGATCGGGTCCTCGCCGTCCGAGCCGTCGGGAGAGCCGAGGCTCATCGACACCACGTCGGCGCCCTGCGCCTTCGCCCACTCCATGCCCGCGATCACGTCCGAGTCCTCGCCCGTGCCCCCGTCGCCGAGAACCTTCCCGACCAGCAGCTCGGCGCCCGGCGCCGCACCCTTCTCCGTGCCGCCGGACGCCGCGCCCGTCCCGGCGATCGTCGACGCCGTGTGCGTGCCGTGGCCGTTGCCGTCGTCCACGCCCTGACCGGCGACGAAGCTCTGGGACTCCAGCACCTGTCCCACCAGGTCCGGGTGGTCGAGGTCGACCCCCGAGTCGAGCACGGCCACCTTCACGCCCGAGCCGTCGTAGCCCTGCTGCCACGCGTCGGTCGCCCTGATCTGGGCGGTCTCGTTCGCGAGCGACGCCTCGACCTGCCCGTCCAGCCACACCTTGCCGATGCCCGCGCCGAGGGTCTGCGGAGCCTTCCCCGGCGCGACATGCGTCCAGAACGTGCGGGCCTCGTCCTTGTCGGTCCGCAGCGCGGTGCCGTCGATCGAGCGGAGCGTGCGCACGGCCGTGGAACCGCCGGGCGCGGCCGGGGGACGGGCCGACCGGCCCGTGCCCGACGCCGTCACGATGACGGGCACCGAGGAGGCGTGCGCGTCGTCGTAGCCCATCGCCACCAGCCGGGTGACGTCGAACAGGCGCGGGTCCAGCCGGTCCGCCGCCAGCAGCGGCATCGCCTGCACCGGGACCACGTACGTGTCGTCGCCCCGGGTCTGCACCTGCACCCCGCCGGCGTCCTCGTCGGCCAGGTCGACCGTCACGACGTCCTTCGTCCCCGGCCCGTCCGTGTAGTGCACGACGTCGCCCGTGATCAGGGTGACGTCGTAGGAGTCGGGGGTCGCGGCGGGGATGCCCGCCTCACCCGTCGAGGCGCCGGCGGGCGCCGCCGACGCCCCCGCCCACCCGGCGAGCGCCAGGCTGAGCGCAGTGGCTGCCGGGACCGCCCGGCGTCTGGAGATGGATCGCATGTCACGGATGTAAGCCGCCCGGGCCGCGCGATCCTAGGCTTCGCCGGTGGCGGACATCCGACATGGCGGACGTCCGCCAGGGGAGACGACCTCAGCCGGCCGGGTCGGCAGCCTGCCTCGCGAGGTCCCGCGCCCGGCCGTCGACCACCGCCCACGCCGCCGCGGACACGCCCGGATGGCGCTCGCGGTCGACGTCCTCGAGCGCCGCGACCATCCGCTCCAGGGTGTCGGCGACGACGCGCGCCGCCCGCCGCGCCGCCAACCCCCACGACCGCCCCTCCGCCACAAGATCCCCGGCACCGACCGCCCGCGCGTCGTCCCGCCCGTCCACGGCCAGCGCGAGCCGCCCCGACGACGCGGGGGAGTGCAGGTGCATCGACACGTCGTAGGCCGGGGCCAGGCTCGCGCGGGCGCCGTCCGCGTGCCGCACGAACGCATGGTTCTTCGCGTGCGCGTCCGTGTTCCCCACGACCACCGTGAACGTCACCAGGCGCAGCAGCGCGTCCGCCGTCGAGCCCCCGTCCGTCAGGACCCGCGCCGCGTCCGCGTACGACGGCGTCGCCCGCCCGTGCTGGAACTTCCGGTCCGGGTCCGTCGTCGCGATCCCCAGCGCCTGCGCCAGGTCCTCCTGGTGGACGCGTCCCACTGTGTCCGGCCCGCCCGGCACCGCCTTCGTCCCGGCGCTCGCGGTCCGGTCGAACCGGGAGACGACGAGCGCGCGCTGGTCCTCGAACGTCGCGACGTGCGCCTCGACGGTCGTCAGCCCGACCCGGCGCGCGAGGTCGAGGGCGGCCGCCTCCGTGTCCACGAGGTCGGACGTCGCGGTGCCGGGCGGGCGGGAGAGCTTGAGGATGTGCGTGGAGGCGGCGCCGTCGCGCACGCGCGCCCACCCGTCGGCGGCCCGCGCGAGGGCGATCTTGGGCTCCATGCCGGCGAGCGACGTGAGGGAGTCGAGCCGGTCGGCCGTGGAGCCGTGGCTCGCGGCCTGGCGGAGCATGGCCGCGATCCCTGCCTCGCCGATGGGCTCGGTGCGCGCCGTCGTCGCGGGGTCGGGCGTGCCCGCGGGGACGAGGACGACGGCGCCCGCGGTGTCCCGCCCGTAGACGGCGAGGAACGCGAGGGTGTCGTCGGGGTCGATGCGGTGCTCGCGTGCCATCGAGTCCCGGGCGCGCCCCTCGGGCAGCAGGCCCTCGAGCCAGACCCGGACGCGCGCCGGGTGCGACCCGGCGGGGGTACCGAGGGGGAGGAGCTGGGACAGGACGCGCGAGCCCACGCCCCAGCGGCCGAGGGCCGCGTCGGCCCAGGCGACGTCGATGCCCGAGCGGCCCCGGGCGGCGGGCCGGACCGTGGCCGCGCGCGTGCCGTACAGCCACACGTCGAGCTCGGTGGCGGGCGCGCTCACGACGCCTCGACCTTGAGTACGACGTCGAGCTCGCGCAGCAGCGCGAACAGCCGGTCGGTGTAGAGGCTGGGCTTGCCCTGCTCGATCTCGACGAGGTAGCGGCGCGTGATGCCGAGCTCGTCGGCGAGCTGGGCCTGCGTGAGCCCGCGCTGGGTGCGGCGTCGGCGCAGGAAGTCGCCGAGGTCGCTCGCGCGCGTGACGAAGGCCCACTCGGGTCGGTCGGTCATGACGGCTCCTGGGGTGTGCGGACGACGCGGTGTGCGGATAACGTGACAATGACTCGAAGTGAGGATATCAGCACACCGTGCCCGTGTCACGATATCCGCACAACAGGGTCGGGGCTCCGCTAGGCTCGGGTCCCATGACGACCCCCGCCGACGACGCCCCCGCCGGCACCCTCGCCACCACGACCGTCCCCGGGCCGCTCACCGAGGCGCAGGTCGCCGAGCGTGTCGCCGCCGGCCAGGTCAACCACGTCAAGCGGGCCAGCTCGCGCAGCCTCGGCGCCATCCTGCGCGCGAACGTCCTCACGCTCTTCAACCTCATCCTCGCGATCGCCGCCGTGCTCGTCCTCGCGACCGGCAGCTGGCCCGACGCGGTGTTCGCGGTGGTCATGGTCGTCAACGCCGGCATCGGCATCGCCACGGAATACCGTGCCAAGCGCACGCTCGACCAGCTCTCGCTCCTCACCGAGTCGCCGGCCAGGGTCCGGCGGGCGACGCCCGCCGGGGCCGAGGACGTCGACGTGCCCCTCGCGGAGATCGTCCTCGACGACGTCCTCCTGCTCGCGACCGGGGACCAGGTGCCCGCCGACGGCACCGTGCTCGACGTCGCGGGGCTCGAGATCGACGAGTCCATGCTCACGGGGGAGTCCCGCTCCGTCCGCAAGCAGACCGGCGACCCCGTGCTCTCCGGGTCCGTCGTCGTCGCCGGCAGCGCCGCCGTCCACGTCACGGCCGTCGGCGCCGACGCCTACGCCCAGCGCATCGCGACCGAGGCGCGGCGCTTCTCCGTCGCGCGCTCCGAGCTCCGCGAGGGCATCAACAAGGTCCTCGCGGTCGTCTCCGTCGGCATCGTCCCCGTCGCGCTCCTCCTGGCCTGGTCGCAGCTCCGCTCCACCGGCGGCATCACCAGCTCGTTCCACGACGGGTCGTGGCGCGATGCCGTGGTCGCGGCGGTCGCAGGGGTTGTCGGGATGATCCCCGAGGGCCTCGTGCTCCTCACCTCGCTCAACTTCGCGCTCGCGGCGATCCTCCTCGCACGCCAGGGCGTCCTGGTCCAGGAGCTGCCCGCCGTCGAGGTCCTCGCCCGCGTCGACGTCCTGTGCCTCGACAAGACGGGCACCATCACCGACGGCACGGTCGGGCTGAGCGAGCGCCACGTCGTCCTGCCCGACGACGGCACGCAGGGCGGCGCGAGCGGTCCCCGCGCACGGAGCGCCCTCGCCGTCCTCGCCGCGCAGGCGGCCGACCCCGGCGCCAACGCGACCGCCCTCGCGGCGGGCGACGGCATCGACGAGCGGCCCGCCGTCGTCACGGACGCGGTGCCGTTCTCGTCGGCGCGCAAGTGGTCCGCGGTCGCCACGGCCGAGCGCGCCTACGTGCTCGGCGGCCCGGACGTCCTGCTCGGCGGCCGCGACGACGACGCCGCCCGGGACACGCTCGCGCTCGTGCGCGAGGCGGCGGGCGCGGGCTCGCGCGTCGTGCTGCTGGCGGAGGCGCCGGCCGGGCTGCCCGACCCCGAGCAGCCGCTGCCCCCCGACCTCGTGCCCGCCGTCGTGTGCGTGCTCGGCGAGCACGTGCGTCCAGACGCCGCCCAGACCCTCGCGTACTTCCACCAGCAGGGCGTGCGGACCATCGTGATCTCGGGCGACGACCCCGAGACGGTCGGCGCGATCGCGACGGGCGTGCGGTCCGGCGGCCCGGAGCAGGGCGACACGCCGCTCGTCGGGTACGACGCGCGGCAGCTGCCCGACGTCGCGGACGTCGACGGGAAGCCCGACCCCGACTCCCTTGCGGCGCTGGCGGAGATCCTCGACGAGCACGGCGTCTACGGGCGCGTGCGGCCCGAGCAGAAGCGCGCGATCGTCCACGCGCTGCAGTCCCGCGGGCACGTCGTGGCGATGACCGGCGACGGCGTCAACGACGCGCTCGCACTCAAGGACGCCGACCTGGGGATCGCCATGGGCAACGGGGCGCCCGCCACCAAGGCGGTCGCGCGCCTCGTCCTGGTCGACGGGCGGTTCTCGACCCTGCCCGGCGTCGTCGGGCAGGGGCGTCGTGTCATGGCGAACATGGAGCGCGTCGCGGGGCTGTTCCTCACCAAGACGACGTACGCGGCGCTGCTCGCCGTCGCCGTCGTGCTGCTCGCCGTCCCGTACCCGTTCCTGCCGCGCCACCTCACGCTCGTCAGCTCGCTCACGATCGGCATCCCGGCGTTCTTCCTCGCGCTGCCGCCCAACGACACCCGCTACGTCTCCGGGTTCCTGCGGCGCGTGCTCACGTACGCGGTGCCGTCGGGCGTCGTGATCGGCGCGGGCGTGCTGACGGCGTACCTCGTCTCGCGGGGCCAGGGCGACCCGACGGTCGAGGCGCGGTCGGTCGCCACGCTCGTCCTGCTCGGCCTCGCGCTGTGGGTGCTGGGGATCGCGGCACGGCCCTGGCGCCACGGGCGCAGCTGGCGGTTCTGGCTCGTGATCGCCATGGCGGCCTGCGCCGCGGGGGCCTGGGCGATCCCGTTCACGCGGGACTTCTTCGCGCTCGAGGTGCTCGACGCCGGGCAGCTCGCGCTCGCCGCGGTCGTCGTCGTGGTGGGCTGGGCGCTCATCGAGATCGCCTACCGCGTGATCGGCGCGCGGGGCCGTCACCCCTCGATATCTTGACGTCAAGATATCTACGGTATGCTGGCGTACGCTGAACCAAAGCCCCCCACAATGCCCTGACAAGCCCCCTGACGGGCCGCGCGCGCCGACGCCGGCGTGCCCCTCGTCACCTCTCGCCAGCAGACAGGAGTTGCACCGTGAGCAGCGTCGACACGTTCGGGTCGAAGGGAAACCTCACCGTCGGTGACCAGGACTACGAGATCTTCCGGCTCGCCGCCGTCGAGGGCCTCGAGCGCCTCCCGTACAGCCTGAAGATCCTCGCCGAGAACCTCCTGCGCACGGAGGACGGCGCGAACATCACCGCCGACCACGTCCGCGCCCTCGCCGGCTGGGACCCCGACGCGCAGCCCGACACGGAGATCCAGTTCACGCCGGCGCGCGTGATCATGCAGGACTTCACGGGCGTGCCCTGCGTCGTCGACCTGGCGACCATGCGCGAGGCCGTCGCCGAGCTCGGCGGCGACGCCGAGCGGATCAACCCGCTCGCCCCGGCCGAGCTCGTCATCGACCACTCGGTGCAGATCGACGTCTTCGGGTCGGCCGGCGCGTTCGAGCGCAACGTCGAGATCGAGTACGAGCGCAACCACGAGCGCTACCAGTTCCTGCGCTGGGGCCAGACGGCCTTCGACGACTTCAAGGTCGTCCCCCCGGGCACCGGCATCGTGCACCAGGTGAACATCGAGTACCTGGCGCGCACGGTCATGACGCGTGAGGTGGACGGCGTTCTCCGGGCTTACCCGGACACCTGCGTCGGCACCGACTCGCACACCACGATGGTCAACGGCCTCGGCGTGCTCGGCTGGGGCGTCGGCGGCATCGAGGCCGAGGCCGCGATGCTCGGCCAGCCCGTCTCGATGCTGATCCCGCGCGTCGTCGGCTTCAAGCTCACCGGCTCGATCCCGGCCGGCGTGACCGCGACCGACGTCGTCCTCACCATCACGCAGCAGCTGCGCGGCCACGGCGTCGTCGGGAAGTTCGTGGAGTTCTACGGGGACGGCGTCGCCCAGGTCCCGCTCGCGAACCGCGCCACCATCGGCAACATGAGCCCCGAGTTCGGCTCCACCGCGGCGATCTTCCCGATCGACGACGTCACGCTCGACTACCTGCGCCTCACGGGCCGCTCCGACGCGCAGGTCGCGCTCGTCGAGGCGTACGCCAAGGAGCAGACGCTCTGGCACGACCCGTCGCGCGAGCCCGTCTTCTCCGAGTACCTCGAGCTCGACCTGTCGACGGTCGTCCCGTCGATCGCCGGCCCGAAGCGCCCGCAGGACCGCATCGAGCTGTCCCGCGCCAAGGAGCAGTTCCTGCGCGACCTGCCGGTCTACGCACCCGAGGTCGGCAACGGCGTCGACGAGGCCGAGGAGGAGTCGTTCCCGGCGTCCGACTCGCCCGCCGTCACGTCGAAGGCCACGCGCCTCGTGCCTGTGACCGACGCGCGCGGCAACAGCTTCGAGCTGTTCCACGGCGCCGTCGCGATCGCGTCGATCACCTCGTGCACCAACACGTCGAACCCGTCGGTCATGATGGCGGCGGGCCTGCTCGCCAAGAACGCCGTCGAGCGGGGCCTCACCTCCAAGCCGTGGGTCAAGACGTCGACGGCGCCCGGCTCCCAGGTCGTCACCGGCTACTACGAGAAGGCCGGCCTGTGGCCCTACCTCGACAAGCTGGGCTTCAACCTGGTCGGCTACGGCTGCACCACGTGCATCGGGAACTCGGGCCCGCTCGACGAGAACGTGTCGGCCGCGGTCAACGAGCACGACCTCGCCGTCGCCTCGGTCCTGTCGGGCAACCGCAACTTCGAGGGGCGCATCAACCCCGACGTGAAGATGAACTACCTCGCGTCGCCGCCGCTCGTCATCGCGTACGCGCTCGCCGGGACCATGGACTTCGACTTCGAGTCCGACCCGCTGGGACGCGACGCCGACGGCACGCCGATCTTCCTCCGCGACATCTGGCCGACGCCGGACGAGGTCCAGGCGACGATCGACTCGTCGATCGACCGGGACATGTTCACCGAGGACTACGCGAACGTGTTCGCGGGCGACGAGCGCTGGCAGGGCCTCCCGACGCCCGAGGGCTCGGTCTTCGAGTGGGACGACGACTCGACCTACGTGCGCAAGCCCCCGTACTTCGAGGGCATGGGCCTCGAGCCGGAGCCCGTCGCCGACATCGCGGGTGCTCGCGTGCTGGCGAGGCTCGGCGACTCGGTCACGACCGACCACATCAGCCCCGCGGGCGCGATCAAGCCCGACAGCCCGGCCGGCCGCTACCTCACGGAGCACGGCATCGAGCGCAAGGACTTCAACTCGTACGGCTCGCGCCGCGGGAACCACGAGGTCATGATCCGCGGCACGTTCGCGAACATCCGCCTGAAGAACCAGCTCCTCGATGGTGTCGAGGGCGGCTTCACGTACAACTTCGTGAAGGACGCGCAGGACACCATCTACGACGCCGCGCAGGACTACGCGGCGCAGGGCACGCCGCTCGTCATCCTCGGCGGCAAGGAGTACGGCTCCGGCTCGAGCCGCGACTGGGCCGCCAAGGGCACCGCGCTCCTGGGCGTGAAGGCAGTCATCACCGAGAGCTTCGAGCGCATCCACCGCTCCAACCTCATCGGCATGGGCGTCCTCCCGCTGCAGTTCCCCGAGGGTGAGGACGCCGGGTCGCTCGGCCTCGACGGCACCGAGACGTTCGACATCGCCGGGATCGCGGCGCTCAACGACGGCCCGACGCCGCGGACCGTCCACGTGACGGCCACCAAGGGCGACGGCACCACGGTCGAGTTCGACGCCGTCGTGCGCATCGACACGCCCGGTGAGGCGGACTACTACCGCAACGGCGGCATCCTGCAGTACGTGCTGCGCTCGCTCGTGCACTGACCTGCACCACGCGGGACGTGACGGCCGGGTCGACCTTCGGGTCGGCCCGGCCGTCGCCGTCCCCGGGGGTGTCCGCGCGTCCGGTGCGGGTCACGCCCCGACATCACCTGCCGAGGACGGCGGGCAGCGGCGCCGCGACGTGCCCGACGACGGCGGCCAGGACGGCCTCGTCGTCGAGGATCCGCGTGTGCCCCAGGCCGCGAGTGGCGAGGAACGTGCTGCCGGGGTGGGCGGCGTGGAGCCGCACGGTGTCGCCGGGGAGGGTGATCCGGTCGTCGACGTCCTGGACGAAGAGCGTCGGCACGGTCGGCGGCGCGGGATGGGTCGCGAGGTCGACCCGGGCGCGGGCGTCGGGCGTACCACCGGGGAACGTGCGGGCCACGTACGCGCAGAACCGGTCGTGCAGGCGGGGGCTGAGCCCGGCAAGGCGGAGGAAGGCCGCTGCGACGGCGTCGAAGCCCGCCTGCGGCGCGACGGCGACGAAGCGGTCGGCGGCGAACCCGTCGTGCAGGGCGAGGCCCGCCGCGAGGCCACCGATCGAGTGCCCGACGACCGCCGTGAACGGGCCTTCGGCGTCCTGGACGGCGTGCATCGCTGCGACGTGCTCGAGCGCCGACATCCGGTGGCCCGACGAGTCACCGTGTGCGACGCCGTCGAACGCGACGACGCCGTGCCCGGCCCGCTCGAGCGCGACGACGAGTGCTGCGAACCGCGAGGCCCGCAGCTGCCAGCCGTGCACGAGCAGGACGGTCGGGGACGCCGAGTCGCCCCACCGGTAGGTGATGACGCGCTCGCCGCCGACGAGGACCGCGCCCCGCTGGGCGCGCTCGTGCACGGGGCGGTCGGCCGGCCGGACCGGCGCGGGCGGGCCGACCCGCCAGAACGCTCGCGCGCCGAGGCGGACCGCGAGCGGGGGCGCGGCGACGGAGAGCATGCGGAAGCCGGTGCTGACTCCCGTGGGGACGTAGGGCATAGCGACCTCCTGAGACGGAAAGATGTACGACCGTTCGCACAGTAACACTGAACGAACGGTCGTACACTCGACCGCATGAGCACTCCGGACCCCACCGCGACCGACGGACGGCGGCTCCGCGGCGACCGCACGCGCCGCGCCGTCCTCGACCGCGCGGTGCAGATGGCCTCGGTGGACGGCCTCGACGGACTGACCTTCGGCACGCTCGCCGCGGTTGCGCCCGTGAACAAGAGCGGCATCGCCGGCCTGTTCGGGTCCAAGGAGGGGCTGCAGCTCGCGGTGGTCGCCCACGCGCGCGAGGTCTTCCGGGAGGCGGTCGTGCTGCCGGCCACGGACGCCGAGCCCGGTCTCGCCCGACTCTGGGGGACCGTGCTGGCGTGGCTGCGCTACTCCCACGACCGCGTGTTCGACGGCGGCTGCTTCTTCCGCTCGGCGGCGACCGAGCTCGACGCCCGGACCCCCGGCCCCGTGCGGGACGCGGTGGTCGCGGCGCTCCAGGACTGGGACGCGTACCTCGCACGCCTCGTCGGAGACGCCGTGAGCCGGGGGGAGCTCGACGGCGCCACCGACATCGACCAGCTCGTCTTCACCGTCGACGCGCTGCTCGATCGCGCCGACCTCGCGTCGGTCCTGCTCGGCGACCCGGCTGCGTACGACCGGGCGAACGGGGCGGTGCGCGGCCTCCTGCTGGCCGCGGGGGCGGAGCTCGTCGCTGACGCCCCCGTCAGTCCCCGGAGCTGAGGCGCGCGACGGTGTGCCGCCCCACCTCGGCCATGAGCGGATGGTCGTCGGGGAACGCGAGCAACGCCAGCGCAAGGCTCGCGGCCCAGGCCCGCGCTCGCGTCCAGGTCGCGGCGTCGTCGGTGCCGCCCGCCGTGACGTACGCGTCCCGGAACGCCGCGTGGCCCGCGGCGTCGAAGCTCAGCCACGCTGTCGCCAGGTCCGATGCCGGGTCGCCGCTCGTCACGTCCCCGAAGTCCACGAGCGCCGCGAGCTCGTCGTCGGCCCCGCCGCGGACCCGCGCGACGACGTTGCCCGGGTGCGGGTCGCCGTGCAGCCACACCGGAGGGTCGTCGTACGGGGGAGCGGCGAGCCCCGCGGCCCACGCAGCCTCGAGCACCACCCGGGCACCGTCGTCGGCGCGCACGAGCCGCTCGGCGAACGCCGCCGCACGCCCGGCGAGCGGGACGCCGCGGAAGGGGTTGGCTGGCGCGTCGGACGGCGCCGGGACGTGCAGCGCCGCGAGCGCGCGACCCAGCGTCGGCGCCCAGGCGGTGCGGCGCACGACGGGCGTCCGCGCCGCGGTCTCGCCGTCGAACCACGGGACGACGCTCCACGCGTAGGGATAGCCGACGGCCGGCTCCGCGCGCCCGACCCGGACGGGATCCGGCACGGGCACCGGGAGCCGCGTCGCGAGGACCGGCAGCACGGCCTGCTCGTGCTCGACGAGGTGCGCGGCCGCCTCGCGCCGGGGGAGCCGGAGCGCGAGGTCGTCGCCGAGCCGCAGCACGGCGTTGTCCCACCCGTTCGCGGCGACGTCGAGCCGCGCGTCAGCGAGCTCGAGGAGGTCGGGGTGCTGGGCGCCCAGGAGCGCGCGAGCGAGGTCGGTCGTCACCACGATGTCGGCTTCCACGGACCGACCCTACGGGGTGGGCGCGGGCCGTGACCGCGTCAGAGCGGGGCGTCGACGGTCCGGGACTCGTCCCACGGCTCGGCCCAGCCGAGGCGGTCGAGCACGGCGTCGAGGATCCCGGCGGTGAAGCCCCACACGAGGTGCTCGCGGCCGTCCGCGGCCGCGAGGAACCCGGGGCTCCGGTACGAGCGGGCTCCGCGGCGGGCGACGACGGTCCGCCGGTTCTGCGGGGCGACGAGGTCCGCCACCGGCACCCGGAACACGTGCGCCGACTCGGCGTCGTCGACCACCCGCACGGGCGTGGGCGTCGCCCACCAGCCGAGCACGGGTGTGACGAGGTGATGGCTGACCGGGAGGGGGAGCGGCGGGAACGTGCCGAGCACCTCGACGCCCGCCGCGTCGAGCCCGGTCTCCTCGACGGCCTCGCGCAGCGCCGCGTCGACCGGCCCCCCGTCGCCCGGGTCGACGCGGCCGCCCGGGAAGGCGACCTGGCCGGGGTGCTGGCCGAGCGTTCCCGCGCGGGCGAGCAGCAGGACGTCGAGGTCCCGCGCGACCGCGCTCGAGCGGTGCGCCGCGGGCGTTCCGTCGAGCACGCCGAACAGCAGGAGCACCGCGGCGTCGCGGGTGCGGGCCGGGTCGGACCTGCCGATCGCATACCGCCACGACGTGGCCCAGTCGTGCTCGTCGGCGGCGAGCGCGACGAGCTGGTCGCGCGCCGTCGCCGGTGCGGTCACCAGCTCTCCGGGACGGGCGCGCCCTCCGCGTACCCGGCGGCGGACTGGACCCCGACGGTGGCGCGCTCGAAGAACTCCTCGATGGTCGCGGCGCCCGCGTACGTGAAGGAGCTCCGCACGCCCGACGTGATCTCGTCGAGCAGGTCCTCGACACCGGGGCGGCGCGGGTCCAGGTACATGCGGCCCGTGGAGATGCCCTCCTGATACAGGCCCTTGCGAGCCCGCTCGAACGGGGACCCGCCGAGGGTGCGCGCCGCGACCGCGCGGGCCGAGGCCATGCCGAACGAGTCCTTGTACAGGCGCCCCGTGCCGTCGTCGTGCAGGTCGCCGGGCGACTCGTGCGTGCCGGCGAACCACGAGCCGACCATGACCTGGGAGGCGCCGGCGGCGAGCGCGAGCGCGACGTCGCGCGGGTGCCGGACACCGCCGTCGGCCCAGACGTGCTTGCCGAGCTCGCGGGCCGCGGCCGCGCACTCGAGCACGGCCGAGAACTGCGGCCGCCCGACGCCGGTCATCATGCGCGTCGTGCACATCGCGCCCGGGCCCACGCCCACCTTGAGGATGTCGGCCCCGGCCGCCACGAGGTCGCGCACGCCGTCGGCCGTCACGACGTTCCCCGCGACGACGGGGACGTCGGGGGACACGCTGCGGACGGCGTCGAGCGCCTGGAGCATCTTGACCTGGTGGCCGTGGGCGGTGTCCACGACGAGCGTGTCGATCCCGGCGTCGAGCAGCGCGCGGGTCTTGCCCGCGACGTCGCCGTTGATGCCGACGGCGGCCGCGATGCGCAGGCGGCCCGCGGCGTCGACCGCGGGGGAGTAGACCGAGGACCGGAGCGCGCCCTTCTGGGTCAGGACGCCGACCAGCCGGCCGTCGCGCACCACGGGCGCGAGGTGGTGGCGGCGCTCGTGCAGCAGGGTGAACGCCTTCTCGAGCGCGGCGGCGTCGGCCCGGCCGTCCGGGCCCAGACCGCCGAGGGCGCCCACGTCGAGCGTGGTCGGGTCCGGGGTCATGACCTCGCGCACCTGGGTGAACAGGTCGACGCCCTGGCAGTCCGCGGTCGCGACGACGCCGACCGGCACGCCCTGGTCGACGACGACGGCCGCGCCGTGGCTGCGCTTGCCGAGCAGGGAGAGCGCGGTCTGCACGGTGTCGCCGGGTGCGACGACGACCGCGGACTCGACGACGGGGTCCTTGGACTTCACGTCCGCCACGACGTCGGCGACGACGTCCACGGGGATGTCCTGCGGGATCACGACGAGGCCGCCGCGCCGCGCGACGGTCTCGGCCATGCGCCGGCCCGCGACCGCGGTCATGTTGGCGACGACGACGGGGATGGTCGTGCCGGTGCCGTCGGTGCTGGACAGGTCGACGTCGAACCGGGACGCCACGTCCGAGCGCGAGGGGACGAGGAAGACGTCGCCGTAGGTCAGGTCGGTCGTCGGGGTCTGCCCGGGCAGGAAGCGCATAGCTTCGAGTCTAAGGTCGGGGGCCGGCCGGGGAACGTGGCGCGGCTCACTCGCACAGCCTGTGCAGGCGTCCTTCATCGGCGGGGCGCGGGTCGCTGCGTAGAATCGTCCGATGGTCGGGAGTCGGCGGCAGGCTGGCCACGACCCGACAGGCACCACGAAGGGAGAGCGCCGATGGGGCTGCTGGAGCAGGTCTCGGGACCACGGGACCTGGACGGGCTGACCCCGGCGCAGCTGCGGCAGCTGGCCGCGGAGATCCGGGAGTTCCTGGTCCAGGCGGTGTCCCGCACGGGCGGGCACCTCGGGCCCAACCTCGGTGTCGTCGAGCTGACCGTCGCGATGCACCGGGTGTTCGAGTCCCCGCGCGACACGTTCGTCTTCGACACGGGCCACCAGTCGTACGTGCACAAGCTGCTGACCGGGCGCCAGGACTTCTCGACGCTCCGCCAGAAGGACGGGCTGGCCGGGTACCCGAGCAGGGCCGAGTCCGAGCACGACGTGGTCGAGAACTCGCACGCGTCGACCTCGCTGAGCTGGGCCGACGGCATCGCGCGCGCCAACGCGGTGCGGGGGCTGCGCGACCGGCACGTCGTGGCCGTGATCGGCGACGGCGCGCTCACCGGCGGCATGGCCTGGGAGGCCATCAACAACATCTCCGCGGCCGAGGACCGCCGCCTCGTCATCGTCGTCAACGACAACGGACGCTCGTACTCGCCGACGATCGGCGGGCTCGCCCACCACCTCGACACGCTGCGGACCACGGACGGCTACGAGTCCTTCCTGCAGTGGGGCAAGCGGACCCTGACCCGGTCCGGGCCGCCCGGGCGTTTCGCGTACGAGTGGCTGCACGGGCTGAAGAAGGGCATCAAGGACGTCGTCGCGCCCCAGGGCATGTTCGAGGACCTCGGCCTCAAGTACATCGGCCCGGTCGACGGCCACGACGAGCAGGCGGTCGAGCGGGCTCTGCGCCAGGCCAAGGCGTTCGGCGGCCCGGTCATCGTGCACGTCATCACCGAGAAGGGCCGGGGCTACACGCCCGCCGAGGAGGACGTCGCCGACCGCTTCCACGCGATCGGCGTGATCCACCCCGAGACGGGCCTGCCGATCGCGCCGTCGCGGTTCGGCTGGACCAAGGTCTTCGCGGACGAGCTCGTGCAGATCGGCCGCCGGCGGCCCGACGTCGTCGCCATCACCGGCGCGATGCTCGAGCCCGTCGGCCTCCTGCCGTTCTCGCGCGAGTTCCCGGACCGGACGGTCGACGTGGGCATCGCCGAGCAGCACGCGGTGACGTCGGCCGCGGGCATGGCGTTCGCCGGCCTGCACCCCGTCGTCGCGCTCTACGCCACGTTCCTCAACCGCGCGTTCGACCAGGTCCTCATGGACGTGGCGCTGCACCGCGCGGGCGTCACGTTCGTCCTCGACCGGGCCGGCATCACCGGCCCCGACGGCCCGAGCCACCACGGCATGTGGGACCTCGCGATGCTCCGGCTCGTGCCGCGCCTGCGCCTCGCCGCGCCCCGCGACGAGGCGACCCTCCGCGAGGCGCTCCGCACCGCCGTCGACGTCGACGACGCCCCCACCGTCGTGCGCTACCCCAAGGGCTCGCTCGGGCCGGACCTCCCGGCTGTCGACCGGCTGGACGACGTCGACGTCGTGGCGCGGACGGGGCCGGGGGCCGAGTCCGACGGCGCCCGAAGGGTCCTGGTCGTCGGCGTGGGCTCCATGGTCGGCACCGCCGTCGAGGCGGCCCAGGTGCTCGGCGAGCACGGTGTCGCGACGACCGTCGCCGCGCCCACGTGGGTGCTGCCGCTCCCGACGGCCCTCGTCAAGCTCGCGGGCGACGCCGACCTCGTGGTGACGATCGAGGACGGCCTCGCCGAGGGGGGTGTCGGCGCGCTGCTCGGCGAGCGGCTGACCGCGGAGGGCCACCCGGCGCGCATGCTCACGCTCGGCCTGCCGACCGCGTTCCTCGACCACGCGAGCCGCGAGGAGATCGTCGCGGCCTGCCGCCTGACGGCCTCGGACGTCGCCGCGGACGCGCTCGGCGCGCTGGGCACGCTCGGCCAGGACGGCTGAGCGCGGGTCCGAGGTGTGGCCGCTCGCGCCGCCGCGTCCGGGCGGCGGCTAGCCTGCGACCGTGATCTGGCTGCTCGACCTCGACAACACGCTCGTCGGCCGCACGGAGGCGTTCCGGGCCTGGGCGGCGGACTCGCTCGCTGCGGCCGGCGCACCCGCCGACGCGCTCGAGGCGGTCCTCGCCGTCGACGAGGACGGGCACGGCTCGAAGACGGCTCTCGCCGCGCTCCTCGTCGACCTGCTCGGCTGGGACGACGACGTGCCCGCCGCGATCCTCCGGTTCCGCGCCGGCATCGTCGAGCGCCTCCGTGCGTACGACGGCGTGCTGGCCGACCTCGACACCCTGCGGGCGGCGGGGCACCGGGTGGCGGTGGTCACGAACGGCACGTCGGCGCAGCAGCGCGCCAAGGTCGCCCGCACCGGTATCGAGGAGCACGTCGACGTCGTCGTGGTCTCGGACGAGGAGGGCGTCGCGAAGCCTGACCCCCGCCTGCTCGAGATCGCGCTGCACCGGCTCGGCGCCGCCGGCGCCGACCGCGGCGGCGTCTGGATGGTGGGCGACGCCGCCCACGCGGACGTCGCGGCAGGCCGCGCGGCGGGCGTCCGGACGGCCTGGGTGTCGCACGGGCGCGTCTGGGAGGGCCCGGCCGGGCCGGACGTCGTCGGCTCGACGACGCGCGAGGCTCTCGCGCTCGCCGGTGCGCACGGCGGCTGACCTCGGGCAGGATGGCCCGCATGACGACGACGGGCGACGACGGCCGATGGGTGGTGCTCCTCCGGGGCGTGAACGTGGGCGGGGTGACGATCCGGTCGGCCGACCTCCGGGCGTGCGTCGAAGGGCTCGGCTTCACGGGTGTGCGCACGGTGCTCGCGAGCGGGAACGTCGTCGTCGATGCGACGGACGAGGCGCTGCCGGACGCGAAGACGCGGATCGAGGCGGGACTGGGGGAGCGGTTCGGCTACGACGCCTGGGTCGTGCTCGTGCCGCAGGGCGCGCTGGCCGCCGTCGTCGATGCCTTCCCGTGGCCCGCGCGGGACGGCTGGCACGACTACGTGACGTTCGTCTCCGAGCCGGCCGTGCTGGAGGAGCTGCTGGCCGCGGCGGACGAGCTCGGTCTCGACCCGGCGACCGACCCGGTCGGGGGAGGGGAGGGGGTCGTCTACTGGCAGGTGCCGCAGGGCGGCACCCTCGACGCCCCGTTCTCGAAGCTCTCGTCCAAGGCCCGCTACCGCGCGACGACCACGACCCGCAACGTCCGCACGCTCCGCCGGCTGCTCTGACGGAGCTCGCACGGGAACGACGTCGTCGGGCTGAGTAAGAAATAGTGTGCCAAGCGCCACCGTCTTCCTCTTCGGCCCGCGGATCGCCGAACAAGCCAAAAACCACGCACCGAGAGGCAAGCCCTCCGGCTATCGCCGTGATATCAGCAGGTGTGTCGAACGCAGAGGAGAAGCCGACATGAGCGGTACCACGACGCTCGTCGTGAGGTTCGACGCCGAGGAGAAGAAGGCGATCGAGACGGCGGCGGAGCGTGAGGGCCGGTCGCAGAACGACATCGTCCGAGAGGCGGTCCGCGCCTACGCCCAGCGACGGACCGAGCTGCGAGACCGATTGATCGCCGACGCGATCCGGGAGTACAAGCCCGTCCTCGACCGGCTCGCGTGAGCGACGCCGGGACCCCTGCTCCGGTCGAGTACCTCGAGGTCGACGACCTTCTCGCGGCCGGGCGTGCGCTGCTCGGGGCGGAGCCGGTCGTGCGTGACTGGGGCGCCCTCGACTCGGCCGTCCACCGCCCTCAAAGCTCGATGTTCGGCGTCGACGCCTACCCGACGCTCGACACGAAGGCTGCCGCCCTCATGCTGTCGTGCGTGCAGAGCCATGCGCTCCTCGACGGCAACGAGCGACTCGGCGTGGTCGCGGTCGTCACCTTCTACGGGCTGAACGGGCGGAGGTTCGTGGCGCCTCACGAGGAGCTCTACGTGCTCACCATGGCGATCGCGGACGGGTCGCTCGGCGATGTGTACACCGTCGCGTCGACCCTTGCGCCCTGGGCGCGGTAACGGATCGTCAATCGACTTGCCCGGTCGCCGTGGCGGCTGGCAGCGTCGGCGCATGACGACGCGCACCGCCACGGACTCCCTCACGCTCGACGACCTCTGGCCCTTCGCGGGCCTGCACGTGGTCAGCGGCGACGTGGAGCTGCGGTACCTCGACGACGACCTGCTCCTCCGCCTGGCGCGCCTCGCCGCCGAGGGCGTGCACGCCGAGGACGCGATGCCGTTCACCACGCCGTGGACGCGAGGGACGCCGGCCGAGGTCGGGCGCAGCGTCCTGACCTACCACTGGGGCGGGCGGGCCGGCGCGCTCGGCACGGACCGCCTGCGGCTCGAGCTCGGGGTGGTCCGGGCCGGCGAGCCGGTGGGGATCCAGGGCTTCTTCGGGACCGACGTCGCCGTCACCCGGACCGTCGAGACCGGCTCGTGGCTCGGGCGGCGCCACCAGGGCCGGGGGACCGGCACCCTCATGCGGCGCATGGTGCTGCACCTGCTGTTCGAGGGTCTGGGCATGGTCGAGGCGACGACGGTGGCGTTCGCCGACAACGGGCCGTCGAACGGGGTGACCCGCAGGCTCGGGTACGAGCCGAACGGCGTCGAGATCCTGGCCCGCGAGGGCAGGGCCGTGACGAGCAACCGCTACCGGCTGACTCGTGAGGCGTGGGAGGCGCAGACCGACCGGCCCGAGGTCACGCTGCACGGCGTCGAGCCGGTCCGGGAGCTGCTGGGGCTCTGACCCGCCGCCGGCGATCCCCGCCCTCAGGCGAGCGTGCGCAGCGCCGCGCGCTCGACGAGCGCCGGGAGCCCGTCGGCCCGCCACCGGCGCTGCGTGTCCGCGCCCGTCCCGCGGTCGACGAGCTGGGCGACGCGGTCGGTGACGCGCTCCAGGTCGCCGGCGTCGGCGAGCGCCCCCTGCGTGTGCGCGAGGAGCGCTGCCACGGCGTCGGCGGCGGGCACCGGCCGGAACGTCGTCGGGCTGAGCAGGTCCTCGCGCATGCCCGAGCGGCTCGCCCGCCACGACGCGGCGCGGCGGAGCTCGAGCCGGACGTCGGGCGCCGTCGCGCCGGCGGCGGCGTCGCGGACCGCCGTCTCGACGAGGCCGCGCGCGAGCGCGGCCAGCAGGACGGCGTCCTCGAGGTCGAGGCATACGTCGGCGACCCGCACCTCGACGGTCGGGTACCGCGCCGACAGCCGGGCGTCGAAGTAGACCATCCCCTCGTCGAGCGCCGTGCCGGTCGCGACCAGGCGGTCGACCGCGGCGCGGTAGGCCGCGACGGACCCGAACGGCTGCGTCGGGCCCGAGGTGGGCCAGCGGTTCCAGACCTGGGCGCGGTAGCTCGCGTAGTGGGTCTCCTCGCCGCGCCAGAACGGCGAGTTGGAGCTCAGCGCCAGCAGCACCGGCAGCCAGACGCCGATCCGGTCGATGGCGGCGACCCCCTCGTCCGGCGAGTCGACCGCCACGTGCACGTGGCACCCGCACGTGAGCTGCTCGCGTGCCGTGAGGCCGAACAGCCGGCTCATCTCCCGGTACCGGGGCTCCGGCGTGACCGTCGAGGCGAACGGTTGCGGCGAGGTGGCCAGCGCGACCGCACGGGCGCCCGCGCGTCCGGCCGCACGTCCGGCGCGGGCGCGGCCCTCGCGCAGCTCTCCGGCGAGCGTCTCGAGGTCCGCGCACGGGGGCGTCGAGGTCTCGAGCTGCTGCTGCTTCAGCTCGGCCTCGAGCTCGCCGCCCGGGCCGTCGGCATCCGCGACCTCCTCGGGCCCACCCGGCAGGACCGGGTCGCCGCCGGCCGCGAGTGCCTGCGGCGCGCGGGGCGCGGGCACGCCCTCGTCGTCGACCAGCAGGTACTCCTCTTCCACGCCGACGCTTCGCACCTCAGCAGTCTGCGGCACCGGGTTGCGCGTCGCCGGGCGAGGACGCGGGCGGTCAGGGCGGGGACGCGGACCAGCCGGTCCACCGCTCGACGCGGATCCGGACCACCGGGCCACGGGGCGGATCGGCGACGTACTGCGCGTAGCGGTTTGCGAGCGCGGCGAGCGCGGCCTCGCGAGCGGGGCCCTCGGTCTCGACGGCCGCGACGCCGTCGGCGCGGACCCACCACAGCCGGGCCCAGTCGTCGTCGTAGCGGTCGGCGAGCACTGCGACGCGCGGGTTCTCGGCGATGTCGCGCAGGCGCCGGAGCCGGGTGGTGGTCTTGGGCTTCTGGTCGACGGCGGTGACGAGCTCGTCACCGACCAGCGCGAACGTGACCGGCACGACGCGCGGCTGGCCGTCGCTGCCCGTGGTCGCCAGGTGCGCGTGCCGTGCGGCGCCCAGCCGGTCGCGGCAGGTCGCCTCGTCGAGTCGCATCCTCGGATTCTGCCCCCGGCCCACGACGACGGCGCCCGCACCCGATCGCGGGGGCGGGCGCCGTCGTCGTGCCGGGGTGCGTCAGCCGCGCGCGACGTTCGCGACGCCGTCGGGCAGGAACCGCTTGCCGAGCACGCGCTCCGAGTAGCCGGCGCGATCGAGGTACGGCGTGATGCCGCCCAGGTGGAAGGGCCACCCGGCGCCGAGGATCATGCAGAGGTCGATCTGCTGCGGCGTGGCGACGACGCCCTCCTCGAGCATCAGCCCGATCTCGCGGGTGAGCGCCGTGAGCGTGGCGTCGAGGACGCCCGCCGCGTCGAGCGCGGTCGAATCCGAGCCCGCTCCGCCGGCGGTGCCGAACACGCCCTGGATCTCCGGGTTGACCGGCTTCGGCAGGCCCTTCGCCGGGGCGTCCAGCACGACGCGCGTCCCGTCGGCGACGAGCTTCTCGAGGCCGGGGGAGGCGGGGAAGCGGTCGCCCAGGTCCTCCCGGAGCGACTGCAGCACGTGCAGGCCGACGGCGGGGCCGACGAGGTCGAACAGCTCGAACGTCGGCATGGGGAACCCGAGCGGGTCGGTCGCGTGGTCGGCGACGTCGACGGGGGTCCCGTTCTCGACCGCCTCGACGATCTTGCCCATGACGAGCACGAGGAGCCGGTTCACCACGAACCCGGGGCGGTCCTTGACCAGCACCGACGTCTTGCGGAGCTTCTTGGTGACGGCGAACGCGGTCGCGAGGGCCTCGTCGGACGTCCTCTCCGCGTGGATGACCTCGACGAGCGGCATGGCGGCGACCGGGTTGAAGAAGTGGATGCCGACGACGCGCTCCGGGTGCTGCAGGTCGGCGGCCATCTCCGTGATCGACAGGGCCGACGTGTTCGTCGCGAGGATCGTCTCGGGGGACACGATGCCCTCGAGCTCCGCGAAGACCTTCTTCTTGAGCCCCAGGACCTCGGTGACGGCCTCGATCACGAAGTCACAGGTGGCGAATTCCTGGACGTCCGTGGTGCCGTGCACCTGGGCCGTGATGCGCGCCGCGGTGTCCTTGGACATGCGGCCGGTCGAGACGAGCTTGGCGAGCTGGGACTGGACGAACCCGAGCCCCTTGTCGACGCGCTCCTGGTCGATGTCCCGCATGACGACGGGGACCTGGAGCCGCTGGGCGAACAGCAGGGCGATCTGGGCGGCCATGAGGCCGGCGCCCACGATCCCGACGCGGGTGACGGGCCGGGCGAGCGACGGGTCGGGCGCGCCCGCGGGCTTCTTGCCGTGCGAGACGAGCTGGAACGCGTAGACGCTCGCGCGCATCTCGTCGGTCATGATGAGGTCCGCGAGCGCCTCGTCCTCGGCGGCGAAGGCCTCGGTCTTGTCCCGGTCACGGTGGGCCACGAGGTCGAGCGCCCGGTAGGGCGCGGGGCGGGAGCCGTGGACGGTGGCGTCGAGGCGTTCCCGCGCCGCGGCCACCGTGCCGGACCACGTCGCCTCGTCGTCGAGCGGGCGGCGCTCGACGACGATCTCGCCGCGCAGGATCGCGGCGGTCCAGCGGATCGACTCCTCGAGGAAGTCGGCGGCGTCGAAGATCGCGTCGGCGAGCCCGAGCTCGTACGCCTCGGCGGCCTTGAACGGCTTGTTCTGGGCGGGCCGCGTGAGGATGACGTCGAGCGCCTTCCGCACGCCGATCAGCCGGGGCACGAGGTACGCGCCGCCCCAGCCGGGGACGAGGCCGAGGCCGGTCTCCGGGAGGGCGAGCGCTCCGGCGTCGGACGCGACGGTCCGGTAGTCGCAGTTGAGCGCGATCTCGAGGCCGCCGCCGAGGGCGACCCCGTTGATGTACGCGAAGGTGGGGACGCCGACCTCGGACAGCGACCGGTAGGCGGCGTGCCCGGCGCGGCCGAGGGCCAGCGCGTCGTCGCGCGAGGTGACGGAGGCGACCTGGGTGAGGTCGGCGCCCGCGGCGAGGAAGTACGGCTTGCCGGTCACGCCGACGGCGACGATCTCGCCGGCGGCGGCGCGCTCGTGCAGGTCGTCGACAACGGCCTGGAGCTCGGCGATGCCCTGCGGGCCGAGGGTCGTGGGCTTGGTGTGGTCGAGGCCGTTGTCGAGGGTGACGAGGGCGAGCGTGCCGAGGTCGTCCGGGAGTGCGACGTCGCGCACGAGGAAGTGGGTGACCCGCTCGGCGCGCGGGGTGGGGGTGGTGTCGGTCATCGGTGATCCGTCCCTGGGTTCGAGTTCGGGGGGTGCGCGGGCGTCGACTCAGTGGCGCGTCGCGTCGGAGTGGCCGGAGTAGTCGGCGTGGTGCGGGTTCTCCCAGATCACCGTGCCGCCCATGCCGAGGCCGACGCACATGGTCGTGATGCCGTAGCGCACGTCGGGGTGCTGGGAGAACTCGCGCGCGAGCTGCGTCATGAGCCGCACGCCCGACGAGGCGAGGGGGTGCCCGACCGCGATGGCGCCGCCGTACGGGTTCACGCGCGGGTCGTCGTCGTCGATCTTGAAGTGGTCGAGGAACGCGAGGACCTGGACGGCGAACGCCTCGTTGATCTCGAAGAGGCCGATGTCGTCGATCGTGAGGGACGCCTTGGCGAGGGCCTTCTCGGTGGACGGGATCGGGCCGAAGCCCATGATCTCCGGGTCGACGCCCGCGAACGCGAACGACACGAGGCGCATGCGGGGCGCGAGGCCGAGCTCGTCGGCGGTCTCGCCCGAGGCCACGAGCGACATGGTCGCGCCGTCGGTCAGGGGGGAGGCGTTCCCGGCGGTCACCCGGCCGCCCGGGCGGAACGGCGTCTTGAGGTTCGCGATGGCCTCGACGGTCGTGCCGGGACGGGGCAGTTCGTCGGCCGTGGCGAGGCCCCAGCCGAGCTCCGAACGGACCGCCACGGGCACCAGGTCGGGCGTGATGTTCCCGTCCGCGAGCGCCTTCGCGTAGCGGGCCTGGGACTGCACGCCGTAGGCGTCGGCGCGCTCCTTGGTGAGGTGGGGGAACCGGTCGTGGAGGTTCTCGGCGGTGGCGCCCATGACGAGTGCGTCGCCCTCGACGAGGCGCTCGGTGAGGAAGCGCGGGTTGGGGTCCGCGTCGAAGCCCATGGGGTGGTGGCCCATGTGCTCGACGCCGCCGGCGAGGGCGACGTCCTGCATGCCGGCCATGATCCCGGAGGCGGTCGTGGTGACGGCGGTCATCGCGCCCGCGCACATGCGGTCGATGGCGTAGCCGGGGACCGTCTTGGGGAGCCCGGAGAGCACGGCCACGGACCGGCCGAGCGTGAGCCCCTGGTCGCCCTGCTGCGTCGTGGCGGCGATGGCGACCTCGTCGATGCGCTCGGGCGGGAGCTCGGGGTGGCGGCGGAGGAGCTCGCGCACCGTCTTGACGGCGAGGTCGTCGGCGCGGGTGCCGGCGTACAGGCCGTCGGGCCTGGCCTTGCCGAACGGGGTGCGTACGCCGTCGACGAAGACGACGTCACGCACGGTGGGGCGGGTGGAGGCGGTGGTCATGGCTTCTCCTGAATCTGGACTGCGATGTCCTGGGCGGTCCGTCGACGCGAAGAACACGATACCGCCAGTCCTAGGAAAGTCTACGCACCTGCCGCCGGGCGGATGTGGCGTGCGCCACGGCGCCGTCGGTGCAGCGACCTACGATGCGTGCATGACGGTGCAGCCGCAGTCCTCGGGAGCGTCAGGCTCCTCGGTCGTCGTCGAGCACAGGTTCGACGCTCCGCTCGACGTCGTCTGGCGTGCGTGGACGGATCCTGAGCGTGTGAGCAGGTGGTGGGGCTCGGATCCTGGCGGCGTCGTGACGTCCGCCGAGCTCGACGTCCACGTCGGCGGCCGGTTCGAGATCTCGTTCCGGGACCCGGGCGGCGAAGGGCACACGTCCCGCGGCGAGTACCTCCGCGTCGAGGAGCCGAGTCTCCTGGACTTCACGTGGTCGTGGGAGTCCGAGCCGGGCACCCGGTCACGTGTGACCGTGGAGCTCGTGGGTGACGGTGACGCCACCGCCATGCGGTTCGTGCACGGCGAGCTGGTCGGGGTCTCGGCGCACGACTATGCCCCTGGGTGGCGCCGCACGTTCGGCAAGCTGGACGCCGTCCTGGCGGGGGAGCGGTAGTCACGACGAGCGGAGCGACGACGACGGCGGCGCACCCCGGGTGGGGAGCGCCGCCGTCGGACGAAGGGGGTGTCAGGTCAGCCGCGGACCTTGCGCACCGCCTTCTTCGCGAGGGGGAGCGCCTTGTTCCACATGCTGTACAGGGGTGAGAACGGGACGTCGAACGAGCCGGTCAGCTCGTCCTCGTGCTGCGCGAACGACTTCTTGAACTCGGAGATCCCGTCGTTGAGCAGGCCGTTCATGTCGTAGCGGCGCAGCCCGGCGTCGCGGGAGATCGTGACGGCCTTCCACTTCACGGGGGCGTTGGCGCGCAGCGAGCGGCCGGCATCGTTCTGGCCGCCGTACAGCTCGAAGGCCGTGGTGGCCGAGACGACGTCCCACACGAACGCGCAGGGCTTGCCCTCGGCGTCGAACGCTGCCACGAGAAGCGACCGCTCGCCGAGGTACCGGTGGATCGCGAGGTAGTACTCGTCGTCGTGCAGGGCGAAACCGGCCCGCGACGCGGTCTCGTGGTAGACGTCCAGGACGCCGCGGACCTCGTCCTCCGTGGTGACGCGCCGCACGTCGAGGCCGGTGCGCAGGCCCTTGCGGATGTCGTAGCGGGTGGTCCGGGACATCGCGGCCAGCAGCTCGTCCTCGGTCTTCGACAGGTCGAGGATCAGCGTCTTGGGGTAGAGGATCGGGTTCGGCGACGGGACCGCGCCGGAGACCGTGAGCGGGTCGGCCGCGTCCCAGTCGGGCTCGAACGTCACCGAGATGCCGCCGACCTCCTTGCGGCACCAGTTCGCGACCGCGTCGCACACGAGCCCGCGCAGCGCGGGGTCGGGGACGACCGGGCCGCGGGGCACGTGGGCGAGGGAGCGGAACGGCGTCGGGAGCTGGCGGACGAGGACCTGAGCGAGGCCGATCGTCTGGTCTCCCAGGGAGATCTCGACGTGGTGGGCGGTCCAGGCGCCGTCGGCCTTGACCTGGCCCCAGCCCCAGAGCTGGAGCGGGTGGCCGCCGAGCCGGTCGACCTCGGAGTCCCAGAGGGTCGGGTCGTCGATCACGGTCACGAGAGGGGAGGAACCGGGCATGGCGAGAACCCTACCCGGCGTCGACCTCCGTCAAGGCCCGCGCGAGCGGCTCCGCGACCAGCCCGACCTGCCACTCGCGCGCCGCCCGGCCGTGCAGGAAATCGGCGACTGCCTCGGGCGTCATCGGCTCCGGCGGCGTCCAGCACAGGCGCCGCAGCGCGTCGGGCTGGAGCAGGTTCTCCGTCGGGAGCCGGTGGTTCGCCGCGATCTCGGCGACGAGCGGACGCGCCACCTCGAGCCGGGCCCACGCCGCGGGGTCGCGGTCCGCCCACGCGCGGGCGGGCGGCGGCCCGTCGGTCCCGGGGCCCCGCAGCGACGGCAGCTCGTCGGCCGGCAGGGCGAGCGCCTCGGAGATCGCGCGCTGCCAGACGGGGGCCCGGCGCTTGGTGCCCTTGCTCGCGAACTCGGACAGCCGCGTCAGGTCCGCGACCGTGCGGGGCAGCGCCTGCGCCGCCGCGACGATCGAGCGGTCCGGCAGCACGCGGCCGGGCGACAGGTCTCGCAGGCGCGCGTTCGCGTCGCGCGCCTCCCACAGCGCCCGCACGACGGCGAGCCTGCGCCGGTCCCGCAGCGCGGCCGAGCCCGACGTCCTCCGCCAGGGCTCGACGCGCGGCGGCGCCGGGGGAGCGAGGCGCTCGAACTCGAACTCCTGCGCCGCCCAGTCCGCCTTGCCCTGCGCCGCGAGCTCGTCCACGAGGTGGTCGCGCAGCGGCACCAGGAGCTCGACGTCGAGCGCCGCGTAGCGCAGCCAGTCCTCGGGCAGCGGCCGGGTCGACCAGTCCTGCGCCGAGTGCTCCTTGGCGAGCCCCAGACCCAGGACCCGCGCCACGACGGCGCCGAGCCCGACGCGTTCGTAACCGAGGAGCCGGGCGGCCAGCTCGGTGTCGAACACCTTGGCCGGGCGCATCCCCAGGTCCGCCAGGCCCGGCAGGTCCTGCGTCGCGGCGTGCAGCACCCACTCGGCGTCGCCGAGCGCCGCGCCCAGCTCGCTGAGGTCCTCGAACGGCACCGGGTCGACGAGCACCGTGCCGACGTCCTCCCGGCGCACCTGGACCAGGTAGGTGCGCTGGCCGTAGCGGTAGCCGGACGCACGCTCGGCGTCGACGGCGACCGGGCCCGTCCCAGCAGCCAGCCGCTCCACGGCGTCCCGGTAGGCGGCCGGGGTCGCCACGACGCGCGGCACCCCGGCGGCCGGCTCGAGGAGCGGCGTGACCTCGGGCTGCTCGGCCAGGGGGGCGTCGTCGGCGGTGCCCTGCGTCACGAGCCGCTCCCCGCGCGGCGCGCGCGCAACGGGGTCACGCCCTCGGGCAGGGCGGGCCGGCCCGCGACGGAGCCCATGAGATGGGCCCACGCGTGGAGGTGCGGCGCGAGGTCCGGCGTCGTGGGGGTCCAGGACGCGCGGATCTCGATCTCGTCCGCCTCCGGCGTGTCGGCCAGGGAACCAAAGCTCTCGGAGATCACCCGCGTCACGGTACCGCCGTGCGCGCGCGAGCCCGCACCCGCCGAGACCAGCGCCTCGCGCAGCCAGGTCCACGCCACCTCCGACAGGAGCGGGTCGCGGACCAGGTCGCGCTCGAGCGGGGCCCGCACCATCGTGACCGCGCGGAACCGGCCCTGCCAGACCTCCTGGCCGTCCGGGTCGTACAGCACGACGAACCGCCCGCTCGCGGCGTCGGTCGCGTGGGCACCGTGGCCCGCGAGCTCACCGGTCAGCGCCAGGGCGTAGGGGGCCACCCGCGTGGGGGCGGGGATCTCGTGCAACGAGACGTCCGCGCGCACCCGCAGATCCCGCAAGGAGCGGAGCGCGCGCTGGAACTCCTCGGGCACGTGCTGGTCGCCGGCCGGACTCACACGGGCACTGTAGGTGCTGGTAGGCCCGTTCTCGTGGAGGCGGACGGCGTGCCGTCGCCGAGCGCGTCTGGATTACGCTGGCCACGGAGCCGCTGAGCATCTCCGACGTATCTGTCGACCACCGCCTAGGAGTCTGAAGCATGTCCGCACGCGCACAGATCGGTGTCACGGGCCTCGCCGTGATGGGCCGCAACCTCGCACGGAACTTCGCCCGCCACGGGTACACGGTCGCGGTGCACAACCGCTCCTACGCCAAGACCGAGTCGCTGATCGCCGACCACGGCACGGACGGCGACTTCGTCCCGTCGGAGTCGACGGCGGACTTCGTGGCCTCCCTCGAGCGCCCCCGCAAGATCGTCATCATGGTCAAGGCCGGCGCCGCCACCGACGCGGTCATCGACGAGCTCATCCCGCACCTCGAGGAGGGCGACGTCGTCATCGACGGCGGCAACGCGCACTTCCCGGACACGATCCGCCGCGAGCACAAGCTCGCCGAGCTCGGCCTGCACTTCGTCGGCATGGGCGTGTCCGGCGGCGAGGAGGGCGCGCTCAACGGCCCCAGCATCATGCCCGGCGGCCCGAAGGAGTCGTACACGACCCTCGGCCCGATCCTCGAGGACATCTCCGCCAAGGTCGACGGCACCCCGTGCTGCACCTGGGTCGGCCCCGACGGCGCCGGCCACTTCGTGAAGATGGTCCACAACGGCATCGAGTACGCGGACATGCAGCTCATCGCGGAGGCGTACGACCTCCTGCGGCACGGGCTCGGCGAGTCCGCCGCCGGGATCGGCAAGATCTTCGAGCAGTGGAACGCGGGCGACCTCGAGTCGTTCCTCATCGAGATCACCGCGGACGTGCTGCAGCACGTCGACGCGGCCACCGGCAACGCGTTCGTCGACGTCGTCCTCGACCAGGCCGAGCAGAAGGGCACCGGCCGCTGGACGGTCCAGAACGCCCTCGACCTCGGCGTCCCGATCACCGGCATCGCGGAGGCCACGTTCGCCCGCGCGCTGTCCGGGTCCGTCCCGCAGCGCGAGGCAGCACGCGCCGCGCTCCCGGGCGATGCCGGCACCTGGCAGATCGAGGACCGCGACGCTTTCGTCGAGGACGTCCGGCTCGCGCTCTACGCCTCCAAGCTCGTCGCGTACTCGCAGGGCTTCGACCAGATCGCCGCGGCGAGCGCCGAGTACGGCTGGGGCGTCGACCGCGGTGCGATGGCCCGCATCTGGCGGGGCGGCTGCATCATCCGCGCGAAGTTCCTCAACCGGATCACCGAGGCGTACGAGCGCGACGAGGACCTGCCGCTGCTCATCGCCGACCCGTACTTCGCGGACGTCGTCGGCAAGGGCCTCGCGGCGTGGCGCCGGGTCGTGGCCCAGGCCGCGCTCAACGGCGTCCCGACGCCCGCGTTCGCGTCGTCGCTGGCGTACTACGACGGCGTCCGCGCCGAGCGGCTGCCCGCGGCGCTGATCCAGGCGCAGCGCGACTTCTTCGGTGCGCACACGTACCGCCGCGTCGACCGCGAGGGGACGTTCCACACGGAGTGGTCGGGCGACCGTAGCGAGATCACGGCGTGAGCCGACGCTCGAAGCAGGCCGGCGCCCCCGTCGTCCGCCCGGTCGTCCTGGGCGGCGACGCGGGCGCGTACAGCCTGGCCCGCGCGTTCCACGAGGCTTACGGGGTCCGCTCGACGGTCGTGACGATCGTCCCGACCCGCAACGTCCGGCACTCGAAGATCCTCGACAACCTCGTCGTCCCGGGTCTGGACGACCCGGACGTCATGGTGGCCACGATCCGCGACCTGGCGGCGCGCTCCGACGTGCCGCTCATGGTCGTGACGTGCGTCGACTGGTACGTCCGCGCGCTCGCGCAGCACCGGGCGCGGCTCGAGGACGTGGCGATCGTCCCGTACACGCGGCTCGACCTGCTGGACCGCGTGATGGACAAGGAGCGGTTCTCGGAGCTGTGCATCGAGCTGGGCGTGGCGCACCCGCGGACGGTCGTGCGGCACGGCGGCGACCAGGTGGGCGAGCTCGGCCTGCGGTTCCCGATCATCGCGAAGCCGGGCGACAACGCGGCGTGGCACCACGTCGCGTTCCGGGGCAAACGGAAGGTCCACGAGCTCTCGAACGCCGAGGACCTGCAGTGGCTCCTGACGGCGGCGGGGGAGGCGGGGTACCGGGGCGTGTTCATCGTCCAGGAGTTCGTCCCCGGCTCGGACGCGCAGATGCGGATCATGACGACGTTCTCCGACCAGCGGGGGTACGTGCGGACGGCGGTGGGCGGCAACGTCCTCGTCGAGGAGCACACGCCCGGCACGCTCGGGAACCCGGCGGCGATCCTCACGGGTCCGCTGCCGCAGATCGAGGCGGACGCGCGCAGGCTCGTGGAGCACCTGGGCTGGACGGGGTTCGCGAACTTCGACATCAAGGTCGACCCGCGGGACGGCAAGGGCTACTTCTTCGAGCTCAACCCGCGCACCGGGCGCTCGAACTACTACATGACGGCGAGCGGGGTGAACCCGGCCAAGCTCTGGGTCACCGAGCACGTGCTGCACGGCAACATCCCCGTGCCGATCCGGCAGCAGGTGCTCTACCGGATCGTCCCGGGCTTCCTGCTGCGCCGGTACGTGAAGGCCGCGAACGACCCCGACGTGCGCGCCCGGCTCAAGCAGGTGCGCCGCGTGGCGCACCCGCTGCGCTACGGCCGTGACCGTTCCCTGCGCCGCGACCTGTGGGTCTGGCTGTCGGAGCTCAACCAGGTGCGCAAGTTCCGCCAGTTCTACCCGGTCTCCGAGGCGCGGGCGACCGCGTACCGGGAGTCGGGCGCGCCGACCGGTGCAGGGGCGCCGCGTGGCTGAGCCCCTCGTCGGCGTGCTGGGCGGCGTCGGCCCCATGGCGACCGCCTACTTCCTGCAGCGGGTCGTCGCGCTGACGCGCGCCGAGCGGGACCAGGACCACCTCGACATGGTCGTGCTCGACCACGCGACGATCCCCGACCGCACGGCGTTCGTGCTGGGCCGGTCCACCGAGGACCCCGGTCCCGTTCTCGCGCGCGACGCGCGCCGGCTCGAGGCGTTCGGGGCGGAGTTCCTCGTGATGCCCTGCAACACGGCGCACCACTTCACCCAGCAGGTCGTCGACGCCGTCGACGTCCCGTTCCTCTCGATCGTGGAGGCGACCGTCGACGCGGTGCGCGCCCGCATCGGGGACCGGACGACGGTCGGTCTCCTCGCGACCGAGGGCACCGTCGCCGCGAAGGTCTACCAGGACGCGTTCGCCGCGCACGGCATCGACACGATCGTGCCCGACGACGCGGACCAGGCCGTCGTCTCCGCCGTGATCTACGAGCAGGTCAAGGCGGGGCGTCCGGTAAACCTGCCGGCGCTCCAGGGCGTGGTGGGACGCCTCGCGGACCGGGGTGCCGCGGCCGTCGTCCTGGGCTGCACCGAGCTGTCGGTCGCCGCCGTCGACCACGGCCTGCTGGCCGACCCGCTGTACGTGGACTCGCTCGACCAGCTCGCCCGCGCCACGATCGTCCGCGCGGGGCACGAGGTCCGCGCGGGCTGACCGCGCCCCGACGCACGTCGCCCGCCGCTCCCCACGGGAACGACGGGCGACGTGCGTCCCGGGTCAGCCGATCTCGCTCGTGCCCGCGTACAGGTGGAGCACGGGCAGGTCGTCGAGCTCCTCGCGGGCCCGCGACGCCCAGTCGCGGTGGAACGTGTCCTCGACGGCGTGCGGGTAGGTCACGACGACGAGCTCGAGCACGTCGCCCCGCGCCGCCCGCTCCCGCACGGTGGGCAGCGGGTCGTCGCCCGTCACCACGCCCGTGGCGTCCCGGCCGGCGGCCTCGAACAGCGCCTCCGTCTCGGTGACCTGCTCCTCCGCGGTCTTCTTGGCCTGCGGCTCGGACGGCACGTCGCGGCGCAGGTCGTGCCACGCCTGCCGGAGCTCGCCGACGCTCAGGTGGTCGATCAGCTCGACGGCGAAGTTGCGCTCCGAGTCCGCGGGCACCAGGACCTCGTAGCGCAGCTCGTCGTCGGGGTGCATGCCGACGATGTGCTGGACGTCGGCGGCGCCCAGCGCGTCCTCCGCCAGGACGAGGACGGTCCGGGCGGTCGGCGCGGCGGGCTGCGGGGAGGGGGCGTTCTCGGTCATGGCGTCACCCTATCCGCGCGCCCGCGTCCCGCCCGCTGTGGGCATCCGTTCTGCTGGTGTCGGACGGCCGGCGACAGCAGGACGGATGCCCACAGCGACCTAGGGTGGGTGCGTGAGAGAGCGGACGGTGGTGGCGGCCGGCGGTGCCGGGTTCCTGGGGCGGATCGTGGTGGCCGACCTGGTGCGCCGGGGGTGCACGGTGGCGGTGCCGACGCGGCGCCCCGGCGCCCTCGACGACCTCGGCGTGCGCCTCGAGGGCGCCCCCGGCCGGCTGGTCGTCGTGCCTCTGGACCCGGCCGGGCCCGCGGGCACCGCACCGACGCTCGAGCGGCTGGACCCGCCGCCGTCGGCGGTCGTGGCGTCGCTGGGCGGGTGGAGCATCGGCCCGCGCCTGCTCGACCTCGCGCCCGACGCCTGGCAGCGCGCCCTCGACGACCACCTCACGGCCCACCTGCGGGCGATGCAGGCGTACGTGCCGCTCCTCGCGGGGCAGGACGACGCCGTCTACGTGACGACCAACGGTGCCGCCGCGGACGAGCCGATGGCGGGCTCGGGGCCGGTCAACGTCACGGGCGCCGCCCAGCGGATGCTCCTGCGCGCGGTGGCCGCCGAGCACGCGGACGGCGTGCGCTTCCACGAGGTGTCGTTCCTGGCGGCCGTCGCCGGCGACGAGCGCAACCTCGACCCGGACGCGGAGCTGGGCCACGCGGAGGTCGCAGGCGCGGTGCGCGGCGTGCTCGACGATCCGGGCGCGCCGCAGCTGGTCCGGGTCGCGCCGCACGGGCGCTGAGCGGCCCCGCCGAGACGCGCGTCACAGCGAGCGCCGCCCGACCCGACGTACCCTGGACGGTCGTGACCACTCTTGTCCCCTCGCTGAGCGACGTCGTCCCGCACGTCTCGCCGGACCGCCTGCTCGGTGACCTCGTCCCCCCGCGGCACTTCGCCGCGGCAAGGTTCTCGACGTACCGGGCGAACCCAGACTTCTCGACCCAGCAGGCGGCGCTGACGCGCCTGCAGGAGGTCGCCCAGGTGCTCGTGCACCCGCGGGGCGGGGGCCTGTTCAAGCGGGCCAGGAAGCAGGCGCCCCCCGCGGTCTACCTCGACGGGGGTTTCGGCGTCGGAAAGACGCACCTGCTGGCGTCGCTCGCGCACGAGGTCGGGCTCGAGCGGACCGCGTTCGGGACGTTCGTGGAGTACACGAACCTCGTGGGCGCGATGGGGTTCCGGCAGACCGTCGACGCGCTCGCCACGAAGACCCTCGTGTGCATCGACGAGTTCGAGCTCGACGACCCGGGCGACACCGTCCTCATGTCGCGGCTGCTGCGCGAGCTGGCGGACCGGGGGGTCGCGCTCGCCGCGACGTCCAACACGCTCCCGGAGTCGCTGGGGGAGGGCAGGTTCGCGGCCGAGGACTTCCTCCGCGAGATCCAGGCGCTGTCCTCACGGTTCGAGGTGCTGCGCATCGACGGCCCCGACTACCGGCACCGCCCGACGGTCACCGACGCGCCCGACGTGCCGGCGGACGCCGTACGTGCGGCCGCCGCGTCGGTGGAGGGCGCCCGGCTCGACGACTTCGACACGCTCGTCGCGCACCTCGCCCACGTCCACCCGAGCCGCTACGGCGCGATGCTCGACGGCGTCGAGCTGCTCGCGCTCACGGGCGTCCACCCGGTCACGGACCAGAACGTGGCGCTGCGCCTCGTCGTGCTGGTCGACCGGTTGTACGACCGGGACGTGCCCGTCGTGCTGGGCGGCGGGGACAGCGGCCTGTTCACGCCCGAGATGCTCGCGGGCGGCTACCGCAAGAAGTACTACCGGGCGCTCTCGCGCCTCGGCGCGCTGGCGGAGGACGGCCGCACCCGCGTCGCGGCACTCGCGGCCTAGCCGCCCAGGCTCGCGGGCCCGACGCGCGGCCCTCAGGTCGCGAGCAGCCGGGCCCGCTCGGTCCCGACGTCGAAGTCGGCGGCGGGCCAGCCGAGATCCAGGCGGCGCAGCGCGTCGAGGAGCAGCTCCGAGACGGCGAGCCGCGCGAACCACTTGCGGTCCGCGGGGACCGCGTGCCACGGCGCGACCTCGGTGTTGGTCCGGTCCAGCACGGCCTGGTACGCCTCCTGGTAGGCGCTCCACCTCAGCCGCGCGTCGACGTCGCCGGGGTTGTACTTCCAGTACTTGTCGGGTCGGTCGAGCCGCTTGAGCAGCCGGGCTCTCTGCTCCTCGGGCGACACGAGCAGCGCGACCTTCACGAGGCTGGTTCCCGACTCGACGAGGCGCTCCTCGAAGCGGTTGATCTCGTCGTAGCGCTTCTCCCACACCTCGGGCGGGACGAGCTCGTCGACGCGCGCCACGAGGACGTCCTCGTAGTGCGAGCGGTCGAAGACACCGATGTACCCGGCCGGCGGGAGCGCGCGACGGACCCGCCACAGGTAGTGGTGCCGCGCCTCCTCCGGCGTGGGCACGCCGAACGAGCGGTGCGCGACGCCCTGCGGGTCCACGAGCCCGACGACGTGCCGCACGATCCCGCCCTTGCCGGACGTGTCCATGCCCTGCAGGACGAGCAGCACGGACCGCGTGCCGCCCGACCGCCCCTCGGCGAACAGCCGCTCCTGGAGCTCCGACAGCTCGTCGGCGTGCCGGGCGACCAGCTGCTCGCCGGCCTTGCGCCCGTGCTTCCACCCCGGTGTCGACGCGCGGTCGAACGCGGCGAGGTCGAGCCCGTGCGGGGCGCGCAGCACCTCGGGCGGCGGCTTCTTCCAACCGTCGAGCGCGGACGTGCTCGGCTTCGCCTTGCCGCGCTTCTTGCCGCCGTGCTTCGTGCCGCTGGCCATGGCGCGAGCCTACCGACGGCCGCCGTCGGAGGCGAGGAGGACGGCGACCGACCCTGCGCCCAGCACCACGGCGGCGTCCCCGCCCTCGCCGTCCACGTGGCTGCGACCGTCCCACGCGGCCGCGAGGGTCCATCCGCCGGCGGACGGGGGGAGCGGGACCCGGACGTCCGACGACGCGCGGGTCAGCGCCACGACCACCCCCGGCCGAGCGACCACGACCGTCGCGTCGCCGTCCTGTGACGTCACCCGCACGTCGCCGAGGTCCCCGGAGGCGACGGCCGGCTCTCGACGGAGCGCCACGAGGCGGCGGTACCAGGCGTGCAGGGCCGCATGGAGGCCGGAGTCCTTCTCCGCCCAGTCGAGCACGGAGGCGTCGCGGGTCGCGTGGTCCTGCGGGTCGGGTACGTCCACCCGGCCCCCGTAGAGGGCCTCCCAGCCGTGCCCGCCGAACTCGCCCCGTCGGCCCTCCCGGACGGCGCGGCCCAGCTCCGGGTCGGCGTGGTCCGTGAAGTACTGCCACGGCGTGCTCGCACCCCACTCCTCGCCCATGAAGAGCATCGGCGTGAACGGAGAGACCAGGACCAGGGCCGCTGCGGCGGCCAGCCCGCCCGGGTCGAGGCTCGCCGAGGGGCGGTCGCCGAGGGCGCGGTTGCCCACCTGGTCGTGGTCCTGGGCGAAGACGACGAACGCGTGCCCGTCCCGTCCCGGCGGCAGCGGCCGGCCCCAGGGGCGGTCGCGGAACGTCGACCAGCCGCCGTCGTGCACGAACACCCCGGTGAGCGCCTTCGCGAGCACCGGGACCGACCCGAAGTCCACGTAGTAGCCGTGCCGCTCGCCCGTGAGGAACGCGTGGACGGCGTGGTGGACGTCGTCGGCCCACTGGGCGGTCATCCCGAGCCCGCCCTCGGCTGTGGGCGCGGTCGTTGCTGGGTCGTTCCGGTCGGACTCCGCGATCAGGGAGAGCGGCCGCTCCAGCTCGGCCGACAGCGTCGCGACGACGTCGGACAGCTCGGCCAGCAGGTGCCGCGGGGAGTCGTCGACGAGCGCGTGCACGGCGTCGAGCCGCAACGCGTCCACGTGGAAGTCCCGCAGCCACCGGCAGGCGTTCTCGACGATCCACGCCCGCACCTCGCTGCTGCCCGGGCCGTCGAGGTTGACGGCCGGGCCCCAGGGCGTGTGGTGCGCGTCGGTGAAGTACGGTCCGAACTCCGGCAGGTAGTTGCCCGCCGGGCCGAGGTGGTTGTAGACGACGTCGAGGGCGACCGCGAGCCCCCGGCCGTGCGCCGCGTCGACGAACCGTGCGAGCGCCTCGGGGCCGCCGTAGGGCTCGTGCACCGCCCACAGCGCGACGCCGTCGTAGCCCCAGCCCCAGCGCCCCCCGAACGCGTTCACGGGCATGAGCTCGACCACGCCCACGCCGAGCTCGACGAGATGGCCGAGGCGGCCGGCCGCAGCGTCGAGAGTGCCCTCGGAGGTGAAGGTGCCGACGTGCAGCTCGTACACGACCTGCCCCCGCACGTCCCGACCCGGCCAGGCGTCGTCCGTCCACGGGAAGGTGTGCACGTCGACGACGCGGCTCGGGCCGTCGACGCCGTAGGGCTGCCGGGCGCTGCGCGGGTCGGGACGCGGCGGCCCGTCGTCGAGCGCGAAGGCGTAGTCGGTGCCGGGCTCCAGGGCGTCCGGTGCGCTCCACCAGCCGGCGCGGTCGGGATCCGGGCTCATCGGGACGCGCGCGGCGTCGTCGTAGGCGCGGTCCGCCCGTCGCGGGAGGACGAGAGCGACCGCGCCGGCGGAAGGCGCCCAGACCGCCGGTCTCATGCCCGTGCCCCCTCGTCCGGCACGAGCAGCGCGACCGGCAAGGTGGCCAGCAGGTCCTCGAGCCGCACGGACCCGCCGGCCACGCGTGCCCCGGTCAGCACGTCCGTCCAGGCGCCGGAGGGCAGCACGACCGTGTGCTCGCGCCAGCCGCCCGTCTCGTCGAGCTCGGTCGCGAGCCGCGTCGCGACGGTGACGGCCCGCGGCTCGCCGTCGCACGTCCGGGCGAAGGCGACCGCGCACGGCGACGACGTCGGGAGCGGCCGGTAGCCGGCGGCCTCGCCCACGAACGCGGCCGGGTCGGCGCGACGGACCCGCAGAGCGCGGGACGTCACGAGGAGCTTCTGGTCCGCCAGCGTGCGCGCGCCCGCGCCGTCGTCGAGCCGCGCCAGCCGGGCCGCGAGCGCCGCGTGGTCCACGGGGCGGCGGTTGTCGGGGTCGACGAGGGTCGGGGCGAAGCGCTCGGTGCCCTGGTAGACGTCGGCGACGCCGGGCATGGTGAGCTGGACGAGCTTGATGCCGAGCGAGGCGGCCCGCAGCGCCTTGTCGCCGGCGCGCGCCCACTCGCGCAGCACGTCGACGCAGCGGGGGTCGGCCAGCGTGCTGCGGGCCAGCTCGAGGACGGCGTCCTCGTAGGCGGCGTCGGGGTCGGTCCAGGACGTGCGCAGCTTGGCCTCGCGCAGTGCCTTGAGAAGGTATGCGGTGAGCCGGTCCGCGTCGATCGGGGCGCCCGCGCCGTCGTCGGCGTCGGGGTCCCAGGTGCCGGCGAGGGTCTGCCACAAGAGGGTCGAGGCGTGGCCGTCGACGAGTGCGGCGCGGCGGGTGCGCGTCCGGGCGTCGAGGTCGGCGACGGCGCGCTCCCAGGCGGCCGCGCGTTCGGACAGCACGCCCAGGCTCGCGCGGGTGTCCTCGTTGCGCTTGGTGTCGTGGGTCGAGCCGGTGGTGAGCGCGAGCGGGGTCAGGGCGCCGAACGCCTCGGCGAACGCGTGCCAGGCGTGCGGGTCGAGGGCGAAGGGCACGGGGTCGGCGCCGACCTCGCACAGGCTGGCGAGCTCGGTCCACCGGTAGAACGCGGTGTCCTCGACGCCCTTGGCCATGACGGCGCCGCACACCTGCTGGAATCGGACGGCGAGCTCGTCGCGGCGTGGGCCGCGGGTCCGGCCGGCGCTGCCGACCTCGCGGCCGAGCAGGAGCGCGACGACGACGTCCAGCGTCTCGGCGCGGTCCGCCGGCAGTCGGCGTCGTGCCCGGGCGGCGGCGGCCTCGACGGCGTCGACCGCCTCGCGCCGAGGCTCTGTGCCGGGGACGACGTACGCCCGGTAGCGGTCGAACTCGACGAGCAGCACGCTCAGGCACTCGTGCAGGCCCCGCCACGGGTGGTCGCGCAGGCGCGGGTCGTCCTGGCAGACGGCGCGGGCGAGGTCGGTGAGTCGGTGCAGCTCGGCGTAGAGGGCACCGTCGAGCACCTCGGCCTTGGACCGGGCGACGAGCCGCTCGAGACCGTCGGTCGCGTCGGGCTGGGCTGCGCGCTGCAGCCGCGCGAGGTACGGGCGTCCGCGCGGGTCGACGAAGAGCTGCTGCAGCCGCCAGAGCGCTTCGTAGCCGGTGGTGCCGACGGTCTCCCACTCGGGCGGGAGCGTCTCGTCGCCCTCGAGGATCTTCTCGACGGCGACCCAGGCGCGGCCCGTCCGCTCGGCGAGGCGCTCGAGATAGCGGCCCGGGTCGACGAGCCCGTCGGGGTGGTCGATGCGCAGGCCGTCGACGGTGCCGTCGGCGAGGAGCTCGAGGATCAGCGCGTGCGTCGCGTCGAAGACGGTCTCGTCCTCGACCCGGATCGCGACGAGGGAGCCGACGTCGAAGAAGCGTCGGTAGTTGAGCTCCTCGTCGCCGACGCGCCAGTAGGCGAGCCGGTAGTGCTGGTGCTCGAGGAGGTCGGTGAGCGACAGGGACTCCGTGCCGGGACGGACCGGCAGGACGTGGTCGAAGTACCGCAGGACGGTGGTCGGCTCGTCGTCGCCGGGCAGGACGACCTCGTCGAGGGTGAGCTGGTCCTCGGCGAGCACGTCCGGGAGCCGCGCGCCGAGCACGGGGAGCAGGACGGCGCCGTCGCCCGCCGACCAGTCGACGTCGAACCAGCGGGCGTACTCCGAGTCCGGGCCGTGCGCGAGCACCGACCACAGGGCCCGGTTGTGCCACTCGGGCACCGGGACCGCCATGTGGTTGGGCACGACGTCGAGCACGAGGCCGAGATCGTGCTCGTGCGCGGCCGCGGCCAGGCGCGCGAGGCCGTCCCGGCCGCCCATGACGTCCGAGACCCGCGTGTGGTCGACGACGTCGTAGCCGTGGGTCGACCCGGGCGCGGCCTGGAGCACGGGGGACAGGTACAGGTGCGTGACCCCGAGCGCCGCCAGGTAGGGGACCTGGCCGGCCGCGTCGTCGAAGGTGAGGTCGGCCCCGAGCTGCAGCCGGTACGTCGAGACCGGGACGGGGCGGGCGGGGCCGGGTCGTCGGCGGGCCAGGACCGGGGCGGTCATCCGAGCTCCGAGGGGCGAGCCAGGACGATCACGCTGCGGCCGGTGACCCGCAGCGTCGCGCCGGCGAGCACCCGCGCGCCTGGCCGGGTCGAGCCGTCCGTGTCGAGGCGCACCGTCCACGCCTGGCCGAACGACTCGTCCGGCAGGTGGAACGCGAGCGCGTCGGAGTGGGCGTTGAGGAGGATGAGGAACGAGTCGTCGACGATGGGGTCGCCGCGGCGGTCGGTCTCGGGGATGGCCGCGCCGTTGAGGAAGACCATGACCGTGCGCGCGAAGGCCTGCTGCCAGTCGGTGGAGTCCATCCGCTGGCCGGTCAGGTCGAGCCACTCGATGTCGGCCGGCTCGCCCGGCGCCGACGGCGCGTCGTCGCCGGGGGCGGACGGGTCGTCGAGGACGCCGTCACCGTCCACGTCGCCGGAGCCCGGCTCGATGTCGGTCCGACCGGTGAAGAACCCGCGGCGGTGGAGGATCGGGTGCGCCCGGCGCAGCGCCACCGCCGCTTGTGCGAACTCCAGGAGCGCGCGCCCCTCACCGTCCAGGTCCCAGTTCACCCACGTCGTCGGGTTGTCCTGGCAGTAGCCGTTGTTGTTGCCGCCCTGCGTCCGGCCCAGCTCGTCGCCGTGGCTGATCATCGGCACGCCCTGCGAGAGCATGAGGGTGGCCAGGAAGTTGCGCTGCTGACGCCGGCGCAGCCGGAGGATCTCCTTGTCCTTCGTCTCGCCCTCGACCCCGCAGTTCCACGACCGGTTGTACGACTCGCCGTCGTTGTTGCCCTCCAGGTTGGCCTCGTTGTGCTTCTCGTTGTAGGAGACGAGGTCGTGCAGGGTGAAGCCGTCGTGGGCGGTCACGAAGTTGATCGACGCGATCGGCTTGCGGCCGCTGTGCTCGTACAGGTCCGACGAGCCCGTCAGGCGGCTCGCGAACTCCGGCAGGGTCGACGGCTCACCGCGCCAGAAGTCGCGGACCGTGTCCCGGTACTGCCCGTTCCACTCGGTCCACAGGGGAGGGAACCCGCCCACCTGGTAGCCCCCGTCGCCGAGGTCCCAGGGCTCGGCGATGAGCTTGACCTGCGACACCACCGGGTCCTGGTGCACGAGGTCGAAGAACGCCGACAGGCGGTCGACCTCGTGGAACTGCCGGGCCAGGGTCGCAGCGAGGTCGAACCGGAACCCGTCGACGTGCATCTCCTCGACCCAGTACCGCAGGGAGTCCATGATCATCTGCAGCACCTGGGGCGAACGCATGAGCAACGAGTTGCCGGTGCCCGTCGTGTCGAAGTAGTGCGCCTCGTCGCCGTCCACCAGCCGGTAGTACGCGGCGTTGTCGATGCCCCGGAAGCTGAGCGTCGGCCCCTGGTGGTTGCCCTCCGCGGTGTGGTTGTACACGACGTCGAGGAGCACCTCGATGCCCGCCTCATGGAGCGCCTTGACCATGGCCTTGAACTCGAGGACCTGCTGGCCCCGCGTGCCGTACGCGGTGTACCCGTTGTGGGGGGCGAAGAACCCGATCGTGTTGTAGCCCCAGTAGTTGGAGAGGCCGCGCTCGCGCAGGACGGGGTCGTCCACGAACTGGTGGACCGGCATGAGCTCGACGGCCGTCACTCCCAGCTTCGTCAGGTGCTCGACGATCGCCGGGTGCGCCATGCCCGCGTACGTCCCGCGCAGGTGCTCCGGGACCTTGGGGTGCTGCATCGTCATGCCCTTGACGTGCGCCTCGTAGATCACGCTGTCGTGGTAGTCCCGGTTCGGCGGCCGGTCGTGGCCCCAGTCGAAGTACGGGTTGATGACCACCGAGTGCATCGTGTGCGCCGCGGAGTCGGCCGAGTTGCGCTCGTCCGGGGCGTCGAACCGGTAGGAGAACAGCGACTCGTCACCGTCGAT
This sequence comes from Luteimicrobium sp. DT211, assembly GCF_049844995.1. Classification (NCBI taxonomy): domain Bacteria; kingdom Bacillati; phylum Actinomycetota; class Actinomycetes; order Micrococcales; genus Luteimicrobium; species Luteimicrobium sp. DT211. Next base: position 424,177 of record NZ_JBNCMC010000002.1, on the reverse strand, counting down.
CATGCCGTCGATCGCCTTCGCGTACGGGTCGAGCAGGAGCTTGCTCGGGTCGCTGCGCAGCCCCTGGGCAGGGTCGAAGGGCCCGTGCACCCGGTACCCGTACCGGGTGCCTGGCCCGACGCCCGGGAGGAACCCGTGCCAGACGTGCGCGTCGACCTCGCGCAGGGCGAGGCGTTCCTCCGTCCCGTCGTCGTTCAGGAGGCAGAGCTCGACCTTGTCGGCGACCTCCGAGAACAGGGCGAAGTTGGTGCCGGTGCCGTCGAACGTGGCGCCGAGAGGATAGGAGCGGCCGGGCCAGAGATCCATGGCCCCAGCGTGCCATCGAGGACGGTCCCGTGTGTGCCAGGGGGCACGATGCGCCTCGCATGTCTCGTGCGGGTGAACCTTGTGTGACGGTCCGTCGCCGGACGCGGCGGGTACGTGCGCGCTGCCGTCGGACCTGGTAGACCCGAGGTATGAGCACCGAACGGATCGCCGACCGCGCCGCAGCCCCCGAGCGGGCGGCACGGGCTGCCGGGACCCTCGCCAGCGACGACGACAGCCGGCTCTCGAGCGAGCGGCGGCGCGAGCTCCTCGCCGGGGGCGACGCCTCCCGGGCCCCGCAGTCGCTGTCCGCGACCGAGCTCCACCCCATCGAGGGCGCCTCGTCCGGCACCTCGTGGGACGACCCCGACGAGCTCTGAGGAGCGACGCGTCGGGCGGTTGACGCACGGGACGGCGGGCCGCCGTCCCTACGGTCGGGCCTTGAACTCCACCGCACAGACCCCCGCGCCTCGTGCTGTGGTTGTGCCGGTCGTCCGGACGCGTCTGCGCAAGCCGCGGCTGAATCCACGCTCTGCGGCGTCGGTGAGCGGCGGCGTCAGTGAGCGGCGGCGTCAGTGAGCGGCGGCGTCAGTGAGCGGCGGCGTCAGTGAGCTAAGGGCAGGCGGTCCGCGCCGACGGGGAGGAGCCGGGGCATCCCGGCAGGAGCCGCGTCGCTCAGGGCCAGGTACCGCGCCTCGGCGCGATGCAGCCGGATGTGCTCGTCGAGGGACCAGGTCGGCCCGTTCGTGAGCGTCATGCCGCACGAGCAGCCGATGGTGATCCGACCTTCCGCGGTCTCACCGGCGGTGCCGATGGTGACGTGCGACGCCTGGGCCTCCTGCTTGGCCTGCCGCATCGCGGGGGAGACGGGCGTGCCGGCGGGCGGGGCGTGCAGAGTCACGACCCGACCTTACGTCCGATCTTGTCGGGGGACGTGCTCCGGGCTCGTCGTCACGATCCGACCGGTGCCGTGGTCCGGCGACCGAGACGCACAACCAAGCGCGACGTGCTGGTCTGATCGCATCTGGGACCAAATGATCAGACCTGTTGTCTTCTGGGAACTCGCGACCTAGGTTGAAGGCGCGAGCTGCTCGAAGTCGAGCGGTACGTGCTCGTTCGGGCAACCTCGGTGCAAGGAGGCATGGTGGAGCAGCTGTCGTCACCCATGGTCACGTCGTCGACCGACCCCGGCGGACCCGAAGGCGGGGGAGGTGTGCCACGCCGCGCCGTCCTCCAGCTCGGGGCGGTCGCAGGCGCAGCGTTGGCGGTCTCGGGCCTTCCCGCCGGCCGCGCGTCGGCGGCGACGGTCGAGGGCGCGGCGGCGGCGTCCGTGCAGATCCTCCCGACCGTCTCCGCGGACGGCTCCGGGACCACCCCGTACACGCAGCACCGCGCGCCCCTGCGCGCGGCCCCGTTCCTGCCGCTCCCGCCGGGCGCCGTGCGAGCGGGCGGCTGGCTGCGTCAGCAGCTCGACCTGCAGCTCGACGGGATGAACGGCCGCTACGACGAGGTGTCCGACTACCTCGACTACGACAGCTGCGGCTGGGTGCATCCCGCGAAGGCGGGCTGGGAGGAGCTGCCGTACTGGCTGCGGGGCTTCGGCGACCTCGGCTACGTGACCGGGGACGCCGGCGTCCTCGAGCGCACCGAGAAGTGGATCACGGGGATCATGGCCACGCAGACGTCGGACGGCTGGTTCGGCCCGACGTCGCTGCGCACCTCGCTCGAGGGCGGCCCCGACTTCTGGCCCGGGATGCCCCTGCTCGCGGCCCTGCGCAGCTGGCACGAGTACTCGGGCGACGACGCCGTGCCCGACCTCATGGAGAAGTTCTTCCGCTTCCAGTCCACGCAGCCGGACGCCGTCTTCGGCCGGAGCTGGGCGGCGCAGCGCTGGGGCGACAACATCGACAGCATCTACTGGCTGTACGACCGCACGGGCGACTCCTGGCTGCTCGACCTCGTGGACAAGATCCACGCCGGGATGGCCGACTACGTGTCCGGCATGCCGAACTGGCACAACGTCAACGTCTCGCAGGGCTTCCGCGAGCCCCTGCAGTACTGGCTGCGGTCGGGCCAGGACCGGCACCACGACGCGACGTACGCCCGGTACGCGCAGATCATGGGCGGGTTCGGCCAGTTCCCGGGCGGCGGGTTCGCCGGCGACGAGAACGTCCGTCAGGGCTACTCCGACCCGCGCCAGGGCTTCGAGACGTGCGGGATCGTCGAGCTCATGCACAGCCACGAGATGCTGGCGCGCATGACGGGCGACCCGGCGTGGGCCGACCGGTGCGAGGACCTCGCGATCAACTCGCTGCCCGCCGCGTTCGACCCCCAGCAGCGGGCGATCCACTACGTGACGTCAGCGAACAGCACGCGGCTGCGGTCCGCCGCGCAGACGATGGGCCAGTTCGACAACACCTGGGCCATGCAGTCGTACATGACGGGCGTGCACAACTACCGCTGCTGCCCCCACAACTACGGCATGGGCTGGCCCTACTACGTCGAGGAGTCGTGGCTCGCGAGCCACGACGGGGGCCTCGTCGCGTCCCTGTACGCGCCGACGACCGTCGAGGCGAAGGTCGCGTCCGGGCAGAGCGTCACCATCGAGGAGCGCACCTCCTACCCGTTCGACGAGACCGTCGAGCTCCGGGTCGGCACGTCGAAGGACGTCGCGTTCCCGCTCTACCTGCGCATCCCGGCGTGGGCGGGCAGCCCGTCGATCACGGTGGCCGGGCGGCGGGTGCGCGTCACAGGCTCGGGCGCCGGGTACGTGCGCCTGGACCGGACGTGGCACGACGGCGACGTCGTGACGCTCCGACTGCCCATGTCGACGAGCGTCCGGGAGTGGCCCGACAACCAGGACTCCGTGTCCGTGCAGCACGGCCCGGTCACGTTCTCCCTCGCGATCGGCGAGCTGTCCACCCGCTACGACGGGAGCGAGCAGTGGCCCGAGCTCACGGCGGACCCGACGTCGCCGTGGAACTATGGCCTGGACCTGCCGAGCCGGCACCCCGAGCGGGAGATCAAGGTGCGGCGGCGCTCGGTTCCCTCCGGCGCCAACCCGTTCGTGCCCGCGACGACGCCGCTCGTCGCCACCGCGCCCGCGCGCCTCGTGCCGGGCTGGCGCGAGGACGCGGACGACGTCGTCGGCGTGCTGCAGCCCGGCCCCGCCCGGACGACGGCGTCCCGCACGACCGTCGACCTGGTGCCGCTGGGTGCGGCGCGGCTGCGGATCTCGTCGTTCCCTCGGGTGTCGACGGACCGGTCGGCCCACGCCTGGGCGGCACCGACGGCGTCGTGGTGCTTCGGCTCGGACGACGTCAACGCGATCGGCCTCGGTGACGAGCCGTCGTCCTCGCTTGGGGAGAACCTCGCACGGCACAGCTTCTGGCCGCACGTCGGGACGTCCGAGTGGGTCCAGTACGACTTCGGCCAGCAGGTCGAGGCGCGCGCGGTCGAGCTGTACTGGTTCGACGACACGGGCGACGGGCAGTGCCGCGTGCCCGCCTCGTGGCAGCTCTTCTCGCGGCAGGACGACGCGTGGGTGCCCGTGTCGGGTGCTTCCGGCTACGGCACGGCGCGGAGCCGGTTCAACCGGGTCAGCTTCCGGGCCGTCCGCACCGACGCCCTGCGCATCCAGCTCCAGCTCCAGCCCGGCGTCTCGGGCGGCGTGCTGCGCTGGCGCTACGACGCGCGCTGACCGCCGGTCCCGACCCACCACCGAGAGGCACCACCCATGAAGCCGTGGCACATCATCGTCCTGCTCGTCGTCGTCGTCCTGCTGTTCGGCGCGGGCCGGTTGCCGGACCTCGCGAAGAGCGTGGGCCAGTCGCTGAAGATCGTCCAGAAGGACATCAAGGAGCTCGGCGGCGACCCGGACACGCCGCCCACGCCGCCCACGGTCTAGCTCGCGTCGACGCCGGGGGACCGGGCACGGCAGACTCGGGCGGTGCCCGAAGACCCGATCGCCCGCCTGCTCGCCGCGCCACCGGACCTCCCTGTAGGCGCCCACCTGGGCGAGGTCGTGGCGGCGCTCGGTGCGCGCGGCGTCGCGGTGGTCCAGGCACCGCCCGGGACGGGCAAGACGACCCTGGTCCCGCCCGCGGTCGCGCACGCCCTCGGAGGGCGGGTCGTGGTGACGCAGCCGCGGCGTATCGCCGCACGGGCCGCGGCGCGCCGGCTCGCGGCGCTGCTCGGCGAGGAGGTCGGGGCGAGCGTCGGGTTCACGGTCCGGGGCGAGTCGCGCACGTCGGCACGCACCCGGGTGGAGGTCGTCACGACCGGCACCCTGGTGCGGCGCCTGCAGCGCGACCCCGAGCTGGCGGGGGTGCGGGCCGTGGTGCTCGACGAGGTCCACGAGCGTCACCTCGACGACGACCTGGCGCTCGCCCTGCTCGTCGACGTGCGGGAGAACCTGCGGGACGACCTGGCGCTCGTCGCGATGTCCGCGACGGTCGAGGCGGAGCGGACGGCCGCGGCCGTCGGTGGCGACGTGGCCGCGCCCGTGGTGCGCGTGACCGGGGCGCTGCACCCCGTGGAGAAGGTCTGGTGCCCACCGCGTGGTCCCCGTCAGGACGAGCGCGGGCCGACCCGTGCGTTCCTCGACCACGTGGTCGCGACGACGCGTCGGGCGCTGGCAGAGCGCGGCGGGGACGTCCTGGTGTTCGTGCCGGGCGTGCGCGAGGTCGAGGTGGTGGTGAGGGGGCTCTCGGGCGCGAGCGTGGACGTGTGGCCGCTGCACGGTCGTCTTGCGGGGCGTGAGCAGGACCGCGCGCTCGCGACCGGCCGGCGGCGGCGCGTCGTCGTGTCCACGGCGGTCGCCGAGTCGTCCCTGACCGTCCCGGGGGTCCGGGTCGTGGTCGACGCCGGGCTCTCGCGCGAGCCGCGCACCGACGTGCGCCGCGGGCTGCCCGGCCTGGTGACCGTGTCGGTGAGCCGGGCCGGCGCGGAGCAGCGCGCCGGCCGCGCGGGGCGCGAGGGGCCCGGAGCGGTGTACCGGTGCTGGTCGGAGGGCGACCACGCGCGGCTCGTGCCGCACCCGGAGCCGGAGATCCGCACCGCGGACGTCACCGGTCTCGCGCTGGAGCTCGCGTGCTGGGGGACGCCCGACGGGCGCGGCCTGGCGCTGCTGGACCCGCCGCCGACCGCCTCCCTGGCCGGCGCCCACGAGGTGCTGCGGCGCCTCGGGGCGGTGGACGCCGGGCACGCGGTCACCCCGCTCGGTCGCCGGATCGCGCGCATCCCCGCGGACCCACGGCACGCCCGTGCGCTGCTCGACGCTGCGGCCGTCGTGGGACCGCGCCGCGCGGCGGAGGTCGTGGCGGCACTGTCCGAGGACGTCCGGGTGCCCGGTGCAGACCTCGTCGCCGGGCTGCGCGCGTTGCGGGGCGGGGGAGCGGGGGCGGAGCCGTGGCGCGCCCAGCGGGACCGGCTCGAGCGGGCCACGCGCGACGCGACGCGCGACGCACCCGGTGGGTTCGGAGCGCCGTCGGGGACGGCGACCCCGGCGGACGGTCCTCCGCGTTCCCGGGGCGCCCACGAAGGCCGGCTCACCGACGACGAGGCCGTCGGGCTCGTCGTCGCGCTCGCGCACCCCGACCGCCTCGCACGGCTACGCCCGGGCGGCTCGTCGTACCTGATGGCGTCGGGTGCCGGCGCCGTGCTGCCCGCCGGGTCGCCGCTGACCGGCACGCCGTGGCTCGCCGTCGCCGAGGTGGACCGCTCGCCGGGACGCGCGGATGCCGTCGTGCGCAGCGCCGTCCCCGTGGACGAGCAGACCGCCCGTCAGGCGGCCGCGGCGGACGTCACCGTGCGCGCCGAGGTCGCGTGGGACGGAGCACGCGTGAGCGCGGCGCGGGTGACCTCGCTCGGTGCGATCGAGCTGTGGCGCGAGCGCTGGACCGACCCGTCGAAGGACGTCGTCGCGGACGCGGTCCGTGCGGGGCTCCGGCGCGACGGGCTCGCGGTGCTGCGCTGGCCCGAGGCCGCGGTCCGCCTGCGCGAGCGGCTCGACTTCCTGCACCGCGTGCTCGGGGCACCCTGGCCGGACGTCACCGACGCCGCGCTCCTTGCCGACCTGGACGCCTGGCTCGGACCCGACGTCGCGGCGCTGGCCCGCGGCCGCACGGTGAACCTCACCGGTGCGTTGCGTCGCTTGCTGCCCTGGCCCGAGGCTGCCCGCCTGGACGAGCTGGCCCCCGAGCGGGTCACCGTGCCGAGCGGCTCCGGCGTGCGCGTCGACTACGGTGCCGACCAGCCCGTGCTCGCCGTGCGCCTGCAGGAGACCTTCGGCTGGCAGCGCACGCCCCGGCTCGCCGACGGCCGCGTCCCTCTGCTGCTCCACCTGCTGTCGCCCGCGGGACGTCCCGCCGCGGTCACGGCCGACCTGGAGTCGTTCTGGGTGCAGGGGTACCCGCAGGTGCGGGCCGAGCTGCGGGGCCGCTACCCGAAGCACGCGTGGCCCGAGGATCCGACCTCGGCGACGCCGACGGCTCGCCGCGCCCGCTGACAAGATCGGTCACTCGCGTGGGGTCCGGCGTCGTGGTGCTGGGCGCGGTCGCGGACGTCGCGTCCCCGAGACGAGACGAGCTCCCGACCGGACGTGCCGGTCAGGAGCTCGTGATGCTGGTGGGCGATACTGGGATCGAACCAGTGACCTCTTCCGTGTCAGGGAAGCGCGCTACCGCTGCGCCAATCGCCCAGGGATGCGGAGCATCCGAATGCTGCGAGGTGGAGACGGGATTCGAACCCGTGTATACGGCTTTGCAGGCCGCTGCCTCGCCTCTCGGCCACTCCACCTTGAGACTCGTACCACAAGGCCCTGGAGCCACGAGGTTCGTTCCTCCGAGCGGACGACGGGATTCGAACCCGCGACCCTCACCTTGGCAAGGTGATGCTCTACCAACTGAGCCACGTCCGCACGCTGCTGAGTTCCGGGGTTTTTCCCGGCCTCTCGGCGCGTCATGAACTTTAGACGACTTTGGGGCCCGGAGCCAAACCGGCCCCTCCGTGTGTCCGCAGGTAACGGCCTCGCGGGCCCGCGAGGCCCGGAATCGCGCGGATCCCGGACGCCTGGCACCGGTCGCCCCCGGTCGTGGCTACCGTGTCGCCGTGGACCACGACCGGCACGGGACGCGGGGGAGTGCCTCCTTCGGGGGGCTGGGGGCGCGCGACGTCGTCGAGTCCGTCGACCTCGCGGACGACCCGTCGGTGCTCGACCGGGGAGGCCCGTGGTTCGTCGTCGTGCCGTTCGAGGGTGGCGGGCGGGCGTGGCGGTTCCGCGACGTCACCGCCTCGTCGTTCCCGCCCGACGACGGCACGGCCGCCTGGGAGGGACCCGCGCCCGACGCGTGGCGCACCTCGCTCGACGCACGCGCCTACGAGGCCGCCGTGCGCACGGTCCGCGAGGAGATCCGCGCCGGCGAGGTCTACCAGGTGAACGTCTGCCGGGTGCTGGAGGCGCCGCTGCCGGTCCGGGCCGGACGCGAGCCCGACGCGCGCGCCCTGGCCGGCGTGCTGGCGGCGGGCAACCCGGCGCCGCACGGCGGGTACCTGCACGTCCCGGCGGGCAGCGGCGTGGAGCCCGTGTGGGTGGTGAGCGCGTCGCCCGAGCTGTTCCTGTCGGTGCGCGACGGCGTCCTCACCTCGGGCCCCATCAAGGGGACCGCTGCGGACCCGGGCGGCCTCACGGCGAAGGACCGCGCCGAGAACGTCATGATCACCGACCTCGTCCGCAACGACCTCCAGCGGGTGTGCGAGCCGGGCTCCGTGGAGGTCGTCGACCTGCTCGCCAAGGAGGAGCACCCCGGGCTCGTTCACCTCGTCTCGCGCGTCGCGGGACGGACGCGCACCGGCACCGGCTGGGCGGAGGTGCTCGCCGCGACGTTCCCGCCGGCCTCGGTGTCCGGCGCGCCGAAGTCGTCCGCGCTCCGCTCGATCCGTAGGCTCGAGCCCGTGCCGCGCGGCCCCTACTGCGGTGCGGTCGGCTGGGTCTACCCGGCGCGCGGCCGGGCCGAGCTCGCCGTCGGCATCCGGACCTTCTGGTGGTCCGGCGGCGTCCTGCGGTTCGGGACCGGGGCGGGGATCACGTGGGGCTCGGACCCCGCGCGCGAGTGGGACGAGACGGAGCTGAAGGCGCGGCGCCTGGTGGGCCTCGCGTCGTCGGGCGTGAGGCGGAGCAAGGAGGACGGATGACGGCGACGGTGTGGGTGGACGGCGTGCTCGTCGACCCTAAGGCGGGGACGATCGGCGCGCTCGACCACGGGCTGACGGTCGGGGACGGCGTGTTCGAGACGTGCGGCGTGCAGGACGGGCAGGCGTTCGCGCTGACCCGGCACCTGCGTCGGCTCGAGCGTTCCGCGGCGGGTCTCGGTCTGGACGCGCCCGACGAGGCGCTGCTGCGTGCCGCCGTCGCGGAGGTGCTGACAGCCGCCGGCCCCGACGCCGCCCGGCTGCGGATCACCGTCACCGCGGGGCGCGGGCCGCTCGGGTCCGGGCGGATCCCCGGGGCGCAGACCGTCGTGGTTGCGGCGTCGCCAGGACTCCACCACGCGACGTCGTCGGTCGTGCGGTCCCCGTGGGTGCGCAACGAGCGCTCCGCCGTCGCGGGGCTCAAGACGACGTCGTACGCCGAGAACGTCGTCGCTCTCGCGTACGCGGCCGAGCGCGGGGCGGACGAGGCGATCCTCGCGAACACCGTCGGAGAGCTCTGCGAGGGGACGGGCGCGAACGTGTTCGTCGAGCGTGGTGGCGAGCTCGTCACCCCTCCGCTGAGCAGCGGCTGCCTGGCAGGGATCACGCGCGAGCTCCTTCTCGAGTGGGGTGCGGCCGAGGGTCTGGCCGTCCGTGAGGCAGACCCCGGGGAGCTCCGGTTCTCCGTGCTCGACGACGTCACGGCCGGGCGTGCGCACCTGCTCGTCACGGGCAGCGTGCGCAACGTCACGCCGGTGGTGCGCCTCGACGGCGTCGACGTTGCCGCCGGGCCGCTCAGCGAGCGCGCCGCGGACCTCTTCGCGCGTCGCCGGGCGCAGCACGTCGACCCGTGAGGGTGTCGGTTTCGCACCACGCTCGCGAGCCGCTATCCTTGAGCGCGCACCTGGTGCACCGGCTCGCGTCGGTGGGGTCCAGGCGTGAAGTACGAGTGTGGCCCGGGCGATTGGCGCAGTGGTAGCGCGCTTCGTTCACACCGAAGAGGTCACTGGTTCGAACCCAGTATCGCCCACCTCAAGGAAATGCCTCCGACCAGCGGAATCGCTGGGCGGGGGCATTTTCTGCTTCCACGCGGGGACGCCTGACCGGCTCGCACCGGCCGCGAGCCGCCGCGCCGAGCCTGCCGGCTGCTCGCCGTGCTCGTACCGCTCCGTGGGCGAAGTCCGGCCGACGCCGTATCAGGTTCCTCGCGACGGGCCTCTCCGAGGGTGGGCGCAGGTCTGCCGGTCCGTGCCCCCACAGACCCGGAGGACGGCATGGACGAGTTCTACGTGGCGGCGCGAGGGGAGTCCGCGCCGCCGGTGCCCGACGGTCCGCTCCTGTGCGACGGCCGCGACATGCGCATCGTGCACAACGCCTTCCTGTGGGGGTACCAGCAGGCGCCCGGGCTGGTCCGTGACGTCTCCGCGGGCGACACGGACCGGAGCGCGTTCGTCGGCCGGTGGCTGGGGGACCTGGACGCCACCCTGCACGTGCACCACGAGGGCGAGGACCAGCTCCTGTGGGTCAAGCTCGAGCAGCGGGCGCCGGCGTGCGCGCTGCACGTCGGGCAGATGCGAGCCCAGCACGCGCAGGTCCAGGACCTGCTGCACCGGGCGGCGCCGCTCCTGGCCGACTGGACGCGGACCGCGGACCCGGCGACGGGCGAAGCGCTCGCCGGCGAGTACGAGCACATGCTCGAGGTCCTCTCGACGCACCTGCGCCGCGAGGTCGTCGAGGTGGTGCCGGTGGCCGAGAAGGTGCTGTCCCAGGAGGAGTGGGAGCAGCTCGCCGAGCACGGCATGGGCGCGATCCCGCGCTCCCGCCTCATGCCCCAGCTCGGGATGCTCCTGGCGAACACGCCGGTGGCGGAGCGGGCGGGGTTCGTCGACGGCATGCCCCGGCCGGTCCGGGTCATGTACCGGATGTTCGGGCGGCGTCAGTTCGAGAAGCAGTACCGCCTCCTGTTCCCGGACCGGCCGGTGCCGCAGACCCCGTGACGTGCGGCCGGGTCACTCCCCGGGGTGCTCCCACGAGCGCGCGAGCGAGCGCAGCGTGCGCGACCGCTCCCGGCCGGCCATCCAGCCGGCGACCGGCTTCATGAGCCGCATCGGCCCGTAGAGCGTCCCGACGGCGACGTGGTGCACGACGGTCGCGTCGCCGTCGCGCTCGAGCTCGTACTCGGGGCGCGCCTCGGACATGGGGGAGCCGAACCACCGCAGGGTCTCGCGGAACGCGAGCCGCGACGGCGCCTCGCACGTGGTGACCTCGCCGTCGAAGGTGCCCATCCGGGTGCTGTCGCGGTAGGTCGAGCCCTCGTGGACGGGCGGCCCCGACGTGGGGGTGCAGTGCCTGAAGAGCCCGTCGTGGTGCATCCAGCCGGTGTACCCCGGCAGGTCCGCGAGCCTCTCGAAGACCTGGTCGACCGGCTGCTCGACCCGCGTGCTCGCCTCGAACCGGACGGTGCTCGGAGCCATCGTGGTCACCACTTCTCCCCAGCGGGCGGGCAGGACCGCGCCGGCCGCGCGCCGCACCTTCCACGGTACGCGTCCCCCGGGTGGTGCCACGAGTCTCCGAGGTCCGCCACAGGTCGCCGGTGCAGGCTCGCCTCACCGCCCGAGCTCGTGAAGGAGACCCACATGACCGAGACCGTGACGCTGGCCCAGGTGTACACGCTGCTCGACGCGACCGACCGGCGTCGACTTGCGGAGCTCGACCACCTGGAGAGCCAGATCCTCTCGCGGCTCGTCGCGGGCGGTTCGATCGACGGGTTGCCGATGTGCTCCGAGCTGTCGCGCCGACGGCACGAGGTCTACGAGCAGGCCGCGGCCCGGCCGACCCGGCGCACGACCGCGCTGGACGTCCCCACGCCGCCCGAGGGGGTCCCCGGCGCGGGCGAGGGGTGGCTGCCCGTTGTCTTCGCGGTCGAGCGCGAGCCGTGATCCGGCACGTCACCCGACGATCCGCACCTCCCGGACCTTCCCGCCCTTGGTGTCCACGGACACCCGGTAGCGCCCGACGGCGTACGTGTCAGCCGCGTTGTTGGGGACCCGGAACGTGTCGGCGACACGCTTGACCGTGCCGCGCGAGTAGGTCTCCGTGACCGTGACCGTGAGGGAGTCGGTCGGGCCGGGCAGCCGCTCGACGGCCGCGGAGGGGACCGCGGACACCAGGGTCTCCCAGCAGGCGTGGAGCGTCAGGTCGCCGGTGACGGGGGAGTCGAAGTCGTACGGCGTCCGGCAGGCGGCGTCCGCGAACCAGCCGGCGAACAGGTCGGCGCCCCGCGTCGGGTCGGCGGGCCGTGCGACGGCGCCGCCGAGGGGCACGGTCACCGCTGCGGTCTCCGTGCCGCCGTCGGCGTCGAACGTCACGACGCCGGTCCGGGGGGAGGCGTCGACGCTGACGTCGTGCAGCATCACCGTGTTGTTGGTGGCGGTGCCGCTGCCCGCGTAGTCGTAGGACGAGTTCCCCGAGTTGTTGATCCGGATGCCGACGCCGCCCGCGGTGCTCTGGGCCAGGGCGCCCGTGTCGTCCGTCCACGACAGGTCGACGGTGTTCGCGAGGCCCTGCTCGACCTGCAGCGGGGTCCGCGACGAGAGGGTCGACGCCGTCACGCCGAGGGTGTCGCCCGCGACGAAGACGGACACCGTGCTCTTCGGCATGAACGCGGCCGTCCGCTGGGGCTCCGTCAGCGCGGTCCGGGTCTCGCCGTCGAACCGGGCGAGCGTCCACGTCGTGGCGTTGGAACCGCCCGCGGCGGTCCGCTCGACGTGCAGCCCGTAGCCCGTGCGCGTGGCCGGGTCGTACTTGACGTACAGGTCGAGGAACTGGCCGTTGCCCCCGAAGCCCTGACCCTCGACCTTGCTCGACGAGTAGTCGACGGTGAAGCTCATGTCGCCGTAGCTGCCGGGCTGGCCGAGCACGAGCCGGGTGCCCGTCCCGCCGGTGTTGTTCTGCAGGCCCCAGACCTTGTCGGTGCCGTTGGTCCCGATGCCCCATCCCCACGGGACGGCGGTCCCGCTCACGCGGTCGAAGAACCACCGGCCCTGCGTCGTCAGGTGGTCCTCGTCGGTGAGGAAGAGGTTCCTGAAGTCCGTGTGCAGCGTGGCGTCCGTGACGTCGGCCGCGGTGACGGCGCGCGTCGTCCGCACGGTGACCGGGGCGCCGGCCCCGCTGAACTCGTACTTCGGGGTGATGACCGCCCGCAGGTAGGAGCCGACGTCGTACGTGCTGAGGTCGTAGTCGGTGTACGGGTCGTCGACGAAGAAGCCGGCGGCGTCGTTGCGCATCGTGCCGATGTGGACGCCGTCGGTCGTGTCCGGGCCGGACTCGCGGTACCAGTCGATCACCGACGTGTCCTTGTACCCGAGCTGGTCGAGCGTGTAGCGCAGCGTCGCGACGTTCTTCCCGATCGCGATCGCGGGGGAGGAGACCACCGGCGCCGGCACGGTGACCGGACGGACGGACAGCGTCGCGCCGGCGGAGAGCCCGCTCGGCAGCGTGCCGGTCACGATCGTCTTCACGACGGCCCCCGTCCGGTTCGGCTTGGCCGTCAACGTGATGGCGCCGGTCGCCGCGTCGACCGTCCCGTCGAGGAGGTCGCGGTCGTACGACCAGGACGTCGCCCGCGCGTCGACCGAGCCCACGGGTGCGGGCGCGGGTGTCAGGACGGCGCGGTTGGTGTCGTCCGTCCGGTCGGAGTACAGCGTCTTGCCCGCGGCTCCGACGAGGAACCGGTACGGCAGGTTCGAGTACGGCTCCCACGCGGCGTCGTGCTGGTGCGTCGGGTCCCAGCCGTCGTCGCCCTTGAGGAGGTTGTAGACGTTGTACACGTCGCCGACCTTGAACGCGTCGAGGGCGTCGCCCGTCAGCGTCACGGACGTCTGCGGCTGCGACGGGCTGATGACGAGCGGCTTCGCGTCGTCGCCGATCGTGTTGTTCGAGACGAAGTGGCGGGCGTCCTCGCGGACGACGTTCTCCCACTCGACCGACTGGATCCGGCCCGTGAACTGCGTGTCGAGGACGGCGAAGATCGCGTCCGCGTCCGGGCCGATCGCGTTGGACTGCTTGGCGAGGTAGAGGTCCGTCGCCGTCATCTGCGGCATGCCCACGACGGTGCTGTCGAGCAGGACCGCGATGCCGCCGTCGTCCGCGCCGCTGTACGACGGGTGGTTCCCGAAGAAGTGGAACGTGCAGTGCTCGTAGACGTTGGTGCCGCCCGAGAAGATCGAGTCGTCCGTGAGCTGGAAGAAGCTGTCCTTGAAGTAGGCGCGCGCGGGTGTCAGGTTCGCCATCATGTTGAGGTAGCCGACGAACCGCGTGTTGTCGAACGTCAGCCGGTCCGGCGTCCCGGTGCCGTCGGCGCGGGTGAGCACCTCGGCGTGGTTCTTGGAGTCGATGCGCTTGGCGACGTCCTGCGACGGGTCGCGCGGGTAGACCAGGTCCTGCTGCGCGTAGTTCGCGATCGTCAGGTTCTCGCTCCGGAAGCCGGACGAGACGCCGAGCGAGTACCAGCTGCCGTTCGCCCCGAGGCCGGTCTCGCCGCCCTCGCCGCGGTTGCCGGCGACGATCGCGTCGGTCGCGTCGTCGGTCAGGCCGAGGAGCGCGACGTCGTCGCCGAGGATGCTGAGCCCGACGTTGGGCGGGTCGATCACGCCGCCCTCGCGGTACGTCAGGTCGGTCCAGTACACGCCGGGCGCTACGTAGACGGTCGTTCCGGCTGGGAGCGTCAGGTGCCGCTGGTCGTCGGAGAGCGTCCCGAGCGTCTGGAGCGTGGCCGCGACGTACGGGCTCGCGAGCTCGTCGTCCGACGCGTACGCGTTGAGCAGGCGGTGCGTCGCGTCCACCCGCACCCACTTGGCGTGGAGCGTCGTCGCGTCGAGGACCGTGTTGTTGCGGAAGTCCCACAGGTGGCCGACGGTCGCCGCGTCGGTGTACCAGCCCACGAAGACGACGCCCTCCTTGGTGGGGTGCGCTGGCTCCGCGAGCGTGCCGCCGGCCGTCACCTGCTGCGGCGCGACGGCGCTGCCGCCGGCCGAGTCGAACGTCACCGTCACCGCGTCGTCCGCGGCCGGGGCCTCGGCGATCACGGCGCGCGCGTCCCGCACCGCCGCCCGCGCGTCGGCGAGCACCGTCGTCGCGGGGTCCGCCGTGCCGCCCGACGACGCCGCGTGCGCCGGCTCGTGTGCGGCCGCCGCCTCGCGCGCGAGGGGCGCGAGGGCCGCGAGCTGGGACTGCAGGCGCGCCGTCGTCGTCGGGTCGGGGTGGGAGGACCGCCCGGTCGCGTCGAGGACGGTCCGCAGGTCGGTCGTCGCGGTCTCGAGCGGCACGAGGTCGTCGACCGTCGGGCCGGTCGCGGCCTGGGCGCCCGCCGCCGGCGCGGCGACGGCCGGGCCGGCGAGGCCGGCCAGGGACGCGGTCGCCGCCAGGGCGAGCGCGAGGGCGATGGGTCGGTGCAGTGCCGTGCGCATCTTCCACTCTCCTTCGAGCGACGTGACGTGACGTGACGGTGCGGGCGGGGGCCGGACGCCGGTGCGCGTCCGGCCCACCGCCGCGCTACTCGACGATCCGGACGGCCCGGACCTGGGTGTTGCCGCTCGTCGCGACGTGGACCCGGTACGGCCCGACGGCGTACGTGCCCGACGCGTTGTTCCGGATCGTGAAGGTCTCCGTGTCGTCCGCGGCGACACCGTTCGCGAACTTCTCGGTCACGGTCACGGTGAGCGCGTTGGTCGCCCCGGACCGCTTCTCCACGTGCGCCGACGGCGTCGCGCCCACGAGCGTCCCGTTCAGCACGAAGGTGCTCGACCAGGGGCTCGCGCCCGCGGCGTTCACGGCCCGGACCCGGAACAGGTACTGGGCGTCCTGGTCGGAGGCGGCGGCGAGCACCTTGACCGTCTCCGGCGTGGCGAACTGGTTCATCGACTGCGTGATGAAGGTCGTCGGGCGGGCGCTGGCCGCGACCGTCGAGACCGTCGCCCAGTCGCCGGAGCCCTGGTCCCACTGGAGCTCGTAGCTCGCAGTCTGGACGTCGCGGCCGGTCCAGTCGATGGTGAACGTGCCGGGCTGGACGACGACCTTGCCCGGCGCGGGGATGAACTCGCTGACGGCCGAGCGCACCTCGTCGTTGATCCGGACGTCCGTCACGGTCGGCGCGACGGGGGCGGACGTGGCCGCGACAGCCTTCTGCGCGCCGGAATCGGTCTCGATCTCCGTCCGCAGCGCGGTCGTCTTCTGGGGGGTGTCCGTCGGCCAGACGCCCTCGCGGTTCGGCCGGAACGCCCAGTCGAGCTGCGCCGCGGGGCTGGTCGTCATGGTGGGGTTGGTCGTCGTGGACCCCGCCGCGACGACGACGCCGACGTCCAGCTTGGGGTCGAAGTACCTCGACGACGCCGCGTCGAGGACGTTCGGCTCGAGCGCGAGCGCGGCCTGGCGGAGGTCCTCGAGCCCAGAGTCCGTCAGGCCCGGGAGGTAGTCCGACGACCGGCGGAAGCCGTCCACGCTCGCCGGGAAGTCGCCCTCGGTCACGGCCTCCTTCGAGACGATGAAGCCGGGTGCGTCGCCGAAGAAGTGGTTGTAGCCGGCGTTCGCGTCGGCGGACTCGCCCGGGCCGGGCTCGTAGTCGATCGCCTGGAACCCGCGGGAGTGCCCCTGCCGGCTCCGCAGGAACGGGAAGTTCACGTCGTCGAAGATGTTGCCCTCGGCCCAGATCGTCGCGTTGTGCCCGGCACCGATGCCGTACCCGGTGTCCTGGTCCAGGAGCTGGTTGTGGTACGGGTGCCCCTGGATGTCCTGGTACAGGTTGTTGAAGACGTGGACCCGGCCGTTGCGGACGCGCGGCGTGCGCTCCTCCGACCCCTTGAACCAGTTGTGGTCGATGGTCCCGTAGTGCGCGCTGATCGACGAGGCGCCTCCGCCGACGAGCATGGCCTTGCTGCTGCCCGCGAAGAGGTTGTGGTCGACGGTGTAGTTCCGGGCGTGGTTGGTGATGTCGACGGCGCCGTCGCCCTTGGCCTGGTCGGGGTCCTGGCCGAGCGCGAGGTGCTTGTTCTGGCCGTAGCCGAACGTGTTGTCGTGCACCCAGAGGTTCGAGGCCCGGGTGCCCGTGCCCCCGCCGTCCAACGAGAGCGCGTCGTCGTACCACTGGTCGAGGTGCAGGTTGCGGAACTCGACGTTGATCGCGCCGCCGGTGTTGACGCCCCAGCCGAAGAGGGTCGCGTCGGTCCCGACGCCCTCCACGGTGACGTTGCCGTTGCCCTTGCCGATGGTCAGCATGCGGCTGTCGCTGACGCCCGGCGGCACGTCCGCGCCGGCCGCGGCCTTGGTGGCCGCGACCGTGTCGAACGAGCCGATCGTGCCGACGACACGGACGACGAGCGGGTCCTTCGCGTCCGCCTGCGTGCCGCGACCGTCGGAGAACACCGTGGTCGGGAGCGTGCCCATGGTCGCGGGGGTCAGGTAGACGACGCGTGCGTCGGGGTCGATGCGCCCGTCGGGCAGGTAGCCGCCGACCGCGCCGTCGGGCGCGGCTTCGTTGCTGCCGGGGAACCCGTAGACGTCCTGGTCGGACGGGACGAAGGCCGCGCCGTCGCGCGGGAACGACCGGGTCGTGAGGCCGGAGGCGGTCGCGACGACGGTGGTGCCGTCGGTGGCGCGGACCTGCAGGTCGTAGGTGCCGCGGGGCAGGCCCGGGACGTCGACGCGCCAGGTGCCGCGGGCGGGGTCCACCTCGCGCACGAGCTGCGCGTCGACCTCCTGCCAGTCGGTCAGCCAGTTCTCGATCCTGCTCCCGTCGCGCCAGTCGTAGGCGCCGTGCGTCCTGACGTAGGCCCGGTAGCCGCCGGCGTGGCCGGTCCAGGTGGTGTAGGCGCTCTCGAACCAGGTGCCGGAGGCGGGGGCCGAGGCGGGCGTGGTCGTCGTCGTGGCCGCGGTGGCGCCCGTGACGGACGCCGGGACGGTCGCGAGCACGAGCGCGGCGCTCAGGAGGGCGCCGGCCGTTCGATGGGGTCTCATGTCGCTCCTTCTCGTACGGTGTCGCCGGCTCAGCGGCCGGCGCCGGCCTGGGCCAGGACGACGGCGCGCACGGCGGCGGGCGACGTCAGCGCGTGGTACTTGTACTCGTGCGCGGGGCTCCAGCCGACGTCCGTCGTGAAGTCGAGCGCGGTCCAGTCGGGCGCGGCCGTGCCGGTCGCCGCGGCGCTCTCGAGCGCGGCGGCCTTGGCGGCGTCGAACTTCTGCGCGGCGAGCGTGTTGAGGTCGGTCGGGCGGCCGTTGAACCACGAGCCGTGGTCGACGAACTGGTTGCCGCCGAAGTTCATGATCGCGATGTCGTTCGTGGCCCCCGGGCCGGTGTACTCGACGTCGTTGTACTCGGAGTAGATCTTCGACTGGTAGCCCGTGCCCAGGAAGTACGCGGGGCCGCCCAGCGCCTGGCTGAGCATCGGGAAGTGCGGGTCGTCCACGGCACCCTGGAACAGGTTGTTGTACGTGTGGACGGCCCCGAACCGGACGCGGGGGCTGCGCTCGAGGGCGTTCTTGAAGAGGTTGTGGTGGTAGGTGATCTTGAGGTGTCCGGCGTCGCGGTCGGCGTGGCTGTCGCCGGAGCCGATGAGCATCGTCTTGTCGTGCCCGAGGAACTGGCTGTAGGAGACGGTGATGAAGTCCGAACCGTCCTCGATGTCGAGCAGGCCGTCGTGGCGCTGGATGGTCCGGCCCTGGAAGCCGGTCGGGGCCTCGTCGTCGGGGTAGGCGCCGTCGCTGAACGTGCAGTGGTCGACCCAGATGTTGGTCCCGGTCACCACGCCCATGGCCTTGAAGCGGCCGTTCCAGTTGCCGTTCGCGCCGTCGGTCGGGTCCCAGGACGTGAACCAGTCGACCGGGGACTCGAGGGCGAGGTTCCGGACGGTGATGTCGTGGCCCCGGTTGACGGAGAGGAACACGCTCGACAGCGTCGCGTCCTTGCCGAGGCCGATCAGCGACGTGTTGCTCGGCAGCGTGATCTGGATCTGGGCCTTCTCCTTGTTCGAGCCCGTGGTCCGGAGCTGACGCTGCTCCTTGCAGTACGGGAACGTCGTGTCGCTCCACGTGGTGCCGTCCGCGAAGCACGACATGTACTTCTCGATGTCGTACCCGGGCGCGTAGTCCTGCTCGCCGAGCAGGTGCCCGTCCGCGGCCTCGTTCCCGTCGATCGTTCCGCGGACCATGATCACCTTGGGGTCGTCCGGGTGCCCGCCGTTGGCAGCCGCGGCGATCAGCTCGGCGCGGGAGCTGACGACGTAGTAGCTCTCGCGGGGGGCGTCGGCGCCGCCGACGGTGCCGCCGTTCGTGGCGGCCCAGCCGTCCGCGGCACCGAGCCATCGCGCGGCCGTGGGCGCGGCCGGCGATCCGGCGGACGACGGGCCGGCGGCCAGCGCGACGGCGGCGGCGACGGCGAGGCCGACGGCCGCGGCGCGTCGCGCGGCGGTGCGGGGCAGGGGGGTTCGTCGCATGTCTCGTGCTCCTCGTTGAGCGGGGGGAAATCGGTTCCTGACCGAATTCGTCCGAACGTATCGTGACAACGGTGTCGTGACAAGATGGCCGCCCGGCTCGCCGATCAGGAGCGGGGACTCTCGCCGTATGTGCGGCATCGTGCCAGCCGCGGCCGTCGGAACGCCAGCACAGAAACGGGTTTCTCAGAACAGAGAAACGCGTCTCTCGGACGTGCATCCCGGGGGCCTTCGGTGCGCCGGTCGGACGCCTCGCCGCCGCGCCCGGCCCGCTGCCCTCGCCCGCCTCCGGGCGGTTCGGTAGCGTCGAGACCGGGGCGCGGCACCGCGCCCCCGAGGCCCGCAGGAGGGGACGACATGGGGATCGAGGACGAGGTCGCGAAGGCGAAGAGCGGGTTGGGTGGCCTGGTCGACAAGGCCAAGGAGCTCGCGACGGACGACAAGATCGACGGCACCGCGGAGAAGCTCAAGGGCCTCGCGCCCGACTCGGTCGACGGCTACGTCGACAAGGCCGCGGAACAGGCCAAGAGGCTCAACGACTGAGGATCGGAAAGCCGTCGGCCGCGCGGGGCGGTCTGTCGGTACCATCGGGGGGTCGCTGCCAGCGGGCGGCGGCCCCCCGATCCTCTGAGGAGACCTGACGTGACCTCCGTGCCCGTGTCGCAGCTGACCATCACCCTCGACGGGGAGCAGCGCGAGGTCACGACGGGCACGACGGGCCTCGACCTGTTCGCGGACCGTCGCGACGTCGTCGTGCAGCGCGTCAACGGCGCCCTGAAGGACCTGGCGACGGTGCTCGCGGACGGCGACGTCGTCGAGGCGGTCACGGTCGCGGAGCCGGACGGCCTGGCCGTGCTGCGTCACTCGACCGCGCACGTGCTCGCCCAGGCGGTCCAGCAGGTCAACCCGGACGCGAAGCTCGGGATCGGCCCGCCGATCACCGACGGCTTCTACTACGACTTCGACGTCGAGACCCCGTTCACCCCGGAGGACCTCAAGACCCTCGAGAAGACGATGCAGCGGATCATCAAGGAGGGCCAGACCTTCCGCCGCCGCGTCGTGACCGACGGCGAGGCCCGCGACGAGCTCGCGACCGAGCCCTTCAAGCTCGAGCTCGTCGACCTCAAGGGCAAGGGCGAGGCGACCGCCGCCGCGGCCGAAGGTGCCGCGGCCGAGGTGGGCGAGGGCGAGCTCACCATCTACGACAACGTCCGCCGCGACGGGTCCGTCGCGTGGAAGGACCTGTGCCGCGGCCCGCACCTGCCGAGCACCCGCTACATCGTCCCCAACGCGTTCAAGCTCATGCGCTCGGCCGCCGCGTACTGGCGGGGGAGCGAGAAGAACCCGCAGCTCCAGCGCGTCTACGGCACCGCGTGGCCCAGCAAGGACGAGCTCGTCGCGTACACGGAGCGGCTCGCCGAGGCCGAGCGCCGCGACCACCGCCGCCTCGGCAACGAGCTCGACCTTTTCTCGTTCCCCGACGAGATCGGCTCCGGGCTGCCCGTGTTCCACCCGAAGGGCGCGATGGTCCGCCTGGAGATGGAGGAGTACTCGCGCAAGCGGCACATCGAGGCCGGCTACTCGTTCGTGAGCACGCCCCACATCACCAAGGCCAACCTGTTCGAGACCTCCAAGCACCTCGAGTGGTACAAGGACGGCATGTACCCGCCCATGCACCTCGACGAGGAGGTCGACGACGAGGGCAACGTGAAGCGGGCCGGGCAGGACTACTACCTCAAGCCCATGAACTGCCCGATGCACAACCTGATCTTCCGGTCGCGCGGACGCTCGTACCGCGAGCTGCCGCTGCGGCTGTTCGAGTTCGGGACCGTGTACCGGTACGAGAAGTCGGGCGTGGTCCACGGCCTCACCCGGGCCCGCGGGTTCACGCAGGACGACGCGCACATCTACACGACCCTCGAGCAGATGCGCGACGAGCTCGCGTCGCTCCTGACCTTCGTCCTGGACCTGCTGCGCGACTACGGGCTGAACGACTTCTACCTCGAGCTCTCGACCCGCGACCCCGAGAAGTCCGTCGGCGACGACGCGACCTGGGAGGTCGCGACCGAGACCCTGCGCGAGGTCGCGACGGCGTCGGGCCTCGAGCTCGTCGCCGACCCGGGGGGCGCGGCGTTCTACGGGCCGAAGATCTCGGTCCAGGTCAAGGACGCGATCGGCCGCACCTGGCAGCTCTCCACGATCCAGCTCGACTTCTTCGAGCCGGAGCTGTTCGAGCTGGAGTACACCGCGTCGGACGGCACCCGTAAGCGCCCCGTGATGATCCACCGTGCGCTGTTCGGGTCGATCGAGCGGTTCTTCGGGATCCTCGTCGAGCACTACGCGGGCGCGTTCCCCGCCTGGCTCGCGCCCGTGCAGGTGGTGGGCGTCCCTGTGGCCGAGCCGTTCAACGACTACCTGGCGGACGTCGTCGGGCAGCTCAAGGCGCAGGGCATCCGCGCCGAGCTGGACGACTCGAGCGACCGCTTCGCCAAGAAGATCCGCACCGCCAGCACGCAGAAGATCCCGTTCGTGCTCATCGCGGGCGGCGAGGACGCCGAGGCGGGGGCCGTGTCCTTCCGGTACCGGGACGGCCACCAGGAGAACGGCGTCCCCGTGGCGGAGGCGGTCGAGCGGATCGTCGCGGCCGTCCGCGACCACGCGCAGGTCTGACGCGTGGGCGCCCCTGACGACGCGCCGCGCGTCGACGACCTCGCCGACCATCCCGGCGACCCCGACGGCTTCCAGCGCCTCTGGACGCCGCACCGCATGGTGTACATCGGGGGCCAGGACAAGCCCGCGGACGCGACGAGCGAGCAGTGCCCCTTCTGCCGGGCCCAGCGCGGCAGCGACGAGGAGGGCCTGATCGTCGCGCGCGGCCGCACGGTGTTCGCGATCCTCAACCTCTACCCGTACAACGCCGGGCATCTCATGCTGCTCCCGTACCGGCACGTGTCCGACTACACGGAGCTCACGGCCGACGAGCAGGACGAGCTCGCGGCGTGGACGCGGACGGCGATCGAGACGCTGCGGGCCGTGTACAGCCCGGGGGGCTTCAACCTGGGGACCAACCTCGGGGTCGCCGCCGGGGCCGGGATCGCTGCCCACCTGCACCAGCACGTCGTGCCGCGATGGGCCGGGGACGCGAACTTCCTGCCGATCGTCGGACAGACCAAGGCCGTCCCGGAGCTGCTCGCGGACACGCGGGCGCGGCTCGCCGGGGCCTGGCCCGAGAAGGGGACCAGCGAGTGATCAGCAAGCTCCGTGCCGGGTTCGGACGCCTGTTCCGGCCCGTCGCCCAGTTCCTCCTCGACCGCGGGGTCAGCCCCGACGCGGTGACGATCGTCGGCGCGCTCGGCGCCGTCGTCGCCGCGCTGTGGCTGTACCCGACGGGGCACCTCGTCGCGGCGGGCATCGTCATCGGGATCCTCACCCTGTCCGACGCGCTCGACGGGACGATGGCGCGGCTCGCGAACCGCGTGGGGCCGTGGGGCGCGTTCCTCGACTCGACGCTGGACCGCGTCGTCGACGGCGCGATCTTCATGGGCATGACGATCTGGTTCGTCCGGCACGCCGACGCCTCGGTGTCGATGTGGGGCGCCGTCGCGGCGCTGGCCTGCCTGGCGATCGGCGGCGTCGTGCCGTACGCGCGAGCCAAGGCCGAGTCGCTCGGGTACGACGCGAACGTCGGGATCGCCGAGCGCGGCGAGCGGCTCGTGGTGTCCCTGACTGCGGCCGGGCTGGTCGGGCTGGGCCTGCCGGACGTCGTGCTCGTCGTCGTGCTGTACGTGCTGGCGGCCGCGAGCGCCGTGACCGTCCTGCAGCGCATGGCCGCGGTGCGCCGCCAGACGCGCGGGGCGTCGTCGACGGCGGGGAGCACGGGGTCCGACGCCGGGCCCGCCCGACCCGACGAAGGAGCGTGACGCGGCGCATGGGGATCGACGCCGGAAGGCTGTACGCGACCGCGTGGCGCCTCGCGCCCAAGGTTCCGGAGCCGCTGCTGCGCGGCGCGTTCACCGCGGGCGCGGACGTGGCGTGGGCGCTGCGCAAGGGCGGCGTGGACCAGCTCGAGCGCAACCTGGAGCGGGTGGCGCCGGGGGTCGAGAGGCGTGACCTGCGCCGTCTGTCGCGGGGCGGGATGCGCTCCTACATGCGCTACTTCCGCGAGGCGTTCACGCTCAGCGGCGCGACGCCCGAGCAGATCCGGGCGCGGATGCGGGTCGCGAACCGCGAGGTCGTGCAGCCCTACCTGGACGAGGGCCGGTCGGTCCTGATGGCGCTCGGGCACCTGGGCAACTGGGACCTCGCGGGCGCCTGGGGGACCCAGAACCTCGCGCCGGTCCTCACGGTCGCGGAGCGGCTCGAGCCGCCGAGCGTGTTCGAGGAGTTCCTGGCGTTCCGCGAGTCGCTCGGGATGACGATCCTGGCGTTCGGCGACGACGGCGTGTTCCGCTCGCTCGTCCGCGGCGCCCAGGAGGGGGGCAAGCTGGTGCCCCTGCTCGCGGACCGGGACCTCAGCGCGCAGGGCATCGAGGTCGACCTGTTCGGCGAGCGCGTGCGCGTGGCCGCAGGACCGGCAGCGCTGTCGGTCATGACGGGCGCCCCGCTGTTCGGGACGTCGCTGACGTACGAGCGGCTCGACGGCGAACGACGACGCGCGGCGGGGACGCCGTGGGGGGTCGTCGCCACGTTCGGCCCGCTCGTCGAGACGGACCCCGCCCTGTCGCGGCGCGAGCGGATCGCGCAGGCCAGCCAGCGGTGGGTGGACTTCCTGGGCGAGGAGATCCGGCGCCGGCCGGAGGACTGGCACATGCTGCAGAAGGTCTTCGTGTCCGACCTCGACCCCGCACGCTACGCGCGGACGGTCGGGCCGGAGGCGACGGCCGCGCCGCAGGCCGCCGCGGCCACGGAGGGTGGTGCCCGGTGAGGGTCGGGATCGTCTGCCCGTACTCGTTCGACGCCCCCGGCGGCGTCCAGTTCCACGTCCGCGACCTCGCTGAGGCGCTCATGGCGCGGGGCCACGAGGTCTCCGTGCTGGCCCCCGCGGACGACGACACCCCCATCCCGGACTACGTCGTGCCCGCGGGCAAGGCCGTTCCCGTCCCGTACAACGGGGCGGTCGCGCGCATGACCTTCGGCCCGCGGACGGCGGCCCGCACGCGCCGGTGGCTCGTCGGGGGAGACTTCGACGTCCTGCACCTGCACGAGCCCGTCACGCCGTCCCTCGGCATGCTCGCGCTCTGGCTCGCGCAGGGCCCGATCGTCGCGACCTTCCACTCCTCGCTCGTCCGCTCGCGGACGCTGCAGGCCGCGTACCCGCTGGTACGGCAGAGCCTGGAGAAGCTGTCGGCGCGCATCGCGGTGTCCGAGGACGCGCGGCGCACCCTGACCGAGCACCTGGGCGGCGACGCCGTCGTCATTCCCAACGGCGTGTACGTGGACGCGTTCGAGGCCGCCCCGGTGGACCCGCGCTGGACGGGCACGCCCGAGGCGCCGACGGTCGCGTTCCTCGGCCGCCTCGACGAGCCGCGCAAGGGCCTGCAGGTCCTCGCGCAGGCTGTGCCCACGATCCTCGAGCGGTTCCCCGGCGCGCGGATCCTCGTGGCGGGGCGAGGCGACCAGGGGCGCGACGACGCCTTGGAGGCGGTGGGTGCGCACGCGTCGTCCCTCGAGTTCCTCGGGGGCGTGTCCGACGACGAGAAGGCCGCGCTGCTGTCGTCCGCCGACGTGTACGTCGCGCCGCAGACCGGCGGGGAGAGCTTCGGGATCGTGCTGGTCGAGGCGATGAGCGCGGGCTCGTGCGTCGTCGCGAGCGACCTCGGCGCGTTCCGCCGCGTGCTCGACGACGGCCGGGCGGGCGTGCTGTTCGACGTCGGCGACCCGGCGGCGCTGGGCCGCGCGGTGGTCGGCGTGCTCGAGGACACGGACCGGCGGGCCGGGCTCGTGGCGCACGCGCACGAGTGGGTCCGCCAGTACGACTGGTCGGCCGTGACGGGCCAGGTCCTCGCCGTGTACGAGATGGTCCTCGCTGCGGAGGCGGCCGGGCGCGTCCAGGAGGACCCGGAGGCGTTCCGCGACGGACGGCCGGGGCTGTGGCCGCGGCTCGTCGGCGACGCCCGGCGCGACGGGGGTGCCCGATGAGCTGGAGCGACCTGGTGGTCGTCGGGGTCCTCGTCCTCATCCTCGTGCTGTGGCTCGCCTGGGCCGGGGCCTCCCACATCGACCGGCTGCACCGCAAGGTGTACTCGTCGCGGCTCGCGCTCGACGCGCAGCTGGTGCGACGCGCCGCGGCGGCCCGCGACCTGGCGTCGTCGGGCCTGCTCGACCCGGCGAGCTCGGTGCTCGTCGCCACCGCTGCCTCGCGGGAGCTCGAGGCCGCAGAGCTTCCCGACCTCGAGCGCGAGCGCGCCGAGAGCGACCTGTCCGCGACGCTGCGTGCCGTCCTCGGCGACCCCGACGACGTGAGCCGCTGGTGCGAGGAGCCCGACGGCGCCGTCGTCCTCGGGGAGCTGGCCGGCGCCTGGTACCGGGCCCAGCTCGCGCGGCGCTTCCACAACGAGGCGGTCGACCAGACGCAGCGCCGCAGGCGCCGCTGGTACGTGCGGCTCCTGCGCCTCGCCGGCCACGCCGCGATGCCGCAGACCGCGGAGCTCGACGACGCCTCACCTGCGTCGTTGCGCCCTCTCGAGACGCAGACGCCCGCGCCGGGGGAGGGCGTGCCCGGCGTAGCATGAGGGCAGCGGGCCCGCCTCCCGGTGCACCGCGAACACGCCCCAGCAACGTGCGAGGTCTCACCGTGTCGTCACCGTCGTCCCCGTCGTCATCGCCCGCCTCCCCGGACCAGTCGAACGCCGAGCGGAACGGCAGTGCCGCGGCCGCCGTCGGCACCGCCCGCGTCAAGCGCGGCATGGCGGAGATGCTCAAGGGCGGCGTCATCATGGACGTCGTCACGCCCGAGCAGGCCAAGATCGCCGAGGACGCGGGCGCCGTCGCCGTCATGGCGCTCGAGCGGGTTCCCGCGGACATCCGCGCCCAGGGCGGCGTCTCGCGCATGAGCGACCCGGACATGATCGACGGCATCATCGCGGCGGTCTCGATCCCCGTGATGGCCAAGGCCCGGATCGGGCACTTCGTCGAGGCGCAGGTCCTGCAGAGCCTCGGCGTCGACTACGTGGACGAGTCCGAGGTGCTGACCCCCGCGGACTACGCGAACCACATCGACAAGTGGCAGTTCACCGTCCCGTTCGTGTGCGGCGCGACCAACCTCGGCGAGGCCCTGCGGCGCATCACCGAGGGCGCGGCGATGATCCGGTCCAAGGGCGAGGCCGGCACGGGTGACGTCTCGAACGCGACGACGCACATGCGCACCATCCGCGCCGAGATCCGGCGCCTCACCTCGCTCCCGGAGGACGAGCTGTTCGTCGCCGCCAAGGAGCTGCAGGCGCCGTACGAGCTCGTCAAGGAGATCGCGGCGACCGGCAAGCTCCCCGTCGTCATGTTCACCGCGGGCGGCATCGCGACCCCCGCCGACGCGGCCATGATGATGCAGCTCGGCGCCGAGGGCGTGTTCGTCGGCTCGGGGATCTTCAAGTCCGGCAACCCGGCGCAGCGGGCCGCGGCGATCGTCAAGGCCACCACGTTCTACGACGACCCCGACGTCATCGCGGACGTGTCCCGCGGCCTCGGCGAGGCCATGGTCGGCATCAACGTCGACGACATCCCCGTCCCGCACCGGCTCGCCGAGCGCGGCTGGTGACGTCCGGGCTCGAGGGCGCAGGCGCGCCTCCTCGCGCTTCCTCGCTGGGGGCGGACTGGACCGTGGGCCCCGACGGCGTCCGGTTCCGCCGGGCTGCGCGTGTGATCCTGCTCGACGACGCCGGACGCGCGCTCCTGGTGCGCGGCCACGACGCCGACCAGCCCGAGCGCTCCTGGTGGTTCACCGTGGGCGGCGGCATCGACGGCGACGAGACGCCGCTCGAGGCGGCGGTCCGCGAGGTGCGCGAGGAGACCGGGATCGTGCTCGAGCCCGGCCAGCTCGTCGGACCGGTGCTGACGCGCGTCGGGATCTTCGACTTCTACAAGGAGACGTGCCGCCAGGACGAGGTGTTCTACGCCGCCGTCGTGCCGCACGTCGGCCCCGACACGGCCGGCTGGACGGACGTCGAGCGCGAGCTCCTCGACGAGCTCGCGTGGCTCAGCCCCGACGAGCTGCGCGCGCAGCCCCTCGAGTACTTCCCGACGGCCCTGCCCGACGTCGTCGAGCGGCTGGCGGGCGGCTGGGACGGGACCGTCCTGCACCTGGGCACCGAGCACGACGACTGAGCACCCCACCGAGTACCGGACCGAGCAGCGAGGAGCACGACACTCCGTGAGCAGCACCCCCACCATCGGCGTCCTCGCGCTGCAGGGCGACGTCCGCGAGCACCGCGCCGCCCTCGAGGCGTCGGGCGCCCGCGCCGTGACCGTGCGGCGGCCCGACGAGCTCGCCGCCGTCGACGGGCTCGTGCTCCCCGGCGGCGAGTCGACCACGATCGACAAGCTGCTGCGCATCTTCGGGCTCGCCGACCCGCTGCGCGCCCGGATCGCCGACGGCCTGCCCGTCTACGGCTCGTGCGCAGGCATGATCCTCCTCGCCGACCGCGTGCTCGGCGGCACCAGCGACCAGCAGACCCTCGGCGGCCTCCGCGCCACCGTGCGGCGCAACGCGTTCGGCCGGCAGGTCGACTCGTTCGAGGCCGACCTCCCGTTCGCGCACCTCGACGGCGGCCCCGTGCACGCCGTCTTCATCCGGGCCCCCTGGATCGAGGAGGTCGGCGACGGCGTCGACGTCCTCGCCCGGATCCCCGACGACTACCCCGAACCGGTCGCCGGTAAGATCGTTGCAGTTCGCCAAGGCTCGCTGCTCGCGACGTCGTTCCACCCCGAGATCTCGGGGGATCGGCGCGTGCACGAGCACTTCGTCCAGATCGTCAAGGAGTCGTAGTCGATGTCAGGTCACTCCAAGTGGGCCACGACCAAGCACAAGAAGGCCGTGATCGACGCGAAGCGCGGCAAGCTCTTCGCCAAGCTCATCAAGAACATCGAGGTCGCCGCGCGCACCGGCGGCGGTGACCCCGCGGGCAACCCGACCCTCTTCGACGCCATCCAGAAGGCCAAGAAGACGTCGGTCCCCAACGACAACATCGACCGCGCCGTCAAGCGCGGGTCCGGTCAGGGCGCCGACGCCGTCGACTACCAGACGATCATGTACGAGGGCTACGGCGCCAACGGCATCGCCGTGCTCGTCGAGTGCCTCACCGACAACAAGAACCGCGCCGCCGCCGAGGTCCGCACCGCGTTCTCCCGCAACGGCGGCAGCCTCGCCGACCCCGGCTCCGTGTCGTACCTGTTCTCCCGCAAGGGCCTCGTCGTCGTGCCCAAGGCCGACGGCGTCGCCGAGGACGACGTCATGCTCGCCGCGCTCGACGCCGGCGCCGAGGACGTCACCGACAACGGCGACGTGTTCGAGGTGCTCTGCGAGCCCACCGACCTCGTCGCCGTGCGCACCGCCATCCAGGACGCCGGCATCGAGTACGACTCCGCCGACTCGATCTGGCACCCCTCCATGGAGGTGGAGGTCGACGCCGACGGCGCCCGCAAGATCCTGCGGCTCATCGACGCGCTCGAGGACAGCGACGACGTGCAGAACGTGTACGCGAACTTCGACGCGAGCGACGAGGTGATGGCGGAGCTCGACGAGGAGGAGTAGTCCCTCTCGTCGGCAGGCCGCTCGTGGTCGGGGCAGCGCGGTGTGGCGGCCGACGGCGCAGCCTCCGTCAGTGAGAGGGTGGCGTCGTGCGCGTACTCGGGGTGGATCCTGGGCTGACCCGGTGCGGGGTCGGCGTCGTCGACTCCGCCGGGGGGCGGAAGGTCGCGCTGGTCGACGTCGGCGTGATCACGACCGCGCCCACCCTGACCGTCGACCTGCGGCTCGCCGAGGTCGCCGACTCCCTCGAGCGGTGGCTGGACGCGCACGTGCCTGACGTCGTCGCGATCGAGCGGGTGTTCGCGCAGCACAACGTCGGGACCGTGATGGGGACCGCCCAGGTGGCCGGCCTCGCCATGGTGGCGGCCGCGCGCCGGAAGATCCCCGTGGCGCTCCACACGCCCAGCGAGGTCAAGGCCGCCGTCACCGGGAACGGGCGCGCGGGCAAGGAGCAGGTCCAGCGGATGGTCGCGCGGCTCCTCGGCCTCGCCGACCTGCCCCGGCCCGCCGACGCCGCCGACGCCCTCGCCCTCGCGATCTGCCACCTGTGGCGGCCCGCGGGCGCGCTCCAGGGCGGCGACCGGCACCAGCTCACCCCTGCCCAGCGCGCCTGGGCGGCCGCCGAGCAGGCGGCGCGTCGGGCGCCGTCGGGGGTGCAGGGACGTTAGGGTGGTGGCCGTTCGTACACGTGTTCGTAGAGGGGCCAGCCAGCGGTGATCGCACACCTGACCGGGACCGTGGCGGGGATCCGCCTCGACTCCGCCGTCCTCGACGTCCACGGCGTCGGCTACCTCGTGCACGCGACGCCCGCCACGCTCGGCACCCTGCGCCACGGCGCGACGGTCACGCTCTTCACGTCGCTCGTCGTGCGCGAGGACGCCATGACGGTGTTCGGGTTCGCCGACGACGACGAGCGCGCCGTGTTCGAGACCGTGCAGTCGGTCTCGGGCGTGGGGCCGCGGCTGGCCCTCGCGATGCTCGCGGTGCACAGCCCCGAGGCGCTGCGCGTCGCCGTCGCGGGGGAGGACCTCAAGGCCCTGGAGCGGGTGCCCGGCATCGGCCGGAAGTCCGCGCAGCGCATCGTCCTCGAGCTCAGCGGCAAGCTCGGCGCACCCGTCGGGTCGGGAGCGGCCGGGGCGCCCACCCTGGCGGCCGGGACCGCGGACGCGCGCCGGGACGAGGTCGTCGCCGCGCTCGTCGGCCTCGGCTGGACCCAGAAGGTCGCCGAGGAGGCGGTCGACGCCGTCACGGCGGACGCGGACGGCCCGGCCGCCGGCGCGAGCCCGTCCGAGCAGGTCGCCGCGACGCTCCGGGCGGCCCTGAGGCTCCTCGGGGGCCGGCGTGGCTGAGCTCGCCCCCGACGACGAGCGTGACCTCGGCTCCGAGCGGCTCGTCACCTCCTCCGCCGACGACGTCGAGCGCGCCGCCGAGGCCGCGCTGCGCCCGCGACGGCTCGACGAGTTCGTGGGCCAGCGGGTCGTCCGGGAGCAGCTCTCGCTCGTGCTCGAGGCGGCGACGTCGCGAGGCGCGCCGCCCGACCACGTCCTCCTGTCCGGGCCGCCCGGACTGGGCAAGACCACCCTCGCGATGATCGTCGCTGCCGAGCTCGGCTCCTCGCTGCGCGTGACGAGCGGCCCCGCGATCCAGCACGCCGGGGACCTGGCCGCCGTCCTCAGCTCGCTCGAGGAGGGGGAGGTCCTGTTCCTCGACGAGATCCACCGCCTGGCGCGGCCCGCGGAGGAGCTCCTCTACGTCGCGATGGAGGACTTCCGCGTCGACGTCATCGTCGGGAAGGGCGCCGGCGCGAGCGCGATCCCCCTGGCGCTGCCGCCGTTCACGGTCGTGGGCGCGACGACCCGTGCCGGGCTGCTGCCCGCGCCGCTGCGCGACCGGTTCGGCTTCACGGGCCACCTCGACTACTACGACGCGACCGAGCTGGAGAAGGTCCTGCACCGCTCGGCCCGGCTGCTCGACGTCCCGCTGGCCACGGACGCCGCCGCCGAGATCGCACGCCGCTCCCGCGGCACGCCGCGCATCGCCAACCGGCTGCTGCGGCGGGTGCGGGACTGGGCCCAGGTGCGCGGGGACGGCGTCCTCGACCTGGCCGCCGCGCGGGCGGCCCTCGAGGTGTACGAGGTCGACCCGGTCGGGCTCGACCGGCTCGACCGCGCCGTGCTCGAGGCACTGTGCCGCCGGTTCGGGGGAGGGCCGGTCGGGCTCACCACCCTGGCGATGACCGTCGGCGAGGAGGCGGAGACCGTCGAGACCGTCGCGGAGCCGTACCTCGTGCGCGAGGGCTACATCGCGCGCACGCCTCGCGGCAGGGTCGCGACGCCCGCGGCGTGGCAGCATCTCGGCCTCGAACCACCGGCGGACCAGGCCGCCCTTTTCAGGGCCTAGACTGAGGCGGACCTGTCGGCGCAGACGCGTGCCGGCGTCGACCGCGCTGCGGCGCGCCTCCCGGGGCGACGACCGCGCCGGACGGCCCGAGCGCGTGGGGGCGTCTGGCCAGCCCAGCCAAAGACTGTCGTGCGGCGAGAGCCGCACGCGCGCGAGGAGCAACCACCCATGCAGCACATCCAGGCAGCGACCGAGGCCGCAGGCAGCAGCAGCGGCGGCGGGAGCAACTACACGTTCCTGATCATCCTCCTCGTGCTGCTCGTCGGCCTGTTCCTGCTCTCGCGGCGCACGCAGAAGAAGCAGAAGGACGCCCAGTCGTTCCGCTCGAACCTCACCCCGGGCCAGGACGTCATGACGGCGTCGGGCATGCTCGGGCGCATCGTCGAGGTCGACGGCGACGAGATCACCATCGAGTCGACGCCCGGGACCCGCTCGCGCTGGGTCCGCGCCGCGATCGCGAAGGTCGTCGAGCCGACGGCCGCGACCGACGCCCCCGCGGTGACCGCGGGGTCGGACGCCACGGACGACGACGTGCTCGAGGTGCCGGACGACCTCTCCGGCCTGACCGGCGACGGCTCGCTGGGCGACGACACCCACCGTCCGGACGACTCGGGCAAGGGCGACGGGTCCAAGTAGCCCGGCCCGGAGCACCACCGGACCGCGCCCACGCGCCGTCCCGCTCGACTCCCCGCCATCGACGTCGCCCCGGCGGCGCGCACGAGAAGAGACACACCGTTGGCCACCACCAACCACGCGAAGTCCCACCCGGGCCGCATCCTGCTGATCCTGCTGATCCTCACCGCGGCGCTGTTCGGCACGATCGGAGTCGGCGCCGCGGTCTCGAACGCGTCGTGGACGCCGAAGCTGGCGCTCGACCTCGAGGGCGGCACGCAGCTCATCCTCAAGCCGTCCACGACGGACGGCTCGAAGGTCACGCCCGAGGCGATGGACCAGGCGATCGACGTCATCCGTCAGCGCGTCGACTCGTCCGGCGTGTCCGAGGCGCAGATCAGCAAGCAGGGCACCAAGCAGATCGTGGTCGCGCTGCCGGGCAACCCGTCGCAGGACACGATCGACCTCGTGAGCAAGTCCGCGCAGATGCGGATCCGGCCCGTGCTCGTGATCGGCAGCCCGCTCACGGCGGCGCAGCAGACGGCGGCGGCCTCGACCCCGACGAGCGCCCCGGCGGCGACCAGCACCCCGACCCCGACGTCCACGTCGAAGGACGCGTCCAAGTCGACGCCCACCCCGACGAACAAGAACTCGGCGTACGAGAGCACTCCGACGTCGCACGCCGAGAACGCGGCGTACGTGAAGAAGAGCGCGACGGTCGTGAACGCGGCCGCGACGCCGACGCCGACGCCGAGCGCGGCGTCCGACGGCTCGAGCTCCGACTCGCTCAGCGGCGGTGACGGGCCGAGCTCGCTGTCCCAGATCACGCCCGCGATCCAGAAGCAGTACGACGACCTCGACTGCACCGACGGGAAGAACCTCAAGGGTGGCGGCGGGGACGCGGCTGACAAGCCCCTCGTCACGTGCTCGCAGGACGGAACCGCGAAGTACATCCTGGGCCCGGTCGAGATCGAGGGCACCGAGATCAAGAGCGCGACGTCGGGCCTCGAGACGTCGTCGCAGGGCGTCACCACGAACAACTGGGTCGTCAACATCAAGTTCACGTCCGACGGCGCCAAGAAGCAGACCGCGATGACCAAGCGGCTCGCGCAGCTGGACCAGGCGGGCCAAGCGCCGCGCAACCAGTTCGGCATGGTGCTCGACGGCCTCGTGATCGAGGCGCCCAGCGTCGACTCCCAGTACGCGAGCACCGGCATCACGGGCGACTCGTCGCAGATCTCCGGCAGCTTCACGCGCCAGAGCGCCGCGACGCTCGCCAACCAGCTCAACTTCGGTGCGCTGCCGCTGACGTTCGAGGTGCAGAGCCAGCAGCAGATCTCCGCGACGCTCGGCTCCGAGCAGCTCCAGAAGGGCCTGCTCGCCGGGCTCATCGGCCTGCTGCTCGTCGTCGTCTACTCGATGTTCCAGTACCGCCTGCTCGGGCTGCTCACCATCGCGTCCCTCGTCGTCGCCGGCATCCTGACGTACGGCGTGATCACGCTGCTGTCCTGGCGGATGGG
Source organism: Luteimicrobium sp. DT211 (assembly GCF_049844995.1). Classification (NCBI taxonomy): domain Bacteria; kingdom Bacillati; phylum Actinomycetota; class Actinomycetes; order Micrococcales; genus Luteimicrobium; species Luteimicrobium sp. DT211. The sequence continues at coordinate 390,929 of NZ_JBNCMC010000002.1, read as the reverse complement.
CTACCGGCTCTCGCTGCCGGGCGTCGCCGGCCTGATCGTGGCGATCGGCTTCACAGCCGACTCGTTCATCGTCTACTTCGAACGCATCCGAGACGAGCTCCGCGACGGCAGACCGCTCGTCGGCGCCGTCGAGCGGGGCTGGGAGCGTGCGCGCCGCACGGTCCTCGCGGCCAAGACCGTGAACCTGATCTCGGCGATCGTGCTCTACTACGTCGCCGTCGGCGGCGTCCAGGGCTTCGCCTTCACGCTCGGCCTGACGACGATCATCGACGTCATCGTGGTGTTCTGGTTCACGCACCCGATGATGGAGCTGATCGCCCGCGTGCCGTACTTCCGGGACGGCCACCGCGGCTCGGGCCTGTCGCCCGAGACGTACCAGGTACAGCGGGGCGTCCGCTACAAGGGGGCCGGCAAGTTCGAGACCCCCGGGGTCCCGGAGGCCGCCGCCGCGCCGCCGCCGGAGTCCGGCGCCGACGTCGGGGACGAGCCCGACGAGACCGCGCTCGTGCCCGCCGGGCCCGAGCGCAGCGCGCGGGCCGACCAGGCCCGTCCGGCCGGTGCCGCGCCCGCGACCACGCCCGACGGCCGCAGGATGACCATCGCGGAACGGCGCGCCGCCGAGCGCGCGGCCGCGGCCGGCGCCGACGCACCCACGCAGGACTCGACCACAGAGGAGAACCGCTGATGGCCGCGGGGAGCTTCGCCCAGTGGGGCAACGACCTGTACACCGGTCGCCGCTCGTACAAGATCGTCCAGCGCCGCGCCCTGTGGTTCTGGATCACCGGCGCCCTCGTGGCGCTGTCGATCCTGGTGCTCGGGACCAAGGGCTTCAACCTCGGCATCGACTTCGAGGGCGGGTCCGAGTTCACCGTCACGAACATCCAGGACCAGTCGCAGGACAAGGCCGTCCAGGCCGTGCAGTCGGTCGCGCCGTCCGAGCAGCCCGAGGTCGTGAACCTCGGCAGCAACGGCCTGCAGGTCCGCACCGGCACGCTGAGCAAGGACGAGACCGACCAGGTCAAGACGGCCCTCGCGAAGACCTTCGACGTCGACGCCTCGAAGGACGTCGGGGCCGAGTTCATCGGCCCCACCTGGGGCTCGGACGTCTCCAAGAAGGCCATCGAGGGCGTCATCGCGTTCGTCCTGCTCGTCGCCGCCTTCATGGCGATCTACTTCCGCAACTGGCGCATGTCGCTCGCGGCCGTCATCGCGCTCATGGCCGACCTCGTGATCTCGAGCGGCGTCTACGCCGTCGTCGGGTGGGAGGTCACGCCGTCCACGGTGATCGGCTTCCTCACGATCCTCGGCTACTCGCTGTACGACAAGGTCGTGGTCTTCGACAAGGTCCGTGAGAACACCGCGGGCATCGTCGACCAGACACGGTCGACGTACGCGGAGCGGGCGAACCTCGCGGTGAACCAGACGCTCGTCCGGTCGATCAACACCGGCGTCGTGGCGCTCCTCCCCGTCGGCGGCATCCTCTTCGTCGGAGGCTTCCTCCTCGGCGCCGGGACGCTGCGCGACATCGCGCTGTCCCTGTTCGTGGGCATCGCCGTCGGCACGATCTCCTCGATCTTCCTCGCGACGCCGCTCGAGGTGACGCTGCGCGAGCGGGAGCCCGGGATCAAGGCGAACACGGCCAAGGTCCTGGCCGCCCGGGAGCAGGCCGCCGAGCGGGGCGAGGACCCCGGTCTCGTGACGACCGTCGGCTCGGCGCAGCTCCAGCCGGGCGCGCACCAGGGCATCAAGGCGCAGCCGCGCCGCAAGCGCTGATGGCGGGGGAGCCGCTGGGCATCGACGCGCTGGGCGCGCTGGTGCGGCCCGTGCCCGACTATCCGACGGCCGGCGTGGTGTTCCGCGACATCACGCCGCTGCTCGCGGACGGGCCCGCGTTCAACGGCGCCGTCGCGGCCCTGGCGGACCTCGTCGCGCACCACGGACCTGTCGACACGGTCACCGGGATGGAGGCGCGGGGCTTCATTCTCGGCGCCGCCCTCGCCGTCCGGCTGGGCGTGGGCTTCGTGCCCCTGCGCAAGGCGGGCAAGCTGCCGCCGCCCGTCGAGTCGGTCACGTACGACCTCGAGTACGGGTCGGCCACCCTCGAGGTCCGCACGGGAACAGTGACCCCCGGGTCGCGCGTTCTCATCGTCGACGACGTGCTCGCCACCGGCGGGACGGCCGCGGCGGCGGTCAGGCTGGTGGAAGCGTGCGGCGGGGACGTCGTCGGCGCCGCGTTCCTCCTCGAGCTCGACGGGCTCGGGGGCCGCGACGCACTGTCGGGCCTGGTCGTGGACTCGCTGCTCACGGCCGGGTCGTAGGATTGGTGGACCCTGCCGGGCGCTGACCGCGCCGGCCGGGTGAGCGGACCGGGAGGTTCCGGAGCGGACGGGAGGCGCGCATGAGCAGCACGAGCCCCGACACGCGCGGTGCGCAGGCACCCGAGGAGTCGACGGGAGCCCGCGTCCGGTCCCGCCTCGTCCGGTTCGGCTCGCGCGGAGGCGGCGGCGTCCCCGCGCTGGAGCCGCTGCTGCAGTCCGTCCGCACCAACCACCCGCGCGCCGACGTCGGCGTGATCGAGCGCGCGTACCGGACGGCCGAGAAGGCCCACCGCGGGCAGTTCCGCAAGAGCGGTGACCCGTACATCACGCACCCCGTCGCGGTCGCGACGATCCTCGCCGAGCTCGGCATGACGCCGTCGACGCTCGCCGCGGCGCTGCTGCACGACACGGTCGAGGACACCGACTACTCGCTCGAGCAGCTCCGGGCGGACTACGGCGACGAGATCACGATGCTCGTCGACGGCGTCACCAAGCTCGACAAGGTGACCTACGGGGACGCCGCGCAGGCCGAGACCGTCCGCAAGATGATCGTCGCGATGGCGCGCGACATCCGCGTCCTCGTCATCAAGCTCGCCGACCGCCTGCACAACGCGCGCACGTGGAAGTTCGTGCCGTCGTCGTCGGCGGAGCGCAAGGCGCGCGAGACGCTCGAGATCTACGCCCCGCTGGCGCACCGGCTGGGCATGAACACGATCAAGTGGGAGCTCGAGGACCTGTCGTTCTCGACGCTGTACCCCAAGGTGTACGAGGAGATCGTGCACCTGGTGGCGGAGCGGGCGCCCGCGCGCGAGGAGTACCTGGGCGTGGTCCGCGAGCAGATCAGCTCGGACCTGCGCAGCGCGAAGATCAAGGCGACCGTCACCGGCCGGCCCAAGCACTACTACTCGATCTACCAGAAGATGATCGTGCGCGGCCACGACTTCGCGGACATCTACGACCTCGTCGGCACGCGTGTCCTGGTCGAGACGGTGCGCGACTGCTACGCGGCGCTCGGCGCCCTGCACGCGCGGTGGAACCCGGTCCCCGGCCGGTTCAAGGACTACATCGCGATGCCGAAGTTCAACATGTACCAGTCGCTCCACACGACGGTCATCGGCCCGGGCGGCAAGCCCGTCGAGATCCAGATCCGCACGCACGAGATGCACCGGCGGGCCGAGTACGGCGTCGCGGCGCACTGGAAGTACAAGGAGATGGGCAAGGGGCCGGACGGCGGCAAGGCCGGCTCCGACAACACCGACATGCAGTGGCTCCGGCAGCTCGTCGACTGGCAGAAGGAGACGGCGGACCCCACGGAGTTCCTGGACTCGCTGCGGTTCGAGATCGCCGGGTCGGAGGTCTACGTCTTCACGCCCAAGGGCGAGGTGCAGGCGCTCCCGTCGGGGTCGACGCCGGTCGACTTCGCCTACTCCGTGCACACCGAGGTCGGGCACCGCACCATGGGCGCGCGCGTCAACGGGCGCCTCGTCCCGCTCGACTCGCAGCTCGACAACGGCGACGTGGTCGAGGTGCTGACGTCCAAGGCCGAGGGCGCCGGGCCGAGCCGCGACTGGCTCGCGTTCGTCAAGAGCCCCCGCGCCCGGAACAAGATCCGGCAGTGGTTCTCCAAGGAGCGCCGCGAGGAGGCAGTCGAGCACGGCAAGGACGCGATCGCCAAGGCGATGCGCAAGCAGAACCTCCCGATCCAGCGCCTGCTCTCGCACGAGTCGCTCGTCGTGCTGGCCTCCGAGATGCGTTACCCCGACGTGTCGGCGCTCTACGCGGCGGTGGGCGAGGGGCAGGTCGCCGCGGCCACGGTCGTGAAGCGCCTGGTCCACGCGCTCGGCGGCGAGGACGCCACGACCGAGGACGTCGCCGAGGCCGCCCTGCCCGGGCACACCGCCCGACGCGTGCGCACCGGGGACCCGGGCGTGGTGGTCAAGGGCGTCGAGGACGTGTGGGTCAAGCTCGCGAAGTGCTGCACCCCCGTCCCCGGCGACGACATCGTCGGGTTCATCACGCGCGGGCAGGGCGTGAGCGTCCACCGCACCGACTGCGCGAACGTCGGCAGCCTGCGGTCCCAGCCCGAGCGCATGGTCGACGTCGGCTGGACGACCGGGTCCAACACGCTGTTCCTCGTCCAGATCCAGGTCGAGGCGCTCGACCGGTCGCGGCTCCTGTCGGACGTGACGCGCGTGCTGTCGGACAACCACGTCAACATCCTGTCCGCCACCGTGTCGACGTCGAACGACCGTGTGGCGCTGTCGCGCTTCGTGTTCGAGATGGCCGAGCCCGCGCACCTCGCCACGGTGCTGGCCGCGGTCCGCAAGGTCGACGGCGTGTTCGACGTCTACCGCATCACCGGCGCCCGCGCGGAGCAGACGCCCCAGCTGCCGGTCTGACCTGCGACGGCCGGCCTGCGGCCGCCGTCGGCGTGGTCTGACGCTCGAACGCGTCGAGCGTCGCGCGGATCTGGTTGCGCCCGTGCCAGCGTGGCCGACGCTCGAGGCTCAGGCGCGCCGCCCGGACGTCGAAGCCGACCGTGGCGAGGCGGCCGAGCCAGGCGAGGGCGAGCGCCTGGTCCGCGTCCCGCGCGACGTCGAGGCCGGTGCGCTGGACCGACGTGACGCTCACCCCGCCGACGTCCACGACCTCGCCCGCGAGGAGCGTCGCCTGGACGACCCGGACCGCCGGGTCCGGCCAGGGCCGGTGCCGACGCGCCTTGTGCACGGCGGTGACCCGGCGCGGTGCGGGCCCGCCGCAGTGCACCCAGGCGGCGGCCGTCCCTCCGACGGCGACCTGCCCGCGGAGGACCGTCGCGAACGCCCGGGCGCGGACCTCGGGCCCGACGGGGATGGTGGCGCGGCACGCGACCTGGTTCCAGAGCGGCACCAGCGCGCCGTCGCGGCACAGCGCGCGCCAGGGCACGACGCCGCCGACGTCGTCGGGGGAGAGCAGGTCGGGAAGCACGGGTCCAGCCTCGCCGACTCCGCCCGTCCCGCGCGGATCCCGAGGCGGGGCTGTGGACGACGGTCCGGCGTCCCGTCGACCTTCGATGCCTCGCAGCGCGGGCTTGACGCGCCGCGGCCCGTGCCGCGGCGCGCCGGCAGCGTCAGCCTCGCGCGTCCTCGGCGGCGCGCGAGACCTGCTCCAGCCACGCGCGACGCGCCTCGAGGGCGGCGCCGAGCTCGGACGCCTTGCGGGCGTCGCCCGCGGCCTCCGCGTCGGCGAGGTCGGCCTCGAGGCCCGCGATCGCCGACTCGAGCTGGCTCAGGGCGCCCTCGGCCCGGGCGCGCGTCTCGGGGTTGGAGCGGCGCCACTCGTTGTCCTCGGCGGCACGGACCGCGTTCTCGACGGCGCGGAGCCGGCCCTCGACGCGCTGGACGTCCGCCCGCGGCACCTTGCCCGCCGCCTCCCAGCGGTCCTGGATGTCGCGGAGCGCGCTCTTGGCGCGCCCGAGGTCCGTCACCGGGACCAGCGCTTCGGCCTCCGTCAGGATCTGCTCCTTGACCTCGAGGTTGGCCGCGTACTCCGCGTCGACGACGGCGTTCGCCTCGTCGCGCGCGTGGAAGAACGTGTCCTGCGCGGTGCGGAACCGGGCCCACAGCGCGTCGTCGTCCTTGCGGTTGGCGCGGCCCGCGGCCTTCCAGCGGGCCATGAGGTCCCGGTACTCCGCGGCGGTCGCACCCCAGTCGGTGCTGGACGAGAGCCGCTCCGCCTCGGCGACGATGGCCTCCTTGGAGGCGCGGGCCCCGGCGTTGCGCTGCTCGAGCTCGGCGAAGAAGTGCCGCCGGGCCCGGTCGAACGCCGTGCGCGCGTGGCTGAAGCGCTTCCAGAGGGCGTCCTCGGTGGGCCGGTCGAGGCGAGGGCCGTCGTGCTGGGCCCGCTTCCACGAGTCGAGGAGCGTCCGCAGCTCCTCGCCGGCGGACTTCCACTGCACGCGCGCGGGGTCGGTCGCGGCGAGCGCCTCGGCCCGCTCGACGATCTCCGTCCGCGCCTGGAGCGCCTCCTCCTTGGCGGCGGCACGCTCGGCCTCCATGCGGGTGCGGTGCTCCTCCGCGACGGTGCGGGCGGACTCGAGGCGCGTGCGCAGCGCGTCGAGGTCGCCGACGGCGGCGGGCTCGGCGAGCTCCTCGGTCAGCCGGGTCAGCGTCGTGTCGATCTCGCGGACGGACAGGTCCGTCTGGTTGAGCCGCGCCTCGAACAGCGACACCTTGGCCTGGAGATCGAGGTACCGCCGCACGTACAGCGACAGGGCCTGCTCGTCCGGCACGCCGGGGAACTGCCCGACGACGCGCTCGCCGGACGCCTCGCGGACGTAGACGTTGCCCTCCGCGTCGACCCGGCCGAAGGCCGAGGCCTCCGCGACGGCCTTCGCGTCGTCGGGCACGGGGATGGGTGCGACGTCGTGCGTGGTCGGGGCCGGCGCGGGCGACGGCGCAGCACCCGCGGGGGGTGCGGGCCGTGGCGCCGGCCGGGGCACGGGGCGCGGCGTGGGACGCGGTGCGGGCGGGGTGCTCGGGGGCGTCTCGCTCACGACTCAACTCCTTCGATGGTGACACGACGTGCGGCGACGGAGCCGACCCGCGTCAACGACCGTCCGGCCGGTGCCGGACCAGGGACCCGACCACGCCGGCCGAGGGGCTGAGGCGTAGTCGTCTGCCAGTCTAGGCAGCCGCAAGGCTGTCGACCCGGGCTATTTCGGGTCGCGGGGCGGTTCATCTCATTACGATCCGGTCACGCTCGCCGGTCGGACGAGGCACGGGGAACGCGCGACGATCTGGAAAGATCGACGCATGGCCCGCCCCACACCCCTCTCAGGCTTCCCCGAATGGCTCCCGGACGGTCGCGTCGTCGAGCAGCACGTCCTCGACTCGCTCCGGCGCACCTTCGAGCTCCACGGGTTCGCGGGGATCGAGACGCGGGCGGTCGAGCCGCTCGACCAGCTGCTCCGCAAGGGCGAGACCTCCAAGGAGGTCTACGTGCTCCGCCGGCTGCAGGAGGAGGGCGCCGCCGAGGAAGCCCAGGGCCGCGGCGACCGGGCGGAGAAGCAGCTCGGGCTGCACTTCGACCTGACCGTGCCCTTCGCGCGCTACGTGCTCGAGAACGCCGGCCACCTGGCCTTCCCGTTCAAGCGCTACCAGATCCAGAAGGTCTGGCGCGGCGAGCGCCCGCAGGAGGGCCGGTTCCGCGAGTTCGTCCAGGCCGACATCGACGTTGTCGGCGCGGGCGACCTGCCGTACCACTACGAGGTCGAGCTGCCGCTCGTGATGGCCGAGGCGCTGGGCGAGCTGCGGTCCGTCGGCGTGCCGCCGGTCCGGATCCTCGTCAACAACCGCAAGGTCGCCGAGGGCTTCTACCGCGGCCTCGGGCTCGACGACGTCGAGGCCGTGCTCCGCAGCATCGACAAGCTCGACAAGGTCGGCCCCGACGAGGTCGCGCGGCTCCTCGTCGCCGAGGCGGGCGCCACGCCCGAGCAGGCCGCCGCGTGCCTCGAGCTCGCGTCGATCTCGGGCGAGGACGTGGGCGTCGTCGAGCGCGTGCGGTCGCTGGCTGCGACCCACGGCGCGTCCACCGAGCTCCTCGAGACCGGCCTCGAGGAGCTGGGCGCGCTCGTCGCCGCCGCGGCGGAGCGGGCGCCGGGCGTCGTCGTCGCCGACCTGAAGATCGCGCGCGGGCTCGACTACTACACGGGCTCGGTCTACGAGACCGTGCTCGTCGGCCACGAGCACCTCGGCTCCATCTGCTCGGGCGGCCGCTACGACACGCTCGCGTCCGACGGCGCGAACACCTACCCGGGCGTCGGGCTCTCGATCGGCGTCTCGCGGCTCGTCTCGCGGCTGCTGTCCGCGGGGCTGGTCCGGGCGACCCGGGCCGTGCCGTCGGCGGTGCTCGTCGCGGTGACCGACGAGGCGACGCGCAGCGACTCCGACCGGGTGGCGACGGGGCTGCGCTCCCGCGGGATCCCGACGGACGTCGCGCCGACGGCCGCCAAGTTCGGCAAGCAGATCCGCTTCGCCGACCGCCGGGGCATCCCGTTCGTGTGGTTCCCGGCGGGCGTGACGGCGGACGGTACGCCGACGACGCACCAGGTCAAGGACATCCGGTCGGGCGACCAGGTCGAGGCCGACCCGGCGACCTGGGAGCCGCCGGCGGCCGACCGGCGGGCGACGGCCGTGGCGGGGGAGAGGGAGGGCTGACGCTCCCCGGCGTGTCGCGCGCTTGACCCTCGTTCGAACACGTGTTCGAATCGAGTCATGCGATGGGACGGCCAAGCTCTCGATGCCGACGACGGCGCCCTGCCCGGGCTGCAGCGCGCGGGCTTCGTGCGCACGGTCCGGACCCCGGAGTTCGCGGGGACGGCGTTCCACGAGGTGCTGTGCAAGAGCGCGCTCTCGCACGTCCCCGCCGCGTCGCACGTGCCGTTCCGCTGGACCATCAACCCGGTGCGCGGATGTGGCCATCGCTGCACCTTCTGCTTTGCGCGTGGCACGCACCGCTACCTCGACCTCAACACGGGGGAGGACTTCGACTCCCAGCTCGTGGTCAAGGTCAACCTCGTCGAGGTCCTGCGGGCGGAGCTCGCGCGGCCGTCGTGGAAGCGCGAGCACGTCGCGCTCGGCACCAACACGGACCCGTACCAGCGCGCCGAGGGCCGGTACCGGTTCATGCCGGGCGTGATCGACGCGCTCGCGTCGTCCGGGACGCCGTTCTCGATCCTCACCAAGGGCACGCTGCTCAGGCGCGACATCGGCCTGCTCCAGGAGGCGGCGGAGCACGTCCCGGTCAGCGTCGGCGTGTCGCTCACGACGCTCGACGACGCGCTCCACCGCGCCGTCGAGCCGGGCGCCCCGACGCCGCGCGCCCGGCTGGACCTCGTCCGGGCGGTGCGCGAGGCGGGCCTCTCGTGCCACGTCATGGTCGCCCCCGTGCTGCCGTGGCTGACCGACTCCACGGAGCACCTCGACGCGATCCTGCGGGAGATCGCCGACGCGGGCGCCGAGCGGGCCACGGTCTTCGCGCTGCACCTCCGGTCAGGCGCGCGCGAGTGGTACCTGCAGTGGCTCGCGGAGTACCGGTCCGATCTCGTCGCCGGCTATCGGCGGGTGTACGGGGACCGGGCGTACGCGTCCCAGGAGTACCAGCGCTGGCTGTCCGACCGCGTGCGCCCGCTGATGCACGCCCACCGCCTCGACGGGGGCTGGGACCGGGACCAGCGGTGGGGCGTGCGCGCGGCCGCGGCGCACGACGTCGGGCAGGCGGCGGCTCCGGTCCGCACACCGGCGCAGCCGGCGCTGTTCTGAGTTGGATGCACCGCCATGGCGGCGCGGCCCGCGACCTTCAGTCCGGCACGACCCGGTCGACCCGCACGATCTGCGTGCGGGCAATCGCCCGGTCGCGCGTGTCCGCGAGCGCCGTGCGCCGTGGGTCCGCGAGGTAAGCGGCGAGGGCGTCGTCGTCGGGCAGCCCGATCACCTGGACCTCGAGCGGGTCCCCGCCGCGCGGCTCACCCGGGAGCGAGGTGCGGCGCATCCGCTCGTGCACCTCGCCGCCGTGCTCGGGGACCAGGGCGAGGACCGCGTCCTCGTAGGCGGCGAGGAGGTCGCCGTTGCCCTCGGTCTCCCACAGGAGGACGCACAACGTCACCGGCATGGTCGGAGCCTAGCGACCCGCGAGCCCCGGGTCGGGCCAGCCGGCCACGAGACCGAGCCAGGCGACCGCCACCCACGGGCCGTTCGCGGTGAAGCTCCCGTGGGGAGTCTCGATCGTGGCCGTGCACTCGTCGTCGGGATGGGTGATCTCGACCGGCGGCAGCGCTACGGTTCCCGGGACGCGGTCGAGGACGGCCGCGACGAAGCCGACCCCGCTCGAACCCCCGGCGTCGGCCGCGGTGAGGCTCGTGAGCCGGGAGCGGGCCAGGTCGAGGTCGATCCGGGGGCGGGCGGCGCGTTCGACGTAGGCCGCGTCGCGCGTGACGTGCAGCAGCGGCCGGTCCGCCCAGCGCGGCGGCAGCCAGCGGGCGTCCCCGCCCATGGCGGCCAGGGTCACGACGGGCGCGGCGGGGTCGCGTGGGAGCCGCGACCGGGCGACGGACGCCTCGCCGATCGGCACGCTGCTGCTGCCGCCGTCGCCTCCGGACAGGATCGCGGAGACGACGCCGGCCAGCAGCGCGGGGAACGCGTCGGGGAGCCAGCGGGCCGCGGACGTCCGGACCGTGGGCGCGTGACGTCCGGGGAGCTGCCAGGACACGAGCTCCTGGAGGCGAGGGCGGCCCACCGCGTCAGTATCCGTCGCCAGGGCCCCGCGCGGCTCAGGAGTCGGCGAGGCGCGCCGGGAAGCCGCCCGTCGCGATCGGGCCCCACCCGGTGATCGTCACGCGGATGAGCGACTTGCCCTGCGCGACCATCGCCTCGCGGTACTCGTCCCAGTCCGGGTGCTCGCCCGAGATCGACCGGTAGTAGTCCACGAGCGGCTCGACCGAGTCCGGCAGGTCGACGACCTCGGCGGTCCCGTCGACCTGCACCCAGGCGCCGCCGAAGTCGTCGCTGAGCACGCACAGCGTCGCGGCCGGGTTGCGGCGCAGGTTGGCGGCCTTGGCGCGGTCGGGGTACGTGGAGATGACGACGCGTCCCTCCTCGTCGACGCCGCACGTGACGGGGCTGGCCTGGGGGAGGCCGTTCGCGCGTGTCGTGATCAGGACGGCGTGGTGCCGGGGGCGGAGGAACGCGAGGAGCTCGTCGCGGTCCACGGACGTGTTCGTGGCGATGGTGCGGGGCATGGCACCAGTCTGGCCGATCGGCCGCAGGGTTCCGTCAGTTCCGGTCCGCCTGCGTCGACGGGCCGTCGAAGACCAGCTCGTTGCCAGGCTCGCTCATGAGCCATTCGGTGGCGAACAGCACCTTGTCGGTGAGGGTGAGGACCTGCTCGCGGATCTCGAGGTGCGGCGTCGAGAACGCGAGCCGCGCGACGGACTGACGCCCCGGCGCCTCTGCCCAGTAGTCGATCAGCAGCAGCGGCACGTCCTGCGCGCCCAGCTCCTCGGCTCCGCGGCCGACGCGCACGTGGCGCAGGAACGGGCCGGAGAGGGTCTCGGTCCGCGTGAGCGCGTCGTCGGGACCGAGCCCGTTCCCGAGGCGGTCCTGCAGCCGGCGCAGGTGGGGGAGCCCGTCGGCCTCCGGCCCCAGGTCGTGCCAGTACAGGGTGAGGCTGAGCGCCAACGCGGCGTTCGTCCCCGGCAGCACGAGGTACGCCATCACCTGACCGCCCGCCGACGCCGCCTTGGCCGCGGCGTCGATCATCCGGTCGCGCAGGTCCCGCCGCAGCGACGCACCCCGGTCGCCGAGGGCGGCGGTCTGCCGCTTGACGACGTCGCGGATCTCCTTGTCCCGGGCCTCCGGATCCTCGAGGTCGAGGAGCACCCAGTGGTCGGGCAGGTTGAGCTCGATCCCGATGCCGCGCGAGCCGCCCGGCTGGTCGGCCGTAGCGAGGGCCTCGCGGCCCTCCGGGCTGATGCCGGCTCCCGTGTCGTCGAAGAGACCCGTCGGGTCGTCGGCGACCGGGGCGGTCTCGAGCGCGGCCAGCACCTCGGCCACGGTGAACGCAGTGGCGTGGGCGCCGGCCGGGTCGACGACGACGCGCTCCAGGGCCGCTCCGTGCCGACGCAGGAACGGCGCGAGCGAGTCCCGACGGCGCAGGCTGAAGTCACGCCCGGGGTCGTCCCCGAGGAAGTCGGCGAGCGACGCCGCCGACGAGAACACGCACACCTCGTACGGCGCCGTCGAACCCTCGGGCGCGGGGAACACCCGCACCTGCGGCGTGCCGTCGTCGCGCGTCAGGTGCGGCACGACCACGGGTCCCTCGCGCAGCGCGCGCCCGACGGCGGCACGGTCGCCCGAGGCGAGCGCGGCGGCCAGGTCGGGGTTCTGCCCGGAAGCGGGAGGCTGATCGGTCATCGTTTTCCTTCGTCGAGTTCGGAGCCTGTCGTGCCGGCGAGCAGCGAGGCCCGACCACCGTAGAAACCGCGCAGGACCGGTCCGAGCTTGCGCTGGATCGCCCTCAGCGTGCGGATCGTCGCCTCGTCCGTCTCGCCGGTCATCGTGCGCCATTCTGTTCCTGCGCCGAACAGGTCGCTGGCGAACGCGATCTCGGTCGCTACCAGGACCCGCGCCCACTCGATCGGCTCGAGCGGGGTGTCCGTGCGCAGAGCTCGCCCGAGAGCAGCGAGCTCAACGAGCATCGCGGATGTGTCCTCGAACCCCATCGCGCGCGCGAGGCCCTCGCTCGCGTGGGCTGGACCACCCCACTGCGACGTGGCGCGCACGAGCAGCGTCACCTCGTCGCCGCCCAGCAACGCGCTGGGCGGTCTAGCGGAGAGGGTCACGCACTTCCGTCCTCGGCGAAGTGCGACTCGACGGAGCGCCGGAGATCGTCGACGTCCTCGCCGAGGCGCAGCCGCGTCTCGGTCGGACCGAGGAGATCGAGCGCGGCCTCGACTGGAGCTCTCTGGTCAGCGCGAGCACATGGCGGTGGGCCGCCATGACGCTCGTGGGCGCCAAAGGTACATCTCTCGTCCTCGTGGCTTGAAGGCTGTTCCCGTTCCGGGTCGAACGACTCAGTCCCGGCAACGTCGACACGATCCGCGATCTCTGGATTCGCCATCTCAGCGCCTCACGTGGTGCTGCGCCCAGCGCGTCGGAGCCACTCGTGGCATCGCCGGACGTGTTCGTCGTCGTCGACGACGAACACGTTGTCGGCGTCCGGCGTAAGTGGGTGGAGGGCGATGCCGTCGTGACGCACGATGTCCAGTCCGTGGATCGTCTGCGCGCCCGACTCTGCCAACCGGGTTGAAGGAAGCGTGCCTTCGACCCACGGTCTGACGAACCTGCAAGCCACCGTCCTGTCGATCTCATGGTTGAGGAGCAGTCGCATGATGAGCTCGACGACATCTTCCGTGAGCTCCATGGTCTGTGGCTGGTGCCCCTACGCGCTTGTCGTCACGACCCATGCTTCCACGGGTCGATGAGCACCGACTCGTCGGGTCCGTCCGAGCCTTCGATCCACTCGAAGAGCATCTCGAAGTAAGTGATCCGGCGTTCGGCCTCGTCATCGACGTACGGCGTGAGCGTTCGGGTCGCAGAACTGCCGAGAAAGGTCAACCCGGCATCCGTCAGCCCGGCACCCCAGTGTGGTGCCTCGTCGAGGAACCGGCCCCCTTCCCACGCCGTATAGACCGGCAGAACGCACGAGATGTAGAGCGAGCGATCTGCGTCACCGGCCTCGTAGACGCAAGCAGTGTTGACGTTCGAGTCGGTCGTCGAACGAAGTGCCAGCCCTGGCAGCACGCTCGCAGCGAGGTCGTCCCACAAGCCGGAGAAGGCAGCCTCACGGGCCTTCCCCAAGGACCACGCGGTAGTCCGATGGCTTCCCACAGTTAGCGCGAGGTAGCGATCGAGAACGACCCACCTAGAGTTTCGTAGGCCAGCCATGCCATCCCTTCTTCGAGTAGGTGATCATGATGTCGGTGAGGCGGGTGCCGTCTGGTGCGAAGCCGGTCGTCACACCAGCAGACCACTTGACCTTGAGGACGCCAAGCTTGTCGATGAATGGTGTACCACGAAGTCGCGCCAGATCGACGAGCTTCTTTGCGCTGGCCGGACCCACGAAGACAGACTTGCCAAGAGGGTCCGACGCCGACGCGCCACGGAACTCGTTAGTTCCCTTGATGTGCTTGTTCAGTGATCCCGCGCGGATCGTGTCGTCAGCAAGGCCCGGGTGCGAGGCAGCGTCCGTAGCCGCTTTGGCGTGTCCGGCGGCGTTGTGGACGAGGATCGGCAGGTCGCCGGCGAGGACGTAGTACGTGTGGTGCGTGTGGACGTGGATGTTGTAGACGGCGACCGCGTCGGCCTCGTCGACGGTCTCGGGGTTGATCGCGTCGAGGGCGACGGTGCCGTCCGGGGTGGTGAGCAGGTCACCCGCGCGCAGGTCCCGGGCCTGGATCCAGCCCATCCCGGCCACCATGAACGGATGCTCCGCCGTCGTCGTGACGACCGCGTCGCCGATCGTCAGATGGAACACGGTCGTCGTCGTGCGGACGACCGTCTCCTCGACCGTCTCCAGCAGCTGCACGCCGGTGATCTGGTCGTAGGTGTAGACCTTGTCACCCGCGCGAAGGGACTCGATCGGCTTGTCGCCATCCGGGGTGGCGACCAGGGTGCCGGCGGTGAAGCAGGTCCCGAACCCGACCTTGCACCACGCTTCCTTACCGAACCCCTTCAACCCACCCCGCAGACCGTCCGCGCCCAGACCCTTCAGCCCCGTCATGGTTTGGCGGGCGCCGGCCTTGAACGCCGCCTTCGAGATCCCCGTCGCAGCCTTCGCCGCCGCCCCCAGACCGATCACGGACAGCGCGGCACCGGCGATCGCGATCCCCGCCTCACCCCACGACCGCTCACCCGTCGCCGCCAGGGCGATGTTCGCCAACGCGCTGACGATCGCAGCGACCGCTGCGACGACGATCAGGACACCCGCCAGCGCGGTCCCCACCACCGGGATGAACGCCACCACCACCGCGAGGATCCCCGCGATCGTGGAGACCAGGTCGGCGATGTCCGCGATCGCGGCGACGAGCTTGGAGCCCCAGTTGTCCCACCACGAGTCGTTCAGATCGTCATGAGACGTGATCTCCGTGATCTGATCCGCAGCCGAGTCCGCCGCCCGGTCCCGCGTCGAGACCGCAGAGGTGATGTCGTCCTGCGCCCCCGCGATCGTCGCGCGGGCAGCCGACGCACCATCCGCAGCCGTGGTCGCCTTGTGCTTGTACTGTGCCTTCGTGGTCGGATCCGTCTCCGACTCCGCGAGGTCCTGGTAATAGTGCTCGTTTCGCGCGGCGTCGTCCGCGTCCCCGCGGGCACCCCGCGCCCTCTGCAACGCGGCCAACGTGTCGGCCTGCACCTGCTCCAACGTCGAGGCATACGACACCAACGCCTCACCCGCCGCCTGGTACCGGGCGTGCGCCTTACGGACCTCGCTGATCGTGTCTTCCTTGCGATCCATCAACGCGTCCACGGCCTGCGACACCGCACCCGCCACGTCCAACCGCGCCATCGCAGCAGCAGCACCATCGATGCTGTCCGCGACATCCAGGTACTCCCGGCCCCCGGACAGCACGAGCACCGGGTCGCCCGGTGTGGGGTCGATATCCAGACCCACCGGCGACCAATCCGTCGGACGCGACATCAGCCGTCCTTCGCGAGAGCCTTGGCCATGTCGCCGTCGGTCTGCGTGAACGCGTCGGACACCTGGGTCGCGGAGTCGGCGAGCAGCCGCAGGTTCTCCGTCATCTTGCCGCGCGTGTCGTCCCACTTGTGGGCGAAGTCGCGGACGGTCTTCGCGAGGTGGTCGTGCCCCACGGCCTCGGCGATGCGGTCGCTGTGCGCGTTCGCGTCCTCGAACTCGTCCGCCACCCGCGAGAGGTCGGTGCCGAGCTCGGTCACCGCGTCCAGGTCCAGCTTCAGATCTGCCATCGATACCTTCCCCCTGTCTCGCCCGCGAGCCTAACGAGCCCCTCGAGCACGGGCGATGGGGAGACCTCCCCATGACCTGCGCCGTCGCCTGGGCAAGGACGATAGCGAGGGGAGGCTGCGACGCCAAGCATCGTCCACAGGCGCCACCCACTAGACTCGGACGGCCCACTCCCGTCGTCCCCGAAAGGACACCTCCGTGCTCCGCACCCACACGGCCGGCTCGCTGCGAGCCGACCACATCGGTCAGACCGTCACCCTCACGGGCTGGGTCGACCGGCGCCGGGATCACGGGGGAGTGGCGTTCATCGACCTGCGTGACGCCTCGGGCATCGCCCAGGTGGTCATCCGCGACGAGGCCGTAGCCCACCCGCTGCGCGCGGAGTTCGTGCTCCAGGTGACGGGCGACGTCTCGCGCCGTCCCGACGGCAACGAGAACCCGCACCTGGCGACCGGCGAGATCGAGGTCGTGGCGAGCGACGTCGTCGTGCTCAACGAGTCGGCCCCCCTGCCGTTCCAGGTCTCGACCGCGCTCGAGGGCAACGAGACGATCGGTGAGGAGGCGCGCCTCAAGCACCGCTACCTCGACCTGCGCCGCCCGACGCCGGCGCACGCCCTGCGCCTGCGCGCCAAGGCCAACCAGGCTGCCCGCCGCGTGCTCGACGCGCACGACTTCGTCGAGGTCGAGACCCCCACGCTCACGCGCTCGACGCCGGAGGGCGCGCGCGACTTCGTCGTCCCCGCCCGCCTCGCGCCCGGCAGCTGGTACGCGCTGCCGCAGTCGCCGCAGCTGTTCAAGCAGCTGCTCATGGTCGCCGGGCTCGAGCGGTACTACCAGATCGCCCGCTGCTACCGCGACGAGGACTTCCGCGCCGACCGCCAGCCGGAGTTCACTCAGCTCGACGTCGAGCTGAGCTTCGTCGAGCAGGACGACGTGATCGCCCTCGGCGAGGAGATCCTCACCGAGCTGTGGGACCTGATCGGCTACCGGATCCCGACGCCGATCCCGCGCATGACGTTCGCGGACGCGATGCGGCTGTACGGGAGCGACAAGCCGGACCTGCGCTTCGGCAACCCGCTGGTCGAGCTCACGGACTACTTCAAGGACACCCCGTTCCGCGTCTTCCAGGCGCCGTACGTGGGCGCCGTCGTCATGCCGGGCGGGGCGTCGCAGCCGCGTCGCCAGTTCGACGCGTGGCAGGAGTGGGCCAAGCAGCGCGGGGCCAAGGGCCTCGCGTACGTCACGTTCGCCGACGACGGCACGCTCGGCGGCCCGGTGGCCAAGAACCTGTCCGACGCCGAGCGCGACGGGCTCCGCGAGGCGACCGGCGCCAACCCGGGTGACGCCGTCTTCTTCGCGGCCGGCAAGGTCACGCAGTCCCGCGAGCTCCTGGGCGCCGCGCGCCTCGAGATCGCGAAGCGCACCGGGATGATCGAGGAGGGCACCTGGGCGTTCGTCTGGGTCGTCGACGCCCCGCTGTTCAAGCCGACCGGCGAGGACGACGACGTCGCCGTGGGCGAGGGCGCGTGGACGGCCGTGCACCACGCGTTCACGAGCCCGACGCCGGACTGGATCGACACGTTCGAGCAGAACCCCGGCGAGGCCCTCGCCTACGCCTACGACATCGTCTGCAACGGCAACGAGATCGGCGGCGGCTCGATCCGTATCCACCGCCGCGACGTGCAGGAGCGCGTCTTCCAGGTCATGGGCATCGACGAGGCGCAGGCGCAGGAGAAGTTCGGCTTCCTCCTCGACGCGTTCCAGTTCGGCGCCCCGCCGCACGGCGGCATCGCGTTCGGCTGGGACCGGATCGTCGCGCTCCTCACGGACTCCGAGTCGATCCGCGACGTCATCGCGTTCCCGAAGTCGGGCGGCGGCTACGACCCGCTCACCGGCGCGCCCGCGCCCATCACGGCCGAGCAGCGCAAGGAGGCGGGCGTGGACTCCAGGCCCGCTCCGAAGCGCGGCGACGCCGACGCGCCGAGCGGTGAGCGCACGCCGGTCGCCTGACAACCGGTTGCCCCCCGCGGGCCCGTGGTCTCCACCCGAGACCGCGGGCCCGCGGCCTTCACGTGACCGGGCCGTCCCAGCCCCACCGGGGGAGGCGGAGGTCGTCGGGCACGTCGGCGGGCGTCGGCCAGCCGTGGTTCACCAGCCGGTTCGACCACACGAACCACCGCGCGAGCGTGTCGCGCAGCGCCGGGTCGTCGGGGATCGCCGCATCGTCGAGCGCCAGGGCGAAGCAGGCCGCTGCGGCGGCGTCGAGCGAGTCGTGCGGGCCGTTGCCCGAGTGCATGCGCACGAAGTCCGCCTCCGTCCCGAGCTCCCGGGTGTACGCGGGCGGGCCCCCGAGCGACTCGCCCCAGTACGCGGCGAGGCGCTCGGCGTGCTGCGGGTGGAGGGGGCGGTGCGTGAACGGGTGCGCGGCCTCCGGGTCCGCGAGGCACCGCGCGTGCCACGCCTTCGCCAGCGCCAGCATCGCCGGCGTGCCGCCGCACGCCTCGAAGACCGTCGGCCGGCCGGCCGGGCCCGGTCCGGCGTCGTCGGCGGTGGCGCTGCGTCGCGGCTCGTTCATGCTGCCCACGCTACGCGCGCGGCGCCGCCCGGGACGGGCGGATCAGGGCCGGACGGCGCTTGCGGACGCGAGCCGCTTGAGCCAGCGCGGACCCCACCAGTTCGCGCGGCCGAGCAGCGTCATCGTCGCGGGGACCAGCAGCATGCGGACGAGCGTCGCGTCGATGAAGACGGCGACGGCGAGCGCGAAGCCGATCTCCTTGGTGACGAGCAGGCGTCCGGCCGCGAAGCCCGCGAACACGACGATGATGATGGCCGCGGCGCTCGTGATGATCCGTCCGGAGCGCTGGAGGCCGAGCCGGACGGACTCGCGCGGCGCGACCCCGGCGTCGTGCAGCTCCTTGATCCTGGACAGCAGGAAGACCTCGTAGTCCATCGCGAGCCCGAACGCGAACGCGAGGACGAGCGCGACCACGTAGACCTCGATGCCCCCGGTGCTCGTGAAGCCGAGCAGGCCGGACAGGTGGCCGTCCTGGAACACCCAGACGAGGACGCCGAGGGACGCGAAGATCGACAGCGCGTTCGTGAGCAGCGCCTTGACCGGCAGCACCAGCGAGCCCGTCATGAGGGCGAGCAGCACGAACGTGGCGAGGGCGATGATCCCGACGGCCCACCACAGCCGGTCGGCGAGCGCGGCGGTGAAGTCGACCTGGCCCGCCGCCTGGCCCGTCACGTAGAAGGTGGTGGCGACGCCGTCGTCGCGCAGGTCGCGGATCCCGTGGACGACGTCGACGACGGCGGCGCTGCCGGGGTCGTGGTCGGTCGTGCGGACGCCGATCACCTGGATGCCGTCGCCCTGGGCGGGCGGGTCGACGGACTGGACGCCGTCGAGGGTGGCGATGCGTCCGGCGAGCTCCTTGCCCTGCGTCTCGGTGCCCTGGACGACGACGCGGACCTCGGGGCTGCGGGACGCGGGGTACTCGTCGGAGAGCTCGGCCACGAACTGGCGGGACTCGCTGTCGGTGGGCAGGAGCTCGATGCCGGAGTTCCGCAGCTGCAGCCCGGCCGCGGGCGCGGCGAGCACGCCGAGCACGGCCACGCACCCGACGACCACGAGCCATGGGTGGCGCTGCACGCGCGCGGCGAGCCGGGAGAAGACGCCCTCGTCGGAGGAGACGTCGGACGTGCGTGCGAGCACGGCCCGCAGGCCGGGAACGCGGCCGACGACGCCGGGCCGGGCGAGCCTGGTGCCGGACATGCGCAGCAGCGCGGGGACGAGCGTGAGGGCCGTGGCGAGCGCGAGCAGGATGATCGCGACGCCGGCGAGGCCGATCGCGCGCATGAGCTGCGGCTGGAAGATCGCGAGCGTCGCGATGGAGATGGCGACGGTGAGGGCCGAGAACGTGACGGTGCGCCCGGCCGTGGCGACGGTCGCGACGACGGCCTCGTGGGCGGTGCCGCCGCGCCCGCCGCGCCGCCGCCTGCGGGTCGCGGTGCCCCCGGAGCCGTCGTCGGGGGCCTGGGGGCGGGTGAGCTCCTCGCGGTACCGGGACACGACGAGGAGCCCGTAGTCGATGGAGAGCCCGATGCCCAGGACGGTCACCACGTTGATGACGGTGGCGTCGACGTCGAGGACGTAGGTGAGCAGGTAGAGCACGCCGAACCCGCAGCCGATCGACGCCAGCGCGCCGACGATGGGCATGCTCGCGGCGAGGAGCCCGCCGAAGACCAGGACCATGATCACGAGCGCCACGGGCAGCGCGATCGCCTCGCCGGTCCGGAGGTCGGCCTCGAGCTGGTCGGTGATGGCGTGCACGACGAGGTCGTCGCTGGAGACCCGCACGGTCGCGTCGGGCGCGACGCTCGCCAGGTCCGCGGGCAGCTCGCGCAGGCGCGCGACCACGGCGTCCTCGGCGGCACTCGTCCGGGTGTCGTTCAACGACGCCTTGAGGTCGACGACGACGATGAAGCCCTGGCCGTCCTTGCCGATCAGCGGCTTCGCGGCGTCGGACGTCGGGCCGTCGGGCAGGACGAAGGGGTCGATCACGGTGTCGACGCCGTCGGTCCCGGCGAGGTCGTCGTGCAGCGGCCCGAGCGCGGTGGCGAGGCCCTTGGTGGTGGGCGGGGCGTCGTCGACGATCGCCGTGATGCTCACGGCCTGCTCGCTGGAGGAGTCGATGAGCGCCAGGCCGGTCGCGCTCTCGGACCCGCTCACCTGGGGCTCGCCCGAGGTGACGCGGTCGAACAGGCCCCCGTCGGAGCCGAGCCCCGCGACCGCGACGAGGTACGACAGCGCGGCGACGACGACCCAGGCGGCGACGGCACGGAGCGGGTGCCGCGACACGGCGCGACCGAGGCTGGCGAACACGGGGTCAGCATTCCATCCCGCGCGAGGGCGCGTCACGCCCTGTGCGGCGCCGGCGCGCTCGGGCCTGTGGGCTGCGCTGCGTACGCTCGTTCCCATGGACGCGCTCGGGGACCTGTTCGACGCCGCCTCGACCGGGCCCACGGGCCTGCCCGAGGTCCCGGCGTCGGCGCCGCTGGCGGTCAGGATGCGCCCCCGCACGCTCGACGAGGTCGTCGGCCAGGCGCACGTCCTGCGCCCAGGCTCGCCGCTGCGCCGGCTGGTCGACGACGGCGCGGGCGACGCCGGCCGGGCGGCGCCGACGTCGGTCATCCTGTGGGGACCGCCCGGCACGGGCAAGACGACGCTCGCGTACCTGGTCGCGCGGACCTCGGGCCGCCGTTTCGTGGAGCTGTCGGCGGTGACGGCCGGGGTCAAGGACCTGCGCGCCGTGATCGACGACGCGCGGCGGCGGCTGGTGTCCGGGGCGCAGGAGACCGTCCTCTTCGTGGACGAGGTCCACCGGTTCTCCAAGACCCAGCAGGACGCGCTGCTGCCGAGCGTCGAGAACCGCTGGGTGACCCTGGTCGCCGCGACGACCGAGAACCCGAGCTTCTCCGTCAACGCGCCGCTGCTGTCCCGCTCGCTCCTGCTCACCCTCGAGCCGCTCACGGGCGAGGACGTGCAGGTGCTCGTGCGGCGGGCGCTCGACGACGAGCGCGGCCTGGCGGGGTCGGTCGTGCTCGAGGAGGACGCGGAGGACCATCTGCTCCGCCTCGCAGGCGGGGACGCGCGCAAGGCGCTGACCGTCCTCGAGGCGGCGGCGGGCGCCGCCCTGTCGGGGACGGGCCCGGGGGCCGGCGCCCCGACGATCGACCTCGAGACGATCGAGCGCGCCGTCGATGTGGCGGCGGTCCGCTACGACCGCGACGGCGACCAGCACTACGACGTGGTCTCCGCGTTCATCAAGTCGATCCGCGGGTCCGACGTCGACGCCGCGCTGCACTACCTCGCGCGCATGGTCGCGGCGGGGGAGGACCCGCGCTTCATCGCCCGGCGCCTCGTCATCTCTGCCGCGGAGGACGTGGGTATGGCCGACCCGTCGGCCCTCCAGACGGCGGTCGCGGCCGCGCAGGCGGTCGCGTTCATCGGGATGCCCGAGGGGCGGATCGTGCTCGCCGAGGCCGTCGTGCACCTCGCGACCGCGCCCAAGTCGAACGCCGCGTACCTCGGCGTCGACGCGGCCCTCGCCGACATCCGGGCCGGGCGCGTGGGCACCGTGCCGGCGCACCTGCGCGACGCGCACTACGCCGGGGCCGAGCGCCTCGGCCACGGCGACGGGTACCGGTACGCGCACGACGCCCCCCACGCCGTCGCCGCCCAGCAGTACCTGCCCGACGAGCTCGTGGGCCGCCGGTACTACGAGCCGAACGACCGCGGCTACGAGCGCTCGGTCGGCGAGAGGCTCAGCCGGATCCGCCGGATCCTCGCAGGCGACGACGCCGGCCAGGGCGCCGGCTGAGCCGCCTCCCGCGGGGTCGGCCGGGCTCCGCGCGGCGGGCTCGGGCGGCCCGGGGGAGCCGGCCGCTCTGGTAACCTTGACGGGTTGCCCGCTCGGGCGACCCCTGGGACCTCGGCCCTCGCAGCCCGCTCGCTCTCGACAGAGCGAGGCTCATCGGCTGGTCCAGCACCGCCGGTCTCCACGACCGCCCGGTGCGACGTCAGAACACGACAGGAAGAGAAGGAACCACCGTGTCCTCTGTGACCCGCTCGCGCCGTCAGGTGCGTCTGAGCCGTGCGCTCGGCATCGCCCTGACCCCGAAGGCCGTCAAGCACTTCGAGAAGCGCCCCTACCCGCCCGGCGAGCACGGCCGCGCCCGCCGCCGCACCGAGTCCGACTATGCGGTCCGTCTGCGCGAGAAGCAGCGTCTGCGCGCGCAGTACGCGCTCCGCGAGAAGCAGATCGCTCGTGCGTACGAGGAGGCCCGCAAGGACAAGGGCCTGACCGGTGAGGCGCTCGTCGAGAACCTCGAGACCCGTCTCGACGCGCTCGTGCTGCGCTCCGGCTTCGCCCGCACCATCCTCCAGGCGCGCCAGGCCGTCGTGCACCGCCACATCCTCGTGGACGGCAAGATCGTCGACCGCCCGTCGTTCCGCGTGAAGCCCGGCCAGACCCTCCAGGTCAAGCCGAAGAGCCAGGCGACCACGCCGTTCCAGGTCGCCGCCGCCGGCGCGCACCGCGACGTGCTCCCCGCCGTCCCGGGCTACCTGGAGGTGCAGCTCGAGAAGCTCACCGCGCAGCTGACGCGCCGCCCCAAGCGCGCCGAGGTCCCCGTGACCTGCGAGGTCCAGCTCGTCGTCGAGTACTACGCGCGCTGACCCAGCCCGCCGCACGTCGGACGCCCCGCTTGCCCGCTCAGGAGCGAGCGGGGCGTCCGTGTGCCCGGACCCGGTTCCCCGCCGGCCCGCCCGACCCACGGCGACTCGCCCCGCGGGCGGCGCACCTCGCCGCCCGCCTCGGTAAGGTGGCGTGGCGGCCCGGACCGGGCCGTACCGGACACAGAGATGAGGGAGCACATGAGCGTCGGTGACGTGGCCGGACTGATCGCGGCGATCGCGTTCGTCCTGCTGGTCGGGTTCCTCGCGGTCCCCCTGCTCAAGCTCGGGCGCGTGCTCGACGAGACGCGCGACTCCGTGCGCCAGATCACCGAGCACTCGGTGCCCATCCTCGACGAGGCCGCCACCACGGTCGCCTCGACCAACGGGCAGCTCGCCAAGGTCGACGTCATCACGACGTCCGCGGCGCAGGTCAGCGAGAACGTCTCCGCGCTCACGGGCCTGTACGCCGCGACGGTCGGGCGCCCGCTCGTCAAGGTCGCCGCGTTCAGCTACGGCGTGCGCAAGGCCTTCGCCCGCGCGTCGGGCCGAGGCACGGGCGGTGCCGCGTGAGGCGCCTGTTCTGGATCGGCGTCGGCGTCGCGGTGACCGTCGTCGTCGTCCGCCAGGGCCGGAAGGTGGTCGCCCGCTACGCGCCGGCCTCGCTCGTGGACCAGGCGACCGACCGCGCCAACGCCGCCGGGGGACGGGCGGTCACGTTCGTGCGCACGTTCGGCGAGGAGTTCCGGACCGCGCGCGACGCGCGCGAGGCCGAGCTCGAGGCCGCACTGCTGTCCGAGGGGCAGCCCGCCCCCGACGACGTGCGCCGAGCGCGCGCCGAGGGCCGCCGTCCCGGCGAGGCTCGTCACGCGGAGCCGGGCGCCGTCCCGCGCGACGAGGAAGATCCCGACGTGGGCTACGCGTTCTTCTGACGCGAGCCCCTCGCGCGCCCCACCACCCGCTGCACGACCGGCCCGCCCCGCGGGCCGTCCCGACCGACGAAGGACACCATGCGTACCGCCGAGATCCGCAAGCGCTGGCTCGACTACTTCGAGGCCAACGGCCACACCGTCGTGCCGTCGGCCTCCCTGATCTCCCCGGACCCGTCGACTCTGTTCACGATCGCGGGCATGGTGCCGTTCATCCCCTACATGACGGCCGAGCAGACGCCGCCCTGGGACCGGGCGACGAGCGTCCAGAAGTGCGTGCGCACCCTCGACATCGAGGAGGTCGGCAAGACGACCCGCCACGGCACGTTCTTCCAGATGAACGGCAACTTCTCGTTCGGCGACTACTTCAAGGAAGGCGCCATCACCTACGCGTGGGACCTGATCACGGGCTCGCGCGACGAGGGCAAGTACGGGTTCGACCCGGAGACCGTCTGGGTCACCGTCTACCACGAGGACCACGAGGCCCGTCAGCTGTGGAAGCGGATCGCCGGGCTGCCCGACGAGCGCATCCAGGCGCGCGGCAAGAAGGACAACTACTGGTCAACGGGCCAGCCCGGTCCCGCCGGGCCGTGCTCCGAGATCTACATCGACCGCGGTCCGGAGTTCGGGCGCGAGGGCGGCCCCGTCGTCGACGAGGACCGCTACCTCGAGATCTGGAACCTCGTGTTCATGCAGTACGCGATCGCCGACGTGAAGTCGAAGGAGGAGTTCCGGATCCTCGGGGAGCTCCAGCGCAAGAACATCGACACGGGCATGGGGCTCGAGCGCGTCGCCTACCTCCTGCAGGGCAAGGACAACCTCTACGAGATCGACGAGGTCTTTCCCGTGATCGCCGCGGCCGCCGAGCTCTCGGGCAAGACGTACGGCGCGGCGCACGACGACGACGTGCGCATGCGCGTCGTCGCCGACCACGTCCGGTCCGCCCTCATGATCATCGGCGACGGCGTCCGGCCGTCCAACGAGGGCCGCGGCTACGTGCTGCGGCGCCTGCTGCGCCGCTCGGTGCGCGCGATGCGCCTGCTCGGCGTCGACGACCCGTCCCTGCCGTCGCTGCTGCCCGTCAGCCGCGACGCGATGTCGCCGTCGTACCCGGAGCTCGCCACAGAGTTCGCGCGGTTCTCCGAGGTCGCGTACGCGGAGGAGGACGCCTTCCGTCGCACGCTCGTGTCCGGGACGACGATCCTCGACACCGCCGTGCGCAAGCTCAAGGACGCGGCCCCGGCCGGTCAGGTGCCGGTGCTCGGCGGCGACCAGGCGTTCGCGCTCCACGACACCTACGGCTTCCCGATCGACCTCACGCTCGAGATGGCGTCCGAGCAGGGCGTCCAGGTCGACGAGAACGCGTTCCGCCGCCTCATGTCCGAGCAGCGCACCCGGGCGCGCGAGGACGCCCTCGCCAAGCGCCGGGGCGGCGCCGACCTCGCTGCCTACGAGGCGATCGACAAGGACCTGGACAAGCCGGTCGAGTTCCTCGGCTACACCGACACGACGGCCGAGGTCGGGATCGTCGGTCTCCTCGTCGACGGCGTCCCCGCTCCGGCCGCGACCGCGCCCGCGGACGTCGAGGTCGTCCTCGACCGCACGCCCTTCTACGCCGAGGCCGGCGGCCAGCTCGCCGACCACGGCACCATCGTGCTCGACGGCGGCGCCTCGATCGAGGTCGACGACGTCCAGCGCCCGGTCAAGGGCCTGTCCGTGCACCGCGGGCGCCTCGTCGAGGGCACCGCGGCGCTGGGGGACCGCGGGACCGGCCGCATCGACCTGGCGCGCCGCAAGGCGATCAGCAAGGCGCACAGCGCCACGCACATGATCCACAAGGCGCTGCACGAGACCGTCGGCCCGGACCGCACGCAGGCCGGCTCGGAGAACTCGCCGAGCCGGGTGCGCTTCGACTTCCGGTCGTCGTCCGCCGTCCCGCAGAGCGCCCTCGGCGAGATCGAGGAGCGGGTCAACACCCTGCTCGTCGACAACCTGGAGGTCACCGACCAGGTGATGCCCATCGCCGAGGCCAAGTCGCTCGGCGCGATGGCCCTGTTCGGCGAGAAGTACGGCGACCGCGTGCGCGTCGTCTCGATCGGCGGCGACTGGTCGCGCGAGCTCTGCGCCGGGACGCACGTGAAGCAGTCCGGCGAGATCGGCCGTGTGACGCTGCTCGGCGAGTCCTCCGTGGGCTCGGGCGTGCGGCGCGTCGAGGCGCTCGTCGGCGACGGCGCCTACGGCTTCCAGGCCAAGGAGCACGCGCTCGTCGGGCAGGTCACGCAGCTGCTCGGGGCGCGCCCGGACGAGCTGGTCGACCGAGTGTCCTCGCTGGTCACACGCCTGCGCGACGCCGAGAAGGAGCTCGCCGGCGTTCGTCAGGGGCAGCTGCTGGCCCAGGCGGGCACGCTCGCGGCGGCCGCCGGCCAGGTCGGCGCCGTGCGCGTCGTGACCCACGACGCCGGCGAGGTCGCCTCGGCGGACGACCTGCGCGCCCTGGCCCTCGACGTCCGCTCGCGCCTCGGAGAGTCCGACCCGGCCGTCGTGGCCGTGGCGGGCGTCGCGAAGGGCCGCCCGCTCGTCGTGGCCGCCACCAACGCGTCGGCCCGCCAGTCCGGCGTGCGCGCCGGAGCGCTCGTGAAGGCGGCGTCCGGCGTCCTCGGCGGGGGCGGAGGCGGCAAGGACGACGTCGCGCAGGGCGGCGGGCAGGACGCCGCGGCCGTGCCCGCGGCGCTCGACGCCGTCCGCGACGCCGTGGCCGCGCAGGCCTCGTGACGCTGGAACGGGGGCCGCGCCTCGCGATCGACGTGGGGACCGTCCGGGTCGGGCTCGCCGCGAGCGACCCGGACGGCCTCGTCGCCACCCCGGTGGAGACGCTGCGCCGCGACGCGGGGGGCGCGAGCGACGTGCGGCGCATCGTGGACGAGGTGGTCGAGCGGGGTGCACGTGTCGTGTACGTGGGGCTGCCGCGACACCTCTCCGGGGCCGAGGGTGCTTCCGCACAGGCCGCCCGCGCGTACGCTGGAACGGTCGCGCGAGCGATCGACCCCGTACCCGTCCACCTCGTGGACGAGCGCATGTCGTCCGTGAGCGCCCACCGTTCCATGCAGGAGGCTGGCCGACCCGGTCGCAAGCAGAGGTCCGTGGTCGACCAGGTGGCGGCGGTTATCATCCTCCAGACCGCCCTCGACGCCGAGCGTCGCGCCGGGGAACGGGCCGGCGAGCTCGTCACCGCATGAGCCGCCGAAGAAGCACTCGCAGGGGGAGCACCAGCAGACGACGACGAGAAAGAGGTTGGACGGCATGACGGACCTGTTCTCGGCACCTCCGCCGACGACGACCGGCCCCGCGCCCGTTCCCTCCCGCACCGCTCAGCGGCGCCGTGAGAAGGCGTCCGCCGCAGCTCGTCGTCGGCGTCGTCGCCGCCGCCTCGTCGTCCTGTTCCTGGCGCTCGTCGTCGTCGGCGGGGCGGGCTGGTACGTCTACGAGCACGTGCTTCCGGGCCTGTCGTTCGGTGGCCTGCACCCGAAGGCCGAGGACTACTCCGGGCCCGGGACCGGGTCCGTCGAGGTGACCGTGAACCCGGGCGACTCCGGGACGGCGATCGGCGAGTCGCTGGTCGAGGCCGGGGTGGTCAAGAGTGTCAAGGCGTTCACCAACGCGTACAGCGCCAACGTCAACGCCGCGGGGATCCAGCCGGGCGTCTACACGGTCCGCAAGCAGATGAAGGCAGCCGACGCGGTCGCGCTGCTCGCGTCCAACCAGGGCCGCGTCGAGTTCCAGGTGACGGTGCCCGAGGGCTACACGGCGGACCAGGCCATCACGCGGGCCAGCAGCGTCACAGGCATCTCGGCGGCGCAGTTCGAGCAGGCCAAGAAGAACACCAAGGGCACCGGCCTGCCCGCCGTCGCGAAGGGCAACTACGAGGGCTGGCTGTACCCGGCGACGTACTCGTTCGACCCGGACGTCACCGCGACCGAGGTCCTCAACCAGATGGTCGCGCAGACCAAGGCCGAGCTGAAGAAGCTCAAGGTGCCGTCCGCGGACCAGGAAGAGGTCCTGATCAAGGCGTCGATGATCGAGCGCGAGGCGAAGGTCCCGGCCGACCAGCCCAAGATGGCGCGCGTCATCGAGAACCGTCTCGAACGCGGTATGACGCTGGGCATCGATGCCGCTACCGCGTACGGCGCTCACAAGTCCGGTACCGACCTGACCAAGGCGGACCTGCAGAGCACGAAGAACCCCTACAACACACGGGTGCTGACCGGTCTGCCGCCAGGGCCCATCGCGTCGCCGGGGGAGAGCGCGGTCAAGGCCGTCATGAACCCCGCGACGGGTGACTGGCTCTTCTGGGTGGCGGTGAACCTGGACACCGGCAAGACCAAGTTCGCGGTGACCTACCAGGAGCAGCAGACCAACGAGAAGGAGCTTGCTGCGTGGCAGAAGGCTCACCCGTCCAAGTGAGCAGCGGCCGCGCGGCCGTCCTCGGCCACCCGATCTCGCACTCGCTGTCCCCGGTGCTCCACCGCGCCGCCTACGCGGCGCTCGGCCTGGACGACTGGTCGTACACGGCCGTCGACGTCACCGAGGAGGCGCTGCCGGCGTTCCTCGACGCGCTCGACGACACGTGGGCGGGACTGAGCCTCACGATGCCGCTCAAGCAGGCGGTCATCGAGCTGCTCGACGACGTGACGCCCCTGGCGCTCGGCGTCTGGGCGGTGAACACCGTGGTGCTCGACGACGCGGGCCGGCACGGCTCCAACACCGACGTCCACGGGCTGGTCGCAGCGCTGCGGGAGGGGCTCGACGGGCAGTCGGACGAGCGCGGGGGGCCTGACACCTCGTCCGTCCGATCGGCGGCGCAGTCGGCCGCGGTCCTGGGGGCCGGGGCCACCGCCGCCTCGACCCTGGCGGCCCTGCGCGAGCTCGGCTGCGCCGAGCCGGTCGTCTACGCGCGCTCGCTCGCGCGCACGTCGGACCTGGCGAAGGTGGCCGAGCGGCTCGAGGTGCGCCCGCGGTTCGTCGTCCTCGACGACGCCGCACAGACGCTGCCGGGCCACGACGTCATCGTGTCCACGCTGCCGCCGCACGCCGCCGACGGGCTCGCTGCCGGGCTCGCAGGCCCGGTCGAGGGCCTGCTGCTCGACGTCGCGTACGACCCCCGGCCGACCGCCCTGGCCGCCGCATGGCGCCGGGCCGGCGGGGACACCGTCGACGGCGAGCGCATGCTGCTTCACCAGGCGGCCGAGCAGGTCCGGCTGATGACGGGCCGCCGGGCCCCGCTCGACGCGATGGACGCGGCCCTCCGCGCGGCCCTCGCGACCCGCTGAGCGGTCCGGGCAGAGCTCGGGTCAGACGCCGACGGCCGGCGCGGCGAGCGTCGCGAGGACGATCGCCAGCAGCGCACCGGCGAGCATGAACGGGCCGAACGCGACGGCCGTCTTGCGGTGCGCGCGGCGCGTCGCGAGCAGCCCGACCGACCACAGTCCGCCCAGCAGGAACGCGAGCAGGACTCCCGTCGCGAGCGTCCCCCAGCCGACCCAGGCAAGGGGGAGCCCGACCAACCACGCAAGCTTGACGTCGCCGCGCCCCAGCCCGCGAGGCGCGCGAGCAGCGCGTAGAACCCGGCCGTGACGGCGGCTCCGACCATGGTCCGGACCACGGCTGACCCGTCGCCGAGCACCAGCGCCGCGACGCCCAGGGCGACAGCGCTCAGCAGGATCCCGGGGACCGTGAGCACGTCGGGGAGCCGGTGGGTCCGCGCGTCGATCACGGTGAGCGGGCCCGCGACGAGGGAGAGCACCACGAGCGCGGGCACGGCCGCGAGGACCAGGCCGGCCGCATCGCCCACAGCCGCGTCGTGCCGCGCCGACGCGGCGGCGACCACGGCAAGACCGACCAGCGCCAGTGCGACGAGGCTCACCACCGTCGACCCGACGCGCACCGGGGCGATCTCGCGCCGCAGCGCCGCCACGGTGCGCCCCGGCGAGCGCACCACCGCCACCCCGGTGAGCGGGGTGTCGGTGAGGTCTCCTCCGGGGGCGGGCTGCGTCGTCGGCACGGCGGCACTGTAACGACGACGCGGGACGCGCGCCGGGCCCGTCCACAGGAGGTCCGCGCAGCGGACGGCGGCCGTCCACCGTGCGGGCGCGTGGAAGAATCGGCGCATGCTCCGTTGGTTGACCGCAGGTGAGTCGCACGGCCCGGCGCTCGTCGGGATCATCGAGGGCCTGCCGGCCGGCGTCGAGCTCGTCAGCGACGACCTGCGCTCGGCCCTCGCGCGGCGGCGCCTCGGCTACGGGCGCGGCTCGCGGCAGAAGTTCGAGCAGGACGAGCTCACCGTGCTCGGCGGGCTGCGGCACGGGCTCACGCAGGGCGGCCCCCTCGCGATCCAGATCGGCAACACCGAGTGGCCCAAGTGGGTCGACGTGATGGCGGCGGACCCGGTGCCGCCCGAGGCCCTGCTCGTGGACGCCGGCACGGGCGACGAGCGCGAGATCGCACGCAACCGCCCGCTGACGCGGCCCCGGCCCGGGCACGCGGACCTCATCGGCATGCGCAAGTACGCGTTCGACGACGCGCGGCCCGTGCTCGAGCGGGCGTCCGCGCGCGAGACCGCGACCCGCGTGGTCCTCGGCCGCGCCGCCGCCGCGTTCCTCGAGCAGGCGCTCGGGGTCCGGCTCGTCTCGCACGTCGTCGCGATCGGGTCGGTCGACGTGCCCGACGGGGCGACGCTGCCGACACCCGACGACGTCGCCGCGCTCGACGGGGACCCGGTGCGCTGCTTCGACCCCGCGTCGTCGGAGGCGATGGTCGCGGAGATCGACGAGGCCAAGAAGGACGGCGACACCCTCGGCGGCGTCGTCGAGGTGCTGGCCTACGGCGTGCCGTCGGGGCTCGGGTCGTACGTCTCGTCCGACCGGCGCCTCGATGCCCGGCTCGCGGCCGCCGTCATGGGCATCCAGGCGTTCAAGGGCGTGGAGGTCGGCGACGGGTTCCGGACGGCGCACCGGCGCGGCTCGCAGGCCCACGACGAGATCGTCCGTGGCGAGGACGGCCGGATCCGACGGGCGTCCAACCGGGCGGGCGGCGTCGAGGGCGGGATGAGCAACGGCGAGGTGCTGCGCGTGCGCGGCGCCATGAAGCCGATCTCGACCGTGCCGCGCGCCCTGGCGACCGTCGACGTCGTGACGGGCGAGGCCGCCACCGCGCAGCACCAGCGCTCCGACGTGTGCGCGGTGCCGCCCGCCGCGGTCGTGGCGGAGGCCGAGGTCGCGCTCGTCCTCGCGCAGGCCGCACTCGAGAAGTTCGGCGGGGACTCCGTCGCCGAGGTGCGCCGCAACGTCGACGCGTACCTCGCGGCCGTCCCCGAGCTGCTGCGCTGAGGCCCGCCATGGTTCGGCCCGTCGCGGTCCTCGTCGGACCGCCCGCGAGCGGCAAGTCGACCGTGATGCGGCACCTCTCCCGGCGTCTCGGCGTCGACGGCCGCGACACCGACGCCGACGTCGAGGCGGCCAGCGGGGTGACCGTCGCCGCGATCTTCGCCGACCAGGGGGAGTCCGCCTTCCGGGCGCTCGAGCGCGACGCCGTCGCCGCGGCGTTGGAGTCCCACCCGGGCGTGCTCTCGCTCGGTGGAGGCGCAGTGCTCGACCCGGCCACGCGCGAACGTCTCGCCGCGTACGCGGCCGAGGGCGGCGTCGTCGTGTTCCTCGACGTGAGCCGCCTCCACGCGGCGCGACGGCTGCGCGGCGACCGGAGCCGCCCGCTGCTCGCGGGAGACGCCGTGGCACGCTGGGACGAGCTGATGACCGCGCGGCGGCCCGTCTACGAGGAGGTGGCCACCGTGCGCGTGAGGACGGACGCCGCCGGGCCGGGGCACGTCGTCGAGGAGATCGTCAGGCACATCGAGCGGGCGCACGTGTCGCCCCGGACCGAGGAGGACGTGTGAGCGAGTCGCTCGTGGACGAGACGGGCAGCGCGCCCGTGGCCGTGACCGTGCGGGGTGACGCGCCGTACGACGTGCTGATCGGCCGGCACCTGCTCGGCGAGCTGCCGCGGCTCCTGGGTGAGGGCGTCCGCCGGGTGCTCGTCGTGCACCAGCCGTCGCTGGCGGCGTCGGCGGAGGTCGTGCGCGAGGACCTCGCGGCGAGCGGCTACGAGGCGTTCCTCGCCGAGGTGCCCGACGCCGAGGAGGCCAAGTCCGCGCAGGTCGCCGCGTTCCTCTGGGGGGTGCTCGGCCAGGCGGACTTCACGCGGTCCGATGCGGTGGTCGGCGTCGGCGGGGGAGCGACGACGGACCTCGCGGGCTTCGTGGCCGCGACCTGGCTGCGCGGCATCCGCGTGGTCCACGTCCCGACGACGCTGCTCGCCATGGTCGACGCTGCCGTCGGCGGGAAGACCGGCATCAACACCGCCGAGGGCAAGAACCTGGTGGGCGCCTTCTACCCGCCCGCCGGCGTGCTCGCGGACCTCGCGACCCTCGAGTCGTTGCCGCGGTTCGAGTTCGTCGCGGGGCTGGCGGAGGTCGTCAAGACCGGGTTCATCGCCGACCCCCGGATCCTCGAGCTCGTCGAGGCGCACGCCGGCGAGCTGCGGGACTGGGGCTCGTGGCAGGCGGCCGGCGGCGAGCCGTCCGCGGAGCTGCGGGCCGTCGTCGCCGAGCTCGTGCAGCGGTCCGTGGCCGTGAAGGCCGCCGTCGTGGGGGAGGACCTCAAGGAGGCCGGCCTGCGCGAGATCCTCAACTACGGCCACACCCTCGGGCACGCGGTCGAGCTTGCCGAGCGGTACGGCTGGCGCCACGGGGCGGCCGTGTCCGTGGGCATGGTGTTCGCGGCCGAGCTGTCGCGGCTCGCGGGCAAGCTCGACGACGACGTGGTCGACCGGCACCGCTCGATCCTGTCGTCGCTCGGGCTCCCCACCACGTACCGCGGGGACCGCTGGGACCAGCTCCTGACCGCGATGCGCCGCGACAAGAAGACGCGCGGCGACCTGCTGCGGTTCGTCGTGCTCGACGACGTCGCCCGCCCCACGCGGCTCGAGGGCCCCGACCCCGCGCTGCTGCATGCCGCGTACGCCGAGATCTCGGCGGACGCGCCGTCGTCGCGCACCATCTCCCTCTGACGCGTCGACCTCGTCTCGCCCCCACCAGGCATCGCGAGGTACCCCTCCGGGAGGCCTACCTCCCGTCAGGGGCGAGGGGGATACCGCGCTCGGCGAGCACGTCGCGGAGCAGGTCGGCGCGGTTGGTGACGATCCCGTCGACGCCGAGGTCGAGCAGCCGGCGCATCTCGGCGGGATCGTCGATCGTCCACACGTGGACCTGCCGTCCTACGCGGTGGGCGGCGGCCAGGTTCCGCGCGGAGACCACACGGACCGGCCCCTGCGTGACCGGCACCTGGAGGCAGTCGACCTCGCGCAGCGCCCTCATGACCGCTCCGCGCGAGCGCCCGCGCACGCCCAGGAGGAACCGCAGCACCTCGCCCTGCCCGGCGGACGTCGCGACGGGCCGGCTCAGCCGTGCGACCGTCGCGCGCCGTCGGGCGACGGAGAAGGACGTGACGCACACGCGGTCGTGGGCGCTCGTCCGCTCGATCGCCTCGGCGACGGGTCGGACGGCCGAATCGCCCTTGACGTCGATGTTGACGCGGAGGTCGGGCCACGAACCCAGGAGGTCGTCGAGCCGGGGGACCGGCTCCACGCCGCCGATCCGGGCCCGCGCGACGACGGCCCACGGCAGCGCCGCGACGACCCCCGTGGCGTCGGTGGTGCGGTCGAGGGTCGCGTCGTGCAGGGCGACCGCGACGCCGTCGGACGTGCCGTGCGCGTCGGTCTCGACGTAGCGGTAGCCGAGGTCCCGAGCGGCCTCGAACGCGCGCAGCGAGTTCTCGAGCCCGTGGAGCGAGAAGCCTCGGTGGGCGAGCGCGACGAAGGGCGCGTCGAGGTAGGGCGTCGCGGTCACCGGGCGGTCCCCGGCCGGGGCGCGGCCAGGCGCTCACCGGCCCACGACAGCACGCCGTCGAGGTAGGCGGCCCGCGGGCCGTCGGCCGAGAGCGTGAGGTCGTGCACCCCACCGTCGACGACGAGCTCCGTCACGTCGTGACCGAGGCGCGGCGCGAGCCGGGCGATCGACCGCACGTCGAGCACGGTGTCCTCGCGGTCGAGGTCCGGGTTGCCCTCGCGGTCGGGCCCGGACCGGGCGGACCGGGCGACGAGCACGGGCGCCGCGACGTCGAGCCCGCGCTCGACGCGCGCCTGGCCGCGCCGGACCGCGCGGAGCCAGCCGGCGCGGACGGGGAGCCCCTCGGGTCGCTTGAGCGCCGTGTCGAACTCCCACCGCCCACCGCCCGACACGTGCTGGTGCGTCGCGTAGACGGACGGTGCGTTCGTCATGGGGCGCAGGGCCGCGTACGGCCCGACGGCGTCGAGCAGCCGCGTCCCGACCGTCCGGTTGAACCAGCTGGACCGCAGGTCGAGGAACGGGCTGTCGAGCACGAGGAGGTCGGGACCGTCCGGGCCACGGCGGGCCGCGTGCGCCCACAGCGCCGCGGTGAGGCCGCCCGTGGAGTGCGCGTGGACGACGAGCGGGAGGCCGGGGTGCAGCGCGCGGGCCGCCGCCGCGGCGAGCGTGAGGTCGGCGGCGTGCTCGTGGAGGTCGTCGACGTAGTGCGGGACCTCCCCGGGGCGCCACGACCGGCCGGCGCGGCGCAGGTCCACGGCGACGAACGCGTACCCGGCGCCGGTCAGCGCGGCCGCGAGGTGCGCCTGGAAGAAGTAGTCGTTGTACCCGTGGACGTGCAGGACGACGGCGCGCGGCCGGGTGCCGTCGTCGCCGCCGAGGCGCCCGGCCGCGGCACGCACGAGCGTCACGCGCGGTGGGACGGCGCCCCCGTGGTTGCGGGGTCCGCCGGAGGTCCCGGGCGCGGGCAGCGTGGCGACCGAGAACGCGTCGCCGAGCTCGTCGTCGGGCGTCCACGCGGGCGCGTCGCTCATGCGGCGGTCTCCGGGGTGTCGCGCGCGCCGCCGATCCCGCGCCCGCTCGGGAAGCGGACGAGCAGGAGCAGGACGAGCCCGAGGGCCAGCACCGCGACGATCCCGACGATGCCCCAGTACTGGTGGCCCGTGACGGACACGAGGGTCGAGAACGCGAACGGCGCGAGGAAGCTCGCCGCCCGTCCGGTGGTGGTGTAGAGCCCGAAGAGCTCGGTCTCCCGGCCGGGCTCCGCGAGCCGGCCGAGCAGCGCGCGGCTCGCGGACTGCGCCGGCCCCACGAACGCCGAGAGCAGCAGGCCGAAGACCCAGAAGGCCGTCCGACCCGCGTCGTGGAGGAAGAAGACGGCGGTCCCGGCCACGACGAGCCCGACGAGCGAGCCGACGACCACCCGCCGCGGCCCGATGCGGTCGTCGAGCCAGCCGGCGCTGATGGTGCACGCGCCCGCGACCACGTTGGCGGCGATCGCGAAGACGATGACCTCGCTCGAGGTGAACCCGAACGTGCCGGACGCGATGACGGCGCCGAAGGTGAAGACGCCGGCGAGCCCGTCCCGGAAGACGGCGCTGGCCACGAGGAACCCGAGCGTCGAGCGGCTCGTGCGCCAGAGCCGGGCGAGGTCGCGGAAGAGCTGGCGGTAGGCGCTCGCCACGGCGGCGAGACCGCGCGTCCCGCGGGCCGTCCGACCGGTCACGGCCGCGTCCGCGGCGGCGGGTTCGGCGACGTCGCCGGTGAACGGCGACGTCCGGCGTTCCGGCACGACGACGAGCACCGGGATCGCGAAGAGCCCGAACCACAGGGCCGCGAGCACCATGGAGACACGGAAGTCGAGCCCGTGCGCGTCGGTGACGCCGAACCATCCGACGTCGGGGTTGATGAACCCGACGTAGAGGATCAGCAGGAGGACGATCCCGCCCACGTACCCGGCGCCCCAGCCGATGCCGCTGATCCGCCCGATGGTGCGGGGAGTCGAGATCTGGAGGAGCAGCGCGTTGTACGCCACGCCTGCGAGCTCGTAGAACACGTTGCCGACCGACAGGAGCACGACGCCGAGCACCACGGCGCGCGACAGGTGCCCGGGCACGGGCTCGACGAACCAGAGCGCCAGCATCGTCACGAGGACGACGGCGGAGTTGGCGCCGAGCCACAGCTTGCGGCGGCCGGACCGGTCGGCGAGCGCCCCGAGCGCGGGCGCGAGCACGGCGATGAGGACGCCGGCGCCGGCGAGGCCCCACCCGAGCCAGGCGGAGTGCTGGGCGGTCACGGCGTCGGCGTCGGCTCCCTGCTCGACGAACGTGTCGCTCGTGAGCCAGGGGGTGAAGACGAACGTGGTGACGACCGCGTTGAAGGCGGCACCGCCCCAGTCCCACAGGGACCAGGCGGTGACCTGACGCCGGAGGGTGCGCGGCGCGGGCGCGCCGTTCACCTGGTCGGGCGAGCGGCGTGGGGTCCGGGCGGCGCTGCGTGCGGGCACGTGCGCATGCTACGGGCCGCTACCCTCGGGGGCATGACGCGCGTGCTGGTGCTGAACGGTCCGAACCTCGGTCGCCTGGGGGTCCGGGAGCCGGACGTCTACGGGGCGCTGAGCCTCGCCGACCTGGGGGACGCCGTGGGCCGGTGGTCCGGCGAGCTGGGCCTGGAGGCCGAGGTGCGGCAGACGGACGACGAGGCCGAGCTCGTGCACTGGCTGTACGAGGCGGTGGACACGGACGCGCACGTGGTGCTGAACCCCGCGGCGTTCACCCACTACTCCTACTCGCTGCGGGACGCGGCGGCACAGGTGACCAAGGCGGGCCTGGTGCTGGTCGAGGTGCACATCTCGAACCCGATGGCGCGCGAGGAGTTCCGCCACACGTCGGTGATCGGGCCGGTGGCGACGGGGACGGTCGCGGGCTTCGGGTTCGACTCCTACCGCCTGGCGCTCCAGGCAGTGGCCGCCAAGGCCTGAGACTGGATCGCTCAGTATCAAGATCACAACCTTGATTCCTCACTATCAAGACCTTAACCTTGTGATATGTGGGTCATGACGATCGACCAGCGGGCCAGCCGGCGCCACGGCGACCGCGTGCCCGAGCTGCTCGGGGCCCTGCCGGGGCCCGGGGACGACGGCGTCGTCCTCGCGTTCGACCGGACGGTCGGCGACGAGGTCCAGGGGGTGCTCGACGACGCCGCCACCGTCGTCGACGTCGTCCTCCTCGCCGCGCGGCTGGGGGAGTGGAGCGTGGGCGTCGGCGTGGGCCCCGTCGACGAGCCGCTGCCGGCGAGCACGCGGGCCGGGACCGGCGCGGCGTTCGTCCGGGCGCGCGAGGCGGTCGAGCGGGCCAAGCGCCGCGCGGGCGGCGCGCCGGTCGCCGTCGTCGGCGCGGACCGCGGACCGCAGGCCGACCGGGCCGCCGAGGCCGAGTCCGTGCTGCAGCTCCTCGCCTCGGTCGCGGAGCGCCGCACCGCCGCGGGCTGGGAGGTCGTCGACCTCCTGCGCGACGGGCTGTCGCAGCGGGCGGCGGCCGAGCGGCTGGGCGTGTCGGGGCAGGCCGTGAGCCAGCGCGTGCGGGCTAGCATGTGGCCCGAGGAAGCCGCGGCGCGCCCGCTCGCGGCACGGCTGCTCGAGGAGGCTGACGCGTCGTGAGCGTGGGAGAGGTGCTCGCGGTCGTCGGGATCTCCGTCGCGATGCTGGCCGTCAGCGTGCTCGGTGGCCTCGTCGTCGTCCCGGCCGTGCTGCGGGCCGCCGGCCGGACGTCCGCCGGCGAGGCCGCGCGGGCAGACGCCCAGCCGTCGAACGCCCCGCAGCCCGACGCTCCTGACGCCGCCGCCGTGCTGCGGGGCGGGACGTGGATCGGCATCCTCGAACGCCTCGCGGTGACCGGCTGTCTCCTCACCGGGTTCGCACCTGGGGTCGCCGTGGTCGTCGCCGTCAAGGGCCTGGGGCGCTACCCGGAGATCCGCGACAACCCCGGTGTGTCCGAGCGGTTCGTCATCGGATCCCTGGCCTCGCTCGTGTGGGCCGCGGCCGCCGGCCTGCTCGGCCTGTGGTTGAACGGGCTCGTCAGGTAGTCTTGCCTGGGCCTTTTCGCGGGCGCGGCCTCCCTTCACCCGCCGCACAGCAGCCCGGCCCTCTCCCCGACCTCAGGAAGCAGAACGTGGCGACCACCAACGACATCAAGAACGGCACCGTGCTCAACCTGGACGGCCAGCTCTGGACCGTCATCGAGTTCCAGCACGTCAAGCCCGGCAAGGGCGGCGCGTTCGTCCGCACGAAGCTCAAGAACGTGCTCTCGGGCAAGGTGGTCGACAGGACGTTCAACGCCGGCGCGAAGATCGAGACGGCCAACGTCGACAAGCGCGACATGCAGTACCTGTACCGCGACGGCGACGACTTCATCTTCATGGACACGGTCACCTTCGACCAGCTCCCCGTCTCGGCCGCGACCGTCGGTTCGGCGTCGGACTACATGCTCGAGAACCAGAACGCGATCGTCGCCACGCACGACGCGGCGCCGCTCTTCGTCGAGCTCCCCGCGTCCGTGGTCCTCGAGGTCACGTACACCGAGCCCGGCCTCCAGGGCGACCGCTCGACGGGCGGCACCAAGCCCGCGACGCTCGAGACGGGCGCCACGATCCAGGTCCCGCTCTTCCTCGAGGCCGGCACCA
This sequence comes from Luteimicrobium sp. DT211, assembly GCF_049844995.1. NCBI lineage: Bacteria > Bacillati > Actinomycetota > Actinomycetes > Micrococcales > Luteimicrobium > Luteimicrobium sp. DT211. Next base: position 352,298 of record NZ_JBNCMC010000002.1, on the reverse strand, counting down.
AGGTCAAGGTCGACACCCGCGACGGGTCGTACCTCGGCCGCGTGAACGACTGACGTGGCGGCGCGCAGCAAGGCGCGCAAGCGCGCGATCGACGTCCTGTACGAGGCGGACTCGCGCGGCATCGCGCCCGTCACGATGCTCTCCGAGCGGGTCGCCGAGCCGGGCACGCAGGCGTCCCTGCCCCAGTACGCCGTCGAGATCGTCGAGGGCGTCGACGCCCACCGCGAGCGGATCGACGAGATCCTCGCCACGTACTCGCACGGCTGGACGATCGAGCGCATGCCCGCCGTCGACCGGGCGATCCTGCGCGTGGGCGTCTGGGAGATCCTCTACAACGAGGACGTGCCCGACGGCGTCGCGCTCGACGAGGCGGTCTCCCTCGCGACGTCCCTGTCGACGGACGAGTCGCCCTCGTTCGTGAACGGGCTCCTCGCCCGCGTCGCGGAGCTCGGTCCCACCCTGCGGGCCTGACGCCCGCACCACTCGTCCCGGGCGTCGATGGCGGCGCCCGGGCCGGGGACATCTCGCCCCCGCCCCCCGCAGCGGCCTCGCTGCGGGGGCCGTCCAGAGAAGCGGTGGAACGCCGGTGCCCGACGACGCCCGCCCGGAGCCCGAGCCGCGGCCGGACCTGGCGTCGCGCGCGGCCGAGCTGCTGCCGGCCGGCAGCGTGATCCGGCAGGCGTTCATCGCGCAGAGCGCGCCGAGCTTCCTGTTCTTCGTGGTGACGTACCTGACCGGTCTGACGATGCTGGTGAACAGGTACCGGTGCGTGGCCGTCACCGAGGACGGGATCTACGTGCTCGACAGCGCCAAGCTGTCCGGCGGCGCCCGCCCGCGGAGGCTGCTGGGCACGATGCCCCGCCGCACCGGGCTGGGCCCGGGCCGCGGCACGTGGTGGACGATCGAGCTGCTCGGCGAGAAGCACTGGGTGCACAAGCGCTTCTTCGAGCAGCTCGCGGCCGCGGACCGGGACGCCGGCCTCGCGCAGCCGTGACGCGGCTCACGGACCCGTGGCCCGGATCCGGCCGGCTCCGGCCGGTGCTCCGCTAGACTGACGTGGGCGTTCGCGCCCCCAACACGAATACGAGCCGACGTTCCTTTAACACCCGTCCGGGAGGCGGGGAAGGAGGTCTTCATGAGTCATGGCCAGATTGCCGACGGTGCGAACGCGCCCGTCGCCGCCCCGACCGGCACCGTGGTCCTGGGGCCCAACGAGATCCAGCGGGCGCTCACCCGCATCGCGCACGAGATCGTCGAGCGCAACAAGGGCACCCACGACGTGGTGCTCCTCGGCATCCCGACGCGCGGCGTGCCCCTCGCGCACCGGCTCGTCGAGCGGCTGACGACCATCGCCGCGGACGAGGCCGGGAGCGCGTCCATCGCACCCGCCGGCGAGCTCGACGTCACGATGTACCGCGACGACCTGCGCGACCACCCCACCCGGACCATCGGCCGCACGCAGCTGCCCGCGGGCGGCATCGACGGCAAGGTGGTCGTCCTGGTCGACGACGTCCTCTACTCCGGGCGGACGATCCGCGCCGCCCTCGACGCGATCAGCGACCTCGGGCGCCCGCGTGCGGTCCAGCTCGCGGCGCTCGTCGACCGGGGCCACCGCGAGCTGCCGATCCGCCCCGACTTCGTGGGCAAGAACCTGCCCACCTCGCACACCGAGCGGGTGCGGGTGCGGGTGGCCGAGCTCGACGGCGAGGACGCCGTCGTCATCCAGGGGACCCCGACGACGCCGACGGAGGGCGACCGATGAAGCACCTGCTGTCCGCCGCGGACCTCTCGCGCGCCGAGGCGGTCCACGTCCTCGACGCGGCCGCCGAGATGGCCGCGACGCAGTCCCGCGAGATCAAGAAGCTGCCGACGCTGCGCGGCCGCACGGTCGTGAACCTGTTCTTCGAGGACTCGACCCGCACGCGGATCTCGTTCGAGACCGCGGCCAAGCGGCTGTCGGCCGACGTCATCAACTTCTCGGCCAAGGGTTCGAGCGTCTCCAAGGGCGAGTCCCTCAAGGACACGGCCCTGACGCTGCAGGCCATGGGCGCCGACGCGGTCGTGGTCCGCCACCAGGCGTCGGGCGCGCCGCACCTGCTCGCGCACGCCGGGTGGCTCGACGCCGCCGTCGTGAATGCGGGCGACGGCACGCACGAGCACCCCACGCAGGCGCTCCTGGACGCCTTCACGCTGCGCCGGCACCTGGCCGGCGACCCGTCGCTGGGGGCGACGTCCGGGCTCGGCGCGGACCTCGACGGCCTCCACGTGGCCGTGGTCGGGGACGTCCTGCACTCGCGGGTCGCGCGGTCGAACGTCGCGCTGCTGACCACGCTGGGCGCGCACGTGACGCTCGTGGCGCCGCCGACGCTCGTCCCGGTCGGCGTCGAGAGGTGGCCCTGCGAGGTCTCGTACGACCTCGACGCGACCCTCGCCGACGGCAAGCCCGACGCCGTCATGATGCTCCGCGTGCAGCGCGAGCGGATGAGCTCCGCGGGCGGCGGGTTCTTCCCGAGCCCGCTCGAGTACTCGCGCGCCTATGGCCTCGACGGCCGCCGCCTCGCGACCCTGCCCGAGCACACGATCGTCATGCACCCCGGCCCGATGAACCGCGGCCTCGAGATCTCCGCGGAGGCGGCGGACTCGCCGCGCGCGGTCATCGTCGAGCAGGTCGCCAACGGCGTCGCGGTCCGCATGGCCGTGCTCTACCTGCTGCTCGCGGGGCAGTCCGACGCCCCGACCACCGCCCGTCCCCAGGAGGCCCACGCATGAGCGCCGCTCCCACCAGCCCGACCGACTCGTACCTCCTGCGCGGGGTCCGACCCCTGGGCGGCGAGCGAGCGGACGTGCTCGTGCGCGACGGCGTGATCGCGCGGATCGAGCCGAGGATCGCCGACGGCGACGTGCCGGCGGACGCGACCGTCGTCGAGGCGACCGACCTCGTCGCGTTGCCCGGCCTCGTCGACCTGCACACGCACCTGCGCGAGCCGGGCCGCGAGGACACCGAGACCATCGCGTCGGGCACGCGGGCCGCCGCGGCGGGCGGGTTCACCGCGGTCCACGCGATGGCGAACACGACGCCCGTCGCGGACACCGCGGGCGTCGTGGAGCAGGTGTGGCGGATCGGCCGCGACGCCGGCTGGGTCGACGTGCATCCCGTGGGCGCGGTCAGCGTCGGGCTGGCCGGCGAGCAGCTCGCCGAGCTCGGCGCGATGGCGCAGTCCGCCGCACGCGTCCGCGTCTTCTCCGACGACGGGAAGTGCGTCTCGGACCCGGTCCTCATGCGGCGGGCGCTCGAGTACGTCAAGGCGTTCGACGGCGTCGTCGCGCAGCACGCGCAGGAGCCGCGCCTGACCGAGGGCGCGCAGATGAACGAGGGCGCCGTCTCCGCCGAGCTGGGGCTCGCGGGCTGGCCGGCGGTCGCCGAGGAGGCGATCATCGCCCGCGACGTGCTCCTCGCCGAGCACGTGGGCTCGCGGCTGCACGTGTGCCACCTGTCGACGGCCGGCTCGGTCGAGCTCGTGCGCTGGGCCAAGGGCCGCGGCATCGACGTGACCGCCGAGGTCACGCCCCACCACCTCGTCCTCACGGACGAGGAGGCGCGCGGGTACGACCCGACGTTCAAGGTCAACCCCCCGCTGCGCACGCAGGCCGACGTCGACGCGGTCCGCGAGGGCCTCGCCGACGGGACGATCGACATCGTCGCGACCGACCACGCCCCGCACGCCCGCGAGGACAAGGACTGCGAGTGGGCCGCGGCGGCGTTCGGGATGACGGGACTCGAGACGGCGCTGAGCGTCGTGCAGGCGACCATGGTCGACACCGGCAGCCTCACCTGGGCCGACGTCGCCCGGGTGATGTCGGCGAACCCCGCGCGGATCGGCCGCATCGACACGGGCGAACGCGCCCAGGGCCGACCCCTCGCGGTCGGCGAGCCCGCCAACCTCGTGCTCGTCGACCCGGCCGCGCGCCGCGTCGTCGACGGCCGCGCGCAGCAGACCGCGAGCGCCAACACGCCCTTCGCGGGGCGGGAGCTGCCGGGGCGCGTGGTCGCGACGTTCCTGCGCGGGCGGGCGACGGTGCTCGACGGCTCGCCGGTCGAGGCCGCGCTGGTGGCGGGGGGTGCCCGGTGAACCTGCCGCTGCCGGTCGCCGTCGGCATCTGGGTCGTCCTCGCGGCGGCGCTGCTCTCGATCATGTGGTTCGGCTGGCGGGGACGCTCGCGCCGCGGACGGGCGCTCGTCCCGGCGCTCCCCGCCCGGCCCGACGACGCCGCGCTCGGCGAGGCCCGCACCCAGCCCGTGGACGCGGTGTACGTGTCGAGCACGACCGCGGGAGACTGGCTGGACCGGGTCGCGTCCCACGACCTGGGCTTCCGGTCGAACGCGACGGTGCAGGTCTTCGCGGGCGGGGTGGTCGTCGAGCGCCAGGGCGCCGAGGACGTGTTCGTCCCGGCCGAGGCGGTGGTCGAGGCCAAGACGGCGCCCGGCATGGCGGGCAAGTTCGTCGGCAAGGACGGGCTCGTCGTCGTGACGTGGCGGCTCGCCGCCCCGGGCGCCGACGGCACGGTCGCGCTCGACACAGGACTGAGGACCAGGCACGCGGACGACAGGCCGCTGCTGGTCGACGCGGTCAACGCGCTGAGACCCGCGGGCCACGCCCCGGGTGACGCGGCGCCGACCGCCGCGCGGGACGACGCCGCGCAGGAGACGACGGAGGAGAAGAAGTGAACGCACCTGCCCCCCAGCACGCAGCCCCGACGGAGCTGCCCGCCGACCTCGGCCCCGACGCCGCGGTCCTCGTCCTCGAGGACGGCCGCACGAGCGTGGGCCGCGCCTACGGCGCCCGCGGGACGACGGTCGGCGAGATCGTCTTCAACACCGGCATGACCGGCTACCAGGAGACGCTGACCGACCCGTCCTACCACCGGCAGATCGTCGTCATGACGGCGCCGCACATCGGCAACACGGGCGTCAACGACGAGGACCCCGAGTCGGGCCGCATCTGGGTCTCCGGGTACGTGGTGCGTGACCCCGCGCGCCGGTACTCGAGCTGGCGCGCGGACCGGTCGCTGGACGAGGAGCTCGCCGCGCAGGGCGTGGTGGGGATCAGCGACGTGGACACGCGGGCGCTGACCCGGCACCTGCGCGAGCTCGGCGTCATGCGGGCGGCGATCTTCTCGGGCGACGACCTCGTCCGCGGCGGGCGCGTGCGCCCGGTCGCCGAGCTCGTCGACGAGGTCCGCTCGGCCCCCGCGATGGAGGGGGCGGCCCTCGCCGCCGAGGTCTCGGTGACCGAGCCGTACACGATCGAGCCGCTCGGCGAGCACGCGGGCGCCGGGCCGGTCGCGACCGTGGTCGCGGTCGACCTCGGGATCAAGTCGATGACGCCGCACCGGATGGCGGAGCGCGGCATGCGCGTCCACGTGGTCCCGGCCACCACGGACATCGCCACGATCGAGGCCCTCCACCCGGACGGCGTGTTCTTCTCCAACGGCCCGGGCGACCCCGGCGCCGCGACCACCGAGGTCGAGCTGCTCCGCGCCGTCCTGGACCGGAAGATCCCGTACTTCGGGATCTGCTACGGCAACCAGATCTTCGGGCGGGCCCTCGGCTACGGCACCTACAAGCTCGCCTACGGGCACCGCGGCATCAACCAGCCCGTGATGGACCGGACGACCGGCAAGGTCGAGGTCACGGCCCACAACCACGGCTTCGCGGTCGACGCCCCGCTCGACGGCGAGTCGACCGCCCCGTACGACGGCGGCCGGTACGGCCGGGTGCGCGTGTCGCACGTCGGGCTCAACGACCAGGTGGTCGAGGGGCTCGAGGCGCTCGACCTGCCCGCCTTCTCCGTCCAGTACCACCCCGAGGCGGCGGCCGGCCCGCACGACGCGGCGTACCTCTTCGACCGCTTCCTCGACCTCATGAACCAGAGCACGACCGAGCAGGAGGCCTGACCCGTGCCGCGCAGAACCGACATCAAGAGCGTCCTCGTCATCGGCTCGGGCCCCATCGTCATCGGGCAGGCGTGCGAGTTCGACTACTCGGGCACGCAGGCCTGCCGCGTGCTCAAGGAGGAGGGCCTGCGGGTCGTCCTCGTGAACTCGAACCCGGCGACGATCATGACGGACCCCGAGTTCGCCGACGCGACGTACGTCGAGCCGATCACCACCGACGTGCTCACCACGATCATCGCCAAGGAGCGCCCGGACGCGCTGCTCCCGACGCTCGGCGGCCAGACCGCCCTCAACGCGGCCATCGCGCTGCACGAGGCCGGCGTCCTCGAGAAGTACGACGTCGAGCTCATCGGCGCGAACATCCCCGCGATCCAGAAGGGCGAGGACCGCGAGCAGTTCAAGGGCGTCGTCGCCAAGTGCGGCGGCGAGAGCGCGCGCTCGGAGATCATCCACACGATCCCCGAGGCGATCGCGGCCGCGGAGTCGCTGGGTTACCCGATGGTCGTGCGGCCGTCGTTCACCATGGGCGGCCTCGGCTCCGGCATCGCGTACGACGAGGTCGACCTGCGCCGGATCGTCGGCCAGGGCCTGCACTACTCGCCGACCACCGAGGTCCTCCTGGAGGAGTCGATCCTCGGCTGGAAGGAGTACGAGCTCGAGCTCATGCGCGACAAGCACGACAACGTCGTGGTCGTGTGCTCGATCGAGAACGTCGACCCGGTCGGCGTCCACACGGGCGACTCGATCACCGTCGCGCCCGCTCTCACGCTCACGGACCGCGAGTACCAGAAGCTGCGCGACATCTCGATCGCCGTGATCCGCGAGGTCGGCGTCGACACCGGCGGCTGCAACATCCAGTTCGCCGTCGACCCCGCGACGGGCCGCGTCATCGTCATCGAGATGAACCCCCGGGTGTCCCGCTCGTCCGCGCTCGCGTCGAAGGCGACGGGCTTCCCGATCGCGAAGATCGCCGCGAAGCTCGCCGTCGGCTACACGCTGGACGAGATCCCCAACGACATCACGCAGGTCACCCCGGCGAGCTTCGAGCCGACGCTCGACTACGTCGTCGTGAAGGTGCCGCGGTTCGCGTTCGAGAAGTTCCCGGCCGCGGACCCGACCCTCACGACCACCATGAAGTCCGTCGGTGAGGCCATGGCGCTCGGCCGGAGCTTCACCGAGGCGCTCGGCAAGGCCATGCGGTCGATCGACAAGTCCGGCTCGGTGTTCCACTGGGACGGCGAGCCGGTCTCCGGCGCCGACCTCGACGCGCTGCTCGAGCAGATCGGCCGCCCGACCGAGGGCCGGATCATCGGCGTCCAGCAGGCGCTGCGCGCCGGCGCGACGGTCGAGCAGGTCTTCGACGCGACCAAGATCGACCCGTGGTTCCTGGACCAGATCCAGCTGATCAACGAGGTCGCGGCGGCTGTCGCCGACGCGCCCGCCCTCACGCGCGACGTCCTCGCGCGGGCCAAGCGGCACGGGCTGTCGGACGCGCAGGTCGCGCGCCTGCGGCGACTCGGTCCGGCCGGCGAGGCGACGGTCCGCGAGGTGCGCTACGCGCTCGGCGTCCGCCCCGTCTTCAAGACGGTCGACACGTGCGCCGCCGAGTTCGCCGCCCGCACGCCGTACCACTACTCGTCCTACGACGAGGAGACCGAGGTCCGGCCGCGCGAGCGCGAGGCCGTGATCATCCTCGGCTCCGGCCCGAACCGCATCGGCCAGGGCATCGAGTTCGACTACTCGTGCGTGCACGCGACGCTCGCGCTCGCCGACCGCTACGAGACCATCATGGTCAACTGCAACCCGGAGACCGTCTCGACGGACTACGACACGTCCGACCGCCTGTACTTCGAGCCGCTCACGTTCGAGGACGTGCTCGAGGTCTACCAGGCCGAGCTCGCCGTGGGGCCGGTCAAGGGGATCATCGTGCAGCTCGGCGGGCAGACGCCCCTGAGCCTCGCGCAGAAGCTCGCCGACGCGGGCCTGCCGATCCTCGGCACCAGCCCCGCGGCGATCGACGCAGCCGAGGACCGCGGCCTGTTCGGCCAGGTCCTCGCCGACGCCGGCCTCCCGGCCCCCGCGTTCGGCACGGCGCGCTCGCTCGAGCGGGCCCGCGAGGTCGCCGAGTCGATCGGGTACCCGGTCCTCGTGCGCCCGTCGTACGTGCTGGGCGGCCGCGGCATGGAGATCGTGTACTCCGCCGAGCAGCTCACGGGCTACGTCGAGCGTGCGCTCGTCGCCGCGAACGAGCAGGCGGCCGGCTCGCTGCCGGCCCCGCTGCTCATCGACCGCTTCCTCGACGACGCGATGGAGATCGACGTCGACGCGCTCTACGACGGCACCGACATGTTCCTCGGCGGCGTCATGGAGCACATCGAGGAGGCCGGTATCCACTCGGGCGACTCGGCGTGCGTCCTGCCGCCGGTGTCGCTGTCGGCCGCCGAGCTCGAGCGGATCCGCACCTCGACCGAGGCGATCGCCAAGGGCGTCGGCGTCCGCGGGCTGCTCAACGTCCAGTACGCGCTCGTCTCGGACACGCTCTACGTCCTGGAGGCGAACCCCCGTGCGTCGCGGACCGTGCCGTTCGTCTCCAAGGCGACGGGCGTCCCGCTCGCCAAGGCCGCGGCGCGCGTCATGGCGGGGGAGACCATCGCGGACCTGCGTGCCGAGGGCCTCCTGCCCTCCGACCGCGACGGCGCCACGATCGACCTCGACGACCCGATCGCCGTCAAGGAGGCCGTGCTTCCCTTCAAGCGGTTCCGCACCGCCGAGGGCGTCGCGGTCGACACGGTGCTCGGCCCGGAGATGCGCTCGACGGGCGAGGTCATGGGCTTCGACGTCGACTTCCCGAGAGCGTTCGCCAAGTCGCAGTCCGCGGCGTTCGGCGGCCTGCCGGAGTCCGGTCGCGTGTTCGTCTCCGTGGCGGACCGGGACAAGCGGTCCATCGTCCTGCCGATCCGCCGCCTGACCGAGCTCGGCTTCGAGGTGCTGGCCACCGAGGGCACCGCGGTCGTGCTGCGGCGCAGCGGGATCCCCGCCACCGTCGTGCGCAAGTACTCCCAGGGCCGCGGCGCCGACGGCGAGCCGACCATCGTGGACCTCATCACCGAGGGCGAGGTCGACATGGTCGTCAACACCCCGAACGGCCAGGGCGCGCGCGCCGACGGCTACGAGATCCGCGCCGCGACGACGGCCGCCGACAAGCCCATCGTCACGACCGTCCAGCAGCTGTCGGCCGCGGTCCAGGGCATCGAGGCGCAGCTCGCCGGGCCGTTCGCCGTCGGGAGCCTGCAGGAGCACCTCGCGGTGCGGGCCGCCCGCTCGGCCGGGGCGACCGTGTGAGCGCGCGGCAGCCGTCCTTCGGCGCGCGGCTCGCCGCGGCCATGGACGACCACGGCCCGCTGTGCGTGGGGATCGATCCGCACGCGAGCCTGCTCGAGGCGTGGGGGCTGCCCGACGACGCGGCCGGGGTGCGCGAGTTCGGCCTCCGGGTCGTGGAGGCGGTCGGAGGACGCGTGGCGGCCGTCAAGCCGCAGGCCGCGTTCTTCGAGCGCCACGGCTCGCGCGGGGTCGCGGCGCTCGAGGACGTGATCGCGGCGGCCCGGGCTGCCGGGACCCTCGTCGTCGTGGACGCGAAGCGTGGGGACATCGGCTCGACCATGGACGCCTACGCGGAGGCGTTCCTCCGGGACGGCTCGCCGCTCGCGGGCGACGCGCTGACGGTCTCGCCGTACCTCGGCTTCGGCTCGCTCACGCCCGCGGTCGACCTGGCGCTCTCGTCGGGACGCGGCCTGTTCGTGCTGTGCCTGACCTCCAACAAGGAGGGTCACGAGGTGCAGCACGCGCGGACCCTGACGCCGGAGGGCCGGCCGGGCGGCCCGAGCGTGGCCGCCACCATGGCCGGCCATGCGGCGGCGCTCAACGCGGACGTCGACCCGATGGGGTCGATCGGGCTCGTCGTCGGGGCCACCGTGGGCGACGCCGCGGAGCGGACGGGCACGGACCTCACCGCCGTCAACGGCCCGCTGCTGGCGCCCGGTGTGGGGGCCCAGGGCGGCGGGGCAGCCGAGCTCGCCGCCGTGTTCGGCGACGCGCGCCGCCAGGTGCTCGCGTCGTCGTCGCGCGGGGTGCTGCGTGCGGGCCCCGACGCCGCGGCGCTGCGCCGCGCGGCCGACGAGGCCGTCCTCGAGGCGCGGGCCGCGCTCCGCGGCTGACGTGCCCACGTCCCGGAGACCTCGCGCCTCGGGCCCCTGACCTGCCAGGATGGCCCGATGGAGATCTCCGGGACGTGGAACGCGCGCGACGTCGGCGGCCGGGCGACGCCGCGCGGCGGCACCGAGCCGCTGCGCGAGGGCGTGCTGCTGCGGACCGCCAGCCTGTCCGGACTCGACGACGCCGGCCGCGCCACGCTCGCGTCCCTCGGCGTCACCACCGTGCTCGACCTGCGCGGGACGGCGGAGGTCGAGCGGGACGGCGCCGACGCCGTCGGGCCGGACGTCATCGTCCTGCACCGGGCCATGGACCCGGCGGCCGCCCTCGCGTCCTCCCGCGCCGAGCCCGCTCCGGTCGGCGACGGCGGTGCCGCGACGTCGCCGACCGCCGACACCCAGGCCCTCGTCGCCCGGCTTCTCGAGGCCGACCGGCCCGCCGACGTCGCGCGCGCCATGATGCGTGCCGTGTACGCGTCGTTCGTCACCGACGCCGCCGTCCGCTCCGCCGTCGGCCGCGCCCTCACCGACCTGGCCCGCGCCGACGGCGCCTCGGTGGTGCACTGCTCGGCCGGCAAGGACCGGACCGGGTGGCTCGTCGCCCTCGTCCAGTACCTGTGCGGCGTCGACGACGACGCGCGGCTCGCCGAGTACCTCCTCAGCGCGCAGTCCGCCGCCACGATGCTCGCGCGGATCCCGCCGGTGCCCGGCCTGACGGCGGACGCGGCCGAGCCGTTCGTCTCCGTGGAGGACGACTACCTGCTCTCCGCGTGGGAGCTCGCGGCGCGCGAGCACGGCAGCGTGGACGCGTACGTCGCCGCCTGCGGGCTGTCGTCGGCCGACCGGGACGCGCTCGTCGGACGGTTCGTCTGACCGTCGGAGCAGGTCAGGGATCACCTGTGCGTTGCGCGTGTCCGGCGTGGATCGATTGCACGGGCCCCGGTGCCTCGCTACGTTCGAGGGGAGCAGTTGCCGTCCGGCATCCCCACCACTCGAAGGGCGACCACCGTGGCACTCCCGAACCTCACCCCAGAACAGCGCGCCGCCGCGCTCGAGAAGGCCGCAGCGGCCAGGCGCGCCCGCGCCGAGGTGAAGAACCGGCTCAAGTACTCGCAGGGCTCGCTGTCGGAGGTGATCGAGCAGGGCCAGACCGACGACGTGATCGGCAAGCTCAAGGTCGTCGCCCTGCTGGAGTCCCTGCCCGGCGTCGGCAAGGTCAAGGCGCGTGCGATCATGGAGGAGATCGGGATCGCCGAGACTCGCCGTGTCCGTGGGCTCGGCCCGCACCAGGCGAAGGCCCTGATCGAGAGGTTCGACTCGAAGGGCTGAACGATCACACGCACCGACCCCGCCGTGGCCCGCGCCCGGCTCACCGTCCTCGCAGGTCCGACGGCCGTCGGCAAGGGCACCGTCTCGGCGGACGTGCGCGCCCGCTACCCCGAGATCTGGCTCTCGGTGTCGGCCACCACCCGGCCGCCGCGCCCGGGCGAGATCGACGGCGTGCACTACGTGTTCCTCACCGAGGAGCAGTTCGACCGGATGGCCGCCGACGGCGAGCTGCTCGAGTGGGCCGTGGTCCACGGCAGGCACCGCTACGGGACACCGCGCAGGCCGGTCCTCGAGCGCCTCGCCGACGGGCGCCCGGTGCTCCTCGAGATCGACCTCCAGGGCGCGCGGCAGGTCCGGGAGTCCATGCCTGACGCGCGGTTCGTGTTCCTCGCGCCGCCGAGCTGGGACGAGCTGGTCCGCCGCCTCGTGGGGCGGGGGACGGAGGACGCGGAGGAGCGCGAGCGCCGGCTGCGGACGGCCCGCGTGGAGCTCGCCGCGGAGCCCGAGTTCGACCACACGATCGTCAACGACGAGGTCCACCGCGCCACCGACGAGCTGGTCACCGTGATGGGCCTGGCGCCGCACGGCCTGGGCCGGTCCGCCGGGGCCGTCACCGCCTGACGGCGGCCGGTGCGGGCCGCGCCCGCCCCCGACCCCGTAGAATGGGTGTCGGATCCCCTTCTCCCCACTGTGAACTGGAGCTTCCGTGTCCGGAACCGTCGCCCAGCCCGAGGGCATCACCGACCCGCCGATCGACGACCTGCTCGACCGCGCGGACTCGAAGTACGCGCTCGTCATCTACGGCTCGCGCCGCGCCCGCCAGATCAACTCGTACTACGCCCAGCTCAACGAGGGCCTGCTCGAGAACGTCGGCCCGCTCGTCGAGACGCGCCCGCAGGAGAAGCCGCTGTCGATCGCGCTGCGCGAGATCAACGCCGGCCTGCTCACGATGACGGAGCGCGAGGTCGTCGAGGGCGAGGACGCGGACACCGCGTCGCCGCCTCAGCTCTGAGACCGGCCGAGCCGGTCCGGGCCTGCTGACATGCGCGTCGTCCTCGGGGTAGCGGGCGGGGTCGCCGCCTACAAGGCGGTCCTGCTGCTGCGCCTGCTTCGCGAGGCGGGGCACGCCGTCCGCGTGATCCCCACCGCGGCGGCGCTCCGCTTCGTCGGCGCGCCCACGTGGGAGGCGCTGTCGGGCGAGCCCGTGAGCACCGACGTGTTCGACGACGTCCCCGGGGTCGCGCACGTCGCCCTCGGGCAGTCGGCCGACCTCGTGGTCGTCGCGCCCGCGACAGCGGACCTCCTCGCACGCGCGGCCACGGGACAGGCGGACGACCTGCTGACGGCGACGCTGCTCGTGACCCGGGCGCCCGTCGTGATGGCGCCCGCGATGCACACCGAGATGTGGGAGCACCCCGCCACGGTCGCGAACGTCGCGACGCTGCGGGCGCGCGGCGTGCACGTGATCGAGCCCGCGTCGGGCCGTCTCACCGGCGCCGACAGCGGCCCCGGACGCCTGCCCGAGCCCGAGGAGATCGCGCGCGTCGCGCTCGACGTGGCCGGTCGCGGGACGACGCCCCGGGACCTCGCCGGCCGCCGCGTCGTCGTCTCGGCCGGGGGCACGCGCGAGGCCATCGACCCGGTGCGCTTCATCGGGAACTCCTCGAGCGGCAAGCAGGGCGTCGCCCTCGCCCGTGCGGCCGTGGCCCGCGGCGCCGACGTGGTGCTCGTCGGAGCGAACCTCGCGCAGACGCCGACAGGCGTCGGGACGTTCGTCCCCGTCGTGTCCACGGCCGAGCTGCGCGACGCCGTCCGAGCCGCCGCGCGTGAGGCGGACGCCGTCGTCATGGCCGCCGCGGTGGCTGACTTCCGTCCCGTCCACGTGCCCGACGCGAAGATCAAGAAGGTGCCGGGCGAGCCGCCGGCGCCCATCGAGCTCGTCGAGAACCCCGACATCCTCCGGGAGCTGGCGACCGACCGGCTACGCCCGGGCCAGGTCGTCGTCGGCTTCGCCGCCGAGACCGGCGACGCGACCGGCGACGTCCTGTTCCACGGCCGCGCGAAGGCACGCCGCAAGGGCGCCGACCTCGTCGTGGTGAACGCCGTCGGGGCCGGGAAGGCCTTCGGGACGGACGAGAACGACGTGACGATCGTCGACGCCTCCGGCGAGGTCGTCGAGACCGCGGCCGGCCCCAAGGAGCGCGTGGCCGACGTCGTGTGGGACGCCGTCGTCAAGCTGCTCGGTTGACCCTTCTCGTTCGCCTGTCAGCACAGCCGCCCGGGCTCGCGCCGTCGTCGTGCGCGACCCTGGCGGGCGAACCCGGGAGGCCGGCGCGGCGTGCGGGGAGCCGGCAGTCTGCTGGGTGATGCCGGCGTCAAGGGCGCCACGCCCTCGAACCGCCCGACCGGCCGAGAGGTACGGCACCGCGGCGCGGCTCAGTCGCGCTGCTGCCAGGTGCACAGGCAGGACCGGTTGCCCTCCGGGTCGGTGAGCACCCAGAACGCCGGCGCGGCGCCGTCGTCCACCGTCCCTCCGGCCGCGAGCGCGGCGTCGATCCGGGGCTGGACCTGCGAGGGCGGCACCCAGACGTCGAGGTGCCAGCGCTGGCGCGGCTCGTCCGATCCCGAGGCCTGGAACCAGACCATCGGTTGGGCGCCTGCGGGGTCACGCAGCTCGTCGTCGAGACCCTCGGCGCGCTGGTAGCCGAGGAACGCCTGCCAGAACGGCAGGACGCGGGCGTGGTCCGGGGAGTCGAGCGCGAGCTCGACCCGGGACACACCCGTGTCGTCGGGGGTGAGGTCACGGACCGCGGCCGCCTCGGTCACCTTGCGTGCCAGGTCGACGTCGCGCGCGGTGAGCCCGCCGGCGTCGTGGCTCGTAAGGGCGACGTCGACGCGCGTGTAGCGCAGGTCGACGTCGGGGTGGTGGTTCGCCTCGTCGGCGAGCGCCCCGATCGCGTCGACCAGCTCGAGACCCGTGGCGAAGTCGGGGGTCGCGAAGCGCGTCACGAGGACGCCGCCCAGGTTCGCCCAGCCCGCCAGCGCGGCGTCGTCGACCTGCTTCCCGGTGAGTGTCGTCATCGCTCCATCGTGGCGCCGGGCGCCGTCGCCCGCACCCGTGAGGGCGGTCGTCTCGCGGGTCGGACTCACCCGTGGACATCCCTAGGGCGACGGGCGGTCCGCCTGTACGCTGACGCGCATGACCAGCGACCTGTCCGGCATGCGCCTGTTCACCTCCGAGTCGGTGACGGAAGGACACCCGGACAAGGTCTGCGACCAGATCTCCGACGCGATCCTCGACGCGATGCTCGCGCAGGACCCGTCCGCTCGGGTCGCGGTCGAGACGCTCGTGACGACGGGCCTCGTGCACGTCGCGGGCGAGGTCACCACGACGGCGTACGTCGAGATCCCCCAGATCGTCCGTGAGGTCGTCAACTCCATCGGCTACACGTCGTCGGAGATCGGGTTCGACGGCGACTCGTGCGGCGTCTCCGTGTCGATCGGCCAGCAGTCGCCCGACATCGCGCAGGGCGTGGACAAGTCCGAGGAGGAGCGCGACGACTCGTCGGGGCCGTCGATCGTCCGGGACCCGCTGGACGCGCAGGGCGCGGGCGACCAGGGCCTGATGTTCGGCTACGCGTGCGACGACACCGCGACCCTCATGCCGCTGCCGGTCTTCCTCGCCCACCGGCTCGCGGAGCGCCTCGCGGCGGTCCGCAAGGACGGCACCCTCCCGGGGCTGCGGCCGGACGGCAAGACGCAGGTGACGATCGCGTACGACGGCGACCGGCCCGTCGGGATCGAGACCGTGGTCGTCTCCGCGCAGCACGACGAGAAGACGCTCCAGGAGGAGCTGCGCGCCCAGGTTCGCGAGAGCGTGGTCGACCCGGTCCTGGCGGCCCTGGAGCTGCCGGACGGCGTGAGCCTCGGCAGCCCGCGCCAGGTGTTCGTGAACCCGACGGGCAAGTTCGAGATCGGCGGCCCCAAGGGGGACGCGGGCCTGACGGGCCGCAAGATCATCGTCGACACCTACGGCGGGATGGCCCGCCACGGCGGCGGCGCGTTCTCGGGCAAGGACCCGTCGAAGGTCGACCGCTCCGCGGCCTACGCGATGCGCTGGGTCGCGAAGAACGTCGTGGCCGCCGGGCTGGCCCGCCGGTGCGAGGTCCAGGTCGCGTACGCGATCGGGCGCGCGCGCCCGGTCGGCCTGTACGTCGAGACGTTCGGCACCGAGACGGTTCCGGTCGACCGCATCCAGGCGGCGATCCGCGCGGTCTTCGACCTGCGACCCGCGGCGATCATCGCCGAGCTCGACCTGCTGCGCCCGATCTACCGCCGGACGGCCGCGTACGGGCACTTCGGGCGCGAGCTCGAGGGCCTGACGTGGGAGCGCACGGACCGCGTCGACGCGCTGCGCGCCGCCGTCTGACCCGCCGTCCCGCTCGTCGTCCGGGCCTGCGCCACCCTGTCCCGCCTGTGCACGGCGTGCCGCGGGGTGGGTGCGACGTGCTGGGATAGGGGCATGGGAGCACAACCGGTCGAGCAGCTCGCGCTGCCGGGCCTCGAGTCGGCCGGCGCCCCCCGCGGGGCGAGGCGCCGGCGCGTCGCCGAGGGCGGGGTCCCGCTCGCCGACGACCTCCCGGTCGCGCGCGTGGCGCTGGAGCTGCCGCCCGCGCACCTGGACCGCACCTTCGACTACGCCGTCCCCGCGGACGTGGAGGACACGGCCCGGCCGGGCGTCCGGGTCAAGGTCAGGTTCGGCGCGCAGGACGTGGGCGGGTTCGTCGTCGCGCGCGAGGCGTCGTCCGAGCACGGCGACCGCCTCGTCCCGTTGCGGCGCGTCGTCTCGTCCGAGCCCGTGCTCACGCCGCCTGTGCTCCGGCTGGCCCGCGCCGTCGCCGACCGGTACGCGGGCACGCTCGCGGACGTCCTGCGGCTCGCGGTCCCGCCCCGGCACGCCCGGACCGAGCAGGCCTCACATGCGGACGCCGCCCCCGCGGACCTTCCCCCGCTGACTGCGCCGCCGGGGGAGTGGCGGGCGTACCGCGGCGGGGTCGCGCTGCTCCGGCACCTCGCCGCGGGCGCGGCGCCGCGTGCCGCGTGGACCGTGCTGCCCGGACCCGACCCGCTCGTCGACACGGGCGCGCACTGGGCCGCGGCGATCGCGGAGGCGGTCCGCGTGGTCGTCGCGGCCGGCCGGGGCGCGCTCGTCGTCGTGCCCGACGCACGGGACGTCGCCCGTCTGTCCCGCGCCCTCGAGGTGCGCGGGCTGGCGCCGTGGGTGCCCGCGAGCGGGGGGCGGGTCGCGCACCTGACCGCCGACGACGGGCCCTCCGCGCGCTACGCCCAGTTCCTCGCGGTGCTGCGGGGCGACGTGCGGGTCGCGATCGGCACGCGGGCGGCGTCGTTCGCCCCCGTGGCAGACCTGGGGCTCGTCGTGTGCTGGGACGACACCGCCGACACGCACGCCGAGCCGCGGGCCCCCTACCCGCACACGCGGGAGGTCCTGGCGCTGCGCGCCGAGCTCGAGCGGTGCGCGTTCGTCGTCGGGTCGCACGCCCGCACCACCGCGACGCAGGCGCTGGTCGCGCGGGGGTGGGCCAAGGACGTCGTGTCCCCGCGCCCGGTGGTGCGCGAGCGGACCCCTCGGGTGCGGGCGCTCACATCGGTCGAGCTCGCGAAGGAGGGCGCGGGCGCGGCGGCGCGCCTGCCCGCCCCGGCCCTCCAGGCGGTGCGCCGCGCGCTCGAGGAGGGGCCCGTCCTCGTCCAGGTGCCGCGCGCCGGCTACGTCCCGGTGGTCGCGTGCACGCGGTGCCGGACGCCGGCGCGCTGCGCCACGTGCCACGGGCCGCTGGGGCTCGCCGGCGCGCGCTCGGACCCGCAGTGCCGCTGGTGCGGCCGTCTTGCGGCGGACTGGACGTGCGCCGAGTGCGGCGCGCACGGTCTGCGCGCGACGTCGGTCGGCTCGGGCCGCACCGCCGAGGAGCTCGGCCGCGCGTTCCCGGGCGTGACCGTCCGCGTCTCGGGGGCCGCGACGGGCGTCCTCGACACCGTCCCCGCGCGACGCGCGATCGTCGTGTCCACGCCGGGCGCCGAGCCGGTCGCGCCGGGCGGTTACGCGTGCGCCCTGCTGCTCGACGCGGCGGCGAGCACCGCGGGCCGCGGCCTGGGGGTCGCGCAGGACGCGCTCGCTCGGTGGCTCGCCGCCGCGGCCCTGGTCCGGTCGGCGCCGGACGGCGGGACCGTCCTGCTCGTCGGCGACGCGGCGCCCGCGCCGACCGGGGCGCTAGTGCGCTGGGACCCGGTCGGGCTGGCCGCCCGCGAGCTCGACGAGGTCACCGAGCTCGCGCTGCCGCCCGCGGTGCGCATGGCGTCCGTCGAGGGTGAGCGGACGGCCGTGTCCGCCGTCGTCGGGCGCGTGCCGCTCGCGACGGGCGACGCCGTGCTCGGCCCCGTGACGCTCGACCCCGGTGCGGGCCGCACCGGCCGTGCCGCGGAGGGCGGCACCCTCGTCCTCCCAGGCGGTGAGCCCGTCCGCATGCTGGTCCGGGTGCCGTGGGAGCAGGGGCGCGAGCTCGCGCGCCAGCTCGCCGCCTCGCTGTCGGTGCGCTCCGCCCGTCGCGAGGGCGGCGACGTCCGTGTCCAGCTCGACCCGAAGGAGATCGTGTGACGCCCGAACCCGCCACCGACGGCCGCGAGCCCGTGGAGGCCGTCCTGTTCGACCTGGGGAACGTGCTCGTGCAGTGGGACCCGCACGGCGCGTTCCGGGGGGTCGCGTCGCGCGACGACGTCGAGCGGTTCTTCGCCGACGTCGACTTCCCCGACCTCAACCGTCGGGCGGACGCGGGGCTGGCCTGGGCGGACGTCCGGGCGGAGGTCGCGGCCTCGCACCCCCACCACGCCCCGCTCGTCGACGCGTACGTGAGGCGGTTCGCCGCGACCCTCGCCGGCCCCGTCCCGGGGAGCGAGGACGTGGTCCGCGACCTGCGCGCGCTGGGCCTGCGGCTGTACGGGCTGACGAACTGGTCCGCGGAGACGTACCCGCACGGGCCGGCCGCCGCGCCGGCCATCGGGCTGCTCGAGGACGTGCTCGTCTCGGGCCGGGAGGGGCTCGTCAAGCCGGACCCGGCGATCTTCGAGCGGGCGGCCGACCGGTTCGGGCTCGTCCCGGCGCGCACGGTGTTCGTCGACGACGCCCCCGCGAACGTCGGGTCCGCCGCGCGCCTCGGCTTCCTGGCAGTGCGCTTCACCGGCGCGGAGCAGCTGCGGCGCGACCTCCGCGCGCTCGGGGTCAGCCTCGCGGCGTCGTGATCACGAGGACCGCGGTCGCGCCGTCGGGGCCCGCTGCGTAGTCGTGCGGCACGTCGCTCGTCCAGCTGACGTGCCGGCCCTGCGGGGCGTCGTGGACCTCGTCGCCGGCCGGGCCGTGGCGCACGACCCGGAAGCTGCCCCGCGTGGTCACGAGGTGCTCGACGACGCCGGGCGCGTGCGCCGGCGAGCTGCGGGCCACGCCGGGGTCGTGCTCGAGCGTGTAGACCTCGACCGTCGTGCCGTCGTCCTCGGCGCGCACGTCCAGGAGCCGGGTGCGCGCGCCGTCGCCGTCGACCATGCTGCCGGGCTCGTCGCCCAGGAGGCCAGCGAGCGGCACGCCGAGGGGCTGTGCGACGGCGTAGAGGCTTGCGAGCGTGGGGTTGCGTCGCCCGGACTCGAGCTCCGAGAGCAGGCCCTTGCCGACGCCGGCCCGGGCAGCGAGCCCCGACAGGGAGAGTCCGCGCGCCTCGCGCAGGCGCCGGATCCGCCGTCCGACCCGGAGCGCGACGTCATCGCTGCGGGCGGGGGGCTGTTCGTCGGTCACCTGGCCAGACTATCGTTCCGTATATGGAACGCTCTCGTCCGTCCCGTGACGACCGCAGCCGCCCCGTCCTCGCCGGCGTCGTCACGGCGCTCGTCGGGTTCTCCAGCTCGTTCGCGGTCGTCCTGGCCGGGCTCCGCGCCGTCGGCGCCACGCCGGCCCAGGCCGGGTCCGGGCTCGCCGCGCTCTGCCTCGCCCAGGGGATCGGGATGGTCGTGCTGTCCTGGCGGCACCGCATCCCGATCACGCTGGCGTGGTCGACGCCCGGCGCCGCGCTGCTCGTCAGCACCGGGGCCGTGGCCGGCGGCTGGCCGGCGGCGGTCGGGGCCTTCCTCCTGGTCGGCGTGCTCGTCCTGGCGACCGCGGCGTGGCCCCGGCTCGGGGCGCTCGTCGGACGGATCCCGGTGCCGGTCGCGCAGGCCATGCTCGCCGGCGTCCTGCTCACCCTGTGCCTCGCGCCGGTGCGCGCGCTCGCGTCCGAGCCGGCGTTCGTCGTCCCCGTCGTCGTCGTGTGGCTCGTGCTCCTGCGCCTCGCGCCTCGCTGGGCGACGCCCGCGGCCCTCGGGCTGACGCTGGCCCTCGTCGTCGTGGACGAGGTCCGGCACGGCGGCCTCCCGGCCGCGTCGGTCGGGCATCTCGCCTGGACGACGCCGCACCTCGGGTGGCAGGCCGTGGTCGGGATCGCGGTGCCCCTGTTCCTCGTCACGATGGCGTCCCAGAACGTGCCGGGCGTCGCGGTGCTCGGCACGTTCGGCTACCAGGTGCCCTGGCGGTCGGCGATGACCGTGACCGGGCTCGGCACCGTGCTCGCGGCGCCCGCGGGCGGCCATGCCGTCAACCTCGCCGCCATCACCGCCGCGCTCGCCGCGTCTCCCGACGCCGCCCGGGACCCGCGCCGCCGGTGGCTCGCGACGCACGTCGCGGGATGGTGCTACGTCGCGCTCGCGCTCGCCTCGACGTGGCTCGCGTCGCTCGTCGCGCAGGCGCCGCCGGGCGTGGTCGAGGCGGCGGCGGGGCTCGCCCTGCTGGCGAGCCTCGGGGGAGCGCTCCACGGCGCGTTCGGCGCGACCGCGGCACGCGAACCCGCGGTGGTGACGTTCGTCGTCGCCGCGTCGGGCGTCGCCCTGGGAGGGGTCGGCGCCGCCTTCTGGGCGCTCCTCGCGGGCCTCGTCGTGGGCGCCGTCCTGCGCCGCCGCACCCCGCGCGCCGACGAGGGCGAGGCCGCCGCCCAGGCGCCCCACCAGTAGGATCGGGGCCATGCGCCTCCTCTTCGCCGGGACCCCGGACGTCGCCGTCCCGTCGCTCGAGGCGCTCCTCGGCTCCCGTCACGAGGTCGTCGCGGTGCTCACCCGGCCCGACGGGCGGGTGGGGCGTGGCCGCGCCCTGACCCCGAGCCCCGTGCGCGTGCGGGCCGAGCAGGCGGGGCTGCCGGTGATCACGGCCCGGCCCCGCAGCGAAGGCTTCCTCGACGTGCTCACCGACCTGCACGTGGACGCGGCCGTCGTCGTCGCGTACGGCGAGATCCTGCCGAAGCCGGTCCTCGACGCCGTGCCGCACGGCTGGGTCAACGTCCACTTCTCCCTGCTGCCCGCCTGGCGCGGAGCCGCCCCGGTGCAGCGCGCCGTCATGGCCGGCGACGAGGTGACGGGCGCCTCGACCTTCCGCCTCACGCCCAGCCTCGACGAGGGGCCGGTCTTCGGCACGATGACCGAGACCGTGCGGGCGCGCGACACGTCGGGCGACCTGCTCGGCCGCCTGTCGACGGCGTGCACCCCGCTGCTGCTCGGCACCCTCGACGCGATCGAGGACGGCACGGCGTCCCCGGTCGCCCAGCCCGCCGACGGCGTGAGCGTCGCGCCCAAGATCACGCCCGACGACGCCCGCGTCGTCTGGACCAGGCCCGCCCTCGCGATCGACCGGCTCGTGCGGGGCTGCACGCCGGCTCCCGGGGCGTGGACGACCGCCCCCGACGGCGCACGGCTGGGGCTCGGCCCCGTGCGGCCACGCCCCGACGTCACGGACCTGGCTCCGGGCGAGGTGCGCCCCGGCAAGCGGGAGGTCCTCGTCGGGACCGCGACGCACGCCGTCGAGCTGGGCGACGTCGCCCCCGTCGGCAAGAAGCACATGGCGGCCCCCGACTGGGCGCGCGGCGCGCGCCTCGGCGACGGTGCCGTCCTCGGGGCGGAGGCCGCGGCGTGAGCGGCGACGGCGGGCGCGGGGACGGTCGGGGCGAGCGCGGCAGGTACGAGGGACGCGACGCCCGCGGACGTGAGCGTGGGGGAGCGCGCCTGCGCGGCGACCGGGCGCGAACCTCCCAGGCGCCCTCGCAGCGGCGGCGGGCCGCCGACCCCGCCCGGACGGCGGCGTTCGACGTGCTCCGCGACGTGGACGCCTCCGACGCCTACGCGAACCTGGTCCTGCCGCCGCTGCTGCGCGAGCGCGGGATCGAAGGGCGCGACGCGGCGTTCGCGACGGAGCTCGCCTACGGCACGCTGCGCCTGCGCGGCCGGTACGACGCCGTCCTGTCGCGGTGCTCCTCGCGCCCGCTGACGGAGACCGACCCGCCCGTGCTCGACGCGCTCCGGCTCGGGGCGCACCAGCTCCTCGGCATGCGCGTGCCGCCGCACGCGGCCGTCTCCGAGACCGTCGGCCTGGTCCGCGACAGGATCGGCAGCGGCGCCGGCCAGTTCGTCAACGCGGTGCTGCGCCGCGTCGGCGAGCGCGACCTCGACACGTGGCTCGAGGAGCTGCGCGCCAGCGCCCCCGACGAGACCGCCGCGCTGGCCGCGACGCAGAGCCACCCGGCGTGGATCGTGCGCGCCCTGCGCGAGTCGCTCGTCGGGAACGGGCTGACCGCGGACGACCTGCCCGCGCTGCTCGAGGCCGACAACACCGCGCCGCGGGTCACGCTCGTGGCGCGCCCCGGCCTCGCGGACCCGGACGAGATCGCGGCCGACACGCGCGGACCGCGGGGGCGCTGGGCGCCGACGGCGGTCGTCCTGCCGGGCAGCGACCCGGCGGGCGTGCCGGGCGTGGGCGAGGGGCGCGTCGGGGTGCAGGACGAGGGCAGCCAGCTCGTCACGCTGGCCCTCGCGGCTGCCGACCTCGGCTCGCCGGCCCCCGACGTGGGCGAGCGGTGGCTCGACCTGTGCGCCGGCCCCGGCGGCAAGGCCGCGCTGCTCGGCGCGCTCGCGCTCGAGCGAGGGGCGACGCTCGTCGCCAACGAGGTCGCCCCGCACCGGAGCCGGCTCGTGGAACGGTCGGTGCGCGCGGTCCGCGACGTCGTCGAGGTCCGCACCGGCGACGGTCGCGAGCTCGGGGCGAACGAGCCCGCCGCCTACGACCGGGTGCTGCTCGACGCGCCCTGCACCGGGCTCGGCGCGCTGCGCCGCCGGCCGGAGTCCCGTTGGCGCCGCACGCCGTCGGACCTGCAGGACCTCACCGGGCTCCAGCGGGAGCTGCTCGCGTCCGCGCTCGACGCCGTCCGGCCCGGCGGCCTGGTCGCCTACGTGACGTGCTCGCCGCACCTCGCGGAGACGCGCGTCGTCGTCGACGACGTCCTGCGCCGCCGGGACGACGTCGAGCGCGTCGACGCGGCGGAGGCGGTCCGGCGGGTCGCGGGCGACGCGATCCCGCTCTCCGAGCGCCTCGACGTCCAGCTGTGGCCGCACGTCCACGGCACCGACGCGATGCACCTCACGCTGCTGCGTCGGCGCTGAGGTTCCCGTCGGGCATCTCGTGGTCCGGTCCGCAGGTGGGTTCGGCGAACGCAGCGTCACCGTGGGCGAACAGGGCCTTCGGGGACGCGACCGTCTGCGGAGGTGGGACGACCGCGCGCCACACCCCCGAACCGCCCGGCCCAGCCACGGAACCCGTGCTCGCGGCGAGGCTCTCAGGCGACGCGACGCGGGGTGAACTGCATCCGCGGGTGGGCGTACGCGTCCTGCGACTCGACGAGCTGCAGCTCGCGCTCGCCCGACTCGTGGGTGCGCGTGAGCACGTCGAAGACGCTCGAGGTGGTGCGCGAGAGCGCGTCGGCGAGGTCGCCGGTGCGGCGGTAGTGCGCGGTGAAGAGGGCGGCGGTCACGTCGCCCGAGCCGTTCGCCTTCATCGGGATGTACGGGGTCGTGACCAGCCACGCGCCGCTGTCGTCGACGGCGAGCATCTCGATCGTGCCGTCCTCTCGGTCGGGGCGCTCCACGCTGGTGACCAGCACCGTCCGCGGCCCGGTCGCGCGGACCAGCTCGACGGAGGCGAGCGTGGACTCGAGAGTGTCGGGCTCGGTCCCGGTGAGAAAGCCCAGCTCGAACTGGTTGGGCGTGATGACGTCGGCCGCCGGGACCACCCGGTCGCGCAGCAGCACGGGGATCGCGGGCGCGACGAAGCACCCCGACTTCGCGTTCCCCATCACGGGGTCGCAGGAGTAGATCGCCGCGGGGTTGGCAGCCTTGACGCGCTCGACCGCGTCGAGGATCACGTCGGCGATGCCCTCGCCGCCCTGGTAGCCCGACAGGACGACGTCGACCTGGGGGAGCACCCCGCGCTCCTCGATGCCGAGGAGCACCTCGCGCACGTCGTCGGGGCTGATGAGCGGGCCGCGCCACTGGCCGTAGCCGGTGTGGTTCGAGAAGTTCACCGTGTACACGGGCAGCACCTCGACACCGATGCGCTGGAGCGGGAACACGGCCGCGGAGTTGCCGACGTGGCCGTATGCGACAGCCGACTGGATCGAGAGGATCTTCACGGCCCCGATCATGCCATCGTGCGCCGGGCCGAGGGCGCGCCGCTCGTGGCGGCGCCCGCCTAGGCTGGGCGACATGGCAGCCCTCATCGCCCCGAGCATCCTGTCCGCCGACTTCGCGAACCTCGAGCGTGACCTCGGCGCGATCGCCGCCGCCGACTGGGCGCACGTCGACGTCATGGACAACCACTTCGTGCCCAACCTCACGATCGGCCTCCCGGTCGTGGAGCGCCTCGTCCAGGTGAGCCCGGTGCCCGTCGACGTGCACCTCATGATCGAGGACCCCGACCGGTGGGCCCCGGGGTTCGCGGAGGCCGGCGCCGGGTCGGTCACGTTCCACGCCGAGGCGGCGACGGCGCCGGTCCGGCTCGCGCGCGAGCTGCGGCGCCTCGGTTCCCGGGCGGGTCTGGCGCTGCGCCCCGCGACGCCGGTCGAGCCGTTCCTCGACCTCCTGGGGGAGATCGACATGCTGCTCGTCATGACGGTCGAGCCCGGTTTCGGGGGCCAGTCGTTCATCGAAGGCACGCTGCCCAAGATCCGGCGGGCGCGGCGCGCGATCTCCGCCGCCGACCTCGACGTGTGGGTCCAGGTGGACGGCGGCGTCTCGCGCGCGACGATCGAGCGCGCGGCCGACGCCGGGGCGAACGTGTTCGTCGCCGGGTCCGCGGTGTACGGGGCGGACGACGTCCCCGCCGAGATCGACGCCCTGCGGGAGCTCGCGTCGGGGCACGCCCACTGACGGCGAGCGGCCTCAGGACGTGCGGTCGGTGCGGCGCGCGAACGCCGGACCGGCGAGGAACCAGACCACCACGACGATCCCGAGCAGCACCACGTGCGCCCAGAGGGGGTCGGCGGCAGCGTCGTCGAGCGTGGCGGGGACGGGTTGGTGCCGGATGCCGAGCGCGAGCAGGGTCAGGATCGCCACCGAGATCCCGGCGGCGGCCAGCGCCCGGAACCACTCCAGCCACAGGCCCCGCACGTAGGTCGCGCTTCCCTTCGGCGGCTTGACGGGACGAGGGCCGCCCGCGAAGCGGTGGGCGAAGCGTGCGTCCGCCCACCGGACCAGCGGGCCGCCGAAGGCGACCGTGAAGCCGAGGTACGACGCCGCCAGGGCGTGGGAGGACGTGGGGTCGGCGTGGCGGGCGAGATCGGTGGCGACGAAGACGAGGAGCGCGAGGTCGATCGCGGGCAGCGTCCTCAGGAGCGCCGTGCTCAGCCGGTCTCGCCGCAGGACGTACCGCGCGGCGAGCGCGAGGGCCAGCACGACCCAGAACGCCACCTCCGAGGTGGCGATGCCGGCCAGGATCATGCCCGGCCTCCGTCGGTCGCGGCCACGCCCTGCAGCTCCCGCAGCCACCGCTCGAGCGCGCCGCGCGCCTCGTCGCGCGAGACGAGCTCGGGCGCGACGACGAGCTGGAGCGTCAGCCCGTCGACGAATGCGTGCAGACGCACGCTCTCGGCCGGGACGTCCACCTCCGGGCGCAGCAGGCCGAGCGCGCGCAGGTCGGCGAGGACCGTCACGACGAGCTCGCGGACCGCGCGCACGCTCTCCCGGGCGACCGGCCGCAGCGAGGCGTCGGTCCGCGAGCGCTCCATGAAGTCCAGATACGCGGTGAACTCCGCGAGCGTCCGATCCGTCACGGGGAGCAGCTCGACGAGCATCGCGAGCACGCGGTCGCTCGCGTCCGGGGTCCGTGCGGCCGCCCGGACCCGCTGGGTGACCGTGTCGGCCAGCGCGGTCATCGCGAAGCTCACGAGCTCGGCCTGCGACGGGAAGAAGTGCCGGACTGACCCGGTGGCGAGGCCGGCCTCCGCGGCGACGGCGCGCACGGACACCGCGGACAGGCCGTCGCGCACGATGATCCGCCACACCGCCTCGGCCAGCTCCTGACGGCGTGCCGTCGCGTCGATCCGGTTGCTCACCCCTTCAAACTAGCACGACTGTGCTAGTAACAAGTGACGGGCTGGAGAGACGCGGAGCGAGCGGGAAGAAGTCGTGTGGCATCATCGTTGACAGCAACGAGCACGTGCTCCGGGGTCGGTGTAATTCCGAACCGGCGGTGACAGTCCGCGACCCGTCCGGCTGCTTCTCACGAGGCGGCGGGGCGGTTGACCTGGTGGAATTCCGGGACCGACGGTGAAAGTCCGGATGGGAGGCAGTGCGTGCGGGGCGTCGTCCGACGTCCCGTGGTGCGGGGCGCCGTCATGGGGTCCCGGCCTCGTCCACCCCGGAGCAGGTGCGCCGCCGCACCGACCGGGAAGGACCGCCAGCACCGATGGCCGACCACGCCGCCCCCGCGCACCACCGCACCGTCGCGTCCGTCGACGGCGCGCTCGCGCGCGCGGTCGAGCTCGCGACCCGCGGCCCCGCCTGGGGCCCGAACCCGCGGGTCGGCTGCGTCATCCTCGCCCCCGTCCAGGACACAGCCGACGACGGCGCGGTCGGCCCGCGCGTCGTCCTCGCCGAGGGCTGGCACCGCGGCGCGGGCACCCCGCACGCCGAGGCGGCCGCGCTCGCCGCCGCCCGGGAGGCCGGCGTCGACGTGCGCGGTGCGACCGCCGTCGTCACCCTCGAGCCCTGCAACCACACCGGACGGACCGGGCCGTGCGCCGTCGCCCTCGAGCAGGCCGGGGTGGCGGAGGTCGTGTACGCCGTCGCGGACCCCAACCCCGTCGCCGCCGGGGGAGCGGACCACCTCGCCGCCCACGGGGTGCGCACCGAGCTCCGCCCGACGCCCGCGGCCACCGAGCTCGTGCGCACCTGGGCGACGTCGGCCGCGGCCAGCCGCCCCTACGTGATCGTCAAGACCGCCGCCACGCTGGACGGCCGGGTCGCCGCCGCGGACGGCACGAGCCGGTGGATCACCGGACCCGAGGCTCGCGCCCACGCGCACGAGGTTCGTGCCGCCGTCGACGCGGTGGCCGTCGGCACGGGCACCGTCGCGGCCGACGACCCCGCCCTCACCGCGCGGCGCCCGGACGGCACGCTCGCCGAGCACCAGCCGCTCCGCGTCGTCGTGGGGCGCCGCGACGTGCCCGACGGGGCGCGCCTGCGCACGGAGGCCGGCGGCGAGCTGCTCCAGCTCGCGACCCACGACGTCGCCGAGGTCCTGGCCGTGCTCGCCGCACGCGAGGTCAGGACCCTGCTCGTCGAGGGCGGCCCCCGGCTCGCCACCGCGTTCCTGGAGGCCGGCGTCGTCGACGAGCTGCACGCCTACGTGGCGCCCGTGCTGCTCGGCGCCGGGCCGGGCGTCGTCGGCGGCCTCGGCATCACGACCATCGCGGACGCGCTCCGCTGGCGCACGCACGACGTGCGCCGGCTCGGGGACGACGTCCTGCTCACCGCGCGCTCTCACCCCTCTCGCCCTCGCCCCACCTCACAGGAGGCCTGATGTTCACCGGGATCGTCGAAGAAGTCGGGGAGGTCGTCGGGATCGAGTTCCCCGACGGCCCCGAGACGGACGCCGTGCTCACCCTGCGCGGCCCGCTCGTGACGTCCGACGCGAAGCACGGCGACTCGATCGCCGTCGATGGCGTCTGCCTCACCGTCACGTCGCTCGGGTCCGCCGGTCCGGGCACGTTCGCGGCGGACGTCATGCCCGAGTCGCTGCGGCGCACGGCCCTCGAGAAGCTCGTGCCCGGCCGACGCGTCAACCTCGAGCGCGCCCTGCGGGCGGACGCCCGGCTGGGCGGGCACGTCGTCCAGGGGCACGTCGACGGCGTCGGCACGATCCGCGAGCGGGTCCCCGGGCCGCGCTGGGACGAGGTCACGGTCGCGACGTCGCCCGACGTCGCCCGCTACCTCGCCGAGAAGGGCTCCGTCACCGTGAGCGGCGTCTCGCTCACCGTCACCTGGGTGTCCGACGACGCGTTCGGCGTCTCCCTCATCCCCACCACCCTCGCCGACACGACCCTCGGCCTGCTGGGTGAGCTCGACCTCGTCAACCTCGAGGTCGACGTGCTGTCGAAGTACGTGGAGCGCCACCTGCGGCACCTGCAGGTCCCGGCGGCGGGAGGCCGGGCATGAGCGCGCGCCTGGCCACCGTCGAGGACGCCCTCGCGGAGCTCGCCGCCGGACGCCCGGTGCTCGTCGCGGACTCCCCGGAGCGCGAGAACGAGGTCGACGTCGTCCTGTCGGCGCAGGCCGCGAGCGCCGAGTGGGTGGCGTGGACGATCCGGCACTCGAGCGGGTACCTGTGCGCGCCGATGCCGACGTGGCGGGCCGACGCGCTCGAGCTGCCGCTCATGGTGCCGCAGTCCCAGGACCCGCGCCGCACCGCGTACACGGTGACGGTCGACGCGGCGACCGGGGTCACGACCGGCATCTCCGCGGCCGACCGCACCCGCACGCTGCAGGTCCTCGCCGACACGGCGAGCGGGCCGACCGACCTCATCCGCCCGGGGCACGTGCTGCCGCTGCGCGCGGTGCCGGGCGGGGTGCTGCACCGGGCGGGGCACACGGAGGCGGCGGTGGACCTGTGCCGCCTGGCCGGGGCCGGCGTCGTCGGGGCGATCGCGGAGCTCGTGAACGACGACGGCACGATGATGCGGCTCGGCGACGTCGAGGCGCTGGCCGAGCGCGACGGCCTGCTGATCCTCACCATCGCCGACCTCATCGCGTGGCGGCGCGAGCACGACCCGGTGAGCGAGACCGAGACGGCCCCGGGCGCGGGGACGCACGTCCCGCGCGTCCGGGCGACCACCGAGGCGTTCCTGCCGACGGCGCACGGCCACTTCCGGATCCACGGGTACCGCGACCTGCGCACGGGCGCGGAGCACGTGGCGCTCGTCCCGGCGAACCCGCCCCTCGAGCCGGCCGCCACGCCCGTCGTCCGGGTGCACTCGGAGTGCCTCACCGGGGACGCGTTCGGGTCGTTGCGCTGCGACTGCGGCCCGCAGCTGCACGCCGCGATGGAGACGGTGACGCGCGAGGGCGGCGCCGTCGTCTACCTGCGGGGGCACGAGGGGCGAGGCATCGGCCTGCTCGCGAAGGTCCACGCGTACGCGCTGCAGGACGCCGGCCTCGACACCGTGCAGGCGAACCTCGAGCTCGGCTGGCCCGTGGACCGGCGCGAGTACGGGGCTGCGGCGGCGATCCTCGCGGACCTCGGGCTCGACCGCGTCGAGCTGCTGACCAACAACCCGGCCAAGGTGTCCGGGCTGACCGCGAGCGGCATCGACGTGACCTCGACGCGCCGGCTCGAGGTGGGGCGCTCGGTGTACAACGACGCGTACCTGCGTACCAAGAAGACCCAGATGGGCCACCTGCTGGAGTCCGTCACGGACGACGGCAGCACCGACGGCAACGACGACACCGAGGAGGACCGCGCATGAGCGGCGCCGGAGCACCCACCATCCACACCGACGGGACGGGCCTGCGGGTCACGGTCGTCGCGGCGAGCTGGCACGACGTCGTCATGGACGGCCTGCTCGCAGGCGCGCGCCGGGCCCTGGCCGAGGCGAACGTCACGGACGTGCGCGAGATCCGCGTGCCCGGGACGTTCGAGCTCCCGGTCGCGGCGGCCCGCGCGGCGGCGTCGTCGGACGCGGTCGTGGCGCTCGGCGTCGTGATCCGGGGCGGCACGCCGCACTTCGAGTACGTGTGCGAGGCCGCCACCCTGGGTCTGACGGACGTCGCGACCCGGACCGGCGTGCCCGTCGGCTTCGGGGTGCTGACGTGCGACGACGAGCAGCAGGCGCTCGACCGGGCCGGGCTGCCCGGGTCGAAGGAGGACAAGGGCGCGGAGGCCGCCGAGGCGGCCGTCGCGACTGTCGTGGCGCTGCGCGGTCTCTGACCGGCGGGCGTCGGGCGAGCTGCCCGCTGGGCGGACCGCCCGACGCCGCGCACCGGCCCGCCACTAGGCTGGCGGCGTGAAGACCTTCGATGCCCTGTTCGCCGAGCTCACCGAGAAGGCCGCCGCACGCCCCGAGGGCTCGGGCACGGTCGCCGAGCTGGACTCCGGCGTGCATGCGATCGGCAAGAAGATCGTCGAGGAGGCCGCCGAGGTCTGGATGGCCGCCGAGCACGAGACGCTCGACGACGCCGCGCTGGAGATCTCCCAGCTCCTCTACCACCTGCAGGTGCTCATGGTCGCGAAGGGGCTGACGCTCGAGGACGTGTACCGCCATCTGTGACGGGCGCACGCCGCGCCCGTCGCAGCGCCCGCTCCGACGCCCCCGACGTCTCCATCGACCCGTGACTGACTGAGGATCTCCGCCGTGCTCCGTATCGCCGTGCCCAACAAGGGCTCCCTGTCCGAACCCGCCGCCGAGATGCTGCGCGAGGCGGGCTACCGCCAGCGCCGCGACCCCCGCGAGCTGGTGCTCGCCGACCCCGACAACGACGTCGAGTTCTTCTTCCTGCGCCCGCGCGACGTCGCCGTGTACGTCGGGGCGGGTACGGTCGACGTCGGGATCACCGGCCGCGACCTCATGATCGACTCGGGCGCGAGCGACGTCGAGCACCTCTCGCTCGGCTTCGCGCGCTCGACGTTCCGGTTCGCCGCGCCGGTCGGGACGGCCTCGTCGGTCGACGACGTCGCCGGCCGCCGGGTCGCCACCTCCTACCCGGGGCTCGTCCTCGCCCACCTGGGCGAGCACGGCGTCGAGCCGGCCGCCGTCGTCCACCTCGACGGCGCGGTCGAGACCGCGGTGCGCCTCGGCGTCGCCGACGTGATCGCCGACGTCGTCGAGACCGGCACCACGCTGCGCGCCGCCGGGCTCGAGGTGTTCGGCGACCCGCTGCTCGTCTCCGAGGCTGTGCTGATCCGCAACGGCGACCTGCCCGAGCCCGAGGGCCTCGACGTGCTCACGCGCCGGCTGCAGGGGGTGCTCACGGCCCGCGAGTACGTGCTCATGGACTACGACTGCCCGCTGGAGCTCGTCGAGCAGGCCGTCGCCGTCACGCCCGGCCTCGAGTCGCCGACCGTGTCGCCGCTGCACGACCGGTCGTGGGCCGCGGTGCGCGCGATGGTGCCGCGCAGCCAGACCAACCGCGTCATGGACACGCTGTACGACCTCGGAGCCCGTGCCATCCTGGTGACGTCGATCCACGCCTGCCGGCTCTGACGCCGGGAGGGAAGGGGGGAGCGGTGCCCGACGGCGACCTCTACGCCACGTTCCGCCCCCGGTTCGCCCTGATCGCCGGCGCGATCACGGGCACGGTGTTCGTGGTCGGGTGCGTCCTGGTCGCGCTCACCGGTGTCGGGCCGTCGTTCGACGCCGGCGAGCGGATCGCGATCATCGTCGTCGGCCTGCTCGGCGGGTGGCTCGTCGAGCTGCTCGTCAACACGCGCGCCGTGCCGAGCCCGCAGGGGCTCGTGGTCAGCAACATCGTCCGGCGCCGGACCCTCGAGTGGCCCGAGGTGCTCGCGGTGCACTTCGGGCCGAACGATCCCTGGGTCGTCCTCGATCTCGCCGACGGCAAGACGCTTGCGGTGATGGCGATCCAGCGCGCGGACGGCGCCCGGGGCACGCGGGCCGCGAACCGCCTGGTGCACCTCGTCGAGCTGCACGGCGAGGCCCCGGAGACGCCGTCGACGCCGCCCGAGCGCCACTGATCCCACGAGGTATCTCGCCGAAGCAGGCCTCCGGGAGGGGTGCTTCGCGGAGACGACGGCGGCCCGCGCACCTCGTGAGGTGCGCGGGCCGCCGGGTCGGGTCGGGTCAGTCGCGGGGACGACGCGCGCCGGAGGGCGCGCCCTTGTCGACGGCGATCCGGAGCGGACGTCCGCCGACGCGGGCGCGGCCGATCTTGTCGAGCGCCGCCGCGTCGAGCGGGCGGCCGATCTCGACGAGCGAGAACGAGCCGAAGATGTCGATCTTGCCGACGTCCTTGCCCGACAACCCACCCTCGTTCGCGAGGGCTCCGACGATCCCGCGCGGCTCGACGCCGTGCGCGTGCCCGACGGCCACGCGGTAGCGGGTGCCGTTCGTGAGCCGCCGTGCGGGGCGGCCGTCGTCCTCGCGGGCGCCACCCGGGCCGCGGCGCTCGGGGCGGCCGCCGGCGCGGCGCGGGCCGCGGTCGTCGTCGTGGCCGTGCGCGCGGCGGGGCCGGGCGCCGTCCTCGACCTCGCGGCGCTGGCGCACCGCGCGCGAGGCGGCGGCCAGCTCGGCGGCCTCGTTCTCGGCCTCGATGGCCTCGCGCGACTTCGGGCCCTTGTCGCCGACGAAGAGCGCGGCGAGCGTCGCCGCGAGGTCCACGGCGTCGAGGTCCGGGTGCGCGGCCAGGTGCTCGCGGACGAGCCGCGCGTACAGGTCGAGGCGGCCCGCCTCCTGACGCTCGGCGACGTCGTCGAGCATGCGCCGCACGCGGTGCGCCGAGACGTCGGCGGGCGTCGGGATCGAGATCTCCTCGAGCGGCGTCCGGGTGGTGCGCTCGATCTGGCGCAGGCGGCCGCGCTCGTGCGGCGTGACGAAGCTCAGCGCCTCGCCGGTGCGCCCGGCACGCCCCGTGCGCCCGATGCGGTGCACGTACGCCTCCGGCTCGCCCGGCAGGTCGAAGTTGACGACCAGGCCGATGCGCTCGACGTCGAGGCCGCGGGCCGCGACGTCGGTCGCGACGAGGACGTCGATCTGGCCGGAGCGCAGGCGCTCGACGATCTTCTCGCGGTCCTTCTGCGCGACGTCGCCGGAGATCGTCGCGGCGGAGATCCCACGCTCGACGAGCGCCGTCCCGACCTCCTCGGCCGCGCCGCGCGTGCGGCAGAACACGATGGCGGCGTCGGCGTCGCTGGTCTGGAGGACCCGCACCAGCGACCCGGTCTTGTGCCGGAACGGCACGATCGAGTAGGTCTGGTGGACGGTCGTGACGGTCGACGCCTGGCGGGTGACCGCGATCTCGACCGGGTTGTTGAGGTGCTGCTGCGCGACACGGCGGATCTGCGGGGGCATCGTCGCGGAGAACAGGGCGACCTGCCGCTCGGCGGGGGCGGCCCCGAAGATCGTGTCGACGTCCTCGGCGAAGCCCATGCGCAGCATCTCGTCGGCCTCGTCGAGCGCGAGGAAGCGCACCTCGTCGAGCACGAGGTTCTTGCGCTCGATGTGGTCGATGACACGGCCGGGCGTGCCGACGACGACCTGGGCGCCGCGCTGCAGGGCGCGCTGCTGGGGCAGGTAGGGCGCGCCGCCGTAGACGGCGAGCACCTCGACGCCGGTGAGCGTCGACGCGAAGGTCTCGATCGCCTCGGCGACCTGGAGCGCGAGCTCGCGGGTCGGCGTGAGCACGAGCGCCTGCGTCTTGTGCAGGTCCGGGTCGATGCGCGAGAGCAGCGGGAGGCCGAACGCCGCGGTCTTGCCGGTGCCGGTCTGGGCGACGCCGGTGATGTCGCGGCCCTCGAGCAGCGGCGGGATCGCCGCGGCCTGGATCGCCGACGGCGTCACGAAGCCGAGCGCCTCCACGGAGTCGAGGAGGGTCGCGGGGAGGCCGAGGTCGCGGAACGTCGTCTCGGGGGCAGTCTCGGTGGTGGCCTGCTCGGGGGCAGGGGAGGGCGTGGTCATAGAAGTCAGCTCGAACCGTCCGGTCGGGGGGATCGCATGCGGCAGGGGCCGCGGTCGCATCTCCCGGGACACACGAGAAGAGGTTCCGACGAGGGCCACGCCGCGTGCTGCGGCGGCCCGGACGTGTCGGACGGTTGCCTCGGACTGTTGCCGAGCACCAGCCAGGAACGGCGACGACTGCGAAAGGGGGTCGCCCCATGGTACCGGAGCCACCTGGGAGCCCGCGCCACCTCATAGACTGGCCCGGTGGCGGACGACAAGGACGATCTGGACGAGGCGACCGACCGGATCCTGACGGTCCCCAACCTCATCAGCGTGCTGCGGCTCCTGCTCGTCCCCGTGTTCGCGATCCTCATCGCCACGCACCACGACGTGTGGGCGATCGTCGTGCTCGCCGTCTCCGGAGCCTCGGACTGGCTCGACGGCGTCGCGGCCCGCAGGCTGCACCAGGTGAGCAAGCTCGGGCAGCTCCTCGACCCCGCTGCCGACCGGCTCTTCATCCTCGTGACCCTGCTCGGGCTGGCGCTGCGCGACATCATCCCGTGGTGGCTGGTCGCGGTGCTCCTCGCGCGGGAGGTCGCCGTCGGGCTCACGCTGCCGCTGCTGGCGAGGCGCGGGTACGGCCCGCTGCCGGTGAACTTCATCGGGAAGGCGGCCACGCTCACCCTCATGTACGCGTTCCCGCTCCTGCTGCTCGGCCAGGTCGACGGCTGGGTGGGCACGGTGGCCGGCGTGGCCGGCTGGGCGTTCGCGTGGTGGGGCGTCGGCCTGTACTGGTGGGCCGGGTTCCTCTACCTCCGCGGCGCCGCGCGGATCCTGCGCTCGACCGGCGGCAGCGACGACTCGGGCGGCACCGTGGCCGGCGGGGCCGCGACGGGCGCCGAGGGTGCGCCCGCGTGAGCGGAGGGACCGACGCGCCGGACGTCGGAGGGCGACGGCCGCGGCGCCCCGACGAGTCCATGACGCTCCTGACGGAGGTCATGGCGCACCCGCTCGACCCCGGGTACGAAGAGGCGGCCCGGGCCCGTGAGAGCGGGGCACGGAAGGGCCCGAGCGCGCCGGGGCGTGCCCTCGCGCTGCTCGTGGCCGTCGCGCTCGGAGTCGTGACGGTCGTGGCGGTGCGGAGCCTGCGTGCACCGTCGCCGGGCATCGTCGGGGCCCGCACCGTGCTGCAGCAGCAGATCCTCGAGCGCCAGGACCGCGCGGACGCCCTGAGTCGCAGCATCGCCCGCACCAACGCCGAGGTCGGCACCCTGCAGTCGCAGGCGCTGGCCGCGCAGTCCCCGTCGCTCCTCGCCACCGTCCAGGACGACACCGTCGCCTCGGGCGCCGCCGCCGTCTCGGGGCCGGGCGTCACGGTGACCGTCTCGGACGCCGCCGACGCCGTCGCCGCGGACGGCACGGTCGACCCCGACCGCCGGGTCCAGGACTCCGACCTGCAGAACGTCGTGAACGCGCTGTGGGCCGGTGGAGCCGAGGCGGTCGCGATCAACGGCCAGCGGCTGACGTCCACGACCGCGATCCGCAGCGCGGGCAGCGCGATCCTGGTCGACTTCGTCGGCCTCGCGTCGCCGTACCACGTCGAGGCGGTCGGTGACCCGGACGCGCTGCGGAGCTCGTTCGCGACGTCGACCGCGGCCGACCAGCTCAAGGTGCTCGGGGAGTCGTACGGGCTCCAGTCGTCGGTGGCCACCGAGAAGCACCTCGAGCTCGAGGGTGGCGGACCGTCGACGCTGCAGTACGCGCTACCCCTAGACTGAGCAGCCGTCGAAGGAGGCAGCAGTGATCGCTTTTGTCGGGCTCGTGATCGGCGTCGTCGTCGGTCTCGTCCTGCAGCCCACCGTGCCCGTGTCGCTGCAGCCCTACCTCCCGATCGCGGTGGTCGCGGCCCTCGACGCGCTGTTCGGCGGGCTGCGCGCGAAGCTCGACGGGATGTTCGACGACCGCGTCTTCCTCGTGTCGTTCCTCTCGAACGTCGTCGTGGCCGCGCTGATCGTGTTCCTCGGCGACCAGCTGGGTGTGGGGTCGCAGCTGTCGACGGCGGTCGTCGTCGTGCTGGGCATCCGGATCTTCTCCAACGCGGCCGCCATCCGCCGCCACGTCTTCAAGGCCTGACGCGCGTGTCCGGACCCCGCGAGCCCGAGCAGCACGGCACCGAGCCCGGTCCCGAGCGCGACGACGCCCCGGAGCCCGACGCCGCCCCCGAGGCGCCGGCGCCGAGCGAGCACGCGGCGGAGCCGGTCGACGACGCTCACCACGGGCGTCACGCGGGAGGCCACCTGCCCGACGACGCCGACGACGGCGAGGCGCACCAGGCCGAGGAGCGCGGCGGTCCGGCGCCAGCGGGCGAGCCGGCGATGGAGCCCGCGAAGGAGCCCGCTACGACGGGTGGCCTGCGCGGCTGGTCCGGGCTCCGCACCCTGCTGCGGCCCCGGCTCAACACGTCGCAGCTCATCGTCGCCGTGCTGTGCGCGGCGCTCGGGTTCGCGCTCATCGTCCAGGTCAACCAGAACCAGTCGGACAACCTGTCGTCGCTGCGGCAGTCCGACCTGGTCCGCCTGCTCGACGACGTCACGCAGCGCACGCAGACGCTCGAGCGCGAGCAGTCGGACCTCACGGCGACGCGCGACCAGCTGAAGTCGAGCTCGGGCAGCCGTCAGGCCGCGATCGACCTCGCGACCCAGCGGGCGCAGACCCAGGGCATCCTGTCCGGGCGCCTGCCGGCCCAGGGGCCGGGCATCCGGCTGACGATCACGCAGGGGACGCAGGTGGTCGGCGCGGCGACGATGTTCAACGTCCTCGAGGAGCTCAGGAACGCGGGCGCCGAGGCGGTCCAGGTGGGCGACGTGCGGCTCGTGGCGTCGAGCTGGTTCGAGGTGCACGGCGACACCCTGGTCGCCGACGGCCAGCCGCTGGAGTCGCCGTACGTGTGGCTCGCGATCGGCGACCCGGACACGCTCGCGCCCGCGCTCGGCATCCCGGGCGGGGCGCTGGCCGCGGTCCGCAACACGGGCGCGACCGCGGACGTCACGACGCCGTCGAGCGTCGAGGTGAAGGCGACGCGCGAGCCCGGGACGCCCCAGTACGCGACGCCGACGCCGCTCGTGACCGGCGGCGGCTCGTGAACGGGCGTGAATCCGTGACACCAGCCGGACGGTGCTGCACAGGGCGACTCTCGCCGCCTACTGTTGTCACCAGGGGTTGTAGTAGGTTTTTCGGTCACGGGCGGAGCATCCGCCCGCGCCGGCCGTCCTGGTCGGCGCCACGTCCCGAGGAGGCGCAATGACAGTTTCCGGCGGTGGCGCGACGGGCCCCCGGGACGGCGACACGACCATCAGCTTCCACCGGACCGATCGGGTCCCGGACCAGCCGGAGGAGACGCCGGCACGTCGTCGTCCGGACGACGAGGAGACGGCGACGATCACCGCGCTCCCGCAGGGCTCGGCCCTGCTCGTCATGCAGCGCGGCGGGGCGGGCGTCGAGCGGATCCTGCTCGACGCGGACCGCGTGAGCGCGGGTCGCAGCGAGCACGCGGACATCTTCCTCGACGACGTCACGGTCTCGCGCAAGCACGCGGAGTTCGTGCGCGAGGGCGGCCGGTACACGGTGCGGGACACGGGCTCGCTCAACGGCACCTACGTGAACCGGACCCGGGTGGACGCGGCGCCGCTGGCGACCGGCGACGAGGTGCAGATCGGCAAGTTCCGGCTGACGTACTACGAGAGCCGCGCCGCGGCAGCGGGGGCGGGCGGCGAGGCGTGAGCATGTCGTCCGCCTGGGCGAGGGACGACGACCCCGAGCGGGACGAGCCGCCCGGGACGGGGGAGCGTGCCTGGCCTCCGGGTGTCTCGCGGACGCCCTCGATGCGGATCTCGGACGTGCTGCGCGCGCTCCGGGACGACTTTCCCTCGATCAGCCACTCGAAGCTGCGCTTCCTCGAGGAGCAGGGGCTCGTCGAGCCCGTGCGCACGGCCGCGGGCTACCGCCAGTACAGCCCCGCCGACGTCGAGCGGCTGCGGTTCGTCCTCGTCGAGCAGCGCGACCGCTACCTGCCGCTCAAGGTGATCAAGGACCGCCTGGAGGAGCTGGACGCCGGCGAGATCGCGCTCGGGCGCCCCGCGGCACGTGGCGCCGAGCCCCGCGAGCCCGCGGCGCGGCCGGCGGCCCGCCTCGTGCCCGAGCCGGAGCGGCCCGCACCCATCCCGGACGGGGTCGTCGAGGACGAGCCGGTCGACGGCGCGCTCGTGGGCGAGCTCGTCGCGTCCGGCGTGCTGCACCCCGGTCCGGGAGGCCGGCTCGACGACACGGCCACGGAGATCCTCCGGACGGCCGCGGCGCTCGGCCGGTACGGGATCGAGCCGCGTCACCTGCGGTCGCTGCGGACGGCGGTGGACCGGCAGGTCGCGCTGGCCGCCCAGGTCGTCGCGCCGCTGCGCAGCCAGCAGTCACCCGCCGCGCACGTCCGGGCGGACGAGACCGCCGACGAGATCGGCGACCTGTTCGTCCGCCTGCACGCCGCCTGGCTCCGTCGGGAGATCGCCGACCTGGCCTGACGGCCCGCCGTGGCAGCCGCCTTCTGCCGCACCCGGGGCGCTCGTCGTACCGTGGGGTGATGGCCGGTGACGACGACCCGATGGTTCCCGTCGACGTGCTGGGGGTGCGCCAGCTCGGCGACCAGGAGGTCGTCGTGCTGCTCCTGGACGCGACCTCGGGCCTCGTCGTGCCGATCGCGATCGGTCCGCGCGAGGCGACGGCGATCGCGAGCGCCCAGGCGGGCGTCGTCCCACCCCGTCCGATGACGCACGACCTGCTGCGGGACGTGCTGCGTGCCGCGGGCGTCGTCCTCGAGAGCACCCGGGTCGTCGCGCTGCGGGACGGGGTCTTCTTCGCCGAGCTCGCGCTGTCGAACGGGGAGCGGGTGGACTCGCGCGCGTCCGACGCGATCGCGCTGGCCGTCCGCACGGGGGCGCCCGTGCTGTGCGCCGCGGAGGTCGTGGCCCGGGCGGGCGTGGAGGTCGTGGACGACGCCGGCGCGCGCGAGGTGGAGCGGTTCCGGTCGTTCCTCGACGGCGTGGAGCCCGAGGACTTCGGGCCGTGAGCCCGGCCTCGACCTCAGGTCGAGGGTGAGGCACGGAGGCATGGGCCTGACCCTCCACCTGAGGGTCTGCCCGGCGTCTCGGTCGGCGGTGTCGCGACACGCCCGATACGCTGGAGGGCGCGGTCGTTGACCCGCCCCCCGGCCACCCCTAGCGTGGGGTAGGTCGAGCCGCCCCGCGGAACGTGGAGGCGTGCGAGCAGACCGAGGACGCAGGGCCCGGTAGGAGGCGCAGGATGAGCAGCAACGGTGACGTGGGGGCGACGAGCACCCCCGTACCGCAGGGCGCCCAGGGCCTCCTGTTCGGTGACGCGATCGCGGAGCAGGACGAGTCGATCGGCTATCGCGGCCCGACCGCGTGCCGGGCCGCGGGCATCACGTACCGACAGCTCGACTACTGGGCGCGGACGGGCCTGGTCGAGCCGAGCGTCAAGCCGGCGCAGGGCTCGGGGTCGCACCGCCTCTACGGCTTCCGCGACATCCTCGTCCTCAAGATCGTCAAGCGTCTGCTCGACACGGGCGTCTCCCTCCAGCAGATCCGAGCCGCCGTGCACACGCTGCGCGAGCGCGGGGTCAACGACCTCGCCGGCATCACCCTCATGAGCGACGGCGCCAGCGTGTACGAGTGCACGTCCGCCGACGAGGTCATCGACCTGGTGCAGGGCGGCCAGGGCGTGTTCGGCATCGCCGTGGGCCGGGTGTGGCGCGAGGTCGAGGGCACGCTCGCCGAGCTGCCGACCGAGAGCCTCGAGGAGGCGGCGCCCGGCGTCGAGGACGAGCTCGCCGCGCGTCGTCGGAACCGCAGCGCCAGCTGACGGCACCGGGCCACGGCGCGCCGAGTCGCGGTCCGAGGCGGACAATCGGGGCATGAAGCTCGAGATCCTGGGCCACGCCTGCGCACGCCTGACCGACCGTTCCGGTGTCCTCGTCATCGACCCCGGCACCTTCTCCTCGCCCGAGGCCCTCGCGACCGCGGACGCCGTGCTCGTGACCCACGAGCACGCCGACCACCTCGACGTCGACGCGCTGCTCACCGCGCTCGCCGAGCGCACGCACGTCGAGGTCTGGGCGCCCGCCGCCGTCGTCGCGGCCCTGCAGGCACGCGGTGTCGAGCTCCAGCGCGTGCACGAGTCCGTGCCCGGGACCGCGGTGCGGGTCCTCGGCCACGACGTGGACGTCGTCGGCGGGACCCACGCGTCGATCCACGCGGACCTGCCGCGCATCGCGAACGTGGGCTACGTCGTCGACGGCGCCGTCCTGCACCCGGGCGACGCGTTCGTCGAGCTGCCGACCGGGGCCCACGTGCACGTCGCACTCACGCCGGTCTCGGGCCCGTGGCTCAAGCTCGCGGAGATCGTCGACTGGGTCCGCGCCGTCCAGCCCCGCGTGGTCGTGCCGATCCACGACGCGCTGCTGTCGCCGGTCGGGCGCGGCTCGGTCCTGCGTCAGCTCGGCCCCGAGGGGCTCGGCTCGGGCTGGGCGTGGACGGTCGTCGACCTCGGGGACGACGGCGCGGCCCTCGAGGTGGAGCCCGACCCCGCGGCGCGGGCGCCCCTGGTCGCGCACGAGCTCGAGCTGGAGCACCCGGAGTTCGGCGACGTCCCCACGCTGGAGCGTGACGAGAACGTCGCGCCGCGGCCCGAGGAGGAGGTCGCGGACACCGACGGCCGCGCGGGCTGAGCCTGGCAGGGCCACAGCGGGGACACATCGTTCACCCAGCCGACGCCGGGGCGTCGCCCCCGCGACACCCCGGTCCGTTCGACTGGCCGGGCGGCAGACGTTGCCGTACCGACCAGTCGAAAGGGACATCATGCACATGACCCGCGCCGGCCGCCGCGCCGGCCTCGCCATGGCACTCGTCGGGGGGCTCGCCGTCGCCGCGACGGCCGCCACCGCGGTGGGCACCGATCTGACCGGGAACGGCGACGCGCGACGGATCCACGGGGACCGGTCCTCGGCCGTCAAGCACGAGATCGAGGGCGGCACGGCCCGCAACGTCATCCTGCTCATCGGCGACGGGATGGGTGACTCGGAGATCACCCTGGCGCGCGACTACCAGTACGGCGCCGCGGGGCGCCTCCCGGGCATCGACGCCCTGCCGCTGACCGGCCAGTACACGACCTACGCGCTCGACCGGAGCAACGGCCGGCCCGATTACGTGACCGACTCGGCTGCCTCGGGGTCCGGCTGGGCGACGGGCACCAAGACCTACAACGGCGCGATCTCCGTCGACATCGACGGCGCAGCGCAGCGCAGCCTTCTCGAGCTCGCGAAGGCGGGCGGCCTGCGCACCGGCGACGTGACCACGGCCGAGATCCAGGACGCCACCCCGGCCGTGCAGGTCGCGCACGTCTCCGAGCGCGGCTGCTACGCGCCGTCGTCGACGTCGAAGAGCTGCCCGGCGAACGCGCTCGAGAACGGCGGCGCCGGCTCGATCACGGAGCAGCTCCTCGGCACCCGCCCCGACGTCACGCTCGGCGGCGGCGCGGCCTCGTTCCGCGAGTCGGCGAAGGCCGGGCAGTGGAAGGGGCAGACGCTCCTCGACCAGGCGAAGACGCGCGGCTACCAGGTCGTGACGGACGCCGCGAGCCTCGCGAAGATCAGGAAGGCCGACCAGAAGAGCCCGGTGCTCGGCCTGTTCGCCGACGGCAACTTCGCCACGCGCTGGGCCGGGCCGCTTGCCACGCACACCGGGGGCGCCGAGACCGCGGTCCGCTGCACCGCGAACCCGAGCGTGCCCGCGACCCAGCCGAAGCTCGCCGGCATGACCTCGAAGGCCATCGCGCTGCTCGACGACCGCCGCTCGAAGCAGGGCTTCTTCCTCCAGGTCGAGGGCGCGAGCATCGACAAGCAGGACCACGCCGCGAACCCGTGCGGCCAGATCGGCGAGACCGTCGACCTCGACGAGGCCGTGCAGGCCGCGCTCGCGTTCGCGAAGAAGGACGGGAACACGCTCGTCGTCGTGACGGCGGACCACGGCCACTCCAGCCAGATCGTCTACCCGGGCACGACGACGCCGGGCCTGACCCGGACGCTCGTGACGGCGGACGACCAGCCGCTGACGGTCGCGTACGGGACGGCGGACGAGGGCGGCTCGCAGGACCACACGGGCACCCAGGTGCGGGTCGCCGGCTACGGTCCGCGCGCGGCGAACGTCGTGGGGCTGACCGACCAGACGGACCTGTTCTTCACGATCCGTGACGCGCTGCGCCTGGACTCGCGCCCGTCGGGCTCGCACGGCCACGGCCACGGCCAGGGCTCGCAGCACTGACGGGAAGTCCCGTCCCGGGCCCGCACCCGGCGTCGTCCTCGGCGCCGGGTGCGGGCCTCCGTCGTGCGGACTTGAATGAGGGCGTGACCGCCGTCCCCGCCCCGCATCCAGCGTCCGCGAGCGCCACGGCGCCCGGTGCCCCCGGCTCCTCGCCGTGGGCGCGTCCCGCGGCCGAGGTGGCCGCCGACCTCGGGTCGGGACCGGACGGCCTCGGGGCCGCCGCTGCGGCGCGCCTGCTCGCCGAGGTCGGGCCGAACGAGCTCCCGCCGCCCGAGCGGCCCCCGCTGTGGCGCCGTGTGCTCGCGCAGTTCCAGGACGTGCTCGTCTACGTGCTGCTCGTCTCGGCGGGGCTCAAGGCGATCCTCGGGGAGTGGATCGACTTCACGATCATCCTGCTCGTCGCGGTGGTGAACGCGGCGGTCGGGTTCATCCAGGAGGGGCGTGCCGAGAGCGCGCTCGACGGGATCCGCCAGATGCTCTCGCCGTCGGCGGAGGTCAGGCGGGGCGGGTCGTGGGCGACGGTAGACGCCGCGCAGGTGGTCCCGGGCGACGTGGTCCGGGTCAGACCGGGGGAGCGCGTGCCCGCCGACGTCCGGGTGCTGGAGGCGACGAGCCTGCGCGTCGAGGAGTCGGCGCTCACGGGCGAGTCGCAGCCCGCGGCCAAGGACGCGCGGCCGGTCGA
The DNA here is from genome assembly GCF_049844995.1 of Luteimicrobium sp. DT211. NCBI lineage: Bacteria > Bacillati > Actinomycetota > Actinomycetes > Micrococcales > Luteimicrobium > Luteimicrobium sp. DT211. Next base: position 309,667 of record NZ_JBNCMC010000002.1, on the reverse strand, counting down.
CCCGCAGGCCGGCGTCGGGGACCGCACGAGCATGCTCTTCTCCGGGACGATCGTCGTCGCGGGGACGGGCTCGGGCGTGGTGGTCGCGACCGGCGCCGCGACCGAGCTCGGCCGGATCCAGGGGCTCGTCGCGGAGGCGGACGACCTCTCCACGCCGCTCACGCGGCAGCTGGCGCGCTTCGGCACGGCGATCGCGCTCCTCATCCTCGTGCTCGGCGTGGTCATGGCCGTGATCGGCCACACGCTGCACGACTTCTCGGTCGACGAGCTGCTGTCGGCGTCGATCGGGTTCGCGGTCGCCGCCGTCCCCGAGGGGCTCCCGGCGCTGGTGACGATCACGCTCGCGCTCGGCGTCCAGCAGATGGCGCGGCGGAACGCGATCACCCGCCGCCTGCCGTCGGTCGAGACGCTGGGCGCGGTCACGACGATCTGCTCGGACAAGACGGGCACGCTGACCAAGAACGAGATGACGGCGCGGGTCGTGCGGACCGCGGGCGGGACGTTCGACGTCGAGGGCGCCGGCTACGACCCGGAGGGCGCGGTCACGGGCCCGGGCGGGGGCGCCGCCCCGCTGGGCGGGCACGCCGACCTGCGTGCGGTCGTCGAGACGGTCGCGCTGTGCAACGACGCGCAGGTCGTGCCGGGCGCGGACGGCTGGGCGCTCGTCGGGGAGCCCACCGAGGGCGCGCTGCGCACGCTCGCCCTCAAGGCGGGCGAGGACGGGGCGGGTTGGGACCGCGTGGCCGTGCTGCCGTTCGACTCGGCGGTCAAGTACATGGCCACGCTCGACGCGGGGCCGGGCGGCGCCGTCGTGCACGTGAAGGGCGCGCCGGACCGGGTGCTCGCGCGGTGCACGAGCCAGGTGCGGCCCGACGGGACGCCGGGGCCGATCGACGCCGCGTTCTGGGAGGCGCAGGTGGACGCGCTCGGCGCTCGCGGCCTGCGGGTGCTCGCGGCCGCGCGACGGCAGGCCGCAGCCGGCGCCGGCCAGGTGTCCGACGACGACCTCCGCGACCTCGAGCTGTGCGGCCTCGTCGGGATCGTCGACCCGCCGCGGCCCGAGGCCGTCGAGGCGGTCGCGGACTGCCACCGGGCGGGCATCGCGGTCAAGATGATCACCGGGGACCACCCGGGCACGGCCGTCGCGATCGCCAAGGAGCTCGGGATCCTCGACGCCGACGGGCGCCGGCTCGGGCCGGGCGGGGCCGACGCCGAGACCCCGACGGTCCTGACCGGCGCCGAGCTGGAGGCGCTCTCGAACGAGCAGTTGCGCGCCGTCGTGCAGGACGTCGACGTCTACGCGCGCACGAGCCCCGAGCACAAGATCCGCATCGTCTCGGCCCTGCAGGCGCACCGCCAGGTCGTCGCCATGACCGGCGACGGCGTCAACGACGCCCCGGCGCTGAGCCAGGCGGACGTCGGCGTCGCGATGGGCATCAAGGGCACCGAGGCGACCAAGGAGGCCGCGGACGTCGTCCTCGCCGACGACAACTTCGCCACGATCGAGCGGGCCGTGGAGGAGGGGCGGCGGATCTACGACAACGTCCGCAAGTCCGTGCTGTTCCTCCTGCCGACCAACGGCGCGCAGGCGCTCGTCATCCTCGTTGCCGTCCTGTTCGGGCTGACGCTCCCGCTCACGCCCGTCCAGGTGCTCTGGGTCAACATGGTCACCGCGGTGACGCTGTCGCTGGCGCTCGCGTACGAGAAGGCGGAGCCCGGCGTCATGGCGCGTCCGCCGCGCGACCCGGACGCCTCGCTCGTCGGACGGGCGGAGCTCGGCCGCATCCTGCTGGTGTCCGCGGTGATCGGCGGCGCGACCCTCGTCGTGTTCTTCACGGAGCGGTCCGGCCACATGAGCGTCGCCCAGGCCCAGACCACCGCGGTCACGACGCTGGTCCTCGGGCAGCTCGCCTACCTGTTCAACTGCCGGTTCCTGAACCGCTCGAGCCTCACCCTCGACGTGCTGCGCGGCAACCGCGTCCTGTGGATCTCGTCCGGCGCGCTCGTCGTCCTGCAGCTCGTGTTCGTGTACGCGCCGTTCATGCACACGCTGTTCGACTCGGCGTCCGTCGGCTGGCGCGGCTGGTGGGTGCCGCTCGTCCTCGCCGTCGCGGTCTTCCTGTTCGTCGAGGGGGTCAAGGCGGTGTCCCGACGGCGCACGATCCGTCGCGCGCCGTCGGGAGCGCCGACGCGATCAGTGGTTGCGTAGCGCCTTGACCAGCTCGGCCTTCTTCATCGTGGACCGCCCCTCGATCCCGATCTCCGCGGCCCGCTTGCGCAGGTCGGTGACGGTCCAGTCCTCGTAGGACGGGGAGCTGCCGCCCTTCTTCCCGACCTTCGAGCGCGAGCTGCCGGCCGCTGCGTTGGCGATGCGCGCGCTCTTCTGCTTCGAGTTCCCCTCGTCGCGGAGCTCCTCGTAGAGTTTCTTGTCCTTCACGCTGGGTCCCGGGCTGCGCTTGCCTGGCATGGCTGCCTCCTCCGGTAGCGATGGATGCGGTCCGCCGTCGTCGGGCGGTCATTCCACCATGCCCACGTCCGACGACGTCCGCACGGCGGCGCGACGCGAGCCTCGCCCCAGCAGCAGCCCGTGCAGGGCGAGGGCGGCGACCGTCGCCAGCAGGGCGGCGTCGAGGTAGTGGCAGTACATCGCGCCCAGGTAGGACGGGCCGCCCCAGGCGTTCGCCGTGAAGTTCGGGTCGAGCCCGGCGATCACCTGCTCGCCCGCCCGGTAGAACTCGTACAGGAAGATCGCCGTGAAGGGCAGCGCCACGACGGCGCGGACCGCGGCGCCCGGGCTGCGGACCGCCTCGCGCAGGGTCAGCCGGACACGCCCGGCCGCGGCCCGGGTGAACGGCGCCCGGACGGCGGGGACGAGACGGCCGCGGACCGCGAGCACCGCGACCACGACGGCCGCCAGCGCCGTGAGGACCAGGTGCACGGTCCAGGCCGACGTGTCGCCGTGGTGGACCTCCACGGCCTCGGTGCGGCGGGCGTAGACGGCCGCCCCGGAGAGCAGCCCGGCGGCGAACAGCGCGACGGACGTGAGGACGATCGGGCGGGAGAGCCGGGTCGGTGTGTTCATGGCTCGAGCCTCCCGCCCGGCCATCGGCCCGCGCGTCGTGCTCGCGGACGGATCGTGGGGTCGTCCCGGGGGACGACGGCGGGCGGCCACCCTCCTCGAGGACGACACGGCCCGTCGTCCTCGAGGAGGACGACGCCGCAGGTCCGCCGCCCTAGGGTCGGTGCCATGACCCTCCCGGACGCCCCCGCGCACGACGTCGCCCCAGGCCCCGTGCGTCCGCCCGCAGGGCGGCTCCGGCCCGGCCCGTGGCTCGACGTCCTGGTGGCCGCCGCGTCGTTCGCACTGTTCACGCTGCCGGTCCTGCTCTCGCCGCCGTCCGACGCCCACCCCGTCGCCACGCCGTTCCTGGGCCTACTCGTCGCCGCACCGCTGGCCTGGGCCCGACGCGCCCCGGTCGTCGCGCTCGGCCTGGTCTCCGCGGGCCTCGTCGCCGCGGCGCTCACCGGCGTGCGGGTGACCCCGTTCGTGAGCGACCTCGGCCCCGCGCTGGGCGTCGCCGCCTACGCGTGCGCCTCGCGTCTGCCCCGCCGCACCGCCGTCGTCGCGGTGGGCGTGGCCGCCGCGGTCGTGTCAGCCGCAGACCTCGTCGCGCTCCACCTGTGGCCCGACCGCGACCAGGACCTGGTCCAGCTGCTGGTCGCCGGCGTCGGGTGGTTCCTCGGGGACGTCGTGCGCACCCGCCGCGGGTTCGCGGCGGCACTCGCGGCCGAGGAACGACGGCTCGCGGCCGAGGCGGACGCGCGGATCCGCGCCGAGGAGCGGCTCCGGGTGTCCCGCGACGTCCACGACGTCGTCTCGCACACCCTCTCGCTCGTCGCGGTGCGGGCGGGCGTGGGTCGCGTCCTGCTCGACGACGACCCGGAGCAGGCGCGCACCGCCCTCGCGACGATCGAGGACGTGAGCCGCCGGGCGTTGACCGAGCTGAGGGACGTGCTCGCCGGCCTCCGGGACGTCGGAGGGACCGAACCCCGCACCGTCGAGCCGACGCTCGCGGACGTGCCCGCGCTCGTCACATCGGTCCGCGGGACGGGCGTCGACGTCGAGCTCCACGTCGACGGCGACGCCACCTACGAGCGGCTGCTGGAGACCTCGGCGTACCGCGTCGTCCAGGAGGCGCTCACGAACGTCGTCAAGCACGCCCCCGGGGCCCAGGTCCAGGTCGTCCTGCAGCGGGCCGACCCGCTCGTCGTGGTCGTGGAGAACACCGGCGCTCGCGGGAGGCCGGGGACGCACCTCGCCGGGTCCGGGCTCGGCCTCGACGGAATCCGCGCGCGCGTCGAGCTGCACGGCGGCCACGCCGACGCGGGTCCGACGGACGCCGGCGGCTGGCGCGTGCGGGCCGTGTTCGGGCCCGACGTCCCGGCGGACCCGACCGCGGCACCCCATACTGGGGCGCGTGCCGGACAACAGAGGCGTCCTGATGCCTGACCTGGGCGAGGCCGTGGCCCACGTGGCCCCCGAAGTCACGCGGGTGCTCGTCGTCGACGACGAGGCCCTGGTCCGCGCGGGGTTCCGGGCACTCGTCGGCTCGGCGCCCGACCTCGAGGTCGTGGGGGAGGCGTCGCACGGCGCGGACGCCGTCCGCCAGGCGCGGGCGCTCCACCCGGACGTGGTCCTCATGGACCTGCGGATGCCCGTCATGGACGGGCTCGAGGCCACCCGCTACCTCGCGGGCGAGCCCGACGGGCCCCGGGTGCTCGTGGTGACGACGTTCGACCACGACGAGCACGTCTTCCAGGCGCTCCGTGCGGGTGCCAGCGGGTTCGTCCTCAAGGACACGCCCCCCGAGCGGCTGCTCGAGGCGATCCGCGTCGTCGCGACGGGCGAGTCGCTCCTCGCGCCGAGCGTCACCACGCGGCTCGTGGCCGCGTTCGTCCGGCAGGCGCCCAGCCCGCCCGCCCCCGCCGACGACGACCGCCTCGCCGGGCTCACCGACCGCGAGCGCGAGGTCCTCGCCCTGGTAGCGCGCGGCCGGTCGAACGCGGAGCTCGCCGCCGAGCTCGTCGTGGAGCTCACGACCGTCAAGACGCACGTGAGCCGGCTCCTGACGAAGCTCGGCGCGCGCGACCGGGCGCAGCTGGTGGTCCTGGCGTACGAGACAGGCCTCGTCATGCCTTCGGGGCGGGCGGACGGCTAGCGTGGACTCGTGAGCGACGACGCTGCGGCCGACGGCGTGACGGCCGGGGACCCGAGGCCCGACGAGGGGCCGTGGGCGCCCGACGACGCCGGACGCCGTGAGACCGTCGCCGAGCGGCTGGACCGGAACTGGAACGAGCTGCTGCAGGAGCTCCGCGTCACCCAGACCGGCGCGCAGATCCTCACCGGCTTCCTCCTCACGGTCCCGTTCCAGCAGCGGTTCGGGCGGCTCGACGACCTCGAGGTCGTGACGTACCTGGTGCTGGTCGCGCTCTCGACGACGGCGACCGGGCTGCTCGTCGCCCCGGTGAGCCTGCACCGCTTCCTGTTCCGGCGGCGGCTCAAGCGCGAGACCGTGGTCCTGGGCCACCGGCTGGCCCGGTTCGGGCTGCTCGCGCTCGGCCTGACCATCGTGGGTTGCGTCTTCTTCCTCTTCGACGTCGTGGTCTCACCCGTTGTCGGAGCGGTCGCGGGTGGCCTCGCGCTGTGCTGGCTGGTCGGGCTCTGGGTGGTGCTGCCGTGGTCGGTGGCCCGCCGGTCGGCGCCCGGTTCGCTCCCGACACCGGTCTGAGCGCTGCACGGGTCCGAGCGCGGCGGCGCCCCGGCGACGGACGGCCTCAGCGCGCGGCGGCGGTGACCGCGTTCGTGACGAGCTCCGCGGCCGCTGACGCCTTCGGGGCCGCGGACCTCGCCGCTAAGGCAGCCGCCGCGAGCACCAGGGTCGCGCTCGACGCGAGGGTCCGGACGACGTTCCCCGCGTTCCAGCGGCCGATGAAGTCGGCCCACACGGTCGCCGGGTCCGCGTGCGGGGACGCGGCCGCGAGCGACTGGTTGAGCGGGACGTTCACCGCCCCGGTCGTGACGATCGTCCCGACGACGTAGACGGCGGCGGCGACGAGCAGCAGCAGGCCCGCCGTGCGCTGACCGGAGCGCAGCGCGAGGAACCCGGCGGCCGCGGCGAACACCGGGACGAGCATGAACACGGCGAGGAAGAAGGGGTTCTCGATCCGGGCGTTGATGTGGCGCATCGCCGAGACCGCCGTCGCCGGGTTCGACGCCGACAACCCCGGCATGACCCCCACCGCGAACGCGAAGAACGTGCCGGCCATCGCGCCGGCGGAGAGGACGGTGAGACCCGTCAGGACGGCGGTGAGAGGACGCACGGTGACTCCTTCGAGGCTGTGGCGGTCCAGGTGACCACCTGCCTCGAGTCAACCGGGCCGCGCGACGCGCGGACATGGCCGGGGCGCTCGACGGCATGCGCGAGCGTCTACGGTGACGAGGTGGACCCGCTCACCGCGCTCCTCGACGGTCCCCGCGCGCGGGGGGCGTTCCTGCTGCGCGCGTCGTTCGACCCGCCGTGGTCCGTGCGCGTCGCCGACGAGGCACCCGCCACGGTCGTCGCGGTCACCCACGGCACCGCCACGTTCGAGTCCGACGCCGGCCCCCGGGTCGTCCTCGGCCCCGGCGACATCGTGGTCGTCCCCGGTCCCGTCCCGTACACGATGGCGCACGCCCCCGCGACCCCGCCGGACGTCGTCGTGCACCCGGGACAGGTCTGCCGGTCGCCGGAGGGGGAGCCCATGACCGAGCGCATGACCCTCGGGCTGCGCGCGTGGGGCAACGCGCTCCCCGGTGAGGCTCGGATGCTCGTCGGCACCTACCCGCTGCCCGACGCCACCAGCCGCCGCATCCTCGCCGGCCTCCCGCCGCTCGCCGTCCTCGGACCCACCGGGGCGGCGCGGCGGCTCGTCGACGTGCTCGACGAGGAGCTGACCCGCGACGAGCCCGGGCAGGAGGTCGTGCTCGACCGGGTCCTCGACCTGCTGCTCGTGACCGCGCTCCGCGACTGGTTCGCGCTGCCCGGTGCGGACCGCCCGGGCTGGCTGCGCGCGGCACACGACCCCGACGTCGGGCGGGCGCTCGCGGGGATCCACGACGACCCGGCGTACCCGTGGACGGTCGAGGTGCTGGCGGCCCGGGCGGGCATGTCGCGGGCGGCGTTCGCGCGACGGTTCCGCGAGCTCGTCGGTGAGGCCCCGCTGGGTTACCTGACGGGCGTGCGCCTGGCCGCGGCGGCGGACCTGCTGACGTCGTCGGACGCGACGCTCGAGACGGTGGCCCGGCGCGTCGGGTACGCGACGCCGTTCGCCCTCAGCGCCGCGTTCAAGCGCGTGCACGGGCTCAGCCCGCAGCAGTACCGGGCTCGCTGAACGGGAGCCAGTCGGGGTCCTCGGGCGCCGCGTCGGCGGGTGCCTCGCCGCCCGGTGCCTCCGACCGCAGCGTGAGCGGGTGCGCGGCGATCGCGGCGGCGAGCTCGCCCTCGATCCGGTCGAGGTACACGCCGGTCGTGGCGATCGACGCGTGCCCGAGCAGCTCGGCGACGACCTTGACGTCCCAGCCGTGCGCGACGAGCAGCGTAGCCGTCGTGTGCCTCAGCGCGTGCGGGGTCGCGCCGCGGCGCAGGTCGCCGGGCACGCGGCGCATCGCGCGGGTCAGGAGCGCCCGCACCGACTGGGCGTCCATGCGCCGTCCCCGCCAGCTCAGCAGGAGCGCGCGCTGGGCGTCCGGCGACGCGTCGCCCCGGGCCAGGAGCGACGGGCGCAGGCCCGCGAGGTAGTCGCCGAGCGCGACCTCGAGGGGCGCCGAGAGGCTCACGGTCCGCACGGCGCCGCCCTTGCCGCGGATCCGCCACCGCGCGGCGCCGGGCTCGCGGACGACGTCGTCCAGGTCGGCGCGCACCAGCTCGGACACGCGCGGGCCGAGCACCAGGAGAAGCGCGATCACGAGCCGGTCGCGGAGCGCGAGGTCCTGGTCGCGGCGCGCGGGCTGCTCACGCACGGCGTCCTCGGTCACGTCGAGGAGCGCCCGCGCCGACGACGCCGGGAGCGCCGTGCGCTCGACGCGCAGCCCGCCGCGCGTCCGGGCCGGGGGAGCGGCCCAGAGGAACGGGTTGGCCTGCACCCAGGCGTGCTTGGTCGCATGCGTGAAGAACCGCGAGACGGACTGCCGGAATCGGTTGACGCTGGCGGTCGACTTGCCTGGTCCGCCCGGTTTCTCTGCCGGGTTGCTGTAGCGGGCGTCGGGCGCGACCTGGTACCGCACCAGGACGTCGTCGAGGTCCTCGCCGGAGATGTCGTCGAGGACGCGGTCGGGTCCCGCGAGGACGGAGAACTCCCGCAGGTCGCGCGTGTAGGTGTCGCGGGTCGTGGGGGAGAGGATGCCGCGGAGGGTCTCCGAGTCGACGACCGTGCGGTAGCGGCGGACCGCCTCGGCGACGGTGAGCCTGACGACGCGGGGTGGCGCTGCCACGAGACCTCCTGTGCGGTGGGACGGGACGACCGTAAGGGACGGGTCCGACATCGCGGGCGCACGCTCTCGCGCGGGCGCCGCTGCCGCGCTGCGAAACCGTTCAGTTGAGACATACAAAATGGTATCTATCGGACATTGCTCGCCGGAGACGCGTGTCGGGGGCGAGTCGTAGCGTCGGGCAGGTACAGCGGTGTCCCGCAGCCCGACTCGAAGGGGAGTACTCATGAGCACGCTGACCGACCGGTCCCGCACGGCGCTCCTGGTGATCGACGTCCAGAACGGCGTGGTGGGCGAGGCCTACCGCCGCGACGACGTGGTCGCGAACGTCGCGACCCTCGTGGACGCGGCGCGAGCCGCCGACGTGCCTGTCGTCTGGGTCCAGCACTCGGATCCGCGGGCCATGCCGCGCGGGGGCGAGGGGTGGCGGATCGTGCCCGAGCTGTCCGTGGCAGACGGCGAGCCGGTCGTCCAGAAGGAATACCCGGACTCGTTCGAGGACACGGATCTGGAAGAGCGCCTGGCGGCGCTGGCCGTGGGCAGCCTGGTCGTGGCCGGCGCGCAGACCGACGAGTGCATCCGGTCGACGCTCCACGGTGCGATCGCGCGCGGCTACGACGCGACGCTCGTGTCGGACGCGCACACCACCGAGGACCTCTCGGAGTTCGGGGCCCCGACGCCTGACCTCGTGATCGCGCACACCAACCTCTACTGGGAAAACCACCGGGCGCCGGGACGCCGAGCGGGGACAGTCACGACGGCCGACGTCAGCTTCGAGACCGTGTCGGACGCCCCGCCAGTGCCAGCGTGAGGCGTCGCTCGCGCCGCCCGGACGGCGCGGCGTGCTGACGCTCGCCGGTCGACACCCAGCCGTTGCGCGCGTAGACGTCGTGCGCGCGGGTGTTGTCCGCGAGCACCCACAGCGCGAGCTGGTCGAGCCCGAGCGTCGCGGCCCAGCGCTCGACCTCGGCGAGGAGCGTCGCCGCGGTGCCGCGGCCCCAGGCGCGGGGGTCGACCGCGAGGTAGGACAGCTCGCCGCGGGGCCCCTCAGGAGCCGCCACGGCGAATCCCGTCGGACCGTGCGAACCGGTCGCGACGAACAAGACGGCTCCAGGCGATGCCAGACGCGCTGTGATGCCGGCGAGCTTGCGTTCCCAGGGCTCCGGCGTGTCCAGGTCGTCGCGGCGCGCCGTCGCACGTGCCCAGATCCCCGCGGCGGACGCGAGGTCGCGCGCGGTCGGGTCGGTGATCGCGAGGACGGAGGTCGGTGGCACGTCGTTCATCGTCGCATCGGGCGCCTGTGGGGCTCGAGAGGGGCGACACTGCGCCGGTAGGGGCCGCTCGTTGACGCATAATGACATAACGTACATTATCGGATCGGCCGTCGGTCCTCGTAGAGGGGCTAACTTCAGGCTCGATGGGTCGTGCACCTAGTCGTGTCGACGTAGCCGGACGACGAGCAGGTAGACGCCGACCAGTGCGAAGGCGGCTCCTAAGGTGACCCAGCCCGGGTTGTGAGTCACGAGGTATCCGAGCAGGAAGCCGACCAGGACCACGGACCACGCTGAGACTGGGAGAAGCAATCCCGGCGGTCGTCGTTCCATTGGATCTGATCGAGTACTCATGTCTCTCCGCATCCCCTGACGGGCTCCACTCGGAGCCGCGTCATGGGAAGTGTGACAGCACACACATGCACCGTCCATGCCACGACATGAGGACGGCGCGGCAGGCGAGCGCCGACAGATCGCTCAGTGGGCACGTCGCGTGGCGTCGAGTCGCAGCTCCTCGGGCACGAAGCCCGCCGCCCGGTACGTCGCGACGGCAGCCTCGTTGGCCGTCGGCGTGCAGACGATCGCGCTGGACGAACCGAGCTCCTGGAGCGTCCGCGCCGCGGCGACGCTGATCGCCCTGCCGTACCCGTGGCCGCGATGATCCTGATGCGTTCCCACCGGCTCCAGCAGTCCAGGCCTTCCCGGGCCGGCCGACCACACCGTCGCGGCGGCGACCGCGGCTCCGTCGTCGTCGAACGCCACGAGGCACCGCGCGTCCGCGTACGCCGACCCGGCGGCCATCGTGCGCCACGCGTTGTCGCCAAAGGTTGACCCGGGAAACGATGCCCGGTGGACCGCGGTCCGCACGGACACCCGTTCCGGTCCGACCGCCTCGACCCGCACGCCCGGCTCCTCGACCTCCGCGGAGAGGTCCCGGCGCAGCGGGGTCCACGACTCCCCCGCATCCCAACCGTTCGCGAGCGCCAGGTCGTGGATGGCGCTGCCGTTCGGGCTCTCGAGGGACGCCTCCCCCGCCGGCAGCACGCCACTGCCCGGTTCGGCGAGGTCGGCGACGATCCGGCGAGCGAGCGGCTCGTCCCGCCAGACAGCCGGGTCTAGAGCCAGCCGCAGGACGCGCCCGTCGAGCATCCCGAGCGCGACCACCGTCCCCTCGCGCCGCCAGGTCCGCAGGTCGGCGGTCGCGGCGTCGGCCCCGATCCGCACCCGCCAGCCGACGTCGCCCGGGTGGAGCTGGAGCGCGGTGCCGTCCTGCTGCCAGCCTCGCAAGGCGCTCAGCGCCTCGTCGAGGTCGGCGGTCCCGGGTCGGTCCAGCGTCGTCGCCATGTCTCGATCACACCGCGCGCCCGCCGGCGGGCGCCACGGCTTTTCCGCGCGCCCCGTGACGACCGTTCGAGCGCGATGGAGGATGGGCCCATGACCAGCCGGATCGTCACCATCGCCATCGACGCCTCCGACGCGGAGGTCGTCGCCGCCTTCTGGTGCGACGTCCTCGGCTGGCGCGTCGTGGAGCGGGACGGCGACCTCGTCAGCATCGGCGCCGAGGACGCGTCGTGGCCGACGATCGACGTGGCGGCCGTCCCGGAGGGCAAGGTCGTCAAGAACCGCCTGCACCTGGACCTGCGGGCCGACGGCACGACCACCCGGGCCGAGCTCGACCGGCTGCTCGCGTTGGGCGCCCGCCGCGTCGACGTCGGGCAGGGCACGGACGTGCCGTGGGTCGTCCTCGCGGACCCCGAGGGCAACGAGTTCTGCCTGCTCCCCCGCACCGTCCAGGACGTCACGGACGACGACTGACGGCGCAGCGTTCCGTCCTGGGCGGCGTTCGCGGAGCCGCCACCATCTGCTGTCCGCCGGCGTTTCAGACAACGGATCGTGGCGGCTCGACGAGCCTCACCGACCTACCTGTCGTCGTGGCCCAGAGGGCGAGAGGGTTCCCCGCGGTGCACGGTGACGAGCCGGGCGGTCGCGTTCCTTCGGCAGGATCGGCACCGGCGCTCAGCCGAGCTCTTGAGCGAGCGTGACGATGATGCCCGAAGGGCCGCGCAGGAAGCAGAGCCGGTGCTGTCCTCGTACTGGACGACGTCCCCCAGCAGGGTGGCCCCGTAGGAGCGGGCGACGGCGACCGCCGCGTCGACGTCGTCGACCGCGAGCGCCACGTGGCCGACGCTGGCGACGCGGTCGACCCAGGGTCCTTCGACGGTGGTCTCCCCCACGACCTCGAGCCCGAGGTCGGTGAAGAAGGCGGTCGTGGCGGCGACGTCGTCGACGACGATGCCGATGTTGTCGAGCCGGAGCGTGGTCACGATGCTTCCCACGCCAGGCGCTACCCGAGGTAGGGGGCGGGGCGGCGTTCGAGCGCGTGCCGGAGGCGCATGCGCATGGACGGGTGCATGGGGAGGCGGGCGGCGTGGTCGGGGGTGACCCAGGCGACGGCCTTGCTCTCGGGGCTGGTGCGTGCCTGGCCGCCGAGGAGGCGGGCGGTGAAGCAGATCGAGAACTGCTGGCGGACCTCGCCGTCGTCGTACGCCATCCGGTGGCCGGGGTTGGTGTAGGTGCCGACGAGGCCGGTGACCTCGACGTCGTAGCCGGTCTCCTCGCTGACCTCGCGGACGACGGTGTCGGTGATGGTCTCCCCCGGGTCGTGTCCGCCGCCCGGGAGCGCCCAGAGGTCGTTGTCGGTCTTGTGGATGAGGAGGACGGCGCCGTCCTCCTCGACGACAGCCACGACGGACGGGACGACGGAGGTGATGGCAGGGGCGTTCGGGTCGTCGATGTAGTCGATGCGGGCCACGGTGCCGACGTTACGGGAGTGGGCCGGGCCACGGGCCGGAATTCCGTGGTCGTCGTCCGGGGCCCGCCGTAGGCTCGACGTCGGTGACCGCGAGGCGTGACGACCCTCGGCCCGAGCGTCAGCGCGGGCAGGCGGTCGCCCGCGCGTCCGGCGTACCGACGAGAGGCCGGCGGCATCGACAGGACCGCCGGCGAAGGTGTGGTGGCACCGCGACCCAGCCCCCGCCCACACCTCCCGGGCTTCGACGCTCTGGAGGAACGATGAGACCACCCGCACCCGCCCGCACCCTGGCCGCCGACCTCGGCGCCGCGGAGCCTGGAAGCACCGTGACGCTGAGGGGGCACGTCCACCGTCGGCGTGAGCTCGCGACGGTGGCGTTCCTCGTGCTGCGCGACCGGTCCGGGCTCGCCCAGGTGGTCGTGCGCCCGGACGAGCTGCCCGACGGCGGTCTTCCGCCCGAGGAGACGGTCGTCGAGGTGACCGGCCGCGCGACGCCGAACGCGCAGGCGTCGGGCGGCGTGGAGATCACGTCGCCGCGGATCGTCCTGCTGTCCGAGCCGGCGCAGACCCCACCGGTCGAGCTGTGGCGCCCGACGCTCGACGCGGGGCTGCCGACGTTGCTCGACCACGCCGCTGTCACCTGGCGGCACCCGCGACGGCGAGCCGTCTGGGAGATCGCGGCCGCCGGCCTCCGGGGCTTCCGGGGCACGCTCGACGACGCCGGGTTCACCGAGGTCCACTCCCCCAAGCTGGTCGCCCAGGCGTCCGAGTCGGGCGCGAACGTGTTCGGCGTCGACTACTTCGGCGGCGCCGCCTACCTGGCGCAGAGCCCGCAGCTCTACAAGCAGCAGCTGGTCGGCGTGTTCGAACGCGTGTACGAGGTGGCGCCCGTCTTCCGGGCGGAGCCCCACGACACGGTGCGCCACCTGGCGGAGTACGTGTCGCTCGACGTCGAGCTCGGCTTCGTCCGCGACCACCGGGACGTGCTCGACGTGCTGCGCGACGTCCTCGCGGGGATGTTCGACGCCGTGCGGGAGCACGCGCCCGGCGCCCTCGACCGGCTCGGGCTGGTTCTGCCCGTCGTCCCGGCCGAGATCCCGGTCGTCCACTTCGCCGAGGCGCTGCGCCGGGTCGGCGCCGCGCCCGACGAGCCGGACCTCGCACCGGAGCACGAGCGCGCGCTCGGCGTCTGGGCCAGGGAGGAGCTGGGCAGCGACCTGCTGGCGGTCGAGGGCTACCCGCTGCGCAAGCGGCCGTTCTACACCCACGGCTGGACCGGCGAGCCGGTCGAGGGCGGCCCGTGGACCAACAGCTTCGACCTTCTGTTCCGCGGGGTCGAGCTCGTCACGGGCGGCCAGCGCCTCCACCGGCACGCGGACTACGTGGCCGCGCTCGAGGCGCGCGGCGAGTCACCGGCGTCGTACGCGACCTACCTCGAGGCCTTCGCGCACGGGATGCCGCCGCACGGCGGCTTCGCGATCGGCCTCGAACGCTGGGTCGCCCGTCTCGTCGGTGCCGCGAACGTCCGCGAGGTCACCCTCTTCCCCCGCGACCTGCACCGGCTGGAGCCGTAGGACGCGCGGCACCGGGACCCAGTAGGCGCGCCGAGGTCACCGCTCCCCACCCCCCGCCGGGTGGTGCGGATCCACCTCCCCGCGTCGGACGATGGCGCGATGTCGGGTGACACGGGTCGTCGCCGCGTTCGCGTGCCTCTCGTCGACCAGCTGCGGACCTACCGCCGAGCGTGGCTCCGGGGCGACCTGATCGCCGGCGTCGTCGTCGCCGCGCTGATCATCCCGAAGAACCTGGGCTACGCCGGGGTGGCGGGCGTTCCCCTGGAGAACGGCCTGTACGCCGCCGCGGCGGGCGCGATCATCTACGCCGTCCTCGGCAGCTGTCGTCAGATCTCGATGGGCCCGAGCTCGGGGCTCGCGGCGGTGGCGGGAGGCGCGGTCCTCGCGACGGGCGTGACCGGCGCCGACGACGTGGCCACGCTGGTCGCGGGCATCACGCTCACCTCAGGGCTGCTGTTCCTGGTGATGGCCGTGTTCCGGATGGGCTGGCTCTCGCAGTTCCTGTCGCGCGCCGTGGTGACGGGCTTCCTGTTCGGTGCGGCGGTCGACGTGGTGATCGGCGAGCTTCCCAAGCTGACGGGGACGGAGGCCGAGGGGAAGACGTCGTTCCGGGAGCTGTGGTCGTGGGTGACCGGGCTCGGCGACCTGCACGTGGCGACGGCGGTGGTCGGCGCGTGCGCCCTCGTCGTGGTCTTCGGCCTCCGACGGGTGGCGCCGCGGGTCCCGGGCGCGCTCGTGCTCGTGGTGGGGGGTCTCCTGGCGTCGGTGCTGTTCGACCTGGGCGGGCACGGGGTCGCCCTCGTCGGGCACATCCCGCGCGGACTGCCGTCCGTCGAGGTCCCCGACGTCGGCCTCCTCGCGGACCACGCCGGGTCGGTCCTGGCCGCGGCCTTCGCGCTCGTGATGATCGGCTTCTCGCAGACGGCCGGCGACGCCCGGTCATTCGCGGCCAAGCACCGCTACCAGGTCGACGTCGACCAGGACACCGTCGCCCAGTCGGCGGCCAACGTCGGCGCGGGGCTGCTGCAGGGGATGCCCGTGTCCACGAGCCTGTCGGCGAGCTCTCTGAACGACCGTTCCGGCGCCCGCACGGGGCTCGCGTCGCTGACGTCGGGCGTCGTGGTCCTGCTGGCGCTGCTCGTCCTCGCCCCGATCTTCTCGTCCCTGCCGAAGCCGGTCCTCGCCGCGCTCATCATCGAGGCCGTGATCATGGGGATGATCGACCTCCCGGAGATGCGGCGCCTGCGACGCGTCTCGCGGATCGACTTCTGGGTCGCCGTGGCAGCGATCGTCGCGACCCTCGTCCTCGGCGTGCTGGCCGGCGTCGTCGTCGGGATCGCGCTCTCGCTGCTCTGGCTCGTGCACGTCGCGACCCACCCCCGGCTGACCGCCCTGGGTCGGGAGGAGGGCACTCAGGTGTTCCGGGACCTCGACGAGCATCCGGGCGACGAGACCGTCCCCGGCGTCGTGGTGCTGCGGATGGAGGGCGGCGTCTTCTTCGCCACCTCGGACACGCTCGAGGACGGCGTGCGCGCGGCCCTGACCGCCCCGGGCGTGCGCGCCGTCGTCCTGTACCTGGCGGGAGTCACCTTCATCGACGCGCAGGGCTCCGCGACCATGGCGGAGATCGCGCGGGTCGCCGGGGAGCTGGACGTGGAGCTCCGCCTGGCCGGCGTGCGTCCGGCGGTGCGTCGCACCCTCCAGCGCGACGGCGTGCTCGACAGGATCGGCACCGACCACGTGCACGGGAACGTCCACCGGGCCGTTGCCGCGATGTCGACGCCGGGACGCGAGAACCACGGAGCCGCGGAAGCCGGTCCGCTGTAGCCCGCCGCGTGGCGGCGCGCCGTTCAGCCGTGCTCGCGCCCCTCGCGCTGCCGGACCAGCTCCTCGACCGCGCTGGGCAGCGTCGTCTCGAAGTCGATCAGCTTGGCCCACGTGGGGGTCACGACGACGCGGACCATCCCGTCGCGGTAGAGCGAGCGCACCTCGGCCTCCCACGTCACGCGCTGCTCGGCGGTCATCTCGTACGTCGTGTTGGCCTCGAGGAACTCGTCGGGGATGCCGTCGACGTGGTCGAGCTCTGCGCGGCCGCGGATCAGCAGGATCCGGGGCGGGTGGACCTCGGTGTCGATCGTGAGGGCGACGGCCGGGTTGGCGCGGAGCGCGCGGAGCTTGGGCGCGTTCGGCGGCGTGCACATGACGAGCTGCGACCCGTTCCAGCTGAAGGCGATCGGGACGTTGCGGGGCGTGCCGTCCTCGGCGACGTAGGCCAGGCGGGTCAGATCCCGGGCCAGGAGCTCCCGGCTGGCCGGTCGGTCCAGGATCTCGGTGATCTCGTGCGGTTCCATGCCTCTCCCTCTCGTCATGCGTCGACGTACTGCGCCAGGTGCTCGCCGGTGAGCGTGGCCCGCGCGGCGACGAGGTCGGCGGGCGTGCCCTCGAAGACGACGCGGCCGCCGTCGTGCCCCGCGCCGGGCCCCAGGTCGATGATCCAGTCGGCGTGCGCCATGACGGCCTGGTGGTGCTCGATCACGACGACCGACTTGCCCGAGTCGACGATCCGGTCGAGGAGCCCGAGGAGCTGGGAGACGTCCGCGAGGTGCAGCCCCGTGGTGGGCTCGTCGAGGACGATCACGCCGCCCTTGTCGCCCAGGTGCGTGGCGAGCTTGAGCCGCTGGCGCTCGCCGCCGGACAGGGTCGTGAGCGGCTGTCCGATCGTGAGGTACCCGAGCCCGACGTCGGTGATCCGCCCCAGGATCGTGTGCGCCGCGGGCACGCGGGACTCCTCCGCCGCGAAGAACGCCTCGGCGTCGGACGCCGACATGCCGAGCACCTCGCTGATGTCCTTGCCGCCCAGGTGGTACTCGAGCACGGACGCCTGGAAGCGCCTGCCCTCGCACTCCTCGCAGACGGTCGCGACACCGGCCATCATGCCGAGGTCGGTGTAGACGACGCCGGCGCCGTTGCACGTGGGGCAGGCACCCTCGGAGTTCGCGCTGAAGAGGGCGGGCTTGACGCCGTTGGCCTTGGCGAACGCCTTGCGGATCGGGTCGAGCAGGCCCGTGTAGGTGGCCGGGTTGCTGCGCCGGGATCCGCGGATCGCGGTCTGGTCGACGTGCACGACGCCATCCCGTCCCACGACGGACCCGGTGATCAGCGAGCTCTTGCCCGACCCCGCGACCCCGGTCACGACGACGAGCACGCCCAGGGGGACGTCGACGTCGACGTCCTGGAGGTTGTGCGTGCTCGCGCCCCGTATCTCCAGCGCGCCCGACGGCGCACGCACCGACGCCTTGAGCGTCGCCCGGTCGTCGAGGTGCTTGCCCGTCAGGGTGCCGCTGGTGCGCAGCCCGTCGAGCGTCCCCTCGTAGACGATCTGCCCGCCGCCCGAGCCGGCGCCGGGGCCGAGGTCGACCACGTGGTCGGCGATCGCGATCATCTCGGGCTTGTGCTCGACGACGAGCACGGTGTTGCCCTTGTCACGCAGCTGCCGCAGGAGCACGTTCATGCGGACGATGTCGTGCGGGTGCAGCCCGATCGACGGTTCGTCGAACACGTAGGTCACGTCGGTGAGCGCAGAGCCGAGGTGGCGGATCATCTTGGTCCGCTGCGCCTCGCCCCCGGACAGCGTCCCCGACGGGCGGTCGAGGCTGAGGTAGCCGAGGCCGATCTCGACGAACGAGTCGAGCGTCTCCCCCAGCGCCCCGAGCAGCGGCGCGACCGAGGGCTCCCGGAGCCCGCGCACCCACCCGGCGAGGTCCCGGATCTCCATCGCGCACGCGTCCGCGATGCTCACGCCGTCGATCTTCGAGGACCGGGCGCCCTCGCTCAGCCGCGTCCCGTCGCACTCGGGGCAGGTCGTGAAGGTGACCGCCCGCTCGACGAACGCCCGGATGTGGGGCTGCATCGCGTCGACGTCCTTGGAGAGCATCGACTTGGTGATCTTGGGGATCAGGCCCTCGTAGGTGACGTTGATGCCCTCGACCTTGATCCGCGTGGGCTCCTTGTACAGGAGGTCGTGGAGCTGCCGCTTCGTGAAGTCCCGGATCGGGGTGTCGGCGTCGAAGAACCCGCAGCCGCGGAAGATCCGGCCGTACCACCCGTCCATCGTGTAGCCGGGGATCGTCAGGGCGCCCTCGTTGAGCGACCTGGCGTCGTCGTAGAGGGCGGTGAGGTCGAAGTCCTGGACGGTGCCGCGCCCCTCGCACCGGGGGCACATGCCGCCGACCACGTGGAACTCGGCGCGCTGCTTCGCGGTCGCGGCTCCCCGCTCGACGGTGATCGCGCCGGCGCCGCTCGCGGACGCGACGTTGAACGAGAACGCCTGCGGCGACCCGAGGTGCGGGCGGCCGAGCCGGCTGAACAGGATCCGCAGCATCGCGTTCGCGTCGGTCACCGTCCCGACCGTGGAGCGCGGGTTCGCCCCCATCCGCTCCTGGTCGACGACGATCGCCGTCGTCAGCCCGTCGAGGACGTCGACGTCCGGCCGGGCGAGGGTGGGCATGAAGCCCTGGACGAACGCGCTGTAGGTCTCGTTGATGAGCCGCTGCGACTCGGCCGCGACGGTGCCGAACACGAGCGAGCTCTTCCCCGACCCCGACAGTCCCGTGAAGACGGTGAGGCGACGCTTGGGCAGCTCGACCGACACGTCCTTGAGGTTGTTGACCCGCGCCCCGTGGACCCGGATCCGGTCGTGGCTGTCCGCGAGCTCCGTCATCGTGCCGCCTGCTGGATCCGGACGAGGTTCCCCGACGGGTCGCGGAACGCGCAGTCGCGCACGCCGTACGGCTGGTCGGTGGGCTCCTGCACGACCTCGACGTCGCGCGCCTGGACCCGCTCGAACAGCGCGTCCACGTCGGACGTCGCCAGGTTGATCGACGCGAACGTGCCCTTGGCCATCATGTCGGTGATGGTGCGGCGCTCGTCGTCGGTGACGCCCGGGGCGGCCTCCGGGGGGTACAGGACGATCGACGTCTCGGGCTGCCCGGCCGGGCCCACGGTGATCCAGTGCATCCCCTTGTACCCGACGTCGTTCCTCACCTCGAAGCCGAGCGCGTCCCGGTAGAACGCGAGTGCGGCCTCGGGATCGTCCTGGGGCAGGAGCGCGGAGTGAATCGTGATGTCCATGCCGGTCACGCTACGGGCGGGCGGCGGGCGCCGCTTCTCGATTCCTGACGGGTCGCGTCACCTGCTTCGCGACGCACGACGGCATGCCCTCGGTGGCCCCGGACTCCCGCTCGCGGTACACGCTGGGCGCCATCCCGACGAGCTCGGTGAACCGCGTGCTGAACGTGCCGAGCGACGAGCAACCCACCGCGAAGCAGACCTCCGTGACCGTGAGGTCGCCGCGGCGCAGGAGCGCCATCGCGCGCTCGATCCGCCGGGTCATGAGGTAGCTGTACGGCGACTCGCCGAACGCCGCCCTGAACTGCCGGCTCAGGTGCCCCGCGGACAGGTGCACGCCGCGCGCGAGCTCCTCGACGTCGAGCGGCTGCGCGTACTCGCGGTCGATCCGGTCCCGCACCCGGCGCAGGAGCACGAGCGTGCGACGCCGGTCCTCGTCCCCCGTGGTGGCCACGTTCCGATCCTGCCACGGCGCGGGACGTCCCGACCTTCACCGGACCTTCACCACCCGACGTGCGCCGGACGGAACACTCCGGCAAGGTTACGAGTTGGTACCCTCGAAGGCTTGTGCGCCCCGACCGTATCCCGGTCGTGGTCGCACCCGCGGGCCCGACCCGGCCCGCGCTGATCTGGTACCGACCGACGGCACCGACCCGACCATCCTGTGGAGGACGACATGGCAGACCGCTCGCTGCGCGGCATGAGCATCGGCGCGAAGAGCATGGAGTCCGACGAGGGCGTGGACTTCGCCCCCCGGTTCCAGGCGCACTACGACTGCCCCAACGGGCACACCATCATCCTCCCGTTCTCCGTCGAGGCCGAGGTGCCCCCGACCTGGGAGTGCCGGTGCGGCGAGGAGGCGCTCCTGCGCGACGCCGAGCGCCCCGAGGCCAAGGCCACCAAGCCGCAGCGCACCCACTGGGACATGCTCCTGGAGCGTCGCACCGTCAAGGAGCTCGAGGAGCTCCTCGACGAGCGTCTCGAGCTCCTGCGCGCCGGCAAGCTCCGCCGCAGCGCCTGACCGGACGCCGGCCCGCCGGCACGCACACGACGAAGGCTCCCGACCCTGCTGGGTCGGGAGCCTTCGTCGTACCGTCGCGCCGACGCAGGGTCAGCGCCGGCGTTCCCCGCCCACGAGGCCGCGCAGCTGCGCGAGTCGGTGCTCCGCGCCCCAGCGGGTCACGTTGACGAGCGCCTCGCCGACGATGTTGCCGCTCATCTTCGACGTGCCCGCCTCGCGCTCGACGAACGTGATCGGCACCTCGACGATCCGGCCGCCCGACTGCACGATCCGCCACGTCATGTCGACCTGGAAGCAGTAGCCCTGCGACGACACCGTCTCGAGGTCGATCGCCTTGAGCGTGGCCGCGCGGTACGCGCGGAAGCCGCCGGTGGCGTCGTGGACACCGATGCCCATCGCCAGCCGCGTGTACGTGTTCGCGCCCCGGGACAGCACCTCGCGGCGAAGCGGCCAGTTCACGACGCGCCCGCCGGGCACCCACCGTGACCCGACGACGCCGTCCACGGCCGGGTCCTCGAGGGCGGCCAGCAGCCGCGGCAGGTCCTCCGGCCGGTGCGAGCCGTCGGCGTCCATCTCGACGACGACGTCGTAGCCGCGGTCCAGCGCCCAGCGGAAGCCCGCGATGTACGCGGTGCCGAGGCCCTGCTTGCCGCTCCGGTGCAGCACGTGCACGGCGTCGTCCGTCGCGGCCCAGCCGTCGGCGAGCTCGCCGGTCCCGTCGGGGCTCCCGTCGTCGACGACGAGGAAGTCGGCGTCGGGGACGGCCTTGCGCAGCCGTTCGTACGTGACGGGCAACGAGTCACGCTCGTCGTACGTCGGGGTCACGACCAGAACACGGGCCACGCCGGTTGCCTACCTCTCGCCGGGGAGGCGTCGGCGCTGGCGCGCACGACGCAGGGACCCGATCATCCCACCGACCACCAGGAGCGCCGCAAGCGCGGCCGCGGCGCGGGCGGGCCACTCCCCCGCCCGCACGGCCGGCGTGATGTCGGTGCGCAGCGGCAGGTCGGCGGTGAGCTGTGCGGGCTCGAAGAGCCCGGTCCGCTGCAGGACGACGCCGCTCGGCGACACGACCGCGCTGACCCCCACGGTCGACGCCTGGACCGCGGCGCGGCCGGTCTCCATGGCGCGGAACCGCGTCATCGCGAGCTGCTGCGTGGACTCCGCGGTGTACCCGAACGAGGCGTTGTTGGTCTGGACGACGAGCACCTCGCTGCCGAGCCTCACCGACTGCTCGACGATCGAGTCGTAGGCCACCTCGAAGCAGATCACCGTGGAGAACGGCACGTCGCGCCCGAGCCGCGCCGACGGCAGCGTCATCACCGCGGGGTCGTGCCCGGGCAGCATGTCCGTCTGCACCTCCTCGACCGACGAGGAGAAGTGCCGGACGAAGCTCCGGAGCGGGATGTACTCGCCGAACGGCACGGGGTGCTGCTTGACGTACCGGTCGATCACGCCCTTCTGGGGGTCCCACAGCAGCGACACGTTGTACCGGCCGCCCGTCTTCGGGTACTCCTGGGCGCCCACGAGGATCGGCGCGCCGACGGCCTGCGCGGCCTCCGTGATCGCCTGCCCGACGTCCGCGTACTGCTGCGGGTCGTAGTCCGAGCCGTTCTCCGGCCAGATCACCATGTCGAGGTCGCCGGGCTGCACGTGGTCGAGCAGGTCGTAGGTGCCCGAGAGGTGGTTGCGCAGGACCTCGCCGGCGTTGTCGAAGGCGCTCGCCCCGGGCTTGGAGACGTTGCCCTGGACCATCCCGACCTTGAGCTGTCCGGCCTGCGGCAGGACGTCGAGCCCGACGCTGAGCGGGGCGACGACCAGCACGAACGCGGCCGCCGTGCCGACGACGACGCCGACGAGGCGCAGCCGGACGGCCCGCAGCGTCACGATCCCGAGCAGCGTCCCGACGACGGCGACCACGAACGACACCAGGACCGTGCCGCCGAGCGGAGCGAGCCGCCCGATCGGCGAGTCGACCTGGCTGAAGGCGAGCCGGCCCCACGGGAAGCCGCCCCAGGGCCACGCGGACCGGAACGCCTCGACGCCCGTGAACAGCACGGGGAACGCCAGCGCGTCCCACCACCCGGCGCGGGACAGGGGGCGCAGCCCCCGGGCGAGGCCCCACGCCACGCCGAGGAGGCCGAGGAAGAGCGCCGACGCCACGCTGAGCGCCAGCCACGCCACGACGCCCGCGGCGACGTCCGACCACCACAGGTGCGCCGGGAAGAACGCGAGCCCGAACACGAGCCCGACGAGGCCGTTCCACCACGTCCCGCGCCGCTGCAGGGCGACGTACAGGAGGGCGACGGCGACGAACACCAGGCCCCAGACGTCGGCGTCGGGGAACGCGAGGAAGAGGGCTCCGCCACCTGCTGCAGCGAGGACGAGCGAGAGGATCCGGCCGGGGGCCGGAGGCGGTGACGAGCGTGGCACCCGTGAAGGGTACGTCACGCAGGTGGGGGCGGTTCCGGCAGATGCCGGCCGGCTCGCGCGTCCTTCGTGCCGTTCACGGCTGCCACCCGCCGTGCACGTTTTCTACTGAACGCGCGAGCCGACCTGAGCGCTGTGAGCTGTTCCGGGCGGGACGTGGCGAAACTTCTCGCTGTGACGTTCGATGTGGCCGTCGCCGCCGGGACCCCCAGGCCTGCACACCGTCCGAACCTAACGCGCCCCGCTCCCCGGGTTCAAGAGGAACGGGGCACCGGGACGGATCGTTCCGCTCACCCGAGCTCGTCGTGCAGCACCACGCCGGCTCGTACGGTCTGGAGGCAGCGCGGCGTCGGGAGCTCCGGGTCCAGGTCGGGCAGCAGGGGCGTGCCCGCGCGCGCCTCGGCGCTCCACGACGACATGCTGCCGGGCGCCGCCTGCACCGTGAGGTGCTCGGCGTCCCAGACCGCCAGGTGCGCGGGCGCACCCACGCGCAGCTGGCCCGCCCCGGTGCCGTCGAGGCCGGCGATCCGCCACCCGCCGCGCGTGTGCGCGTTGAACGCCGCGCGGGCCGACAGACGCTGCTCGGGCTCGGGGTGGAACACCGCGCCGCGGACGCCGGCCCACGGGTCGAGCGCCGTCACGGGGGTGTCGGACCCGAACGCGAGCGGCACGCCCGACGCCGCGAGGTCGGCCAGCGGGCTCAGGTCCGCCGCGCGGGTCGCGCCCAGGCGCTCCGCGTACATGCCGTCCGGGCCGCCCCATGCGGTGACGAAGGCGGGCTGGACGCTCACGCTCAGCCCGAACACGAGCATGGCCGCGAGGGCCTTGGCGTCCACGAGGAGCGCGTGCTCCAGGCGGTGCCGACCCGCGGCGACGGCCTGCTGGCCGTGCACCTCGGCGGCGATCTCGAGGCCCAGGAGGAACTCGTCCATGCCACGGTCACCGATCACGTGGAAGCCGCCCGGCACCCCGGCGGCCGCGACCGCCACCAGGTGGTCGCAGATCTCCTGCGCGCCCAGGAACAGGGTGCCGTTGCCGCGTGCCGGGTCGTCCCGGTACGGCGCCCGCACGGCGGCGGTGCGCGAGCCGAACGAGCCGTCGACGGTCAGGTCCCCGCCGATCCCGGCGAGACCCGGGACGTCGGCCAGGAGGGCGCGCGCGTCGTCGGGCGTCGAGCACAGCTCGGCGCGGTAACCCACGACCAGCGGCAGACCGGACTCCGCGTCGGCCGTCAGCGCGAGGAGCTCGCGCAGGCCGGCACGCGTGTCGGCGGCGGGCGTGCTCATCTCGTGCAGCGCGACGATCCCGCGCCGGGCTGCCTCCTCCAGGACCGCGCGGTAGAGCGCCGTGCGGCGGACCGGCGCGAGGTCGCGGGCCACCTCCCGTGCGCGGTCGTAGGCCTGCTCGCGGACGAGGCCGTCGTCGGACCAGCCGGGGGCGCCGACCGCCCCCGCGCGCTCCGCGAGCGCGGTGCTGACCACGGCCGAGTGCCCGTCGACCCGGCCCGCGTAGACGGGCGCGCTGCCGCAGGCGGCATCGAGCTCGGCCCGGGTGAACGGCCCGGCGTCACCCCAGGCGCTGTCGTCCCAGCCGTGCGCGAGCAGCACCTCGCCCGAGCGCGCGTCGAGGTCGACCGCGGCGTCCCGAAGGCGCGCGAGGGCGTCCGCCGGCGACGCCACCCCGGCGCCGGCGCCGAGGTCGACGCCCACGGCGGCGAGGCCGGTCTCGAGGACGTGCGCGTGGGCGTCGACGAACGCCGGGGTCACGAGGGCGCCGTCGAGCTCGACGACGCGGTCGGCGCGGGCGGCGAAGCCGTCGGCGGTGTCGTTCGCGCCGACCCACGCGACGACGCCGTCGTCGACGAGCACGGCCTCCGCGAAGGGGTCCTGGGGCGAGTGGACGACGCCGCCCCGGTAGAGGATCGAGGTCACCGCCCGACCCTATCCGGACCGGCGCGCCGGGGCGGGACGACCGGTCAGACGGACGAGTACGCGACGACCCCGCGCAGGAGCGCGTGCTGCGCGTCCCGCGCCGTGGTCCGCAGCGCAGAGCTCGGCGCCGCCTGGGCGATCTGGTCCAGCACGTCGACCACCTGCTTGCACCAGCGCACGAAGTCGCCCGCAGCGATCTCCGAACCCTGCAGCACCGCGTCGAGCCGGCGGCCGTTCGCCCAGCGGTGGACGGCCGCGACGAGCCCGAGGTCGAGCCGCTTGGTCGCGTCGATGCGGTGGGCCGCTTCGAGGTCGCCGAGGCGCGACCAGATCCGCGTCGTCGCGTCGAGCGCGCGGGCCAGCCGCCCGTCCGGGCCGCCGGGCACGTACGGCTCGCTCCCGTCGTCGCGGCGGCCGTCGTAGACCACGGCGCAGACGGCCGCAGCGAGGCCCGCGGCGTCGAGGTCGTCCCACGCGTGCCGGCGCAGGCACTCGGCGAGCAGGAGGTCGTTCTCGGCGTACAGGCGGCGCAGCCAGCGGCCGTCCTGCGTCACGCGCAGCTCGCCGGGCGCGCGGTCCTCGTCGGCGGCGAGGTACCCGAGCTCGAGCAGGACGTCGCAGGTCCGGTCGAACACCGCCGCGATCGAGCCGGTCCGCGACTCGATCCGCCGCACGAGGGCCCGGTGCTCGTTCGCCAGACGCTCGTAGCGCTCGCCCCAGCGGGCGTGGTCCTCGCGGTCCGGGCAGCCGTGGCACGGGTGCGCGCGCAGGGCCGCGCGCAGGCGGGCCAGCTCGGCGTCGTCGGCGGCGGTGCTCGCGCGGCCGCGCCTGCCCGCGCCGCGCCGCTCGGCGCCCGGCGGGGTCCGGCCCTCGGCGAGCGCGTTGCGCATCGAGGAGACCACGTCCTTGCGCTGCCGGGCGTTGCGCACGTTGAAGCCCTTGGGGACCCGCACGGTCCCGACCACCGCGATGCCAGCCGGCGCGTCGGCGAGGGTCAGGCGCTTGGCGCGGCCCTCGCTCGTCAGCACCGTCGGGCCGGGTCCGTCGAACCCGCCGCCGCGCCCCCGGTCGACCACGACGACGTAGCCCGCGCGGCGCCCCGAGGGCACCTCGACGACGTCCCCGGGGCGGAGCTTCTCGAACGCCGCCGCGACCTCCGCCCGCCGGCCGGCCGACGCCGAGCGGGACAGCTCCGCCTCGCGCGCCCCGATCCTGCGGCGGATCCCGAGGTACTCGGCGAAGTCGCCGCGGTCGCACGTCATGGCCTTCTCGTAGCCCTGCAGCGCCTCGGCGTGGGCCTGCGCCTGCTTGGCGAGCCCGACGACGCCCCGGTCGGCCTGGAACTGCGCGAACGACGTCTCCAGCACCTCGCGCGCCCGGTCCCGGCCCACCTGCGCGACGAGGTTGACCGACATGTTGTAGGTCGGATGGAAGCTCGAGCGCAGCGGGTACAGGCGCTTGGACGCGAGCCCGGCGAGCGCGACGGGGTCGAGCCCGTGGTGGTCGACGACCACCGCGTGGCCCTCGACGTCGATCCCGCGCCGCCCCGCCCGCCCGGTGAGCTGGGTGTACTCGCCGGGCGTCACGTCGACGTGCTGCGAGCCGTCCCACTTGACGAGCTTCTCGAGCACGACCGAGCGCGCCGGCATGTTGATCCCGAGCGCGAGCGTCTCCGTCGCGAACACCGCCTTGACCAGCCCGCGGCTGAACAGCTCCTCGACGGTCTCCTTGAACAGCGGCAGCATGCCCGCGTGGTGGGCGGCGATCCCCCGGGCGAGCGCCTCGACCCAGGAGTGGTACCCGAGCACCTCGAGGTCCTCGCCCGGGATGGTCGCGGAGCGCTCCTCCACGACGAGCCGGATCTCGGCCTCCTCCTGCGGCGACGTCAGCCGGAGCCCGGCGGCGAGGCACTGCCCGACGGCGTCCTCGCAGCCGGCGCGCGAGAAGATGAAGTAGATCGCGGGCAGCAGCCCGTCCTCGTCGAGGGCGTCGACGACCGCGAAGCGCGGGGCCCCGCGCCGGCCCGCCCCGCCGCGGGCTCCCCCACCTCCGCGGTACCCGCGGTCGCCCGGGCCGCGGCGGCCACGCCCGCGCGGTGGCGCCGTCCCCTCGAGCCCGCGCGCCGACCGGAAGACGGCGAGGAGCTCGGGGTTGATGGGAGGGTTCACGCCGGGATCGGTGGGGTCCACCGAACCGGCGTACAGGTCGAGGAGCCGCGGGCCCGCCGTGGGTCCGCCCCCGGCGCCCCGCCCGGCCAGCACGTGCTGCCACAGCGGCACGGGCCGGTGCTCGGAGACGACGACGGCCGTGTCGCCGCGGACCATCTCCAGCCACTCGCCGAACTCCTCGGCGTTGGAGACGGTCGCCGACAGCGAGACGAGCTGGACGTCGTCGGCGAGGTGGATGATGACCTCCTCCCAGACCGGCCCGCGGAACCGGTCGGCGAGGTAGTGCACCTCGTCCATCACGACGAACGCCAGCCCGTCGAGGGTGCGCGAGCCCGCGTACAGCATGTTGCGGAGCACCTCGGTGGTCATCACCACGACGGGCGCCTCGCCGTTGATCGTCGTGTCGCCCGTGAGCAGCCCGACCTGGCCCACGCCGTACCGGCGCACGAGGTCGTTGTACTTCTGGTTCGACAGCGCCTTGATGGGCGTCGTGTAGAACGCCTTGCGGCCGGACGTCACGGCCAGGTGGACGGCGAACTCCCCCACGACCGTCTTGCCCGCCCCGGTCGGGGCCGCGACGAGCACGCCTCGCCCCTCCTCCAGCGCCTCGCAACCGCGCACCTGGAAGTCGTCGAGCGTGAAGCCGAGGAGCTCGCGGAACTCCTCGAGCTGGTTCCCGCCGCCGCGCGCGCGGCGCCGGGCCTCGCGCTCGCGTGACGCGGCGTACCGCTCCGCCGGGGACAGCATGTCGGGGTCAGCGGCCATGCCGCCAGCCTACGGGGCGGGGGCGACCCCGGGGGTGCCGGCGGGCCTGGCGCGAGGCCCGGGTGGAGCCGTCAGGACGGGCGCGGCGCGAGGACGTGCAGCGCGCCGGGGACGACCCGCACCTCGCGTGGCAGCGGGCCGACCGGCTCGCCGTCGGCGAACGCGGGCGGCGGCGCCACGCCCGCCGTGGTCGGCTCGAGCCGCACCCGGACGACGCGCCGCACGTCCACCACCGGGTGCCCGACATGCCGACCCGTGTACGTCAGCGGGAAGACCCGCAGCGCGCCCTGCCGCGACAGGGGTCCCGCGAGGACCAGGTCGAGCTCGCCGTCGTCGACGCGGGCGTCCGGCGCGATACGGATCCCGCCGCCGATCGCCGGGCCGTTCGCGACCGCGACCAGTGTCCCGGGCGACTCCCAGACGGAGGTGACGGTGGCGCCGTCGTCGGCGCGCGACTCGATCGTGATCCGGTAGCCGAAGGGCCGGAAGCGCGCCAGCTCCCGGAGCGCGGCCAGGGCGTACCGGGAGCGGCCGCGCGGCCGGCGCATCGCGTTGGCCCGCGCGTTCACCGCGGCGTCGAGCCCCGCCGACAGCACGCCGCAGAACCAGCGCGGCTCGCCGGTCCCGTCCGCCGTGACCTGCGCCGCGTCCACGACGCGCGGGCCGGCGTCGAGCGCGTCGAGCAGCACCCGAACCGCGGCGTCGACGTCGCGCACCGGCAGCCCCAGGGCGCCGGCGTAGTCGTTCCCGGACCCGGCGGCGACGATGCCGAGCGGCGTCCCGCCGCCCGCGCACGCGTTCGCCCCCAGGTGCACCATGCCGTCCCCGCCGACGACGACGAGCGCGTCGAGCCCGTCCGCGACGGCGGCGCGGGACCGGGCGAGGGCGTCGTCGAAGGTGGCCCCCGACAGCACCCGCACCTCGTGGCCCCGCTCGCGCAGGCGGGCGAGCGCGCGGACGCCGGCCCGGTCCGCGTGACCTCGGTCGGCCGTGGGGTTCACGACCACGCCGAGGACGCGTGGGCTCACGCGGCGAGCCGCTCGGCGTCGTCGGCCGCGACGCGGCGGTCGTGGAGCGCGCTCACGCCGACGGCGGCGAAGAAGAGCAGGCACATCGGGATCGCGACGATGATCATCGTGATCGCGTCCGGCGTCGGCGTCATGACCGCCGAGAACAGGAAGACGAGGAACACCGCCCACCGCCAGCCCGCGAGCATCGCGCGCGCGCTCATGAGGCCCACGAAGTTCAGCGCCACCAGCACCACCGGAAGGACGCAGGCGATCCCGAACGCGAGGATCAGCCGCATGACGAAGCTCAGGTAGCCCTGGGCGTCGGTGATGTTGCTCGCGCCGTCGGGCACGAAGTCCGTGAGGATCGTCACCGCACGGGGCAGCATGAGCCAGGCCATGAACGCGCCGCCGGCGAACAGCGGCACCGCCGCACCCAGGAAGCCGACCGCGTACCGCCGCTCCTTGCGGGTCAGCCCCGGGGTGATGAACGCCCAGAGCTGGTAGAGCCACCACGGGCTCGTGATGATCACGCCCAGGAACAGCGAGACCTTGATCTGCATGTCGAGGGCGCTCGCGAGCCCCGTGAAGTTGAGGCGCACGTCCTTGCCGGCGGACGCGGCGGCGTCGAGCAGGGGGCGCTGGAGCGCCTCGAACACCGGGGTGTAGCAGACCCACCCGACGACGGCGCCGACCACGAGGCCGAGCGCCGCGAGCACGACGCGCTTGCGCAGCTCGCGCAGGTGCGCGAGCAGCGGCATCCGTCCGTCGGGGTTGGCGCGGCGTGAGCTGCGCGCCACCGTCAGCTCGGGGGCGTCGCGTCGTCCCTCGGGGACGCGACAGGGTCCGTCCTCGGGGTGACGTGCGGCTCACGCTCGTACAGCAGGCCAGGCGCGGGCGCCGGCTGGGGCTGCGCGGGCTGGGCCGGCGCGGTCGGCTGGGCGGTGGCCTGGGCCGACGGCGGCAGCGCCGCGGGCTGGGCGGGCGTCTGCGACGGCGCCGAGTCCTCGGTGAGGTCCTTGACCTCGTTCTTGAAGATCTTCATCGACTGCCCGACGCTCTTCGCGAGGTCGGGGAGACGACGCGCCCCGAACAACAGCAGCACGACGACGAGCAAGACGATGACGTGCCAGGGCTTCACAGCGACACCACTCCCTGATGGATCGACGGCCCGGTGGGCCGGCCGTCGCGGCCTCCTCGCCGGACCGCTGACCCCATCGTAGGGCCTGTGCGACCGGGGTCGGGCCCGGGCCGCGCCGTCCCAGGTCAGCGGCTCAGCGGTTGAACGCGCTCCACCGCTCGTAGGTCGCCCGGTGCGACGCGCGGCGGCGGGCGCGGCGCTCGTCGCGCTCGAGGCGCAGCGTGAGGATCCGCGCGCGGTGCTCCGCAGGATCGTCGAACAGCGTCGGGCGGATCTCCTCCTGCGCCGCCGTCTGGGCGGCAGTGGCGGCGTCGATGCTGCGGGACAGGTCCTCGAACGCGCGCCCCGCGGCGGACAGCTCCCGCAGCAGGCCCCTCCCGGCGCGCCACAGGCGCAGCCCCACGAGCGCGAACGTCGCGACCGCGCCGAGCGCGAGAACCCACCACACGAGCGTCCACCAGGTCATGCCCGCACCTCTCCGTCGCTGTCGCTGTCGTTGCCGCGGGCGCCTCCGGCGTCGCCTGCGTCGCCGTCGAGGTCCGAGCCCTGTCCCAGCCGAGCGTAGGCGCCGAGCGCCGCGCGCGCGGCCTCCGCCACGTCGACGGCGGGCCAGGACGGCTCGACCGAACGGACGTGCCGGGCCTGCTGGAGCAGCAGGTGCCGCAGCCAGACGGGGTCCGCGACGCGCAGCGTCACCTCGAAGGTCCCGTCCTCGCGGTTGCGGACCGACTCGGTGGGCACCTCCTCGGCGACCCACCGGGCCGGCGAGTCGAACACGATCGTCACGAGCTCGGCCGAATCGTCCGGGACGAAGGCGACCCGCTCGAGGGCACCGGCGCGCGGGTCGCCGTGCGACTCGACGGGCACGTCGAGCACCTGGGCCTCGAGGATCCGGTCGAGCCGGAAGGTGCGCTGGTCCTGCGACCGGTAGCACCAGGCGAGCAGGTACGAGTGCTCGTCCTGCGTGACGAGCCGCAGCGGGTCGACGTCGCGCTCGCTCGAGACGTCGGCGGCCGTCACGTAGCGGATCCGGAGCCGGCGGCCCCGCACGAGCGCGTCGCGCACGGTCGCGGCGACGGCCGGGTCGCCCTCGAGGGCGAGCTCCACGTCGACCGCGGCCGCGGCCTCGCCCGTCGCGTCGGTGAGCTTCTCGAGGGCGGAGTCGACGACGGACCGCGCGCCCGGCCCTGCGGTCGCGACCGCGGAGCGCAGCGCGCGCAGCGCCGCGACGAGCGCCACGGCCTCGCGGGTGCCGAGGCGCAGCGGCCGCGTCATCCCCCGGGCCTCGACCAGCCGCACGACGCCGCGCTCGCGCGCGACGGCGTCGAAGTCGAGCAGGTCGTCGGGCCAGTAGCCGGGCGTCCCGGACACCCAGAGCGCGTCGACGTCGTCGAGCACCTGCTGCGGCGAGACGCCGAACCGCCGGGCGAGGTCGTCGACGGTCACCGCGCCCGCGGCGTCGAGGTAGGCGACCATCCCGAGGAGACGCACGAGGCGCTCGTCGGCGCGTTCAGCCACGGTCCACCCCCTGTCCCTGCCCGTTCTCGCGCTCGCCGGCGTCGAGGCCGGCGGCGGTGCGCAGGCGCACGACGACCGCGTCCCGCAGGTCCGGGGGGTCGAGGACCACGACGGCGTCGGCGTACCCCGCGAGCTCGGACGCGAAGCCGGCGAGGCTCGTGAACGGCACCTCCAGCACGTCGCGCCCGTCGGCGGTCACGGGGTCCTCGGCGACGTCGTCGGCCGCTCGCTCGGGCCGCGTTGCGCGGGCGCGCACCGCGCCTGCACGCTCGGGCACGACCGCGAGGCGGGCGAGCCGCTCGCTGCCGCCGCGGCCGGAGAGGAAGGCGTCGACGTCGACCTCGGCGGGCGGCTCGAACGAGCGCGCCGCACCGCTCGCACGCACGCTTCCCTCGATGCGGCTCAGCCGGAACGCGCGGGGCGCGTCCCGGTCGCGGTCGCGGCCGAGCACGTACCAGCCGCCGCGGCGCGCGGCGAGCCGCCACGGCTCCAGCTCGCGCTCGCGCACCTCGCCCGTCGACGCGGCCCGGTAGGTGAACCGCACGGGCCGCCGGTCCTGGATCGCGTCGAGGAGCGGCCCGAACGCGCGCCCGGCGGCGCGGACCCGCGGGGTCAGCCCCGCGACGACGTCCGTCCCCGCGTCCCCGACGCCCGGGTCTCCCCGACCCGCGGCCCGCAGCTTCGTCAGGGCTCGCGCGGTGTCGGTCCGCAGGGTCTTGTCCTGCCAGAACTGTGCGGCGAGCGAGAGCACGCCCAGCTCGGCGGACGTGAGGTCGACCGGCGCCAGCGTGTAGGCGTCGAGGTCGACCCGGTAGCCCACGTCGTCGCTGTGGCCGCCCGCGTCCACGGTGAGCACGGGGATCCCGAGCTCGCGCAGCGTGTCCTTGTCGCGCTCGAACATGCGCTCGAACGCGTCGGGCGACGGCGCGTCGCCGTACCCGGCCACGGAGGTGCGCACCTGCTGCTTGCTCAGCGACGAGGGCGCGTTGACGAGCGCGATCACGAGGTTGAGCAGGCGTTCGGCCGGCGGGATCTGAGAGGGCATCGGCACCACGCTAGCGGGCTGTAGCGTTGCCGTGTGATCACGTGGCGCTCGGGGACGGTGGTGTCGCACGGGCGGAGCTGGCCCGGCGCCCTGGAGCTGACGGTCCGGCTGGTCGCCGATCCCCCCGCCGCCGGTGGTGCCGACCCCCCCGCGGCCGACGTCCGGGCCCTCGCCTACACCGGGCTCGTGGGCTCGCCCGCGCCGGGCTCGCGCGTGCTCCTCAACATCGGGGCGCTGCGCCGGGGCCTCGGGACGGGCGGCTACGCGCTGGTCGTCGCGCCGGCCGACGAGCTCCCCGCCGACCCGCCCCCCGGCCCCGGCCACCTCGTCAAGGCCCGGTACACGCCCCTGCAGACGCTCGTCCTCGGCGTCGACGAGCAGGAGTCCCCGCACCACGACGTCCTGCGCGACGCCGACGACCTCGCCGGGCTGCCCGTCGTCGTCGCCGACCTGCACTCGGCCCTGCCCGCCGTCCTCGCGGGGGCACGCCACGCCGCCGAGGTCGCCGGGCGCCGTCCTCCGCGGGCCGTCTACGTGATGACCGACGGCGGCGCGCTGCCCGCGGCCTTCTCGCGGACCGTCGCCGGGCTGCGCGAGGCCCGCTGGCTGGACGCGAGCGTGACGGTCGGCCAGGCGTTCGGCGGCGACCTCGAGGCCGTGACCGTCCACACCGGCCTGCTGGCCGCGCGCCACGTCGCGGGCGCCGAGCTCGTCGTCGTCGCCCAGGGCCCCGGGAACCTCGGCACGGGCACCCGGTGGGGCTTCTCCGGAGTGGCCGCAGGCGAGGCCGTGAACGCCGCCGCGACGCTCGGCGGCCGGGCCGTGGCCTCGCTGCGGGTCTCCGGGGCCGACGCGCGCGACAGGCACCGCGGCGTCTCGCACCACTCCCTCACGGCGTACGGGCGCGTCGCGCTGGCGCCCGCGGACGTCCCCGTCCCCGTGCCCGACGACGACGTCGCCGCCGCCTGGCCCACCGGCCTGGCGGAGCGCGTGCGTGAGCAGGCGGCGGCGCTCGCGGGCGTCCCGGCGAGGCACCGCCTCGTCGACGTCCCTGCCGACGCGGACCTGCTGGCCGCGCTCGGACGCAGCCCGGTCGGCCTGTCCACCATGGGGCGCGGGCTCGACGCCGACCCCGCGTCGTTCGTCGCCGCGGCCGTCGCCGGGGTCCACGCGGCCACGATCCCCGCGTCGGCCTGAGGCTCGCGCCGCCCCGTGTGACCAAGGTCACGCGCTCCCGGCGGAAAATGCACCCGGTGCATGCGTGCACCGGGTGCAAGAATTGACGCATGTCCCCCGCTGCCGCCGAGCTGGCCGAGCCCGTCGCCCCCGCGCCCGCCGAACCGGGCACGGCGCCGGAGCTCGGCACCCGCGAACGCAAGAAGCGCGCCACACGTCGCGCGCTGATCGCGTCCGCGCAGGCGCTCGTGGCGGAGCACGGCCTCGACGGCGCCACGGTCGAGGACATCTGCGAGCGGGCCGGCGTGGCACGACGCACCTTCTTCAACTACTTCGAGACCAAGGAGGACGCCGCGCTCGGCTGGAGCGAGGACGTCGTCGACCCGGCGGCAGGCGAGCGCTTCGCCGCCGGCGGGCCGACCGGAATTCTCCTGGACGACCTCGTGACACTGGTGGCGAGCGTCCTCGCGGCGCACGACTTCCGTCACGACGAGATGCACCACAAGGGCGAGCTCGTGCGCGGCGAGCCGCGGCTGCTCGCACGTCAGCTGTGGCGCTTCGAGCGGGACATGGCCAGCGCCGCCGAGCTGTTCCGGCGACGGGGCGAGACCGGGCTCGACGACCGGCCGCTCGACGGCGAGGTCGGCGCGTTCCTCGTGATGTCGTTCGTGCGGCTCACCCACCAGCTGTGGGCCGCGAGCGGCGAGGAGGGCGAGCTCGCCGACCACCTGCCCGCCGCCGTCGACCAGCTCCGCGGGATCTTCGCCCCCTGACCGGCCGCCGCCCCCCACAGCGGCCCGAGAACCGCACACCGACCACGGCTCACCCGATGAGCCGACACGTCGCGCCGGGTCCACCCGGTGCGACGCCCCCCAGCCCCCGTTCCCCGACACCCTGGAGTCACGTTGTCCTCCCCGACCGAATCCGCGCCGGCCGCCCAGGCGGCCGCCGGCGGCGCCCCGGAGCCCGCCGGGCCTGTGGTCGTCCTCACCCAGCGCACCATCTGGGTCATCTTCTCCGCGCTCATCGCGGGCATGTTCCTGTCCTCGCTCGACCAGATGATCGTGTCCACGGCGATGCCGACGATCGTCGGCGAGCTGCACGGCGTCGAGCACCAGGCGTGGCTCGCCACGTCCTACCTGCTCGCCATGTCGATCGTCATGCCGCTCTACGGCAAGTTCGGCGACGTCTGGGGCCGCCGGTGGCTGTTCCTCGTCGCGATCGGCGTGTTCACCGTCGCGTCCGCGGGCGCCGGCATGTCCACCTCGTTCGGCGAGCTCGTGTTCTTCCGCGGCCTCCAGGGCGTCGGCGGCGGCGGGCTCGCGATCCTCGCCATGGCGATCATCGCGGACATCGTCCCCGCCAAGGACCGTGGCAAGTACATGGGCCCCATGGGCGGCATCTTCGGCCTCGCGGCCGTCGCCGGCCCGCTGCTCGGCGGCTGGTTCACCGAGGGCCCCGGCTGGCGCTGGTGCTTCTGGATCAACGTCCCGATCGGCATCATCGCGTTCATCGTCGCCTTCAAGGCGCTGCGCCTGCCGTCGCACCACGCGACCAAGCGCGTCGACTGGCTCGGCACCGTCACCATGGCGCTCGCGACCACGGGCATCATCGTCGTCGCCTCCTGGCCCAGCCTGTCCAACACGACCGGCTACGACTGGGGCTCCGCAGGCCTCATGTCGACGCTCATCGCGACGATCGTGCTGGCCCTCGTGTTCGTCCTGGTCGAGCTCCGCGCGGACGACCCGATCCTCCCGCTGCGCCTCTTCAAGAACAGCACGTTCACCCTGACGACGGCGATCGGCTTCGTGATCGGCGCCGGCATGTTCGCGGCGATCCAGTTCCTGCCGACCTACCTGCAGATCGTCAAGGGCGAGGGCGTCACGGCGTCCGGCCTGCTCCTCATCCCGATGATGGTCGGCATGATGGGCGCGGCGATCGTGTCCGGTGCCCTCATCGCCAAGCGCGGCAAGTACCGGATGTACCCGATCG
This sequence comes from Luteimicrobium sp. DT211, assembly GCF_049844995.1. Classification (NCBI taxonomy): domain Bacteria; kingdom Bacillati; phylum Actinomycetota; class Actinomycetes; order Micrococcales; genus Luteimicrobium; species Luteimicrobium sp. DT211. The sequence continues at coordinate 274,162 of NZ_JBNCMC010000002.1, read as the reverse complement.
TCGGTCTCGCGATCGCCACGGCCGACCTGGCGTGGCTCACCACGCTCGCGGTGGACACCACGCTGCTCGTGTTCGGCGCGATGATCTTCGTGTTCGGCCTCGGCATCGGCCTGGTGATGCAGAACATCATCCTGGCCGTGCAGAACTCGGTCGACCCGCACGAGATCGGCGTCGCGACCAGCGCGAACTCGTACTTCCGCGAGATCGGCGCCACGCTCGGCATCGCCGTGATCGGCACGCTCTTCACGTCCCGCCTGACCGACCGGCTCAACGACGTGTTCACGCAGGCCGGCGGTGCTCCCGCGGGCGGCGGTGCCTCGTCCCTGACGCCCGACGTCGTCAAGCAGCTCCCCGAGCCCGTCCACTCGGGCGTGCTCAACGCCTACGTGGACGCGCTCGCGCCGACGTTCTGGTACCTCGTGCCGATCGGCGTCCTGGCGCTCGTGATGGCGTTCTTCCTCCCGCAGCTCAAGCTGTCGGAGCACGCCGGCATGGTCGCGCGCGGCGAGGCCGTCGCGGCGCCGCCGAAGGGCGGGCACGGCGAGCCCGAGCTGGTCGAGGGCGGGGCCCCGGCCGCACCCGAGACGGTCAGCGTGGGCGTGACGCCCGACGGCTCGGCCGACGACGCGCCGAGCGGCCCGTCCGCTCCCCCGCGGCAGGCCGACTGACGGCAGCCGGCTCCCGGGCCGGGTGAACGAAGGGCCGGGGTGGTCATCGGACCGCCCCGGCCCTTTCGTGTGCGCGATTGTGGTCGGGTCCGCACCCGTGGTCGGGTCCGCGGGCGGGTGCGGGCACCACCCGCCCCGCCGACCATGCGAACACGCACATGCTCGACGCCGAGAAGGGGTCTGCGCGCATGGTCGGCGCCGCGAAGATCACCGACCGCATGCTCGGCACGGTGACGGGTCACCCCCGCGCCGAGGTCGAGGGTTGTCGTCGAGACCGAGGGGTTGTGGCTTCCGTTCGGCGAGAAACCTCGTACTCGACGCACGTGCCGCCGTCGCGGGGTTGGCGGGAAGCCAGCCGCCTGTGGAGGCGAGACGACGGCGAAGGGCGGGGCGGGAGGGGTGCGCGCGGTCGTGGGGGGACTGGCGGGAGGCCGCGAGGGACGAGCAGCCGGATGGAAGACCGCGCGCACCCCTCCCGCCCCGGCCGCCCCAGCACGAACCGCTCGCCCCAGCCACGGACGCGTCACCACAGGCGCGCGTGCTCAGACCGTCGGCGCCGCGTCCTCCACGTCGGACAGGTCCACCGGGACCTCGCGCTTGGCCTCGGGCTCCACGACGCCGTCGGCACCGACCGTGGCGTCGTCGGGCACGGTCCCGGGCCCTCCGTCCGTGGGGGGCCGGAGCCGGGCGGGGCCGACCACGGAGACGTCGGCCCCGAACGTCCAGTCGCCCTCGACGGTCAGGGACTCGGCGAGCACGAGCGACGGGACCCCGTGCGGGAACCGCGCGTCGAAGTCGGCGACGGTCTTGAAGTGCTCAGGGTCGAGCGTGATGTCCGGCTCGGGGACGGTCGCGCGGACCGTGCCGTCGTCGCCGAGGGCGTACACGTCGGAGCGCAGCCGCAGCAGGTCGTCGGTCGTCTTGACCGGGAGGAACCGCTCGCGGCCCACCTCGATCACCACGGCGTCCTCGAACAGCTCGATCGCGGCGCCCATGGCCGTCTCGATCTGCACGACGCGCGGCGAGGAGGCGTCGGCCGGGTCCACGTTCTTCTCGTTGCGGATGAGCGGCAGGGGCAGCACGCCGTCGTGCTGGGCGAGGAGGTCGGCGAGCCGGTCGAGGTCGAGCCAGAGGTTGTTGGTGTTGAAGAAGGCGTGGCGCTCGATGTCGGACGCCGCGTCCTTGTCCTCGTCGGCCACCTGCGACGTCTCGCGCAGCACGATCCGGTGGTCGTCCGCGCGCACGACGAGGTGGCCGCCCTTGCGGTCGGCGGGGGTACGCCGCGCCACCTCGGCGGCGAAGCCCGCGCCGGTCGACGCGAACCAGCCCGCCATGGCGGCCGAGGGGGCGGAGCCGAGGTTGTCGGCGTTCGAGACCGCCGCATAGCGGAAGCCCGCGGCGCGCAGCGCGTCCAGGACCCCGGACGTCTGGAGGGCGGTGTACAGGTCGCCGTGCCCCGGCGGGCACCACTCGAGCTCGGGGTCGTCCGGCCACTCGACGGGCGTGAGGTCGTCGGCGCGCAGCTTGGGCTCGCGGTTCTGGAGAAAGTCCTGGGGCACGCCGTCGACGGGGAGCCCGGGGTAGCGCCCGAGCGCGGCGAGGGTGTCGTCCCGGGTCCGGAAGCTGTTCATGAGGACGAGCGGGAGCCGTGCGCCCGACTCTTCCCGCGCGGCGAGGACCTGCCGCGCGATCACGTCGAGGAACGTCAGGTCGCCGCGGACCGGCAGGAGCGACTTGGCGCGGTCCATGCCCATCGAGGTGCCGAGGCCCCCGTTGAGCTTGACGAGCGCGGTGAGGGCCAGCGCCCCGCGGGCGGCGTCGTCGTCGACGTCGAGGTCGGCGGCGCGGCCGACGTCAGCCAGCGGCTCGACGTCGGACTCGGGCAGGATGCCCGTGGCTCCCTCCTCGAGCAGGTGGTAGCCGTGCTCGAAGACCTTGATCGCGACGTCGGGAACTCCCGCGTCACGCATCTTGTCCCGGGCGAGGTCGAGGCCTTGAGGTCCGTCCATGGGACCGATCGTAGGGGCCCGAACCTCGGCAGGGCGCGGTGGGCGTCGCTACGGTAGGAGCGTGACCAGCACGCCAGCGCTCCCGTCCGCCGAATCCTTCGCTGCCGAGTTCCGCGACCAGCTGCTCCACGAGCAGGGCGTGAGCCTCCGCACGGCGACCCCCACCGACCTCTACACGGCGCTCGGCCGCACCGTGCGCCGCCACCTCGTCGACGGGTGGTTCGACACGCTGTCGACCCAGCTCGACCGGCGCTCCAAGGTGGTCGCCTACCTGTCCGCCGAGTACCTGCTCGGCCGGCAGCTCGAGAACGCCCTGCTCGCGACCGGCCTGACCGACGTCGCGCGCGACGCGCTCGCGTCGCTGGGCGTCTCGTTCGACGACGTCGTGGACCAGGAGGTCGAGCCGGGGCTCGGCAACGGCGGCCTGGGCCGCCTCGCCGCGTGCTTCGTCGACTCCCTGGCGACCCTCGACATCCCGGCCGTCGGGTACGGCATCCGGTACGAGTACGGCATCTTCCGGCAGACGTTCGTCGACGGGCGCCAGGTCGAGCAGGCGGACGACTGGCTGGCGCTCGGGTCGCCGTGGGAGCTGCCGCACCCCGAGATGGCCGTGACGGTCGGGTTCGGGGGGACCGTCGAGGGTGACCACGGCACGGGGGGCCCGCGCCGATGGGTCCCGGGCTGGACGGTCGAGGCCGTCCCGTACAACTACCTCGTGCCGGGCTACGGCACGCGCAACGTCAACACCCTGCGCCTGTGGAGCGCGCGGGCGACCAAGGCGTTCAACCTGCAGACCTTCAACGCGGGCGACTACGAGGCCGCGGTGCGCGGCCAGACGTACGCCGAGAACATCTCGAAGGTCCTCTACCCGGAGGACTCGACGCCGCAGGGCAAGGAGCTGCGCCTCCAGCAGCAGTACTTCTTCGTGGCCGCGTCCCTGCGTGACCTCCTCGACCGGACCCTCGACGACCAGGACTGGGACGCGATCCCCGACCGCGTCGCGTTCCAGCTCAACGACACCCACCCCGTGATCGCCATCCCGGAGCTGATGCGCCTGCTCGTCGACGACCACGGCGTCGCCTGGGACCGCGCGTGGGACATCACCCGCCGCACCTTCAACTACACGTGCCACACGCTCCTGCCGGAGGCGCTGGAGATCTGGTCCGTGGAGCTCCTCGGGCGCCTGCTCCCCCGCCACCTCGAGATCATCTACCGGATCAACGAGGAGTTCCTGGACGTGCTGCGCGGCCAGGGCGCGAGCGAGCTCCAGGTGCGCCGCATGTCGATCATCCAGGAGAGCCCCGAGCGCGCCGTCCGGATGGCGTTCCTCGCCACCGTCGGCTCGAGCCACGTGAACGGCGTCGCCGAGCTGCACAGCCAGCTCCTGCGCGACGTCGTCCTGCACGACTTCTCGCAGCTGTGGCCCGAGCGGTTCACCAACGTCACGAACGGGGTGACGCCGCGCCGGTTCCTGCGCCTGGCCAACCCCGGGCTCTCGTCGCTGCTCGACGACGCGGTCGGGACCGGGTGGGTCCGGGACCTCGACCTGCTCCGCGGGCTCGAGCCGCTCGCCGACGACCCGTCGTTCCGCGAGCGCTTCCGCGCCGTCAAGGCCGCGAACAAGCAGCGCCTGGTCGAGCTGCTCCAGTCGCGCGACGGCATCACGGTCAGCCCGGACGCGATGTTCGACGTCATGATCAAACGGCTCCACGAGTACAAGCGGCAGATGCTCAAGGTGCTGCACGTCGTCACGCTCTACGACCGGGTGCTGCGCGGCGAGCTGCGCGCCGAGGACATCACCCCGCGCGTCGTCGTGTTCGGCGCGAAGGCGGCCCCGGGCTACAAGATGGCGAAGGAGATCATCGCGCTCATCAACGCGGTGGGCACCGTCGTCGACGCGGCGCCCGAGCTCCAGGGCCGCCTGCGCGTTGCCTTCCCCGCCAACTACAACGTGACCCTCGCCGAGAAGCTCATCCCCGCCGCCGACCTGTCCGAGCAGATCTCGCTGGCCGGCAAGGAGGCGTCCGGGACGGGGAACATGAAGCTCGCGCTCAACGGCGCGCTCACGATCGGCACGCTCGACGGCGCGAACGTCGAGATCCGGGACCTCGTCGGCGACGACAACTTCTTCCTGTTCGGCCTCACCGAGCCGGAGGCGCAGGCCGTCCAGGACGCGGGCTACGACCCGGGCTCGTACTACGAGGCGGACGCCGACCTGCGGGGGGCGATCGAGCTCATCGCGTCGGGGGCGTTCTCGGGCGGCGACCGGGCCGTCTTCGAGCCGATCGTGTCGGACTTGCTCTGGAAGGACCGGTTCCTCGTCCTCGCCGACTACCGCGCCTACGTCGACGCGCAGGCGCGCGTCGAGGCCGCGTACGCCGACCCGGACGCGTGGTCCAGGTCCGCGATCCTCAACGTCGCCAGGACGGGGTTCTTCAGCTCGGACCGGTCGATCCGCGACTACCTCGACCGCGTCTGGCGCGCCGACGCGGTGCCCGCAGAGCCGCGCGTCGGCTGAACGCCCGGCCCCGGCGCAGGGCACCGGCCCGCCGTAGCGTGGAGGTATGGACTGGGCCACCTGGTTCGGCACGGACGGGTACGACGTCGCGCGCGAGGTCCTGCTGCGGGGCTTCGCCGCGCTGACGATCGTCGCGCTCGCGTCCGCCCTCGCCCAGTTCCCGGCGCTGCTGGGGCAGCACGGGCTCGAGCCCGTGCCCCGGTTCCTCGCGAGGACGTCGTGGCGCAGCGCACCGTCCGTCTTCCGGTGGCGGTACTCCGACCGCCTCTTCCGCGCGTACGCGTGGGTGGGGGTGGCGCTCGCGGCGAGCGTCGTCGTCGGGCTGGCGCAGGCGGGGCCGTGGTGGGTCGTGACGGTCGTGTTCCTGCTGCTGTGGGCGCTGTACCTGTCGATCGTGAACGTCGGGCAGACGTTCTACGCCTTCGGCTGGGAGTCGCTGCTGTGCGAGGCCCTGTTCCTCCTCGCGTTCCTCGGCTCGACACGGGTCGCGGTCCCCGTCGTGGTCCTGGGGCTGAGCCGCTGGCTGCTGTTCCGGCTCGAGTTCGGCGCGGGGCTCATCAAGCTGCGGGGCGACCGGGCGTGGCGGGATCTGACGGCGATGTACTACCACCAGGAGACCCAGCCGATGCCGGGGCCGCTGTCCTGGTGGGCGCACCACCTGCCCGCGTGGTGGCACCGGGTCGAGGTGGTCGGCAACCACGTCGCCCAGCTCGGTGCGCCCGTCCTGCTCGTCGCTCCGCAGCCCGTCGCGTCCGTCGCGGCCGGGGTGATGGTCGTGACCCAGCTCTGGCTCGTGGCGACCGGCAACTTCTCCTGGCTCAACTGGGCGGCGATCGTGCTCGCCCTCGGCGTCGTGAGCGACGGCGTGTGGGCGCGGGTCCTCCCCTGGGTCGCCGCCGACGACGTCGCCGTGGGCTCGCGCCCGCCCGACGACGTCCCGGTCGCCTTCGCGGTGGTGGTCGGTCTGGCGGCGGTCCTGCTCCTCGTCAAGAGCTGGCGACCGCTGACCAACCTGTTCTCGAGCCACCAGCTCATGAACGCGAGCTTCGACCGGTACCGGCTCGTCAACGCCTACGGCGCGTTCGGTTCCGTGACGAAGGACCGGTTTGAGGTCGTCGTCGAGGGGACGCGCGACACCGGCCCGGGCGAGAACGAGTCGGTGCGCGAGCCCCGCTGGGTCGCCTACGAGTTCCGCGGCAAGCCCGGCGACGTGCGCAGGCGGCCGCCGCAGGTGGCGCCCTACCACCTGCGGCTGGACTGGCTCATGTGGTTCCTCGCGCTGCGGGGCTACCGCGACCCGTGGGGCAGCTCGTGGTTCGACGTCCTGCTTCTCCGCCTCCTCGAGGCCGACCGGCCGACCCTGGCGCTGCTGCGCCGCGACCCCTTCCGGGGCGAGCGCCCCGCCGCCGTCCGGGCCGTGCTCTACCGGTACCGGTACACGACACGCGAGGAACGTCGTCGGACGGGGGCGTTCTGGGCGCGCGAGGAGCAGACCCTCTTCGAGCCCCCGCTCACGCTCGCCGAGGCGCGCCACGCGGTGGGCTGACGGTGCGGCGCTCAGGAGAGCCAGCGCCGCGCGGCCTCGACGCTGTCGCCACCGCTCGTGTTGAATGCGAGGGCGGCCTCGGGCGCGTGCTCCCGGACGAGGTTGACGACCAGCTCGAAGAGCGTCAGCAGGGGCTCCGCCTTGCGGATGCCGCCGCCCACGACGACGACGTCCCACGGCCGGGACGCCAGCGCGTCCACGAAGGTGGGAACGGTCGACGGGTCCGCCGTGACGAGCACCATCGACCCCTCGATACCCTCCCCTGCGAAGCGCTCGAGCTCGGCGTCGAGAGCGGACCGCATCGCAGGTCCGTCGATCCCGGGGACGGCTTCGGGGTCGTACCCGACGACGAGAACGCGTGGCATACGTCCAGGCTACGGTCCACCGCGCACCCCGGTACCCGACGTGCGAACGCCTCCCCGTCGCGCGACGGTGGAGGCGGCGGCACGAACGCCGTGCCGCCCGCGAAGGAGGCGTCACGATGGCATCCGAGTCGAGCCCGCGCTACACCGTCCCCGGCATGTCCCTGGAGGACGGCGAGAAGGTCGCGGCGATCCTCCAGGAACGCCTGCACTCGCTCAACGACCTCGCCCTCACGCTCAAGCACGTGCACTGGAACGTCGTGGGCCCGCACTTCATCGCGGTCCACGAGATGATCGACCCCCAGGTCGACGCCGTCCGGCTCATGGTCGACGCGATCGCCGAACGGATCGCCACGCTCGGCGTCGCCCCGAAGGGCACACCCGGGGCGCTGGTCGCGGAGCGCACCTGGGAGGATTACTCGCTCGGCCGGGCCACCGCGATCGCGCACCTCGGCGCGCTCGACGAGGTCTACCAGGGCGTGGTCGCCGGGCACCGGCAGGCGGCGACCGACACCGAGGGCGTCGACGACGTGACGAACGACCTGCTCATCGGCCACCTGCACTCGCTCGAGCAGTTCCACTGGTTCGTCCGGGCGCACCTGGAGAACGCCGGCGGGGATCTCTCGACCGAGGGCAGGCGCACCGAGCGGTCCGCGGCCGGAGCGGCCGAGTCCGGGGCGCGCGGTGAGCCCTGAGCCCGCGCGCCGGCGAGCGGCGACGGCACGGCGGCGTCGACCCCGTCGCGGTCGCAGGTGGTGACGACCGCGTCAATTGACAGTGTTTGTCAACCGACGCACTCGGCCCGGCGGCCGACCGCATCGTTGACGCCATGGCAACCACCACGAAGATCCAGGCGCACGCTCTCGTCCGTGCCACCGGAGGCCCCCGCTACGTCGTCGCCCTGGCTGTGGACGCGCTCGGCACCGGCTTGCTGCGTCCCTTTCTTCTGCTCTACGGGGTGGCGGTGCTGAAGCTGTCCGTGTCGGCGACCGGCATCGCCATGACGGCCGGCAGCGTCGTGGCTCTGGTGTGCATGCCTGCGGTGGGGCGATGGCTGGACCGGGGCGCACGCAGCACGGTGGTGGCGGCGTCGATGCTGGTTCGGGTGCTGGGAGTGGCGCTGCTGCTGGCCACCCCGCCGGGGCACCCGTGGCCGTTCGCGGCGGCAGCACTCTTCCTGGGCATCGGCAACCAGGCATGGCCGGCTGCCCATGCGGCGCTCGTCGCCACGGTCGCCCACGGTCGCGAACGCGACGCCGCGCTCGCAGGGGGCCGTGCGCTGCGCAACGCTGGCCTGGGCGCCGGTGGACTCCTCGCCGCCGCATGCCTGGCGGGCGGCGCCACCGCGCTGCAGGCGCTGGCAGCCGTCACCGGCCTCGCCTACCTCGCCGCGGCGGCCTTGGCATGGTCGGTCCATCTGCACGCGTATCCGGCCGCTGCCGCGGCCGAAGACCGGGACGACGCGCCCGCACCCCGGATGCGCGCGCTGCTGGCTGCCAACGTGATCTACGTCTTCTGCCTCAACATCCCGGAGGTCGCGCTTCCCCTGGTCCTGGTGACCCAGCTGCACGCATCCCCGGTGTGGTCGGCAGCCATCTTCGTGGCGAACACGGTGCTGGTGGTCACCCTGCAGGTTCCGGTCACCGTCTTCATGTCCCGCTTCTCCCGGCGGACGGTGCTGGCGCTCTCCGGCGTGGTCCTCGCCGCGTCCTACCTCGGCTTCCTCGCCGCCACGTCACTGGGACACGGCTGGGGTGCACCGGCCGTCGCCGCGGTGTCCGTGGTCTGCACCATCGGCGAGATCATCTACGCCGGCAGCGCCACCGCGCTCGTCGCCGCCCTCGCCCCGGCTCATGTCCTGGGGCGCGCCCTCACCCGCTTCCAGCTCTCCACGGGCATCGGCCTCGCCGTCTCCCCCGCGATCGTCACCGCGCTCGCCGCACGCGGCTCGGCCGCGCTCTGGTGCAGCCTCGCTGCCGCGACCCTCCTTTCCGCCTCCGCCGTCGCCACCGAGAAGGGTCAGGGAATGCGGCCCGGCGATCTGCGCAGCGAGGTGCGAGTCGGCGCGTGAGCCCGGTGATCGACATGGGAGACGTTCGAAGGAGAGGCGAACGCCCTCAGGCTCCTCGTGTCGGGACTTCGCCGTCAGGTGTGCCGGGACAGGATGGCGACGAACGTGATGTAAGCGACGGCAGCCGTGGCCACGAACCAGAAGTACGGATCGCCGCTTCGCCCGGATGCCAGCTCGCCGATGAAGGCGCCGAGGTTTCCCACGGTGAGCACGATGCCCGTGCCGGCCCAGGCAAGCGCACCGATGCGGGCGAAGCGCTCGTCGGGGGCCTTCGCGGCGAGGCCCTGATAGGTCTCGCTCCGGCGTCCCAGCAGGACCAAGACAAGACTGCTGACCGCCAGGATCCCGAACGCCATCAGGCCGAGGGCGAGGTGGCCGCCGACGCTCGCGGCCACGAGGCAGCCGACTCCGACGGCGAGAAAGAAACCAGGGACGGACCGTGTGGCCGTGTTGCTACTCACCCGCACGACTCCCTTCGACATGAAACATCTCCTCAACGCTGACCTCGAAGAACTTCGCGATGGACAGGGCGAGCGGCAGGGACGGTGTGTATCGCTCGGTCTCGATGGCGTTGACCGTCTGCCGTGAGACCCCGAGGGCTGTGCCGAGCTGGCCCTGGGACAGCCCTCGCGACGACCGCAGCTCTCTGACCCTGTTCCGCACGTGTCAAGCCTGCTTGTCACCCAAAATGTCTGTCAAGCATGCTTGACAGCGAGGGTCGGTTCAGGGGCGGCGTCCACGCCCTCGTGGCCGCCGGCGTGGGCGGGCGCTGAATCGTCGGCGAGCCAGGGTCGGACAGTCCGACGAGCAGCCCGGCTCCGCCGTCTCCCGAGCGGCTGCGCACAGGGGGCACCTGGGTCGTGGTGACGCGCCTACCTCATCGACCTCACATCTCGAAGGGGCTCGGGTCTCCGGCGCCCACGCGCACGACCTCGGGCACGCCCGTCGACAGGTCGACGACGGTCGTGGGCTCGGTGCCGCAGTCGCCGCCGTCCACCACGGCGTCGACCTCGTGGTCGAGCTCGTCCTTGATGGTCCACCCGTCGGTCGGCGGCTCGTCCTGCCCGGGCAGCAGCAGCGTCGACGACACGATCGGCTCGCCGAGCGCGCGCACGATCGCGAGAGCGACGGGGTTGTCGGGGATCCTCACGCCGACGGTCCGCTTCTTGGGGTGGGCCAGGCGTCGTGGGACCTCGCCCGTGGCCTTGAGGATGAACGTGTACGGGCCGGGAGTCGCGGCCCGGATCGATCGGAACGCGGCGTTGTCCACGATCACGAACTGCCCGAGCTGGGCGAAGTCCGCGCACACGAGCGTGAAGTCGTGCCGCGCATCGAGGTGGCGCAGCCGTCTGATCCGGTCGGGGCCGGTCCTGCTGCCGAGCCGGCACCCGAACGCGTAGCAGGAGTCGGTCGGGTACACGACGAGGTCGTCCTCGCGAACGAGCTGCGCGACCTGCTCGATCGAGCGTGGCTGCGGGTTGACGGGGTGGACGTCGAAGTAGCGCGCCATGGTTCCGAGACTAGGACGCCACGGCGTGCCAGGCGGGGAGGCCGGGGACGGCGGCGGGGAATAGTCGCCGTACGTCTCCGGTTGACGCGGTCGATACATGCAAACGCATGAACCAGACGAGCGAGGCAGCGGGAGCGCAGCATGCAGTACGGCATCTTCACGGTCAGCGACGTCACGACCGACCCGACCACCGGGCGCACCCCCGACGACACCGAGCGCGTGCGCAACATCCTCACCATCGCCAAGCACGCCGACGAGGCCGGGCTGGACGTCTTCGCTACCGGCGAGCACCACAACCCGCCGTTCGTCGCGTCCTCCCCCACGACCATGCTCGGCTACCTCGCGGGCGTCACGAAGAACATCACGCTCTCGACCGCCACGACGCTCATCACGACCAACGACCCGGTGCGCCTCGCCGAGGAGTACGCGATGCTCCAGGTGATCTCCGACGGGCGCATGGACCTCATGCTGGGCCGCGGGAACACCGGCCCCGTCTACCCGTGGTTCGGGCAGGACATCCGCCAGGGCGTCAACCTCGCGATCGAGAACTACGCGCTCCTGCGGCGGCTCTGGACCGAGGACGTCGTCGACTGGCAGGGCAAGTTCCGCACCCCGCTGCAGGGCTTCACGTCCACCCCGCGCCCGCTCGACGGCGTCCCCCCGTTCGTCTGGCACGGCTCGATCCGCTCCCCCGAGATCGCCGAGCAGGCCGCCTACTACGGCGACGGGTTCCTGCACAACAACATCTTCTGGCCCATGGAGCACACCAAGCAGATGGTGGCCTTCTACCGCCAGCGGTTCGAGCACTACGGCCACGGCCGCGCCGACCAGGCGATCGTCGGGCTCGGCGGGCAGGTGTTCGTCCGCAAGGACTCCCAGAAGGCCTGGGACGAGTTCCGGCCCTACTTCGACAACGCGCCCGTCTACGGGCACGGCCCCTCGATGGAGGACTTCACGCGCGAGACGCCGCTCACCGTCGGCAGCCCGCAGCAGGTCATCGACCGTTACGCGGCGTTCCGCGAGGACGTCGGCGACTACCAGCGCCAGCTCTTCCTCGTCGACCACGCCGGCCTGCCGCTCAAGACGGTCCTCGAGCAGATCGACATCCTCGCCGAGGACATCGTCCCCGTGCTGCGCGCCGAGGCCGACAAGCACCGCCCCGAGGGCGTGCCGTCGAACCCGCCGTCGCACACCGACCTCGTGGCCAAGGCGCAGGCCGCCGGCGAGGCCACCGGCCTCCACGTCGTCGGCGAGGACCGCTGGACCGGTCGCCGCGCCGAGGACGCCACCCAGGACACCGCCGAGACGGTGACCCGATGACCACCGGTGGGACACTTGATCCGGTCAACCGAGACGCTGCGGTCAACCGCAAGGCTGTGGCCCCCCTCACCCGAAGGAGCATCGTGAACCACCTCGAGCCCGCGAGCACGGCCGAGCCGCGTCGCATCGTCCTCGTCTCCGCCGGCCTGAGCCAGCCGTCGTCGACCCGGCTGCTGGGCGACCGCCTCGCCGAGGCGACCGTCGGGGCGCTCGCCGAGCAGGGCGTGCGCGCGACCGTGGAGACCGTCGAGCTGCGCGACCACGCGCACGCGATCATGGACGCGATGCTCACGGGGTTCGCCTCCGGCGACCTCGCGCACGCTATCGAGCAGGTCACGGACGCCGACGCGCTCGTCCTGGTCACGCCGCTCTTCACGACCACCTACTCGGGCCTGTTCAAGTCGTTCGTCGACATCCTCGACAAGGACTCGCTCGTCGGGATGCCGGTCCTCCTCGGAGCCACGGGCGGCACGCCGCGGCACTCGCTCGCGCTCGAGTACGGGCTCCGCCCGCTCTTCACCTACCTCCGCGCCGACGTCGCCACGACGACCGTTTTCGCCGCGACCGACGACTGGGCCGAGGCCGGCGGGAGCGCGGGCACGCTGCCGGAGCGCGTGCGCCGGGCCGGCAGCGAGCTGGCCCGCACCGTCGCGTCCCGCGACGCTCGCGCGGCGTCGTCGTCCGACGACTCCGCGCCGTTCGCCGGGACCCCCTCGTTCGAGGACATGCTGGGCGGTCTCGCCGGCTGACACGCCCGGACCCTCGCGCCGGAGCCCCGGACGACGGAGACTGGAGGCCGGGCCGGGCCGCTGCACCCCTGCACGCGGCCGGCCGCCCCCAGCCCCTGGAGGATCCGCCGCGTGAGCACGTCCACCGTCACGACCGCGCCCGACGCCGCCCCGTCGCGCACCGCACCCGTCGCCCCGAGCCCCGGCCCGGGCGGATCGGCCGACCGGTCCGCCCGGGGCGACAGGGCACGTCCCGTGCTCCTCACCGTCGACGACGACCCCGGCGTCTCCCGGGCCGTCGCCCGGGACCTGCGCCGCCGGTACGGCGAGACGTACCGCATCGTGCGCGCCGAGTCCGGCGAGCAGGCGCTCGACGCACTGCGCGAGGTCAAGCTGCGCGGGGAGACCGTCGCGGTCCTCGTCGCGGACCACCGCATGCCCGGGATGAGCGGCATCGAGTTCCTCGAGCAAGCGATGGACCTGTTCCCGGCGGCCCGCCGCATCCTGCTCACCGCCTACGCCGACACCGACGCCGCCATCCAGGCGGTGAACGTCGTCGACCTCGACCACTACCTCCTCAAGCCCTGGGACCCGCCGGAGGAGAAGCTCTACCCGGTGCTGGACGCGCAGCTCGAGGCGTGGTCGCTGCGGGCGCCGCAGCCCGTCGCCGAGACGAAGGTCGTCGGCCACCGCTGGCACGCCCGCTCGTCCGAGGTCCGCGAGCTCCTCGCCCGCAACGCCGTCCCCTACCGCTGGTACGCAGTCGACTCGCCAGAGGGCGACCGGCTGCTCACGGCCGCCGCCGGACGCCTCGGGACCGCGTTCGCCGACCCGCCCCCGCTGCCCGTCGTCGTCACGCCCGACGGCGGCGTCCTCGTCGCGCCCGACGACTCGGCGCTCGCGGAGCGCGTGGGGCTCGTGACGCGGCCGTCGTCGGACTTCTACGACCTCGTCGTGGTGGGCGGCGGCCCCGCGGGCCTCTCGGCGGCGCTGTACGGCGCGTCGGAGGGGCTGCGGACGGCGCTCGTCGAGCGGACCGCCACGGGCGGCCAGGCCGGCCAGTCCTCGCGGATCGAGAACTACCTCGGCTTCCCCGACGGGGTCTCCGGCAGCCAGCTCACCGAGCGTGCCCGGCGGCAGGCGCTGAAGTTCGGGGCCGAGCTCGTCACCACCCGCGAGGTCGTGGGGCTCGACGTCGACGGCTCCGCGCACACCGTGCGCCTCACGGGCGGGCAGAGCCTCGACGCGCAGACCGTCATCCTCGCGAGCGGTGTCTCCTACCGGATGCTCGCCGGGCCCGGGCTGGCCGACCTCGTGGGCCGCGGCGTGTACTACGGCTCCGTGCTCACCGAGGCGCCCTCGTGCGCGGGCGAGACGGTGCTCGTCGTCGGCGGCGCCAACTCGGCCGGCCAGGCGGCGGTGTTCCTGGCCCGCGACGCCGCCCGCGTGACGCTCGTCGTCCGCGGGACGGCCCTCGAGCAGGGCATGTCCAGCTACCTCGTCGAGCAGGTGCGCGCGCACCCGCGGATCGACGTCCGCCTCGGCACCGAGGTCGCGGAGGCGACCGGCGACGACCACCTCGAGGGCGTCGTACTGAGCGAGGTCGCCACCGGCGCGCGGACGCCCGTCGAGACGGGGTGGCTGTTCGTCTTCATCGGCGCGGAGCCACGCACCGACTGGCTCGACGGCGTCCTCGTGCGGGACGCCCACGGCTTCGTCGTCGCGGGCCCGGACCTCCTGCAGGACGGCGCCGCCCCGGCCGGGTGGACCCTCGACCGCCCGCCCTACCACCTCGAGACGAGCGTGCCCGGCGTGTTCGCCGCCGGCGACGTGCGTTCCGAGTCGGCCAAGCGCGTCGCGTCCGCCGTCGGCGAGGGCGCCATGGCCGTGATGCTCGTCCACCGCTACCTCGACCAGCGCTGACCACGGAGGCGACATGACCGACCAGCAGACCCGCGGCGGCCCCAGGACGCGCGGCGCCGGACCGTGCGTCGTCGGGCCGGACCTCCCGTGCGACATCGACGAGCTGCGCACGCTGTTCCTGTTCGAGAAGCTCGACGACCACCAGCTCTCGTGGCTGTGCGGGCACGGCGCCGTGCAGCAGGTCGGGCCGGGCATGCTCCTGACGGAGGGCGACCCCGCGCGGTGCCTGTTCGTCCTCATCGAGGGCGAGGTCGCCGTCTACCGTCGGGTGGGCGACGACGACGTCGAGGTGAGCCGGACCGAGCAGCGCGGCGTGTACGCGGGCGCGTGGAACGCGTACCTGGGCGACCGCGTCCAGCAGACGTACCTGCACTCGCTCCGGGTGCTGCGGCCGTCGCGGTTCTACGTGCTGTCCGCGGACGACTTCCGCGAGCTCATGACGTCGTGGTTCCCCATGGCGGTCCACCTGCTCGAGGGCCTGTTCTTCGGGCAGAAGAACACCGAGCGCGCCGTCGGGCAGCGCGAGCGGCTCCTCGCGCTGGGGTCCCTGTCCGCCGGGCTCACGCACGAGCTCAACAACCCCGCCGCGGCGGCCTCGCGGGCCACCGCGACGCTGCGTGAGCGCGTCGCCGGGATGCGGCACAAGCTCTCGTTCATCGCCGCCGGGCCGTACGACCGTACGAGCATCGCCACCCTGATCCAGCTCCAGGAGGAGGCGGTCCAGCACCTGCACGACGCGGCGGCCGAGGGCACCGCGCCGGGCCCGCTCGAGGCGTCCGACCTCGAGGACGGGCTGGTCGACTGGTTCGACGGCCACGGGCTGCGGGCCGGCTGGGACCTCGCTCCCGCGTTCGTGCAGGCCGGCATCGACGGCCCCTGGCTCGACAAGGTCGCGGCCCTCGTGGCGCCGGACGCGCTCGACGGCGCCGTCCGCTGGATCGGGTACACGCTCGAGACCGAGCAGCTCATGGGCGAGATCGAGGACGCCACGACCCGGATCTCGACGCTCGTCGGCGCCGCGAAGCAGTACTCGCAGATCGGGCGCGCGCCCGAGGGGCCGGCGGACCTGCACGAGCTCCTCGACGCGACGCTCGTCATGCTCGACCACGCGCTCGGCAGCGGGATCGAGGTCGTCCGGCACTACGACCGGACGCTGCCCCCGGTCCCCGTCTACGCGGCCGAGCTCAACCAGGTGTGGACGAACATCATCGACAACGCGGCGCAGGCCATGGGCGGGCGGGACGGGACCGGCACGCTGACCGTCACGACCCGGCGTGCGCCCGACTCCCCCGACGACGCCGTGGAGATCGAGATCGGCGACACCGGTCCCGGGATCCCCGCCGACGCCGTCCCCCGGATCTTCGAGCCGTTCTTCACGACGAAGCCCGTCGGGTCCGGGACCGGCCTCGGCCTGGACATCGCGTGGCGGATCGTCGTGAACAAGCACCACGGCGACCTCCGGGTGACGTCCGAGCCCGGCGACACCCGGTTCGTCGTCCGCCTCCCCCTCGCAGCCGACCCGCAGGCCCCGCCGACCACGCCCTGACCGCGAGGTAGACGGGCGCCCGTCTACCTCGCGGAGTCAGAGGTCGCGCACCGGGGCGACGGCGGGGGTCACGACGTCGCGCACCCACGCGGCGAGCGACGTGGCCGGCGGACGCAGGATCACGGTGTCGACGCCGAGGGCGGCGAACCCGCGCATCTCCTCGACGAACCCGTCGACGTCCCCGTCGAGCAGCTTCTCGCCGCCGTGGAGCGTCGTCACGCGGATCTCCGCGGGGTCGCGACCGACGTCGTCGCAGTGCCGGTGCAGGACGCCCAGCAGGTGCTGCAGGCGCTCGGTGTCGGCGGCGAACAGGTTGCAGGCGTCGGCGTGCTTCGCGACGAGGCGCAGCGTGACCTTCTCGCCGGACCCGCCGATCATGATCTCGGGCTTGCTGAGCGGCTGCGGCGAGCACAGCGTCTCGCCCAGCTGGTAGTGCGCGCCGTCGAACGGGCCGTCGTTCGCGGGGTCGTACATCTGCCGCGCGATCAGCACGGCCTCCTCGAGCCGCTGGAAGCGCTCCTTGAGCGGCGGGAATGGCACGCCCAGCGCGGCGTGCTCCTCCCCGTACCAGGCGGCGCCGATGCCGAGGGTCGAGCGGCCGCCGGCCAGCACGTCGAGCGTCGCGACCGTCTTCGCGAGCAGCCCCGGGTACCGGTAGGTCACGCCCGTCACGAGCGCGCCGAGCTGCACCGTCTCGGTGCGGGCCGCGAGGAACCCCAGGGTCGTGTAGGCCTCGAGCATGGGGTCGGACGCCGGGAACCCGGCCCGCGTCATCTGGAACCAGTGGTCCATCACGGACAGCCAGCCGAGGCCGGCCTCCTCCGCGGCGTCCGCCGTGTCGAGGAGCTCCTGACGCAGGGCGGGGGCCGGGACCGAGTCGAACCGCATGAGGTGTGCACCGAGTCGCATACCGGTGATGCTTCACCCTCGAGCGCGCTCGAAGTCAAGGCCCGCGTCGGAGAACGAGGCCCGCTCAGGCGTCGGCGGGCACCTTGATGCGCACGCCGGCGACCACGAACAGCAGGGCGACGAGCACCTGGACGATCCCCCACCAGGTCCCGTGGAAGCCGAACGCGACGACCGGGTTCCAGAGCACGGCGATCGCTGCGAGCGGGACGACCCACACGAACGCCTTGGCCTGGACCGCGAAGACGATCATGATCAGCGCGAGGATCGCGACGACGTACCGGATCACGGTGAACCCGCCCGACGACGTCGCGAAGGCCGTCCCGACCAGCGCCGCAATCCCGCCGAGGATCCCGGGCACCAGCGCGGAGCGGAGCGTGCCGTCGTCACCGTAGCGGTCGGAGGGCCGCCCGCCGGGGCGGTTCCCCGCCCCGGGGGTGGACGGGCGGCGGGGCGGGTTGGGACTCACGCCCCGAGCCTAGCGAGGCAGGCGACCCCCTCGGGCACGCTCCGACGCCGTACCGGTACGTCCGTACCACGTACCATGCCGGGATGCCCCGCCGTGACCCCACCGACGACCGTGCGCCGTCCGGGCGCAGGGCGCACGTCTACCTGCTCGTCACCGTCCTCGTCGTCGCCGCGAACCTGCGCGGCGCGATCACCGCCGTCGGGCCCGTGATCGACGACCTGGGCGCCGACACGGGCCTGTCGGCGGGCGCGCTCGGGCTGCTCGGTGCGGTCCCGCTGCTGACCTTCGCCGTCGTCTCGCCGCTCGTCCACGCGCTCGCCCGCCGCACGGGGACCGAGCCGGCCGTCGGGATCGCGCTGTTCGTGCTCGCCGCCGGGACGACGCTCCGGTCCGTGACCGCCGTGCCCGGGTCGCTGTGGGTCGGCACGGTGCTCCTGGCAGGAGCGATCGCCGTCGGGAACGTCCTGGTGCCCGCCCTGGTCAAGCGCGACTTCCCGGACCGGGTGCCGGTCGTCACCGGCGTCTACTCGGCCGTGATGAGCGGGTTCGCAGCCGTCGCGTCGGGCATCGCGGTGCCGCTCGCCGCGATCGGCGGCTGGCAGCTCGCGCTGGGCGCGTGGGCCGGGCTCGCCCTCCTCGGGGCACTCCTGTGGCTCCCCCGGACCCGCGCGCACACGCCCCCACCCGACGACGACCCCCAGCCGCTCGGCGTCGCCCCGTGGCGGAGCGCGACCGCCTGGCAGGTCGCGCTCTTCATGGGTCTCCAGTCCAGCGGCTACTACCTGCTCGTCACGTGGCTCCCCGAGATCGAGCACGACCGGTCCGGCACGTCCCACGCGTCCGCCGGCTGGCTCCTCTTCGCGATGCAGATCGTCGGCATCGTGGCGGGCCTCGCGGTCGGGCCCGTGCTGCACCGGCTCCGCGACCAGCGCCTCGCCGCCGCCGGCGTGTCGGGGCTCATGGTGCTCGCCGCGGTCGGCCTGATCGTCGCCCCGGGTGCGCACGTCCTCTGGGTGCTCCTGGCGGGCGCGAGCTCGGGCGCGTCGCTCGTCGTCGCACTCTCGCTGTTCGCGGCCCGGACCCGCACCGCGCGCGACGCCGGGCGGCTGTCGGGCATGGCGCAGGGCGTCGGGTACCTCGTGGCCGCCGGCGGTCCGACGGTCGCCGGGCTGCTCCACGACGCGACCGGCGCGTGGGCCGCGACGCTGGGGCTCGTGGCGTGCGTCGCGGCGGCGCAGGCCGTGGTGGGGCTCCTCGCGGGCCGGAACCGCTACGTGGGAGAGCCGCTCCCGGCCCCGTAGCGCCCCGCTCCTCGATCCTGTCGACGACCGCGGCCCGCTCGCCGCCGACGACGTCGCCGCCACCCGCGCGACCCGCTGTGGACCGGACCGGTCACGCGGGCGCCGGCGCGGCCGCCTCCAGCTCGTCGACGGTGCCCGACATGATCGTCCGCACGTGTGCCGTGACGTGCTCGGCGGGCCAGTCCCACCACGCGAGCGCGAGGAGGCGGGCGACGTCGTCGTCGTCGAACCGCCGGCGTACGAGCCGCGCCGGGTTGCCGGCGACGATCCCGTAGTCGGGAACGTCGCGCGCGACGACCGAGCCGGCACCCACGACGGCGCCGTGCCCGATGCGCACGCCTGGCAGCACGGTGGCACCGTTGCCGAGCCAGACGTCGTTGCCCACGACGGTGTCGCCCCGGCTCGGCAGCCCCGTCAGGAGGTCGAGGTGCTCGGCCCAGGAGCCGCCCATCGTCGGGAACGGGAACGTCGACGGGCCGTCCATCCGGTGGTTGGCCCCGTTCATCAGGAACCGCACCCCCGTGCCCAGCGCGCAGAACTTTCCGATCACGAGCCGCTCGGGCCCGTAGTGGTAGAGGACGTTGCGCGACTCGAACGCCGTCGGGTCGTCCGGGTCGTCGTAGTACGAGTACTCGCCCACCTCGATCAACGGAGACGTCACGAGGGGCTTCAGCAGGACCACCCGCGGCTGCTCGGGCATCGGGTGGAGGACGGTCGGGTCGGCGGGCTCGAGCGCGGGCATGGCGGACGACTCCTTGTCGGTCGTGGTCGGGCTGGGGTTCAGGGCGCCGTGGAGTCCGCCAGCAACACCGACATCCGCGCGCGCGTCGGAGACTCGTCCGCCGCGAGATAGACGACGACGTGGACGCCCGGCAGGTCGGCGGGCACCAGCTCGTGCTGCTCGAACACGAGCTCCCCCGCGACCGGGTGCGTGAACCGGCGCTCACGGGACGCGAACCGCTCGACGCGGTGGTCGGCCCACGCGCGCGCGAACTCCTCGCTCTCGCTGCGCAGCCGCCCGACGAGCGCCACGTGCTCGGGCAGCGCGAGGCGCGGGCCGGCCTGCGCCCGGTACTCGGCGAGGAAGCGCCGGCTCGTGGTCTCCCAGTCGGGCAGCAGGGTGCGGTCGTCGGGGTCGGTGAAGATGACGAGCAGCAGGTTGCGGTCCTGGGGCGCGACCGTCGCCACGTTCGGGTAGAGCACCTCGTAGGCGCGGTTCCAGCCCACGATCGCCCAGTCCGACGCGAGCGCGAACGCCGGCGACGGCGCCTGCGCGTCGAGGAACCGCTGCAGGTGGGCCGGGATGTCCTGGGGGGCGGCGAGCGCGGCGACGGGGGCGGGCGCGTACCCCGCGAGCGAGAGGACGTACTCGTGCTCGGCGGCGGACAGCCGCAGGGTGACGGCGAGCGCGTCGAGGACCTGCCGTGACGGGTTGATGTCGCGGCCCTGCTCGAGCCACGTGTACCAGGTGATGCTCACGCCGGCCCGCGCAGCCACCTCCTCGCGCCGGAGCCCGGTGGTGCGGCCGCGCGCGACGGGAGGCAGGTCGAGCTCGGCCCGGTCGAGCTGCTCGCGGCGGGCGCGCAGGAACGCGCCCAGCTCCTTGCGCCGCTCGGTGTCACCGCTCACACCGACGACCCTAGCCCGACGCTAGTACTCCCACTACTAGCACCGGCGCCGTCTTCCGGTGGCCTCCCCCGTGTGAGGGAATGTGCCCATGCCCTCGCTCCGTTCCCGCACCGTCACTCATGGCCGCAACATGGCGGGCGCCCGCGCACTGATGCGCGCGTCCGGCGTCGCCTCCGGCGACATCGGCAAGCCGATCGTCGCCGTCGCCAACTCGTTCACCGAGTTCGTCCCGGGCCACACCCACCTCCAGCCCGTCGGGCGCATCGTCTCGGAGGCCATCCAGGCCGCCGGCGCCATCGCCCGCGAGTTCAACACGATCGCCGTCGACGACGGCATCGCCATGGGCCACGGCGGCATGCTGTACTCGCTGCCGAGCCGCGACCTCATCGCGGACTCGGTCGAGTACATGGTCAACGCCCACTGCGCCGACGCCCTCGTCTGCATCTCGAACTGCGACAAGATCACGCCCGGCATGCTCATGGCCGCGCTGCGCCTGAACATCCCCACGGTCTTCGTCTCCGGTGGGCCCATGGAGGCAGGCCGCGCGACGCTGGTCAACGGCACGGTGCGGAAGCTCGACCTCGTCAACGCCATCTCCGACGCGGTGGACGACACGATCTCCGACGCCGACATGCTGCGCATCGAGGAGAACGCCTGCCCGACCTGCGGGTCCTGCTCGGGCATGTTCACCGCGAACTCGATGAACTGCCTCACCGAGGCCATCGGCCTGTCGCTGCCCGGCAACGGCTCCGTCCTCGCGACCCACACCGCGCGTCGCGCGCTCTACGAGGACGCCGGCCGCACCGTCGTGGACATCACGCGCCGCTACTACGAGGACGACGACGCGTCGGTCCTGCCGCGCTCGATCGCCACCCCCGCCGCGTTCGGGAACGCGATGGCGCTCGACATCGCGATGGGCGGCTCGACGAACACGATCCTGCACCTGCTCGCCGCCGCGCAGGAGGCCGACGTCGACTTCGGGCTCGCCGACATGGACGCCCTCTCGCGCCGGGTGCCGTGCCTCGCGAAGGTCGCGCCGAACGTCGCCCCGGGCGGCACGTACTACATGGAGGACGTCCACCGTGCCGGCGGCATCCCCGCGCTCCTCGGCGAGCTGTACCGGGGCGGGCTGCTCGACGAGGACGTCCACAGCGTGCACGCCCCGTCGATCAAGCAGTGGCTCGACGACTGGGACCTGCGCAGCGGTGCGACGACCGAGGCGGCCCTCGACCTGTGGCACGCGGCCCCGGGCGGGCAGCGGTCCTCGACGGCGTTCTCGCAGTCGGAGCGGTGGGAGACCCTCGACACCGACGCGGCGAACGGCTGCATCCGCGACGTCGCGCACGCCTACTCGAAGGACGGCGGCCTCGCGGTGCTGCGCGGCAACATCGCCGTCGACGGCGCCGTCGTGAAGACGGCGGGCGTCGACGAGTCGATCTGGACGTTCGAGGGGCCGGCGGTCGTCTGCGAGTCCCAGGACGAGGCCGTCGAGAAGATCCTCGCCAAGCAGGTCAAGGCCGGCGACGTCGTCGTCATCCGCTACGAGGGCCCCAAGGGCGGCCCCGGCATGCAGGAGATGCTCTACCCGACGTCCTTCCTCAAGGGCCGGGGCCTCGGGAAGGTGTGCGCGCTCGTCACGGACGGGCGCTTCTCCGGCGGCACGTCGGGCCTGTCGATCGGGCACGTCTCCCCCGAGGCGGCGTCGGGCGGCACCATCGCGCTCGTCGAGGACGGCGACCTCATCCGCATCGACATCCCCACCCGGTCGCTCGAGCTCCTCGTGCCTGACGACGTCCTGGCGGCCCGGCGCGAGGCCCTCGGCGGGCGGTACGCGCCCAAGGACCGGGTGCGCCAGGTGTCGGCGGCGCTGCGTGCGTACGCAGCGTTGGCGACGTCGGCGGACAAGGGCGCCGTGCGCGACCTGACCGTCCTCGAGCGCGTGGCGGCCGGCGAGGCCTGACCGCACCACCCTGACCGCACCACCCTGGCCGCACCGCGTGGACCCACCGTCCGCACGGGTGCGGCCAGGGTGCGGCCCAGGGTGTCCCCTGGGGCGACGGCCCGGCGGCCCACGGGACGGTGGGAGGCATGAGACGACACCTCCTCGCCCTGATGGCACTGGCGCTCCCCGCGGCCCTCGCCGCCGTCGCGCCCACCGCGTCCGCGCACGCCGCCGACCACGGGCCCCGGCCCCCCACGACGACGTGCGCGCCCGTGCGTCCGACCGCCCCGGCAGGCACGTACGTGGACTCCGTGACCGTCGCCGCCCACGCGGGCGGCACGATCTCCTTCCCGACGGCATACCCGCCCGTCGGCCCGATCTCCGACGTGCCCGCCTGGTGCGACGTGACGGTCACCGTGAGCCACCTCGGGGCGAACGACCACGTGAAGATCAAGGTCTCGCTGCCGCAGGACCGCTCGCTCTGGTCCGGACGCTTCCAGGCCGCGGGCGGCAGCGCCTACCTCGCGGGCGACCTGACCGACCCGGCGCCCGCCCTCGTCCAGGCCGTCAAGGCCGGGTATGCGGCCGGGGCCACGGACGCCGGCGTGGGCCAGAGCTCGACCGACGTGAGCGGCTGGGCGCTGACGCCGCGCGGCACCGTGAACACGGCGCTGCTGACGAACTTCTCGTCGCGCTCGCTGCACGACCTCGCGGTCGTCGGGAAGGACGTGGCGAAGAAGTTCTACGGACGCTCCGTCACCTACGCCTACTGGAACGGCTGCTCGACGGGCGGCCGCCAGGGCTACGCCGAGGCGCAGGACCACCCGACGGACTTCCAGGGCATCCTCGCGAACGCCCCCGCGATCAGCTGGGACCGGTTCGCGATCGCCACCCTCTGGTCGCAGGCGGTCTTCCACGAGGAGCACGTCCAGCCGACCACGTGCGAGCTCGACGCCTTCACCGCCGCCGCCGTCACGGCGTGCGACGACCTCGACGGACGCCACGACGGCGTGATCGACGACCCGCAGAAGTGCGACTGGGACGCCCGGCGCCTCGTCGGGACGACGGTCTGGTGCGACGGCCAGGAGATCACCATCTCCGCCGCGACGGCCGACGCGGTCCGCAAGATCTGGGCCGGCCCGACCGCGCCGTCGGGCAAGCAGCTGTGGTACGGGCCGAACAAGGGCGCGAGCCTCGACTTCCTGGCCGCGTACGGGGCGCCCTTCGTGGTCGCCTCGCAGTGGGCCCAGTACTTCGTGACCCGCGACCCGTCGTTCGACCCCACCCGGCTCACCTACGCGGAGTTCTACCGGCTCTACGCCTCCTCGCAGCGCCGGTTCCACGACGTCATCGGGACGGACGACCCCGACCTGCGAGCCTTCGCGAGGTCCGGCGGCAAGCTGATCACCTGGCACGGGCAGGCCGACCAGCTCGTCCCGACGCTCGGCACCGTCAACTACAAGCAGCGCGTCGACCGGCTGCTCGGCGCCCGGGACGTCGACTCGTTCTACCGCGTGTTCCTCCTGCCCGGCGTGGACCACTGCGCCGACGGGACCGACCCGACCAACGCCCTCGACTCGCTCGTGACCTGGGTCGAGAAGGGCCGTGCGCCCGCCACGCTCACCGCCACCACGACGTTGCCCGACGGCGGGCAGGTCACCCGGCAGGTCCGGCCGTACGCGTCGACGCGCCGTTGACACGTCGCTCGCTCGACGGCGGCGGCCCGGGACGACCCCGGGGCGCCGCCGTCGTCGTCCCTCGACGGACCCGCCGCGCCGACCTAGCCTCGAACCATGTGCCGGAACATCACGACCCTGCGCGGGCTGGAGCCGCCCGCGACGCCCGAGGAGGTCGAGGCCGCCGCGCGCCAGTACGTGCGCAAGGTGACCGGCGTCCAGAAGCTGACCGACGCGACGCGGGACGCGTTCGAGGCCGCCGTGGCGGCGGTAGCGGCCGCCACCGAGCGGGTGCTCGACGAGCTGCCCGAGCGTCGCACTCCCCCGCCGACGCTGCCGCCGTTGCGGCGCGCGGAGGTGCAGGAGCGGATCGCGCGCCGCATGGCCGAGCGCGAGGAGCACGAGCGCCTGCACGAGCTGGGGCTCGCGCACGAGCACGACGACGACGGCTCGGTCGTCCGGACCTGACGCGCCGGGCTCGGGTCGCGGGTGAGGTCTGCGTCCCGGGGTGCAACCCCACGCCGCCCGGGGGGACCATGAGGGTCACACGTTGGTGGAGGCGTCCTCGTGCCCACACCGGAACTTTCCCGGAGACGGCTTGCCTCGCCCCTGACACCCGGGGGCGTCGCCGCAAGGCTCAAGCTCTCGCCGCCCGCGACGGCCGAGACGCTGATGGCCCGCACGCGCCTCCTCGACCTGCTCGACGACGACGTGGCAGTGCCGATCACCGCCGTGACCGCGCCGGCGGGCTCCGGCAAGACGTCCCTGCTCGCCACCTGGGTGGCGCGGACGCGGCTGCCCGTCGCGTGGCTCTCGGTCGACGAGTCCGACCGGGACCTCGTGCAGCTGTGGGCCGGCGTCCTGACTGCGCTCGAGACGCTCGCGGCCGGGTGCGGCGACCGGGCCTCGAAGGTGCTCGCCCGCCCCCGAGGCCGTGAAGCAGCGGTGCCGACGCTGCTCGAGGACCTCGCCGCGGTCGACCGCCCGACGGCCGTGCTGGTCCTCGACGACGTCGGCTTCGTCGACCGTGTCCCCGAGTGCGTGCGTTCGCTGTCCCTCTTCCTCCAAGGGCTGCCGCCGTGGCTGCACGTCGTCGCGACCTCCCGGCGTTCGCTGCCGCTGCCCGTCGGGAGGCTGCGCGCCCGCGGCCAGCTGCGTGAGGTCCGGTACTCGGAGCTGCGGTTCTCCGAGTCCGAAGCCGTCGAGCTCATGCACCGGCTCGCGCCCGAGCTGAACGACGACACCGTCGAGCACGCCGCGGTGAGAGCGGGCGGCTGGGCCGCGAGCCTCCGGCTCACGGCGCTCGCGGCGCGCACCGACCGGGCGCAGCCCGGGCTGGCCACGCCCGACGCCGGCGGGAGGCTCCTCGTCGCGGACTACCTCTGGAACGAGATCCTCGCCAACGAGCCGGCCGAGCTGGTCGACACGCTGCGCGCGGTGAGCGTCGTGGAGCGCGCCGACGCCGGGCTCGCGGCCGTCCTCACCGGCCGTTCCGAGGCTGCCCACGACCTCGCCACGGCGGAGGCCCGGGGCCTCTTCGTCAGCAGGGTGGCCGGAACCGGCTGGTTCGAGGTCCACGCGCTCGTCCGCGAAGCCCTGCTCGCCGACCTGACAGAGCGCTCGCCGGACCGCGCGAACGAGCTCCGCGCCCGGGCCGCCCGGTGGCTCGAGGACCACGACGAGGTGCCGCTGGCGCTCGAGCAGTGGCTGGCGGCCGGCCTCGCGCGGGAGGCGCTCCGGCTTCTCGCGTCCGGCACCGCGGGTCTCTACGACCGCGGTCGCGACGCCGTCATCGCCCGCACGCTCGACGCGATCCCCGTCGCCGTCGCGACCCAGGACCTGGCCGCGATGGCCGAGTACGCCTGGTGCCACCTCCTGGTCGACCGGCACCGCTTCCTCGCGCTCGTGGACGAGCTGGTCCGGTGGTCGGCCCGGGTCGCCGTCGAGGTCGGTCCGCCCACGGTCGCGCTGGCGCGGGTGGAGCTCCTCGCGTGCATCGCCAGCACGATCCGAGGGGACTGGGAGGTCGGGAGGCTCGAGGCGCGCGTCGCCCTCGCCCGGTTCGGCCCGCAGTGGTGGCTCGACCCCCTGGGCCGGTTCGGCTGGAACTTGGTCGGTCGCGGGATCGCCCTCTCCGAGCGCTGGGACGACGGTGACGACGAGGTCGTCGAGGTGACGAGCGCGGTGAGCCTCGACCCCGACCGACGGATCGCGTTCGAGGGCACGCGGGCCCTCGGCGAGGCCCTGGCGGGCGAGCCTCTCGCGGCCCTCGAGATCGCGTCGTCGGTCCACCCGGACGTCCGGGCAGCCGGGATGGGGATCCTGCGGGCGGAGCTGGCGCTCGCGGAGGCCGTCGCGCACCGCGAGCTCGGCGATCGGGCGGCCGCGGTCGCCGCTCTGGTGGAGATCGCGCTCGACCGCGGTGAGGCGACCCCCTACATCCAGGTGCTCGCCCTGCTCGAGCTCACGGGCGCGTACCTCGACGCCGACGACGTCGAGCGGTCCCGGCGTGCGTTCGCGGAGGCGGAGGACCTGGTACGCACCGAGTGCCCGCGAGCCGGCGCACGAGGCATGCTCGGACGCGCCGGCACGGCGCTCGCCCTGGCCGACCGAGACCTCGACGAGGCCGACCGGTGGGTCGCCGAGGCCCAGGACCCGTACGGGGCAGGGGTCGGCGCGGCCCGGGTCCTGCTCGCCCGCGGCGAGGGCGCCGACGCGCGGGCGCTGCTGGAGCCGCTGGTCCCGCGCTCCGTGCGCCAGCGGGTCGTGCGCGAGCTCCTTCTCGCCCGAGCCTCGACCGGCAGCGAGGACGCGGCGAAGCACGCCATCGACGCCGTCGAGCTCGCGAGCTCCCACAGCCTGGTCCAGACCGTCGCCTCGGAGGGCACGGACGCCGTCCGCCTCGTCGAGCTCGCGGCCTGGCGCTCCCCTGTGCTCTGGCTCGACCGCGTCCGCCGGGCCGCCACGCCCGACCTCGATCCGACCGCACCCACGTCCGTCGAGCTGGTCGAGGCGCTGACGGACCGGGAGCGCGACGTGCTGCGCCTGCTGCCGACCCGCCTGACCATGCACGAGATCGCGCACGAGCTCCGCATCTCCGCCAACACCCTGAAGTTCCACCTGCGCGGCATCTACCGCAAGCTCGACTGCGGCTCGCGCGCCGAGGCCGCGGCCGTCGGGCTCGCGCTCGCCCGAGCGCGGCACGGTCGCAGCCTGAACCGTCGCTGAGCGGCCCCGGGGAACGGCGCCCGCATCCACCCCGTTCGGGGTGGGGCGGCCCCGCCCGTGCGGCGTCGACCATGAGATCGACCGAAGCGACCAGCGCTCGGGCGACGACGCCGGCGGGCGGCGAGCACGCCGGCAGGAGGAGCGGACATGGACACGAGCGAAGCAGGCCCGATCGACGTCGTCGTCCTGAAGTTCCCGGGCAACAGGTTCAAGGGTGAGATCGGTCCCGCCCTCCGCGACCTCGTGGTCCGTGACCTCGTGCGGATCGTCGACCTCATCTTCGTCTACAAGGACGCCGACGGTTCCGTCGGCGTGGTCGAGCTGGCGGGCCTCGGACCCGACCTCGAGCCCAGCTTCGTCGGGATCTCCGGCCAGCTCGAGGGGGGAATGCTCGACGCGGAGGATGCCGAGGAGATCGCTCCGACGCTCGAGCCGGGGACCTCGGCGGCCGTGCTCGCCGTCGAGAACCGCTGGCTCATCCCCTTCATCGCGGCGGTCCGGCGCGCCGACGGGGAGCTCGTCGACCAGGCGCGCGTGCCGTCCGAGGTCGTCGCGGAGTTCCGCGACGCCGCCGGCCCCGCAGCGCTCGGGAGCCTCTGATGGGCCTCCTCGGCGGCATGGCCCGCACCGCCGTCGTCGCGGGCACCGCGACCGCCGTCTCCAACCGGGTCTCCCGACGCCAGGCCCGTCGGTGGGACACGCAGGAGCAGGCCGCGCCCCCGCAGCCCGAGGCGCCCGTCGCACCGCCGGCGCCCGCCGCGCAGGACCCGACGACCGCCCAGCTCGAGCGGCTCGCGAGCCTCCACGCCAGCGGCGTCCTCTCCGACGAGGAGTTCGCGGCCGCGAAGGCCCGCCTGCTCGGTCTGTGACCCGTGGAGACGCCATGAAGCGCCAGGCCAGTCGTCAGGAGCGAACGCGGCTCGCCGTCGGCGCGCTCGCAGTCCTCCTCGCCGGGCTCACGTTCGCCGGCTGCAGCAGCGACACCCAGGACCACGACCTGTGCGGGCGGTACGACGACCTCGTCGCCTCGGTGGACGGGCTCCAGCAGCTGGACCCCCAGACCGCGGGCATCGACCAGCTGCGCCAGCGCGCCGACGACGTCCAGGGAAAGCTCGACGAGCTCCAGGCGACGTCCGAAGGCCAGCTCAACACCGCGATCTCGACCCTGCGGACCGCGGTCGCGGACCTCCGGCAGTCCGTGGTGGACGCGGGTGCGAGCGCGCTCACGACCGCCAGGCCGCTCATCGAGGACGCCGTGACCACCGTCAAGCAGGCCTACGCCAACGTGCAGGCCGTCGCGGACGTGCAGTGCAGCACACCGACGACCTGACGAGGCCCGCAGGGGGCGTCGTCGGCCGCAGGTCCAGGCGCTCGGCCCCCCGCCCGAGACAGCCCGGCGGCGCCATGAGAACGCCGCCGACAGCGAAGGGGAGATCATGGACGTGAAGTTCATTCTCGAGGCCGTCGTGGTCCTCGGCGCCATCGTGATGGGCACCCGGGCCGGCGGCGTCGGGGTCGGCCTCTGGGGCGGCCTCGGCGTCGGCGTCCTCGTGTTCGTGTTCCGCGAGGCCCCCGGCGAACCGCCGACGGCAGCGCTGCTCATCATCCTCTCGGTCGTGACGGCCGCGTCGATGATGCAGGCGTCCGGGGGGATCGACTGGATGGTCAAGGTCGCGGCCCGGGTGATCGAGAAGCATCCGCGGCAGATCACCGTGATCGCGCCGCTCACGGCCTTCGCGTTCTCCATCGGTGCCGGGACGGGCAACATCATCTACCCGCTGCTGCCGGTCATCTACGACGTCTCCTACCGCAACCACATCAGGCCCTCGCGCCCCCTGACCGTCACGGTCGTGCAGTCCGGCATGGCGCTCGCGGCGTCCCCCGTGTCCGCGGCGATGGCGGCGATGCTGACCCTCACCGAGGTCCCGCCGTACAACCTCGGGCTGACCCAGATCCTGTCGATCACTCTGCCCGCCTGCGTCATC
Organism: Luteimicrobium sp. DT211; assembly: GCF_049844995.1. Classification (NCBI taxonomy): domain Bacteria; kingdom Bacillati; phylum Actinomycetota; class Actinomycetes; order Micrococcales; genus Luteimicrobium; species Luteimicrobium sp. DT211. The sequence goes on along the minus strand of NZ_JBNCMC010000002.1, from coordinate 244,825 downwards.
GGCATCGTCGTGACCGCCGTCGTCGTCAACCACCTGGGCAAGGACCTCGACGACGACGCGGACGTCCAGGCGCAGATCGCGGCAGGCACCCTCGCTCCCCCACCGCCGAGGACCGAGCTCGCGAGCCGCGCCACGACGCGCCACGCGGCCGGCACGGGTGACGAAGCCCCCACGGGCGACGACGCCCCCACGGCCGCGACCGCCACGGGCGAGACCTCGACACCCGCGTCGGCGCAGCTCACCGCCACCAAGGAGGGGCGCAACTCGGCGCTCGCGTTCTTCGCCGGCGTCCTGCTCATCGTCGTCCTCGGACTGTTCCCCGGCCTGCGGCCCAGCTTCGACCTCGGTGAGGGCTCGGTCCCGATCGACATGACCACGACCATCATCATCGTGATGTTCGCCGTCGGCGTCGCGATCCTGCTCGTCGGCCGCCCGGACGTCTCGAAGGTCCCTGAGATGTCCGTCTTCAAGGCCGGCATGATCTCGGCGATCGCCCTCTTCGGCATCGCCTGGCTCACCGCCACGTTCATCCAGGCCCACGAGGAGCTCATCGTCGACACCGTCGGTGGCTGGGTCACGGACTGGAAGTTCATCTTCGCGCTCGCCGTCTTCCTGGTCGCCGCTCTCACGACGAGCCAGTCGACGGCCACCCGGACCATCGTGCCGATCGGTCTCGCGGCCGGCCTCGCGCCCGGTCTCGTCACCGGCATGTGGGCCGGCGCCCTCAGCGGCGTCTACACGCTCCCGGCCAACGGAACGCAGATCGCCGCAGCGAACTTCGACCTGTCGGGGACGACGAAGCTGGGCACCAAGCTGCTCGACCACAGCTTCTTCGTGCCGATGCTCATCATGGCCGTCGTGACGGTCGTCGTGGGCGCCGTCATCGGCGTCGTCTTCTACTGACGCGCCGCCGCACCATGCCACGAGAGGTGGATCCACCCATGCGAACCGACGAGATCGTCCGCGCGACCGAGGCGCTCATGCCGGACCTGGTCGACCAGCTCCGGCACCTGGTCTCGATCCCGTCCGTTGCGTTCCCCGGCTATCCCCCAGAGCCCGTGGAGCGGATGGGAAGCGAGACCCTCGAGGCCGTGCGCGCCGCGGGGTTCGAGGACGCCGCCCTCATGCCCGTCCCGTCCGGCTTCCCGCCGATCTACGGCACCATCCCCGGGCCCGAGGGGTCGCCCGTCGTCCTGCTCTATGCCCACTACGACGTGCAGCCCGCGCCCGAGGAGCAGGGCTGGACGTCGGACCCGTGGGCGGCGACCGTCAAGGAGGACGGCAGGATCTACGGGCGCGGCGCCGCCGACGACAAGGGAGGTCTCGTCACCCACCTCGGCACGGTGCGCGTGTTCGACGGGAAGCCTCCGTGCACCGTCAAGCTCGTCCTCGAGGGCATGGAGGAGACCGAGAGCAACCTCGAGGCGTTCGTCGAGGCGCATCCCGAGCTGTTCGCCTGCGACGTGTTCGTGATCGGCGACATGGGCAACCTCCGCGTCGGCGAGCCGGTCCTCACGAGCGCCCTGCGCGGGGACGTCGCTTGCGTCGTCACGGTCCGGACCCTCGAGCATCCCCTCCATTCCGGTGTCTTCGGGGGGCCGGCACCCGATGCGATGATCGCGCTCGCGCACCTGCTCGCGACGCTCCACGACGCCGACGGCAACGTGGCGGTGGAGGGAGTCTCGCGAGGCGAGTGGACGGGCGAGGACCTCGGCGAGGACGACTTCCGGTCCGCCGCCGACGTCCTCGACGGTGTCGCGCTGGCCGGGACGGGCCTGATCGGGACCCGCTTGTGGGCCGAGCCGTCCGTCTCCGCGATCGGGGTCGACATGACGAGCGTCGCCGGCTCGTCGAACGTCCTCGTCCCGGAGGCCCGCGCAAAGATCTCCATGCGGATCGTGCCCGGGTCGGACCCCCGCGCCGAGCTCGACGCACTCGTGTCCCACCTCGAGTCCCACGCTCCCTGGGGAGCACACGTCGAGGTGCAGCGCACCAAGAAGGCTCCGGGGTTCCGGTGCCGGACCGACGGTCCGGGGTACGCGGCCGCGCGCGAGGCGCTGGCGGAAGCGTTCGGCCGACCCGTGGGCGAGGCCGGCTGCGGCGGTTCCATCCCTCTCCTGCAGACCCTCGCCACGGCGGTGCCCGCCGCCGAGTTCGTCCTCTGGGGGCCCGAGGACGTCGCGGCATCCCGGATCCACGCGTCCGACGAGAGCGTCGACCCGACCGAGATCGAGAAGCTCGTGGTCGCGCAGGCGCTCCTGCTCGAGAAGCTCGCCGCCCGAGCGCCGGACCAGGTCGTCACGCCGTGAACGAACCCACGCCGGCCACCGCGCCGGGCGACACCGGCCGGATGACGGTCCGGGGCGCGGCGTTCCTCGGCATCGGCTCGATGGTCGGCGCGGGCATCTTCGCTCTCCTCGGCCAGGCGGGAGCGGTGGCGGGCTCCGCCGTCTGGATCTCGTTCCTGGTCGCCGGCGGAATCGCTGGCCTGCAGGGCTACGCGATCGCCAAGCTCGGCGCGACGTACCCGTCGTCCGGTGGCATCGTCACGTTCCTGCTGCGCGGCTTCGGGCGTGGTCACGTCACCGCCGTCACGTCCTGGCTCCTGTACTTCGCGTCCCTCATCGTCTCGGCCATGGTCGCGACGTCGTTCGGGAGCTACGGCGCGTCCCTGTTCGCGGGCGGCGGCGAGCCCGACGCGCTCGTGGCCAAGCTGCTCTCGGTAGGGCTGATCGTCCTCGTCGCCGTGGTCAACATCGCCGGCGCCACGTTCATCGACCGGATCCAGTCCTGGATCGTGGTCGCGCTCCTCGCCGTCTTCGCCGTCTTCGTCGTCGTGACGCTGAGCCAGCTGGACCCGGGCCTCCTGGCGCCGTCGACCTACCCGTCGGTCGGCGATCTCGTCAGCAGCGTCGCCCTGACGTTCTTCGCCTTCCTCGGGTTCGCGGTGATCAGCTTCACGGGCGGCGACCTCCCGAACCCCCGGAGGAACCTGCCTCGTGCGACCTACATCGCTCTCGGCGCGACGACGCTCCTGTACGTCCTCGTCTCATGGGGGGTCTTCGGGACGCTGACCGTCGACCAGGTCGTGGCTCATGGCGACACCGCCCTGGCGGAGGCGGCCCGACCGGTGCTCGGCGACGCCGGGTTCGCGATGATGGCCGTCGCCGCCATGCTGGCGACGTCGTCCTCGGTGAACGCGAACATCTACGCCGCCGTGGGTTCGACCACCAAGCTGGCGGAGTCCGGGACGTTTCCGCCGGTCTTCGGCTCGCGGGCCCTCGTGGGCGGCACCCGCGGCCTCACCATCTCGGCGGGGGTGGTCATCGTGCTCGCGACGTTTGTCGACCTCACGGCCATCGCGTCGCTGGGCAGCGCGGTGGCGCTCGGCATCTTCCTGGTCACGTCGGTCGCGGCGATGCGCTTGCGCCGCGAGACTGGTTCCAGCGCCACCGTGATCGTCGCCGCTATCGTGGCGACGGCCGTCGTCCTGGTCGTCTTCGCAGCCGACACGCTGCGCAACGCACCCGCGACCTTCGTCGCGATGCTCGGCGTGCTGCTCCTGGCGATCGTGCTCGACCTCGCGTGGACGAGGATCAGGAGGCGTCGGGACCGTGACACCCAGGGCTAGGGCCAGTCAGCCGAGCGGGCACGCGTCGTCCGGCATGGTGCTGCTGACCCTGGCGGCCGGCCAGTTCCTCATGACCCTCGACAGCTCGGTCATGAACGTCTCGATCGCGCAGGTCGCCGAGGACGTCGGCACGACGGTCACCGGCGTCCAGACCGCGATCACGCTCTACACGCTCGTCATGGCCACGCTCATGATCACCGGCGGGAAGATCGGCAGCATGATCGGCCGACGCCGTGCGTTCATGATCGGCTGCGTCATCTACTCGTGCGGATCGCTGACCACCGCCCTGGCGCCGAACCTCACGGTGCTCATCATCGGCTGGTCCTTCCTGGAAGGGGTGGGCGCGGCCCTGATCATGCCGGCGATCGTCGCCCTCGTCGCCGCGAACTTCCCGGCGGCCCGGCGGCCCCGGGCCTACGGCCTCGTCGCGGCCGCCGGGGCGATCGCCGTCGCGGCCGGTCCCCTGGTCGGCGGCGCGATGACCACCTACCTGACGTGGCGGCTCGTCTTCGTCGGCGAGGTGGTGCTCGTGCTGGTGATCCTCGTCCTGGCCCGCCGGATCCGGGACACGGCGGCCCAGGGCGCCCCGCGTCTCGACGTCGTCGGCGCGGTGCTGTCGGCCGTGGGTCTGGGGCTCGCCGTCTTCGGCGTCCTGCGCGCGGGCGAGTGGGGCTGGGTGCTGCCACGAGCCGGCGCCCCGGCGGTCGCCGGGCTCTCGCTGACGATCTGGTTCGTCCTCGCCGGGCTCGTGGTGGTCCGCCTGTTCCTCCGGTGGGAGGACCATGTCCTCACGGCGGGGCGCGAGCCCCTGGTCCGCACGACGCTGCTCCACAACCCGCAGCTGGTGGGCGGCCTCACCATGTTCCTCTTCCAGTTCCTCGTCCAGGCGGGCGTCTTCTTCACCGTGCCCCTCTACCTGTCGGTCGCCCTCGGGCTGAGCGCGGTCGACACCGGGATCCGGCTCCTCCCGCTCTCGGTCACGCTGCTGATCGCCGCCGTCGGCGTCCCCCGGCTGTGGCCGAAGGCGTCGCCGCGCCGGGTCGTGACGAGCGGCCTCACCCTGCTCCTCCTCGGGATCGTGTCGCTCGTCGCGGCCCTCGAGGTGAGCGCGGACGCGCAGATCGTGACTGTCCCGCTCCTGCTCGCCGGGCTCGGGGTGGGCGCGCTGGCGTCCCAGCTCGGCGCCGTCACCGTCTCGGCCGTGCCCGACGAGCAGAGCTCCGAGGTCGGCGGCCTGCAGAACACGGCGTCGAACCTCGGGGCGTCGCTCGGCACCGCGCTCGCCGGGTCGATCCTCATCGCCGCCCTGACGACGTCGTTCCTCACGGGGATCAAGGACAACCCCGACGTGCCGCCGTCGGTGTCGTCGTCGGCCCAGGTCGAGCTGGAGCGCGGCATCCCCTTCCTCTCGGACGCCGCGCTCCAGCAGTCGCTCGACGACGCCGGCGCACCGGCCCCGGTCGCCGCGGCGGTCGTCGACGAGAACGCCGAGGCGCGGATCGCCGCGCTCCGCCTCAGCCTCGCGGTGCTCGCCCTGGTCACGGCCGGCGCGCTGTTCTTCACGCGCCTGCTCCCTACGCGTCCCGTCGGGGCACCCGCGACGCCCCGCGGCGCCGGCTCGCCCTCCAGCCGCTGAGCCCGTCCGGGCACCCGGCACGACACCGCCCCGTCGGGGGTGGGGCACCGCCACCCGCGTCGCTGCCAGCATGGCCGGGAGGGGAGGCAGAGCATGACCGGACGATCGGGAAGCGCCGACGATCCGGAGAACGTCAGCGCGGTGCTCGCGGCGCTCCGGCCGGACCATCCGGTGACGTTGCGGTTCACCGTCGCCGGCCATCAGCAGCGCCGGGCGTTCGCCGCCCTGGGGCCGAATCTCCACGGCGTCGGCGTTCGGCAGGTCGCCTTCTTCGACACGCCCGACCTGGCCCTCCGGCGGTCCGGGGTCGTGGCTGCGGCCCGCCGCACCCAGCACGGCGAGGCCGAGGTCTCGATCCGGGTACGGGCCACCGCACCGGGCTCGGGCCTGCCGGGCGCAGCGTGGTCCACCTCGGTCGAGGTCGACGTCGACGGGGTGACGGCCGCCCTGACGTGCGTGTGCTCCGCCGACGCCGGCGCCGCGGACGAGAAGGTCAGGGCGCTGCTCTCGGGCCGGCTGCACCTCGGCGACCTCCTCGACGACGTCCAGCTCCGGGTGTGGGAGCGCTGGGTGCCGCACGCCGTCGGCCCGCGGGACCTGCAGGTTCTCGGCCCGGTGCACATGCTGACGAGGCGATACTTCCCCGGCTGGTACCGCAGGACGCTCACGGCGGAGACGTGGTTCGTCCCCGGCGACCCGCCCCTCCTCGACCTGGTGGTGCAAGCCACCCCGGCGACCGCGTGCCGCCTCGCGGAGACGACGACCCGGGCGCTGGCGGCCCGCGGGGTCGCGCTTCACACGCTGGCGGAGTCGGCTCCGCGCTCCGTCTTCGCGGCACTGGCCGCGGCGCGGACGGGCGAGGTATCGGCGCGTCCGTCCTGAGCGGGCGGGAGTTGGTTCCCGGGGAGGATCTGACCTAGGGTGGCGACCGCAATGACACCGTTGTCAACCCCGCCTCCGGGCGGAAGGAGTGGATCGCATGCGAAGGTCAGCCCTCACCCGATGTAGCGCCCTCGTGGCGGGCGCCACGCTCGTCGCCGGGCTCGCGCAGCCCGCCGTGGCGGCGTCGAACGGCCACGACACGACCCCTGGCAAGGGTTCAGAGCTGCAGCTGACGCAGTTCGTCAACCCGTTCATCGGCACCGCCGTGTCGTCGACCAGCGGGTACGCCGGGAACGTCAACCCCGGTGCGCAGGTGCCGTTCGGGATGGTCGACTTCGGCCCCGACATGCCCCGCACCAACTTCAACGGCTCGGGCGGCTACCTCACCGCCGCGAACGCGACGAGCGGCAAGGTCAACTTCTTCAGCCTGACCCACCTCAACGGCCCGGGCTGCCCCGGCCAGGGCGTGGTCGGCATGATGCCGGCCTCCACCCCGCAGGCAGTCTCGACCGCGGCCGGCAAGCCCGTCGGCGTCGGCTTCAAGACCGCGACCGAGTCCGCGCACCCCGGCGAGTACGCCGTCACGCTCGACAACAAGGTCGGCGTGGACCTCACGGCCACGACCCGCACGGGCATGGCGCAGTTCACCTACCCGGACAAGGACTCGGGCTACTTCTCGCTCGACACCCGCCTCAACGCGAACAGCAACAGCAGCAGCGGCGCCGGCAAGATCTCCGCGGCGAACACCGCCCTCACCGTCGCCGACGACGGCCGCGTCCTGACCGGCAAGACCGTCGCGCCCGCGTTCTGCACGCCCTACGGCACGCAGTTCAACTCCAACGTGTACTTCTACCTCGAGGCCGACAAGCCCCTGCGCGCGCAGGCGGACGGCAGCACCGTGAACACGGTGAGCAACGGCGCGACGGTGCTCCAGTACGACCTCACGGACAAGGACCCGACGCTGACCGTCCGCGTCGGCATCTCCTCGGTGAGCGTCGCCAACGCGAAGCTCAACCTGAAGACCGAGAACGCCCGCTCGACGTTCGACCAGGTCCGCGCGCAGGCCGACGCGACGTGGAACACGCGACTGAACTCGATCCAGGTCGGCGAGGCCGCGCGTCCCGCGTCCCTGACGGCCGGCCAGCGCACCGACCTCACGAAGTTCTACACGGGTCTCTACCGGGTCTTCGGCTCCCCCACGACGTACTCCGACGTCAACGGCGACTTCCGCAGCATGGAGGCGACGGCCCCGTACCCGAGCGGCGTCGACACCACCGGCGGCGTGCCCGACCGCCCGGTCGCGAACGTGCGCGACTACACGTACAAGAAGCCGGACGGCTCGACCGGACGCTACGCGACCCACTACTCGAGCCTGTCGATGTGGGACACCTACCGGTCGCAGGCGCAGCTCCTCGCGATGCTCGCACCCGACGTCGCGAGCGACGTCATGCAGTCCCTCGTCGTCGACGGCGAGCAGTGCGGGGCGTTCCCGCACTGGGTCGACGCGAGCGACGACTCGACGCCCATGGCTGGTGACAACGCGCTGCCCGTCCTGGCGGCGTCGTACGCGTTCGGGGCGAAGGACTTCGACGTCACGACGGCGGCACGCCTGGCCAAGCAGTCGGTCTTCGACCCGACGAGCAGCTGCAACGGACGCGCGAGCATGTCCGAGCCGGAGACGTACCTGCGCGACGGCTACCACGCCGACGCGACCTCGGCGAACATCGAGCAGTACGCCGGCGACCACGCCGCAGCCGCGTTCTTCTCCGCGCTGCCGGACCGTGTCCTGGCCGACCCGCGGGTCGACGTGACCCAGGCGGACATCGCCAGGCTCGACGACCGCTCGAGCTGGTGGAAGAACATCTTCGACTTCACGAACGGGACCATCGTCGCGCGCAAGGCCCCCACGACGCCGGGCGTCCCGGGGTCGCTCGAGCCCGGCTCCTACCACGAGTCGACCGAGCCGAACTACTTCTGGTCGTTCGGGTACGCCTGGCCCGACCTGATCTCCACCATCGGCGGCAAGACGAGCGCCGTGGACCGGCTCAACACCCTGTTCTCCGTCGACTCCGCGCTCACGAAGGTGCCCACGCTCCAGCAGCTCAACGGCGGCCAGGACTCCCAGGGCTTCTACATGGGCAACGAGATGGGCTTCCCGGCGCCGTGGGCGTACAACTTCGCGGGCAAGCCGGCGTCCACGCAGTACGTGGTGCAGCAGCTCATGCGCACGGCGTTCAGCACGGCCCGTGACGGCCTGCCCGGCAACGACGACATGGGCGCCCTGTCGAGCTGGTACGTGTTCGCGGGCCTCGGCATGTTCCCGGTCTCGCAGGCGGAGGGTGGGCTCGCCCTCTCGACGCCGCAGTTCTCGGACGTGACGCTCCGGCTCGGCAAGCACCAGGTGCGGATCCTCACCGACCAGGACGCCGCGACGTCGCCGTTCATCCGGTCGCTTCGGGTCGACGGCAGGTCGCAGGACCGCTCGTCGCTCTCCCTGGACCGGCTCGTGTCGAGCTCCGCGCTGCGGTACTCGCTGAGCAGCACGGCGACGACCTGGGCGACCACGACGGACCCCACCGGCCCGACCACCTCGCGCACGACGCTGCAGCTCAGCGCCGGAACCCAGACGCAGGGCACGACGGCACCGGTGACGGCCACCGCGGCGGTGACGTTCGGTGACGACGTCGCGCAGCCCGGGACCGTCGTGTTCCGCGACGGCCTCAAGGTTCTGGCGAAGGCACCGCTCGGCGTCGGCGGCGCTGCGACCGTGACGGTCCCGGCGACGACGGGTGTGGGCCTCCACCTCGTCACGGCGACGTTCGTGCCGGCCGACCGGACCCGGGTGACGGGCTCGACGTCGCGGGTCGACCTCCTGTGGGTCGGGCTCGCGCACCACTGAGCGGCTTCCGCGCCCACGGGGGCGGGGGGGGGGGGGGGGGGGGGGGGGGGCCCCCCCCCCCCCCCCCCCCCCCCCCCACGCCCCCGTCGCGTCTCAAGGGGAGGACGACCACCAGGTCGCCGACGAGCGCCACGACGGCCTGCGCCGCACGACCGGCGAACACCCGGGCTACCGGCCGCCTCGAGCACCACCGGTCGAGCTCCTCGACCCGGCAGCCCGCCGAGGTCGCCCTCGCGGGCGGCCCCGAGGAACGCGTCGGCGAGCTCGTCGAACCCGAAGGCCTGCAGGGTCGTCGTGGGCGCCACGGGAGTCCCTCTGGTCGGTCGGAGGCGATCGGCAGGGAACGACGTGTCACATCTTCCCCTCGGCATCCGACGTAGTGGCGTACCCACCTGAGCACGCCCGCGGAAGGACCCGCCATGACCGACGCCCACGCCCTCACCACCTCCTCCCCCCACACCGCCCTGCGCACCGCGGTCCGCGGGCGGGTCTGGCTGCCCGGCGACGACGGCTTCGACGAGGCCCGGCTGCCGTGGAACCGCGCCGTCGACCAGCCGGCTGCCGCGGTCGTCGAGGCCGCCGACGCCGACGACGTGGCCGCGCTGGTCCGGTACGCGGCGGTCCGCGGCGCCACGGTCGCCACCCAGCCGAACGGCCACGGCGCGACGGGTCGCACCCGGGACGCGATCGTCCTGCGCACCGGCCGGCTCGACTCGATCACGGTCGACCCCGCCGCCCGCCGAGCGTTGATCGGCGCGGGCGTCCGCTCGGGTGCCCTGCAGGCAGCCGCCGCCGAGCACGGCCTCACCGCCCTGCCGGGCAGCTCCCCGGTCGTCAGCGTGACGGGCGTCGTCCTCGGGGGCGGCCTCAGCTGGTTCGGCCGCGCATTCGGCTGGGTCGCGGACAGCGTGACCGCGTTCGACGTGATCGATGCCCAGGGCCGGCCCGGGCACGTGACGTCCGCGTCCGACCCGGAGCTGTTCTGGGCGCTGCGCGGGGGCGGCGGCGACTACGCCGTCGTCACGGCCCTCGAGATCGCCCTCCACCCGGCGCCCGAGGCCTACGGGGGCCGCGTCCTGTGGGCGGGCGAGCACACGGCCGCCGTCGTCGACGCGTACCGGGCCCTGACCGCCGACGCGCCGGACGAGCTCACCGCGTGGCTCTCCCTCGCCCAGCTGCCCGGCGCCGACCCGGTGGTCGCGGTCGACGTCGCGTACCTCGGGGGCGAGCTCCAGGGGCGGGCGCTCCTCGCCGCCCTGGACGCCCTCCCGGCGCCGATCGCCGACACGCGGCAGCCCCTGAGCGTCGCCGAGCTCGGCAGCGTCACGGGCGACCCGACGGAGCCGGCCGCCGGGCTCTCACGCACCGAGCTGCTCACCGCCCTCGACGACGACGCCGTCCGCACCCTCCTGGGGAAGCCTCTGGCGCCGCTCGTCGGGGTGCAGGTCCGGCACCTCGGCGGCGCGCTCGCCCGGCCGTCCGACAGCCCTCACGGGCCGCTCACCGAGCCCTATGCCGTCTACTTGTTCGGGCTCCCGCTCGGGCCCGACGTCGCGGCAGCCGTCGCGGCGCGGCAGGCGGAGCTCGCGGCCGAGCTCCCGACGAGCGGACGCAAGCCCGTGACGTTCCTGGCGCCGCACGAGTCGCTCGCCGACGCCCTCGGCGCCGCGTCGCTCGAGCGGCTCCGCGCGCTCAAGGCGGACCGCGACCCGCGCGGCGTGCTGCGGAGCAACTTCCCGGTCCACGGCTGATCCCTGTCACGTTCCCGCCGGCTACCTGGTCGATGGTGCGAGACCCACCATCGGGAGGCACGTCGTGAGAAGGATCCTCGTCGTCGGCGGAGGCTACGCCGGCTTCTACACCGCCTGGCACCTCGAGCGCCGGATGCGCCGCGGGGAGGCGGAGGTGACGCTCGTCGACCCCCGCGGCTACATGACCTACCAGCCGTTCCTCCCCGAGGTGGCGGTCGGGTCGATCGAGCCCCGCCACACGGCGGTGTCGCTGCGCCGGCACCTGCGCCGGACGACCGTCGTGACGGGCTACGTCACCGCGATCGACCACGCCCACCGGGCCGCGACGGTGCGCACCGCCGACGGGCTGCCGCGCACGCTCCACTACGACACGGTCGTCGTGACGGCGGGCGCCGTGACCCGCTCGTACCCCATCCCGGGGCTCGCGGAGGAGGCCATCGGGTTCAAGCACGTCGAGGAGGCCGTCGCCGTCCGCGACCGGCTCCTCACGTCCTTCGAGCGCGCCGCGTGCCTGCCCCCGGGGCCGGCGCGGTCCAAGCTCCTGACGACCGTCGTCGTCGGGGGCGGGTTCACGGGCGTCGAGGTGCTCGGCGAGCTGCTGGGGCTCACGGCGAGCCTCGTGCGCCGGTACCCCGAGATCGACCCGTCGGAGCCGAGCCTGCACCTCGTCGAGGCGCACCACCGGATCCTCCCCGAGGTGTCCGAGCGCCCGGGCCGCTGGGTGGTCCGCCACCTCGAGTCGCGGGGCGCCCACCTCCACCTCGGCACGACGGTCGCCTCCGCGGCGGGCGGGCACGTCGAGCTCGCGGACGGCACCGCCGTCGACGCCGGCCTGCTCGTCTGGGCGGCCGGCAACGGGACCAACCCGGTCGTCGCCCGCCAGACCGACCTGCCGGTCGACGAGCGGGGCCTCGTGGTCACCCGGGCCGACCTGCGGATCGGGACCGACGAGCACCCCGTCCCGGACGCCTGGGCGGCCGGCGACAACGCCGCGATCCCCGACCTCGCGTCGAGCGCCCCCGGGGCCCGCACGGTCCCGAACGCGCAGCACGCCGTCCGCCAGGGCCGCCTCCTCGCGCGGAACATCCTGGCCGACCTCCGAGGACGCCCGCCGCGCCGGTACGTGCACCACAGCCTCGGCACCGTGGCCACGCTGGGGCTCGGCCACGGCATCTTCCAGTACCGGCGGATCGTCGTCACCGGGCTGCCCGCGTGGCTCATGCACCGCTCGTACCACGTCCTCGCGGTCCCCACGTGGGAGCGCAAGATCCGGGTCGCCCTCGGCTGGACGGCGAGCCTGGTGCTCGGCCGCGACATCGTCGCGCTCCCCACCGTCCAGCGGCCACGCGCCGCGTTCCTCGCCGCCGGCGAGCCCGACCTCCTGCTCGACGACGCCGCACCGCGGGACGTGACGTCCGCCACACCCGAACCTGTCACGGCCGAGGCGGCCGCCCGGTCGGTATGACGACCGGGCGGGCACGTCCCGCCCGGGATCCGCACTGTCCAGCAAGACGGAGGGAAGAACCATGAAGATCGTCGTGATCGGCGGCACCGGCCGTATCGGCTCCCAGGTCGTCGCGCAGCTGCGCGAGCAAGGCCACGAGGCCGTGCCCGCGGCGCCCAGCACCGGGGTGAACACCTTGACGGGCGAGGGCCTGGCGGAGGCGCTCGCGGGCGCCGACGCGGTGGCCGACGTGTCCGGCTCCCCCACCTTCGAGCCGGACGAGGTCCTCGACTTCTTCCGGCGCTCGACGAGCAACCTCCTCGCCGCCGAGCAGGCCGCGGGCGTGGGCCGCCACGTCGCGCTCTCGATCGTGGGCACCCGGCGCCAGCCCGAGAACGCGTACTTCCGCGCGAAGGTCGCGCAGGAGGACCTGATCGAGGCGTCGTCGGCGGAGTGGACGATCGTCCACGCCACGCAGTTCTTCGAGTTCCTGCCCACCCTCGCCGACTACCAGACCGTCGACGGCGTGGTCCGCGTCCCGCCTGTCGCGTTCCAGCCGATCGCCACGCGTGACGTCGCCGCCGCGGTCGCGCACGCGGTCCTCAACGGCCCCGCGAGGACCCACGTCGAGGTCGCCGGGCCGGAGCGGTTCCGGTACGACGAGCTGCTCCGCCAGGAGCTCGCCGAGGCGGGCGACCCGCGCGAGGTGGTCACCGACCCGGACGCCCGCTACTGGGGCGCCGTCGTCGACGACCACTCGCTCGTCCCGGAGGGCGAGCACGTGACGCTCGGCGCCACGACCCTCGCGGAGTGGAAGCAGGCCCAGGCCGCGGGCTCGGCGGCCTGACCCCGTGCCAGCGTCAGCGCAGGTCACGGCCGTGCGGCCACCCCTCGCGGGGTGGCGGCACGGCCGGCCCGCGCGCCCTACTCTGGTGCCCGTGACCACCTCTGCGGCGACCGGGACCATGTCGGACGACGACCTGGCCCGCTTCCTCGACGTCCGGCCCCAGCTGTTCGGCATCGCCTACCGGATGCTCGGTTCCGTGGCCGACGCGGAGGACGTCGTCCAGGACGCGTGGATCCGCTGGCAGAGCGCGGACCGCGACGTGGTGAGGAACGCCGCCGCGTTCCTCACCACGACGACCACCCGGCTCGCGATCAACGCCGCCACCACGGCGCGCGCGCGACGCGAGAGCTACGTGGGGCAGTGGCTCCCGGAGCCCGTCGACACCGAGGCGGACCCGCTGCTCGGGGCCGAGCGGGACGAGGCGCTCGAGCTCGCGGTGCTCCTGCTGCTGGAGAAGCTCAACCCCGTGGAGCGCGCGGCGTACGTGCTGCACGAGGCGTTCGCCTACCCGTACCGCCGGATCGCCGAGATCCTCGAGACGTCGGAGCCCAACGCGAGGCAGCTCGCGGGCCGGGCGCGGCGGCGGCTCACGTCGGAGCGCACGTCGCCGGCGCCCGCGGTCGTCCAGCGCCGGCTGCTCGAGGCGTTCGTCGCGGCGGCCCGGACCGGACGCGTCGACGAGCTCGAGCGGGTGTTCGCCGACGACGCGGTCGCCTACTCGGACGGCGGCGGCAAGGTCTACGCGTCGCGCCGCGACATCGTGGGCCGCGCCCGGGTCACCAACTTCCTCGACAACGTGCTCCGCAAGTACTGGTCGCAGTCCACGTTCGATGTCGCCGAGGTCAACGGCGGCCTGGCGCTGGTGCTGCGTGACGCGACGGACGCCCCCGTCGCCGTGCTCGCCACCGACGGGTCGGACGCGGGGATCGAGCGGCTGCTCGTCGTCCTCAACCCCGACAAGCTGGAGCGGTTCCGGCGCTGACCTCCGACCCGACCGGGAGGAACCATGAGCGGCACGACCGGCCAGCCCCTGGGCCCGATGCTGCGGCGTCTGCGGCAGGCCGGCGACCTCACGCTCGAGGCGCTGTCGGCGGCGTCGGGGGTCAGCGACCGCACCCTCAGCGACATCGAGCGCGGCGCCGCGCGGGGCCCGCAGCACCGCACGATGCTCGCCGTCGTCGACGCGCTCGGGCTCGCCCCCGCGGATCGCGAGGCGATGCTCTCGGCGGCCCGGGAAGGACGGCGTCGCGGACAGAGCGAGGCGTCATGGGCCCTCCCCCTGCCTGCGGCGACCCCGGACTTCACGGGCCGGGCAGCCGAGCTCGCGCGCCTGGCCGAGCGCCTTCGCGGCGCCGACGGCCCGGACGGTCTCGTCGGGCTGGTCGTCGGGCCGCCCGGCTACGGCAAGACGACTCTCGCGGTCGAGGCGGCGCGGCGGGCGGCGCACGCGTTCGACGACGTCCTCTTCCTCCGGCTCGGCGGCCACGGGCCCGCGCCGCTCGGGCCTGACGCGGCCGCGGCACGCCTGATCCGGGCACTCACGGGCTCGGCCGCCGCCCACAGCGAGGACCGGGACCGGCTGCGCGCGCTCCTCGCGTCCCGGCGGGTCCTGGTCGTGCTCGACGACGCGACGTCGGAGGCGCAGGTCCGTGGGCTGCTCCCGGGCTCCGGCGGCTCCGCCGTCCTCGCGACCAGCAGGGGCTCGCTGGCCGGGCTCGAGTCCGTCGACCGGCTCCACCTCGAGCGCATGCCGGAGGACGACGCGCGGGCCCTGCTCAGGCGCCTCGTGCCCGGGCAGCAACCCGAGGCGGACGACCTGACGCGACTCACCCGGCTCTGCGACGCCGTCCCCCTCGCGCTGCGCATCGCGGGCAACCGCATCGGCAGCCGGCCCGGCTGGACCGTCGCCCATCTGGCCGACGAGCTCGCCCGCGCGGACCGTCGCCTCGACGTCCTCGTCGCGGGCGACCTGCAGGTCCGGGCCGCGGTGAGCCTGTCCTACGAGCAGCTCGCCCCTGCCGCGAAGCGTCTCTTCGAGCGGCTGGCCCTGATCGACGGCGCGAGCTTCGGCTCCGGTCTCGCGGCGCTCGTGGCCGACGCCGGGCCGGCCCGCGCCGACGCGGGGCTGGAGGAGCTGCTCGCTCTCGGGCTCGTCCAGACCGCCGCCGGCGACCGGTTCGCGCTGCACGACCTCGTGCGCCTGTTCGCGCACGAGCGCCTCGTGCTGCGCGCGGGCACCGAGCCGGAGCGGGTCCGCGCCGACGCCGACGAGCGCGTGCTGCGGACCGCGGTCCGCGCCGGGCGGTGGTTCGAGCCCGAGGTGCAGGGCGAGGGTTCGGCCGACCCCGCGGGCCCCGTGCCGCTCGAGACCCGCGACGAGGCGCGGTCGTGGCTCGTCGAGGAGGCCGACACCTGGCTGCCCGCGCTCCGCCGCGCTGCGCAGGCCGGGCGGCATGCCCTCGTCCTCGACGTCGCGGACTCGTTGCACTGGTTCTCGGACCTCTGGGGGTACTGGCCGCGCTGGCGCGAGGTGTACGCGCTCGCGGTCCGCGCGGCCGAGGCGTCCGGCGAGGCGACGGCCGTGGCGACGCACTCCGGGTACCTGGCCTGGGCGTGCGTGCGGTGCTGCGACGACCCGGTCGCCGGGGCCGAGGCCGCGTCCCGGTCCCGCCGCGTCGCCGAGGAGCTCGGCGACCGGGACCTCCAGGGCTGGGCGTGGTTCTACCTCGCCTGGTGCGCCCGCTCGGGGGGCCGGGCGAAGGAGGCGGTGACAGCGGCCCGCGAGGCGCGTCGGCTCCTGGCGTCGGCGCAGGACCGCGAAGGGCTCCCCCAGACCTACCAGATGGAGGCGCGCGCACTCGCGATGCTGGGCCGCCCGGACGAGGCCCTGACGGCCCTGCAGGAGAGCGTCTCCCTCGCCCTGGACCCTTCGCGCGGACCCCGGGGGCAGGTCGCGCGGCTGACGGCGCTCCACGCCGCCGGCTCGATGGTGCGGCTCGCCGCGGAGGCGGAGGACTGGGAGGTCGTCCGCGCGACGGTCGACGAGCCGATCGACGGCTTCGCCGCCGAGGGCGCAGAGGCGCTCGCCGCCCGCCTGTACCTCTACCGGGCGCGGGCACGGCGTGCGCTCCTCGCCGGCGCGGGCGCGGGCACGGGCTCCGCGAAGGTGCCGCAGGGCCTCGGTCCCGTGGACGACATCACGCGGGCGGCCGTCCTCTTCCGGTCGTGCGGCGACCTCGAGTCGGCGGTCGAGGCCGAGACGCTGCGTCGTGCGTGGCTCGCCCCCGCGCGGGACGCGGCCGAGGCCGCGCACCGACGCTGACGCGCCGTCCGCCCCACCGGGGCGGGGCGGACGGCGCGTCAGCGTGACCCTCAGGCCGCTACCTCGCCCTGAGCCGGCAGCCCGAGGGCGCCCAGGAGCGTCCGGGTGACCTCGTGCGGCCGTGAGACGGCGAGGGCGTGCGACGCGCCCTCGACCTCCCGGGTGGTGCGAGCGCCCGCACGCAGCGCCATGAACCGCTGGAGCTCGGCGGGGATGTTGCGGTCGTCGGCGCCGTAGACGAACCACGACGGCAGCGTCTGCCACGGCGCGTCGGGCGCCATGAGGCTTCCGCGCAGCGCCTCCTCGGTGATCGGCCGCTGGGCGACCGCCATGGTCTGCGCGTAGGCGAGCGGGACGTCCGCGGCGAACTGCTCGGGGAACCGCCCAGGCTCGATCCGCAGGTCGGTCGCCCCGCTCGCGAGCGGGTACGAGTCCAGGGCTGCTCCGAGCGTGCTGCCGGGGAACCGCCCGGACAGCTCGAACGCGGACTCGCCGTCCTGCGGCGCGAACGCGGCCACGTAGACGAGGCCTCGTACCGCCGGGGCGTCGACGGCGGCCTGGGTGATGACCATGCCGCCGTACGAGTGCCCGACGAGCAGGACGGGCCCGCCCACGGCGGCGACGACGTCGCGGACGTAGGCGGCGTCGCCGGCGAGGCTCCGGAGCGGGTTGGCGACGGCGACGGTCTCGACGGACCGGCTGCGCAGCTGCTCGACGACGCCGTCCCAGCTCGAGGAGTCGGCGAACGCGCCGTGGACGAGGACGACGGTGGGGGTGACGGTGCTCATGAGGGTTCCTTCCTTCGATGGGGTGGGGTGCTCACACGGTGCCGAGGGCGACGCGGAGGACGTGCACGGCCTGCTCGACGGCGGCGGTGGCCGCCCGGGACGACCGCAGGGGGTTGAGCATCATGAAGTCGTGGATCGTGCCGTTGTAGCGGACGCTGGTCGTGGGGACGTCGGACTCGGTCAGGAGGCGCGCGTACGCCTCGCCCTCGTCGCGGAGCACGTCGTTCTCGTCGACCAGGACGAACGCCGGCGGCAGCCCCGTCAGCTGGGCGTGGGTGGCCCGGAGCGGCGAGACCGTGATCTCGGAGCGGACGCTCGCGTCCGGCGCGTAGCTGTCCCAGAACCACGCCATGGCGGCGGCCGTGAGGTAGGGCCCGTGCGCGAACTCGACGTAGCTGGGCATGTCCTGCGCGGCGTCGGTGACCGGGTAGTACAGCGACTGGTGGACGAACGTCACGTCGCCCCGGTGCTTGGCGAGGAGCGCGAGCACGGCCGCCATGTTCCCGCCGACCGAGTCGCCCGCGACGGCGAGCCTGCTGGGGTCGAGCCCCAGGGTCTCTCCGTTCGCGACGACCCACCGGGCGGCGGCGTACCCCTGCTCGACGGCCTCGGGGTAGCGGGCCTCCGGCGACCGGCTGTACTCGACGAAGACGACGGCCGCGCGCGCCCCCACGGCGAGCTCGCGGACCAGACGGTCGTGCGTCCCGGCGTTGCCGAGGACCCAGCCGCCGCCGTGCATGTAGAGGACGGCCGGCAGCGGTCCCGTCGACCCCGCCGGGCGGACGATGCGGACGCGGACGTCGCCGACGTCCGCCGGCACGGTGTACCACGCGTCGTCGACGTCCGGCTTGTCGACGGGTGCGGACTGCACGTCGTCGAGGACCTTCCGGGCGCCGTCGGGGCCGAGCTGGTACGGGAACGGCGGCTTCGAGGTGGCGTCGGCGAAGGCCTGCGCCTCGGGCTCGAGCACGGGCTTGCTCATGGGGATCTCCTCCATCGGTCGGTGATGCCTGCGCTTCCAGCCTCGCGACGCGCGGTCGCCGGGACCACGAAGAAGGCACGCAGGACTCGAACCCTGCGTGCGGCCTGCGCCGCGGGAGGTCCCTCGACCCGCATCCGACCGGGCGAACCGGTTTCTCAAGTTTCTCGCGCGATTCGCTTGTCCCGTCGGCCAGCGACCGGGCATTGTCGGTAACCGGTTCCCCACACCGCCGCCGCGACGACGCGGCGCCGGTCGACGACGACACGGAGGCACGACACCGATGAACCCGCAGCCCACCACCAGCCGCCGCGCGCGACGCGCCCGCCTGACAGCGGGCTTCCTCGCCACCCTGCCCGCGCTGGCGCTCGCGACCCCTGCGACGGCGGCGCCCCACCCGAGCCCGCACCCCCACGCGGACGGCGCCGACTTCGTGGTCGCCGCGGACGGCTCCGGGGACGCCACGACGATCCAGCAGGCCGTCGACCTCGCGCCGTCGGGCTCGCCCGCGCGGGTCGAGATCCTCATCCGCCCGGGCGTCTACCACGGGCGGGTCGCCGTCGGCGCGGACAAGCCGAACCTCGCGTTCGTCGGGGCGACCGGCAACCCGCGCGACGTCGTCATCACGGACGACCGCGCGGCCGGGACCCCGAAGCCCGAGGGCGGCACGTGGGGCACCTCCGGCAGCGCGACCGTCACCGTCCAGGGCGCCGGCTTCGAGGCCCGCGACGTCACCTTCGAGAACGCGTTCGACGAGGCCGCGCACCCGGAGTTCTCGGGGCACCAGGCCGTCGCCGTCAAGACCGCGGCCGACAAGGTCGTGTTCGACGACGTCCGGTTCCTCGGCAACCAGGACACGCTGTACCTCGACAGCCCGAGCGCCACGACGCCCGCGCGCGTCTACGTCCGCGACAGCTGGATCCAGGGTGACGTCGACTTCGTGTTCGGCCGCGCCACCGCCGTCATCGACGGTTCCACGATCAAGGCACTCCGCCGCGACAGCACCCCGAACGGGTACGTGTTCGCGCCCAGCACGTCCAAGGAGTTCGCCCACGGGTTCCTCGTCACGGACTCCCGGCTCGTCACCGACGCCGACCGCGGCAGCTACTTCCTCGGCCGGCCGTGGCACCCCAGCAGCGCGCCGGACGACGACCCGCGGGTCGTCGTCCGCGACTCGTTCCTCGGCGCCCACCTCGCCGTGACCGAGCCGTGGGACACCATGTCCGGCTACGACTGGCTGCCGGGCAGCAACGCGGAGTACGACAACCGCGGCCCCGGGGCGCTCGTGACCCCCGACCGGCCGCAGCTGGACGCCGCGGGCGCCGCCGCCAACCGGATCGAGGACTACCTCGCGGGCGACGACGGCTGGACGCCCCAGCGCGACTGCGCCACCGGGCACGAGGGCCGCGCCGCGTGAGCGCGCCGGCGCCGTCCGCGGCCGGCCTCGTGGTGGCCGCGGACGGCTCCGGTGACGCCCGCACCGTCCAGGAGGCCGTCGACCTCGCGCCGTCCGGGTCGGCTCACCGGTTCATCATCCGGATCGAGGCCGGCGTCTACCGCGGGCAGGTCCACGTCGGCCCCGACCGGCCGAACCTCGCGTTCGTCGGCGGGACGGGCGACCCTGCGGACGTCGTGATCGTCGACGACCGCGCCAACGGCACGCCCCACCCGGACGGCGGCACGTGGGGCACCGCCGGCAGCGCGACCCTCACGGTCGCCGGCGACGGGTTCGCCGCGCGCGACGTCACGTTCGCCAACGACTTCGACGACGCCGCGCACCCGGAGCTCGCCGCGAGCCGCCAGGCCGTGGCGGTGCGGACGCTGGCCGACCGCGTGCTGTTCGAGCGCGTCCGCTTCCTCGGCCACCAGGACACGCTGTTCCTCGACACGTCCGCCGTCGAGGTCCCCGCCCGCGTGTACCTGCGGGACTGCTGGATCGAGGGCGACGTCGACTTCGTCTTCGGGCGTGCGACGGCCGTCGTCGAGCGCTCGACGATCCGGGCGCTGGCCCGCGACGCCACCCCGAGCGGCTACCTGCTCGCCCCGAGCACCACCGCGGGGAGGCCGCACGGGTTCCTCGTCACCGACAGCCGCCTCGTCTCCGACGCACCCCCGGGCACCTACCACCTGGGCCGGCCGTGGCACCCCAGCAGCGCGCCCGACAACGACCCGCGCGTCGTCGTCCGCGACTCGTACCTCGGGGCGCACCTGCGCCGGCCCGACGCGTGGGCGCCCATGCACGGCTACGAGTGGACGCCGGGCCGGTACGCCGAGCTCCACAACCGCGGGCCCGGCGCCCTGCTGACGCCCCGACGCCCCCAGCTGGACGCCGACCACGCGTGGGCGCACACCGCCGACGCCTACCTCGCGGGCGACGACGGGTGGGCGCCGCGGCGGGACGGCGCTCGCCGCGGGTAGCGGGATGCGGTCCCCCGCCACCCTCGGTGCGCCTGCCTGGACGGCGCTCGCCGACTGGGGCACGCTCGACGGCGGGGACGGATC
The DNA here is from genome assembly GCF_049844995.1 of Luteimicrobium sp. DT211. Lineage (NCBI taxonomy): Bacteria > Bacillati > Actinomycetota > Actinomycetes > Micrococcales > Luteimicrobium > Luteimicrobium sp. DT211. The sequence continues at coordinate 224,144 of NZ_JBNCMC010000002.1, read as the reverse complement.
TGTCCCCGCCCATCCCGAAAGGATGCTGATGTCCCAGAATCCCGAGCAGCACGGCGTCGTCCCCACGGACGACGAGACCGGCCAGCCCGTCGAGGACGCCTGCCCCGTCCCGCACCGGCAGCGCGCCCCGCACCCGACGAGCGGGAACGCGAACAGCGGCTGGTGGCCCGAACGGCTCAACCTCAAGGTCCTCGCCAAGAACCCCGCGGTCGCGAACCCGCTCGGCGAGGAGTTCGACTACGTCGCGGCGTTCGAGGCGCTCGAGCTCGGGACGGTCAAGAAGGACATCGCCGACGTCCTCACCACCTCGCAGGACTGGTGGCCCGCGGACTTCGGCCACTACGGCCCGCTGGTGATCCGCATGGCGTGGCACAGCGCCGGCACCTACCGCGTGACCGACGGCCGAGGCGGCGGCAGCACCGGCCAGCAGCGGTTCGCGCCGCTCAACAGCTGGCCGGACAACGTGAGCCTCGACAAGGCGCGCCGCCTGCTGTGGCCCGTGAAGAAGAAGTACGGTCGGAGCGTCTCCTGGGCCGACCTCATGATCCTCGCCGGCAACGTGGCGCTCGAGACCATGGGCTTCGAGACCCTCGGCTTCGCGGGCGGCCGCGTCGACGCCTGGGAGCCCGACGACGACGTGTACTGGGGTCCCGAGACCACCTGGCTCGGCGACGAGCGCTACCACGGCGACCACGAGCTCGAGAAGCCGCTCGCCGCGGTGCAGATGGGGCTGATCTACGTCAACCCCGAGGGCCCCGCCGGGAACCCGGACCCGCTCGCGTCCGCCCGGGACGTACGCGAGACCTTCGGACGCATGGCGATGGACGACGAGGAGACGGTCGCCCTCATCGCCGGCGGCCACACGTTCGGCAAGACGCACGGCGCCGCGCCGGACAGCCACGTCGGTGCGGCGCCCGAGGCGGCGGGCCTGGAGGAGCAAGGCTTCGGCTGGACGAGCTCGCACGGCTCCGGCACGGGAGACGACACCATCACCTCGGGCCTCGAGGTCACGTGGACCTACCACCCGACCCGGTGGGACAACGAGTTCTTCCACATCCTGTTCGCCTACGAGTGGGAGCTCATGGAGTCGCCGGCAGGCGCCCAGCAGTGGCGCCCGGTCGACGGCGGCGGCGCCGACATGGTCCCGCTCGCCCACTCGGACGGCCGCCGCGAGCCGCGGATGCTCACCTCCGACCTCGCGCTGCGCGTCGACCCGGTGTACGAGCCGATCGCCCGCCGGTTCAAGGACGACCAGGCCGCCTTCGCGGCGGCGTTCGCGCGCGCCTGGTTCAAGCTGACCCACCGCGACATGGGCCCGGTCGCCCGGTACGCCGGCCCCGAGGTCCCCACGGAGCAGTTCCTGTGGCAGGACCCCCTGCCCGACGTCGCGGCCGTCCTCACCGCCGCCGACGTCGCGAGCCTCAAGGCCGCCGTCCGGGCCTCGGACCTCACGGTCCCCGAGCTCGTGTCGACGGCGTGGGCGTCCGCCGCGTCGTTCCGCGGCAGCGACCGGCGCGGCGGCGCCAACGGGGCGCGCGTCCGCCTCGTCCCGCAGAAGGACTGGGCGGTCAACAACCCGGAACAGCTCGCCCGCGTGCTCGCGAGCCTCGAGGAGATCAAGGACGCCTCGGGCACCGACGTCTCGCTCGCGGACCTCATCGTCCTCGCGGGCGGGGTCGGCGTCGAGCAGGCCGCTCGTGCGGCCGGGTTCGACGTCGAGGTGCCCTTCACGCCGGGCCGCGTGGACGCCACGCAGGAGCAGACCGACGTCGAGTCCTTCGGCTACCTCGAGCCCCTCGCCGACGGGTTCCGCAACTATGTCGGGCCGGACGCCACCATGCCGGCGGAGTACCACCTCGTCGACCGCGCGAACCTCCTCACGCTCACCGCGCCCGAGACGACGGTGCTCGTCGGGGGCCTCCGGGTGCTCGGCGCGACCTACGACGGCTCGTCCCACGGGGTGCTCACCACGCGGCCGGGGGTGCTGACGAACGACTTCTTCGTCAACCTCCTCGACATGGGCACCCGGTGGACCGCCCTCGACCCCGGCAAGCACGCCTACCAGGGCACCGACCGCGCCACGGGCGAGCGCACCTGGCTCGGCACGCGTGCCGACCTGGTCTTCGGGGCGAACTCCGAGCTGCGTGCCGTCGCCGAGGTCTACGCGTCCGACGACGCGGGGCGCCAGCTCGTCGACGACTTCGTCGCCGCCTGGGTCAAGGTCATGGAGCTCGACCGCTTCGACCTGCACCGCTGACCCGCAGCACGGCGGGCCGCCGGCCGGGACGCTCCCGGCCGACGGCCCGCCGTCGTCGGCACCGTCAGCGCGGGGTGAGCCGGTACGCGCGCGAGCCGCGCCCCCATGCGGCCACCAGGTCCTCGGGGACCGGGGTGCCGTCGTCGGCGCGGCGGACGTCGTTGAGCGACGCGAACGTCCCGTTCTCCCGGCACATGACCGCGTAGGCCGCAACGACGTCGGCCTTCGACGTGAGGACCTCGACGTCCACGGTCCGACGCCGGCCCCGCAGCCGGACCTCGAGCGGCTCCCCCGTGCGCAGGTTCCGCCCCCAGCGCGCCGGGGTGCCGATCAGCAGCGCGCCGTCGTGCCGGACGTACGCCACAGGCAGGGTGTATCGGTTCCCGGACTTCCGCCCGACGACGTAGAGGGTGACCAGGCGGCGACCGGCCAGGCGGTCGAGCCCCGGGGTCCGGAGCACCCCGCGCACGACCCGGTTCGCGAGGCCTTGCGCCGCGATCTTCCGGGTCTCCCCGTCGGCCTGCGGGACGTCGCTGGTGGTGGGCTCGCTCATGTCGTCTTCTCCTCGTCGTTACGTTGGTCGCGTGCGATGCGTCTACCCGTAGACGGAGGACGACACACCGGAGGTAACACGCGTGAACGACGCAGAGCTCTTCGAACCGCACCGCGCGCACCTGCGCGGGGTGGCGTACCGGATGCTCGGTTCGCTGTCCGAGGCCGACGACGCCGTGCAGGAGGCCTGGCTGCGCTACGCCCGGTCGGACACGGACGAGGTCGCGAACCTGCGCGCCTGGCTCACCACCGTCGTGTCCCGGGTCTGCCTCGACATGCTGCGCTCGCGGGCGTCGCGGCGCGAGGACCCCCTCGACGTGCACGTGCCCGACCCTGTGGTGCGGCCGCTCCCGGGGGCCCACGACGGCGCGCCCGACGGTCCCGAGGACCAGGCCCTCCTCTCCGACTCCGTGGGCCTCGCGCTGCTGGTGGTCCTCGACACGCTGTCGCCGTCCGAGCGGCTCGCGTTCGTGCTGCACGACGTGTTCGCGGTGCCGTTCGACGAGATCGGCGTCGTCCTCGAGCGGTCCCCCGGCGCCGCGAAGCAGCTCGCCAGCCGGGCCCGGGGCCGGCTGCGCGCAGCGGGCCCGCACGCCGACCCGGGCCGCGTGCGCGGCACCGACGCCCGGCGCCACCGCGACGTCGTGGAGGCGTTCGTCGCCGCGTCGCGCGACGGCGACCTCGACCGCCTCGCCCGCATGCTCGCCCCCGACGTGACGCTCCGCGCCGACGCCGGTGCCGGTCCCGCGGGGCCGTCGCGCACCGTGCGGGGCGCCGAGAGCGTCGTCGCCGCGTCGAGGCAGTTCGCGTCGCTCGCGTCGGCCGCGCGCCTGGTCCTCGTGAACGGGGTCGCCGGGGTGCTCGTCGCCCCGCGCGGCAAGCCCTTCGCCGTCCTGGGCTTCACCGTCGACGACGGCCGCATCACCGAGATCGACGTCCTCGCCGACCCGGAGCGGATCGCGCGGCTCGACCTCGCCGCCGCGCTCGGCTGACGTCGGGACGCACCCCTCGCCCGGGGACGGGGTGACCTCCTGACCTCCTGCGCGCTGGGCTGCCGCCCCCGATCTACGCTGGGGTGGTGAGTGACGGGCCGCGCACGGCCCCGGCTTTCACCGAGCTCGACCGGCTGCTGCTCGATGCCAAGCTCACCGTGCCCCGACGACCGACGACGGCGATCAGTCGCGCCGACCTGATCGACGCTGCCCGGGCGGGCGGCCGTCGCGTGGTCGCCGTGACGGCGCCGGCCGGCTACGGGAAGTCCACCCTGCTGTCCGAGTGGGCAGCGCGGGAGGACCGCGCCGTCGTCTGGGTGTCGCTCGACCCGCTCGACGACGCCCCCCTGAACCTGTTGGTGCTGCTGGCGTCCGCGCTCGCCCGGTCGGGCGGCGGGCCGCACGGTCTCCCGGCCGAGATGGCGGGGCCTGGAGGCGCGCTGCTCGGCCGGGCAGCGCCGCGCCTCGCTGCGGCTCTGCGCGGCGCGCCCAGGCCCTTCGTCCTGCTGCTCGACGACCTGCACGAGCTCCGCTCGGCGGAGTGCCACGACGTTCTCGAGGTCGTGGTCGGCGGGGTACCGCGAGGGTCGCAGCTCGTGGTGGCCAGCCGGCACGAGCAGCCCCACCTGCCCCATCTGCGGGCCTCCGGCGAGACGTACGAGATCGTCGCGCGCGATCTCGAGCTGGATGTCGCCGCCACCTCGCAGGTCTTCGCCTCGTCCCGGGTGCCGATCTCGCGCGCGTCCGCCGAGGAGATCACCCGACGCACGGAGGGCTGGCCGGCCGGGATCTACCTGGCATCGCTGGTCGCCAGGGCCGGAGACGGCGACGACACGACGGTCACGGGCGCGGATCCCTACGTGGCCGACTATCTGCAGCTCGAGGCCTTCCGCGGGCTCGCCGCGCCGCTCCGGCGGTTCCTCCGACGCACCGCGGTGCTCGAGAACCTCTGCGCCGAGCTCTGCGACGCCGTGCTCGCGGAGCGGACCTCGCGCGCTCGGCTGCGCGAGGTCGAGCGGGTCAGCCTCTTCCTGGTACCGCTCGACGCGCACCGTGGGTGGTTCCGCTACCACGCGTTGTTCCGTGAGTTCCTCTTGGCCGACCTGCTCTCGACGGAGCCCGACCTGGTCGAGCCGCTCAGGATCCGGGCGGCCGACTGGTACGAGGCCCACGGGTCGCCCGCGCGCGCCATCGAGCAGCTGCTCGCGACGTCGGCGCGCGACCGTTGCGTCCGGCTCGTCACCGCGGTCCTGATGCCGTTGTTCCAGGCCGGTCAGCTCGCTACGGTCCGGCGGTGGCTGCTGAGCATCGGCGACGACGCGATCGCCGACTACCCTCCCCTCGTCCCGCTCGCAGGCTATGTCGCCGTGTACGAGGGTCACGCCGTCGAGGCGGAACGCTGGGGGCGGGTCGCCGACGCAACGTCGTTCGACGGCGAGATGCCCGACGGCACCGCCGCTTTCGCGTCGGCCCGCGCCATGTTCCGCGCCCTGCGGTGCCCCGAGGGTCCGGCGCGGATGCTCGCGGACGCCCAGACGGCGCTCGACGCCGAGCCCGCGTGGAGCGCGTGGCGCGACACCGCACTGACGCTGAGCGGGGAAGCGCATCTGCTCGTCGGGGAGATCCCCGCCGCTCGCCGGGACCTCGAGCTCGCGGTGGCTGCCGCGGCCGAGACGGGCAACGGCGGCATGCTCGTCCTCGCCGAGGCGCACCTCGCCCAGCTCGACATGGACGGCGGACGCTGGGACGGCGCCCGAGACCACGTCGGGCGCGCCCTCGATGCCGTGGCAGCGCGCCGGACCGACGACTACCCGACGAGCGCGCTGGGGTTCGCGGTCGGCGCACGGCTCGCGCTCCACGACGGCGACCTCGCACGGACGGACGGGCTCCTGACACGTGCGATGCGGGCACGGGCCTTCTGCTCCTACGCGTTCCCCACCCTCGCCGTGCGGTCCCGCCTCGTCATCGCGCGGACGAGCTGGGCGCGCGGGGACGTGGCTGCGGTCCGGTACCTCCTGCGCGAGATCGCCGACGTCCTGGTCCACCGGCCCGCCCTCGGACTGCTCGCCGACGAGGTCGCCGACCTGCGCAAGGAGCAGGACACGAACACCCACGACCGCGTCGGCGCCGGTGGGGGCTCGCCCCTGTCGCCCGCCGAGCTCCGGCTCCTCCCCTACCTGCAGACGCACCTGACGATCCGGGAGGTCGGCGAGCGGCTGTTCGTCTCCCGCAACACCGCGAGCTCGCAGATCGCGTCGATCTACCGCAAGCTCGGCGTGTCGTGCCGGGGAGACGCCGTCCACCGGGCCGCCGCGATGGGCCTCCTCGGCGCGTGACACGTCAGGTCGGCTCCTCGCCGTCGGCCGGACCGCCGAGCGCGAGCGCGAGCAACGGGGCCGCCACGACGACGCCCGGTAGGCCGACGATCGGGATCACCGCGACCAGCACGTCCACGATCTCCGCCGTCGTGGCCCCGGCACGGACCGCCCTGTCGACCTCGCTGCCGTACGTCGGTTCGGCGCCACCCACCGCCACCAGCGCGGCCAACCGCACCAGCGCGACGTTCTTCGGCTCGAGTGCCGAGAGCTCGAGCGCCTCCTCGTCGCCGAGGCGCGTGTCGTTGATCGCGAGGCGCCGCAGCCGGTCGGCGTCGTCCACGGCGCGCTCCTTCGGTCGGGCGACAGGGTCCCCACCATTGAGCGCCCGGTCGCCCCGGCGCCGCATCACACCGATGACGTGAAGGCCACCCCGCCCACGATCTTCACGCGTTCTGTGTGACGACCGGCGCGGCCGTGCGGCGAGACGCTGATGGCACGACCCGACGCCGCTCGGCGCGGGCGCGCTCCTCGGACGAAGGGCACTCCGATGAACAGCTTCATGGACTGGTTCTGGCTCATGGTCTGGTGGTTCGCGTTCGTGATGTACCTGATCGTGCTCTTCCAGATCATCGGCGACCTGTTCCGCGACCGCGGGCTCAGCGGCTGGTGGAAGGCGTTGTGGCTGTTCCTGCTCATCGTGGTCCCGTTCATCTCCGCGCTCGTCTACCTCATCGTGCGTGGCAAGGGCATGGCCGAACGGCACGCCCAGCGGCTGACGGACGCCCAGGCGAGCACCGACGCGTACATCCGCGACGTCGCCGGCACCCAGCCCACCAAGCAGATCGCCGACGCCAAGGCGCTCCTCGACTCCGGAGCCATCGACGAGCAGGAGTACGCGACCCTGAAGGCGCGCGCGCTCGCCTGAGCTCCCCCGCACGCGCCGTGGCGCCCGCCCCCCACCCTGGGGGCGAGCGCCACGACCACGGCGACGGGCAGCGGGGCCCTCGTCAGCTCATGAGGCGCTCGCCTCCCGGTCGCTGGCGCGCTGGAAGCCCGCGAACCCCGGCGAGGTCGACGTCGTCAGCGCGACCTGGTTGAGCACGATCCCTGCCTCGCGGGCCGCCAGGGTGACCGTGTGCACCCCCGGCGCCAGCTCCAGGCCGGCGCCCGCCGTCCCGGTGCTCCCGTACCAAGTCTCGAACCCCGTCTCCGGCGCGCTCTTGCCTGACTGGTACCGCCACGTCCCGTCGACCACCACGTGGTACGAGTCGGCGTCGCCGCTCGGGTGGCTCGAGCTCACGAACAGGTAGTACGTACCCGCGGTCCGCACGTCCACCCGGAACGTCAGCCGCGGAGGAGCCCCGGCCGCCGTGCTCCCGTTCACCTTGTCCGACGGACCCGCCTTCAGGAGTGCCTCCCCCTCCGACGACGACGTCGCCAACCACTGCGCCTTCGCCGACACGCTCGCGGGCGGGACCACCTGGAGCCCGTTCCGGCCCAGCGCCCACGTGTGGACGCCGTCGTTGCCGTCGGTCGTCCACGCGGACTCGCTCTCCTCGAGCGCGTCCGCCGCATCCAGGACCACCAGGCCCCCCTCCTCCACGTACGCACCCGTCGGGGCGCTCGCGGGCCGGTGCACCGTCACGGGCAGGAGCCACAGGCCCCCGTCCGCGTCGGCGACGGTGACCTCCGCCGTCCCGACGCGGCGCCCGGTCACGGTCGCCCTACCGGCCGCGACGGTCACCGTCGCGGCCGTCGGGTTGTCCGACGCCGCCGACGACGCAGCCGCCGTCACACCCTCGACCGCGACCGCTGCGCCCACCGTGGTCTCGACCGCCGGGAGCTCGTGCGGCGGGGTCACCGTCGCCCGGCTGCTCGTCGGACGGAACCCGCTGAGGTCGGGCGACGTGCTCGTCGTGAGCGCCACCTGGTTGAGCACGATTCCTGCTTCGCGCGCCGCCAGGGTGACCGTGTGGACGCCCGCGGAGAGCTCGAGCGCGGCCCCGTCGACGTCGGTGCTGCCGTACCAGGTCTCCGACCCCGTCTCCGGCGAGGTCTTGCCGGACTGGTAGCGCCACGTCCCGTCGACGGCGACGTGGTACGAGTCCGCGTTGTCGTTCGGGTGGCTGGAGTTCACGAACAGGTAGTACGTGCCCGCCGTCCGGATATCGACCTGGAAGTCCAGGCGCGGGGGCGCGCCCGCGGCGGTGCTCCCGTTGACGACGTCCTTCGGGCCCGCCTTCAGGAGCGCGTCGCCCTGGGCCGCGGTCGTGGCGATCCAGTTCGCCTTGGCGCTCGCGTCTGCGGCGGGCACGACCTGGAGCCCGTTGCGGGCCAGCGCCCACGTGTGGATCCCGTCGTTCCCGTCCGTCGTCCGGGCGGACTCGCTCTCCTCGAGCGCGTCGGCCGCGTCGACGACGACCAGGCCGCCCTTCTCCACGTAGGCGCCCGTCGAGGTCACGGTGCCCCGGTTCACGGTGACCGACAGGACCCAGGCCCCGCCGTCCGCGTCGGTGACGGAGACCTCCGCCTTCCCGACCCGGCGCCCCGTGACGCTGAGCTTCCCGTCGTCCACGCTCACCGTCGCCGCGGTGGTGTTGTCCGACTCCGCGGACGCGACGCCTCCCGTGACGCCGTCGACGGCGACCGTCGCGCCGACCGTGGTCTCGACCGGTGCGAGCCGGTGGAGCGCCGGAAGCACCCGCGGCAGCGCCGCAACCGTGGCCTGCTGCGGTGCGGCGATGGTGTTCGGGCTCTCCGTCGGTCCGACGAGGCCGTCGCCGACCGCCCCGTCCTGCGTCTCGATGACGATCCGGTCGAACAGGATCGCCGCGTCAGAGCGGTAGACCGTGAGGTCGTGCCACCCGGGCGTCTTCACGTCGACCGTGAAGTCGAGGGGCTCGGTGCCGTGCATGATGTTGAAGCCCCAGGAGCTCGTGCTCGTCCCCGCGACGGAGTTGCCCCGCAGGAGGGTGGGCACGGCGTCGTCGAGGCCGATCGCCGTGCGCGCAGTCTTCGCGCTCCCGCCGTCGTTCGTGCCCTCGTTGAGCGTCGGCACCCGGTAGAACGTCCCGGTGAACGTGCCCGTCGACCGGAAGTACACCCGGTACGTCAGGCGCGCCGTCTTCTCGAAGCCGTCGTCGACCCGCGGCGCGGTCTCCGGGTAGCTGCCCATCACCGAGCCCCGCTGCCCCACTCCCTGCTGCGGAGCCCAGCTGCTCCCGTCGTCGCCGCGGACGTTCGACGAGTAGTGCTCCGCCTCGAGCGCGACGTACCCGTTCGCCTCCAGGTGGACCGGTTCCTTGACGCGGTTCAGGTCGACGGCCGGCCGCTCCGACACGACGGTGAACGTCGCCACCGGGTCACCGGACCTCTGCCCGTTCACGACGTCGTACACGCGGATCGTGCCCGTCGCCGCCGGGTGCTGCTTGCCGACCGTGACGACGACGCGCTGCTCGGTCGCGGTCGTGCCCGAGCGCTTCGACAGCGTGATCCACGACGCGTCGGTCTCGGCCACCCACGCGTGCGTGCTCGCCACGTCGTCCCGGTTGAACACGTCGAAGAACCGTTGGTCGTCCGGCGCCGCAGCGTCGAAGCGGAGCGTGCCCGCACCCGGCTCCTTGCTGCCCTCCGCGGCCGCCCCCACGCCCGCGACCGCCTTCCCGACGCGCGCATACCGGTCGTTCGTCAGCATGACCGTGCCCTCGTTCGGGAAGCCCTCGGGGTGGCTGTGCCCGATGATCCCGGCCCACTTGCCGTCGCTCAGCGCGTTCCACGTCTGCTCGTCGGTGAAGATGCGGTCGCGCGCGGCCTTGGACAGCAGCTCGTAGCTGCCGGCGCTCGCGTAGCGGCCCTGCGACGCCGCGAGCTGGTTCTTCCAGTAGTAGCCGACCTGCTCCGCCATGTTCCGGTAGGACTGCACCCGGTAGAGGACCTGCTCGTAGAAGGCCGCCCGGTAGGACCGGTCGAGCTTCACGGACACGCCCTGCAGTATCCGGACGAGGTCGTTCGACTCGTCGATGTACCGCTGGAGCTCGTCACCGTCCGACGTCGCGCTGAACGGGTACACCTCGCCGTCGTGGATGCGCCCCGACGCCGCGCTCGACGTGTTCACGTCGCCCCAGAACTCCGCCCGCTTGGTGCTCTCGAGCGTGTCGAACCGGCCGAGCGCGTCCGCGACGGTCCGCGCGTCCTTGCCGTGCAGGCCGTAGTCCCGCTCGACGTCCTGGGTCAGGAACGTCGACTCGATGTTCGTGTCGTCGTAGCTCTCGACGTCCCAGGCCAGCTTGGAGAAGAGCTCGAGCTTCATGTCCCCCGGCTTGATGTCGCCGACGTTGAGCACCCAGTACCGCTGGACGCCCGAGCTCCACGCCCGGTGCAGCTGCTGCACCATGAGCGACATCGGCGTCGAGTTGAGCCACAGGTAGCTCTTCGGCTCGCCCCAGTAGGACACGTGGTAGTACACGCCGTTGCCGCCCGCGCGTGCGGCCTCGGTCGCGGTCGGCACCTGGCGCAGGTAGCCGTAGTTGTCCTCGGCCCACATCAGCGTGACGTCGGCCGGGATGTACTTCTTGAGGCCCTGGTTGTAGAGGTCGTTCATCTCCTTGTACGGGATGAACACCTGCGGGACCGCGTCGGCGCTGCCGTACGTGTCCGCGATGATCGTGCGCTGCTCGCGGATGACGTCGGCCTCCATCTCGACCTTGTCCTTGAAGCCGTACGGGTTGTCCGCCGTGAACGCCGCGTTGTTGTCGCTGACGCCGCGGATGCCCAGCACGACGATGCTCTCGAAGTCGGAGTTCGCCTCGATGCGCTCACGCCAGTACTGGAGGATCGCCGGCTTGTTGATCGAGTAGTCGTACGCGGCGTTCGAGTCGGCGCCCTTGATGTCGTACTTGGCCTTGTTCGCCGTGTACCACTGGCGCCACTCGCCCTCGTTGTTGCGCAGCATGGGCTCCGCGTGCGACGTCGACGCGATCACCCCGTACTCCGCCGCCTCCTGCGCGTTGATCGGCGTGCCGCCGTCGTACGTGCCGGTGTCCGTGGCGGCGTTGAACGCCGTCCCCGCGCCGTGCATCGCCGGCCACAACGTGTCGAGGCGCAGCCGCAGGATGAGCTCGAAGACGTGCCGGTAGTAGTTGACGTCGACTGTCCCGTCCGCCGTCGGGAACTTCTTGCGCGCCCACGCCAGCGTGCGTTCCTCGTCGTTGATGAAGAAGCCGCGGTACTTGACGCTCGGCCCCACCTCGACGTGCGTCTTCCCCTTCACCGCGATCGTCGCCCGTCGCTCGACCGGGACGTCGCTGAACCAGTACCAGGGCGAGACACCGATCTCCTCGGAGATCGCGTACGTGCCGTAGATCGTGCCGCGGGCGTCGCTGCCCGCGATCACCAGCGCGTCGTCGACGCCCGGGAGCGGGTTCTTGATCCTCTTGGTGGCGTACGCCTCCCACTTCCCCTTGATCCTCGCGGCCTCGTCGAACTTGCCCGCCCTCACGATCCGGTCGATCAGCGGGCTCTCCCCCACCTCGCCGACGATGATCGCGGTCTTCTGGTGCGTCGACGGCGTCGTCAGCAACGCCGGCACCTTGCCCTGGTGGGCGCTCGCGAGCCGCTCCTCCTTCGCCGCCTCGTCGTCGACGAGCAGGCTCTGGATCTTGCGCGAGTCCACGCCGCCCGTGACCATCGCCACGTCCTGGCGGAGGTCCTGGACGGCGCGGCGCACCTGCGTGTAGTCCCGGTCGGCGTGCTCCCCGTCGTATCCGGCGTCGATCAGGATCGGCGCGGTCGTCCGTCCGTCGTAGACGGTGAAGCCGGACGACGTCGTCGCCACCGCACGCGTCGCCGCCTGCGCGGGGCCGGCGGCCACCGCCGTGAACGACGCGGCGACCAGCGAGCCGGCCGCGACGGCCGCCCCCCATCGCCTCGTCCACCCTGCGATACCGCGTCCGTGCTGAAGTCCTGGACCACTCTGTCCGGGCTGCGCCATCTCTCGTTCCTCTCGCTGCGTGCCTGCCTGACCCTGCTCGTGCCCGTCGCCGGAGGACGGCGTACTCAGCGCGGTGGTGGAAGCCCGTGCGCGTGACACCAGGCGGCCGGGAGACGTCGAGCGCAGGCGCGAGCGACGGTGCTACGCGGAGCGCGTGCCATGACGACTCCCGGGATCGGGCTCCGGCCGCCGTTGGCTCGGAGCGTCGTACCGAGTGTGCAAACGATTCCGCACCGGCGTCAAGAGATCGGCGCAGGCAATCTGACAACGAGAGACACGGTGACCGCGTCCCTGCAGGTCCATGGCTGGATCTCTCGGTGAGTGCGCCGAATCGGGGGTACTGCCGGAGAGGCAATCGTTTCCGTCGCGCTTCTCTGACGGTCAGACCTGCGGCCTACTGGCACCCGAACGACTTTCGTGTCGGCGTGCCAGAACTCCAGGCGCTCGTCGCTCGCACCTCCCTCCCCGTCGGGGCGTGCGGGTGGCCGGGTTGTTCGCACGGGCGGCGACGCGGAGGGAATCCGCTTGGCACAGTTTTTATATCTGTGGCTTCCGGACTCTGAAGCGACACGGACTCGAGTCGCGACGCCCGACGGTTCAGGCGCCCGTTCGCCGGGAGCGGGCACTCAGGTTGCTGCTGGAGGGTGCGCTCACGTCCGCCGACTCGCCTCGCTCCCCCGCGGTCGCGACGGGGGACGACACCGGCCTCTCCCCCGCCACGAGGGACCGCACGGCGCCGCTACGGTTATCTCCGCGACGACCGCGCGGGGCTCCCGACAGCAGAAGAGGCGGTCTTCGGTGAGTACCGAAAACCGCCTCCGGACCAAGCCTTCGCTGGTCGGGCTGACAGGATTTGAACCTGCGACCCCTTGACCCCCAGTCAAGTGCGCTACCAAGCTGCGCCACAGCCCGTCGGTGCCGATCGTCCGTGCCGAAAAGGCGAGACCTCGCACACCGAGGTGACCCCTCAGGGCCGTCCGTAATGCTACCCCACGTGCGGCCGGTGCCAGGACCACATTCCGCTCCGCGACGTCAGGCCGACGGGTGTTCCGCCTGGTCGCGCGGAGGACGCCCGCGGCGTCCTACGGTGGGAGCGTCCGGACGACGTCGCCGGCCCGGCCAGGCCGGCACAGCGACACCCACGCCTCAGGAGGCCCGTGATGCGGTTCGACTACGACTACGTGATCGTCGGCGGCGGCATGTCCGCGGACACGGCGGCCCGCGGGATCCGGGAGCTGGACCCGGACGGCAGCATCGCGATCCTGTCGGAGGACGTCGACGAGCCGTACGAGCGGCCACCGCTCTCGAAGGACCTGTGGCGAGACCCGGACCTCTCCCCCGACTCCGCGTACCTCGGCACCGCCGAGGCCGCCCGCGCTGACGTCCGCACGTCGACCCGCGTCACGCGGATCGACCGCGAGAGCCACGTCGTCATAGCGAACGACGACGACGAGTACGGCTACCGCGCGCTCCTGCTCGCGACGGGCGGACGGCCCCGCGAGCTGAACCTCCCGCCGAACCCGCGCGTCGTCTACTACCGCTCGTTCGGCGACTACCACCGCACCCGCGAGCTCGCCGACGAGGCGCGGTCCCAGGCGGGCGACCCGGACGCGGGCCGCGTCATCGTCGTCGGCGGCGGCTACATCGGCACGGAGGTCGCCGCGGGCCTCGCCATGGCCGGTGCGCCCGTGACCTACCTGACCGCCGACCCGATCCCAGGATCGACGACCTACCCGGAGATCCTGGCCCGACGCATCGAGGCCCGCTACGCGGAGCACGGCGTCGACGTCGTCACGAGGGCACGTGCCACCGGCCTCGAGCAGACCGAGCCCGACCGCGTCCTCGTGCACGCCGACGTCGACGGGTCGCCCGTGACGCTGTCGGGGCTCGGGGTGGTCGTGGGCTTCGGGATCGAGCCCAACATCGAGCTCGCCGTCGCGGCGGGCCTCGCCGTCGACGAGGACCAGCGGGGCGTCGTCGTCGACGAGGCGCTGCGCACCAGCGACCCGGACGTCTTCGCGTCCGGCGACATCGCCCTGTACCCGGACCGGCTGCTCGGGACCCGCCGCGTCGAGCACGTCGATCACGCGCAGCAGTCGGGCCGCACCGCCGGGCTCAACATGGCGGCCTCGGTGCTCGGCAACGAGCTCGGGCCGTACGAGCACACGCCCTTCTACTACTCGGACATCTTCGACCTCGGGTACGAGGCGGTCGGGGTGCTCGACGCGAGCCTCGACCTCGTCGAGGACTGGGCGCCGGGCGCGGAGGGCGACACCGGCGTCGTCTACTACGTGGGCACCGAGGACTCCGGCGAGCCGGGCAGGCTCAAGGGCGTGCTGCTGTGGAACGTCTGGGACTCGACGGACCGCGCGCGCGAGCTCCTCGACGAGTTCCGCGAGCCCGGCTCGGTCACGGGCCCGGACACGCTGCGCGGCCGCATCCCGACCACGTGATGCTGGGCGGGGCGGTTCAGCGCTTGCGCTTCTCCCGCACGCGCACGGAGATCTCGATCGGCGAGCCCTCGAAGCCGAAGGTCTCGCGCAGCCGGCGCTCGATGAACCGGCGGTAGCCGGCCTCGAGGAACCCGGACGCGAACACGACGAACCGCGGCGGACGCGTGGACGCCTGCGTCGCGAACAGGATGCGCGGCTGCTTGCCCCCGCGCAGCGGGTGCGGGTGGGCGGCGACGAGCTCGCCGAGGAACGCGTTGAGGCGCCCGGTCGGGATGCGCTTGTCCCACGACTCGAGCGAGCGCTCGAGCGCGGGCACCAGCCGGTCCGCGTGCCAGCCCGTCTTCGCGGACACGTTGACGCGGGGTGCCCACTGCACCTGGACGAGCTCGCGCTCGATCTCGCGCTCCAGGTAGGTGCGCCGGTCCTCGTCCATGAGGTCCCACTTGTTGTACGCGATGACGAGCGCGCGCCCCGCCTCGACGACCTGCGAGATCACGCGCGTGTCCTGCTCGGTGAGCGTCTCCGACGCGTCGAGCAGCACGACCGCGACCTCTGCCTTCTCGATCGCCGCCTGCGTGCGCAGGCTCGCGTAGAAGTCCGCGCCCTTGGTCTGGTGCACGCGCCGCCGGATGCCGGCCGTGTCCACGAACCACCACGGGATCCCCTTGAGCACGACGAGCTCGTCGACCGGGTCGCGCGTGGTGCCCGCGGTCTCGTGCACGACGACGCGCTCCGAGCCCGCGAGCTTGTTCAGCAGGGAGGACTTGCCGACGTTCGGGCGGCCGACGAGCGCCACGCGCCGCGGGCCCTCGGGCAGCGCCACGCCGTGCGCGGACTCGGTCGGCAGGGCGGCCATCGCCGCGTCGAGCAGGTCGCCCGTGCCGCGGCCGTGCAGGGACGACACCGGGTGCGGCTCGCCGAGCCCGAGGCTCCACAGGGCCGTCGCGTCGGCCTCGCCGCGCGGGCCGTCGACCTTGTTCGCGCACAGGACGACGGGCTTCTTGGCCTTGCGCAGCAGCCGCACCACGTCCTCGTCGGTGGCCGTGGCGCCGACCGTGGCGTCCACGACGAACACGACGGCGTCGGCGAGGGCGATCGCGACCTCCGCCTGCTCCGCGACGCGCGCGTCGATGCCGGCGACGTCGACCTCCCAGCCACCCGTGTCGACGAGCGTGAACCGGCGCCCGGCCCACTCCGCCGGGTAGCTGACGCGGTCGCGCGTCACGCCGGGCGTGTCCTCGACGACCGCCTCCCGGCGGCCGATGATGCGGTTGACGAGCGTCGACTTGCCCACGTTCGGGCGGCCGACGATCGCGAGCACGGGCAGGACCTCGGGCTCCTCGCCGAGGTCGTCCGCGAGCTCGCCGCCGTCGAGCAGGGCGAGGTCGGCGTCGTCGAGCTCGTAGTCGTGCAGCCCGGCACGCAGGGCGCGCTCACGCGTCACGTCGTCGGCGGGGTCGACGCCGTCGGGCTCGCCGGACACCGGAAGGTCGGGGGTGCTCATGCGTCGATTCTCCCAGGTGCGGGGCGCCACGACGAACCGCGCCCCGCGCGGGGCTCAGCTGCGCAGCGGGTCGTCCTGCGGGAGCGCGATCCCGGTGCTCGCGCTGACGGCGTGGACGTGCGCCGCGAGCCCGTCGCGGATGGTGTCCGCGGCCCGGGCGATCGCCTCCTTGCCGCTCACACCGGCCTCGCGGACGACGGCGATCGGCGCTCCGAACTCCACGTGCAGCCGCGCCCGGGGGAACGGCAGGCTGTTGACGCTGCGCCCGGTGCGTCGGGTGCCGAGCAGCGCGGTCGGCACCACGCGGGCGTGCCCGTTGAGGGCGAGCCAGGCGATGCCGGCTCGCGCGCCGGAGAAGTCGCCTCGCCCGCGCGTGCCCTCGGGGAACACGCCGACGGCGTCCCCCCGGCGGAGCACGCCGAGCCCGGTCGCCAGGGCACGCCGCCCGCCGTCGCGGTCGACCGGGATCTGGCCCGACGCCTTGAGAACCCACCCGACCGGGCCGACCCACATGGTCTCCTTGACCAGGATGTGGAGCCCGCGCGGCGCGACGCCGAGGAGCAGCGGCCCGTCGAGCAGACCGGTGTGGTTCGCGGCGAGGATGATCGGCCCGTCGTCCGGCACGTGCTCGGCCCCGACGACACGGGCGTTCCAGACGACGCGTCCGAGGAACCGCCCGACCCACCGGGACCAGGCCGGTCCCGCGGCGCCCGGCAGGTCCTGCTCCACGCGCGGCGCCCCGCTCATGCGTCCGTGCGCCCGGTGCCCACCTCGTCGGTGGGAGCGGCCGCGGGGGCGAGCTCGGCGACGACGGCGAGAACCGCATTGACCGTCTGCTCGAGGTCGAGCTCGGAGGAGTCGACCGTCGCGACGCCGTCGGCGGCGACGTGGAACTGCGAGACGGTCGAGTCGTCCGCGTCGCGTCGCACGATCTGGTCACGGGTGGCCTCGACGGCGCCCGCGCCGTCCGAGCCGTGGAGCTCTCGGGCGCGGCGCGCGAGCCGTGCCTCCTCGCTCGCGGTGAGGAGCACGCGGACGTCCGCGTCGGGCGCGACGACGGTCGTGATGTCCCGTCCCTCGGCGACGATCCCGCGCCCGCCGGAGAACCCGTCGAGCTTCTCCCCGTCGATCGCCGCGCGCTGCAGGCGGCGGAGCTCGTCGCGGACGGCCAGGTTGGTGGCGACCGCGCTGACGGCCGTGGAGATCTCGGTCGTGCGGATCGCGGCGCCCACGTCCTCGCCGCCCACGTGCACGGAGGGCGAGTCGGGGTCGACGCCCATCTCGAGCGGCATCCGGGCGACGGCGGCCTCGACGGCCGCGGCGTCGGCGAGGTCCACGCCCTGGTGCCGGCACCACCACGTCGCCGCACGGTACATGGCGCCGGTGTCGAGGTACGCGAGCCCCAGCCGGCGGGCGACCGCCTTGGAGACGCTGGACTTGCCGGAGCCCGAGGGCCCGTCGATGGCGATGACGAGGGTCACGTGCGTGCGATCCGTCCTGCTCGTGCTGATGGGAAGGGGTGCCGGCAACCGGCCCGTCAGGAGACTACTGCGCTTCCGCCGCCGGTCTCACTGCGCGAGGTCGCGCCGCAGCGCCGTCGCCCCGTGCAGGTAGACGTGCCGGACGGCGCCGCGCGGCACGTCGAGGTCGGCGTGGGCCAGGAGCCGGACCACCCGCGGGAGCGCGTGCGGCACGGCGATCTCGACGGCGCACAGCAGGGGCACGTCGCCGAGTCCCATCTCGCGCGCCGCGGCCGCGGGGAAGTCGCTGGTCAGGTCGGGGGTGCAGGTGAACACGACCGAGATCAGCGCGTCGGTCTCGACCTCGTTCTGCGCCAGCACCTCCGCGACCAGCTCGCGCGTGCGCGCGAACAGGTGCTCGCGCTCGTCGACGTCGAGCTGCGTCGCGCCGCGGATCGCCCGGACCGCCATCAGGCCCGACCTCGCACGGCCCGACCCCTCACAGCCCCACCTCTGACATGAGCGCGCCGAGCTCGTCGCGGCCGAGCACCCGGGTCCGGCCGGGCTTGAGCGCACCGAGGTGCACGGGGCCGACCTGGGTCCGCAGCAGCCGGGTCACCGGGAACCGGAGCTCCTCGAACAGGCGCCGGACGACGCGGTTGCGACCCTCGTGCAGCTGGATCTCCACGAGCGACTGCTGCGGCGTCCGGTCGACGACCCGGTAGTGGTCGGCCTTCACCGGCCCGTCCTCGAGCTCGATGCCGCGCAGCACCGTCCGCCGGAGCGAGTCCGGGACGCGCCCCTCGAGGGTCGCCAGGTACGTCTTGAGCACCTCGTAGCGGGGGTGGGTGAGCCGGTTGGCGAGCTCGCCGTCGTTGCTGAGGAGCAGCAGGCCCTCGCTGTCCGCGTCGAGGCGGCCGACGTGGAACAGCCGCTCCGACCGGTCAGCGACGAACGGCGACAGGTCCGGCCGACCCTCGTCGTCGTGCATGGAGGACACGACGCCGAGGGGCTTGTTGAGCGCGATCGTCACGAGCGACGTGTCGAGCTGCACCCGCAGCCCGTCGACGTGCACGACGGCCTTGGTCGGGTCCACCCGGAGGCCCAGCTCCGTCACACGCACGCCGTCGACCTCGACGCGGCCCGCGGCGATGATGTCCTCGCACGCCCGGCGCGAACCGTAGCCCGCGGTGGCGAGGACCTTCTGCAGGCGCACGCCGTCCGGGTCGTGGACGTCCCTCGCCGGGGTGCTGGCGGCGTTGCGGCCGCTCCTACGTGCTGGGCTCACGGGTCTCCTCGTTCGGTCGTCGGCGCTGCGGTCAGCCCCGCTGCGGCGCGCCGTCCCGTTCGGGCCGCGGTGCGGTGAACGCGGTCTCGAACGCGTCGTCGAGCGTGTCGAGGTCCGGCAGGTGCGGGGCCAGCGGCGGCAGCTCGTCGAGCGACGAGAAGCCCATCCGCTCCAAGAAGTATCCCGTAGTCCCGTAGAGCACGGCGCCCGACGACGGGTCGGTGCCCACCTCCGCCACGAGCCCGCGCGACGTGAGCGTCCGCACGACGCCGTCCACGTTCACCCCGCGCACCGCCGACACCTGCCCGCGCGTCACCGGCTGGCGGTAGGCGACGACCGCCAGCGTCTCCAGGGCCGCCTGGGTGAGGCGCGCCGTCTGGCCCTCGAGGACGAACCGCCCGACGACGTCCGCGAACGCGGGCGCGGAGTAGATCCGCCACCCGCCCCCCGCCTCGCGCAGCTCGAACCCGCGCGGCGGCGCCACGACCTCGCCGTCCACCTCGCCCCGGTACGCGGCCGCGAGCTCGTGCAGGACCTCGACGACCTCCGCGACCGGCAGCGCGACGACGCTGGCGAGGCGCTCCACCGGCACGGGCTCGTCGACGACCATGAGGACGGCCTCGAGCGCCGCGTGCGCTCCGCCGGGCAGCGCGTGCACGTCGGGCGCGTCGGCCACCTCAGCCACGGTCGGCTCCGTCGGCTCCGCCGCCGCGGTCTCGGTCGCCTCGGGGAGCGTCTCGTCCGTCATACCGGCACCTCCTGGTCGGCGGGCGCGGCCCGTGGGTCGCCGACGTCGTCGTAGTCGGTCCGCAGCGCCGCCGCCTCGGCCGTGCCGTCCCCGCCGGACCAGCGGACGGTGAGCTCGCCGAGCGGCGTGACCTGGTCGAACCCGACCAACCCCTCCCGGAACAGCTCGAGCAGCGCGAGGAACCGCGCGACCACGACGTCCACCTCGCCGGCGTCCGCCGTGAGCGCGCGGAAGGAGGCGGCGCCGTCGTGCCGGAGCCGGTCCGCGATCAGGACGGCCTGGTCGCGCACGCTCACCGCGGGCGCGTGCAGGTGCGCGAGGTCGACGCCCGGCGGGGGCGCCTGGGGAGCGAGGGCCCGCGCGGCCAGGCGCGCGAGGTCGTCGGGGCCGAGCTGCCAGACGAGCTCCGGGAGGAGCGCGGCGAGCTGGGGCTCGAGCGCCACGACGCGCGGGAACCGGCGGCCCTCGGTGTCGAGGCGGCCGCGGACCACGTCGGCCACCTGCTTGTACGCGCGGTACTGCAGCAGCCGGGCGAACAGGAGGTCGCGGGCCTCGAGCAGCTCGAGGTCCTCGGCGTCGTCGACCTCGCCCGTGGGCAGCAGGCGGGCGGCCTTGAGGTCGAGCAGCGTCGCGGCGACGACGAGGAACTCGCTCGCCGTCGACAGGTCCCACCCGGAGCCCGTCCCGTCCGACGCCGCGGTCTCGGCGGCGCGGATGTACCCGATGAACTCGTCGGTCACCTGGGCGAGCGCGACCTCGGTGATGTCGAGCTTGTGCTTGGAGATCAGCGAGAGCAGCAGGTCGAACGGGCCGGAGAAGTTCGCCAGGTGGACCTCGAAGCCCCCCGGGCGCCCCTCCGGCTCGTCGGGCGCGGTCGGCCCGGTCGCGGCTTCGTCAGGCTGCGTCGCCACGCGCGACCAGCTCTCGCGCGAGCTGCCGGTACGCCGTCGCGCCCGCGTGCGTCGGGGCGTAGACCGTGATCGGCTCCGCCGCAACCGAGGCGTCCGGGAACTTCACGGTCCGCCCGATCACGGTGTGGAACAGGGTGTCGCCGAACGCCTCGTAGACCCGCTGGACGACCTCGCGCGCGTGCAGCGTCCGCGAGTCGAACATCGTCGCGAGGATGCCGTCGACCTCGAGGCGCGGGTTGAGCCGGTCGCGCACCTTCTCGATCGTCTCGACCAGCAGCGCCACGCCGCGCAGGGCGAAGAACTCGCACTCGAGCGGGATCATCACGCCGTGCGCGGCCGTGAGCGCGTTGACGGTGAGCAGGCCGAGGGACGGCTGGCAGTCCACGAGGATCACGTCGTACTCGTCGACGACGTCGCGCAGCGCGCGCGACAGCACGCTCTCCCGCGCGACCTCGCCCACGAGCTGCACCTCGGCGGCCGAGAGGTCGATGTTGGCGGGCACGAGGTCGAGACCGTCGATGTCCGTGTGCCGGAGCACGTCGTGGAGCGACGTGCCCCGCTCCATCATCGCGTTGTAGATCGTGAGGTCGAGCTCGTTCGGGTTGATGCCGAGGCCCACCGACGCGGCGCCCTGCGGGTCGAAGTCGACGACGAGCACGCGGCGCCCGTACTCGGCGAGCGCGGCGCCCAGGCTGATGGTCGTCGTCGTCTTGCCGACGCCGCCCTTCTGGTTGCACAGCGCGATGATCCGGCCGGGGCCGTGCGACGTCAGCCGTTCAGGCACCGGGAACTCAGGGAGCTCCCGGCCCACCTGGTCCAGCAGCGGACCCTGGCGCTCCTCGGGGATCAGGGCCGACAGGGTCGGCAGCGTCTGCTCGGTGCTCTCGCTCGATGCCTGGCTGCTCACGCAGCCAACCTACAACAGCGTTCCCGCGCAGCTTCGGACCGTCGCCGGGCGTGCCGGACCTCGGTCTCGGGCGCCTGTCAGCCCAGCGCGCGCGGGTGCGTCGCCGCGTACACCTCGCGGAGCGCGTCGGGCGTCACGAGCGTGTAGAGCTGGGTCGTCGTGACCGACGCGTGCCCCAGCAGCTCCTGGACCACCCGGATGTCGGCGCCGCCCGCCAGCAGGTGCGTCGCGAACGAGTGGCGCAGCGTGTGCGGCGACACGTGCGCACCGAGGCCCGCCCGCTCCGCCGCGTGCCGCAGCACCGCCCAGGCGCTCTGCCGGCTCATCCGCGCACCGCGGGCGTTGAGGAAGACCGCGGGCGTCCCCCGGCCCCGCCCCGCGAGCTCCGGCCGCGAGCGCACCAGGTACGCCCCGACGGCGCGTGCCGCGAACGACCCGACCGGCACGACGCGCTCCTTGCGCCCCTTGCCGAACAGCCGCACCGAGGCGGCGTCGCCGTCGAGGTCCAGGTCGTCGACGTCGAGGCTCACCGCCTCCGAGATGCGCGCGCCCGTCGAGTACACGAGCTCGAGCAGGGCCGCGTCCCGCACCGGGACGGCGCCCTCCCCCAGCGCCGCCGCCTCGAGCAGCCGGCCCACGTCCTCGACGCTGATCGCCTTGGGGAGCCGCCGTTCCCGGGTGGGCGCCCGCACGTCGTGCGCCGGGTTGCCGGTCGTCAGGCCCTCGCCCTCGCAGAAGCCGTGCCAGCCGCGCACGGCGGCCAGGCAGCGCGCCGTCGACGACGCCGACAGGACCGCGCGCCCGTCCCCGCCCGAGCGCAGCGCGACGACGAACTCCTGGACGTGCGTCGGCGTGACGTCGCCCGGCATCTGCACGCCACACCCGTCGAGGTAGTCGACGTAGCGGACCAGGTCGCGTCGGTAGGCGGAGGTGGTGTTGACCGACAGGCCCCGCTCGACCGTCAGATGGGCCAGGTACTGGTCGAGCGCGTCGCGCAGGGTCTCAGCCATCGGACGACGGCGACGCTCAGAACGGGAGGAAGACGTCGACGCACACGGCCACCGACAGCAGCGTGAGGTACGTGATCGACGCGTGGAAGACCTTCATCGCGCCGAGCTTGCCCGTCTCCGGGTGCTCGGCGCGCCGCAGCAGCCGGAGGCACAGGAACAGGAACCAGCCCCCGAGCGCGACCGCGCACACCGTGTAGAACCACGTCATGTCGGCGAGCGGGACGAGCGCGAGCGAGCAGGCGATCATCGCGACCGTGTACCAGATCATCTCGCGCGCGACCCGCGTGTCCTTGGCCACGACCGGCAGCATCGGCACGCCCGCGTTCGCGTAGTCGCGCTTGAACTTCATGGACAGCGGCCAGTAGTGCGGCGGCGTCCAGAAGAACACCACGCCGAACAGCGCGACCGGCGCCCACGACAGCGAGCCCGTGACCGCCGACCAGCCGATGAGCACCGGCATGCAGCCCGCGACCCCGCCCCAGACGATGTTCTGCGACGTCCGGCGCTTGAGGATGATCGTGTAGAAGACGACGTACAAGACGATCGCCCCGACCGCGAGGGCCGCGGACATCGCGTTGACGAACGCGAGCAGCCACACGGTCGCGACCACGCCGACCGCCAGGCCGAACGTGAGCGCCGCGGGGCCGCTGATCTCGCCCGTCGCCGTCGCGCGCTTGCGCGTCCGGTTCATGAGCCGGTCGATGTCGCGGTCCACGTAGCAGTTCAGGACGTTCGCGCTGCCCGCGGCCAGCGCGCCGCCCACGAGGGTCGCGACCAGGAGCCACAGCGACGGGAAACCGCGCTCCGCGAGGATCATGGTCGGGACCGTCGTCACGAGCAGCAGCTCGATGATGCGGGGCTTGGTCAGCGAGACGTACGCGCCGACCCGGTGGCGGACGCGACCCCACCGCGTGCCCGGGTCCGCCGGAGCGACGCCCGCACCTCCGACCGTCCCGAGATCGGGCGCGTCGTTCGTCGCTGCCTGGCTCATGGTGGTCACGCGGGCCCGTGTTTCCGTTCGTCGAATGGGGTTTTCGCGCCTGCGCGCGTCGCGGCTCCATGCTACGTCGTCCGGGACGGGCGCGACGGCAGCCGAGGCCCGGCCACGCCCCGCGGGGACACGCTCCTCGTCCAGGGGACGGACCGCCCCGGGCAGCGGGCCGAGCGAGTCGGTAGGGTGGTGAACGGCGCGCGGACAGCCCTCAGACCCGCTCGCGCGCCCGCACCGGCCGTGCCGTGCCCTGTCGGAGGCTCCTCAGCCCCCGCAGGTCCGCTCGGCCGCCGGGTGACGAAGCGCACACCGCGCTCCGTCCGCGCACGACGACACGCACAGTGCTGCGAGGGCTGCGCTCCTCGCGCAGGAAAGAGGTTCGGTGAACGCGTTCACACCAGCAGGGCTGCCGCTCGAGTGGTCCGAGCTCGACGACCAGGCGGTCAAGACCATCAAGGCGCTCGCCGCCGACGCGGTGGAGAAGACCGGCAACGGACACCCCGGCACCGCGATCTCCCTCGCGCCCGCGGCCTACCTGCTGTTCCAGAAGTTCCTGCGCCACGACCCGACCGACCCCCACTGGGTCGGCCGCGACCGGTTCGTGCTGTCCGCCGGCCACTCCTCGCTCACGCTGTACGTCCAGCTCTTCCTGTCGGGCTACGGCCTCGAGCTGTCGGACCTGCAGGCGCTGCGGACGTGGGGCTCGCTGACCCCGGGCCACCCGGAGTACGGCCACACCAAGGGCGTCGAGATCACGACGGGGCCGCTCGGCCAGGGCCTCGCGTCCGCGGTCGGGATGGCCTTCGCGTCGCGCCGCGAGCGGGGCCTGTACGACCCGAACGCCGCCGCGGGCGAGAGCCCGTTCGACCACACCATCTGGGCGATCGCCGGCGACGGCGACCTGCAGGAGGGCGTGACGTCCGAGGCGTCGTCGCTCGCGGGCCACCAGAAGCTCGGCAACCTCGTGGTCGTCTACGACCAGAACCACATCTCGATCGAGGACGACACCAACGTCTCCTTCAGCGAGGACGTCCTGGCCCGCTACGAGGCGTACGGCTGGCACGTCCAGCGCGTCGACTGGACGAACGGCGGCACCGGCTACGGCGAGGACGTCGAGTCGCTCGCCGGCGCGCTCGCCGCGGCCCGCGCCGAGACCGGCAAGCCGTCGATCATCGCGCTGCGGACCGTGATCGGCTGGCCGTCGCCGACCAAGCAGAACACCGGCAAGATCCACGGCTCGGCGATGGGTCCGGACGAGGTCAAGGGCCTCAAGGTCGAGCTCGGCCTCGACCCCGAGGCGAGCTTCGCCGTGTCGGACGAGGTCCTCGCGCACGCCCGCAAGGTGATCGACCGCGGGGCCGAGCTCCGCGGGCGCTGGCAGACGTCGTTCGAGGCGTGGCAGGAGGCGAACCCGACGGGCGCCGCGCTCCTCGAGCGCCTGTCGACCCGCACCCTCCCCGAGGGCTGGGCCGACACGCTGCCCGCGTTCGAGCCCGGCAAGGACTCCTCCACGCGTGCCGCCTCCGGCAAGGTGCTCGGCGCGCTCGCGCCGGTCCTGCCGGAGCTGTGGGGCGGCTCGGCCGACCTCGCCGAGTCGAACAACACGACCATGGAGGGCGAGCCGTCCTTCATCCCGGGCGAGCACTCGACCAAGGCCTGGACCGGCAACGAGTACGGCCGAACGCTGCACTTCGGCATCCGCGAGCACGCCATGGGCGCGATCCTCAACGGGATCGTCCTGCACGGCGGCACCCGGGCGTACGGCGGCACGTTCCTCGTGTTCTCCGACTACATGCGGCCCGCCGTGCGGCTCGCCGCGCTCATGCAGATCCCGTCGACGTTCGTCTGGACGCACGACTCGATCGGCCTCGGCGAGGACGGTCCGACGCACCAGCCCGTCGAGCACCTGGCCGCGCTGCGCGCCATCCCCGGGCTCGACGTCGTCCGCCCGGCCGACGCCAACGAGGTCGCCTGGGCGTGGCGCACCGTGCTCGAGCACACCGACCGCCCCGCCGGCATCGTCCTGACGCGCCAGAACGTCCCGACGTTCCCGCGCGGCACGGACGGGTTCGCCGACGCGTCCGGCGTCGCCCAGGGCGCCTACGTCCTGGTCGACGGCGCCGACGACGGGAGCACGCCCGACGTGATCCTGCTCGGCACCGGCTCCGAGGTGCAGCTCGCCGTGCAGGCGCGCGAGCAGCTCGCCGCCGACGGCATCAAGGCGCGCGTCGTGTCCGTACCCTCGCGCGAGTGGTTCGACGCGCAGGACGCCGGGTACCGCGAGTCCGTGCTGCCCGCGGCCGTCAAGGCGCGGGTCTCGGTCGAGGCGGGCGTCGCCCAGGGTTGGCGCGAGCTGGTCGGCGACGCCGGCCGGATCGTCAGCCTCGAGCACTTCGGGGCGTCGGCCGACTTCAAGACGCTGTACCGCGAGTTCGGCATCACCGCGGAGGCCGTCGCGGCCGCCGCCCGGGAATCCCTGGCGGCCGTCCGGGGCTGAACCCGAAGAGCGTGACCTGCCCGGGCGCCGCGCACGCGGCGCCCGGGCACCGGTCCCCGGGAGATGGCCAGGCCGGCGGACCGGAACGACCCGGAAAGGAAGCGATCAGCGTGTCCGACAGCACCACCCCCAGCCCCACGCGTCTTCTGAGCGAGCAGGGCGTCTCCATCTGGCTCGACGACCTGTCCCGGGAGCGGCTGCGCTCGGGCAACCTCGCCGAGCTCGTCGCCTCGCGCGACGTCGTCGGCGTCACCACGAACCCCACGATCTTCGCGGCCGCGGTCTCGAAGGGCGACGCCTACGACGAGCAGCTCGCCGCGCTCGCCGCGGCGGGCGTCCCGGCCGACGAGGCCGTCTGGACGATCGTGACCGACGACGTCCGCGCCGCCGCCGACGTCCTGCGGCCGGTCTTCGACGCCACGGGCGGCGTGGACGGCCGGGTCTCGATCGAGGTCGACCCGCGGCTCGCGCGCGACACCGACGGCACCGTCGCGCTCGCGCAGCAGCTCTGGAAGACGGTCGACCGCCCGAACGTCATGATCAAGATCCCCGCGACCGTCGAGGGCCTGCCGGCCATCACGCGCACGCTCGCCGAGGGCATCTCCGTCAACGTCACGCTGATCTTCTCGCTCGAACGGTACGCGCAGGTCATCGACGCGTTCTTCGCCGGCGTCGAGGGCGCGAAGGTCGCCGGCCTCGACCTGTCGAAGCTCGGCTCGGTCGCCTCGTTCTTCCTCTCCCGCGTGGACACCGCGGTCGACAACGCGCTGACCGCCGTCGGCTCTCCCGGCGCGCTCGACGCCCGCGGCACCGCCGCGCTCGCGAACGCCCGGCTCGCGTACGAGCTGTTCCAGCAGCGGTTCTCCTCGGACCGGTGGCAGGCGCTCGCCGCGGAGGGCGCGCACGTCCAGCGGCCGCTGTGGGCCTCCACGGGCACCAAGAACCCCGAGTACAGCGACACGATGTACGTGACCGAGCTCGTGGCCGCCGACGAGGTCAACACGATGCCCGAGAAGACGCTCGACGCCGTCGCCGACCACGGCGTCGTCACGGGCGACACCATCGCCGGGACGTTCGAGTCCTCGCGCGGGCACCTGGCGACGATCGAGTCGTTCGGGGTCTCGATGGCCGAGGTCACGGCGAAGCTGGAGTCCGACGGCGTCGACTCGTTCGTCACCAGCTGGGAGCAGCTCCTCGACACCATCACCGCCGGGCTGGAGCGCGAGTCGGGGCACGGGGCCTGAGCACGGCAACGACGTCCCCGACCCCCGCGACCACCGCACGAGAGGACCACCAGACCCCGTGAGCCCCGTCAAGATCAGCGCAGGGAACAACCCGCTGCGCGACCCCCGCGACCTGCGCCTGCCGCGCATCGCGGGCCCCTGCGGCCTCGTCATCTTCGGCGTGACCGGAGACCTGGCGCGCAAGAAGCTGCTGCCCGCCGTCTACGACCTCGCCAACCGCGGGCTCCTGCCCCCGGGCTTCGCGCTCACCGGGTTTGCCCGGCGCGAGTGGGACAACCAGGACTTCGCCAAGGTGGTGCACGACGCCGTCAAGCAGCACGCGCGCACCCCGTTTCGCGAGGAGACCTGGAAGCAGCTCGCCGAGGGCATCCGCTTCGTCCAGGGCGAGTTC
Organism: Luteimicrobium sp. DT211; assembly: GCF_049844995.1. NCBI lineage: Bacteria > Bacillati > Actinomycetota > Actinomycetes > Micrococcales > Luteimicrobium > Luteimicrobium sp. DT211. Next base: position 196,632 of record NZ_JBNCMC010000002.1, on the reverse strand, counting down.
GGCGACGAGGAGGCGTTCGAACGGCTGCGGACCACCGTCGAGGAGCTCGACCGGGACCGCGGCACGAACGGCAACCACGCCTTCTACCTGTCGATCCCGCCGAGCGCCTTCCCCGAGGTCTGCGAGCAGCTCTCGCGGTCCGGGCTGTCCCACTCGGGCCCCGACGCCTGGCGCCGGGTGGTCATCGAGAAGCCGTTCGGGCACGACCTCGAGTCGGCCCAGGAGCTGTCCGGCGTCGTGTCGAAGGTGTTCTCCCCCGACTCGGTGTTCCGGATCGACCACTACCTCGGCAAGGAGACCGTCCAGAACCTCCTGGCGCTCCGGTTCGCGAACCAGCTCTACGAGCCCATCTGGAACTCCAACTACGTGGACCACGTCCAGATCACGATGGCCGAGGACATCGGCATCGGCGGGCGCGCCGGCTACTACGACGGGATCGGCGCGGCGCGCGACGTCATCCAGAACCACCTGCTGCAGCTCCTGGCGCTCACCGCGATGGAGGAGCCCCTCAGCTTCGACGCCGCCGACCTGCGCGCCGAGAAGATCAAGGTGCTCTCGGCCGTCCGGCTGCCCCGCGACCTCGGCAAGCACACCGCGCGCGGCCAGTACACGCACGGCTGGCAGGGCGGCGAGGAGGTCGTCGGCTACCTCGAGGAGGAAGGGTTCAACCCCGAGTCCACGACCGAGACGTTCGCCGCGATCCGCGTCGACATCGACAACCGGCGCTGGGCCGGCGTCCCGTTCTACCTGCGCACCGGCAAGCGCCTCGGGCGCCGCGTGACCGAGGTCGCCGTCGTCTTCAAGCGGGCGCCGCACCTCCCCTTCGAGTCGTCGCAGACCGCCGAGCTCGGGCACAACGCGCTCGTCATCCGCGTGCAGCCGGACGAGGGCGTCACCATCCGCTTCGGCGAGAAGGTACCCGGGACGGCCATGGAGATCCGCGACGTGACCATGGACTTCGGCTACGGGCACGCGTTCACCGAGTCGTCCCCGGAGGCGTACGAGCGCCTCATCCTCGACGTGCTCCTCGGCGACCCGCCGCTGTTCCCGAGCGAGGAGGAGGTCGAGCTCTCCTGGAAGATCCTCGACCCCGTCGAGCACCACTGGGCGTCCAAGGGACGTCCGGAGCCCTACCGTTCGGGCACCTGGGGGCCCGCGTCCGCCGACGAGATGATGGCCCGCGACGGCCGTGCCTGGAGGAGACCATGATCGTCCACCTGCCCGAGACCACCGCGAACGACGTCGGCAAGCGCCTCGTCAAGCTTCGCGACGAGGGCGGCGCGGTCACGCTGGGCCGCGTGCTCACGCTCATCATCCGGGTCGGCGAGGACGACCTCGAGGAGGCCGTCGAGGCGGCGAACGACGCGTCGCGCGAGCACCCGTGCCGCGTGATCGTCGTCTCCCCCGCCGGCCGGGACGACGCCGACGCGCGGCTCGACGCCGAGATCCGGGTCGGCGGCGACGCCGGCGCGAGCGAGGTCATCCTCCTGCGGCCGACAGGCCCCATCGTGGAGCACCTCGACACGCTCGTGACGCCGCTGCTGCTGCCCGACGTCCCGATCGTCGTGTGGTGGCCGGCCGACGCGCCCGCCGACCCGTCCGCGGACGCGCTGGGCGCCATGGCGCACCGGCGGGTCACGGACTCGACCAAGGACGCGTCCGCCGAGGAGATGCTGCGCCGGCTCGCCGCCGAGCACCAGCCGGGCGACACCGACCTCGCCTGGGCCCGCGTGACCCTCTGGCGAGGGCTCATCGCGGCCGCGCTCGACCAGCCACCGTTCGAGTCCGTCAGCTCGGTCACGATCGAGGGCGAGAGCGGGCACACGTCGATCGACCTCCTGGCGGCCTGGCTGCGCCTCCGGCTCCGCTGCCCCGTGACGGTCCGGCGCCACCGCGAGGCCGACGCCATCACGAAGGTCACGCTCGAGCGCCGGAGCGGGCCGATCGTGTTCGACCGTCCCGACGGCCGCGTCGTGACGATCTCGCAGCCCGACCAGCCCGACCGCCACGTCGCCCTCCCGATCCGCCTCCTCAACGAGGCCCTCGCCGAGGAGCTGCGCCGGCTCGACCCCGACGAGACCTTCGGGGAGGTCCTCACCAAGGGCCTCGCGAAGCTCGACGCGGCATGACGGCCGACCACCGCGTCGTCGTCCACCCGGACGCCGACACGCTCGCCGAGGCGGCGGCCGCGCGCCTGCTCGTGCGTCTGACGGACCTCCAGTCCGTCCAGCCCGAGACGCACGTGGTGCTCACCGGCGGGACCGTCGGGATCAAGACGCTGGCGGCCGTCGCGGCGAGCCCGCTGGTCGACGCCGTCGACTGGTCCGGCGTCCACCTGTGGTGGGGCGACGAGCGCTTCCTGCCGGACGAGGACCCGGACCGCAACGAGACGCAGGCACGCGAGGCGCTCGTCGACGCGCTCGTGTCCGGGGGCGCGCTGCCCGCCGACCACGTGCACGCGATGCCCCCGGCGGGGGCGTACGCGACGCCCGAGGAGTCGGCCGCCGCGTACGCGGCCGAGCTCGCCCGGTTCGCGCCCGACGGCGCCGCCGCGCCCGCGTTCGACGTCCTGATGTTCGGCATGGGTCCCGACGGGCACGTCGCCTCGTTGTTCCCCGGCCACCCCGCCCTCGACGTGAGCGGGACCGCGACCGTCGGGGTGCACGGCTCGCCCAAGCCGCCGCCCGAGCGCGTGTCGTTCACGTTCGAGACGATCCGCGGGGCGCGCGAGGTGTGGGTGGTCGCTGCGGGGGCCGAGAAGGCCGACGCCGTCGCCCGGGCGCTCGGGGGCGACGACGTGCACGGCACGCCGGCCGCGGGCGCGACCGGGTCGGAGCTCACCCTCTGGCTCGTGGACGCCGCGGCCGCCGGTCAGGGCGCGGCCTGACCGTACGCACGACGACGCCGGCGCCGGGTCCCCACGGGGATCCGGCGCCGGCGTCGTCGTGCGTACGGTGCTCGTGCGTTGCGGAGCGCTCAGCCGCCGCGGCGGGCGCGCAGGGCCGCGAGGGCCTCGTCGAGGAGCGCGGCGCCGTCGGCGTCGCTGCGGCGCTCCTTCACGTAGGCGAGGTGCGTCTTGTACGGCTCGTTGCGCGGCGCCTCGGGCGGGGCCTCGCGGTCGGGGCCGGCGGGCAGCCCGCAGCGCTGGCAGTCCCAGGTCGCGGGGACCTCGACCTCCGCGTCGAGCGCGAACGCGGGCCTCGTCTCGTGCCCGTGCGCGCACCAGTACGACACGATCAGCCGCGGGGCGACGTCGCCCCGCTCGGTCTCCCCCAGCGGCCCCGCGCCGACGCGCGAGCCACGGATGGCGTGTCCCCCAGCCACTACGGCTTCTCTTCTCCCTGCGGGCGTCGCGGCGTCCTCGAGCGACGATGCCCGGGCTCCGCAGCGCGGTGTTCCGATGACGGCGCCGGAGCGCCGCGTCAGCCGATGCGGATCAGCTGGTCTTCTGGATGAGGCCGAGGAGCACGATCGACGCCGTCCAGACCAGCGCGATGATGACCGTGATGCGGTTCAGGTTGCGCTCGGCGACGCCCGAGCTGCCGGCGCTCGAGCTGATGCCTCCGCCGAACATGTCGGAGAGGCCTCCGCCCTTGCCCTTGTGGAGCAGCACGAGGAGCACCAGCAGCATGCTCGTGAGGACCAGGAGGACCTGGAGGGTGATGCGCAGTACGTCCACGTGAAGTGTTCCTCGCGTTCCGGTGTGTCGAACAGGACAAGAGTAGGCGAGCCGGAGCGGTTCCGGCGAACACGCCGCCCCCCGGACGGCGGCGGGGCAGGGCCGCCCGCCGGGCCCGCGGGGCGAGCCGCGGGCCGGCGGGTGACCCTCGAGGGTCGGTCAGCCCGGGTCAGCCGGCGTGCGACTGGTAGCGGACGATCTTCGCGAACTCCTCGGGGTCGAGGCTGGCTCCCCCGACGAGCGCCCCGTCGACGTCCGTCTGCGCCATGATCGACGCGACGTTGCCGGACTTGACGGAGCCGCCGTAGAGGACGCGGACCGCGTCCGCGACGTCGGCCGAGTACAGCTCGGCGAGCCGCCCGCGGATCGCGCCGCAGACCTCCTGCGCATCCTCGGGGGTGGCGACCTCGCCCGTGCCGATCGCCCAGACCGGCTCGTAGGCCACGACGGCCTCCGCCGCCTGCTCCGCGGTCAGGCCCTCGAACGCGCCGTCGACCTGCGCGAGCGTGAACGGCACCTGCTCGCCGGCCTTGCGGACGTCGAGGCCCTCGCCGACGCAGATGATCGGCACGAGGCCCTGACCGAACGCCGACTTCGCCTTGGCGGACACGGTCGCGTCGTCCTCGGCGTGGTACTGGCGGCGCTCGGAGTGGCCCACGACGACGTACGAGACGCCGAGCTTGGCCAGCATGACGGGCGAGATCTCGCCCGTGTACGCGCCGTCGGTGTGCGCCGAGACGTCCTGTGCGGCGTACTTCACCCGGAGCTTGTCGGCGTCGACCAGCGTCTGAACGCTCCGCAGGTCGGTGAACGGCGGCACGACGACGACCTCGACGGTCTCGAAGTCGTGCTTCGCGTCCTTGAGCGTCCACGCGAGCTTCTGCACGTGGTGGGTGGCCTGGAGGTGGTCCAGGTTCATCTTCCAGTTGCCCGCCATCAGGGGCGTGCGGGTGGTGGTCACGGGGTCCTTCTCTCTGGGGGTGCGGGTCGCGTGCGGTGAGGGGGGTCAGGCGCCGAGGACGGCGAGCCCCGGCAGCTCCTTGCCCTCGAGGAACTCGAGGCTCGCGCCGCCGCCGGTGGAGATGTGGCTGAAGCCGTCCTCGTCGAAGCCGAGGAGGCGCACGGCCGCGGCGGAGTCGCCGCCGCCCACGATCGTGAACCCGCCGTCCGCGGTGGCAGCCGTGATCGCCTGGGCGACCGCGCGCGTGCCTGCGGCGAACTCCGGGAACTCGAACACGCCCATCGGGCCGTTCCAGACGACGGTCTTGCCGTCGGTGATCTTGCTCGCGAACAGTGCGGCCGAGTCGGGGCCGATGTCGAGGCCCATGGTGCCGTCGGGGATGGCGTCCGCCGGGACCGTGCGGTGCGGTGCGTCGGCCGCGAACGAGTCCGCGGCCTCGATGTCGGTCGGCAGGACGATCTCGACGCCGCGCTCGGCGGCCGTCGCGAGGTAGCCCTTGACCGTCTCGACCTGGTCCTCCTCGAGCAGCGAGGAGCCCACCGGGTGGCCCTGCGCGGCGAGGAACGTGAAGAGCATGCCGCCGCCGATGACCAGGCGGTCCGCCTTGGTGAGCAGGTTCGCGATCACGCCCAGCTTGTCCGAGACCTTCGAGCCGCCGAGCACGACGACGTACGGTCGCGCGGGGTCCTCGGTCGCCCTGGACAGCGCCTGGACCTCCTTGAGGACCAGCTCGCCCGCGGCGGCCGGCAGGACCTTCGCGACGTCGTACACCGACGCCTGCTTGCGGTGCACGACGCCGAACCCGTCCGAGACGAACACGTCGGCGAGCGCGGCGAGCTCGCCCGCGAGCTCCTCGCGCTCCGCGTCGACCTTGCTGGTCTCGCGGGCGTCGAAGCGCACGTTCTCGAGCAGCGCCACCTGGCCGTCGCCGAGGGCCGCGACGGTCTCCTGCGCGGAGGTGCCGACGACGTCGGCCGCGAGGGCGACGTCCTGGCCGAGGAGCTCGCCGAGGCGCTTCGCGACGGGCGCGAGCGAGTACTGCGGGTCCGGGGTGCCCTGGGGGCGGCCCAGGTGGGCCGTCACGACCACGCGCGCGCCCGCCTCGACGAGCCCGCCGAGCGTGGGGAGCGACGCGCGGATGCGGCCGTCGTCGGTGATGGTCGCGCCGTCGAGGGGCACGTTGAAGTCGGAGCGGACGAGGACGCGCTTGCCGCGCAGGTCGCCGAGGTCCGCGATGGTCTTGACTGCCATGGCTGCTCCTAGAGGGGGCCGGGGTGTTGAGGTCACCGCACGACGATGCCCGCGCCGGGCCGAGGCGTGAGAGCCGCGGCCCGGCGCGGGCATCGGTGCTACGGGTGTCGCGCAGTCAGTCGCACGACGGGCACGTCGAGCGTCAGGAGAGGCGCTCGCCCACGTACACCGTGAGCGCGACGAGGCTGTTGGAGTAGCCCCACTCGTTGTCGTACCAGGAGACGACCTTCACCTGGTCGCCGATCACCTTGGTGAGCTTCGAGTCGAAGATGCTCTGGTGCGGGTTGGTGACGATGTCGCTCGAGACGATCTCGTCGTCCACGTACTCGAGGATGCCCTTGAGCGCGCCCTCCGACGCGGCCTTGACGGCCGCGTTGACCTCGTCCACCGTGACCTCCTTGGAGGCGGTGAAGGTGAGGTCCGTGGCCGAGCCCGTGATGACCGGCACGCGGAGCGCGTAGCCGTCGAGCTTGCCCTTGAGCTCCGGGAGCACGAGGCTCACGGCCTTCGCGGCGCCGGTGGACGTGGGCACGATGTTCTGCGCGGCCGCGCGGGCGCGACGCAGGTCCTTGTGCGGGCCGTCCTGGAGGTTCTGGTCACCCGTGTAGGCGTGGATCGTGGTCATGAGGCCACGCTCGATGCCGATCGAGTCGTTGAGCGCCTTGGCGAGCGGCGCGAGGCAGTTCGTCGTGCACGACGCGTTGGAGATCACGTGGTGCGCGGCCGGGTCGTACTGCGTGTGGTTGACGCCCACGACGAAGGTCGCGTCCTCGTTCTTGGCCGGGGCCGAGATGATGACCTTCTTGGCGCCGCCGGCGATGTGGGCCTTGGCCTTCTCGGCGTCCGTGAAGAAGCCCGTGGACTCGATGACGACGTCCGCGCCGACCTCGCCCCAGGGGAGGTTCGCGGGGTCGCGCTCCTCGAAGACACGGATGGCCTTGCCGTCCACGATGATGCTCTCGGCGTCGAAGTCGACCGACTTCGGGAAGCGGCCGAGCACCGTGTCGTACTTCAGCAGGTGCGCGAGCGTCTTGTTGTCCGTCAGGTCGTTGACGGCGACGACCTCGATGTCCGCACCCGACGCGACGAGCGCGCGGTAGAAGTTGCGGCCGATACGACCGAAGCCGTTGATACCGACGCGGATGGTCACTATGCCCTCCTCAGGGCGCGCCGGTTCTGCTCCGACGCACACGGTTGTTGTCGAACGTTGTCGTACATCGGCGTACGCGGGGGGTGACCCTGACCGAGCACGCACCTCGAGCCTCGTCCGAGGTTCGATGGTGGGTTTTCGCAGGTCTCCCGACCCCCAAAGCCTATACCCGGTGTGACCTTGGTCGCCCCGTGGTGTCCTGCAGGTGAGACGAGCCAGGCCGGTCGGCGGCACCGGGGCACGGCGTCACAGCTCGAGCATGTCGGGGCTCAGCCCGGCCTCGGTGTCGGGCACGCCGAGCTCGGCGGCCCGCTTGTCGGCCGTCGCCAGCAGGCGCCGGATCCGGCCGGCCACCGCGTCCTTGGTCAGCGGCGGGTCGGCGATCTGCCCGAGCTCCTCGAGCGACGCCTGCTTGTGCGCGAGCCGGAGCTCGCCCGCCTCCCGCAGGTGCTCGGGCATGTCGTCGCCCAGGATCTCGAACGCGCGCTCCACGCGCGCCCCCGCCGCCACGGCCGCCCGCGCCGAGCGGCGCAGGTTCGCGTCGTCGAAGTTGGCCAGCCGGTTCGCGGTGCCGCGGACCTCGCGCCGGGTCCGGCGCTCCTCCCAGACGAGCACCGTGTCGTGCGCGCCGAGCCGCACGAGCATCGCGCTGATCGCATCGCCGTCGCGGATGACGACCCGGTCGATGCCGCGGACCTCGCGCGCCTTGGCCTGGATCCCGAGCCGGCGCGCGGCGCCGACGAGGGCGAGCGCCGACTCCGGACCCGGGCACGTCACCTCGAGCGCGGCCGACCGGCCCGGCTCGGTCAGCGAGCCGTGCGCGAGGAACGCACCGCGCCAGGCTGCCTCCGCCTCCCCCACGCCCGCGGACACGATCTGCGGGGAGAGCCCGCGCACAGGGCGGCCCCGCGCGTCGAGCAGGCCCGTCTGCCGGGCAAGCGACTCGCCGTCGCGCACGACGCGGACGACGTAGCGCGTCTGGCGCCGCAGCCCGCTCGGCGACACGACGATGACGTCGCTCGAGTGCCCGAAGACCTCGAGGATCGCCTGGCGCAGGCGCCGCGCCGCGGCCGCCGTGTCGAGCTCCGCCTCGATGACGATGCGCCCCGAGATGATGTGCAGCCCGCCCGCGAACCGCAGGGTCGCCGAGACCTCGGCCTTGCGGTAGGACGTGCGGTCCACCGCGAGTCGTGCGAGCTCGTCCTTCACCTGTGCGGTCAGCGCCATGGGAGCATCCTGCCACCCACGCTCGTCAGGCCCGCGTTCCGACGTCGCCCCAGAACCCGTCGAACGCGTCCTGGTACGCGCTCGCGAGCCGCAGGGGGTCGTGGCGGGCGCTGCCGTCGCCGCGGCTCACCTGGCGCAGCAGCAGGCGCGCGCCCATGCGGTCCGCGGCCCGGGCCAGCCGGTCGGTGTCGTCGACCGCCGTGGGGTCGGCGACCACGGCGTCCACGCGCAGGTCGGGGGCGTACCGGTGCAGCAGCTCGAGGTGCTCGGTCGGGCCGAGCCCGTCGGTCTCCCCCACCTCGGGCTCCAGGTTGAGCGTCACGCAGCGCCGCGCGGACGTCTCGTGGAGGGCGGCCGCGAGGTCGGGCACGAGCAGGTGCGTGATGACCGAGGTGTACCAGGACCCCGGGCCGAGGACGACCCAGTCGGCGGCCCGGACGGCGTCGATCGTCTCGGCGCACGCTGCGGCGTCCGACGGCTCCATCCGCAGCTCCTCGATGGGACCCGGCGCCTTCGCGACCCGGCTCTGGCCGCGGACGGTCACCAGCTCGCCGTCGACCCGGCAGTCCGCCTCGATCTCGAGCGGCACGGAGGACATGGGCAGCACCCGCCCGTGGACGCCGAGCAACCGGCCCACCCAGTCGAGCCCCTCGACCGTGTCCCCGAGGATCTGCCACAGCGCCACGATGATGAGGTTCCCGACGGCGTGGTGGTCGAGCTCGCCGTCCGAGCTGAAGCGGTGCTGGAGCAGGTCGCGCCAGGTCCGCCCCCACTCCGAGTCGTCGCACAGCGCCGACAGCGCCATGCGGAGGTCGCCCGGCGGGAGCACCCCGAGCTCGGCGCGGAGCCGGCCGGACGAGCCGCCGTCGTCGGCGACCGTCACGACGGCCGTCAGCTGTTCGGAGAGCAGGCGCAGCGCCGCGAGCGACGCCGACAGCCCGTGCCCCCCGCCGAGCGCGACGACCGCGGGGGACGCGCTGCGTGGACCCACCTCACTCCTTCCCGAGGTCGCGTGCCGTGACCAGCACCCGCTCGCCGCGGCGCCGCAGCCGCACGGCGAGCTCCTCGGCGATCGCGACCGAGCGGTGCTTGCCACCGGTACACCCGACCGCGATCGTCACGTACCGCTTCTCCTCGTTCAGGTAGCCCGCGAGCACCGGCTCGAGCGCCCAGACGTACCGGTCGACGAACTCGAGCGCGCCCGGCCGGGCCAGCACGTAGTCGCGGACGGGCGCGTCGCGCCCCGTCAGGTGCCGCAGCTCGGTGATCCAGTACGGGTTCGCGAGGAACCGGACGTCGACCACGTGGTCGGCGTCGAGAGGGAGCCCGTACTTGAACCCGAACGCCACGACGTTGATCCGGAGGGTGTCGGGGGCGCCGTCGGCCACGGCGGCACGGACCTCGCGCGCGAGGTCGTGGACGGTCAGCTCGGACGTGTCGATCGCGACGTCGGCGCGCTCCTGCACGCGAGCGAGCAGGCGCCGCTCCGCGGCGATGCCGTCGAGCACCCGGCCCTCGCCCTGCAGCGGGTGGGGCCGGCGCACCTGCTCGTAGCGGCGCACCAGCACCTCGTCGGACGCGTCGAGGTAGAGGATCCGGTAGAACACGCCGGCCTGGCGCAGGTGGCCCAGCACCTCCTCCAGGTCCGAGAAGAACTCGCGCCCACGCGCGTCGACGACGGCCGCGATCCGCTCGACCGACGACCCCGACCGGGTCATCAGGTCGACCAGCGGGACGATCATGCGCGGCGGCAGGTTGTCGACGACGTACCAGCCCAGGTCCTCCAGGGCGGCGGCGGCGCGCGTCCGCCCGGCGCCGGACATCCCGGTGACGATGACGACCTCGCGCTCGGTCGCCTCGGGCGCCGGCGTCGCGGCCTCGACCGCGGGGATGCCGACGGGGACGGTCGAGGGGTCGGGCTCGTGGCTCATCGGTCCAGCATGCCAGCGGACGACGGCTCCGGGGCCAGCGCCGCGACGACCGCGCGCGCCGTCGACTCCCCGATGCCGGGAACCGTCGCGATCTCCTCGGCGGTCGCGGCCCGCAGCTTCTTGACCGACCCGAACGTCGCGAGCAGCGCCTTGCGGCGCGCCGGGCCGAGGCCCGGGACGTCGTCGAGCGCCGAGACGGTCATGCCCTTGCTGCGGCGGCTGCGGTGGTAGGTGATCGCGAACCGGTGCGCCTCGTCGCGGACGCGCTGGAGCAGGTACAGCCCCTCGGACGAGCGCTCGAGGATGACCGGGTACTCCTCGCCCGGCAGCCAGACCTCCTCGAGCCGCTTCGCGAGGCCGCACAGCGCGACGTCCGTGACCCCGAGCTCCTCGAGCGCACGCGCCGCGGCGGCGACCTGCGGCGGGCCGCCGTCCACGACGACGAGGTTGGGCGGGTACGCGAACCGGCGCGGACGGCCCTCCTCGTCGAGCGGTGCCGGGCCCGCGACCGGGCCCGACGAGCCGGTGACGTCGGTCGCCCGAGGCGTGGGCGCCGCCTCCTCCTCGACCGAGTCCAGCTCGACGTCGGAGACGCCGTCGCGCGCCTCCAGGTAGCGGCGGAAGCGCCGCGTCAGGACCTCGTGCATGGCGGCGGTGTCGTCGCGCGCGCCGTCGCCCTCCGGGCCGCGGACGGCGAACCGCCGGTACTCGCTCTTGCGGGGCAGGCCGTCCTCGAAGACGACCATCGACGCGGACTGGTAGGTGCCCTGGTTGTGCGAGATGTCGTAGCACTCGATCCGCAGCGGCGCCGTCTCGAGGCCGAGCGCCTCCTGGATCTCGCGGAGCGCCTGGGAGCGCGTCGTCAGGTCGCCCGACCGGCGCGTGCGGTGCAGGGCCAGCGCGTGCTCCGCGTTGGTCCGGACCGTCCGGGCGAGCTCGGCCTTGTCGCCGCGCTGGGGGACGCGCACGTCCACCCGCGCCCCCCGGAGCCCGGACAGCCACGCCACGACCTCGTCGTGGTTGGACGGCAGGACGGGGACCAGCACCTCGCGCGGCACGGCGTCGTTCGTGCGGGCGCGCCGGGCGTCGGCGTCCCGGTCCGCGGTCCGCCCGCTCCGGCGGACGGCCGACCGGTCCGCGTCCGCGACCGGCCCCGCGGGGCGGTCGCCGTCGGCACCGTAGACCTGCTGCAGCAGGTGCTCGACGAGCTCCGCGTCCGTGACGTCCTCGACCTTCTCCACGACCCAGCCCCGCTGCCCGCGGATGCGCCCGCCGCGCACGTGGAACACCTGGACCGCCGCCTCGAGCTCGTCCCCCACGAGCGCGAACACGTCGGCGTCGGTGCCGTCGCCCAGCACGACGGCGTTCTTCTCGGTCGCGCGCTCGAGGGCCTGGATGTCGTCGCGCAGCCGCGCCGCCTGCTCGTACTCCATCGACCCCGCGGCCTCCTGCATGCGCGCCGTGAGGCGCTTCACGAACCGCGCCGTGTCGCCCGCCATGAAGTCGCAGAAGTCCTCGGCGAGCGCGCGGTGGTCCTCGGGGCTGATCCGGCCCACGCACGGGGCCGAGCACTTGTCGATGTACCCGAGCAGGCACGGCCGGCCCGTCTGCTGGGCGCGCCGGAACACGCCCGACGAGCACGTGCGGACCGGGAAGACCCTCAGCAGGAGGTCGAGGGTCTCGCGGATCGCCCACGCGTGACCGTACGGGCCGAAGTAGCGCGTCCCCGGGCGCTTCGCCCCGCGCATGACCTGGGCGCGCGGGAACTCCTCGCCCAGCGTGACCGCCAGGTACGGGTAGGACTTGTCGTCCCGGTACTTCACGTTGAACCGCGGGTCGAACTCCTGGATCCACGAGTACTCGAGCGCGAGGGCCTCGACCTCGGTCCCGACGACGGTCCACTCGACCGACGCGGCCGTCGTCACCATGGTCTGCGTGCGCGGGTGGAGGTTCGCGACGTCCTGGAAGTAGTTCGCGAGCCTCGACCGGAGGTTCTTCGCCTTGCCGACGTAGATGACCCGGCCGTGCTGGTCGCGGAAGCGGTAGACACCCGGGTCGGTCGGCACCTCACCCGGGGCAGGGCGGTACGTCGCGGGATCGGCCATACGGACGAGCCTAGTAGCGCCCACCGACGACGACGGTGGCTCCCCACGGACCCGCGCGCCCTGTGACGCACGCCACTAGGGTGTGGCCATGGGAGCCTTCCACGACTACCTCGCCACGATCACCTGGACGGGCGCCGGCGACTCCGGCACGAGCTCGTACACGTCGTACTCGCGGGACCACACCGTCGAGTTCCCCGGGCTCCCCGCGCTCCCGGCGTCGGCCGACCCGGCGTTCCGCGGCGACCCCGCGCGGTACTCCCCCGAGCAGCTCTTCGTGGCGTCGCTGAGCGACTGCCACATGCTCTGGTTCCTCCACCTCGCCTCGAGCCACGGCGTCGTCGTGCGCGAGTACACCGACGAGGCGACCGGCCGCATGCGGGTGGAGTCCAGCGGCGCCGGGCAGTTCGTCGACGTCATCCTGCGGCCTCGCGTGACCGTGGACGCCGGGTCCGGGGCCGACGACGAGGCCCTCGCGCGGGTGCACGAGCTCGCCCACGAGCACTGCTTCATCGCCCGGTCGGTGAACTTCCCGGTCACGGTCGAGCCCGCACCCGCACGCATCGCGCAGCCGCAGGGCTGACGCCCGGCCGGACCCGGGTCGTCGGCCGGCCGCGCGCCCTCGCGCTCAGGCGCTGCGGCGCTCCTCCGTGACCTCGGCGTCCGGCAGCGCCTCGGCGAGGAAGCGCCCGGTGTGGCTCCCGGCGGCCCCGGCGACGTGCTCGGGCGTGCCCTCCGCGATGACGCGGCCGCCGCCGGACCCGCCCTCCGGGCCCATGTCGATGACCCAGTCGGCGTTCTTGATGACGTCGAGGTTGTGCTCGATCACGATGACGGTGTTGCCCTTGTCGACGAGCGACTGCAGCACCGCGAGCAGCTTCCGCACGTCCTCGAAGTGCAGGCCCGTCGTGGGCTCGTCGAGCACGTAGACGGTGCGCCCGGTGGACCGCTTCTGCAGCTCGCTGGCGAGCTTCACGCGCTGCGCCTCGCCGCCGGACAGGGTCGGGGCCGGCTGGCCGAGCCGCACGTACCCGAGGCCGACGTCGACGAGCGTCCGCAGGTGCCGGCTGATCGCGGGCACCGCGGCGAAGAAGTCCGCGGCCTCCTCGATCGGCATGTCGAGGACGTCGGCGACCGTCTTGCCCTTGAAGTGGACCTCGAGCGTCTCGCGGTTGTACCGGGCGCCGTGGCACACCTCGCAGGGCACGTACACGTCGGGCAGGAAGTTCATCTCGATCTTGAGGGTGCCGTCGCCGGAGCACGCCTCGCAGCGACCGCCCTTGACGTTGAACGAGAACCGGCCGGGGGTGTACCCGCGGACCTTGGCCTCGGTGGTCTCCGCGAAGAGCCGGCGCACGTGGTCCCACACGCCCGTGTACGTCGCGGGGTTGGACCGCGGGGTGCGGCCGATCGGTCCCTGGTCGACGTGCACCACCTTGTCGAGCTGGTCGAGGCCCGTCACGCGGGTGTGCCGCCCGGCGACCTGGCGGGCGCCGTTGAGCTCGTTCGCCATGACCGTGTAGAGGATCGAGTTGACGAGCGTCGACTTGCCGGAGCCGGAGACGCCGGTCACCGCGGTGAACGTGCCGAGCGGGAACGACACGTCGATGCCCTGGAGGTTGTGCTCGCGCGCGCCGACCACCGTGACCCTGCGGCCCTGGTCGACCGGGCGCCGGACGTCCGGCATCGGGATGCTGCGGCGCCCCGCGAGGTACGCGCCCGTGATGGACTCGCGCGACCGGAGCAGGCCCTTGAGGTCGCCGGAATGCACGACGTGGCCGCCGTGCTCGCCCGCGCCGGGGCCGATGTCGACGATCCAGTCCGCCGTGCGGATCGTGTCCTCGTCGTGCTCGACGACGATCAGCGTGTTCCCGAGGTCGCGGAGCCGGGTGAGGGTGTCGATGAGGCGGCGGTTGTCGCGCTGGTGCAGGCCGATCGACGGCTCGTCGAGCACGTACAGCACGCCGACGAGGCCCGACCCGATCTGCGTCGCCAGCCGGATGCGCTGCGCCTCGCCGCCCGACAGCGTGCCCGCCGGCCGCTCGAGCGACAGGTAGTCCAGCCCGACGTCGAGCAGGAAGCCCAGCCGGGCCCCGATCTCCTTGAGGACCTCCTGCGCGATCCGCCGCTCCCGCTCCCCCAGCTCGAGCGCGCCGAGGAACGCGTGCGCGTCGCGCAGGGACAGCCGGCACACGTCCGCGATGGACCGGCCGCCGACCTTGACGGCGAGCACCTCGGGCTTGAGGCGCGTGCCCTGGCAGACCGGGCACGGGACCTCGCGCATGTAGGCCTCGTACTTCTCCTTGGACCACTCCGACTCGGTCTCGTGGTGCCGGCGCTCGAGGAAGGTCACCACGCCCTCGAAGCCGGTCGAGTACTGCCGCTCGCGGCCCCAGCGGTTCTTGTAGCGCACGTGGACCTTGTGGTCCTGACCGTAGAGGATCGCCTTCTTCGCCCGCTCGGGCAGGGCCCGCCACGGCACGTCCATCGAGAAGCCCAGCTCGTCGGACAGCGCCGACATGACCCGGACGAAGTACTCGCTCGAGATCTGCGCCCACGGCGCCACCGCGCCCTCGGCGAGGGTCTTCTCCTCGTCGGGGATCACGAGGTCCGGGTCGACCTCGAGCCGGAACCCGATGCCGGTGCACTCCGGGCACGCCCCGTACGGGGCGTTGAAGGAGAACGTCCGCGGCTCGATCTCGTCGAGCGTCAGCTCGTGGTCGTTCGGGCACGCTCGCCGCTCCGAGAAGCGACGCAGCCGCTCCGGGTCGTCCTCCTCCGCGTCCACCATCTCGACGAGCAGCAGCCCGCCGGCGAGCCCGAGCGCCGTCTCCACGGAGTCCGTCAGTCGGCGCTGCACGCCCTCGCGCGACACCAGGCGGTCGACGACCACCTCGATGTCGTGCTTCAGCTTCTTCTCGAGCGCCGGCGGCTCGGTGAGCTGCACGACCTGCCCGTCCACGCGGGCCCGCGCGAACCCCTTGGCCTGCAGCTCCTTGAACAGGTCGGCGTACTCGCCCTTGCGGCCCCGCACCACGGGCGCCAGCACCTGGTACCGGGCACCCTCGGGGAGCTCGAGCAGCCGGTCGACGATCTGCTGCGGCGTCTGCGCCTGCACCTTCTCCCCGCACACGGGGCAGTGCTGCGTGCCCGCGCGCGCGAACAGCAGGCGCAGGTAGTCGTAGATCTCCGTGATCGTCCCGACGGTCGACCGCGGGTTGCGGTTGGTCGTCTTCTGGTCGATGGAGACGGCCGGCGACAGGCCCTCGATGAAGTCGACGTCGGGCTTGTCCATCTGCCCCAGGAACTGGCGCGCGTACGCGGAGAGCGACTCCACGTAGCGGCGCTGGCCCTCGGCGAAGATCGTGTCGAACGCGAGGGACGACTTGCCCGAGCCTGACAGGCCCGTGAAGACGATCATCGCGTCGCGCGGGAGGTCGAGGTCGACGTTGCGGAGGTTGTGCTCGCGCGCACCCTGGATCACGAGGCGATTGGTCACCGCACCATCGTAGGGCGCGCCACCGACAATCGCACACATGTTCGACCGCTGTTGGCTGCGGGCGTCGGTGCCCCGGGGGACGATGGGCGCGTGCTCACCCTCGACGACCTCGTCCTGCGGCAGCTCGCCGTCGGACCGATGAACAACGACGCCTACCTGCTCACCTGCCGGGCGACCGGCGCCCAGCTCCTCGTCGACGCCGCCGCGGAGCCGGACCGGCTCCTCGCGCTCGTCCGCGAGGGCTCCCCCGACGGCCGGCTCGACGTCGTCGTGACGACGCACGGGCACCGCGACCACCTCGGCGCGCTCGCGGAGGTGGCCGGGGCGACGGGCGCCGTCGCCGCGGCCGGCGAGGACGACGCCGCGGCGATCACCGCGGCGACCGGCGTCGCGGTCAACCGGCTTCTGCACCACGGCGACCGGCTCCGCCTCGGACAGGTCGAGCTCGCCGTCGTCGGGCTGCGCGGCCACACGCCCGGGCCGGTCGCGCTCGCGTACACCGAGCCCGGGACCGCCTCCGCGCCGGACGCGGTGCCGGGGCGCACCCACCTGTTCACGGGCGACTCGCTCTTCCCCGGCGGCGTCGGGAGCACGCAGCACGACCCGCAGCGGTTCGCCCGGCTCCACGCCGACGTCGTCGCGCGGGTGTTCGACGTCTACCGCGACGACACGGTCGTGCTGCCCGGGCACGGCCTCCCGACGACCCTCGGCGCCGAGCGTCCGCACCTCGAGGAGTGGCGCGAGCGCGGCTGGTAGTGCGCTTCAATGGCGGCATGACCGTGCCCGCCCAGCCCGTGTTCGCCGTCCTCTACACGTACAGCGACGACACCGCGACCCGCGACGACGTCCGTCCGGCGCACCGCGCGTTCCTCGCCGACCTGCTCGGGCGGGGCGTGCTGCTCGCCTCGGGCCCCTGGACGCCCGCCGAGGGCCGGGGGGACGGCGCGCTGCTCGTCATGACCGCGGCCGACGCCGATGCCGTCGCCGCGGTCCTGGACCGCGACCCGTTCCGCACCGCGGGCCTCGTCGCCCGGCGCGACGTCCGCGAGTGGGTCCAGGTCATGGGTCCCTGGGCGCCTACGTCCTGACACCGCCCGGCGATCGCCCGCCTCACGCGTCGCCGACGGTGACGTCCCGTTCGACGTCGGCGGGCTACGTTCGGGTGCTCGATGCCGCGTCGGCGCCGAGGCGCCTCGCCCGCCACAGGCTCGCGAGCGTCGCGACCGCGAGCACCACGACGATCACGACGAGCGAGAGCCACGTGGGAACCTCGGGCACGGGGACGGGGTCACCGCCGTTGACGAACGGCACCGTGTTCTCGTGGAGCGCCTCGAGCACGAGCTTCACGCCGATGAAGGCGAGGACGACGGCGAGCCCGATCGGCAGGTACACGAGCCGGTCGAGGAGCCCGCCCAGCAGGAAGTAGAGCTGGCGCAGCCCCATGAGGGCGAACACGTTCGCGGTGAACACGATGAACGGGTCCTGGGTGAGCCCGAAGATCGCGGGGATCGAGTCGAACGCGAACAGCAGGTCGGTCGTGCCGATCGCCACGAAGACGACGAGCAGGGGCGTGAGGAACCGGCGCCCGTCGACGCGCGTCGTGAGGCGGCCGCCGTCGTAGTGGTCGGTGACGGGCAGCACGCGCCGCACCAGGCCGACGAGGCGGTTCTCGTGGTACTCCTCCTCCTCGCCGCCGCCCCGCACGAGCGTGACCGCCGTGTAGACGAGGAACGCGCCGAAGAAGTAGAAGATCCAGGTGAAGTGCTCGATGAGCGCCGCCCCGGCCAGGATGAAGACGCCGCGGAGCACCAGGGCGATCACGATGCCCGCCATGAGCACGCGCTGCTGCTGCTCCTTCGGCACCGCGAACGAGGCCATGATCAGGACGAAGACGAACAGGTTGTCGACCGAGAGGCTGTACTCGGTGAGCCACCCGGCGTAGAACTCGGTCGCGGGCGCTCCCCCGCCCACCAGGTACAGCAGTCCGCCGAACACGACCGCCAGGCCGACGTAGAACCCGATCCACGCGAGGCACTCCTTGACCGTTGGTACGTGGGGGCGCCGCCTCACGAGGTACAGGTCGCCGAGGAGGAGGAGCGCGAGCACCGCGAGGCTGACCGCGCGGAACCAGGTGGGGATGTCGTGCACGGGTCAGCGGTCCTTCCGGAGGGGGTCGGCGAGCTCGCGGCGGCGGCGGTCCGCCCAGAGGCTCAGCACGGTGGTCAGGGCGAGCACGACGACGATGTACCCGAGCGACACGGCCGTCGACACCTCCGGGACGTCCACGTGCTCGCCGCCGTTCACGAACGGGAGCTCGTTCGTGTGCAGGGCGTGGAGCACGAGCTTGACCCCGATGAACGCCAGGATCGCCGCGAGCCCGTACGCGAGGTAGACGAGCCGGTCGAGCAGGCCGTCGATGAGGAAGTAGAGCTGGCGCAGGCCGAGCAGCGAGAACGCGTTCGCCGCGAACACGAGATACGTCTCCTGGGTCAGGCCGAAGATCGCGGGGATCGAGTCGACCGCGAACAGGAGGTCCGCGCTGCCGATCGCCAGCATGACGACGAGCAGCGGCGTGACGAGCCAACGACCCGCCCGGCGCACCACCATCCGGCCCTCGACGTAGTCCTCCGTCACCGGGAGCGTGCGCCGGACGAGCCGGAGGAACCCGTTCTCGTGGTACTCCTCGTCGTCGCCGCCGCGCGCGTGCCTCAGCTGGGACCAGGCGGTCCACAGCAGGAACGCGCCGAACAGGTAGAAGATCCACGAGAAGTTCTCGACGAGCGCCGCGCCGAGCAGGATGAAGATCGTCCGCAGGACGAGCGCGACCGAGATCCCCAGCAGCAGGACCTTCTGCTGCAGCAGCCGGGGCACCCGGAACGTCGCCATGATCAGGACGAACACGAAGAGGTTGTCGACCGAGAGGCTCTTCTCGGTGATGTACCCGGCGAAGTACTCGCCGGCGAAGCCGCCACCCCAGCCGGCCCATACGACGAGCCCGAACACGAGGGCCACCGCCACGTACGCGGCCGACCACCACGCGGACTCGCGCATCGACGGCGCGTGCGGGACACGGGCGTGGCCGACGAAGTCGACCGCCAGCATGGCCAGGATCACCACGACGGTGACGAGCCACACCCAGACGGGAACATCCATGTGAGAGACCTCCGGTACGACGACGGGTACCGAAGGTCTCTTCCGCCCGTGGGCCGGGCCGACGCCCCGGAGCGCTCACCGACCCGGGACCGGGCCGGACGCTCGTGATGACGAGGTCGCCGCTGAGGAATACTCCCCTTCTGCGGGTTCCGAGGTTACCAGTCGGCGAGCCGCACGACGACGTCCGCGCGCGCGGCGCCCGGCCGCACGACCTCGGCGTTCGCCTCGTCCGACCGTCCGACCCAGGCGCGGGCCGCTTCGGGCGAGCGCCCGTGCCGGACGTGGCGCGCGACGAGCTCCTCGACCCGGGCCGCGTCGTCGGGCGCGAGGAACCACGCCTCGTCGAGCAGGGACCGGACGCGAGCCCACGGGCCGTCGTCGAGCAGCAGGTAGTTGCCCTCCACGACGACGAGCTGGACGTCCGCGCCCACCGCGACCGCGCCGGCCACGGGCTCCTCCAGCTCGCGCCGGAACTCGGGTGCGACGACGTCGGGGTCGTCCGGCCCCTGGGCCACCAGGCGCTCCAGGATCGCTACGAAGCCGGTCGCGTCGAACGTGTCAGGGGCGCCCTTGCGGTCGGCGCGGCCCAGCCGCTCGAGCTCCCGCTGGGCCAGGTGGAACCCGTCCTGCCCGACGACGACCGCCGCGCCGTCGAGCGCGCCGGCCACCTCCGCCGCGAGCGTCGACTTCCCCGCACCCGGCGGACCCGCGACGCCGAGGACCCGCCGCCGTCCGTCCGCCCGGGCCCGGTCGACGAGCGCGCGGGCCCTCGCGACGAGCTCCTCGCGCGCCGACACCTCGACGGGATCCTCGTCCGCCTCCGCGTCCGGGCCCGACGCGAGGGCCGCCAGCCAGTCCCGCGGCCCGGCCACGGTGACGCGGAGCGACGCGACCCGCGCCGCTTCCTCGAGGGCCGCGACGAACCCGGCCCCGGACGCCAGCGACCATGCCAGCGCCCCGTGGAAGGCGTCGCCCGCACCGAGCGTGTCGACCGCGCGGACCGGCGGCACCGCGACCGTGCCCGAGCGCCCGTCCTCCCACCACTCGACCGGGGCCCCGCCGTGCGTGACCGCCACCCGCGGGACCCCGACGGCACGCAGCCCGGGGCCGACGGCGTCGCCCCGCCCGGGCGCCTCGGCCCCGAGGCGGAAGTCCGCCGACGCCGCCACCACGTCGCAGGACGGCACCAGCTCCGCCAGGTGGGGCTTCCACCGGCCCGCGTCCAGGACGACCGGCACCCCCGCCGCGCGGGCCGCGCGCGCCGCGACCGTCTGCAGCGCCGGGTGGTGCCCGTCCAGGAGCACCACGTCCTGGCCTCGCACCAGCTCGTGCACGTGGCCCGGCGCGGCGACCTCCTGGCGGCCGCCGTCCGGCGAGACGACCGTCCGCTCGCCCGTGCGCTCGTCGACGGCCACCGCCGACACCGCCAGCGCGAACCCGCGCGGCGCGACGTCGACCACGCGCACCCCGTGCGCCTCGAGGTCGCCGCGGGCCGCCGACGCCGCCGCGCCCGACCCGAGCGCCGTCACCAGCGTGGCCCGTCCGCCCAGCGCCGCGAACACGACCGCTGCGTTCGCCGCAGGGCCACCTGCCGCGACGTCCTGGCGGCGCGCCGTGACCTTCGTGTTCGGGTCCGGGGGCGCGCCGACCCGGTGCACGACGTCGAGCGTCGTCAGCCCGACGAACAGGCCCGACGGGCGGTCGCGGCGCAGGCGTGCGAGGGGCTCCGGCGGGGAAGCTGTCACAAGGTCAGCGTAGGCGGGCGTCGCCCCGGAGCACCCGCCGCACGGACCGGTGTCTCACTGCACGCAGAGCTCGTTGCCCTCGGGGTCGCGCATGACGATCCAGAACTCGCCGGTCGTCTCGTCGGGGCCGACCTCGCGCACGCGCTCCGCGCCCAGGGCCTCGAGCCTGGTGGCGTGCGCACGCACGGCGGCGCGCGCCGCGTCGGCGTCCCCGCCGGCGCGGGCTCCCACGTTGACGTCGAGGTGGACGCGGTTCTTCGCGGTCTTGGGCTCGGGGACCTTCTGGAAGAACAGCCGGGGCCCGGCGCCGTCCGGGTCGACGAGCGCGAACGCGCGGTCCCGCTCGTCCGCGGGGACGCCCCACGCGTCCAGGGCTTCGTCCCAGCTCCCGAAGTCGCCGGGTGGCGGCGGGACCACGTAGCCGAGCGCCTCGATCCAGAACCGCGCCAACCCCTGGGGGTCGTGCGCGTCGAACGTGACCTGCACGCTGTACGCCATCGCTGCTCCCTGCCTGGTGGTCCGCCGGCCGACGGGTTGCGGACCGGTCGCCGTCGTCCGCTACGCCGTCGCGGCGTGGAGCTGGCGGAGCTCCTTCTTCAGGTCGGAGATCTCGTCGCGGAGCCTCGCGGCCAGCTCGAACTGCAGCTCACCCGCGGCCGAGTGCATCTGGTCGGTGAGCTCCTGGATGAGGCCCGCCAGGTCGCCGGCGGCGGCCGCCGCGAGCCGGTTCCCACCCACGCCCTCCTTGACGGGCGCCGCCGCGTCCTGGCCGCCGTTCTTGCGCCCCTTGCCGGCGCCGCGGTAGCCCGTGGACAGCAGCTCGTCGGTGTCGAGGTCCTCCCGCGCGAGCATGTCGGTGACGTCCGCGATCTTCTTGCGCAGCGGCGTCGGGTCGATGCCGTGCTCCTCGTTGTACGAGACCTGCTTGGCGCGGCGCCGGGTCGTCTCGTCGATCGCGAGCGCCATCGCGTCGGTGATCCGGTCCGCGTACATGTGGACCTGGCCCGACACGTTGCGGGCCGCGCGCCCGATGGTCTGGATGAGCGACGTCCCGGAGCGGAGGAAGCCCTCCTTGTCGGCGTCGAGGATCGCGACGAGCGACACCTCGGGCAGGTCGAGGCCCTCGCGCAGCAGGTTGATGCCGACCAGGACGTCGTACTGGCCCAGGCGCAGCTCGCGCAGCAGCTCGACGCGGCGGAGGGTGTCGACCTCGGAGTGCAGGTAGCGGACCCGGACGTCCTTGTCGAGCAGGTAGTCGGTGAGGTCCTCGGCCATCTTCTTGGTGAGGGTCGTGACGAGCACGCGCTCGTCCTTCTCCACCCGGTCGCGGATCTCGCCGAGCAGGTCGTCGATCTGGCCCTTGGTGGGCTTGACGACGACCTCGGGGTCGACGAGGCCCGTCGGGCGGATGATCTGCTCGACGACGCCGTCGGACATCGACAGCTCGTACGAGCCCGGCGTCGCGGAGAGGTACACCGTCTGCCCGATCCGGTCGACGAACTCCTCCCACCGCAGCGGTCGGTTGTCCATCGCCGACGGCAGCCGGAAACCGAAGTCGACGAGGTTCCGCTTGCGCGACATGTCACCCTCGTACATGGCGCCGATCTGCGGGACGGTCACGTGGGACTCGTCGATGACGAGGAGGAAGTCCTCGGGGAAGTAGTCGAGCAGCGTGTTGGGCGGCGACCCGGGGGTGCGGCCGTCGATGTGCCGCGAGTAGTTCTCGATGCCGGAGCAGGTGCCGATCTGGCGCATCATCTCGATGTCGTACGTGGTGCGCATGCGCAGGCGCTGCGCCTCGAGCAGCTTGTTCTGCCGCTCGAGCTCGTCGAGCCGGTCGGCGAGCTCCGACTCGATCGAGCCGATGGCGCGCTCCATGCGCTCCGGCCCGGCGACGTAGTGCGTCGCCGGGAAGATGTAGGTGCTCTGCTCCGCGCGGATGACGTCGCCCGTCATCGGGTGCAGCAGCTGGATCGACTCGATCTCGTCGCCGAAGAACTCGATGCGGATCGCGAGCTCCTCGTACACGGGGATGATCTCGACCGTGTCGCCGCGGACACGGAACGTCCCGCGCGTGAACGCCATGTCGTTGCGCGTGTACTGCATGGTGACGAACTGGCGCAGCAGCTGGTCCCGCTCGACCTGGTCGCCGACGTCGAGGCGGACCATGCGGTCCACGTACTCCTGCGGCGTGCCGAGGCCGTAGATGCACGACACCGAGGCCACGACGACGACGTCCCGCCGGGTCAGGAGCGAGCTCGTCGCCGAGTGGCGGAGCCGCTCCACCTCGTCGTTGATCGAGCTGTCCTTCTCGATGTAGGTGTCCGTCTGCGCGATGTACGCCTCGGGCTGGTAGTAGTCGTAGTACGACACGAAGTACTCGACCGCGTTGTTGGGCAACAGCTCGCGGAACTCCGTGGCGAGCTGCGCGGCGAGCGTCTTGTTGGGCGCCATGACGAGCGTGGGCCGTTGCACCTGCTCGATCAGCCACGCCGTCGTCGCGGACTTGCCGGTTCCCGTGGCGCCGAGGAGGACGACGTCCTTCTCCCCCGCCTGCAGGCGCTGGGTGAGGTCCGCGATGGCCGTCGGCTGGTCGCCCGACGGCGTGTACTCGGACACCACCTCGAACGGGGCGGCGGCGCGCTGGAGATCGGTGACGGGGCGCATGCGACCAGCCTAGGTCGGGCCTCCCACATCGCGGGGCGCGACCGAGGCCGTCCTCGACGCACACGGTCGCGGCAGCTCGGCGCCACCCACGCGGGCCGCCGTCCGACATGCGCGGTCCGCCTCGGTACGCCACAGTTGACGCAGTCGAGGCGCGGGGGCGAGCTGGACGGGGGTCCCCATGATGCGAGAGGCACTGCGCCGCAGGGCGGCGGCGGGGGCGGCGCTGGCCCTGGCACTGGCACTGGGAGGAGCCGTCGCGGTCGTGACGACGACGCCTGCCGCCGACGCCGCCCCGGCGGACCTGCTCCCACCGGCGAGCGGCATCCTGCCCGGCCCCGCGGCGGGAGGCGACACCCCCGGCTCCTGGGGCCCGTGCGTCCCCGATCCTGACGCGACCGACAGCTGCCAGGGCTGGCTCATTCCGCCGGGGTCGATCGTCGGGTCCTTCCCCGGCACCGACGACGGCCCGAGCGTCATCGTCGGCGGCGACTTCACGGCGGGCCTCGGCTCGGCGGAGACCGAGGGGCTGCTCGTCGTGAACGGCGACGCGCTGTTCGACAAGTCCTACAACGTGGGCGTGGCCGGCGGCGGGACCGGCGTGGTCCCCGCCCACCGCGCCGACATGCTGATCGTCGGCGGGGACGGCACGGTCGTGAACCCGAGCCTCGACCCCCAGGCCGGGGGCAACCCCGCGACCGTCGGCATCGGGCTCACGACCGGCGACGGGACCAGCCGGTTCGGCGACATCCACGTCGGAGGGACCTGGAACTTCCGCGACCCCTCGTACAGCGAGGCGAGCAACCCCGGGTTCGGGCGGCTCGGCGACATCGACTCCGCCAACCAGTCGCCTCCCGCCGTCGACCAGCAGAACGTCATCGACAGCGACACGAGCGTGCTCGCCGACGACCACTACACCGACCTCTTCGGCTCCGCCGGCAAGATGGCCCGCTACTCCCAGCAGTGCTACGCCGAACTCAGCACCGACACGAGCGCGACCTCGATCCGGAACGAGGGCGGCACCCTCGCTCTCGAGCACGGCACGGTCACCACCGGTACCGAGGGCGGTGCGACGGCCTACACCCTGACCAGCACCGGCGCCGGCGACGTCGTCGAGTTCCAGCTCCCCGCGACGGTCGGTACCGCGGCGCAGGACGCCCACTTCCACATCGACGGCGTCAAGGCCGGCGCGACCGTCCTCATCAACACGCTCGCGACGGGCGCCGTGAGCCAGTTCGTCGGGGACGTCTACTGGGGCAGCGGCGAGACCGACGACCTCAAGGCGCTGGCGCTCGAGCACGGCAACGCGATCCTCTGGAACTACCCGTTCTCGACCGACGTCACGCTCGGCGGCGCCACGCAGTTCCCCGGCTCGGTCCTCGTCGGCGACCCCGCGTCCCACCTCACCGTCGGCTTCTCCGGATCGAACGGCCGCATCTACACGCCCGGCGACCTCACGCACAGCGGTGCAGCGGCCGGCACGAACGGCGACGAGCTGCACGCGTACCCGTTCACGGGCGCTCTCGGCTGCGCCGCCCCCACCCCCGGCACGTTCACCGTGCGGAAGGCACTCTCCGGCGACGGCGCGGACCGCGTCCCGGACGGCACGGCGTTCACCGTCCACTGGACGGTCACAGGCCCGTCCGACAGCCCGGACCTCGGGCGGGAGGGCGACCTGGAGGTGCTCGCGGACGGCACGCCCGTCACCGGGCCGAGCGACCTGCAGGAGGGCGACGTCGTGACCCTGTCGGAGCCCACGCTCCCCGACGTGGACGGGGTGGACTGGGGCACGCCCACCCTGGCGCCGAACCCGGTCACCATCGGCGCGGAGGACACCGTGCAGGCCGTGACCGTCACCAACGAGGCGACGCTGCAGCGCGGCGGGTTCACCATCGAGAAGGCTGTGACCGGCGACACGGGCGCGTCCACCACGTCCTTCGACGTCGCCTGGTCCTGCGACGCCCCGAACGCCGACGGCGACGACTCGGGGACCGTGACGGTCGGCGACGGGGAATCGGAGGTCGTCACCGGCTTCCCCGTGGGCACCACGTGCACGGTCGCCGAGACCACACCCGCCGACGACAACGGCACCTGGGCCGCGCCCGTCGTCGACCCGGGTACCGTCACCATCGCGCAGGACGACGGCACCGCCCAGGTCGTCACGGTCACCAACACGTTCACGCACGCGGTGGGCGGGTTCACGATCGAGAAGGAGGTCGCCGGCGACCACGGCGCCTCGACGACGACCTTCACCGGCACGTGGACCTGCGACGCGCCGGACGCGGCAGGCGACAGCGCGGGCACCTGGTCCCTGCACGACGGCGGGACCCTGGCGGTCGACGGGTTCCCCACGGGCACGACGTGCTCCGTCGCCGAGGACGCCCCGACGGACGACAACGGCACCTGGGAGTCCTCGATCGCGCCGGCCGGCGACTTCGTCATCACCGAGGGCACGTCGGCCGCCCGGGTGGTCACGGTGACGAACACCTTCACGAGCACGGTCGGCGGGTTCCTGGTGGAGAAGGTCGTCGAGGGCGACGGCGGCGCGAGCGTCGACGAGTTCACCGTCGACTGGTCGTGCGACCGGCCGAACGCCGACGGGCGGTCCTCGGGCACCGTCACGCTGCACGCGGGCGACGAGTCCGACCCGATCACGGGCTTCCCGGTCGGCACGGAGTGCACGATCTCGGAGCCGACCGTCGACGACCCGGCCGGCACCTGGACCGCGTCGGTCAGCCCGGCGGAGGTCACGATCGGGAGCGCCGACCCGGCGCAGACCGCCCTCGTGACGGTCACCAACACGTTCGACGCGAGCACCCCGACCCCCACCCCGAGCCCCACGACCACCACCCCCGCACCGACCACGTCCGCACCCACGTCGCCGGCGTCGTCCACCCCGGCCGTGCCCGCGCCGACGGCCTCCGCCACGAGCGGCGGCGGACTTGCCGTCACGGGGTTCGACGCCCTGACGATCGCGGCGGTCGGCGGTTTCCTGGTGGCTCTCGGGCTCGCCGCGGTCCTGATAGCCCGGCGCCGTCGGAGCTGACCGGGGCGCGGGTCAGGCCGCGTCGTCGACCGGCGGCGCCGCGACCAGCGCAGCGACCACGGCACCGACCACGGCCTCTGCCCCGCGCACGAGGTCGTCGAGCGGGAGGCCGGGCGAGCCGGCCGCCGCCACGCCGTCGTCGTCGGTGACACGCTCGCCCGCCACGGGCGGGACGTGCACGAAGCCCGAGACCGCGGGCCCGCCGCCGCGCGCGAGGGCGTCCTGGACGGCGTAGAACGTCGCGTTGCACACGTAGGTCCCCGCCGACGGCGACAGCGCCGCCGGGACGCCCGTCGTCCCTACGGCGTCGAGCGCCGCGCGGAGCGGGAGCGTCGACCAGTGGCCGACGGGACCGCCGACCACGACGGGCTCGTCGACGGGCTGCGCCCCGGCGTTGTCGGGGATGCGCGCGTCGGCGACGTTGACGGCCACGCGCTCGAGGCGCAGCTCGTGCGCGCCGCCGTGCAGGCCGAACATGACGACGGCGTCCGGGCGGACCTCGACGACGGCGTCGAGCACCGCGCGCGGGCCGCCGTCGAAGGTCACGGGGATGCGCCGCGCTTGGACGACGCCCCGGCCCGACCACCGCGCGGCCACGCGCGACGCCACCTCCCACGACGGGTTGGTGTCCGCGCCGCCGAACGGCTCGAACCCGGTGAGCAGGACGAGCGGGGCCTCCGCCCTCATCCGGCGGACTCGTCCTCGTCGCGCGCCTCGCGCACCAGCGAGGGCCACAGCGCGTCCACCTGGGCCCGCAGGGCGTCGGGGTCCTGCGACCCGTCGAGGACGACGTCGGCCGCGGCCACCCGCTCCGCGTCGGGCGCCTGGGCGGCGAGCCGGGCCTCCGCCTCGGACACGCTCAGCCCGCGCTCCTCGACCATCCGGGCGAGCCGGAGGTCCCGGGGTGCGTCCACCACGACCAGGAGCCCGAACGCGTCCGCCTGCCCCGTCTCGACCAGCAGGGGGATGTCGTGCACGACGACGACGTCCGCGTCGGCGGCAGCCGCCCGCGCCTCCCGCTCGGCGGCGCAGCGCCGGATCTCGGGGTGCACGATCGCGTTGAGCTGCTCGCGGCGCGCCGGCTCGGCGAAGACGATCGCCGCGAGGGCCGCGCGGTCGAGGGAGCCGTCCGCGGCGAGCACCTCGGTCCCGAAGGCGTCGGTGACGCGCTCGAGCCCGACCGTCCCGGGCTCGACGACCTCGCGCGCGAGCCCGTCGTGGTCGATGGTCACGGCACCGAGCTCGGCGAAGCGAGCCAGTGCCACGGACTTGCCGGATGCGATGCCACCGGTGAGGCCGACGCGGAACATGCCCCCATCCTGCCAGCGGCGGTTCAGGGGTGCGTGCTGTCGGCCCCTCCGGCCGGGCCGGCGACGCGCCGCAGCAGGCGGACGAGCTCCTGCTGCTCGGCCGGCGTCAGCCGCTCGAGCAGGCCCCCGGCCCCGGTGGCCCGCAGGTTCCCGACCCGCACGAGGACGGCCCGGCCGTGCTCGGTGAGCTCGACCAGCGTGGCGCGGCGGTCGCTGGGGTCCGGGTG
Organism: Luteimicrobium sp. DT211; assembly: GCF_049844995.1. NCBI lineage: Bacteria > Bacillati > Actinomycetota > Actinomycetes > Micrococcales > Luteimicrobium > Luteimicrobium sp. DT211. The sequence continues at coordinate 168,687 of NZ_JBNCMC010000002.1, read as the reverse complement.
CCGGACGACGTAGCCGTCGCGCTCCGCCGCGTCGACCTTGGAGGTGACGGAGCGGGGGCTGACGTCGAGCGTCTCGGCGAGGGCGCTCGGGCGCTGCACTCCGCCGGCGCGGTCCAGCATGCGCAGGAGCCGGAGCTGGCCGGGCGCGACGGCGTCCTCGCCGAGCTGGGCCTCCGCCTCCCGGCGGACCGCACGCATCGCGGCGTGCAGGACGGCGACGAAGTCGCCGCCCGTGGGCACCTCGGGAGCGGCGGCCGGGTGCGTCGTCGTGCGGGACGGCGTCGTGGTCATGGCCCGAGTCTACCGAACCTTGTGTCGTAACCGATAGTGAGCTATGCTCACTATCACTCCCCTTCCTCTCGTACCCCGGAGATCACCTATGGCATTCGGACCCCATGGCGGACCTGCGCGCGGCGGCGGCCGCGGCATGCGGTCCTTCGTCCAGGACTCGTCGGTCGCCCAGCAGCGGCTCCACCGCGGCACGCTCCGCCGCATCCTCGCCTTCGCCCACCCCTACCGCCGGGCGCTCACGGGCTTCGTCGGGCTGCTCGCCGTCGACGCCGCGACCGGTGCGGCGAGCCCCCTGCTCGTGAGCCACCTCATCGACGACGGCATCGCGACCGGCGACCGGCGCCTCGTGGTCACGCTCGCCGCGCTGCTCGCCGGCCTCGCGCTCGTCTCGGCGGCCCTCACCGTCGCCGAGCGGTGGATCTCCTCCCGGATCGGCGAGGGCCTCATCCTCGACCTGCGCACGCAGGTCTTCGACCACGTCCAGCGGATGCCGCTCGCGTTCTTCTCCCGCGCCCGCACCGGCGCGCTCGTCCAGCGCCTCAACGGCGACGTGCTCGGCGCGCAGCAGGCCTTCACCTCGACGCTCTCCAACGTCGTCAGCAACGCCCTCACGATCGTCTTCGTGCTCGCGGCGATGCTCTCCATGTCGTGGCAGCTCACGCTCGTGTCGCTCGTCCTGCTGCCCGTGTTCGTGCTGCCCGCGCGCTGGGTCGGCCGTCGCCTCGCCGGCCTCACGCGCGAGAGCTACGGGCTGAACGCCGACGCCGCCCAGATGATGCAGGAGCGCTTCAACGTCGCGGGCGCGCACCTCGTCAAGGTCTTCGGGCGGCCCGAGCTCGAGTCCGCCGACTTCGCCGAGAAGGCGGGACGCGTGCGCGACATCGGGGTCCGCACCGCCGTCCTCGGCGTCTACTTCCGCGCCGGCCTCACGGCCGTGGCAGCGGTCGGCGTCGCGATCGTCTACGGCGCCGGCGGGCTGATGGCGATCGGCGGGTCGCTGACCGTCGGCATGGTCGTCGCCCTCACCGCGTACCTCGGCCGCCTGTACGGGCCGATCACCGCGATGTCCAACGTCCAGGTCGACGTGATGACCGCGCTCGTCTCGTTCGAGCGCGTCCTCGAGGTGCTGGACCTCGAGCCCATGGTCGACGACGCCCCCGGCGCGCACGACCTCGCCGACGACCTCGCCCGGCACGGCGCCACCGTCGAGCTCGACCACGTCTCGTTCCGCTACCCCAGCGCCACCGACGTCTCGCTCGCCTCGCTCGAGTCGGTCGCCGCGCTCACCAACGACCCGACGCACGACACCCTCGTCGACGTCACCTTCACGGTGCCCACCGGCGCCACCGTCGCGCTCGTCGGGCCGTCGGGCGCCGGCAAGACGACCGTGTCGCAGCTCGCGACCCGGATGTACGACCCGACCGGCGGCGCCGTCCGGGTCGCCGGGACCGACCTGCGCGACGTCACGCAGCAGTCCCTGCACGACGCCGTCGGCGTGGTCACGCAGGAGGCCCACCTCTTCCACGACTCGATCGCCGCGAACCTGCGCTACGCGCGGCCCGACGCGAACGACGCCGAGCTGTGGCGGGCGCTCGAGCGCGCGCACGTCGCCGACCTCGTCCGCTCGCTGCCGTCCGGGCTCGAGACCGTCGTAGGCGACCGGGGCTACCGGCTCTCCGGCGGCGAGCGTCAGCGCCTCGCCATCGCGCGCATGCTGCTCAAGGAGCCGGCGTTCGTCGTGCTCGACGAGGCCACCGCGCACCTCGACTCCGAGTCCGAGGCCGCCGTCCAGGCCGCGCTCGACGAGGCCCTCGCCTCGAGCACCGCGCTCGTGATCGCCCACCGGCTCTCGACCATCCGCGACGCGGACCTCATCGTCGTGCTCGACGCCGGCCGCGTCGTCCAGCAGGGCACGCACGCCGAGCTGCTCGCCGCCGGCGGCCTGTACGCGGAGCTCTACCACACCCAGTTCGCCGACGGCCCTGACGCCGAGCGCGTCGCGGGCGCGAGCGCGCTGGACGAGGTCGCCTGACGTCGACCACGCGGCTGTCAGAACGTGACGCCCGGATACCGGTACGTCGTTCTGACAGCTCACGCCGTCGCGCCGATCGTCAGAACGACGCTCCCGTGTACGGGTCCTGACGGCCCGCCGGGCCCTTCGTGGTGTCGCGGGAGGCCGCCGGCGACGCGCGCCGGCGGCCTGCCGTGATCAGTTGCCGGTGAGCTTCTCGCGGAGCGCGGCCAGCGCCTCGTCCGAGGCGAGCGTGCCCGCCGCGGGCTCGGGAGCCGACGACGAGTACGAGGAGGACGAGGACGACGACGACGAAGACGAAGAGGAGCCCGAGTCGCCCGTGGTGGCCTCGGCGTCGGCCTTGGCGGCCTCCGCGACCTGGTGACGGTGCGCCTCCCACAGCTCGTGCGCCTTGGCGTACTGCGTCTCCCAGGCCTCGCGCTGCGTCTCGAAGCCCTCGAGCCACTCGTTGGTCTCCGGGTCGAAGCCCTCGGGGTACTTGTAGTTCCCCTGGTCGTCGTACTCGGCGGCCATGCCGTAGAGGGCGGGGTCGAAGTCCTCGGACTCCAGGTCCACGCCGTCGTTCGCCTGCTTGAGCGACAGCGAGATGCGGCGACGCTCGAGGTCGATGTCGATGACCTTGACGAACACGTCGTCACCGACGTTGACGACCTGCTCGGGCAGGTCGACGTGACGCTGCGCGAGCTCGGAGATGTGCACGAGGCCCTCGATGCCGTCCTCGACGCGCACGAACGCACCGAACGGGACGAGCTTGGTGACCTTGCCCGGCACGACCTGACCGATCGCGTGGGTCCGGGCGAACGTCTGCCACGGGTCCTCCTGCGTCGCCTTCAGCGACAGCGAGACGCGCTCGCGGTCGAAGTCGACGTCGAGCACCTCGACCGTGACCTCCTGGCCGACCTCGACGACCTCGGACGGGTGGTCGATGTGCTTCCAGGACAGCTCCGAGACGTGCACGAGACCGTCGACGCCGCCGAGGTCCACGAACGCACCGAAGTTGACGATCGACGAGACCACACCCGGGCGGACCTGGCCCTTCTGCAGCGTCTGCAGGAAGGTCGAGCGCACCTCGGACTGCGTCTGCTCGAGCCAGGCGCGGCGCGAGAGGACGACGTTGTTGCGGTTCTTGTCGAGCTCGATGATCTTGGCCTCGATCTCCTTGCCGACGTACGGCGCGAGGTCGCGGACACGACGCATCTCCACGAGCGAGGCGGGGAGGAAGCCGCGCAGACCGATGTCGAGGATGAGGCCACCCTTGACGACCTCGATGACGGTGCCGGTGACGACGCCGTCCTCCTCCTTGATCTTCTCGATCGTGCCCCAGGCGCGCTCGTACTGGGCGCGCTTCTTGGACAGGATCAGGCGGCCTTCCTTGTCCTCCTTCTGGAGGACCAGGGCCTCGACCTGGTCGCCGACGCCGACGACCTCGGACGGGTCGACGTCGTGCTTGATGGACAGCTCGCGCGAGGGGATGACGCCCTCGGTCTTGTAGCCGATGTCGAGGAGGACCTCGTCGCGGTCCACCTTGACGATGGTGCCCTCGACGATGTCACCGTCGTTGAAGTAACGGATGGTGGCGTCGACGGCGGCGAGGAAGTCCTCTTCGGTGCCGATGTCGTTGACGGCAACCTGGGGAACGGACTTCGCGGGGGTGGAGATGGTCATTGAGTTCGATGCTCCGATGCGGACAGGACGTAGTGCGGACAGGATGGATGGTCACCCCGGGAGGCGACTGCACCGCGGGACCGGCGACGACGTCGAGGACGACGACCGCCGGGGTACGGTGACGGCGATGTGACAGCGATGCGGTGCGACCCTGGCGACCACGGCGGTGAAGCAGTGACGACCACGGCACGCCGGACGATCGACCCGATCGACTCGACGACGTCGAGTGGAAGTCGAGTACCTCCCGACAGAACACACCGCAGACCATGCTAGTCGTGCGGTCATGGAAAGGTCAAAGCACGTGACCAACCCCGACGACGGCGCCCGCCGACCACCCTCCGACGCGCCCGGCCTGCCCCCGGTGTCCGCGGTCGGCTACCGGGACGTTCCGGACGAGGCGGGCGGCACGGCGGCCCGCGCCTGGTGGGACGCCGAGGCGCCCGAGTACCTCGCGGAGCACGGAGCCTTCCTCGGCGACGCCGACTTCCTCTGGGGTCCCGAGGGCCTGCGCGAGGCGGACGCGCGGCTGCTCGGCGACGTCGTCGGGCGGGACGTCCTCGAGGTCGGCGCCGGCGCCGCCCAGTGCTCGCGCTGGCTCGTCGGAGCCGGCGCCCGCGCCGTCGCCACCGACGTGTCGCACGGCATGCTCGCGCGCGGCGCGGCCCTCGACCGCGCGGCCGGGGTCCGCCTCCCGCTGGTCCAGGCGGACGCGCGGGCGCTGCCGTTCGCCGACGCGAGCTTCGACGCCGTCTTCACCGCGTTCGGGGCGCTCCCGTTCCTCCCCGACGCCGCACGCGTCCACCGCGAGGCCGCCCGCGTGGTCCGCCCCGGCGGACGCTGGGTCTTCTCGGTGACCCACCCGCTGCGCTGGGCCTTCCCCGACGACCCGACCGAGCACGGCCTCACCGTGACGCGGTCCTACTTCGACCGGCGTCCCTACGTGGAGACCGCCGAGGACGGGCGCGTGCTCTACGCCGAGTACCACCGGACGGTGGGCGACCACGTGCGCGACGTCGTCGCCTCGGGACTCGTGGTGGACGACGTCGTCGAGCCGGAGTGGCCGGCCGACAACGCGAACGTGTGGGGCGGGTGGGGACCGGTGCGCGGGGCGTACCTGCCCGGGACCGCCGTGTTCGTCACGCACCGGCCCTGAGCGCGCGCTCACGGCCCGAGCCCGCGGGCGACGGGCCGGTCAGTGCCCGGCGTCGTGCCAGCTGCGCCCGACGCCGACGGACACGTCGAGCGGGACCGAGAGGTCCGCGGCGCCGCCCATCTGGGCGCGGACGAGTGCCTCGACCTCGTCCCGCTCCCCCGCCGCGACCTCCAGGACGAGCTCGTCGTGGACCTGCAGGAGCAGCCGCGACCGCAGCCCGCGCTCGGTGAGCTCGCGCTCGACCCCGAGCATCGCGATCTTGATGAGGTCGGCTGCGCTCCCCTGGATCGGCGCGTTGAGGGCCATGCGCTCGGCCATGTCGCGGCGCTGCCGGTTGTCGCTCGTGAGGTCCGGCAGGTAGCGGCGGCGGCCGAAGATCGTGGCCGTGTAGCCGGTCGCCCGCGCCTCGTCGACGACGCCCGACAGGTAGTCGCGCACCCCGCCGAACCGCGAGAAGTAGTCGTCCATGAGCCCCTGCGCCTCGCCGACCTCGATGCTCAGCTGCTTCGAGAGCCCGTACGACGACAGCCCGTACGCGAGCCCGTAGCTCATCGCCTTGATCTTGGAGCGCATCGCCGGCGTGACGTCGGCGGGCGCGACCTCGAAGACGCGCGACCCCACGTACCGGTGGAGGTCCTCCCCCGAGCGGAACGCGTCAACGAGGCCCTCGTCGCCCGACAGGTGGGCCATGATCCGCATCTCGATCTGGCTGTAGTCGGCCGTCAGGAGCTGCTCGTAGCCCTCGCCCACGACGAAGGCCCGGCGGATCCGACGACCCTCCTCGGTGCGGATCGGGATGTTCTGCAGGTTGGGGTCGGTCGAGCTGAGCCGGCCGGTCGCGGCGATCGTCTGCTGGAACGTCGTGTGGATGCGCCCGTCGGGCGCCACCGACTTGAGCAGGCCCTCGACCGTCTGACGCAGGCGCGTGACGTCACGGTGCGCGAGCAGGTGCTCGAGGAACGGGTGGCCCGTGCGCTCGTACAGGTCGGCGAGGGCCGCGGCGTCGGTCGTGTACCCCGTCTTGATCTTCTTGGTCTTGGGCATCGCGAGCTGGTCGAACAGCACCTCCTGGAGCTGCTTGGGCGAGCCCAGGTTCACCTCGCGGCCGATCGCGTCGTACGCCTCCTGGGCCTCCCGCGCGACCTGCGTCCCGAACTGCTCCTCGAGCTCCGTCAGGTACGGCACGTCGGCGGCGATGCCGCGCTGCTCCATGTGCGCCAGCACGTCGGACAGGGGGATCTCGACGTCGGCCAGCAACGCCGCGGCCCCGCGGTCGGCGACCTCCTCCTCGAGCACCTGGGCGAGCTCGACGACGGCGGCCGCCCGGGTCGCGGAGCGCGACCCCTCGCCCGCCTCGTCGAGCTCCAGGTCGAGGGTGCCCTGCGCCTCGGGCTCCGCGGCGACGAGCGCACGGTGCAGCAGCCGCTCGACGAGCTCGCCGAGGTCGTAGCCGCGCTGGTCGGGGTAGCACAGGTACGCCGCGAGCTCGGTGTCGAACGTGACGCCGCGCAGCTCGTAGCCGCGCGCGGCGAGCTCGTGCCAGGCGTCCTTGGCGCCGTGCAGCACCTTGGGCGCGGACGGGTCCGCCAGCCAGGCGACGAGCGCCTCCTCCGCGCGGGGGGCGAGGTCGGCGAGGTCGAGCGCGAAGGCGGCCCCCGCGTCGTCCGCGACGGCCACGGCCCACGCGTCCGCCGCGGACGGTGACGGCTTGCCCTCGACGACGAGGCCCAGGCGCCGGCCCGCGCGCTCGGCGAGCCACGGGCCGGGCCCGTCCTCGCCCAGCTCGTCGAGCGTGACGGCGACCGCGGCCTGCGCGGCGACGGTCTCCGCGACGTCGGCGGCGGGGTCGACCGCGAGGACGCGCTCGCGCAGGGGGCCGAACTGCAGGGCGTCGGCAACCCGGAAGAGCGCGTCCCGGTCGAAGCCGCGCAGCGCCAGGTCGTCCGGCCCGTACGGCAGCTCCACGTCCCGCAGCAGGGCGTTGAGCTCGCGGTTGAGCCGCACCTGCCCGGCGTGCTCGCGCAGCGCCTCGCCCCGCTTGCCGGTGACGGAGTCCTGCTGGTCGAGCAGCGCGTCGAGCGAGCCGTACTGGCCGATCCACTTCGCGGCCACGCCCGGCCCCACGCCCGGGACCCCGGGCAGGTTGTCGCTCGTCTCGCCGACGAGCGCCGCGAGGTCGGGGTAGCGCTCCGGCGAGACGCCGTACTTCTCGAGCACGGAGTCCGGCGTCATCCGGGCGAGCTCGGAGACCCCGCGCACGGGGTAGAGCACCGTGACGTGCTCCGTCACGAGCTGGAGCGAGTCGCGGTCCCCGGAGCAGATCAGCACGTCCATCCCGGCGGCCTCGGCCTGCCCGGCGAGCGTGGCCAGGATGTCGTCCGCCTCGATGCCCACCCGGTCCAGCGTGGGCACCTGGAGCGCCGCCAGGACCTCCTTGATGAGCGGCACCTGGCCGCGGAACGCCTCCGGCGTCGCTGACCGGGTGCCCTTGTACTCCGGGTAGCGCTCGGTGCGGAACGTCTGGCGGCCCGCGTCGAAGGCGACGGCCGCGTGCGTGGGCTGCTCGTCGCGGAGCAGGTTGGTGAGCATCGACGTGAAGCCGTAGACGGCGTTCGTGACCTCGCCGGTCGTCGTCACCATCGTGTCGGGCAGGGCGAAGAACGCCCGGAACGCCATCGAGTGCCCGTCGATCAGGAGGAGTCGGGGGCGGGACGTGCGGTCGGCGGTTAGCGCAGTCGTGCTCACGGGTGCCAACCTATCGGTCATGACCCACATCCCGGACCTGCAGTGGTGGCGCGAGCACTCGCAGGGGACGCTCATCGACCGGCTCGGCATCGAGCTGCTGGAGGTCGGCCCGCGCCGCGCCGTCGGCACCATGCCCGTCGCGGGCAACACCCAGCCCGCGGGGCTGCTCCACGGGGGCGCGACCGCGGCGCTCGGCGAGACCCTCGGATCGATCGCCGCGTGGGTGCACGGCGGGCTGGACCGGCACGTCGTCGGGCTGGAGCTGGGCGCGACGCACCACCGCTCGGCGCGCGAGGGAGTCGTGACGGGGGTAGCGACCGCGATCCACCTGGGTCGCACGACCGCGAGCTACGAGATCGTGGTGAGCGACGGGGACGACCGGCGGATCAGCACCGTGCGGCTGACCTGCCTGATCCTCGACCCGCGCTGAGCGGTCGGCTCAGCCGACGAGGCGCTGCGTGCTCGCGCCGTCCTCGAGGCGGCCGCGCACGGCGCCGAGGTCGACCGAGCCGGTCGGCGCGCCCCCACGGCTGCGGCGCCGCCGCGCGATGAGCTCCTCGAGGCTGCCGGCCCGGCCGCGGTGCCGCTGGCCGTGGGCCTCGGAGGCCAGGCGGCGCTGCAGCACGTTCGTCGACACGTAGCGGTGCGTGGCGGCGGGGGCGAATCCCACGCGCGCGAGGAAGCGCTGCACGCCCCGCGAGCCCGGGATCGGCACCGCGTACACGTCCGTGGCGCCCTGGTCGGTCGCGAGCTCGGCCGTCGCGGCGAGGAGTGCGTGCCCGACCCCCCGCCGGCGGACCTCGGTGCGCACGTAGAGGCCCTCGAGGTAGAGGACGGTCTTGGGCAGGAAGTCGTTGCTGCCCAGCGTCCGCGCGAGGACAAACCCCGCGACCCGGCCGTCGACCCGGGCGACGAGCGCGTGCCCGCCCGGCACGCTCAGCAGGACCCCGAGCTGCTCAGCGATCTTGCCGGGCTCCGGGGCGCAGAGCTGCACGCCGGCAGACGACTCCTCGCGCGCGAGCGCGCACACGTCGGCCAGCTCCGCCAGGTCGGCCGGGACCGCCGGCCTCACCTCGACCGCGACGCGCACGTGGGACCTCCCTCGTCGGTGGAACAGGCTGCTCCGTCGCCCGGCCCCCTGCTGCGGGACTGACCCGCGGCGCGCGACGCTCGACACCCTAGCCCTTTTAGGACACTCGTCCAAGAGGGGGTCTGCCGGCGCCGGCCCGCTCGCGGGAGGGCGGCGACGCGCTCCGTCTCAGCTGCCGACCTGCTCGATGACCGCGTCGGCGACCTCGCGCATGGTGAGGCGCCGGTCCATCGAGGTCTTCTGGATCCAGCGGAAGGACTCCGGCTCCGTCAGGCCCATCTTCGTCATGAGCAGGCCCTTCGCCCGGTCGACGCGCTTGCGCGTCTCGAACCGCTCGGCGAGGTCGGCGACCTCCGACTCGAGCGCGCTGATCTGCGTGTAGCGGGAGATCGCGATCTCGACCGCGGGCAGCAGGTCGGCCGGCGTGAACGGCTTCACGACGTACGCCATGGCACCCGCGTCCCGGGCCCGCTCGACGAGCTCGCGCTGCGAGAACGCCGTCAGGAGCACGACGGGCGCGCTGCGCGCCTTGCCGATGCGCTCGGCCGCGGAGATGCCGTCGAGCTCGGGCATCTTGACGTCCATCACCACGACGTCGGGCCGCAGCTCGTCGGCGAGGCGGACCGCGGTCTCGCCGTCACCGGCCTCGCCGACCACGTCGAAGCCGCCGTCGCGGAGCGTCTCGACGACGTCCATGCGGATCAGGGCCTCGTCCTCGGCGACGACGGCGCGTCGGACGGGTCCGGAGGGCTTGGCGGGGGTGGGCTCGGGCTCCAGCAGCGGGGGGAGCTCGAGCGGGGTGGCGTCGTTGTCGGGGGCGTCGTTCTGGGTCACCGTCACATCGTAGTGCGCCCGAACCCCTGGCGTCCGGCGACCGAGTGTGACGTGCGACGGCGTCGGACGGATTCCGCGCCCGGACGGGCCGTATGGTTCGATTGCTCCCATGCCCCGGTAGCCCAACCGGCAGAGGCGTTCGGCTCAAACCCGATCCAGTGTGGGTTCGAATCCCACCCGGGGCACTCCTCCCTTCCCGCCCCGCCCGGCGGCCGCACCTCGCCCGCGACGACGCGGGCTCCGCGCGGCCGTCCGTTCACCGATCCTTCAGCCGTCGGCCCCCTGCCGGGACCCCCAGCGTCGTCCGTGACCTGCACGATCCTCCCGTCCGGCGCGCGTCCTGCGCCCGACCCGCTCGGCCGGACGTCCCGGCGAGGCTGCCTGCGCACGGAGGACCTGTGACCCCACCGGACGTCCCGAGACGGCTCGGCACGCGCCGAGCCCCGTCCGACCGCGTCTTCCGCGGAGCCGTACGAGGCGGAGGCGTGCTCGTCCTCGCGATCATGTCGTGCGTCGGCATCTTTCTGCTCGTGCGGGCCTGGCAGGCGCTGCGCGTGGCCGGGCTCGGCTTCCTGACGACGCAGTCCTGGGAGCCCGACTCGGGCAGCTTCGGCATCGCGGCGGTGCTCGTGGGCACGGTGCTGATCGCCCTCGTGGCGGTCTCGGTCGCGCTGCCGCTCTCCCTCGGCACGAGCCTGTACATCAGCGAGTACGCCCCCGTCCGCCTTCGCCGGGGGCTCGTCACGCTCGTCGACCTCATGGCGGCCGTGCCGTCGGTCGTCTTCGGCCTCTGGGGCGTGTTCTACCTGCAGGGCCACCTCACCGACGTGGCTCGGTGGATCTCGACGGTCTTCGCGTGGTTCCCGCCGCTCAGCGTCCAGGGGGCCGACCCCGCCGACCCGCTGTCCCCCGTGACCCTCTACACGTCCTCGACCTTCGTCGCCGGGCTCGTCGTGGCGTTCATGATCACGCCGATCATGACGTCGATCATGCGCGAGGTGTTCATGCAGGCGCCCGTGGGCGAGCGCGAGGGCGCGCTGGCGCTCGGCTCGACCCGGTGGGGCATGGTCCGCTCGGTCGTCCTGCCGTACGGCGTCGGGGGGATCGTCGGCGGGACCATGCTGGGCCTCGGCCGCGCGCTCGGCGAGACCATCGCGATCTACATGATCATCTCGCCCGTCTTCACGGTGCAGTGGCACGTGCTCCAGAACGGCGCGAACTCCGTGTCGTCCCTCATCGCGCTGCGCTACGGGGAGGCGTCGCCGTTCGGGATGTCGGCCCTCATGGCGGCCGGGCTCGCGCTCTTCCTCCTGACCCTCGCGGTCAACTTCGGCGCGTCGAGCATCGTGGCGCGCTCCCGCTCCGGCGCCCACAGCTGAGGACCCGATGACCACCACCCTCCCCCCGGCGTCGTCCGGCGTCGTCGACACGCCCGCACCGCCGCCGACGACCGGCCCCCGCACGACGGTCCCCGGCACCCAGGGCACCCCGCGCCGTCCCGAGCGGCGGCGCCAGCTCGGCGGCACCCGGATCGGGGACGCGCTCGCGCTCCTCGGCTCCGCCGTCGCGGCGCTCGCCCTGACCGCCGTCATCGCGACGCAGCTCGCGCCCGTGCGCGGCGTCCCCGCGTGCGTCGCCGTCGCCACGGCGCTCTTCCTGGTCGTGTACGCCGCGGTCGTCTCGCTCGACGCCGACGCCCCCGCGGTGCGTGACCGGCTCGTCATGGTCGTCGTCCACGGCCTGGCCTTCGTCGTGCTCGCGACGCTCGTGTTCGTCGTCGTGTTCACGCTCGGGCGCGGGCTCGAGGCGCTCCTGCACGCGAACTTCTACACGCAGGACATGTCCCTGGCCGGGCCGCTCGACCCCCTGTCGGTGGGCGGCGTCGCGCACGCGATCGTCGGCAGCCTGATCCAGATCACGATCGCCCTCGCCGTCACCGTCCCCCTGGGCCTCGCGACCGCCGTCTTCCTCACCGAGGTGCCCGGGGCGTTCGCGCGGTTCGTGCGCACGGTCGTCGAGGCGATGACCGCACTGCCGTCGATCGTGGCCGGCCTGTTCGTGTACGCGACGGCGATCCTCGCGCTCGGCATCGACAAGTCCGGGCTCGCCGCGTCGATGGCCATCAGCATCATGATGCTGCCGATCATGATCCGCTCCGCGGACGTCGTCCTGCGGCTCGTCCCGCACACCCTCAAGGAGGCGTCCGTCGGGCTGGGTGCCGGCCAGTGGCGGACCGTGTGGCAGGTCGTCCTGCCGACGGCGCGCTCGGGGCTCATGACGGCGATCATCCTCGCGACCGCGCGGGGGATCGGCGAGACGTCCCCCGTGCTCCTCACCTCCGGGTTCACCGCGTCGCTCAACGTCAACCCGCTGCACGGTCCGATGGTCTCGCTGCCGCTCGCGATCTTCCAGTTCGTCAAGTCGCCGGAGCCCACCATGATCGCCCGCGGCTTCGGCACGGCCGCGGTCCTCATGGTCCTCGTCGTGCTCCTGTTCGTCCTTGCCCGCGTCATCGGTGCCCAGGACGTCGCGGCACGCGCCCGTCGCGCCGAGCGCATCGACCGGTTCATGGACGTCGTCCGGCTCGCGCCGCTCGCGCTGAGCCGGCTCGCGCGCCGCGGCGCCGCACCCGACTCCCCCACCGACACCACCGGCACGGAGGCCGCGACAGCGGCCCCGGCACCCACCCTCGGAGAGCCTTCGTGACCCCACGTCCCCGCCGCCGGCCAGGCCGGCTGCGCTCGCTCCTCGCGCTCGTCGCGCTCGCGGTGCCCCTCGTCGGCCTGTCCGCGGGGCCCGCCCGGGCCGACGGCTACGTGCCCGTCAACGGCGCCGGCTCGTCGTGGAGCTCGAACGCCATCGACCAGTGGCGGCGCAACGTCGAGCAGTACGGCATGCGCATCAACTACGCGAGCACCGGCTCGTCGGACGGCCGCAACCAGTTCAAGGCCGGCACGGTCGACTTCGCGAGCACCGAGATCCCCTACGGGCTCATGGACGGCGGCGTCGTCGACACGCTGCCGACGCGCTCCTTCGCGTACATGCCGATCGTCGCCGGAGGCACCGCCTTCATGTACAACCTGCAGGTCGGCGGGCACCGGGTCACGAACCTGCGGCTGTCAGGCGAGGTGCTGACCAAGATCTTCACGGGTGTCGTCACGCGCTGGAACGACAAGGCCATCGCGGCCGACAACCCGGGCCTCGCCCTCCCGGCACGCCAGATCGTCCCGGTGGTCCGGTCCGACGGCTCCGGCTCGACCGCCCAGTTCAGCACCTGGATGGCGGCGCAGCACGCCGACCTGTGGGACGCCTACTGCCGGGCGGCGGGCCGCTCGACCCCGTGCGGCGTGACGTCGAACTTCCCCACGGTCGCGGGCAAGGGCTTCGTCTCCCAGCCGAACTCGCAGGGCGTCGCCGGCTACGTCGCGCAGACCGCCAACCAGGGCACCATCACGTACGTCGAGTACTCGTACGCGCTCAAGACGGGCTACCCGGTCGCCAAGATCCTCAACACGGCGGGCTACTACGTGGAGCCGACCGCGTCGAACGTCGCCGTGGGGCTCCTGTCCGCGCGGATCAACGAGGACACGGGCTCGTCGTCGTACCTCACGCAGGACCTGTCCCGCGTGTACACGAGCAAGGACCCGCGCACGTACCCGCTGTCGTCGTACAGCTACGTGGTCGTGCCGACCGCCGACCAGAGCGGCTTCACCGACGCCAAGGGCAAGACGCTGGGCGCGTTCGCGTACTACTTCCTGTGCGAGGGGCAGCAGCAGGCAGAGGTGCTCGGGTACTCGCCGCTGCCGATCAACCTGGTCCGGGCGGGACTCGCGCAGGTGCGCAAGATCCCCGGCGTCGACGTGAAGTCGGTCGACATCAGGTCCTGCCACAACCCCACGTTCTCGACCGACGGCACGAACACCCTCGCCAAGAAGGCACCGATGCCCTCGGCGTGCGACAAGCTCGGCACCACCCAGTGCAGCACCGGCACGGGCGGCGCCAAGGGCACGACGACGCCCACGACGGGCAAGGGGGGCGGCTCGACGTCGGGCACGACGAGCGGCGGGACCGGGAAGGGCACGACCGGCGCCGCCTCCGCCGGCGGGGGCGGTGGTGCTGCCGCCGGGGCCGTCGGCGGGGCCGGCGTCGGCGGGGCAGGCACGGGGCCCCGCGGCTCGAACCGCACGGGTGCCGCGACCGGAGGGGCGCCACGACCGGCACCGGTGCCGCGGGCACGGGCACCGGTGGTGTCGGGGCCGCGGGCGCCTCCGGCGCGGTCGTCGGCGCCGCGGGCGGCACGACGAGCCTCGTCCCCGCCGACTACGGAGGCGGGCCCGTGAGCTGCGAGGCCGACACCGGCGTCTGCACGAACGTCGTCGCCGAGCCTGTCAGCACGCACCGGCCGGCTGCGTCGGGCGGCCGCGCACTCGCGACGGGCCTCGGGATCGCCCTGCTGCTCGGCGCGCTCCTCCTGCCGCCCGTCGTGGCGCGGGCCCGGCGAGGCGCCGCGGCCCGGCGGGGGGCGAAGGCATGAGGTCCTCGACGCTGCGCCGGGTCGGGACGGCGCTGGCCGCCGGCGGCCTCGCCCTGACGACGCTCTCCGGGGTGCTCGCCGTCGCCGCGGCCGCCGCGACGCCGACCGACGGCGCCACCGCCACCGCGACCCAGCCGGCGGCCCGGACGACGGGCACCCCCGTCGCGGGCGCGACACCCTCTGCGGACCCGTCCGCCCCGGACGGCTCCGAGCCGACGAGCACCCCGGAACCGACGGTGACGCCCACCGCCACGCCCGCACCCACCGAGACGCCGACCCCGACGCCGACGGCGACCGGCCCGGCGGCGAGCCTGCCGGACGACTTCCCGGCGACGTCGTCGACGACGACCGTCGCGTGGTCGTCCGTCGCCGGGCACGACGCGTCGGACGCGTCCTACGACGCGCTGCGCGGCCTCACCGTCACCGTGAACCAGACGAAGGACGTCACCAACCAGGGCCTCACGATCGCGTGGAGCGGCGCGCCCGCGACGTCGCGGGGCCGGTTCGCGTCGAACTACCTGCAGGTCATGCAGTGCTGGGGTGGTTCGGGCGGGCCGTCGCCGGAGCAGTGCCAGTGGGGCGCGCCGGCGTCGGGGCTGTCGGGCCTGCTCGGCGACCGCGTCGCCGGGCGCACGCTGCGGTCGGGCGAGGACCCGGCGCAGCAGTACACGAGCGACTACCTCGTCCCGCCGCCGCTCACGAACCCGAACCTCAAGGCCTACGCCGTCCCGTTCGAGCCGGTGGACGGGACGAGGGCCTGGGACGTGTCGCCGTACTTCACCTCCGCGACGACGAACGAGCTCACCGCGCTCCGCACGGGCGACGACGGGACCGGCACGACGGTCTTCACGACGCAGACCTCGCTCGAGGCCCCGCAGCTCGGCTGCGGCGACCGGCAGAAGGACGGCACGGGCCGGTCCTGCTGGCTCGTCGTCGTGCCGCGGACCGCCACGGACGCGGACGGCACGCCCGTCGCCGAGACGGCCGACGGGTCGCTGTCCGGCTCGCCGCTGTCGGCGTCCGCGTGGCGGGACAGGGTCCAGTTCCACCTCGGCTTCCAGCCCGTCGGGTCGTCGTGCTCCATCGGCGCCGACGAGGAGCGGCTCGTGGGGCACGAGCTCGTCGCCGACGCGATCACGTCCTGGCAGCCGGCTCTGTGCACCACCGGCACGACCTACGGCTTCTCGCAGATCGGCGACGACGAGGGCCGTAACCAGATCACGAGCGCGATCGACGGCTCCTCGCGGCTCGCGGTCGTGCAGAACCCGCTGACCTCGGCCGAGGCCGCCGGCACGGTCGTCCGGTACGCGCCGCTCGCCCAGTCGGCGCTCGTCGTCGCGTACAACATCGACACCTACGACTCGCTCGGGAGCGCGGGCGCATCGCGCAACGGCACCCCGGTCACCGGTCTGACCCTGAACGCCCGGCTGCTGGCGAAGCTCCTCACGCAGTCGTACCGCGCCGACGTCCCCGGCGGGGGCGGCAAGGCCGTCGCGAAGAACCCGAGGTCGATCGTCAACGACCCCGAGTTCGTCGCCCTCAACCCCCAGTTCGCCGACTTCGTGCCGTCGTCGGGGCCGGACGGGCTGATGGTGAGCCTGGGCTCGTCCGACGCCTCGGCTCAGCTCTGGGCGTGGATCAAGGCCGACCCGCACGCGGCGGCGTTCCTGCGGGGAAGCCCCGACGACTGGGGCATGGTCGTGAACCCGAGCTACCTGTCCCTCGACATCGCGGACGACGCGTCGATCGACTCCTACCCCAAGGCCGACCTCACCACGTACCGCCAGGACGACTCGGTGCCCGCGCCGGGCTACGGGACGCTCGACATGCGCCCGTACACCAACGACATGCGCGAGGCGGCGATGCGCGCCCAGCGGGCCGACGCGGGGGGCAAGACGGTCTGGGACCCCACCCGGCTGCCGCCGGCGTTCATGTCGTCGGGCGCGCAGCTGCCGGGCCAGCGGTTCGAGCTCGCCCTCACGGACCTCAGCTCGGCCGAGCGGTACGGGCTGCGCACGGCGCAGCTCGTCAACGCGGCCGGCGACCCGGTCGCGGCGACGGCCACGACGGTGCGGGCGGCGATCGCCGCGATGCCCGAGTCGGGCGACGCCCCGGGCGTCAAGGTCGCCGACCCGGACCACCGCGTCCTCGGCGCGTACCCGCTCGCGACGGTCAGCTACGCGGCCGTCGCGGTCTGCCTCGCCACGCCCGACGAGCGGCGCGACTACGCGACGTTCCTCCGGCTCGCGACGACGACGGGCCAGGTCACCGGCGACGCCCAGGGCCGGCTGCCCCGGGGCTACGTACCCCTGGACGCGGCCGACGCGAAGCGGACCCAGGACCTGGCGTCGACGCTGGGCTCCGCGACGAGCACCGCCGCGCTGTGCCGCGGCGGCGCGGGCTCGGACCACGGCTCGGGCGGGACCGGCACGGGGTCGGGCGACGGCTCCGGCGGGACCGGCACGAGCACCCCCGGCGGGTCGGACGACGGGGGCGGCGCGGGCGGCGGCGAGTCGTCGCCCGGCACCGGCACGGGCGCCGGCATCGGGACCACGGGCGGGGCGCCCACCGCGGCCGGCGGGTCGGCGCCCGACCCCGACGGCGCGACCGGGGCACGCGCGGGCGGCCCCCGCGCCGCGGCCGCCGGGGCCGGGACGACCACCCCGCGGGTCACGCCGGCGTCCGTTACCGCGTTCCGTCTCGGCCTCGCGGGCTGCCTCGGGATCGGCGTCCCCTCGGCCCTCGCGGGCCCCCTCCTCGTGCGCCGGGCGAGCGTCCTCGACGCCCGAGCGCTGCTCGAGGAGGAGCTCCTGTGACGCCCCGACCGGACGCGCGCTGGACGGACACCGAACGTTCGCCGTACGGAGCCTGCTGTTCGCCCGGACGTCGGCCCGGACGGGTCGTCCGTTGGCCCGTCGCCACTAGCGTCCCCAGCGTCGCCCATGGCGACGACCTCGCGACTGCGAGAACCAGGACCTCAGAGAGGAACCACCCATGAAGGTGAACGCCTTCGCCCGTCTGGCCCTCGGCACAGGTGTCGGCGCGCTGGCGCTCGGCGCGCTCGGCCTCCCGGCCCACGCGGACCCGACGCCGTCCGGCGCCTACGGGACCCTCGTCGGACTGGGGTCGGACACGACCCAGGACGTGCTGGACGCCCTCGCCGCCGCGATCCCCGGCAAGCTGCTCGCCTCGTACGACGCGACCGGCTCCGGCACCGTCGTCACGCGTGCGAACAGCACGGCGATCCCCCGGGCGAACGGTTCCGGCGCGGGACGCGACCTGCTCCGCGTCGCGACCGGCCAGACCTCCTCCGCGTCCGTGGCGACCGCCACCGACGGCACGAAGTCCGTCACGACGGCCGACGTGTACGGCCGGATCGACTTCGCCCGGTCGTCGAGCGGCCCCGGCGCCGCCGACGTCAGCCCGACGGGCGTGCTCACGTACATCCCCTTCGCCAGCGACGCCGTCACCTACGCGGTCGCGCCGAACAGTGTGATCCCGACGAACCTCACCAAGGACCAGCTCACGGCCGTCTACCAGGGTCAGTACGACCGCGTGCAGGTCGTGGACGGCGTCTCGACGCTGCTCAAGCCCGGCGACGCCGCGGCAGCCGGCGCGCGGGTCGTGCCGATCACGACGTTCATCCCGCAGGCCGGCTCGGGCACGCGCTCGTACTGGCTCGGCCAGGTCGGGATCACCGAGAACGACATCTCGAGCACCAAGTACCCGAACATCAGGGACGTGGACTTCGACGGGGTCCCGGTGCAGGAGCACCACGGCCAGGCCCTCGCGAGCGGCACCGACGACCAGGACGCCGGCGCCATCGCCCCGTTCTCGGCCGGCCAGTGGGTCGCGCAGGGCAACGGAAAGGTCACCGACAACCGTGCCGGCGCCATCCTCGGTTCCGTCAACGGCACCGCACCCGTCCAGGGCGCCGAGAAGGCGTACTCGCTGAACCCGACCTACGCGGGCTACACCCGCCTCGTGTACGACATCGTGCCGTCGCGGCTCGCCGACGACCCGACGTCCGCGATCCACAAAGCCTTCGTCGGACCGGACTCCGAGGTCTGCAAGCAGACGTCCGTCATCGCGGCCTTCGGGTTCGGGCTCCTCACGGGCTCCACCAAGTGCGGTGACACCACCACCCGCGCCTACGCCGCGGCGACCTCGCCCAGCGCCGTCGCTCTCGGCACGCTCCCGGCCGTGACCGTCGGCAAGGCCGCCACCCTGTCCGCGACCGTCACCGGCGTCGGCGTCGGCGGCGGCACCGTGACGTTCGCGAAGATGTCCGGGGCCACCGCCACGACGCTCGCCACCGCGAAGGTCGCTGCCGGCGCCTCCGTCACGGCGAAGGCGTCCTGGACGCCCACGACCACCGGTACCTCGCAGGTCCTCGCCTACTTCGTCCCTGCCCTGACCGGCGTCGACGCGCCGGCGCCGACCGCGACGAAGCCCCTCACGGTCTCCGCCGTCCCGGCCGTGTCCTCGACGACCACGGTCAAGGCGTCGGCCTCGCCGCGCGTCGGCCGGACGCTCACCCTCACGGCGACCGTCTCGGCGTCGAAGTACGCCGCCGGCAAGGTGACGTTCTACAACGGCAGCACCCGCCTCGGCTCGGCGACCTTCTCGACCACCACCCACCGGGCGGCGCTCTCCCTCAAGGCCACGCGGACGAGCTACACGGTCCACGCCGTCTACCAGCCCACGACCACCGCGGTCGTCAAGGGCAGCACCAGCAGGTCGGTCACCGTCCGCGCCGCCAAGGCGATCTCGTCCGTCACTCTCGGCACGATCCACTCGGTCCGCACCACGCAGCACGCCAAGGTCGCCGTCAGCGTGAAGGCCACCGGCGTCACCCCGACGGGCAAGGTCACGATCAAGCAGGGCTCCAAGACCCTCGCGACCGCGACGCTCCGCTCGGGCAAGGTGACGGTCACGCTGCCGAAGCTGTCGGCGGGCACCCACAAGCTCGTCGTCTCGTACGGCGGCTCGTCGACCGTGGGCACGTCGCACAGCGCGACGAAGTCCCTCAAGGTCACCCGCTGACCGCACCGCACCGCCCGGACGGGGACCGTCGCGCGCAGCGCGGCGGTCCCCGTCCGCCACTCGCCCCGCCCGCCAGAGGACCCCGATGAGCGCTCCCGCCCCGCCGCGCCCGGCACCCCGGCCTGCCGGCCCCGACCCGGCTCCCGCCGGTGGCGGGACCCGTCCGCCCGACGGCGTCCCCGCCGGCCCCGACGCCGCCCTCCCCCGTCTCGAGCCCGCGGGACGGGCGCGCCTGCTCGGCTCGGCGCTGGTCGCCGTCGCCGCCCTCCTCCTCGGGCTCGTGCTCCAGGCCACGGTCGTCTCGCCGCTGCGCGAGGCCCGCGACCAGCACGTCGCCTACGACTCGTACCGCTCCGACCTGGCCAACGGCACGGCGCCCGTCGGCCAGACCGGTGCCGACGACCGGCTCCTCGGCGCCGGTACCGCCGTCGCGATCCTCCGCATCCCCGACCTCGGCGTCGACGACGTCGTCCTCGAGGGCACCACGTCGAAGGTCATGCTGTCCGGGCCCGGGCACCGCCGCGACACCGTCCTGCCCGGCCAGGCCGGGGCCAGCGTCGTCATGGGACGCCAGTCCACGTTCGGCGGCCCGTTCCGCCACCTCGACGAGCTCACCGTCGGCAGCCGCATCGTCACCGTCACCGGGCAGGGCACCGCGACCTACCGGGTCACCGACGTGCGGCACCGAGGCTCGCCCCTGCCCAGGGTCCTCGAGCCCGGAGCAGGCCGGCTCACCCTCGTCAGCGCGTCGGGCACCCCCTTCCTGCCCGACGACGTCGTCCGCGTCGACGCGACCCTCGCCGGGACGCCGTTCACCACCCCCGTCGCCACCCTCAGCACCCAGGAGCTCACCGGGCCCGAGCTCGCCTTCGCGGGCGACCCCGAGGCCTGGCCGTGGCTCGTCCTCGCGCTGGGAGCCCTCGTCCTCGTGCTCGTCGGGCGCACGTTCCTCGCGTCCTGGTGGGGCCGCTGGCACGCCTGGCTCGTGTGCCTGCCGGTCCTCCTGCTCGTCGCTCTCCTCGCGGGGCAGGAGACGTTCGTCCTCCTGCCGAACCTCCTGTGACCGACGCCGTTCACCCCACGGCCACGTCCGTGCGGGACGCTCCGGCCGTGACCAACACTGCCGCCACGCCGGGCCCGACGGCGGCCTCCGCCGCGGACACCGCCGTCCTGCCTCCCGTCGTCGCCCCCGTCGCGACGACGCTGGACGCCGCGATCTTCGGTGCCGTCGCCGACACCGTCGGTCCCGCCCCCGCCGGCCGCCTCGTCGCCCCGCCCGGGACCCGCAGCACCCTCGAGGCCCGCGAGGTGTCCGCCTGGTTCGGTACCCACAAGGTCCTCGACCGCGTCTCCCTGACCATGCCCGCGGGTCGCGTGACCGCCCTCATCGGCCCCTCCGGCTGCGGCAAGTCCACCTTCCTGCGCATCCTCAACCGGATGCACGAGCTCGTCCCGTCGGCGGCGCTCGCCGGCGAGGTCCTGCTCGACGGCGGTGACATCTACGACCCGGCGCGGCGCGTCACGGACGCGCGGCGCCGCATCGGGATGGTCTTCCAGAAGCCGAACCCGTTCCCCGCGATGTCGATCCACGACAACGTCCTGGCGGGCCTCGGCCTCACAGGGGTCAAGGCGAACCGGTCGGAGCGCGAGGAGCTCGTCGAGGTCTCCCTCACGCGCGCCGGGCTGTGGCGCGAGGTCAAGGACCGCCTCAGCGCCCCCGGCGGTGGGCTCTCGGGCGGCCAGCAGCAGCGGCTGTGCATCGCGCGCTCGCTCGCGGTGCGGCCGGGGGTGCTCCTCATGGACGAGCCGTGCTCGGCGCTCGACCCGACCTCCACGCGACGCATCGAGGAGACCATCGGCGAGCTGTCGTCCGAGGTGACGATCGTCATCGTCACCCACAACATGCAGCAGGCCGCCCGCGTGTCCCAGCAGTGCGCGTTCTTCCTCGCCGAGGCCGGCACGCCCGGCTTCGTCGTCGAGCGCGGGGACACCGAGGCCATGTTCTCCCACCCCACGGACCCACGGACCGCCGACTACGTGAACGGCCGGTTCGGGTGACGGACCCCAGCGCCTGACGACGACGGCCCGGACCCCCGTGGGGGTCCGGGCCGTCGTCGTCAGGCAGGAGCGGGTGTGTCACGCCTTGCGGGCGTTGTCCGTCTCGTCGCCGATCTTGTGCACGAGGATCGAGTTCGTCGTGCCGGAGACGCCGATCGGCGCGCCGGAGACCATCACGACGAGGTCGTTCTTCTCGGCCAGGCCGTTCGCCTGCAGCGTCTGGTCGACCTGCGAGACCATCGCGTCGGTCGAGGCCACCGGCGGCACCTGGTACGCCTGGACGCCCCAGGTGAGCGCGAGGACGGCGCGCACGTGCTCGTCCGGCGTGAACGCGAGCAGCGGGATCTGCGACCGCAGGCGCGACATGCGCCGGGCCGAGTCGCCCGACTGGGTGAACGTGACGAGGTACTTCACGCTCAGCGTCTCGCCGATCTCGGCCGCAGCGCGGGTGATCGCGCCACCGCGCGTCCCGGGCGTCGAGCCGAGCGGGGCGATGCGCTCGCGGCCGAGCTCCTCGGTCGCCTCGATGATCCGGCCCATCGTGCGGACCGTCTCGATCGGGTAGTCGCCCACGCTCGTCTCGCCCGAGAGCATGACCGCGTCGGCGCCGTCGAGCACCGCGTTGGCGCAGTCGGACGCCTCGGCGCGCGTCGGGCGCGGGTTGTTCGTCATCGACTCGAGGACCTGGGTCGCGACGATGACCGGCTTCGCGTTGCGGCGCGCCAGCTCGACGGCGCGCTTCTGCATGATCGGGACCTGCTCGAGCGGCACCTCGACGGCCAGGTCGCCGCGGGCGACCATGATGCCGTCGAACGCGTCGACGATCTCGGTGAGGTTCTCGATGGCCTGCGGCTTCTCGATCTTGGCGATGACGGGGACGACGCGCCCCACCTCGTCCATGATCACGCGGACGTCGTCGTAGTCCTGCGCGTTCCGCACGAACGACAGCGCGATGAGGTCGGCGCCGAGGCGCAGCGCCCAGCGCAGGTCCTCGCGGTCCTTCTCGGAGAGTGCGGGGACGGAGACCGCGACGCCCGGGAGGTTGATGCCCTTGTGGTCCGAGACCTGGCCAGCGACCTCGACGCGCGTGACGACGTCGTTGCCCTCGACCGCGGTGACGCGGACCTGGACCTTGCCGTCGTCGATCAGCAGCGGGTCGCCGACGCGGGCGTCGCCCGTCAGGCCCTTGAACGTGGTCGAGACCCGCTCGGCGGTGCCCTCGACGTCGTCGGTCGTGATGACGAAGGTGTCACCCTCGTTGAGGTACGGCTTGACGCCGCCCTGGAAGGAGCCGAGGCGGATCTTCGGGCCCTGCAGGTCGACGAGCACGGCCACGTTGCGGCCGGAGGCCTTCGCCGCCTCGCGCACCCCGTGGTAGACGGCCTCGTGCGCCTCCTGGCTGCCGTGGCTCCGGTTGATGCGGGCGACGTCGAGCCCTGCGTCGACGAGCGCCCGGAGCATCTCCGGGGACTCGGTCGCGGGTCCGATGGTGGCAACGATCTTTGCTCTGCGCATGGCTCCAGCCTACTTGTCGATACTTCTCCGGCCCGCCGCCCGAGGGCGCCGCGCCCCGTCGAGCGGCCACCCACCGTCCGGTGGGTGGCCGCCGTCGTTCGTTGTTACGTCGTCCCCGCCCCCCTGCGGCGGCGGGGTCGCTCAGGCCCGCAGGGCCGCCGTGCTCGCGGCGACCGGTGCGGGCAGCTCGGTGCCGCCCTGCAGGTACGCGTCGACGGCGGCCGCGGCGGCACGCCCCTCGGCGATGGCCCACACGATGAGCGACTGGCCGCGCCCGGCGTCGCCGGCGACGAACACGCCGGGGACGTTGGTCGCGTACTCGGCCGTGCGGCCCACGAGGCCGCGGCCCGTGAGCGCGACCCCGCCCTGTGCCTCGAGGGTGTCGGCCTCCGGACCCGTGAACCCCATCGCGACGAGGACGAGGTCAGCCTGGATCTCGCGCTCGGTGCCCGGCGTCGGCGCGCGGCGCCCGTCGGGCAGGTACTCGGTGGTGGCGACCTTGAGGGCGCGCACGCGGCCCGCGTCGTCGCCGACGAACTCCACGGTCGAGGCCAGGTACGCGCGCTCGCCGCCCTCCTCGTGCGAGCTCGACACCTCGAACAGGATGGGGTCGGTCGGCCAGGGCTGGCTCGCCGGGCGGTCGGCGGGCGGCCTCTTGCCGATCGCCAGCGTCGTCACGGAGGCCGCGCCCTGCCGCAGGGAGGTCCCCAGGCAGTCGGAGCCGGTGTCGCCGCCGCCGATGATCACGACGTGCTTGCCCTCGGCCGAGATGGCGTCGGGCGCGTCCTTGCCAGCGACCTCCGCGTTCGCGGGGTGCAGGAAGTCCATCGCGAAGTGGATCCCGTCCAGCTCGCGGCCCGGCAGCGGCAGGTCCCGCGGGACCGTCGCGCCCGTGGCGACGACGACCGCGTCGAACCGGCGCCGCAGCCCGTCCCACGTGATGTCCCGGCCGATCTCGCGGTTCGTGCGGAACCGCGTGCCCTCGGCCTCCATCTGCGCGATGCGGCGGTCGACGTGCTTCTTCTCGAGCTTGAAGTCCGGGATGCCGTAGCGGAGCAGGCCGCCGACCGCGTCGTCCCGCTCGTAGACCGCGACCGTGTGCCCGGCGCGCGTGAGCTGCTGCGCCGCGGCCAGCCCGGCGGGGCCCGAGCCGACGACCGCGACCGTCGAGCCGGTGAGTCGCTGCGGGACCTGGGGGGTGACGTAGCCGCGCTCGAACGCCTCGTCGATGATCGAGACCTCGATGTTCTTGATCGTCACCGCGGGCTGGTTGATGCCCAGCACGCAGGCCGACTCGCACGGCGCGGGGCACACCCGGCCGGTGAACTCGGGGAAGTTGTTCGTCGCGTGGAGGCGGTCGATCGCGTCCTTCCACTGCCCGCGCCACACCAGGTCGTTCCAGTCGGGGATGAGGTTCCCCAGCGGGCAGCCCTGGTGGCAGAACGGCACGCCGCAGTCCATGCAGCGGCCCGCCTGCTCCTTGAGGAACGGCTGGCCCTCCTGCCGGTGCTCGTGGACGTCCTTCCAGTCGCGGAGGCGGACCTCGACGGGGCGGTTCGCGGGCAGCTCGCGCTCGCGGACCTTCAGGAATCCTCGCGGGTCAGCCACGAGCCACCTCCAGGATGTGCTCCCACTGGCCGGGCGCGGCCGGGTCGAGGCCCTGGGCCTCGGCCTCGGCGAGCGCGCGGCGCATGCGGGCGTAGTCGGTCGGCAGGATGCGGGTGAAGCGTGCGAGCGTGGCCGCGCGGTCGGCGGCCAGCTGCTCGAGGAGCTCGGCCGCGGCGGGCGAGCCCGTCTCCTCGTGGTGACGGCGGACCAGCCCGACGACGAGCTCGGCGTCCTCGGCCACGTCCGGGTCGTCGTCGGCCAGGGACGCGAGCGTGAGCTCGCCCGCGGCGAGCGACGCCTGGTTGAGGGCGGGCTCGCGCAGGTCGAGCACGTACGCCGACCCCCCGGACATCCCGGCGCCGAAGTTGCGACCGGTCCGCCCGAGGACGAGCACGGTTCCGCCGGTCATGTACTCGCAGCCGTGGTCGCCCACGCCCTCGACGACGAGCGTCGCGCCCGAGTTGCGGACGCCGAAGCGCTCGCCCACCACGCCCCGCAGGAAGATCTCGCCGGAGGTCGCGCCGTAGCCGATGACGTTCCCGGCGACGACGTTCGCCTGGCCGGTGAGGATCGCCGCACGGTCCTGGCGGACGACGATGCGGCCGCCCGACAGGCCCTTGCCGACGTAGTCGTTGGCGTCGCCGAACAGGCGCAGCGTCACGCCGCGCGGCAGGAACGCGCCGAACGACTGGCCGGCGGAGCCCGTGAGGGTCACGTCGATCGTGTCGTCGGGCAGCCCCGCGCCGCCGTAGCGCTTGGTGACCTCGTGGCCGAGCATGGTGCCGACCGTGCGGTTCACGTTGCGGACCGGCAGCGCGGCCCGGACCGGCTCGCGGCGCTCGAGCGCCGGGGCGGCAAGCGCGATCAGCTCGTTGTCGAGCGCCTTCGCGAGGCCGTGGTCCTGCGTCTTGACCTGGTGCAGCGCGGAGCCGGGCAGCGGCTCCGGGACCTCGAGGACGGGGCCGAGGTCGAGCCCGGCTGCCTTCCAGTGGTCGACGGCCTTGCGCGTGTCGAGCGCCGCGACGTCGCCGACGGCCTCCTCGATGGTGCGGTAGCCCAGCGCGGCGAGGAGCTCGCGGACCTCCTCGGCGATGAACTCGAAGAAGTTCACGACGAACTCGGGCTTGCCCGTGAAGCGGGAGCGGAGCTCGGGGTTCTGGGTCGCGACGCCGACGGGACAGGTGTCGAGGTGGCAGACGCGCATCATGACGCAGCCCGACACGACCATCGGGGCCGTCGCGAAGCCGAACTCCTCCGCGCCCAGCAGCGCGGCTACGACGACGTCGCGCCCCGTCTTCATCTGCCCGTCGACCTGGACGACGATCCGGTCGCGCAGGTCGTTGAGCACGAGGGTCTGCTGCGTCTCGGCGAGCCCGATCTCCCACGGGGTGCCCGCGTGCTTGAGCGAGGTCAGCGGGCTCGCGCCCGTGCCGCCGTCGTGCCCGGAGATCAGGACGACGTCCGCGTGCGCCTTGGAAACCCCCGCGGCGACCGTGCCGACGCCGAACTCGGAGACGAGCTTGACGTGGATGCGGGCCACGGGGTTGGCGTTCTTCGCGTCGTGGATGAGCTGCGCGAGGTCCTCGATCGAGTAGATGTCGTGGTGCGGCGGCGGCGAGATGAGACCGACGCCGGGCGTCGAGTGCCGGGTCTTCGCGACCCACGGGTAGACCTTGTGGCCGGGCAGCTGGCCGCCCTCCCCCGGCTTGGCGCCCTGGGCGAGCTTGATCTGGATGTCGTCGGCGTTCGTCAGGTACTCGCTCGTGACGCCGAACCGGCCCGACGCGATCTGCTTGACGCGCGAGCGGCGCTCCGGGTCGTACAGGCGCTCGGAGTCCTCGCCACCCTCGCCGGTGTTCGAACGGCCGCCGAGGCGGTTCATCGCGATCGCGAGGGTCTCGTGCGCCTCGGCAGAGATCGAGCCGTACGACATGGCGCCGGTGTTGAAGCGCTTGACGATCTCGCTGACGGGCTCGACCTCGTCGATCGGGACGGGCTCCCGCGTCGGGGCGAACTCGAGCAGGCCGCGCAGCGTCATGAGGCGCTGGGACTGCTCGTTCACGCGGCCGGTGTACTGCCGGAAGATGTCGTAGCGACGGGTGCGGGTCGCGTGCTGGAGGCGGAAGACCGTCTCGGGGTCGAACAGGTGCTCCTCGCCGTCGCGGCGCCACTGGTACTCCCCGCCCGACACGAGGCTCTGGTGGGGCTGGTGGTTGCCGGAAGCCGGGTACGCCTCGGCGTGCCGGGCCGCGACCTCGGCGGCGAGCACGTCGAGCCCGACGCCGCCCAGGCGGGTGGTGGTGCCGGTGAAGTAGTCGTCGACGAGCTCGTGGGACAGGCCGAGCGCCTCGAAGACCTGCGCGCCCCGGTAGGACGAGATCGTCGAGATGCCCATCTTGCTCATCACCTTGAGCACGCCCTTGCCGAGCGACTTGATGAGGTTGGCGACGGCCTTCTCGGGAGAGACGGCCAGGTAGCCGCGGCGCGCGAGGTCCTCGACGGTCTCCATCGCGAGGTAGGGGTTGACGGCCGCGGCGCCGAAGCCGATCAGCAGCGCGACGTGGTGCACCTCGCGGACGTCGCCGGCCTCGACGACGAGCGAGACCTGGGTGCGCGTGTGACGGCGCAGCAGGTGGTGGTGCACCGCGCTCGAGAGCAGCAGCGACGGGATGGGCGCGAGCTCCTGGGTGGAGTCGCGGTCGGAGAGCACGATGAAGCTCGCCCCCGCGGCCACGTGCGCGTCGACCTCGGCGAAGATCTCCTCGAGCCGGGCGAGGAGCCCGGCGCCGCCGTCGGCGACCCTGTACAGGCCGCGGACCGTGACGGCCCGGAAGATGCCCTCGAGCGACGGGTCGCGGTCGACGCGGATGATCTTGGCGAGCTGGTCGTTGTCGAGCACCGGGAACGGCAGCACGAGCTTGCGCGCGTGCAGCGGGGTGTCGACGAGCAGGTTCGGCTCGGGGCCGATCGCGCCGGCGATCGAGGTGACGAGCTCCTCGCGGATGGCGTCGAGCGGCGGGTTGGTGACCTGCGCGAACATCTGCGTGAAGTAGTCGAAGATCAGGCGCGGGCGCTGCGACAGGACGGCGATCGGGGTGTCGGAGCCCATGGCGCCGAGCGGCTCGGCACCCGTCTCCCCCATCGGCGTCAGGATGACCTTGAGCTCCTCCTGCGTGTACCCGAAGGTCCGCTGGCGGCGCTGGACCGAGGCGGGGCTGTGGGCGACGTGCTCACGCTCCGGGAGGTCCTTGAGGTAGACCGAGTTCTCGGCGACCCACTGCTGGTACGGGCGCTGCGACGCGAGCTGCGCCTTGACCTCCTCGTCCTCGACGATGCGGCCCTGGCGGGTGTCCACGAGGAACATGCGGCCCGGCTCGAGGCGCCCCTTGCGCACGACGGTCGCCGGGTCGAGGTCGAGGACGCCGGCCTCGGACGCGAGCACGACGAGCCCGTCCTCGGTGACCCAGTAGCGCCCGGGGCGCAGACCGTTGCGGTCGAGCACGGCGCCGATGAGGGTGCCGTCGGTGAACGTGAGGCACGCCGGCCCGTCCCACGGCTCCATGAGGGCGGCGTGGTACTCGTAGAACGACCGCAGGTCGGGGTCGAGGTCGGCGTTGTTCTCCCACGCCTCGGGGATCATCATCAGCACGGCGTGCGGGAGCGAGCGGCCCGACAGGTGCAGGAGCTCGAGCACCTCGTCGAAGCTCGCGGAGTCGCTCGACCCCTCGGAGCAGACCGGCAGGAGCGGCGCGAGGTCGCCGAGCGCCTCGCTCGCGAGCGTGCCCTCGCGGGCCGCCATCCAGTTCCGGTTGCCGCGGACCGTGTTGATCTCACCGTTGTGCGCGATCTGGCGGAACGGCTGCGCGAGCGGCCACGACGGGAACGTGTTGGTGGAGAAGCGCGAGTGGACGAGCGCGATCTCGCTCGCGTAGCGCGGGTCGGACAGGTCCGGGAAGAACGGCTCGAGCTGCGCCGTCGTGAGCATGCCCTTGTAGGTGATGGTGCGCGCCGACAGGGACGCGAAGTAGAGGCCGAGCTCGTTCTCGGCGCGCTTGCGCGCCCGGTAGGCGCGGCGGTCGAGGGCGACGTCGGCGAGCTCGCGCGAGGGGTCGGCGAGGACGACCTGGCGGAACGTGGGCATCGAGGCGCGGGCCGTCGGGCCGACGAGGTCGGCGGTGACGGGCACGTCGCGCCACGCGAGGACGTCGAGCTTCTCCTCCGCGGCGATCTCCTCGAACCGGCGCGCCGTGGCGTCCTCGTCGCCGACGGGCAGGAACGCGGTGCCGATCGCGTAGTAGCCGGGCGGGGGGAGCTCGGCCGCGACGACGTCGCGCACGAAGGCGTCGGGGATCTGCGTGAGGATGCCCGCGCCGTCGCCCGAGTTCTCCTCGGCGCCGACCGCGCCGCGGTGGTCGAGGTTCAGCAGGGCGGTGAGACCGGCGTCGACGATGTCGCGTCCGGGCGTGCCCCGCAGCGTCGCGACGAACGCGACGCCGCAGGCGTCGTGCTCGGCGGCGGGGTCGTACAGGCCACGAGCCGTGGGGGCGGCGGCGCGGGGCTGCCCGGGAGGCGGCTGCATCGTCATCTGGTCGGTCCTCACACGCACCCGGCGCGGACGCCGGGTGCCCTCGTTCTGCTGGGGGGACGGGACGGCGTCGGCCCGTGGGGGGTGGGGAGGGCACCGGTCGGACCGGTGCGTCCCGGGGGACGGATCGCGCTGACCCGGTGGGATCAGACTGCGTCCGTGTGCTCGGGCTCCTTCGCGGCGAGCTCCACTGTCTTCTCGCGCCCTTGGTGGCGGCGCCCGACAACGATAAACGCAACTAGCGCTCCGACCCACACGAGGATCGAGGTCCAGATGTTCAACCGGAGCCCGAGGATGTGTTCGGCGTCGTCGATCCGGAGAGCCTCGATCCACACACGTCCCGTGGTGTAGATCATCACGTACAGCCAGAATACCCGACCATGACCGAGCTTGAACCTGCGGTCGAGCCAGATGAGGAACAGTCCTCCGGCGACGTTCCAGACGAGCTCGTAGAGGAACGTGGGCTGGAAGGTGGCGTACTGCTCGTACCCGAGCGGGCGGTGCGCGGGGTCGATCTCGAGGCCCCACGGCAGGTCCGTCGGGCGCCCGAACAGCTCCTGGTTGAAGTAGTTCCCGAGCCGGCCGATGGCCTGGGCGAACAGGAGCCCCGGAGCGAGCGCGTCCGCGAACGCCGGGTAGCTGACGTTGAGGCGGCGGCAGCCGATCCAGGCGCCCACCGCCCCGAGCGCGATTGCGCCCCAGATGCCGAGCCCGCCGTCCCAGATGAACAGCGCCTTGACGGGGTCGCCGCCCTTGCCCCAGTAGGGCTCCGGCGTGGTGATCACGTGGTACAGCCGGCCGCCGACGATCCCGAAGGGGACCGCCCACAGGGCGATCTCGAGGACGTCGTCGGCGTTGCCGCCGCGCTCGACCCAGCGGGCCCGGCACACGAGGACCGCGACGACGATGCCCGCGAGGATCGCGAACGCGTACGCGCGGATCGGGACGAAGCCGAGGTGCCACACGCCCTGCGAGGGGCTCGGGATCGACGCGACGAGCGCGCCGTGCCCGGCGTGGAGGGCGCCGGTCATGCCTGCCCGCCCTCCCGCGCCCGGCGGACGCCCGCCACGAGGTCGTCGACGACGACGCCGAGCGCGGCGAGGCGCTCGGACCAGGGGGCGTCGCCCAGGAGGGGACGGACGAACGCCGACCCGACGATGACGCCGTCGGCGAATCGCCCGACCTCGGCGGCCTGGTCGCCGTTCGAGACGCCGAGGCCCACGCACACGAGCTCGGCGCCCCGCTCACGGGTGCGCTCCACGAGCTCCTCGGCGCGGCTGCCGACCGTCGCGCGCTCCCCCGTGACGCCCATCGTCGACGCCGCGTAGACGAACCCGCGGGACGCGCGGGCGGTCAGCTGGAGCCGCTCGGGCGTCGAGCTGGGCGCGACCAGGAACACGCGGTCCAGGCCGTGCCGGTCGGAGGCCTCGATCCACTCGGCGGCCTCGTCGGGGATGAGGTCCGGGGTGATGAGCCCGGCGCCGCCCGCGGCGGCGAGGTCGCGCGCGAACGCGTCGACGCCGTACGCCAGGACCGGGTTCCAGTACGTCATGACGAGCGGCACCGCGCCGGCGTCGGAGACCGCCCGGACGAGGGTGAAGGCGTCCCGGACGCGGGAGCCGGCCTCGAGGGCCTGCTCGACGGCACGCTGGACCGTGGTCCCGTCCATGACCGGGTCGGTGTAGGGGATGCCGATCTCGACGACGTCCGCGCCGTGCTCCACGAGGGTGCGCACGGCCTCGACGGACCGCTCGACGGTCGGGAAGCCGGTGGGGAGATAGGCGATCAGCGCCGGGCGCCCCTCGGCGCGCAGGCGACGCAGCAGGTCGGCGGTCTGGGACGGGGCGGTACCCGTGCCGGCGGACGAGCCGCCCGGGGTCGCGGCCGGGTCGGTGGCAGGTACGGCGGGGCTGGTCACTGGTCTCCCTCACTCACGTCGTCCGCGTCGCCGCCGAGGAGCCCGAACCAACGGGCGGCGGTCGCCACGTCCTTGTCGCCGCGGCCGGACAGGTTGACGAGGATCGTGGGGCTCTCGCCCCGCTCGGCGGCGGCCCGGCCCACCCGCAGCGCCCCGGCGAGGGCGTGGGCGGACTCGATGGCCGGGATGATGCCCTCGGTGCGGCACAGGAGCGAGAACGCGTCCATGGCCTCGTCGTCCGTCACGGGCTCGTAGGTGGCGCGGCCCAGGTCGTGCAGCCAGGCGTGGGCCGGCCCGACGCTCGGGTAGTCGAGGCCCGCCGAGACCGAGTGGCTCGGGCGGGTCTGCCCGTCCTCGTCCTGCAGCACGTAGGTGCGAGCGCCGTGCAGGACGCCCGGCTGGCCGCCCGAGAACCGGGCGGCGTGCCGGCCGGACTCGATGCCCTCGCCGCCGGCCTCGAAGCCGTAGAGCCGCACCGACGGCTCGTCGAGGAAGGCGTTGAAGATCCCCATCGCGTTCGAGCCGCCACCCACGCACGCCGCGACGACGTCGGGCAGGGCGCCGGTGCGCTCGAGGATCTGCTCGCGCGCCTCCTCGCCGATGACCTTGTGGAACTCGCGGACCATCTCCGGGAACGGGTGCGGCCCGGTGACGGTGCCGAGCAGGTAGTGCGTGGTCTCGACGTTCGTCACCCAGTCGCGCAGCGCCTCGTTGATCGCGTCCTTGAGGGTGCGCGTGCCCAGGGTGACGGGCACGACCTCGGCGCCCAGCAGGCGCATGCGGGCGACGTTGAGCGCCTGGCGCTCGGTGTCCTCTTCGCCCATGTACACGGTGCACTCGAGATCCATGAGTGCGGCCGCGGTGGCGGTCGCGACCCCGTGCTGGCCGGCGCCGGTCTCCGCGATGACGCGCGTCTTGCCCATCCGCTTGACCAGGAGGGCCTGGCCCAGGACGTTGTTGATCTTGTGCGAGCCGGTGTGGTTGAGGTCCTCGCGCTTGAGGAAGACGCGGACGCCCGCCTCGCCGCCCGCGTGCGCCGCGAACCTCGGCGCCTCCGTCAGCGGGCTGGGCCGCCCGACGTAGTCGCGCAGCAGGCGCCTCAGCTCCGCGCCGAACTCCGGGTCCTCGAGGGCCTTGCGGTACTCCGCGTCCAGCTCGTCGAGGGCGGCGATGAGCGCCTCGGGGACGTACCGGCCCCCGAACACGCCGAAGTAGGGACCCGGCTGGGTGGCCAGCAGCGGGTTGTGCAGCGGTTCGCCCGGCACGTGCGACAGCTCCGGCACGACGAGGACCTCCAACGGCTCGCGGGGACTTGGGGAAGGATCGGGGGGCACCGGCGGCGCGGGGCCGTCAGTGCCGGTCAATGCCGGTCAGTGCCGGACGGCGCGCAGCGACGGGTGGGCGCCGGCGGCGACGAGGTCGGCGACCGAGTCGCGCGGGGCGTCGTCGGTCACGAGCGCCTCGCCGACGAGCACCGCGTCCGCGCCGGAGCGGGCGTAGTCGACGACGTCGTGCGGGCCCCGCACCCCGGACTCGGCGACGCGGACCACGTCGTCGGGGATCGCGGGCGCCACCCGGGCGAACGTCGACCGGTCCACCTCGAGGGTCTTGAGGTCGCGGGCGTTGACGCCGACGACCCGCGCGCCTGCGTCGAGCGCGCGCGAGACCTCCTCGGCCGAGTGCACCTCGACGAGCGCCGTCATGCCGAGCGAGTGGACCCGCTCGACGAGCGACTCCAGGACCGTCTGCTCGAGGGCCGCGACGATCAGGAGCACGAGGTCCGCGCCGTGCGCGCGGGCCTCCCACACCTGGTACGGCGTCACGACGAAGTCCTTGCGGAGCACCGGCACGTCGACCTTCGCGCGCACCGCGTCGAGGTCGGCCAGCGACCCGTGGAAGCGCCGCTGCTCCGTGAGCACCGAGATCACCGCCGCGCCGCCGCGCTCGTACTCGAGCGCCAGCGCGGCCGGGTCGGCGATGTTCGCGAGCGCGCCCTTGGACGGGCTCGACCGCTTGACCTCGGCGATCACCGCGACGGCGTCCTCGAGCTTGAGGCGGCCCACGCACTCCAGCGCGCTGGGTACCCGGGCGGCGCGCTCCTTGAGCTCGGCGAGCGGCGTCGCAGCCTCGCGCGCGGCGAGATCCACCCGCACGCCCGCGATGATGTCGTCCAGAACCGTGGCCACCGTCCCACTCCCCTCGTCAGCGCACCCGGCCCCTCGTGACGCGACCGGTGCGGTCATGGCCATCGTAGGGCCGACCGGCGAGCGTCCGAGCCACGGCCTCACGGGGCGAGACGCTCACGGCGCCAGCCAGGGGCCCCACGCGGGCACGTTCCGCGCGACGGCGAACACCACCAGCACGCCCACGGCCGCCACCACCACGGGCCGCGGGACCCGCCGCGCGGGCCGTCCGCGGTATCGCCGCCACGCCCAGTCGGCCCAGCCCAGCACCAGCAGCGGAGCCAGCACCGTCCACAGCGGGTTCTGCGACCACGCCGCCGCCAGGTCGAGGTGCGCCAGCCCGTGCGTCGCCCGCAGGCCCCCGCAGAACGGGCAGTACAGCCCCGTCAGCGTGTACAGCGGGCACACCGGGTAGTGCCCGGGCCGGTTCGGGTCGACGAGCCCGACCCACGCCGTCGCCGCGGCGACCGCACCCGCCACCACGAACGGAGCCCTCAGGTGCCGGAGGACACCTGAGGGCTCGGACGGGCCGGGCAGACCGGGCCGTGCCGGCCGGGCCGCCCCGACGGGGGCCGCGGCCGGCGTCGACGCCGGCTCAGTCGACGGGCTGACCGTGGCCGGCCTTCCGCAGCACCGCGCCCACGACGAGGCCGCCCACGATGATCACGGCCCCCACGACGACGATCGCGATCGCCGGGATCACCATCCCAACGCCGATGACGACCGCGCCGAACATCACGAGGATCATCGCGGTCCACGCCGCGCGCGTGTTGCCCTCGTTGGCGGGCGGCGACGACGGCGGCAGGTAGTTGCTCGCGGACCGCGAGGCCGTCGCAGGGGTGTTCTCAGCCATGGGATGCCTTTCCGGGATGATGACAGCAGGGTAGTACGCGCAGGTGGGACAGCGCGGGTCGTGGCGCCTCGCGGGTCGCGGGCTCAGCGCCCGGAGGCGCCGTCGTCGGTGGGGTCCTCGCCGCGGGTGAGCGAGTCCCACGCCGCGTGCTCGTCCTCGAAGGAGGCGTCGGGAGCGTCGTCGGGCGCCGCCGGACGGGCGGCCTCTCCCGTCTCTGCCGCGGTCACACGCTCGTGCCGGCTCGACGTCCGCCACGAGCGCGACCCGACCGCCACCAGCACCGCCAGCACCACGACGAGCGCGCCGACGACCACGGTCGCGTAGGGCCAGAACGCGACGTGCACGCCCTCGGTGAGCTCCGTGACGCCGGTCGCGTCCGCGGCCTCGCGCGTCGCGACCGGCGTGGGGTCCCGCACGACGCCGAGCGCCGAGAACGCGACGACGGCGCCGGCGAGCGCGGCGACGGCGAGCACGACGTACCGCCCGATGCGTCCGATGATCCCGAGCGCCAGGGCGGCGGCGGCCACGACGAGCGCGCCGGCGCCGACGCCGGGGGCGGCCTTGGTGCCCGCGACCAGCACGTCGACGTGCGGCTCGAGGACCGTCGAGCCCGCGGTGGTGAGCCACGTCGGCACGGCGGTGAGCAGCGCGACGCCGCCCAGGACGAGGAGCAGCAGGACGGCGGACCGCCGGGAGACCGTCATGCCCGCCCACCCGCCGGGCGCAGCCGGGCCGCGACCTGGACCGCGCGCACGGCCGCCGCGGCCTTGTTGCGCGACTCCGCGTACTCGAGGGCCGGCACCGAGTCCGCGACGATCCCGCCGCCCGCCTGGACGCTCGCGACGCCGTCGCGGATCAGGGCGGTGCGGATCGCGATCGCCATGTCCATGTTCCCGGCGAAGTCGAAGTAGCCGACCGTTCCGCCGTAGATGCCGCGCCGCGCCGGTTCGAGCTCGTCGATCAGGGCGATCGCACGCGGCTTGGGGGCCCCCGAGAGCGTGCCCGCGGGGAACGTCGCGACCAGCGTCTGGAGCGCCGTCGCGCCTGCCCGCAGCCGGCCCGTGACGGTCGAGCACAGGTGCATGATGTGGCTGAACCGCTTGGTCGCCATGAACTCCACGACCTCGACCGACGTCGGCTCGCAGACCTTCACCAGGTCGTTGCGCGACAGGTCGAGCAGCATGATGTGCTCGGCGAGCTCCTTCGGGTCCTCGAGCAGCTCCTCGCCGAGCGCCAGGTCCTCCTCGGGCGTCGCGCCGCGCGGGCGCGAGCCCGCGATCGGGTACGTCAGCACCTTGTCGTCCGTGACCTTGACGAGCGTCTCCGGGCTCGACCCGACCACCGCGAACCGCGCGCCGTCCGCGTCCGTGAGCTCGAAGTAGTACATGTAGGGGCTCGGGTTGATGGTCCGCAGCGCGCGGTACACCTCGAGCGGCGGCGCGGGGCAGTCGAGGTCGAGGCGCTGGGACAGGACGACCTGGAACACCTCGCCCTCGCGGATCGCCTCCTTGCCGGCCAGCACCGACGACTCGAACTCCTCGCGCGTCGACCGGAACCGCAGCTCCGGCTCGGGCACGTCGGCGAGCACGAGCGGGCCCGCGCCCGCGTCGGGGTGGCCGAGCCGGTCCTGCATCGCGTCGAGCCGCGCGACCGCGTCCGCGTAGGCCCAGTCGACCCGCTCGTCCGTGTCGTCGAAGTTGATCGCGTTCGCGACGAGCCACACCGAGCCCTCGACGTGGTCGACGACGGCGAGGTCGCTCGCGAGGAGCAGGGTCAGCTCGGGCACGTTCAGCTCGTCGGGCGCGAGCGCGGGCAGGGTCGGCTCCCAGTGCCGGACGACGTCCCACCCGAGGGCCCCCGCGAGCCCGCCCGTGAACGGCGGCAGGCCCGGGACCGCGGGGGTGCGCAGCGCCTCGAGCGTCGCGTCGAGGACCTCCAGGACGTCGCCGTCCGTCGGCACGCCCACGGGCACGTCGCCGGTCCACCGCGCACGCCCGTCCCCGACCGTCAGCGTCGCGCGCGACCGGACCCCCACGAAGGAGTACCGGGCCCACGACCCGTCGACCTCCGCCGACTCGAGCACGAACGTCCCGGGCCGCGACTGCGCGAGGGTCCGGTACAGCCCGACCGGCGTGACGTCGTCGGCGAGGAGCTTGCGCACCACGGGCACGACCCGCCGGTCCGCGGCGAGCGCGCGGAAGCCGTCGGCCGTCGGCCACGTCTCGCCCCACGCGACGTCGACCGCGGGGTCCAAGGGCACGGTGGGCACCGTCGACTCAGTGCTCATCGTCGTCACCCATGTGCGCTGCGGCAGGCCGCTCGCCGATGACGGCCGGCAGCTCGCCGCCGGCCTCGAAGCACGTGCGCGCGCCCGTGTGGCAGGCGGCGCCGACCTGGTCGACCCGGACGAGGAGCGCGTCGCCGTCGCAGTCGATCGCGACGGACCGCACGTACTGCGCGTGGCCCGAGGTGTCGCCCTTGCGCCAGTACTCGCTCCGGGACCGGCTCCAGAAGGTCACGCGGCCGCTGGTCAGCGTGCGGCGCAGCGCCTCGTCGTCCATCCAGCCGAGCATGAGCACCTCGCCCGTGTCGTGCTGCTGGACGATCGCGGCCACGAGGCCGGCGTCGTCGCGCTTGAGACGAGCGGCGACGTCGGGCGCGAGCGCGGGCTCGGAATCGGGTCCGATGGGCAGTCGGGAGGGCACGGAGCGATCTTGCCACGCCGGGCCGGTCGGGCCCGAACCCGCCCACCGTGACGCGGCCCACCCTCGCGGGCGCCGCGCGTCACCGCAGGAGTCACTGCAGGAAGTCGACGGCGTCCCACGCCTCGCGAGCCCGGGCGCCGGGGTCGCGCGCGATCCGCACGTCGCGGTCGAGCACGAGCGTCGTCCGGTCCGGCGCCGCGTAGCGCGGCCAGCCGAAGCCCGGCGCGCCGTCCCGGGCGAGCCCGACCAGGTGCCGCCGGATCCGCGCGCCGAGCCGCTGCGCCGCCGACCGGCCGCCCAGCAGCATGGTGAGGCGGCCCACGGGCGCGTCGAGCGTGTCGAAGACGAGCGGGATCTCGGTCCCGTGGGTCGCGTCGAGGCGGGCCATCCGCTCGGCGGGCGTGGCGAAGTCGCACCGGTACATCCACACCGGGGCGACCTGGCCGTGCCCCTCGGCGAACCGGATCGTCGGGATGCGGAACGTCGAGTCGGCGGCGAAGTCGAGGACCGCCTCGCGCTCGGGGTAGCCCGGGTAGGCGGCGAGGACGTCCGCCTGGAGCGCGGCGTCGTCGTCGTCGGAGCGCTCGTCCGAACCGGCTCGGCCCGCGCCCCCGGACGTCGCCCGGGCGGCGCGCTGCTCGGCGAGGAGCTCGAACACCCGGTCCACGCGGGGCGGGGCGACCGGGAGGATGTGGGGGCGCGCCCGCAGGAACAGCAGCGCCTCGTTCCGCATGGTGCCGGTGATCAGCGGGACGGGCGCCGTCCTGCCGCCCAGCGCGGCGTCGACCGGCGACTCGGGCAGCAGCACGCCGTCGACGCTCGGCGCGAACGCGATGGTTCCGGTGTAGCGCGCGTCCACCTCGTCGAGGAGCCGCGTCCCGGCGTCGACGAGGGCCTCGGCGGGGATGCGCCGCCAGGACGCGGCGTCGTCCAGGCCCGCGCCGACCATCCGCAGGAGCCGCTGCGCGTACGACGCCATCCGGTCCGCGGAGTAGACGGCCGCGGGCGCCGGGCTGAGGGCGACCGCGCGGTGGAAGAGCCCACGTGCGGCCGGCGCGGCGACGAGCGTCGTCACCACGCTGGCGCCGGCCGACTCCCCGGCCAGCGTCACACGTCCCGGGTCCCCGCCGAACGACGCCGCGTTCTCCCGCAGCCAGCGCAGCGCCTCGATCACGTCCCAGAGGCCCACGTTGGCGTCGAAGCGCTCGTCGCCCGCGCCGAACGACGACAGGTCGAGGAAGCCCAGCGTGCCGAGCCGGTAGTTGAGCGTCACGACCACGACGTCGCCCTCGACCGCGAGCCGGGCCCCGTTGAAGTCCGGCAGCATCCCGGAGCCCGCGACGAACGCTCCCCCGTGCACCCACACGAGCACCGGGCGCAGGTCGTCCGCCTCCGACGGCGGCACCCACACGTTGAGCGTCAGGCAGTCCTCGCTGCGCGGCCACGTGGCCGGCACGCCACCCCCCGCGCGGAGCCGGTGCTGGGTGCAGACGGCCCCGAACCGGGTGGCGTCGCGCACGCCGGCCCAGGGCTCGACCGGCGTCGGACGCCGCCAGCGCGCGGCGCCCACGGGCGGCTCGGCGTACGGCAGGCCGCGCCAGACCCGCGCGCCGCCGTCGGTCTCCCCGACCACGACGCCCGACTCCGTCGCGACCCGGAACGTCACGGCCGGGGCCCGAACCGCGCGTCGAGCCACGCGACCAGGTCCGCGAGGACCTCGTCCTTGTTGGTCTCGTTGTAGATCTCGTGCCGGGCGCCGGGGTAGATCATGAGCGACACGTCCGTCAGCCCGCTGCGGCGGCGGTAGGCGTCGGCCAGCATCGTCATGCCGCGGGTCCCGCCGAGCGTGTCCTCGGCGCCGCCCTGGATGAGGACGGGGACGTCGCGCGCCAGGTGCCGCGGCGGCCGGCCGAGCAGCTGCAGCGCCTGCCACCAGGTGTACGGGCTGCGCGCGTTGACGTCGAACGTCAGCGGGTCTGCCGCGAACTCGGCGCCCACCGCCGGGTCGCGGCTGAGCCACTCGAAGCCCGTGCCGTCCTCGCCGCGGAACCGCTTGCCCAGGTCGCCGCCGTTGATGACACCCGGCAGCGCGTACGACGTCCCGGAGAGCACGAGCCCGTCGAACAGCCCCGGGTCGCGCGCCAGGAGCTTCTGGGCGACCAGCGATCCCCACGAGTGCCCGAGCATCACGAACGGCGCCGGCGCGAACCACGCCCGGGCCTGCCGCGCCACCGCCTCGACCGCGTCGAAGACCGCGTGGTGTGCGCCCTTGCCGAGGACGCCGAGCCCCAGGTGTCCGACGCCCGTGGCGCCGTGGCCCCGGTGGTCGTCCGCGACGACCGCGTAGCCCGCGTCGTGCAGGGCCCGCGCCACGTGCGCGTAACGGCCGGCGTGCTCGCCGACGCCGTGCGACACGTGGACGACCGCCCTCGGGGCGTCGTGGTCCCACACGTAGACGTGGACCGCGACGCCCTGCGGGTCCGTCACGATCGCCTCGCGGGGCTCCGCCACGGGCCGCGCCCCCGCCTGCTCGGCCATGCGCCACCTCTCCGCGTCGTACCTCCCGCCGCGGGCGGCTCCGCCCGCCGCGGCCTGGCTTCTGCAGCCTGGCTTCCCAGGCTATCGGCCGTCGTCGGCCGCGGCGCGCGCCGCGACCCACGCCCGCCGGACCTGCTCGAACCGCGTCGGCAGCGGGCGACGTCGGGCCCCCTGCTCGGCCGCCGTCCGGTGCACGTAGCGGCGCCACGACAGCACGAGGCCCTGGGCGGTGATCGGCAGACCCTTGGAC
The DNA here is from genome assembly GCF_049844995.1 of Luteimicrobium sp. DT211. NCBI lineage: Bacteria > Bacillati > Actinomycetota > Actinomycetes > Micrococcales > Luteimicrobium > Luteimicrobium sp. DT211. The sequence goes on along the minus strand of NZ_JBNCMC010000002.1, from coordinate 129,084 downwards.
ACGGTGACCCCGTTGTCGTGGGTGTGGTGGACCGTCAGCAGCAGGGCCCGCGGCACCGAGCCCTCGAGGTCCGCGCACAGCTCCTCGCGCACCTCCAGCCAGCGCGCGAGGACGACGGCCGCGCCGCGGCCGACCGGGTGGTCGCGCACCGTCCGGTGCTTGCCGTGCCGCACGCGCACGACGCCGCCCCCCACCCGGCCCCCGACCGGGCGACCGCCGCTCGCCGCGCCCGTGCCGGCGTCGGGCGGGTCGAGGACGACGTCCTCGACCGTCACGCGGAGCAGGTCCCCGTACCGCGCGCCCGTGCAGCGCGCCAGGCCCGCGATCACCGCCAGACGCACCTCCTCGTCGCGCACCGGCACGCGCGTCGCCCGGGCGGCCAGGTCGCGCCAGACCCACTCGGCCTCGTCGAGGTCGACCGTCGGGCGCGGGTAGCGCCCGGCGGCCCCTCCCTCCGGGGCGGGCGTGGGAGGTGTGTCGGCGTCGTCGGCGGTCATGGGGCGAGCGTATCGCTTGGCACATTATTTTTTGCAGACAGAGTGGCCCGGGCGGCGGCGTGTCGTGCCACGATGGGCGGCATGTCCGTTCCCGGTCCCGCCGCGCGCCACGCCCGCCTGCGCGCCGACCTCGCGGCCGCGCTCGACGCCGCCTCCCCCACCGACCCGACGCTCTGCGAGGGGTGGGAGGCCCGTCACCTGGCCGCGCACGTCCTCACCCGTCAACGCAGCCCGCGGATCCACTCCCCCGCCTTCCGGGCGCTCGCCGAGCGTGCGCGCGACCCCGAGGTGTACGCGTCGCTCGTCGTCCGCGTCGCGGAGCCGCCCCCGCGCCTGTCCCCGCACGCCTGGGCCGGCGACCTCATGAACGTCACCGAGTTCTTCGTGCACGCCGAGGACGTGCGCCGCGGGCCGGGCGACGTCCCGTCCCGGCCGCTCGACGACGACGTCGAGCGGGCGCTGTGGCGGCAGCTCGGCGTCGCGGCGCGCCTCGCCTACCGGCCCGCCGCGCCGGGCGTGGTGCTCGTCGCGCCCGGGCTCGGCCGGCGCCGGGTCTCGGGGTCCCGGCGGGGCGCGGGCACCGTCGTCCTCACCGGCGCCGTCGGGGAGCTGGTGCTCCACGCGTCCGGTCGCGGGCGGCACGCGCACGTCGCCGTCGTGGGCGACGACCGCGACGTCACGGCGCTCGACGCCGTCCGGCCCGGCCCGCGCGCCGAGCGGTCGCGCGGGTAGGCGGGCCTAACGCGCACTCTCCCTGGTCGCGGCGGTCAGCGGACCTCGACGCCGGCCCCGCGCAGCGCGTCCTTCACGTCGGCGACGGTCAGCCTGCCGAAGTGGAAGACGCTGGCCGCGAGCAGGGCGTCGGCGCCGGCCTGCGCAGCCGCGACGAAGTCCTGCGCCGTCGACGCTCCCCCGCTGGCGATCAGCGGCACCCCGACCGCCGCCCGGACCGCGCGCAGCATCTCGAGGTCGAAGCCCTCGTACGTGCCGTCCGCGTCCATCGAGTTGAGCAGCACCTCGCCCGCCCCCAGCTCGGCGGCCCGCGCCGCCCACGCGACGGCGTCGAGGCCCGTCCCGCGGCGGCCGCCGTGCGTGGTCACCTCGAACCCGCTCGGGGTGCTCACGTCGCCCTGGACCCGCCGCGCGTCGACGGACAGGACGAGCACCTGGTTCCCGAACCGTCCGGCGATCTCGCTGATCAGCTCCGGCCGCGCGATCGCGGCGGTGTTGACGCCGACCTTGTCGGCGCCCGCGCGCAGCAGCGTGTCGACGTCGTCGACGGTCCGGACGCCGCCCCCGACGGTCAGCGGGACGAACACCTGGTCGGCGGTCCGGCGGACCACGTCGTACGTCGTCTCGCGGCCGCCCGACGACGCCGACACGTCGAGGAACGTGACCTCGTCCGCGCCCTGGGCGTCGTAGCGCGCCGCCAGCTCGACGGGGTCGCCGGCGTCGCGCAGGTTCTCGAAGTTCACGCCCTTGACCACCCGCCCCGCGTCGACGTCGAGGCACGGGATCACGCGGACGGCGACGGGCACGGCGGCTCCTTCGAGGTCGTCCCGGGCGAGCCGGGCGCTAGCAGTCAGGCGGTGACGATCGGGCGGTGACGACTCACGAGCCGGACGTCGGGGTCTCGGACGGCGACACCTTGGCGGCCTTGGCCTTGGTGCCGACCTCCGGCCCTGTGCCCGGCGTGTGCGCGTCAAGGATATCGACGACGAACACGAGGGCCTGGTCCGCGAGCTTCGACGACGTCCCCTGGTAGGCGAGGTCCGGCGGGACGACGAGGAGGACCTGCGAGCCGACCGGCAGCTCAAGGAGCCCCTGGTCCCACCCCTCGATCACGTCGCCGACGCCGAGCCGGAACGTCAGCGGGAGCTTCTTGCCGCCCCACGTGGTGTCGAACACCTTGCCGTCGGACCACGTGACGCCCGTGTACTGGACGGTCACCAGCTGCCCGGCCTGGAGCTGCGGCCCCGTGCCGCGGATCAGCGGCAGGACCGCCAGCTCGCTCGGCGCCTGGGCGCCCTTCGGGATCTTGACGCTCGGCGTGCCGTCGGCGGCCCGGGTCACGACCGGCTCGCCCTTGCCCTGCGCGACCTGCTCCCCGACCGCCCGGCCGGACAGCACGTCGACGGTCGTGACGAGCGGCACGCCCTTCGAGTCGGCGACCTCGAGCACCCGGCTGCCGGCGGTCCTGCCCTTGACCATCCGGTAGAGGTCCGTGCCGAGCGTCTTCTCGTCGACCCGGACCGCGCGCGGCTCGCCCCCGAACGTGTTCGCGACGACCTTGCGGGTCCGGCCGTCCTCGGCGTACGTGTCCAGCACGACGACGTCGCCGTCGTCGACCTTGGCCCCCACGCCCTCCCAGACAGTCTCGAGCCGCGGCTCGGTGACCGTGAGCGGGGTGTCGTACGCGAACGACGGCGGCGCCCACGCGTTCCCGACGACCTGCACGTCGGCCTGCGTCGCGCCCGTCACGGTCGGCTCGTCCTGCGGGTCCTCCTCGCCGCACGCCGCCACGGTCCCGGCCACGCCGAGCGCCACGACCAGCGCCGCGACCACCCGCAGCGGCCGGGTCGGACGGACGGCAGACGACCGACGTCGGGGCAGGGCGAGGCGGAGCGAGGTCGGGGGGATCACGCGCCACAGGGTAGCGGGGCCACCGACGAACCCCCTGAACGTGCACCGACGGTGGGCCGCGTTCGGCGGTGGTTCGGTATGGCGTCGCGTGGTCGGGGCCGCGGGTGGGTGCGGACAGGCGGCTCGGACTGCGTCACCTCCAGGCCCCTGGGGGCCTTCCGGCTCCTTGACGTCCTTCACCGCCTGCCCGCCCCCACCCGCTCGACCGCAACCTCACCCGCCCGGACCGCCCTCCGTCGTCGTGCGCACCGCACCCACTCCGGCGCCGAGCGGAGCGTCCGCGCCGAGAACGGGCACCGGCGCTCCTGCTCCCTGCGCACCCACTCAAGTTCGGCGGGTCACGCCATACGTCACCGTCGGCGAACGAAACGTCACCGTCGGCGAACGCAACGCACCGTCGCCGAACCCGGTCCCGCGGGTCTGGGGGGGAACTCAGCGAGCTGAGGGGCGGACGCGGAGGGCGGGGCGGGGGTGTGGCGCGCGGTCGTGGACGGGCCTGGCGGGAGCCGAGCGAGGAACGAGCGAGGCGGATGGAAGACCGCGCGCCACACCCCCGCCCCGCCCGACCCAGCAGAAGGAACGCACCGTCAACGAGCGCACCTACATCGACTCGATCAGCCGCTCCACCCGGTCGTCGACGTTGCGGAAGGGGTCCTTGCACAGCACGGTGCGCTGCGCCTGATCGTTGAGCTTCAGGTGCACCCAGTCGACGGTGTAGTCGCGCCGGGCCTCCTGCGCCGCGCGGACGAAGTCGCCGCGGAGCTTGGCGCGCGTCGTCTGCGGCGGGACGGCGGTCGACTCGAAGACCTCCAGGTCCGTGACGACCCGCTCGACGAGGCCCCGCTGGGCCATGAGGTTGTACAGGCCCTCGGTCCGCGAGATGTCGTGGTACGCGAGGTCGAGGCGCGCGATGCGCGGGTCCGTCAGCGCGAGCCCGTGCTTGGCCTGGTACCGCTGGATGAGCTTGAGCTTGATCACCCAGTCGAGCTCCCGGTCCACGAGCGACAGGTCGCCCGACTCCAGCGCGCGCAGGCCCCGCTCCCACAGGTCGAGCACCTGCTTGATCATGGGCGTCGGCTCGACGTGCGCCTCGACGTGGTCCTTGACCCGCTCGAGGTACTCGCCCTGCAGGTCGATCGCCGTCATGGTCCGGCCGTTCGCGAGCTGGACCGGGACCTTGGCCGTGACGTCGTGGGAGATGTCCCGGATCGCGCGGATGGGGTTCTCGAGGCCCAGGTCACGCATCGGGACGCCCGCCTCGACGAGGCGCAGGACGAGGTCGGTCGCGCCGACCTTGAGGACCGTCGTCGGCTCCGCCATCGACGAGTCGCCGACGATCACGTGCAGCCGGCGGTAGCTCTCGGCGTCGGCGTGCGGCTCGTCGCGCGTGTTGATGATCGGGCGGGACCGGGTGGTCGCGCTCGAGACGGCCTCCCAGATGTGGTCGGCCCGCTGCGACAGCGTGAACGTGGCGCCGCGGGGCGTGGCGAGGACCTTCCCCGCGCCCGTGAGGATCTGCCGGGTGATCAGGAAGGGCACCAGGACGTCGGACAGGCGCGCGAAGTCGCCCTGTCGGCGCACGAGGTAGTTCTCGTGGCAGCCGTACGAGTTGCCCGCGGAGTCGGTGTTGTTCTTGAACAAGTGGATCCGGCCCGCCAGACCCTCGTGCTCGAGCCGCTGCTGCGCGTCGGCGACGAGCCCCTCGAGGATCCGCTCGCCGCCGCGGTCGTAGGCGACGAGCTGGCGCACGTCGTCGCACTCCGCGGTCGCGTACTCCGGGTGCGAGCCGACGTCGAGGTACAGCCGCGAGCCGTTGCGGAGGAACACGTTCGACGAGCGCCCCCACGCCACCACCTTCCGGAACAGGTAGCGCGCGATCTCGTCCGCGGACAGCCCCCGCCCGTCCTCGGCGGCGCACGTCACGCCGTACTCGGTCTCGAGCCCGAAGATGCGTCGGTCCATCGGTGGTCTCCTGTCCTTGCCGGGCCTTGCCGCGAGCTAGCGCCGCGCGAGGAGCTGATCGAGGGCCGGGGTCGCCAGCCGCCGGAACGCGCGCCGCCGCGCCGTGCGCTCGAGCACGGCCGCCTCGAGCTGGGCGGCGGGAACCTCCTGCGGCTCCGCGCCCTCCGCGCCGCCCTCGCCGCTCGTGCCGAGCGCCCGCGTCGCCAGGGCGAGGACCTCGGGGAGGGTCATGCCCTCGTGCCACTCCTCGCGCAGCCGGGCGCCGAGCTCCTCGGCCTGGCCGCCCATCGCGACGACGCCGTGCTCGTCCGCGACCGACCCGTCGTACGAGAGGCGGTAGATCTGGTCGCCCGCCGGCTCGTCCGCGACCTCCGCGACCACGAGCTCGACCTCGAGGGGCTTCGACTCGGTGGTGAAGACCGTCCCCAGGGTCTGCGCGTAGGCGTTGGCGAGGCCGCGGGCCGTGACGTCGGAACGGTCGTAGGAGTATCCGCGCAGGTCCGCGTAGCGCACGCCCGCGACGCGGAGGTTCTCGAACTCGTTGTACTTGCCGACCGCGGCGAACGCGATCCGGTCGTAGATCTCCGAGATCTTGTGCAGGGCGCGGGAGGGATTCTGGGTCGCGAACGCGATCCCGTCGTCGTACTGCAGGACGACGACCGAGCGGCCGCGCGCGATGCCCTTGCGCGCGTAGTCCGCCCGGTCCTTCATCAGCTGCTCGGGCGAGACGTAGAACGGCATGCTCACGGGGTGTCTCCCTCGCTGTCGGTACCGTCGGCGCCCTCGTCGTGCGGCACCGGCCGCGGCTCGTCGGACGCGTTGGTCGCGGTCGTCCGGCGGCCCCGGTCGTCGCGCGTGCGGCGGCCGCTCGTGCGCGCGTCGTTCGCGGCGGTGCGCTCGGCGACGATCTCGCCCGCCAGCGCCGCGAGCTGGTCGTCGCCGACGCGCTGGTACCCGTCCGCGTCCACCGTCGCGACGACCGGCCAGATCCGGCGGACCGGGTCCGGTCCGCCCGTCGCGGAGTCGTCGTCGGCGGCGTCGTAGAGCGCCTCGACCGCGACGTGCACGGCGCCCGCGGCGTCGAGCCCGGGGCGCCACAGCTTCTTCAGCGCGCCCCGCGCGAACACGGAGCCCGACCCGACGCTGTGGTGCTCGTGCTCCTCGTAGCGCCCGCCCGTGACGTCGTAGGAGAAGATGCGTCCCGCGTCCCGGTCGAGGTCGTAGCCCGCGAACAGCGGCACGACCGCGAGACCCTGCATGGCGAGCCCCAGGTTCGACCGGATCATCGTCGAGAGGCGGTTCGCCTTGCCGTCGAGGGAGAGCAGCGAGCCCTCGATCTTCTCGTAGTGCTCGAGCTCCAGCTGGTACAGGCGCACCAGCTCGAGCGCGAGCCCCGCGCTGCCGGCGATGCCGACCGCCGAGTACTCGTCGGCGGGGAAGACCTTCTCGATCTCGCGGCTCGCGATCATCGCTCCGGCCGTCGCCCGCCGGTCGCCCGCCATGACGACGCCGCCGTCGTACGTGACCGCGACGATCGTCGTGCCGTGCGGCGCGGTGGGCGCGTCACCGGCCGGCAGCACGCGGCCCGCCGGGAGCAGCGCGGGGTCGTGGGCCGCGAGGAACTCGACGAACGACGCCGAACCGGGTGTCGTGAACGCGCGAGGGAGCCTCGCGTCTGCCTCGGGTGTCATCGGGTCCTACTGCCCGCCCTTCTGGACGAACCCGCGGACGAACTGCTCGGCGTTCGCCTCGAGCACGTCGTCGATGTCGTCCAGGAGCGCGTCGACCTCGGCGTCCTGCCCCTGCGGCGCCGCCGGCGGCGGGGTGGGGGTGGCGTCGTCGTCGGGGACGTCGTCCTCGCGGCGGACGTGCTGCTGCTGCTCGCGACCTGCCATCGTCGTCTCCTTCGTTGCTGGTCCTGCTGTCGTGCCGGTCCGGCGCCCGTGCGGGCGCCGCGCCGTCCCGATGATCCGTTCCGTCCTCCAGCCTAGGCCGTGACGGCCCACCCGGCTGGCCCGTCCACGCGCGCCGTCACGGCCCCGAAAGGCCCGCGAGCAGCGCAGACGCGTCCGCGCTGCGGTCGAGCAGGTCGCCGAGGTGCCGACGGGTCCCCCGCTCGGGGTCCGGCATGGGCACGCGCTGCAGCGACGGCGCACCCGGGACGTCGAAGATGATCGAGTCCCAGCTCGCCGCCGACACGTGCTCCCCGTACCGGGCCATCACCTCGCCGCGGAAGTACGCGCGCGTGTCGTCCGGCGGGTGGTGGACGGCGCGCGCCACCTCCTGCTCGGTGACCACGCGCTCGACGGCGTCCTTGGCGAGCAGCCGGTGGTAGATGCCGCGCTCGGGCCGCACGTCCGACCACTGCAGATCGGTCGCGGCGAGGCGCGGGTGCTCCCAGTCGAGTCCGTCGCGGCGGCGCAGCCCGTCGAGGATGCGGAGCTTGGCGACCCACTCGACCTGCCCGGAGACGCTCGCCCGGTCGTGCTCCAGCCCGTGCAGCACCCGGTCCCAGCGCTCGACGACGGCGCGCGTCTCGTCGTCGGGGCCGCCGTCCGCCGCGAGGACGTCGAGCGCCTCGCGCACCGCGTCGAGGTAGGTGCGCTGGATCTCGAGCGCCGTGAGCTCCCGCCCGTCGGCCAGGCGGAGCCGGGTGGTGAGGGTGGTGTCGTGGCTCACGGCCTGGACGTCGGCCACCGGGTCGGCGAGGCGGAGCGCGGCGAGCCGCGCGTGCTGGGCGGCGAGCTCGTCGCGTCGCTCGATGAGCCCGAGCACGAGGGACGTCGTGCCCAGCTTGAGGTAGGTGGCGACCTCGAGGAGGTTGGCGTCGCCGATGATGAGGTGGAGCCGGCGCCACCGCTGCCGGTCGGCGTGCGGCTCGTCGCGCGTGTTGACGATGGGCCGGCGCAGCGTCGTCTCGAGGCCGATCTCCGCCTCGACGTAGTCGGCCCGCTGGGACAGCTGGAACCCCGCGTCCGCGCCCGTCTGGCCGAGGCCCACACGGCCGGCGCCCGCGAAGACCTGGCGCGTCACCAGGAACGGGATGAGGAGCTGCGCGAGCTCGGCGAACGGCACGTCCCGGCGGACGAGGAAGTTCTCGTGGCAGCCGTAGCTCGCGCCCTTGCCGTCCACGTTGTTCTTGTAGAGCGCGACCGGGCCGCCCGGGAAGGGCGCCAGCTCGCGCGCCGCAGCGAGCATGACCCGCTCCCCCGCGACGTCGAACCGCACCGCCTCCCGCGGGCCCGTGACCTCCGGCGAGGAGTACTCGGGGTGCGCGTGGTCGACGTACAGCCGCGCGCCGTTGGTGAGGATGACGTTCGCGGCGCTCGGGTCGTCGTACTCCTCGGCCTCGGGTCGCTCGAGCGCCTCGGTGGACCCGTCGCCGCCGTTCGACGACACCGGCCCCGGCGCGACCGGCCGGTCGGGGTCGTCCGTGAGCAGCGACGGGTGCGCGGACGCGCGGCGCAGGTGGAAGCCGCGCGCGTCGTGCAGCGGGTCCTCGTCGTCGTAGTCCCAGCGCGCGCCTCGCCCCCCGCCCAGCGTTGCGAGCGCGCGGTACGTGGTCACCACCTGCGACGAGAGCAGCATCGGGTTGGCGTACGGGCGCCCGGGCTGGAGCACGCCGTACTCCGTCTCGATGCCCATGACGCGCCTGACGGAGTACGACTCGGGCCCGCTCGGCTCCGCTGGGGTCACAGGTACTGCCCGGTGTTGGTCACGGTGTCGATGGTGCGCGCCGCGGCGGCCGCCTTGCCCTTCTTCTCGACGATCGTGCGGATGAAGACGATCCGCTCGCCCTTCTTGCCGCTGATCCGGGCCCAGTCGTCCGGGTTCGTGGTGTTGGGCAGGTCCTCGTTCTCCTTGAACTCGTCGACGCACGCGCTGAGCAGGTGGTCCACGCGCAGGCCGCGCTGGCCCGTCGTCAGGAAGTCCTTGATCGCGGTCTTCTTGGCGCGGTCGACGATGTTCTGGATCATCGCGCCCGAGTTGAAGTCCTTGAAGTAGAGGACCTCCTTGTCGCCCGACGCGTAGGTGACCTCGAGGAACTTGTTCTCGTCGTCCTCGGAGTAGATGCGCTCGACGACGGCGCGGACCATCGCGTCGATCGCCTCGGACGCGTCGCCGCGGTGCTCGGCCAGGTCGTCGGGGTGGATCGGCAGCGCGGTGGTCAGGTACTTGCCGAAGATCTCCTTGGCGCCCTCGGCGTCCGGCCGCTCGATGCGGATCTTCACGTCGAGGCGGCCCGGGCGCAGGATCGCGGGGTCGATCATGTCCTCGCGGTTGGACGCGCCGATGACGATGACGTTGTCGAGGCGCTCGACGCCGTCGATCTCCGACAGCAGCTGCGGGACGATCGTCGTCTCCACGTCGGACGACAACCCGGTCCCGCGGGTGCGGAACAGCGACTCCATCTCGTCGAAGAAGACGACCACGGGCATGCCCTCGCTGGCCTTCTCGCGCGCGCGGGCGAAGATCAGCCGGATGTGGCGCTCGGTCTCGCCCACGTACTTGTTGAGGAGCTCGGGGCCCTTGATGTTGAGGAAGTAGCTCTGCACGCTCTCCCCCGCCGTCGCGTCGCCCGACTCGGCCGCGCGGCGCTGCCCGACCATCTGGGCGAGCGAGTTGGCGACGGCCTTGGCGATGAGCGTCTTGCCGCACCCGGGCGGCCCGTAGAGCAGGACGCCCTTGGGCGGGCGCAGGCCGTGCTCGCGGTAGAGGTCGGGGTGCGCGAACGGGAGCTCGACGGCGTCCCGGATCTGGTCGATCTGCGGGCCGAGCCCGCCGATGTCCGCGTAGTGGATGTCGGGGACCTCCTCGAGCACGAGCTCCTCGACGTCCGACTTGGGGATCCGCTCGAACACAAAGCCCGAGCGCGTGTCGATCGTGACGGCGTCGCCCACCCGGACCTCGTCGGTCACCGAGCCGGCCACCCGCGCCACGCGCTCCTCGTCCGCGCGCCCGACGACGAGCACCCGCCCCTCGGGCAGGAGCTCCTTGACGGTCACGAGCTCGCCGATCCGCTCGAAGCCGCCGGCCTCGACGACCGTCATGGCCTCGTTGAGCTTGAGCTCCTGGCCGGGGCGCAGCGACGCGGTGTCGAGCGACGGGCTCGTCCCCACGTGCATCTTGCGGCCCGCGGACATGATGTCGACCGTGCCGTCGGGGCGTGCCCCGACGAAGACCGCGTACGTGCCCGGGGGCTTCGCGAGCTCGTCGATCTGGCGCTTGAGCTCGACGATCTGGTCACGCGCGGCCACGAGGGCGTCGGCGAGCCGTTCGTTCTTGGCGGCGAGCAGCGCGACCTGCTGGTCGCGCGGGTCTCGGATGGGGGCGTCGGTCATCTCGTCCTCCCCTGTCGTGGGACTTCGACCTTAGTCGGCAACACCCACACCGCGCCGGACGTTCCATGCAGCGACACGCGACCTTCACGTGGCCCGCGTCACACCGGCCGCGCGCCGACGTCAGTCCTGGTCGGGGGCCTGTCCGACGCTGCGCCGCACGCGGCGGATCTTCTTGGGCGAGACCGGCCGCTCCCCGAGCGCCTCCTCGGTCCACTCGGCGCCGTCGGGCCCGGCGCTGGTCCCGTCCGCACCGCCGTCCGGCGTCGCGACGGGGTACGCGCCCTTGGCGGGCCTGCGCCGGCGCTCCGGCGCCTGGACGCCGTCGGAGAGGCGCCGCGTCGTCAGGAGGAAGCCGGTGTGGCCCATCATCCGGTGCTGCGGCCGGACCGCCAGCCCCTCCAGGTGCCAGCCGCGCACGAACGACTCCCAGGCGGTCGGCTCGGTGTAGCGGCCGTCGTCGCGCACGTCCTCGGCCAGGCGGGAGAGCTGCGTGGTCGTCGCGACATAGCAGCAGAGCACGCCGCCCGGGGCGAGCGCCTCCGCGACGGCGGCCAGGTTCTCCCACGGCGCGAGCATGTCGAGGACCACCCGGTCGACCGTGCCGGGCTCGGCGACGGTCGGGAGGACGTCCGCGAGGTCGCCGACGCTGAGCTCCCACGCCGGGTGCAGGCCGCCGAAGAACGCCTCGACGTTGCCGCGCGCGATGGCCGCGAAGTCCTCGCGACGCTCGATCGAGTGCAGCGAACCGCCGTCGCCGACGGAGCGCAGGAGCGACAGCGTGAGCGCACCAGAGCCGACGCCCGCCTCGACGACGCGCGCGCCCGGGAAGATGTCGGCCATCGTGACGATCTGGCCCGCGTCCTTGGGGTACACCACCGCGGCGCCGCGCGGCATCGACAGGACGTAGTCGGCCAGCAGCGGCCGCAGCGCGACGTACTCCGTGCCGCCCGTGCTCGCGACGACCTGCCCCTCGGGCGCGCCGATCAGGGCGTCGTGCGCGAAGTAGCCGCGGTGCGTGTGGAACGTGGCGCCCGGCTCCAGGGTGATGGTGTGCAGCCGGCCCTTGGGGTCGGTCAGCTGGACCTTGTCGCCCGCGCGGAACGGGCCGCGCCGCAGGTCCGCGCCGGTGGGCGTGGGAGCGTCGGGGCCGGAGGGAGCGCCCGGGGGCGTGGGGGCCGTGTCGTCGGTGGTCACGACCGACCAGTCTAGGTGGCGGGTCAGGCCTGCTTGCTGTTGGCGAGCCGGACGGCCTCGACCACGGTCTGGACCGGCAGCAGGCCGACGACGGACCCCTGGTGGGTGACCGCCAGCACGGGGGCGCGCGGCGCGGCCTCGGCGACCGTGCCGACGAGGTCGCCCCCGGCGGTGTCGACGTCGACGACGGCGTCACGGTCGAGCGTCTGGGCCACCGCGCTGACGGGCGTCGCGGCCGCGGCGGCGTCCGGGACGGAGGCGAGCGCCTGGGGGTCGATCGCGCCCACCGCGGTCCCCGCCCGGTCCACGACGACGAGCGCGTGGTGGGGCAGGCTGACGGCCCGTGCGTCGGCGACGGTACCCGTGTCGTAGACGAGCCGGACGGGCAGCATGAGGTCGGCCGCCCGCAGGTGGGCGACGGCCGCGCGTGCCTTGCCCGACGCCACCGCCGACGACGCGCCCTGCCACAGGAAACCACCGATCAGGACCCCCCAGATCACGGTGGTGAGCGACGGCTGCTCTCCCCGGCCGAGCGGGACGGCGACGACCCACGCGATGACCGCGAGCGCCACGACGCGCCCGACCCAGCCGGCGGCGACGGTGCCCTTCTCGCGGCTGCCGGTGCCGCCCCAGACGGCGGACTCGAGCATCTGGCCGCCGTCGAGGGGCAGGCCGGGCAGCAGGTTGAAGATCCCGACGAACGCGTTGGAGAACGCGCCGGCGTAGAGCAGGAGGCCGGCGATGGAGGCGTCGTGGCGGACGGGCTGGAAGGCTGCCCAGAAGGCGCCGGCGAGGACGAGGTTGGTGACGGGTCCGACGACGGCGACGAGGAACGCGTCGAGGGGGCCGCCGCCGCCGCCGTAGGCGGTGTGGCCGCCCCAGAGGGTGAGGGCGAGCTCGTGCACCTCGTGGCCCCGGGCGCGCGCGACGAGGGCGTGCGCGGCCTCGTGGAGGAACACGGAGAGGAAGAGGAGCAGCACGAACGCGAGCGCGATGACGTAGGTGCCGATGCCGAGGTCGGGCGCGACGACGCGCACGGTGGGGGCGAAGAGCACGGTGAGGACGGCGGCGGCGATGAACCACGAGGGCGTGACGACGACGGGCGCACCGGCGAGTCGACCGATGACCCAGCCGGAGGAGGTGCGGCGCGGGCGGCGCCCGCGGGGGGCGGGGGTCTGACTCACCTGGTCAGCGTAGTGGGCGGTGCTGGGCGCCTGCTGGGCAGCGGCGGTGCCTGGGGAAGGCGTCTGGTGACGGCAGGGCTGTGGAGGGCCGGCGGAGTGGTGGGCGGGCGGCGCTAGGGTCGCGGGCGTGGCTGGGATCGACACTGTGACTGACAGGACGACGGACGGGACCGGGACGACGATGGCGACCCCGGACGTGACCTCGGGCGCGCCGGGGGCGGAGGGCGGGCCGGGTGCGGCCGAGGTGCGGGTGCCCGGCTTGTCGCCGTCGCGGGCGAACGACTTCATGCAGTGCCCGCTGCTGTTCCGGTTCCGGGTGGTGGACCGGCTGCCGGAGCCGCCGAGCGAGGCGGCGGCGCGGGGCACGCTGGTGCACGCGGTGCTGGAGCGGCTGTTCGACGCGCCTGCGGGGGCGCGGACGGTGGAGCACGCGCGGTCGCTGCTGGGGCCGGAGTGGTCGGCGCTGCAGGAGGCGCGGCCGGAGTACGCGGACCTGGTGGAGGACGCGGCGGCGCTGGAGCCGTGGCTCGGGAGGGCCGGCGACCTGCTGGGCACCTACTTCCGGCTGGAGGACCCGAACCGGTTGGAGCCGCGCTCGCGCGAGCTCGCGGTGCGGCACCAGCTGGAGGGCGGGCCGCAGCTGCGCGGGATCGTGGACCGGTTGGACGTGGCGCCGTCGGGCGAGGTGCGGGTGGTCGACTACAAGACGGGGCGGTCGCCACGGCCGGGGTACGGAGGCTCGGCGGAGTTCCAGATGCGGTTCTACGCCCTGGTGCTGTGGCGCGAGACGGGCACGGTGCCGCGGATGCTGCAGCTCGTGTATCTGGGCGACGGGCAGGTGCTGCGCTCGGAGCCGAGCGAGGTGGCGCTCGAGAACACCGAGCGGCGCGTGCGGACGCTGTGGTCGGGCATCGAGTCGATGGCGCGGGCCGGGCACTTCCCGCCGCGGAGATCGGCGCTGTGCGGGTGGTGCGCGCACCAGGCGGTGTGCCCGGAGTTCGACGGCACTCCCCCGGCGTACCCCGTCGAGGCGTCGCTGCGGACGCTCGGCGTGGCGCCGGAGGTGTGAGCGCAGCCCGTCCGGGTCAGCGCGGCGCGGCGTCGAGAAGGTCGAACGTCTCGCCCGAGGCGACCCGGCGCACGCGGTCGACGTCGAGCTGCTCGAGGGACGCGATGCGGGTGAGGCCGGGCGCTGGCTCGACGGGGACGACGACCTGGACGCCGACGGTGCGCGCCCCCGACGCGAGCGCCGACGCGATGCCGGGCCGGGAGTCCTCGACGGCGACGCACGCGGCGGGGTCGACACCGAGCTGCTCGGCGGCGCGCAGGTAGGGCTCGGGGTGCGGCTTGCCGTGGGTGACCTCGTCTCCGCAGACGACCACCTGGAACGTGCCCTCCGGGACGGCGTCGACGACGGCCTCGGCGAGCACGCGGTAGGACATCGTGACCAGGGCGCACGGGATCCGGGCCTCACGCAGGGCGTCGAGGAGCTCGCGGGCGCCGGGCTGCCACGGGACGGCGTCGCGCAGGTGCTCGACCATCCGGCCGACGAGCCGCTCGACGATCTCCTCGGGAGGGAGCGGGACGCCGTGGGCGGCGATGAGCCCGGCGGACTCGAGCAGGGGGCGCCCCACGAGACCGAGCCCGTCCTGGTACGTCCACGTCAGTCCGTGCTCGGCCACGAGCTCGGTCTCCGCCGTCATCCAGTAGGGCTCGGTGTTGACGAGCGTCCCGTCCAGGTCCCAGAGCACCGCGGCGGGCGTCTGCCCGCCTGCGGGGGCCGCGGCGCCGTCGTCGACGGTGGCGGGGGTGGTCGCGGTCAGGGGGCTCGGGAGGGACTGTTCGCTCACCGCCTCATCGTAGGGGGGGCGGGCGGCGGGGCCTCGGGGCTGTGGACGCCGGGGCTCGTTCGCGGGCGGCGGACGCCGGGGGCCCTCCCGGGACCCGCGCACCCCCGTAGGCTGGACCGATGAGCGATCCCCAGCCTGCGCCCTCCGCCCCTCGCCCCGGGCGCGCCGTGCTGCTCGCCGCGTTCGAGGGCTGGAACGACGCCGGCGGGGCCGCGACCGCGGCGATCGAGCACCTGCAGGAGGTGTGGGGCGCGGTGGAGGTCGCCCGGCTGGACCCCGAGGAGTACCACGACTTCCAGGTCAACCGGCCGCAGGTCACCCTCGGGGAGGACGGGCGGCGGACCATCGAGTGGCCGACGACGACCGTGTGGACCGCGACCCTGCCGACGAGCGGGCGGACGGTCCTCCTGGTGCGCGGGATCGAGCCGTCGATGCGGTGGCGGTCGTACTGCCGCGAGCTCCTGCGCCACGCAGACGAGCACGACGTTGAGACGGTCGTGACCCTCGGGGCGCTCCTCGCGGACGTCCCGCACACGCGCCCCATCCCGCTCACGGCCACCAGCGAGTCGGTGGGGCTGCAGGCCGTGCTCGACGTCGAGCCCACCGCGTACGAGGGGCCGACCGGCATCGTGGGCGTGCTGCAGCACGCCGCGGCCGAGCACGGCTGCGCGTCGGTGTCCTTGTGGGCCGCGGTGCCGCACTACGTCGGGCAGCCGCCGTCCCCGAAGGCGACGCTCGCGATCCTGTCGCGGGTCGAGGACCTGCTGTCGGAGCCGGTGCCGCTCGGCGACCTCCCCGAGGACGCGGTCGCGTGGCAGACCGGCGTCGACGAGCTCGCCGCCGAGGACCCCGAGATCGCCGAGTACGTGCGCCAGCTCGAGGAGGCCAAGGACACCGCGGAGCTGCCCGAGGCGTCCGGCGAGGCGATCGCGCGCGAGTTCGAGCGGTACCTGCGCCGGCGCGACGACGGCCGCAACGGCTGAGGTAGGCCGTCAAAGAGCTGGGGCCAGCGTCCCCCGCCGCCTAGCGTGCACGATGTGACCCTCACCCTGCGCGAGCTCCGCCCGGCGAACGTCTGGACCGGTGGCGACGACGGCCACGTGTCGGCGCGTGCACTCTACGAGTCGGCAGGGTTTCACCCCGCTGCCGGTCGTGCACTACCACCGCGCCCTCTGACACCGCGCCGCCCGCGTTCATTCTCGGCCCGAGGTCTCCTCATGCTGCTGGGTAGCCCGATCGTGCTTGCGGGTGGCCTCTGACCTCCCACCCGGTTCGAACACATGTTCGAGCGAGTGTCAGTGGCTCGATGTTGACTTGGTGGCATGACGACGACGGCGGCGACCGAGCACGCGGACCTCGCGGTGCCCGTTGCCGCGAGCGCCGAGCGGGAGACGGAGCTGAGGGAGGTCGCGCGCCTCGGCGAGGCGATCGACACGATTCTCGAGGTGGAGGCCGCGATCCGGCGGCTGACGGCGTACCGGACGGTGCTGATCGACTCCGCCCGTCGCCAGGTTCCCGCCGCCGAGGCCGCCCTCCTCTACCCCGCCTCGGCCGCGGCGAAGGGTCCCGAGCTCTCGGCGCGGGAGGACCTCGCCGAGCGCGCGTTCGTGGCGGACCCCGCCACCGCCCTCCTGCTCCCGGAGACGACGGCGCGGGCCATGGTCGAGGACGCTCGCACCCTCGTCCACGACCTGCCCACGACGCTGGCGGCGCTCGGGAAGGGGTCCGTCTCCTACCGCCACGCCCAGGTGATGGTCGAGCACACGGCGGGCCTCGACCCCGAGGCCGCCCACGCCGTCGAGGCTGCCGGCCTGGCCCGCGCGAGCTCGACGACGCCGACCGGCCTCGCCCGCCGTCTGCGCCGCGCCCGCGAGCGCGTCCAGCCCGAGTCCGTGCAGGTGAGGCACCGACGCGCCGCCACGGAGCGGCGTGTGCGGCTCGACCGCGCCGCGGACGGCATGAGCTGGCTCACCGCGTTCCTCCCCGCCGTCACGGCCGAGGCGATCATGGACCGCATCGACCACGCCACCTCGACCCTCGCGACACCCGACGAGCAGCGCACGCACGACCAGCTGCGCGCCGACGTGCTCGCCGGGCTCCTCCTCGACGGCCCGGAGGCACCGGTCGCGCGCGCCCTCGATGTCGTCGCCGCGAACCCCGTCGCCGCTGAAAGGATCGGACGGAACGCAGATCCCGCTGCTGCCGCATGCGTCGAGGCTGCGTCGGTCGAGGACACCGACACGCCGGCCGACGACGCCGCACGGCTCGCGGCGCTGGCACGGTCGCTCACGCCGCGGGTCGCGGTCACGGTGCCCGTGCTGACGCTCCTCGGCCGGGGCGACGAGCCGGGCGAGCTCGCGGGCTACGGGCCGATCGACCCCGACACAGCCCGCACCCTCGCGGCGTCCGCGCCGTCGTTCACGCGGATCCTCGTTCACCCGCACACCGGGGCCGTGCTCGACGTGGGGCGCGAGTCCTACGCGGTCCCCGCCGACCTGCGCCGCCACCTCGCGGTCCGCGACGGAACCTGCCGGTTCCCCGGGTGCGGGCGGCGCGCCACGGCCTGCGACGTCGACCACCTCGTCGCGTACACCGACAGCGGCACCACCAGCGCCGACAACCTCGTGCACCTGTGCCGGCACCATCACCGCCTCAAGCACGAGACCGCCTGGTGGCCCACCCTGAGTGCCGACCCCGGCGCCCCGCCCGGGACCGTGACCTGGATCTCGCCCACCGGGCGGACGCACGCCACGGCGCCGGCGACCACGAACCCGCCCGTCCGAGCCAACGGCACCGGCGATGGCGCGCGAGCGCCCGGCGCCGATCCCGACGAAGGCCCGCCACCGTTCTGAGTGCAGTCGCGCCAGCCATCACCGTTCGTCTCGCCGCATGGCACCACGAGCCGGCCTACCTCGACGCACTGCTGAGGCTGACGCCGTCGGGCGCCGTCATCGACAACGTCGTCCGCGACGCAGCGCGACAGCGATGACCCACGCGCCCAGGGCGTGCAGGCCGTCGTCCGCGACGCTGCGGTGACCTGCCGTGACGCAGCGCGACGCAACCGTCGCCGTACCGACTGTCGGCATCAAGAGCCGGGACGGCATCCTGATCACCCGACGCCGTTGACAGCGGCCAGCCTGCTCGGACGCCGGGCCCGACCCGACCCCGCGCTCCCGCGAGCTCGACCGCTCAGACGACCGGCGTGGCCTGGGCGCCGCGTGCGGGACGCACCATCGCCGACGGCCCGGGATCCTCGAAGCCGTGCGACGCGTACAGCCTGTGGGCGTCGCGCGTGAACAGCACCCAGCGGAAGTCGGTGCCGGGGCCGCCGTCGATCATGGTCTCCACGAGGCGGTGCCCCAGCCGGTGGCCGCGGTGGGCCGGGTCGACGTAGACGTCGGCGAGGTAGGCGAACCCGGCGCCGTCGGACACCGCGCGGGCGAAGCCGACCTGGCGACCGTCCGGGCCGTAGGCGCCGACGACCCGCCACGCGCCGGCGAGCTGGGCCTCGACGTCGGCGCGGGTGCGCCACCGGCCCCAGTACGCGTCGGTGGACAGGAAGTCCCAGACGGCGTCGACGTCGACGCGCGCGGGGTCGTCGCTCAGCTCGTAGCGGTCGCCCGGCTCGGAGGCATCTCCCGTCACAGGCGCACGCCGAGCAGCGCGTCCACGGCGCGGCCGACGACGCCGGGCGCGCCCTCGTGCCACCCGTCCTCGTCGCTCGCGCCGGCCGCGAGCGCCCGGTCGGCCCAGGCGTCGACGGCGCCGAGCGCGCGCGGTGCGTCGAGGTCGTCGGCGAGCGCGGCGCGGACGGCGGCGAGCGCCGCGTCGGCGGACGGGCCCCCGTTGCCGGAGAGCGCGGACCGCCAGCGGTCCAGACGCCGCCCGGCCTCGACCAGGTCAGCGTCGGTCCACTCCCACGGGGTGCGGTAGTGGTGGGCGAGGATCGCGAGGCGGATGGCCATGGGGTCGACCCCGGCGCGCCGGAGCGCGGAGACGAAGACGAGGTTCCCGCGGGACTTGCTCATCTTCTCGCCCTCGTACGCGAGCAGGGCGGCGTGCAGGTTGACGCGCGCCGCGCGCCGGCCGGCGGGCACGGCGTCCGTCCCGGGCGCCTCGGCGGCGTCGGCGCCGGTCGCGTCGAAGAGGTCGTCCGGCAGGACGCGCAGGTGCGAGCTGGACATCTCGTGGTGCGGGAACAGCAGGTCGATCCCACCGCCCTGGACGTCGAAGCCGGGCCCGAGCCCGTGGGCGCCGATGAGCGCGCACTCGATGTGCCAGCCGGGTCGGCCGGCCCCGAGGTCTCCGCCGTCCCACGCGGGCTCGCCGGGACGCTCGCGCCGCCACAGGAGCGGGTCGAGGGCGTCGCGCTTGCCGGGCCGGTCTGGGTCCCCGCCGCGCTCCGCGAACAGGGCGAGCATCTCGTCCCGGTCGAGTCGCGACACGGCCCCGAACGCGGCGTCCGCGGACAGGTCCGCGTAGACGTCGCCGAGGTCGGGCCGGTCTCCCCCGGCCCCGTCCTCGAGCGGCACCCGGTAGGCGGCGCCCGAGGCGACGAGCTCGCGGACGGCGCGGGCGACGTCGGGCACGGACTCGACGGCGCCGACGTACACGTCGGGCGGGATGACGCCGAGGGCTGCCATGTCCTCGGCGAACAGCGCGGTCTGGGAGGCCGCGAGCTGGCGCCAGTCGACGCCGGTGGCGTCCGCGCGCTCGAGCAGCGGGTCGTCGACGTCGGTCACGTTGGACGCGTACGTGACGCGCTTGCCGGCGTCGCGCCAGGCGCGCTGCAGGAGGTCGAACGCCACGTACGTCGCGGCGTGCCCCAGGTGGGTCGCGTCGTAGGGAGTGATCCCGCACACGTACATCCGCGCGTGCGCCCCGGGGGCGGCGACGACGAGCTCACCGGTGCTGGAGTCGTGGACCCGGATCTCGAGGGATTCGGCAGAGCCGGCCTCGGTGGTGGGAGCCGGCGGGAGGGCGGGGATCTGCGGCGCGGGCCAGGAGTGCACGCGCTCAGTCTAGGTGGGACCGGACCTCGCCCCGGCCCGCGTCCGGGACTCGCCGGCCCGACGACGGCACCCGCGGCGAGCGCGTCAGACGGCGCCGGCGAGGTTCCCGACGGGCTCGAGCACGCCCCCGAGGAGCAGCAGCGCGACGAGGACGGCGAGCCCGAGCCGGTACACGACGAACGGCTTGTACGAGAACGTCGAGACGATCTTGAGGAAGCCGATGATCACGACGTACCCGACGAGGAACGACACGATCGTCGCGACGAGCGTGGGGCCGAACCCCGGTGCCCCGGCGACGCTGTCGCCGCCGACCGACTTGGCGAGCTCGAACAGCCCGGAGCCGAGCACGGCGGGCACCGCGAGGAGGAACGAGTAGCGGGCGGCGGCCTCGCGGGTGAACCCCATGAGCAGACCCGCGGTGATGGTGCCGCCCGACCGAGAGACGCCGGGGATGAGCGCGAGGGCCTGCGCGAACCCGAACGCGGTCGCGCGGCGCGGCGTCATCTCGTCGAGGGTCCGCACGTGGGCCCCGCGCCGGTCCGCCCAGCCGAGGATCAGGCCGAACACGGCCAGCGTGATCGCGATGAGCCACAGGTTGCGGAAGTGCGTCTCGATGGCGTCCTGGAACGCGAGCCCGAGCACGATGATCGGCAGCGAGCCGAGCGCGATGTACCAGGCCATGCGCGCGTCGGGGTCGTGGGCGCCGAACCGGGCCGCCCGGTCCGCGCCCTGCTTGCCCGTGACGGCATGCCACCAGGCCACGCAGATCCGCTTGATGTCGCGGCGGAAGTACAGCAGGACGGCCGCCTCGGTGCCGATCTGGATCATCGCCGTGAAGGCGGCGCCGGGGTCGCCCGCGCCGATCAGCTCCCCGACGATGCGCAGGTGCGCCGAGGAGGACACCGGCAGGTATTCGGTGAGGCCTTGCACGAGGCCCATCAGGATGGCTTGCCACATCGACACGGGGCGCCACGATACCCTGCCGCGCATGGAGCAACGCCTCGTCGGTAGCAGCGGTCTGCGGGTGTCGGAGCTCGGCCTCGGGACCATGACGTGGGGACGGGACACCGACGCGCTCGACGCCGCCGACCAGGTTCGGGACTTCCTGGACGCCGGCGGCACGCTCGTGGACACCGCCGCGTCGTACGGCGGCGGGGACGCCGAGCGGGTGCTGGGGTCGCTGCTCGACGGCCAGGTGGACCGGGCCGACGTCGTGCTGTGCACCAAGGCGGGCCTCGTCCGCGGTCGCGACGGCGTCCGGGCGGACACCTCCCGCCGCTCCCTGCTGGGCGGCCTCGACGCCTCGCTCGCCCGCCTCGGCACCGACCACGTCGACCTGTTCGTCGTGCACACGCCCGACGCCGCCACCCCGCCGGGCGAGGTCGCTCACACCCTGCAGCACGTCGTCTCGTCCGGGCGCGCCCGGTACGTCGGGGTGTCGAACCACCCCGCGTGGGCGTCGTCGCACCTGACCGGGCTGCTCGCCGGCACGCCGGCGCCCCTGGTGGCCCTGCAGCTCGAGTACTCGCTCGTGCGGCGGGACGCCGAGCGCGACGCGCTGCCGGCCGCCCGAGCCCTCGGGCAGGGGCTGCTCGCGTGGTCGCCGCTCGGGCGCGGCGTCCTCACCGGGAAGTACCGGGGCGCGGTGCCGTCCGACTCTCGGGCGGCGTCCCCGCACCTCGGCGCCTTCGTGTCCGAGCACCTCGACGCGCGGGCGACGGCGGTCGTGGAGGCCGTCGCTACAGCGGCGGCGGGGCTGGGGCGCGCGCCGCACGAGGTGGCTCTCGCCTGGCTGCTCGCGCGCACCGACGTGGCGTCGGCGGTCGTCGGCGCCCGCACCCCCGCGCAGCTGCGCGCGTCGCTCGCCGCCCTCGACCTCGCGCTGCCCGCGGAGCTCTACGACGCCCTCGACGACGTGTCCGCGCCCGACGCCGGACAGCCCGAGCGCTGGGACGGCGCCGCCCCTCTCTGACAGGGCGTCGCCGGCAGGCGCAGGACGGCGCAGCGCGACCGCCCGGCAGGGTCAGGTCGGCGCGGGGCCCGGACGGGCTCGGACCGGCTCAGCGTGGGCTCGGCTCAGCGGGCGCGGAACGCCCGCTCCTCCTGGTCCCTGTCCTCGTCGAACTCGTGGTCGTCGTCGTGGTGCTCGTCGTCCTCGTCGTCGTCGTCGTCGTCGTCGTCATCATCATCATCGTCGTGCTCGTCGTCCTCGTCGTCGTCCTCCACGAGGGCGAACGGCAGCACCTCGCCGAACGACTGCAGGACCGCCTCGTCGTACACCTCGAACGCGTCCGCGAGGACGTCGTACGCGTCGTCGACGGCGGGGTCGTCGTCGCTGCGGCGGGCAGCGATCGCGTTGTAGTGCGCCTCGAGCGCGGCGACGAGACGGTCCAGGGCGGCGCGCGGGTCAGCGGTCATATGCGAACGGTAGCGCCGGGCGGGGCACAATGGACAGTCAACTGGTCCGGCACCCGAGGAGGCCCCATGTCCCACCGGTCGCGTCGCACGTCCGAGTCCCAGTACGAGTACCGGACGATGCGCTTCGACCGGGGCACGAGCCGCGCGGACGCGCGCCGTGCCCTCACCGAGGAAGCGGAGTACGGACGGTGGGAGCTGCACCGCACCGTGCTCTACGTCGGCGGCGAGCGTCGCGTGCAGCTGCGCCGCCGCATCATCCGCGTGCAGTCCACGCTCTGAGCCGCTCGTCCGCCCGCGCGTGACGGCCGTGCCCGCGACCCCGGCGCCCGACGGCGCGACCTTCCGCAAGCAGCGTGCCGACGCCCCCGCGGGGTTCTTCCGGTGCGAGGCGGCGGGTCTCGCGTGGCTCGGGGACGCGTGGCGCCCGCTGGTGCCCGACGGCCCGAGCGGGCCGCGCGTCGTGCGCGTGAAGGGCGTGGGCGACGGCCACCTCGACCTCGAGCGCATCGAGCCCGCTGCGCCGACCGCCGACGCCGCCGCACGGTTCGGGCGTGAGCTGGCCGTCCTGCACGACGCCGGGGCCCCCGCCTGGGGCAGCCCACCGCCCGGCTGGTCGGGCGACGCGTTCTTCGGGCCCCTCGACGACCCGCTGCCCCTGCCGACCGGCGCGTGGGACACGTGGGCGGCCTTCTGGGGCGAGGCCCGGCTGCGCCCCGTCGCCGCCCAGGGGGTCACGCGCGGCGCGCTCGCCCGGCCGGACGCCGACGGGCTGCACCGGCTCGCCGACCGGGCCGGGCGCTGGGACACCGGCGAGCCGCCCGCGCGCGTGCACGGGGACCTGTGGTCGGGCAACGTGCTGTGGGCACCCGCGACCGCGACGACAGGCGGCGCCGACGGGTCCGGCGGCACCGGCGCGGTGGAGGCCGTCCTGATCGACCCCGCCGCCCACGGCGGCCACCGCGAGGCCGACCTCGCGATGCTCGCCCTGTTCGGCGCGCCCCACCTCGACGTCGTCCTGGCCGCCTACGACGCCACCCACCCGCTCGCGCCGGGCTGGCGGCGCCGCGTCGCCTGCCACCAGGTGTACCCGGTCGCGGTGCACGCGGTGCTGTTCGGCGGCGGGTACGTGACCCGGCTGCGGGGCATGCTCGACGCGCTGCTCGCGTGACTGGCAGCAGGGGTGGCGGCGGAGTTCAGCAGGTCGCGAGGAACCGGTCCAGCACGCGCACCCCGAAGCGCAGCGCGTCGAGGGGCACGCGCTCGTCGACGCCGTGGAACATGCCCGCGAAGTCGAGGTCCGCGGGCAGGCGCAGCGGCGCGAAGCCGTAGCCCGTGATCCCGAGCCGCGACAGCGACTTGTTGTCCGTGCCGCCCGAGAGCGTGTACGGCAGCACGGAAGCGCCCGGGTCCTCCGCGAGCAGCGCCGCCGACATCGCGTCGACCAGGCCGCCCGAGAAGGGCACCTCGAGCGCGACGTCCCGGTGGATCGTCTCGAACCGCACGCCCTCGCCCGCGAGCGCCCGGAGCTGGGCCTCGGCCTCGTCCTCGTGGCCGGGCAGGAACCGGGCGTCGATCGTGGCGGACGCGCTGCCCGGCACGACGTTCGCCTTGTACCCGGCGTCGAGCTGGGTGGGGTTCGCGGTGTGGCGGACGGTCGCGCCGACGAACGCCGAGGCAGGCCCGAGCGCGGCGACGAGGCGGTCGACGCCGTCGGGGTCGTGCGGGTCGTAGGGCAGCCCCGTGAGGTCGGCGACGCCGCGCAGCAGCGCGTCCACGGTGGGCGTGAGGCGCAGGGGCCAGCGGTGGGCGCCGATGCGGGCGACGGCCCCGGCGAGCCGGGTCACGGCGTTGTCGGCGTTGACCTGGGAGCCGTGGCCTGCCTTGCCGTCGGCGACGAGGCGCAGCCACCACAGGCCCTTCTCGGCGGTCTGGAGGAGGTAGGCGCGGTGCCCGTCGACGTCGACGCTGTACCCGCCGACCTCGCTCACGGCCTCCGTGGCGCCCTCGAAGAGCTCGGGGCGCTCGTTCACGGCCCACTGCGCCCCCTGCACGCCGCCGGCCTCCTCGTCCGCGAAGAACGCGACGACGAGGTCGCGGGCGGGCTTGCGGCCCTCCCGGATCGTGCGGCGCAGGACCGCGAGGATCATCGCGTCCATGTCCTTCATGTCGACGGCGCCGCGGCCCCACAGCATGCCGTCGCGCTCCTCGGCCGCGAACGGGTCGACGCTCCAGTCGTCCGCGCGCGCCGGCACGACGTCGAGGTGACCGTGCACGACGAGCGCGGGCCGGGTGCGGTCGGCGCCCTCCACCCGGGTCACGACGCTGGTGCGGCCCGGCGCGGACTCGAAGACGTCGACGTCGAGCCCGACCTCGGCCAGGAGCGCAGCCACGTGCTCGGCGGCAGCGCGCTCGCCGGGCCCGGAGCCGTCCCCGTAGTTCGACGTGTCGATGCGGAGCAGGTCGCGGCAGATGTCGACGACCTCGTCCTCCGCCGAGGGCACGGGCGCGGGGGGCTGGGTGGCGTGCGTCGCGGTCATGGGGTCACGCTACCCGCCGCCCACGGGCGCCCCGCCACGGCGGGGCGGGGCGTCCGCAGGGCGGTCGGACGTGACGGCGCCGGGCCTCAGGCGAGCCCGCGGCGCTCGAGGAGCGGAGCGATCTCCGGGTCGCGCCCGCGCAGCTCGCGGAACGCGTCCATGGGGTCGGTGCCCCCGCCGCGGGCGAGGAGGGTGCGCCGGAACCGGTCGCCGTTCTCGCGGCGCAGGCCGGCGTTCTCGCGGAACCACTCGACGGTGTCGGCGTCGAGGACCTCCGACCAGATGTAGGCGTAGTAGCCGGCCGCGTAGCCGCCCCCGAACACGTGGTTGAAGTAGGTGGAGCGGTAGCGCGGCGGGACGGGCGCGTAGTCCACGCCCACCGCGGCGAGGGCGGCCGCCTCGAACGCGGCGACGTCGCCCGCGTCCGTGGGGACGTCGCCCGGGGCCAGGCGGTGCCACGCCTGGTCGAGGAGCGCGGCCGCGAGGTACTCCGTCGTGGCGAAGCCCTCGCCCCACTGCCGGGTGGCGAGCAGGGTGTCGACCCAGGCCGACGGCATGGGCTCCCCGGTGACGTGGTGGACGGCGTAGGCGCGCAGGATCTGCGGCTCCCAGGCCCACATCTCGTTGACCTGGGACGGGTACTCCACGAAGTCGCGGGGTACCTCGGTGCCGGACCGCGACGGGTAGCGCACGTCGGAGAACAGGCCGTGCAGCGCGTGCCCGAACTCGTGGAACAGGGTGATGACGTTGTCCCACTCGAGCAGCGTCGGGCTGCCCGCGGGCGGCTTCGGGATGTTGAGGTTGTTGACCACCACGGGACGCTGCCCGAGCAGGTGGTTCTGGTCCACGAGGTTGTTCATCCACGCGCCGCCCCGCTTGGACGCGCGCGTGTAGTGGTCCGCGAGGAACAGGCCGACCCCCTCGCCCGGGGCGCCCGGGCCGCCGCCCGGCGCCGCGGTCGCCTCGTCGAACACCTCGAAGACGCGCACGTCCGGGTGGTAGCCGACCAGGTCGTGCCGCTCCGCGAACACCAGCCCGTAGAGCAGGTTCGCGGCGCGGAAGACGCCGTCCTGCAGGACGCGCTCGAGCTCGAGGTACGGGCGCAGCGCCGTCGCGTCGAGGTCGTGGCGGGCGGTGCGCAGCCGGTCGGACAGGTAGGCCCAGTCGCTCGCCGCGACGTCGTCCGCGCCCGGCCTGTCCACGGCGGTCACGTCGAGGGCGGACCCGCGGGCGTACGCGGCCAGGTCGGCGCCCTCGCGGCGCGCGTTGGCGACCGCGGGCGGGGCGAGCCGGGCGAGCACGTCGGCGACGGCGGCGCCGGTCCGCGCGGTGCCGTCCGCGGCGGTGTAGTCGGCGTAGTGGGCGTACCCGAGGAGCCCGGCCTTCTCGGCCCGCAGGCGCGCGATCTCGAGCAGGACGGCGCGCGTGTCGTGGTCTCCCCCGGTGCCCCGCGACTCGGCGGCGGCCTGGACGCGGGCCCGTGCGTCCGCACGGTCCAGGCTCGCGACGACCGACTGCTGGGTGGGCAGCTGCAGCTCGAGCAGCCAGGGGCCGCGCTCGGCATCGGCGTCCTCCCCCGTGGCGTGCCCCGCGTCGCGGGCGGCCTGCGCGGCCGCGGCGACGGCGTCGTCGGGCAGCCCGGCGAGGTCGGCCGGGTCGGTGACGAGGACGGCGGCCGCGTTGGACGCCGCGAGCAGCGTCCGCCCGAAGCTCGCCTCGAGCGAGGTCAGGCGGGTGTTGAGCTCGCGCAGGCGCGCCTGGTCGTCGTCGTCGAGCGCGACCCCGGCGCGGGCGAAGCGCTCGAGGGTCCGCTCGAGGAGCCAGGCCTGCTGGTCGTCGAGCGCCACCTCGCCGGACGCGGCCCGGTCAGCGAGCGCCGAGAAGCGCGCGTGCAGGTCGCGGTCCATGTAGATCGCGTCCTCGTGGGCGGCGAGCTCGGGCGCGAGCTCGGCCTCGACGGCCTCGAGCTCAGGCGTCGAGTCGGCGCTCAGCACGTTGAAGAAGGCCGTCGCGGCGCGGCGCAGGAGCTGGCCGGTGCGCTCGAACGCGTCGAGGACGCTCTCCGCGGTCGGGGGCTCGCCCTGCGCGGCGAGGGCGCGGACCTCGGCGAGCTGCTCGGCCATGCCGGCGCGGGCGGCGGGCAGGTGGTGCTCCGCGCGGATCGTGGCGAAGTCGGGGAGCTCGTACGGCAGGCCGGACGGCGCGGCGAAGGGGTTGGCTGGGTCGAGGGCGGGTGCGGCGTCGGACGTCATGCGCCCCATCGTCACACGAGCGACCCGGGCGACCTTCTCAGTCCGCGGGCTCCGTGTCCGGCTGCGGCTCGACGTCGTGCGCGGCCTCCGCCCGGTCTCCCTCGTCCATCGGCGGGTCGGGCGTGTGCAGGCGCGAGTAGACGGACCAGGTGACGGCCACCAGCGGCACCGCGATGATCGCGCCGAGCAGCCCCCCGATCAGGGTGCCCGCGGTGACGCTGCACGCGACCACCACCGGGTGCAGGGAGACCTGCCGGCCCATCACGAGCGGCTGGAGCACGTGGCCCTCGAGCTGCCCGATCATCGCGATGCCGATCCCGACGAGCACCGCCGACCACACGCCGTGGGTCGCGAGCGCCACGATCATCGCGACGACCATCGCGAGGGGCGCCCCGATCAGGGGGATGAACGCGCCGATGAACACGAGCACGGCGAGGGGGGCTGCCAGCGGGACGCGCAGGATCGTCAGCCAGATCCCCGCGAGGATGCCGTCGGTCAGCGCGATGATCACGGTGCCGCGGGCGTACCCGGAGAAGGTGTACCAGCCGGCGCCGCCCGCCGCCATGAGCGGCTCGCGGCTCCCGGACGGCATCTGGTTGAGGAACCAGGTCCACATCTCGGTCCCGCGCGCGAGGAAGAAGATCGTGCAGAAGATCGCGAGGGCGAGGCCGGTGAAGACCTCGGCGACGGAGCCCGCCTGCGAGAACGCGGTGCTCGCGATGTCGCCCGAGTGCTGGGTGAGCCACTCGCGCCCCCGGTCGACCCACGTGTTGAGGTCGCTGAGCTGCAGGTTGAGGTGGAACGGGCTGCCGTTGAGGAAGTCGAGGATCTGCTGGAGCCCGGCGTTGAACTGCTCGGCCAGGTCGGCCCACTGGCCGGCGACCGAGGCGACCACGTAGGTGACGAGCCCCCCGACGACGGCGATCGCGAGCAGGAGGGTGAGCATGACGGCGAGCCAGCGCCACATCACCCGCTCGAAGAGCTTGACGACGGGCCGCAGCACGGACGTGAACACGAACGCGACGAACAGCGCGATGAACAGCAGGCGCACCTGGCTGGTCGCCCAGAACACGAGCGCGACCGCGACGATGATGAGCAGGAGGCGCCAGATCCACCCGGCCATGGTGCGCAGCCACAGCGGCACGGGCTCGGGGGTCACGCCGACGACGCTCGGGTTGCGCCGCGCGCCCGCCACGCGGCGGGCCGCCGGGCTGACCCCCGCGGGCGGCTTGGACCCCGGCGACGGCGCGCCCGTCGTCGCCTGGTCCCCCGCGGCACCGTTCGTCATCTGACCACCCTCCGTCGTCGGAGGTCCCAGTCTGCCGCCCGGGGAGGACGAGTGCAGCGACACGCGCCGAGACTCGCGGATCACCGCGAGGAACGTCACCGCCCGGGAACGCCGAAGGCCCCGACCGTTCCCGGTCGGGGCCTTCGGTGTCGCTGTCTCAACGAGTGTCCGGAGGGGGACTTGAACCCCCACGCCCGATAAAGGGCACTAGCACCTCAAGCTAGCGCGTCTGCCATTCCGCCACCCGGACAGGTGATCGACCTCGAGGTCAGCTCCGGGTTCTCACCGGCGCTTCCCGTCGGGGCGCGGGTAGAAACATAGCACGAAGCGGGGGCAGGTTTCGAACCCCCGGACGACGTCCGGACGACGTCCGGGAGCGGCCCGCCGCGGACGTCACCCGCGCCCGACGAGGTCCCACACCATCCGCTGCAGCGTGCTCGCGTCGCGGGGCGGGTGGGGCTCGAACAGCAGCCTCATGCCGGCCTCCTCGGGGGTGCTGTCGGCCTTGCGGTTGTTGCAGGGCGCGCAGCAGGCGACCAGGTTCGTCCAGGTGTTGAGCCCGCCGCGGGACTGCGGCACGACGTGGTCGATCGTGGTGCCCCGGCCGCCGCAGTAGGCGCACGTGTGCTTGTCGCGCGCGAGGACCTGGCTGCGGCTCGCGGTCTCGGTCGTGGCGCGCACGTCGTACGGGACGAGCACGTAGTGCCGCAGCGCGACGATGGTCGGCCAGGGCAGCGTCAGGTGCCGGGAGTGCACGAACCGGTCGGGCGCCGCCTGGACGACGTCGACCTGCTCGTTGACGAGCAGCGTGAGCGCGCGCGGCGTCTCGACGAAGCACAGGACCTCGTAGGAGGCGTTGAGGAGCAGCGTGCTCGACCGGACGAGCCGGTCGGCACCCGCGAACCGGTGCGCGGGCGCGGGCTGGCGGGCTGCCGCGTGCGCGGTCCAGCCCGTCGTCGTGCGCGTCATCGCCGTCACCTCCCCGGTCCTCCGAGCGGGCGGAACGGCCCGCTCTCCCGAGTATGGGCCGCCGCGGCGCGCCGCGACGAGCACATTCCGGCCCCGGGGCGCACGTGTCGCCGGATCGTCACGTCCCGTTCCCACGCCCGTCGCAGACGCGCGGTACGCCCGACACGTGCGGGGCCGGCCCGCCGCGGGCCGGCTAGAGCCGTTCGCCCGCCTCGACGGGCACGCTCGTGCGGTTGCCCGCCGGAGCGAGCGGGCACACCCAGCGCGGGTCGTACCGGCACGACGGGTGGTAGGCGAAGTTGAGGTCGACGACGAGCGTGTCGTGGGCGCCGCCCAGGTCCGCGCCCTTCGCGGTGTCGAGGAGGTAGCGGCCTCCCCCGTACGAGCCGGACCCGGCCGTGCCGTCCCGCAGCGGGAGGAACAGGCCCCCGCCGTACTGCGCGAGCCACCACACGTCCAGCGCGCCGACGTCCGGCACCTCGACGCGGCCGACCCGCTCGAGCGTCGTCGTCCCGTCGTCGCCGGTCCCGAGCGCGAGGGACGCGGGCTCCGCGGCGAGCACCGGGAGCTCGAACCGCAGCGCCGGGTCGTAGGCCCAGTACGGCAGGCCCGACGCGCGGAGCGGGTCGTCCGCCGGCAGCGCACTCTGCGGGTGCTCGCGGAACAGGCGGTCGCGACCCTCGCGCCAGTCCGCGTGCGCGGCCGCCGGGTCGGCTGCGGCACGGTCCCGCACGTGCGCGTACAGCTCGGCGACGCGGCGCCGCCAGTCCGTGAGCTCCAGGTGACCGCTCATCCGCCCACCCTCGCACGGACGAACGCGACCATCCGCTCGAAGGCCGCCGCGCCGTCGTCGGTGTCGAGCTCGAGCTGGTACTCGTGGCCGAGCGGCGGCCCGCCGCCGTCCCCGGGGAACAGCGGCTCCACGGCGACGCCTTGCGCCGCCAGCAGCTCCGCGAACGCGCGCGACTGCGGCTCGAGGGGGTCCGCGCCGCCCGCGGTGACGAACGCGGGCGGGAACGCGGGCGTGACGTGGGCGCCGACGTCGACCGACGCGAGGAACTCGGGGTCGTCGCGGAACTGCCGGCGGCCCGAGTACGCCCAGCCGATCGCGCCGAGCACGTGCCGGAACGGCCCGTCGTCGGGCACCTTCGTGAGGTCGTAGATGCCGCAGCACAGCACGGCGCCCCGCAGCGCGTCCGCCGCCACGGGCTGCTCGACGTCGAGCAGCCGGGCGTACGCCGGGGTGGTGAGCGCGGCCGCGACCTGGGCAGTGATCTGGGCGCCCGCGGAGTCTCCCGCCAGCACGACGCGCGCCGGGTCCACGTGCAGGCGCCCCGCCTCCCGCACGACGTGCGCGAGCGCGGCGACGACCTGCCGGACGGGCCCCGGGTAGCGGGCCTCGGGCGCACGGTCGTAGCCGACCGCCACCACCGCGAACCCGCGGGCCGCGAGCGTGCGCAGGTAGCCGGCGAGCTCGTCCTTGGTCCCGCCGACGAACGCCCCGCCGTGCGTCCAGACCACCACGGGAAGTGCCCGGCCGGCGCGCGCCGCGCCCTCCGGGACGTACACGTCGAGGCGGGCGAGCGGGCCGTCGCCGTAGCGCTCGTCCAGGACGGCGTCCACGGGCGGCGCCTCGGCGAGCTGCCGCGCCGCGCGGTCGACCGTCGAGCGCGCGAACAGGTGCCGCACGAGCCGGCACGTGGGGCGGGGCGAGACGACGAGCGTCGCGCGCAGGCCCGCCGCGACCGCGCCGAACGCGACGCGCTGCCAGGGCCTCGGCCGGAACCGCTCGTCCTCGCCGGTCGGGACGACGCCCTGCGGCGCTGTCTGCGAGGTCACGCGCCCATCATCGCCGAGCGGCCCGGCGCCGGCGCGACGAGCGGCTACCGGCCCGCAGCGAGGGCCGCGAGCGCCGCGTCGTCGACGACGAAGCCCTCGGCGTCGAGGACCGTGCCGCCGAGTCCGTCGCGCAGGGCGCGCGCCGCACGCACGAGCCACGGCGCGGCCCGGCGCAGGGAGACCAGGTCGAGGGGCGCGTCGTCGTCGGGCAGGGGCGGGTGCCAGGTGATCGTGCAGGTGTGGGGGCCGACGCGGCGCCAGTCGACGGTCCGGAGCGCGGGCGGCATGCCGGCGCCTGCCGCGCCGGGCCGCACGACGACGGAGCCGTCGTAGTCGAGGTCGTGGCGGAGGGCGTCGGGGTCCGCGGAGGGGCTCGCCGGGGTGCGGACCGGCTGCGCGAGGGGCAGGGCGTTGTGGAGGAGCGCGGCGACCCCCGCGAGGTCGGCGGGGCCGGGCGCGTAGACGGTGAGCGGCACGAGCGCGTCGTACGGCCGCGGCGCGACGACCTCCGTGCCCACGACGACGGCGCCCCCGGCGTGCCGCGCGGCAGCGGTGGCCCACGCGGTCGCGGTGGGGTCGGCCGGCACGCTGTAGGTGTCGACCTCGGGCCGGAGCCGGGCCCGCGCGACCGCGGCCGCGGCCACCGCCCCTCCGGGCGCGAGCGGACCCTCGACGACGACGCCGGGCGCGAGCTCGAGGCGGGGGACCACGACGGGCGCCTCGGCGCGCGCCCCGCGGAACCGTGCGCCCACCGCGACGACGGGAAGCGTCCGCGACCGCGCGTCGGCGGGGCTGACGAGCCAGCGCGCCCCCTCGTACCACGCCCCGGCGAGCGCGAGCACGTCCGCGCCGGCGGGCACGACGAGGTGCGGCGGCAGGCCGGCGTCGCCGGCGGTCCGTCCGGCGAGGGTCGGGCCCGGGCCCGTCACGGCGTGCGTCGTCATGGCGTGACGGTAGACGCCACGTGCTGCCGCCGTGTGTCGGGTGCGCTACGTCCGTGTGACGCCACGAGCGATTTGGACCGGTCGGTCCCGGGATGGTCGAATCCTCACCATGATGGGTGGGCACCACGCCGCGACGGGCGCGGCCGCATGGGTCGCGGCGACGGCGACGGCACCGTTCGCGTTCGGCTGGTACCCCGTCTCGCACGTCGGCGTGGCGACCGGGGCCGTCGTGTGCGCGGGCGCGGCGCTCCTGCCCGACGCCGACCACCACGACGGCACGATCGCCAACTCGCTGCCCCCGGTCTCGCACTGGGTGTGCCGGGGCGTGAGCGCCGTCTCGGGCGGGCACCGGCACGCCACGCACTCGATCCTCGGGGTCGCCGTCTTCACCGGGCTGGCGTGGCTGCTGGGCCACTGGCGCATGACCGTGGACGGCTTCGGCGTCGTCGACGTGGGGGCCGGGGTGCTCGCCGTGCTGCTCGTGTCGTACGCGCTGAAGGCGCTCCACCTCGTGCGCGGGAAGGTCGCGCCGTGGCTCGGCGCGCTCACGATCGCGACGCTCGTCGCCTTCTTCTCGCCGACCGAGTGGACGTGGCTCCCGCTGGCCGTCGGGATCGGCTGCAGCGTGCACCTGGTCGGCGACCTGCTCACGACCGGCGGGGTCCCGCTGCTGTGGCCGATCCGGCACCGTCCGCCGCGGTGGTGGGCGAGCACGAACGTCCTCAACGACGTGTGGAAGCGCGGCGGCAACGTCGCGCTCCCGATCCTCGGCGACGCCGGGTCGCGACGGGAGTGGACGCTCCTCGTGCCCGTCAGCGCGTACGCGGTGCTCGGTGTCGGGTGGGCGCTGCTCGAGCAGATGGGCTTCGACACCGCCGACGCGTACGCACGGGTCGCCGCGACGGTCGGTCACTAGCGTCGGACGAAAAAGAGCTGGCGGCCGGGCCGGCTGCCGTGGGAGGTTGCGTCGGAAGGCCCCGACCAGCGGGGTCCTGGGACCGAGGAGGTGCGTCGTGGCCGATGTCCTGACGCGCGCCCGTGCGCGCACCCGCCACCCCCTCCCGTACCGGAGCCCCGCGCGCTGACGCCCGGGCTCCGTCTGCCCCAGGAGCCCCACCGTGTCGTACTCCGACGACCTCCGCCCGTCCTTCACCGATTCCTTCTCCGACCGTTCCTTCTCCGAGCGTCCCCGGCGCGGCTCGCGCCGCGAGCGCTGGGACGACGGCGAGCCCTCACTCGTCCACCGGGCCACCCGCGGTCACGCCGGCGGCTCACGCGATGAGCTCGAGGGCGTCGGCCGTGACGGCGTCGACGTCGTCCTCACCGCTGACGACAGCCCTGCGCTGCTGCCCGACGACCTCGGCCCCGACCGGCGCTGGTCGACCTGGCACAGCGTGGAGAAGGGCGCCCGCGGCCCCGACCCCGTACCGTCCTGGCTCGTGACCGCCGACGCCGCGATCGACACCGAGCTCGGCGTCCTCAAGACCGGCAAGGAGGCCGACGTGTTCCTCCTGCGCCGCGCCGTCCCCGACGACCCGGCCGCGCCGCGCACCTGGCCGGACGCGGCGTCGTCGTGCCTGCTCGCCGCCAAGCGGTACCGCGCCCGCGAGCACCGCGCGTTCCACCGCGACAGCGTCTACACCGAGGACCGGCGGGTGCGGCGGACGCGCGACCAGCGCGCCCTCGACCGCAAGTCGTCCTGGGGGCGTCTCGTGGCACAGAGCCAGTGGGCGTCGGCGGAGTTCGCCGCGCTGGGCGAGCTGTGGTCCGCCGGGGTGCCCGTGCCCTACCCCGTCCAGGTCGACGGGACCGAGGTGCTCATGGAGTTCGTCGGCACCCCGGACGGCGACCGCGACGACGCCCCCACCGCGGCGCCGCGGCTCGCGCAGACCCGGCCCGGCCGCGAGCTGCTCGAGCACTACTGGGCGCAGGTCGAGGACGCCATGACGACGCTCGCCGGCCTCGGGTACGCGCACGGCGACCTCTCCCCCTACAACGTGCTCGCCGACGGCGACCGGCTCGTCGTGATCGACGTGCCGCAGATCGTCGACCTGGCGGCCAACCCGTTCAGCACGGACCTGCTGCACCGCGACTGCCGGACCATGGCCGGCTGGTTCACCGCCCGGGGACTCGCGGTCGACCCCGACGAGCTCCTGGCGCGTCTGCTCGCCGCCGCGTGGTGAGGTCGCGCTACCGTTCCGACCGTGACGCAGCACCACCCCGCCACGGCGCACCCGCCCGACCCGCCGCCCGAGCAGGCTCCCCGCGCCGCGCTCGGATGGGCGATCGCGCTCGCGCGGTTCGTGGCCGACGGCGACCCCCGCGCCCTCGAGGCCGGGGCCCGGCGCATCGGGGCGTCCCGCCGGTGGCTCCTCCCCGTCGCGTGGGCCGCCGGGACGCTCGTACTCCTGCTGCGCGGGATCCGGCTGCTGGTGCTCAACTGGCGGCTCACGCTCGTCCAGCTCGTGCCCGCGGTGTGGGTGTGGGTCGTGATGTGGGACCTCAAGCAGCACGGCCTGCGTGGGGCCCCCTTTCGCGAGCTGCACGCGCCCGGCGTGCTCACGCTCACCGCCCTGTGCGTCGCGGCGAGCATCGCTGCCCTGTGGTGCAACACCGTCTTCGCGCACGCCATCGAGGCGAGGCCGCCCCGGATCGCGCCGGCCGCCCGCCGCGCACGCGAGGCGACGGGCCGCATCGTCGCGACCGGGGTGCTCGTCGGGGTCGTCCTCGGCGCGGCCGCGTTCGTCGTCCCGCGCGCGGGCTCCGTGCTCCTCTACCTCGTGACGCTGGGCGCCGCCCTCGCCGTCATGCTCGGGCTGTTCGTCGCGGTACCCGCCCGGATCATCGGGGCCTCGAAGCAGCGCCTGCCGCTCCGGGAGACGCTGGGCGGCTGGATCGCGGCCGGCGCGCTGAGCGCCGTCGCGATGACCCCGGGTTTCATCCTGGACCGGATCGGCCTGGTCCTCCTCGGCGTCGACGGCTTCCACATCCTGGGGTTCCTGCTCCTGTCGGTGGGCACGGCGCTGTACGCGGCCGGGATGTCGTCGGTGCGCGCCGTGAAGCTCACCGTCAAGCTCGGCGGGTGGACCGACGTCGGGCCGGAGGGCGACCGGCCACCCGCCTGAGCGTCGTGTCGCCGACGGTGACGTCCCGCTCGTCGACGGTGGCGTCGCGTGGCCATCGACGAACCCGGCCTCACCGCGGGCGCGCGGGGAGCCGACTCGATGCGGAGGCGGGACGGACGCGCCCCGAACACGCTCAGTGGAAGTCGCGCGACGCCGACGGCACGCGCAGCGACAGCGGCGCCAGGTGCTCGGCGAGCAGGTTCGTCGCGTCGTCGGCGCGCTCGACCTTGCCCCGCACGACGAGCGCCGCCGAGGTCCGCGCGATCTTCTGGAACCGGCGCCACAGCCCCTGCGTGCAGATGACGTTGAGGATCCCGGTCTCGTCCTCGAGCGACAGGAACGTCACGCCGGCCGCGGTGCTGGGCCGCTGCCGGTGCGTCACGACGCCGGCGACCGCGACGCGCCGGTCGGGCTCGTGGACGAGCACGTCCGCGACCCGCAGGACGCCCTGGGCGGCGAGCCCGTCCCGCACGAACTCGGTCGGGTAGCTGTCCACGGACACGGAGGTCGCCCACACGTCGGCGACGGCCGTCTCGACCGCGCTCATGCCGGGCAGCGTGGGCGCCTCGACCCCGACCGAGACGCCGGGCAGCCGGTCGGGGCCCTCCTGGGACAGCGCGCCCGCCGCCCACAGCGCCTCGCGCCGCGTGACCCCGAAGCAGCCGAGCGCCCCGCCCGTCGCGAGCGCCTCGAGCTGCGCCGTCGTCAGCCGGACCCGGCGTGCGAGGTCGCGCAGGTCCGCGAACGGGCCGCGCGCGGTCCGCTCGTCGACGATCTGCTGCGCGAGGTCCTTGCCGACGCCGCGCACCTGGGCGAGACCGAGCCGGACGGCGAACGGGTGGCCGGAGAAGTCGAACGCGGAGCCCTCCGGCGACGCCGAGCCCTCGCGCAGGGAGCCGGCGGCGACCTGGCCACCTTCTCCCGTGCCCTCGACCTCCACCTGAGGGTCAGCGTCCGCACCCTCGACCTCAGGTCGAGCCTTCGGCTCGATCACCGCCTGAGCCCTGGACGCGAGGACGTCGGGACGCCGCACGACGAGCCCGTGCCGCCGCGCGTCGGCGGCGAGGGACTGCGGGGAGTAGAAGCCCATCGGCTGCGCCGCCAGCAACCCCGCGTAGAACGCCGCGGGCCGGTGGACCTTCATCCACGAGCTCGCGTACACGAGGTACGCGAACGAGTACGCGTGCGACTCGGGGAAGCCGAAGTCCGCGAACGCCTTGAGCTTGTCGTAGACCTCCTCGGCGTCCGCGCCCGTGATCCCGTTGCCGGCCATCCCGGCGAGCAGCCGGCCGCGCAGCTCCTCCATGCGCTCGACCGAGCGCTTCGAGCCCATCGCCCGGCGCAGCCGGTCCGCCTCGGCGGGCGTGAAGTCCGCGATGTCGATCGCCATCTGCATGAGCTGCTCCTGGAACAGGGGCACGCCCTTCGTGCGCCCGAGGGAGCGCTCGAGCTTGGGGTGCAGGAACGTCACGGGCTTCCTGCCCCGGGCCCGGTCGATGTACGGGTGCACGGACTGCCCCTGGATCGGGCCGGGCCGGATGAGCGCGACCTCGACGACGATGTCGTAGAACCGCCGCGGCTGCAGGCGCGGGAGCGTGGCCATCTGGGCCCGCGACTCGACCTGGAAGACGCCCACCGTGTCGGCGGCGCACAGCAGGTCGTAGACGAGCGGGTCGTCCTGCGGCAGCCCGTGCAGCGTGAGCGCCTCCCCCGTGCGCTCGCGGACCTGCTCGAACATGATCCGCAGGGCCGTGAGCATCCCGAGACCCAGCAGGTCGAACTTCACCAGCCCCGCGTCGGCGCAGTCCTCCTTGTCCCACTGCAGGACGGTGCGGCCCTCCATGCGCGCCCACTCGACGGGGCACACCTCGATCACCGGGCGGTCGCACATGACCATGCCGCCCGAGTGGATGCCCAGGTGGCGCGGCAGGCGCAGCATCCGCTCCGCGAGGTCGAGCACCGGGTCCGGGATGCCGGACAGGTCGTCGACCGTGACCCGCGGGGTGCGGTCCCGGCTCCCCCACGGGGTCTCGACGATCTGCCCGTTCCGCAGGCTCCCCCAGCGCTCGATCGACTTGCTCCACGCGTCCTGCTGCCCGACGTCGTACCCGAGCGCGCGGGCGGCGTCGCGCACCGCGGAACGCGGCCGGTAGGAGATGACGTTCGCGACCTGCGCGGCGTGCCGGCGGTCGAACGTCGCGTAGACGTGCTGGATGACCTCCTCGCGGCGCTCCGACTCGATGTCCACGTCGATGTCGGGCGGGCCGTCGCGCTCGGGGGCGAGGAACCGCTCGAACAGCAGGCCGTGCCGCACGGCGTCGACCGCGGTGATCCCGAGCGCGTAGCAGACCGCGCTGTTGGCCGCCGAGCCGCGCCCCTGCGCGAGGATCCCGTGCTCGGTGCAGAACGTCACGATGTCGTAGACCACGAGGAAGTAGCCCGGGAAGCCGAGCTGCTCGATGATGCCGAGCTCGTGCTCGATCATCGCGTAGGCGCCGGGCACCCGCTCCGCCTCGGGGGGCCCGTACCGGTTGTCCGCGCCGACCCGCACGAGCTCGCGCAGCCAGCTCGCCTCGTCGTGCCCGTCCGGCACCGGGTAGGGCGGGAGCTGCGGGGCCAGCAGGTCGAGGTCGAACGCGCACTCGGCCGCGAGCGCCGCGGCGTTGGGCACGGCGTCCGGGCGGTCGCGGTGCAGGGCGAGCATCTCGGCGGCCGAGCGCAGGTGCGCGGCGGGCGCGGCGGGCAGCCAGCCGTCGAGGTCGTCGAGCGAGGAACGGGCGCGGACGGCCGCGAGCGCCCCCGCGAGGTCGGCGTCGGCGGGGCTCGCGTAGTGCACGCCGCCGGTGGCGACGAGCGGGAGGCCGGCCTCGTCCGCGAGGGCCGCCAACGCCTCACAGACCGCGTCGTCGTAGGGGTGACCGGTCCGGGTCACCTCGACCGCGACCGCGTCGCGGCCGAAGGCGTCGGTGAGCCGGGCGAGCTCGGCGCGCGCGTCGTCGTAGGCGGCGGCGGTCACGACGCCGGGCGTGGTCCCCCGGGGGCCCTGCGACCGGCGCGGTCCGTGGCCCGTGCCCCACCCCCGGGTGAGGGCCGAGCGGACGGTGCCCTTGCGGCAGCCGGTGAGGATCAGCCACTCGCCGCCCGACCGGTCGGCGAGGTCGCCGAGCCGGTACGTCGCCGCGCCCTTGACCCCGGCCTCGAGGTGCCCCTCCGCGATGGCGGCGGACAGGTTGCGGTAGCCCTGCGGGCTGCGCGCGAGGACGAGGAGGTGCGTGGCCCGCGGGTCGGGGACGCCGGTGGGCGGGTCGAGGGCGCCCGTGGACGGGTTGGCGTGCGGGTCCAGCAGGCCGTCGGGCCGGGCAGCGGCCTGCACGGGCAGGTGCAGCTCCGCCCCGAACACGGTGGGCAGGCCGACCCGGCGCGACGCCTCCGCGAACTTCACGACCCCGTACAGGCCGTCGTGGTCGGTGAGCGCGAGCCCGGCGAGGCCGAGCCGGTGCGCCTCGCCGACGAGCTCGGCGGGCTGGTTCGCGCCGTCGAGGAAGCTGTAGGCGGAGTGGGCGTGCAGCTCGGCGTACCGGGGCTCGTCGGCATGACGGGGCTCGGGCGTGCGGGAGTCAGTCATACAGCGCCTCCAGCCGCCAGCCGGTCGTGCCGGTGCCCGTGCCCGCACCCGTCGCGCCCGCACCCGTCGTGCCCGCACCCGTCGTGCCCGCGAGCAGGGCGGCGCGGCCGTCGTCGAGCACGACCTGGAGCCACGCGCCGCGGCGCGCCTGGGGCGACCACCAGCGCTCGTCGAGCAGCCACGGACCCGCCCACTGGTGCACGGCCCGACGCCGTGCCTCACGAACCTGTTCGCCGGGGCCCGGGGGTGCGGGCTCGACGAGCGTCGCCGGCGGCGCGCGGAGGCCGCCGCGGTCGTCCACCGCCACGGGCCGGCCCCTCGGGTCGAGCAGGACGACGTCGACGGGCTCGGGGAGGACGCTCGCGGGCGACGGCTCGGGCAGGGCGCCGGGCCAGGGCCGGTCGGCGGGGCGTGCAGGGGGCGCCGCGTCGCCCCAGGGCGCGACCTGGACGCGTTCGCGCGCGTCGCGGCCGCCCTGGAGCCGGACGCCGAGCACCTGCTCCCCGCCGAGCAGCCCCTGGACGCGCTCGAGCGCGCGCAGGGCGCGGGCGTCCTGCCCGCTCGACGCGCCCCACAGGCCTCCCTGGTGGGCGCCGGCGCGCACGACCTCCTCGGCCGTGAGCCCGAGGAAGACGATCGGGGCGGGACGCGGCTCGTCGGAGCTGGTGCCGGTGCGACGTCCGCGCCGTCCCAGCGCGGCGGACGTGAGCCACCCCTCGAGCTGCCAGCGCACCCGGTCGGTCAGGCGGGCGGCGGACAGCCCCCCGATCGCCTCGTCGTCGCAGCGCCAGGCGCGCACGAGCTCGGTCGGCGTCCCGTCCACCGGGTCGACCGCGCGGGCCTCGATGCGAAGGCGCCCGCACGTGACCCCGCCCCGGACCAGCAGCTCGTAGAGCTCCTCGGCGAGCGACCGGGCGACGAACGCCGCCGTGTCGACCCGTTCGGCGGGCGGGTCGAGCTCGCGGCCGACCGCGAGGTCCGGCTCGATGCGCCGCCGCGCCGCCGGGCGCAGGTCCTCGCCGCGGGCCAGTCGGTGCGCCCAGGCGCCGAGCGCCCCGAACCGGGTCTCGACGTCGGCCGCGGGCAGGGCGCGCAGGTCGGCGAACGTGCGCAGGCCGAGGCGGCCCCACAGGTCGACGAGCGCCGCGACGTCGCCGACGGCCCCGGGGACGGTCGCCGCGTGCAGGAGGTCGCCGAGGGGGCGCGGGTCGGTGAACGCGAGCGCCGTGCCGCGCGGCACGACCCGTTGCTCGCGGGCCGCGAGGACCGCCGCGAGGATGCCGTCCGCGACGCCCACGTGGCACTCGTGCCCCGCCCCCCGCGCGACGGCGTCCGCGAGCGCCTCCGCGAGCGCCTCCTCCGACCCGTGGTAGCGGGCCGGGCCGTCGGCGGGCAGCAGGAGCAGACCCGGCCGGGCGACCTCGAGGCCGGCGACGACGGTCTCCGCGGCCGCGGCGACGGGCTCGAACTCGCGGACGTCCCGGACGTCGTCGGCGGCGAGGAGCACGAGCTCGGGGCACGCCTGCTGCGCCTGGCGGCGGCGCATGCCGCGGCGCACGCCCCGGGCGCGGGCGAGCGCGGACGCGGCGAGGATGCCATGTCCGTCGTGGACCGCGGCGGGCCGGTCGACCTCCAGCCCAGCCGCGGTCAGCGCGGCGAGGACCGGCCAGTCCGGCACCCACACGACGGCGGTGCGCGCGGCGACGAGGCCCATCGCGCTCACCCGACCAGACGCAGGTCGGGACGCCCGGGCCGAGCCGCAGGGGCGTCGTCGAGCACCACGGGGACGGGCGCGGCGGCGTCGGGTGCAGTGGTGTCGGGAGCCGCGGCGCGGTCGCGGAAGGACGCGGCCCCGCGCGAGCCGAGCGGGAGCGCGACCTCGAACCGGCCCGGGGTGCACCCGGCGCGCCCGGTCCGCTCGACGACGACGCGCTGGCGGCGCAGCCAGCCCGCGCCGGCCTGCGCCCCGGACCAGCCCTCGGGGGCGGCGTCGAGGACGACGTGGGCGCCAGGCCACGCGGTGGCCGCCAGGAGCACGGTCCCGCGCTCGCGGGCGCGGGCCTGGAGGCGGCGGCGGTCGGCGTCGGCGAGGGCCGCCCCGGGGCCGACGATCACGACGTCCATGCCGTCGAGGAGCGCCGCGAGGGCCACGGGGGCGTCCAGGCCGGGGTCGGGCACGAGCGCCAGCCGGTCGAGGTCGACCCCGGCCTCGGCGGCGGCCACGAGCCCGAGCGCGGGCAGCCCCACGACGGCGGCCCACGCCCCGTCCGCCGACGCCCGCGCGAGCAGCGCGAGCAGCAGGGAGCGCGAGCCCGTGACGACGACGGTGCGGCCGCGGCGCAGGACGCCGCCGGGCAGGAGGTGCCGGACGCCGGCGGCGACCGGCAGGTCGGAGCCGGGAGTCGTCGAGCGGCCGGGCGCCTCGAGGGGTTCGCGCAGCGAGACCGGCTCGGCGGGTTCGGCCGGTGCGACCGCCGGCGCGGCGGCGCCGGCCGGCCCCCCGGCAGAGGCCACGGGCTCGGCCCAGGTGCGCACCCAGTCCCGCTCGGTCGCCGCACGCCGGACGCCCGTCCGCTGCTCGGCGCGCGCCAGGACGGTGCGGGCCAGCGCGGCCCGGTCCAGGGCCGCGGGGGCGTCGAGGAGGGTCATCGCTCCTCCTGGTGGTGCGGTGGTACGGGCGAGGCAACGTTCGAACACCTGTTCGAACAACACCAGTCAACGCCCTCCCAGGGGTCCCCGTCAACCGGAGCCTCCGAGGCGCGCGAACGGCGGGCCGAACCGCGAACCATGTCCCAGAATGGGCTCATGGACCTCACCCGACCCCTCGCCCCCGAGCCCTACCCGCTGCTCCCCCCGGTCCCGTCGTTCTCGCTGACGAGCAGCGACGTCGCCGAGGGGGAGCCGATCGACCGTCGCTTCACGGTCGACGGCGAGAACCTGTCCCCCGCGCTGTCCTGGTCCGGGTTCCCCGAGGGCACGCGGTCGTTCCTGGTGAACCTGTTCGACCCCGACGCCCCGACGCCGGCGGGCTACTGGCACTGGACCCTCGTCGACGTGCCCGCGTCCGTGACGTCGCTGCCGACCGGTGCGGCGACCACGACCGGCCCCGCCTCGCTCCTCGCCCTGCCGGACGGCGCGTTCCAGGTCAGCAGCGACGGCGGCACCGACGGCTACGAAGGTGCCGGCCCGCCCCCGGGCGACCGCCCCCACCGGTACGTGCTCGCGGTCCACGCGCTCGACGTCGAGCACCTGGGCGTGGACGCCTCCACGAGCGCGACCGCGGTCGCGTTCAACGCGCTGTTCCACACGCTCGCGCGCGCGACCCTCACCGGCACCTACGCCCGGCCGGCGGCGTGAACGAGGCAGCGCCTGCGCCGTCGGGCGGCGGGAGCACCGTGGCGCCGTCCGCCCTGCAGGTCGGCACGCTGACCTGGGAGCCCGCGCTCGCCCACCCGGACCTCGTGGCGCCCCCGGTCCACGCGGCGCTCGCCCGCTGGGCCGAGGCGGTGCCCGACGTCGCCGAGCTCGTCGTCTGCGCCGAGATCGACCCCGCCAACGCCGACACGGACGAGATGACGGCCGCGTACGAGATCCCGTTCGAGCTGTCCGCGAACTGCGTGCTCGTGGCCGGACGGCGCACCGGTGAGGAGCGCATCGCGGCGGCGGTCGTGCGCGCGACCACCCGCGCGGACGTCAACGGGCGCGTCAAGGCGCTGCTCGACGTGCGCAAGGCGTCGTTCCTGCCGACGGACCGCGCGGTCGCGGAGTCGGGCATGGAGTACGGCGGCATCACGCCGATCGGCCTGCCGGGCACGTGGCGCGTGCTCCTCGACCCGCTGGTCGTGGCCGCGGGGTCGGTCGCGTGCCTCGGCTCCGGCGCCCGGCGCTCGAAGCTGGTGCTGCCCGGGGCCCTGCTCGCCACCCTGCCCGGCGTGGAGGTCGTCGCCGGGCTCGCGCTGCCCCGCGCGTCGTGACCACGCCCCTCCCGCCGAGCACGGGATCCCGGTCCGTCTGAGTGAGCAGACCGTCGAGGATCCCGTGCCCGAGGGGCGACGACCGCGTGGTCGGTCAGTCCCCCTTGACGTTCACGAGCTGGCGCAGCACGTGCCGGACCTCGACGAGCCCGGCCGCGTCGGCCATGACCTGGTCGATGTCCTTGTACGCCGCCGGGATCTCGTCGAGGAACGCGTCGGTGTCGCGGTACTCGATGCCCGCCATGGCCTCGCGGAGCTGGTCGCGCGTGAACGTCCGGCGCGCGGCGCTGCGTGAGTACAGCCGCCCCGCGCCGTGCGGGCTCGAGCACAGCGACCGCGGCTCGCCCTTCCCGACGACGACGTACGACGCCGTCCCCATCGAGCCCGGGATCAGCCCCGGCTCGCCCGGGTAGGCGCGGATGGCACCCTTGCGGGAGACCCACACGTCCTTGCCGTAGTGGCGCTCCTTCTCGGTGAAGTTGTGGTGGCAGTTCACCTGCTCGGTGCGCTCGACGTCCGCGCCCATGTGCTCGGCGAGCTGGCGGACGACGCGGTCCATCATCTCCTCGCGGTTGAGGCGCGCGAACTCCTGAGCCCACCGCAGGTCGCGGATGTACGCCCAGAACTCGTCCGTCCCCTCGACGAGGTACGCGAGGTCCTTGTCCGGCAGCGGGATCCACCAGCGCCGGCACAGCTCGGCCGCGACCTTGATGTGCCGCTGGGCGATCTTGTTGCCGACGCCGCGCGAGCCGGAGTGGAGGAACAGCCAGACCTGGCCAGTCTCGTCCATTGTTGCCTCAGCAAAGTGATTTCCGGATCCCAGGGATCCCAGCTGCAGGCGCCAGTTCCCGGTCACGGCGTCCGGGTCGACGCCCGACGACGCGGCGAGCGCCTCGAGCTCCACGACGCGCGGCGCGGCCGTCGCGACGATCTTGCGGTTGTAGGACCCCGCCGACAGCGGGATGGCCCGCTCGATCGCACGGCGCAGGTCGGCGAGCGACCCGGCCGACCGGACCTCGTCGGCGGTCCACTGCGTCCGCACCGCGATCATGCCGCAGCCGATGTCGACGCCGACGGCCGCCGGGATCACGGCACCGAGGGTCGGGATGACCGAGCCGACGGTCGCGCCGAGGCCAAGGTGCGCGTCGGGCATGAGCGCGACGTGGGGGAAGACGAACGGCATCGAGGCGGTGCGCTCGGCC
This sequence comes from Luteimicrobium sp. DT211, assembly GCF_049844995.1. Taxonomy (NCBI): domain Bacteria; kingdom Bacillati; phylum Actinomycetota; class Actinomycetes; order Micrococcales; genus Luteimicrobium; species Luteimicrobium sp. DT211. The sequence goes on along the minus strand of NZ_JBNCMC010000002.1, from coordinate 85,227 downwards.
TGCTCGCGCGTCGTCGGCTCGAGCACGGACGCCCAGCTCAGGAGCGTGGGGCCGAGGGTCGCGGGGAGCGTCGGGTCGTTCGAGGCCCGGGGTTCCGTGGCCCCGGCGTGCTGGGTGGACATGTCGCACGATCCTGCCAGGACGGCGGGCGCCGGGCGACGGATTTCCCTGACCGAGTGCGGGGCGCTCGCGGCGTGTCCGGCCGCCGAGCGCGTGCTCTCCGCCCGTCGAACACGGGCTGGCCGCCCGTCGAACACGGGCTGGCCGCCCGTCGAACACGGGCTGGCCGTCCGTCACGCCGAGCAGACGGGCGCAGAGCCCGTGCTCGGCAGGAGGCCGGGTACCCCTCACATCTCGGGGCGGCCCTGCCTCCAGTAGCCCATGAACGCGACGGCCTTGCGGTCGATGCCGCAGTCGCGGACGAGGTGGCGCCGCAGCGTCCGGATCACGGACGCCTCGCCGGCGAGCCAGGCGTAGAGCGGGGCGGTCGGCGCCAGCGACGCGCCGGCGGCGTCGACGGGGACCTCCCACAGGAGCTCGCTGTCGACGTCGACCTCGGGCAGCTCCTCGGCGCTGCCCCGGCAGCCCGCGAGGATCCGCGCGGACGCGGCGTGCACGAGGGGGACGAGCCGCTCGCCGTGCGCGGCGCCGTCGCGCACGACCCACGTGAGCGTGACCCCGGCGGGGACCACGAGGTCGAGGACGTCGGCGGCGCAGGGCACCTCGAGCAGGACCTCGCCGCGCACGGCGTGGCCGTCGGCGACACGGGTGGCGAGGTGCTCGAGGATCGCGGCGACGGCCGGCGTGGCGGTCTCGTCGCCGACGACGAGGAAGGTGTCGGCACCGACGCCCGGCGCGAACTCGACGCCGCCGTAGGGGCCGCCGTGGCGGCCGTCGGGACCCATGAGGACGACCTGGTCCCCGGGGCGAGCGGAGAGCGCCCACCGCGCGGCGGGGCCGGTCTCGCCGTGGAGGGCGAAGTCGACGTCGACCTCGGCGGGGAGGCCGGGGATCCCGCGACGCACGGACCGCACGGTGTAGGTGCGCAGGACGCAGCGGTGCTCGTCGGGCTGGGCGCGCCAGACGCCGAACCAGTCCGCGTCGCGCGGCAGGTGGGCGTAGCCGCTGCTCGGCGCAGGCAGGACGAGCTTGACGCGCTGGTCGAGGCCGCCGGAGTCGAAGTCGTCGAGGCCCTCGCCGACGAACGTCACACGCAGGAACGTCGGGCTGATCCGCTCGGTCCGGGCGACGACGACGTCGTAGAACCGCCACGGGGAGGACGGGGCGTCGGGCGCACCGTCCTCGGCGACGTCGGGGCGGGTCGCGGTGTCGACGCTCATCGGGCGGTGCCCTGCGTGCTCGTCTCCACGGTGTCCTCCTGGGTCATGTAGGTGAGCCTAACCTGCGGGTGCGGGTATTACGCAAGACGATCGGCGCGGAAATCCGTGTGCACCGGGTCACACCCGCGCGGCGCTCCCGACGACGACGCGCGGTTCGCCGACGGTGACGCGCGGTTCGCCGACGGTGACGTCCCTCTCGCCGAAGACGGGCTTGTGCACCGATCCGTCGCTGAACGTGTTCAAGACCCCGTGTTCGGCGAGGGAAGCGGGTTCGCAACCGCGTGCTCGGCGGGCACGGGCGCTTCCGACGACGGCGCACGGCTGGGTCGCCCGGGTGACGTGACCCTGGGAGCGGGCGGGGGCGGGCAGGTGGTGAAGGACGTCAAGGAGCCGGAAGGCCCCCAGGGGCCTGAAGGTGACGCAGTCCGAACCACCTGCCCGCACCCGCCCGCGGACCCAACCACGGCGAGGGCGGACGCTCAGTGCGCGGCTCGCGTGCGCCACAGCAACCACACGAAGTACGGCGCGCCGACCAGCGCGGTCACGAGCCCGGCGGCGAGCTGCGAGGGAGCGATGACGGTCCGGCCGATGGTGTCGGCGACGCTCACGAGCAGCGCCCCGAGCCCGACGGCGACGGGCAGCGCGACGCGGTTCCGCGCCCCCACGAGGGCTCGCGCGGCGTGCGGGGCGACGAGCCCCACGAAGCCGAGGGCACCCACGGCGCACGCGGCGGCGGCCGTGAGGACGGCCGCGAGCACGAGGTTGCCGAGCCGGAACCGGTCGAGGGACACCCCGAGGACGCGCGGCACGTCCTCGTCGAGGGCCACGAGGTCGAGGCTGCGTGCCCCCGCGAGGGCGAGCGGCAGCCCGACCGCGAGGCAGATCGCGACGGGCACGAGCTGGTCGAGCGTGCGCCCGTAGGTCGAGCCCGACAGCCAGGTCAGCGCGAGGCTCGTGTTCCAGGGAGACGAGGCCAGCACGACGAGCGTCGTGACCGCGCCGGCGGCGGCGCTCACGCCGACGCCGATGAGGACGAGCCGGTCGGACGACAGCCCGCGCCCCCCGCCCGCGCCGGCGCGACGGCCGGTCGCCAGCCGGTACACGAGCGCGAACGTCGCGAGCGCGGCGACGGTCGCAGCACCCATGACGGGCCAGATGCCGACGCCGGGGACGAGCAGCACGACGGCGACCGCGCCCACGCTGGCGCCGGGCGTCACGCCCAGCAGGCTGGGCTCGGCGAGCGGGTTGCGGCACACGGCCTGGACGATCCCGCCCGCGAGCGCCAGCGCGGCGCCGCCCAGCAGGGCGGCGAGGACGCGCGGCCAGCGCTGCTGCAGGACGAACGTCACCTCGTCGCCCGCGGCGCCGCGCCACCAGTTGGCGACGTCGCCGAGGAGGACGACCCGGTCGCCGAGCAGCAGCGCCGCGACGAACGCGGCGACGAGGGCCACGGCCAGCACGACGACGACGCCGACGACCCAGGCGCGCGAGCGCACCGCTCCCCCGGCACCGCGCGCGGTGCTGGCCGCGGCGGGCCCGCCGTCGCGGACGCGGCGCGCGAGCCACACGAGCAGGCTGGCGCCGAACAGGGTGGTGACGACGCCCGTCGGGACGGCGATGGAGACGGACGAGGGCACGACGAGGCGCAGGACGTCGTCGGCGGCGACCACGACGAGCGCGCCCACGAGTCCGGCGAGCGGCAGGAGGAGCAGGTGACGCCCGAGCCCGGGCACGTGACGGGCGGCGAGCCGCGCGACCACGGGCGCGCCGAGGCCGACGAAGCCCATCGGCCCGGTGACCGTCACGGCGGCCGCGGAGAGCAGCACCGCGAGGACGATCGCGACGACGCGGGTGCGCCGCACGTCGACCCCGAGGACGGTGGCGGTGTCGTCGCCGAGGCCGAGCACGTCGAGCCGGTGGGCGAGGACGAGCGTGGCCGCGACCCCGATGCCGACGACCGGCGCGGCGAGCGCGACCTGGTGCGTGCCGGACTGGACCGTGGTCCCGGCGCCCCAGGCGAACAGGCCGGTGGTCCGTTCCTGGAAGAGCATGAGCAGGACGGTGGTGAGCGACGAGAGCGCGAGCGCGACGGCGGACCCGGCGAGGACGAGCCGGGTGGGGCCGGTGGCCCCGCCGCGCGCGACGGCGAGGACGAGCCCGGCGGCGGCGAGCCCGCCGACGAACGCGACGAGCCCGTTCGCGAAGAAGGGCAGGGAGATCCCGAACGCGGCGACCGCGACGACCGCCACGTATGCGCCGGCGTTGACGGCGAGGGTGTCGGGCGACGCGAGCGGGTTGCGCGCCACAGACTGCAGCACCGTGCCGGCGACGCCGAGCGCAAGCCCGACGAGCAGGCCGGCCAGCAGGCGCGGGACGCGGCTGGAGACGAGGACGGCGACGGCGGTGTCCCTCGTGTCGGGCGCGCCCCCTGCGTCCGATGCCCACGGCCAGACGGCGCGCAGCAGCTCCCCGACGCCGAGCTGGGCGGTGCCCTGGGTGAGGTGCCAGACCGACAGGACGGCGAGCAGGAGCAGGCCGGCGACGAACACGCCGACCACCCCACCGGCGCGCGGGCGCCCGCCGGTCCCGGCCTGCCCGGCGGCGCGGCCGGTCGCCACCGGGCCGGGGCCGCCCGGCGGGCGCTCGAGCGTCGTCACGGCAGCCTCAGCTCAGCGCGTCGACGAGGGCGTCGACGTAGCGCTCGGCGGACAGCGGGCCGCCGAACATCCAGATGCCGTCGGGGATCCGCTTCACGTGGCCCGCCTCGACGAACGGCAGCTGCTTCCAGACCTTGTTGTCCTTGAGGCCGTCGGCGAAGGGGTCGGCCTCGGAGTCGCTGGCCGCGTACACGAAGGTCGTGTCCGCGTCGGTGACCTTGGTGAGGCCCTCGACGTCGGTCGTCGCAAGGCCGTAGTCCTTGTCGCCGCCGGTGGTCCACTGGTTCTTCAGCCCGAGCTCGGCGCCGATGCCCCCGAAGAACGACCCCGGCGTGTACATGCGGACCGAGACGGTGCCGTTGTCGACCCAGCCGTCCGCCATCGTGAACGGCGCGCCCGTCTTCCCGGCCTTCTCGAGGTCGGCCTTCGCGGAGTCGATCTTGGCGTCGAAGTCCGCCAGGACCTTCTCGCCCTGCGCCTGCGTGCCCGTGACCTGCGCGAGCGTGTCGACGGTGCGGCGCATGTAGCCGATCGGGTCCGAGCCGTCGGACCCGCGCAGCGCGAGCACGGGCACCTTCTTCTCGATCTGCTTGATGACGTTCTCGGGCAGGTCGGTCGTGACCACCACGAGGTCCGGGTGGAGCGCGACGATCGCGTCGAGGCTCGGCTCGCCGCGCGTGCCGACGTCCGGGGTCGAGGCGTCGATCGGGGCCGAGGTGTCCCACGTGTTGTAGCCCTTGACGTCGGCCTCGCCGACCGGCTTCACGCCGAGCGCCACGAGGTTCTCCGTGAGGCCCCACTCGAGCGAGACGACCTTCGTGGCGGGCGCGTCGAGGTGGACCGCGCCGCGCTCGTCGGTGACGTCGACGGGGCCGGCGCTCGTCGCGGCGATCGTCGGGGACGCGTCGGCGGCGGCCGGGTCCTCGGTGGTGCCGCACGCAGCGAGCGCGAGGACAACGAGCGTCGCGGACGCTGCGGTGGCGGCCGCGAGGGCGCGGCGGCGGGCGGGACGGGTGCTCGACGGCGTCGAGGACAACAGAGGCACGGTGGTCCTTCGGTCTGGGTAGCGGGACGGGTGGTGCCCGGGAACGGGCGGCGGCGAGAGACGGCGGGGCCGTCAGGCGGGGGCGGGTTCGGGGCGCGCGAGGCGCGCGGTGTGGCGTCCGACGGGCTGGGTGCGCACGCGTCCGGCGTCGTCGACGTGGACGTCGATGCGCAGCCCGTAGACCTCGGTGAGCAGGTCGCCGCGCAGGACCTCGGCGGGGGCGCCGTCGGCGCGGACGACGCCCGAGTGCAGCAGCACCACACGGTCGGCGACGGCGGCGGCCTGGTCGAGGTCGTGCAGGACGACGCCGACGGCCACGCCGTGGACGTCCGCGAGGTCGCGCACGAGGTCGAGGGTCTCGACCTGGTAGCGCAGGTCGAGGTAGGTGGTGGGCTCGTCGAGGAGGACGACGCCGGTGTCCTGCGCGAGGCAGGTCGCGAGCCAGACGCGCTGCAGCTCGCCGCCCGAGAGCTCGTCGACGGGCCGGTCGGCCATGGCTGCGACGCCGGTGAGGCCCATGGCCCGCTCGACGACGGAGCGCCCGTCGGCGTCGCCCGTCCCGAACCGGCCACGGTAGGGGTGGCGGCCGTAGGAGACGACGTCGCGCACGCTCACGCCGGCGGGGGTGGGGCGCGACTGGGACAGGAGCGTGACGCGGCGCGCGAAGTCCTTGGGGTGCAGGGCGAGCGCGTCGAGCGTCGGTGCCGGGGCGCCGTCGGCGGGAGCGGCGTCGTCGGCGAGCACGACGCTGCCGGCGACGGGCGCATGGAGCCGCGCGAGCGAGCGCAGGAGCGTCGACTTGCCCGAGCCGTTCGGGCCGACGAGCACGGTGACCTGGCCCTTCTGCAGGGACAGTCCGGCGCCGTGCACGACCACGCGCCCGTCGTAGGCGAGCTCGAGGCCGGTGCCGGCGAGCGCCGCACCGATCGCCCGGTCCGCAGGTAAGGGTTGGCTCACGAAGGGGAGCCTAACCCGGCGGACTGGTCTTTACGCAAGACCGCCGTGACGAAATGCGGTGTGGCTCATCTCACCCGCACGACGACCTTGCCCCGCACGCCGCCCGCCTCGACCAGCCGGTGCGCCTCGGCGGCTTCCTCGAGGTCGAGCACGCGGTCCACGTGGACGCGCAGCGCGCCGTCGTCGGCCAGGCGCGCCAGCTCCGCCAGGTCGGACGACGACGGCCGAACCCACGCGTAGATGCCGCCGGGCAGCTCCCGCACCGACGCGTCGATGACGGAGACCGCGGCGCCGCCCGGGGCGAGCAGCCGCGGCGCGTCCGCGACGACGCCGTGGCCCGCGTAGTCGAGCAGCACGTCCACGCCCCCCGGCGCGAGCGCCCGGACCCGCTCGACCAGCCCGTCGCCGTGCGCGACCGGCTCGGCGCCGAGCCCGCGGACGTACTCGTGGTTGCGGTCGGAGGCGGTGCCGATGACGCGGGCGCCGAGCGACCGCGCGATCTGCACCGCGAACGACCCGACCCCGCCGGACGCGCCGTGGACCAGGACCGTCTGGCCCGCGCCGAGCCCGGACCGCACGATCGTCTGGTAGGCCGTGAGGCCGGCGAGCGGCACCGCCGCCGCCGCCTCGAAGCTCAGCGCGGCCGGCTTGCGCGCGAGCGTGCGCACCGGCGCGGCCACGTACTCGGCGAACGTCCCGCCGTGCACCCAGTCCTTGCGCACGTACCCGAACACCTCGTCGCCGACGGCCAGCTCGGGCACGTCCAGGCCCACCCGCTCGACGACGCCGGCCACGTCCCAGCCCGGCACCACCGGGAACTGGATGGCCATGAGGGCGTCGAGGCCGCCCGCGCGGACGTACAGGTCCACCGGGTTCACGGCCGCCGCGTGCACCCGGACGAGCACCGCGTCCGGCCCCACGGGCGGGACCGGCTGGTCGGTGAGCTGCAGGACGTCGGCGCCGCCGTGACGGTCGTAGGTGATGGCTCGCATGGCTCGCGCAACCCCGGCCCGGGCGGCGGGATTCCCGGCTCAGGCCCGGTACGCGTCCTCGACGACGGCGCGCGCCACCGCGGTCAGCGACCCGTCGTCCCCGACCTTGCTCAGCAGGGCGTCGTACGCCTCGGCCATGCCCACGTCGAGCTGCTGCGCGAGCACCCCCTTCGCCTGCTCGACGACGACCCGCCCCCCGAGCGCGTGCCTCAGGTTCGCGAGGACGTCCGTGTCGTCGAGGTCGGCCGACTGGACGACCACCAGCGTGACCACGTCCGCGAACGACTGGGCCAGGGCCACCTCGTCGCTGCCGAGCCCCCGTTCGGCCTCGGAGAACACGTTGAGCCCGCCCAGCGCGCGCCCGTGCCAGCGCAGCGGGAGCGCGTCGACCGAGGCGAACCCGGCGCGCGCGATCGTCGGGCCGGTGGTCGGCCACCGCGACTCGAGCTCAGCCGCGCTCGCAGCGGTGACGTGCACGCCGGTCTGCACCGCGTCCACGCAGGGACCCTCGTCGTTCTGGGCCTGGTGCACCTCGAGCTCCTCGGCGCGGTGCGACGTCGCCACGAACAGCTCGAGGCCGCGTCCCGAGTCGAGCAGCACCGCCGCCGCGTCCGCGGCGAGGAGCCGGACGACGTCCTGCAGCACGCGCTCGACGACGTCGGCCGCCTCGTGCTCCTCGAGCAGCGCCGCCGTGGCCGCGGCCAGCGCCTGGGCCGGTGTTCGGGTCATGGCTCCTCGGTCTCCGTGTCGTCGTGGGACTCGCCGTGGGACTCGATCGGGGCGCCCCGATGGTCCGACCCGAAGGCCAGCCGCCTGGACACCACGGAGGCGGAGATCTCGTCCAGGGACACGGCCTCCGCGAAGGCGTGCGCCCGCAGGAGGGCGAGGGCGTCCTCGGGCGGGATCCGGAGCTGCGCGACGACCATCCCGGTCGCCTGGTGCACGCGGGCCCGGTCGCTCCACAGCTCGAAGCTCTCGGTCGAGGTGAGGTCCGGGTCCCCGAGGAGCGCCGCCCCGACCGCGTCCGCCAGGAACTGGGCGTCGGTCAGCGTCCGGGCCAGGGTCGCCTCCGCGCTGTACAGCGTCAGGACCCCGATGACGACCCGCGACGGGCGCATCGGGATCGCGAAGACCGTCAGCGGTCCGGAGATCTCGCCCGCGAGCTCCATGAAGAGCGGGAACGCCCCGCCCCGGTCGCCGTCGATCTGCGTCACCACGGTGCGCCCCTCGACGAAGGCGACCTGCCCCGGGCCCTCGCCGAGGACGTCCTGCAGGTCCTCGATGCGGGCCGAGATGCCGTCCGACGTCGTCACCGTCAGGCGCTCGGGCGACGTCGAGGCGAGGGTGATGGCCGCGCCGTCGGCGCCGAGGATGTCGACGCACGCCCGCGTCAGCCGGACCGGGAGCGGCACGTCGGCGGCAGCGGCGACGGCGTGGGCGAGCTGCGCGAGCACGGCGGACCGATTGTCAGCCATCGCGCCCCTCCCCTCCTGGTCACCACTGTCCAACCTACTCGCCCGCGACGGCGGCCGGGCGCGTCGGTGCCGTTGATGCGACCCGAGAAGTGCCCTAGCGTGGTGGGCACACGGCCAAGCAGAGGCGCGTGCCCATCCCCGGAGCGACAGGGGTTGATGATGATCACGGAATCCGAGAAGGCAGCACCTGCAGCGGTGGCCGGCGCGACCCCCACCGTCTGCGTCGGACGGTACGACATCATGACGAGGACGTGGTGGTGGTCGGACGCGACCTATCGCCTCCACGGGTTCGAACCGGGCGACGTCGTCCCGACCACGGCACTGATCCTGGCGCACAAGCATCCCGACGACCGCGAGCGGGTCGCGAGGACGCTCGAGCGGGCGTGGAGCACCGGCGAACCGTTCTCGATCGTGCACCGCATCATGGACGCCCACGGCACGGAACGGGTCGTGTCGATCGCGGGCCAGGGGCGCCGGGACCCGGAGACCGGTGAGCTCGTCGAGCTGGTGACCTACTGGGCGGACGCCACGCCCGTGGTCGAGCAGGCCGCCACCGAGCGCGCGAACGAGGCCATCCGCGCGGCGGCCGAGAGCCGGGCGGCGATCGAGCAGGCGAAGGGCCTCCTCTCCTTCGCGTGCCGCATCGAGCCGGAGGCCGCGTTCGAGCTGCTGCGACGCGCGTCGATGGAGAGCAACGTCCCCGTGCGCGACCTCGCGTGCGACCTGGTGGAGCGCGCGAGCAGCGGCGAGCTGCACCCCGAGCTCTTCGCGGCCGCGCCGGTCGCCAGCTCGCGGAACTGACGGCCGCCCGGCGCGGCCCGGCGGACGCCGGGCCGCGCCGCGGTTGCGTAGCGGCGGTGTGGTGCGCACGGTCGAAGGGTCGTCGAGGCCACGGCGACGACGCCCCACCGAAGGACCCGCCATGTTCGAGCACCTGACCACCCCGGACGACCTGCTCACGTTCCGCCTCGGCTCCCTCCTCAACGCGGAGAAGGACTCCCTCGACATGCTGGAGGAGCTGGCGCGCGCGACCTCCGAGCGCATCCGGCCGCTGTTCGCCGAGCACGCCGAGGAGACGCGGCGCCAGATCACCAACGTCGAGCGGTGCCTCGAGCTCGTGGGCAGCCCCGAGGACGCCTCACCGTCGCCGACCACCGCCGGGCTCGCCAAAGAAGCCCACTCGCTCCTGCGCAAGACCGACGACGCCCTGCACGACGACGTCGCCCTGTCCGCGGCGCTGGAGACCGAGCACCACGAGATCGCGACCTACAGCTCGCTCCTCGTGCTCGCCGACGGCCCGGACAAGGCCGACCTGCGCGACCTGCTCGCCGCGAACCTCGCGGAGGAGGTCGGGGCCGCGGACAAGATCGTGACGGCGCTCCGCGCTGCGCACGGCCAGTCCTGAACGGAGGAACGATGTCTGCCACCACCAGCTCCCCCACGGAGGCCTCTGCTCTGCACCGGGCCGTCGACGGCGTCGGCCGGTCGAGGCCGGTCGAGGCCCTCACGCCCCTGTACGACACCCTGGCGCGGCTGCTGCCGCACGGCGCGGTCGACGCCGTCCTGCGGGGCAAGCCGTTCGGGCATCCGCTGCACCCGACGCTGAGCGACCTGCCGATCGGGCTGTGGACGTCCGCCGTGCTGCTCGACGCCGGGGGCCGCCGGTTCGAGGACGCGTCCCGCCGCCTCGTCGGCGCCGGCCTCGTCGCCGCGGTCCCCACCGCCCTCGCCGGCCTGGCCGACTGGCGCACGACGCACCAGCCGGCCCGCGGCGTCGGCGTCGCGCACGCGGCCCTCAACGGCGGCGCCGTGCTCTGCTTCGCCGCGTCGTGGCTCGCACGGCGCCGCGGACGGGGCAAGGCGCTCAGCCTGCTCGGCGCGGGCCTCGTGTCCGCGGGCGGGTACCTCGGCGGCCACCTGGTGCTCACGCTGCACGCACCCGACGAGGCATGACGCGACCGCTCTACCGCGCCATCGACGAGATGCTCCGCTACCTCACGTCCGGCGTGCGCGCGGGCATGCTCGCGGTTGACGCCACCGAGCCGGAGGACTCCGCGGTGCGCGTGGTGGCCGACCGGTCGCTCCGAGCGGGCGCGCGGCCCGCGACGTCGAGCTCGCCGAGCAGGAACAGGAACGCGCGGGCGAACGGGTTCGCGGCCGTGCGGTCCGCGACCTCGTCCCAGTCGACCTGCTCGCGCAGCGCACGGGCGACCTCCAGCTGCGGCCCGAGGTCGCAGTAGTGCTCGCTCAGCGGTGTCAGCCGGGACACGACCAGGTCGGTCGCCGACAGCACCGGCAGCCGCACCGACAGCACGTCCAGGTCGTCCGCCCGCGCCAGGTCCCGCTCCGTGACCTCGCCGCCCGACAGCCGCAGGATCACGTCGACCATCGCCTCGCCCCGGAAGGCCTTGAACAGCCAGTCCTCGGGCGGCTGCACGACGTCGAAGCCCGCGTCCGCGAGCGCCTCGCGAGCGGCGTCGGCGTGGCCGGGCGTGACGACGAAGTCGACGTCGTGCGACGGCTCGGGCGCGCCCCGGACCCAGGCCGCGAAGCCGCCGCACAGCGCGAACGGCACGCCCGCCCGCTTGAGCGCGACGCCGGCCGCCTTGAGCGCCTCGCGCAGGTCGGGGCCGTCGGGCCCGGCCGTGCCGGGCGGCGTGTCGTGGGTCATGGGCGCCTCTCGACGGGGTGGGACCGGCCTGCGACTCTAAGGCGGCCCCCGGCGCTGCGCACGCCGGGGCGCCGGGCGTGCCGGCGGGCGGGCGTGGCGGCGCGGGCCTTGCGAGGATCAGGAGGTGCGACTCGCGACGTTCAACATCCTGCACGGCCGCCAGGGCCCGGACGGCGAGGTCGACCTGGACCGTTTCGCGGCCGCCGTCGCCGGCCTGGACGCGGACGTCCTGGCGCTCCAGGAGGTGGACCGCGACCAGCCGCGCTCCCACGGCGGGGATCTGACGGCGCTCGCGGCGGACGCGATGGGCGCGGTCGAGCACCGGTTCGCGGCCACGCTCGCGGGCGAGCCGGGCGTGTGGACGTCGGCGACGGGCGACCTGCAGCCGGACACGGCGACGTACGGCATCGCGCTGCTCAGCCGCGTCCCGGTGCGCGCGTGGCACGAGATCCGGCTGCCGGAGCCCCGGCGGCGCGTCCCCGTGCGGTTCCCCGGGCACCGCCGGCCGACGCTCGTGCACGACGAGCCGCGGGCGGCGCTCGTCGCGCGCCTGGACGCGCCCTTCGGGCCGCTGACCGTCGCGGCCACGCACCTGAGCTTCGTGCCCGTCCGCAACCGCGGGCAGCTGCGTCGCCTCGCCCGCGAGCTGCGCGAGACGGAGGGTCCGCTGGTCGTCATGGGCGACCTGAACACCGCCGGCGACCGGCCCGCGCGGGCGACGGGCTGGGTGCCGCTGGTCACCGAGCCGACGTTCCCGATCGTCGGCCCGCGCGAGCAGCTCGACCACATCCTCACGGGCGGCGGCCTGTGCCCCGCCGGGCCGGGGCGGTCGGTCGACACCGGGATCTCCGACCACCGGGCGCTGGTCGTGGACGTGCGCCCCTGCTGAGGCGCGCCTTCACCACGCGCGTCGCAGGGCGCTCGCGTCGAGGTGGTCGAGGAGGTCGGCGGGGTCGTCGTAGAGCTCGACGGCCCCGGCGGCCAGCAGCTCGTCCGCACCGATCCCGCCGCAGAGCAGCCCGACGCACGGCAGGCCGGCGGCTGCCGCGGCCTGGACGTCCCACACGCTGTCGCCCACGAAGACCGCGTGCGCCGGGTCGACGCCGCCGCTCGCGAGCGCGGTGCGCACCGGCTCCGGGTGCGGCTTGGAGCGCTCGACGTCCTCGGCGGAGGTGACGGCCGTCAGGACGTCGTCGAGGTCGAGCACGCGGCGCAGCGCCTCGAGGCTCTCGGCCGACGCGGACGTAGCGAGCACCGTGCGGGCGCCCCTCGCCGCGACCGCGCGGACCAGCTCGGCCGCGCCGCGGGTCCGCCGCAGCCGGTCGGCCGTCGCGTCGACCTCGCGCGCGTGCACGCCGGAGATCTCGTCGAACCGCTCGAGCCCCGCGTCGCCGACGACGTCGCCCACGAGCTCGCGGCCGGTCCGGCCGAGCGCGCGGTGCAGCCGCCACGCCGGGGCGTCGAGGCCCACGGACTGCAGCGCCCGGAGCCAGGCGGCGACCTGCAGGTAGTTGGAGTCGACGAGCGTGCCGTCCACGTCGAACAGCACGCCGGGTCCCTGGTCCACGCTCACGAGGCCGCCCGCAGCTTCTCGAGCAGCGGCGCGGCCGCCCGGTCGAGGAACTCCTGCTGCCCGTCGTCGCCGATCTGCACGATCGCCACGTCCGTGAAGCCCGCCTCGACGTAGGCCGACACCGCCTCCACGACGGCGTCGAGGTCCGGGCCGCACGGGATGGACGAGGCGACGTCGTCGGGCCGGACGAACTGGCTCGCCGCGCGGAACGCCTCCGTGGTGGGCAGGTTCGCGTTCACGGGCCAGCCGAGCCCGAACCAGCGGAACTCCTCGTGCGCGCGGGCGACGGCGCGGTCGCGGTCGGTGTCCCAGCAGATCGGGATCTGGCCGATCGCGCGCGTGGGCGCGAGCCCGGCCTCCTCGCGCGCGGCGTTCCATGCCGAGACGAGGCCGGCGTCGGGCTCAACCGCGACCAGGTGGTCGGCGAGCGGCGCGAACCGCTCCACGGACGCGTCGCCCGACACGGCCACCGCGAGCTCGACCGGGTCGTCGGGCAGGTCCCACAGCCGGGCGGAGTCGACGCGGAAGTGGTCGCCCGCCCACGTCAGCTCGGCACCCGCGAGCAGCGCGCGGATGATCTGCAGGGCCTCGGCGAGCATCTCGTGGCGCTCGCCGACCGCGGGCCAGCGCTCGCCCACGACGTGCTCGTTGAGGTTCTCCCCCGCGCCCAGGCCGAGCGTGAACCGTCCCTCGGACAGGACGCCCAGCGTCGCCGCCTTCTGCGCGACGACCGCCGGGTGGTACCGCACCGTCGGGCAGGTCACGTACGTCATCAGCTCGACGCGCGACGTCGCCTGGGCGACCGCGCCGAGCAGGCTCCACGCGTAGGGCGCGTGGTGCTGCGTGTCGAGCCACGGGAAGTAGTGGTCGCTCGACACCTCGAAGTCGAATCCCACCCGCTCCGCGGCCTCCGCGTAGGCCACGAGCTCTCGGGGGCCCGACTGCTCCGTCATCAGGGTGTAACCGAAAGCGGTCATGACTCGATCGTCCTGCTGGGCGCGCCGCTACGCACCCGCGCCAGGGACGGCGCTCTCAGTCGTCCACGGCGACCTCGATGCCCGTGTCCTCCCAGCCGCTCTCGCCCGCGCGCTGGAGCCGGACGAGCGCGCCCGGCTCCTGCCAGTTCTGCGCGAGCAGCTCGGTGAGGCGCGCCGGGGCCTCGTCGGCCGTGGCCTCGAAGGACGAGCCGATCTGGTGGGCCGACTGCATCCCGCCGGACAGGACCGCGCGGTACGTGAAGGTGTCGCTCATGCACCCGACGCTACGGAGCCGCCCGCCCCTGCGCACCTGGGCGCCCCGGCGTGCGTAGCGCCGGCTCCTGCCTACCCTGGGGAGGCATGACGACGACGTCGGACGACCGGTCCGGGCTGGGCACCATCACGACGACGGTCCCCGCCCGCCTGGACCGCCTGCCGTGGGCCCGCTGGCACTGGATGATCGTGGTGGGGCTCGGCACGGTGTGGGTGCTCGACGGCCTCGAGGTGACGATCGTCGGCAACCTGTCGGCGGCGCTCAAGTCCTCCTCGCACGGGCTCGGCCTGACGAGCAGCGACATCGGCCTCGCGGGCGCGGTCTACGTCGCCGGAGCGTGCTTCGGGGCGCTGCTGTTCGGCCAGCTCACCGACCGGTTCGGCCGCAAGCGACTGTTCATGGTGACGCTCGCCGTCTACCTCGTCGGCACCGTAGCGACCGCGTTCTCGGTGAGCCCGCTGATGTACTTCGCGTGCCGCGTGGTGACGGGCGCGGGCATCGGCGGGGAGTACGCCGCCGTGAACTCCGCCGTCGACGAGCTCATCCCGGCCCGGTTCCGCGGGCGCACGGACATCGCGATCAACGGGTCCTACTGGCTGGGCGCGGCCGCCGGCGCGCTCGTCACGATCCCGCTGCTCGACCCGAAGCTCGTCCCGGCGGGGCTCGGCTGGCGCGTGTGCTTCGCGCTCGGCGCGACCCTGGGACTCGTCGTCCTGTTCGTCCGCCGCAACGTCCCGGAGAGCCCCCGCTGGCTGTTCGTGCACGGTCACGAGCGGGAGGGCGAGCGCATCGTCGCCGACGTCGAGGACACCGTCCGCGAGCAGACCGGCGACGAGCTGGAGGACGTGCCCGACGACGAGGGCCTCACCGTCCGGCAGCGCCGCACCATCGGCCTGGGCCGGGTCGCGCGCACCGTGTTCACGGACTACCCCCGGCGCACCGTGCTGTGCCTCGCCCTGTTCGTCGGTCAGGCGTTCCTCTACAACGCGTTCTTCTTCACCTACGGCGACACGCTGCAGACCTTCCTCGGCGTCGGGCAGACGGGCGCGTACCTGGCGCTGTTCGCGATCAGCAACTTCGTGGGCGCGCTCGCGCTCGGCCCGCTCTTCGACCGCGTCGGCCGGGTCCCGATGATCTCCGCGACGTACCTCGCCTCGGGTGTCCTGCTCGCCGTCGCCGGGATCATGCTCGGCAGCCTCACGGCCTGGACGCTCACCCTCTTCGGCATGGCGATCTTCTTCATCGCCTCGGCAGGCGCGAGCTCGGCGTACCTGACGGCGAGCGAGGTGTTCCCGCTCGAGACCCGCGCGCTGTGCATCGCGTTCTTCTACGCGGTCGGCACCGCCGTGGGCGGGATCACGGGCCCGCTCCTGTTCGGGCGCCTCATCGACTCGGCGAGCGCCCAGCACGACATCACGGGGATCGCCGTCGGGTACTACATCGGTGCCGGGCTGATGATCGCGGGCGGCGTGGTGGCGATCTTCCTCGGCGTCAGCGCCGAGAAGAAGTCGCTCGAGGACGTCGCCACGCCGCTCACGGCCCAGGACGCCGACGACGACGCGGGTGCGAACGACGGCGGCCCCACCTAACGTGGTGGTCGGGTCGAGACGGGGCCCGGACGCTCGCACCGAGGAGCAACCCATGCCCGACGAGACCCCCTTCCCCGCCCAGCAGCAGGAGCCCCCCGGCCTGACGGGCGCGATGTCCCCCGAGCCGGACCACAGCGAGCAGAGCTACGTGGGCCACGGCCGCCTCGACGGCCGCAGAGCGCTCATCACGGGCGGCGACTCCGGGATCGGCCGCGCCGTCGCGATCGCGTTCGCCCGGGAGGGCGCCGACGTCGCGATCGCCTACCTCCCCGAGGAGCAGGTCGACGCCGACGCGACCGCCCACTGGGTCCGCGAGGCCGGGCGCGCCGCCGTCCTGCTGCCGGGCGACCTGCGGGACGAGCTGTCGGCGCGCGACATGGTCGACCAGGCCGCCGAGGAGCTCGGCGGGCTCGACGTCGTCGTGAACAACGCGGGCTTCCAGTCGGCGCGGCGCGAGTCCTTCGAGGACCTCACGACCGAGGTCATGGACCGGGTCCTCAAGACCAACCTGTACGCGCTGTTCTGGGTGACCCAGCAGGCGGTCCGCCACCTCCGCCCCGGCAGCTCGATCATCAACGTGTCGTCGATCCAGGCGTACGAGCCGTCGCCCGCCCTGGTGGACTACGCGGCGACCAAGGCCGCGATCAACAACGTGACGGTGAACCTGGCGGCGCAGCTCGGGCCCCGCGGGATCCGCGTCAACGCCGTCGCGCCCGGCCCGATCTGGACGCCGCTGCAGCCGGCGACCCAGCCGCCCGACCACGTCGAGCAGTTCGGCGCCAGCACGCCGCTGGGCCGGGCCGGGCAGCCGGCCGAGGTGGCGCCGGCGTTCGTGTTCCTGGCCTCCGAGAGCGACGCGAGCTACGTGTCGGGCACGGTGCTGGGGGTCACGGGCGGCAAGCCGGTCTTCTGACGGCCTGGCAGCACCAGACGCACCGACACGAGGCACCACGAGGAGGAGCACGATGACCGACGACGACCGCAGCGACCCGAGGAAGGGCATCCCGCCCACCCCGCCCGCCCAGGACGGCGACCGCCTGACGACGGCGCAGGGCGCGCGCGTGGACGACACGGACCACTCGCTCACCGCGGGACCGCGCGGCCCGGTGCTGCTCGAGGACCACCACCTGCGCGAGAAGATCACGCACTTCGACCACGAGCGGATCCCGGAGCGCGTGGTGCACGCGCGCGGCGCCGGCGCGCACGGCGTGTTCCGCGCCTACGGCAACGCGGCGCCCCTGACCAAGGCGGGCTTCCTCGCCGAGGAGGGCCGTGAGACCGAGGTCTTCGTGCGCTTCTCGACCGTGATCGGCTCGCGCGGCTCGGCGGACACGGTGCGCGACGTCCGCGGCTTCGCCGTGAAGTTCTACACGGCCGAGGGCACGTTCGACCTCGTCGGCAACAACTTCCCCGTGTTCTTCATCCAGGACGCGGTCAAGTTCCCGGACATCATCCACGCGGCCAAGCCGCACGCCGACCGGGAGATCCCGCAGGCCCAGACGGCCCACGACACGTTCTGGGACTTCGTGTCCGCGCACACCGAGGCCACCCACATGGTCATGTGGGCCATGTCGGACCGGGCGATCCCGCGCAGCTACCGGACCATGGAGGGCTTCGGCGTCCACACGTTCCGCCTCGAGGCCGCGGACGGGTCGACGTGCCTCGTGAAGTTCCACTGGAAGCCGGTGCTCGGCGTGCACTCGCTCGTGTGGGAGGAGGCCCAGCTCGCGCAGGGCGCCGACCCCGACTTCAACCGGCGCGACCTGGCCGACGCGATCGAGTCCGGCGCGTACCCGCAGTGGGAGCTCGGCCTGCAGGTCATGCCGGACGACCCCTCCGAGACTTTCGAGGGCATCGACCTGCTCGACCCGACCAAGATCGTGCCGGAGGAGCTGTGCCCCGTGCAGCGCGTCGGCCTGCTGACGCTCACGGCCAACCCTGCCAACTACTTCGCGGAGACCGAGCAGGTCGCGTTCCACGTCGGCCACCTCGTGCCGGGCGTCCAGGCGACCAACGACCCGCTCCTGCAGGGCCGGATGTTCTCCTACCTCGACACGCAGCTCACGCGCCTCGGCGGCCCGAACTTCTCGCAGCTGCCGATCAACCGGCCGCACGCCCCTGTGAACGACCTGCTGCGCGACGGCATGCACCAGACCGCGATCCACGAGGGCATCACGACCTACGTGCCCAACGCCCTCGACGGTGACCAGCCGGCCCGCTCCCCCCAGGACGCGTTCGTCACCTACCCGACCCCGGTGGACGGCGACAAGGGGCGGTGGCGCCCCGTCTCGTTCGAGGACCACACGACCCAGGCGCGGCTCTTCCTGCTCTCGCTGTCGCCCGTCGAGCGCGCCCACCTGCAGGACGCGTTCGCGTTCGAGCTCGGCAAGTGCACCGACGAGGACGTGCGCGCCCGCGAGGTCGCGCTGCTCGCGCGCGTGGACGGCGACCTCGCGGCCGCGGTCGCGACCGAGCTCGGCCTGCCGGCTCCCGCACCGGGCGACGTGCCCGACGTCGTCCCCTCGCCCGCCCTGTCCCAGCGGCCGTCCGAGCCGGGACGGGTGGACGGCCGGGTGGTCGGCGTCCTCGCGGACGACGGCGCGGACCTCGCCGTCTCCACAGCGCTCACCGACGCGCTCGGCCCCGAGCACGTCGTCGTGCGGGTCGTGGCCGCCCACGGCGGCACGGTCGCCGGCGCGGACGGCGCCGCGCTGCCCGTCGACCGGACCGTCGCGACCACGCGCTCGATCGAGTACGACGCCGTCGTCGTCGTGCCGGGCGTCGCCGGCGGCGGGCTCGCACGCGACCCGCGCACCGCCGTCCTGCTGCAGGAGGCGTACCGGCACGGCAAGCCGCTCGTCGCCGTCGGCGATGGGAGCGACGTGCTCGCCGGGGCCGGGGTCCCCCTCGACGCGCCCGGCGTGCTCACGCCCGCCGGCACCGACGGGCTCCTCGCTCCCCTGCGCGAGGCGCTCGGCCTGCACCGGTCGTGGGAGCGGCTCGCGCAGCTCGCGGGCGTGACCGACGCGCCCGCGGCCGGCGCCCCGGGGAGCGCCGTCGGCTGACGGCCGGCCCTGGGGGGGGTGCGGGCCCGGCGACCCGCCCGCCGTCACGGCCTGGTGCCCAGGATCTTCCGGAGCCAGTGGTCGCCCTCGCCGTCGGCGCGCTGCCGGGCCGCGCCCTCGACGACCGCGTCGGCGAGCGCCCGGACCTTCACGCCGCGCGCCTGCGAAGCCAGCCGGAGGAGGTCGAAGGCGGCGTCGGGGTCGAGGCGCCAGAGCGCGGTCAGCACACCCTTGGCGCGGTCGACGGCGCCGCGCGACTCGACGGCCTGGGCGAGCTGGACGTCGACCCGGGCGCGCACGGCGGCGTCGAACGCGCCGTCGAGCAGCACGAACCAGCCGGCCACCGGCCACGGGCCGTCACCCGGCAGGTCGTCGTCGGGCTCGACGCGCACCACCACCACGTGCGTGCGTCCCGCGAAGTCGACCAGGCGGCTCAGGCACGCCGAGCGTCGCCCGGCGAGCCGCGCGCCCTCGATCATGGCCCGGACGCGGTCGCGGTCGCGGTGCCCCTGGTGCGCCAGCAGCAGGTCCACCGTCGGCACGACGTCGCCGGGCGCGAGCCGGTGGAGCGCGTAGAGCTCGTCGGACCAGGTGCAGCGGACGCCGTCCGCGTCGACCTGGAAGCGGCCGGACGCGAGCTCCGTCGTGCCCGCCGCGGCGGTGGGGTCTGCGGCGCGGTCGGCACACGGGGGGCGTGCCCCGGGCACGCTGCGGACAGCCTCGCTCTGCATCACGGTCAACCTCTCCGCGCCCATGGTCCGGCGCGGTCCCGCCCTCCGACGAGTTGGCTGCTCAACCCGCGGGGCTCCCCGGTCGTGCCGGAGTCGAAGCACAGCGTACCTGGCACGCGGCGGTCGTCTCACGCCCTCGCAGGTCACCCGCGTGCGGGCCCCGAGTGCGCCGCTGCGGGACTAGCATCGGCCGCATGAGGCGTGTGGCGGGAGCGGGCGAGGAGCACGAGCGGGCCCTGGCCGTCGGCGAGCACACGGACGTGGGCAGCTTCCGGGTGGACCTGGCGTCCGGGCGCTGGTGGTGGTCCGACGAGGTGTACGCGATGCACGGCTTCGAGCGGGGCGAGGTCGTCCCGTCCGCGGAGGTGCTCGCCGCGCACAAGCACCCGGACGACCGCGTACAGGTCGACGACGTGGTGCGCGACGCCGTCGCCGCGAACGAGCCCTTCAGCTCCTTCCACCGGATCGTCGACGCCGACGGCAGGGTGCGCACGGTGGCGGTCGTCGGCCGCCCGCACCTCGACGACGACGGCGAGCCGGTCAGCGTCGAGGGCTTCTTCGTGGACATCACGGGCCCGCAGCGCCGCACCAGCCAGGCCGAGGCGTCGGAGGCCATCCGCGCCGCGGCGGCGAGCCGTGGCGTGATCGAGCAGGCGAAGGGCATCGTCATAGCGGTGCTCGGCGGCGACGAGGACTCCGCGTTCGACGCCCTGCGCGAGGCCGGCGCCCGCCGCGGCGTGCGGCTCCGGGCGGTGGCCGAGCAGCTGGTCGCCGCCGTCACGGCCCGCCACGCCTCCGACGGGCCGATGACGACCGCAGCGCTCGCCCGGCTGCTGACGGGCGACGCGGACCGCACGAGCCGGGACGGCCTGCCCGGCGCGCCTCAGACCGTCGCGACCGACCCGCCGTCGACCCGCCAGTTGGACCCGACGACGTAGCTCGCCCGGTCGGAGCACAGCCACGCGACGACGGCGGCGACCTCCGCGACGCTCCCCCGGCGTCGCGGCGCGATGCCGGGCCGCTCCTCGTCGAGGAACGAGGCGACCGCCTCCTCGAAGCTCTCGCCGCGCTGCGCGGCCCGCTCCCGCATCATCGCGTCGGTCATCGGCGTCTCCACGAACGCGGGCGACACCGCATTGACCAGCACCCCGTCGGGGCCGTACGCCTTCGACAGGCCCTTGGAGAGCGCGAGCAGCCCGGCCTTCGCCGCGCAGTACGGCAGCTCGTCGGGGTACGGCTGGACGGCGTCCTCGGACGCGAGCAGGACGACGCGCCCCCACCGGCGCGCGCGCATGGCGGGCAGCACCGCCCGCACCACCCGGACGGCGCCCACCAGGTCGGTGTCCAGCGTCGAGAGCCACCCGGCGTCGTCGATGTCGAGGAAGTCGCCGGTGGCGCCCGTGGTCCCCGCGGCGTGCACGAGGATCTCCGGGTCGCCGAACGTTTCCCGCGCCCGGCCCGCGAGCGCCTCGACCGCGGCGGCGTCCGTGACGTCGGCGGGCACGCCGACGACCCTTCCTTCGCCGCCGCCCCCGGCCAGCTCGCCGACAGCGCGCTCGAGCGCACCCGCCTCCCGGTCGGTCAGGATCACCCGCGCGCCCTCCGCGAGCAGCTCGCGGGCGGCGGCCAGCCCGATCCCGGAGTCGCCGCCCGTGACGAGCGCGACGCGTCCTTCCAGTCCCAGGTCCACTGCTCTCTCCTCCGTTCGTCCCGGCTCCGGCCGGGTCAGTCCTCGCCGCGGTCGTCGTGGTCGAGCACGCGCTCGTAGACGCCGCGCGCCTCGGCCAGCGCGGCGTCCTCCAGCACCGCGACGGGCCGCACCGCCACCAGCAGCGGCTCGCAGTCGGGCCCGCGCCCCGACACCTCGCCGGTCAGGAGCCACGCGAAGCTGCCGTCGTCGGCGAGGTGCGCGTACTGGGTCAGCTGGCGCGCCACCCAGTGCTCGACCGGCCGGTCCCACCACGGCTCGGGGCTCAGCGGATTGACGCTCAGCCCGGGGAGGACGCAGCCGCTCTCGTGGTCCCGGCTCACGGTGCACCGGTCGACGGCGGGACCGCCGCTGACACGCACGTAGAGCGTCTCCCGACTCCGCTCCACGAGCCTCACGGCCTGGGCGAGGCTGTCCATCCGGGGGACGCCGTCCACGCCCGCGGCCCGCGCCCTCGCCCCCGGACCGGCGTCGACGACCATCATCGGGCCCGTCGGGTGATGCGCCGCGCGAGGCGCGCGCCGTTCTCGTGGCGGGCGCCCGCCGTGACCGAGCCGAGCGCCTCGCGGACCGCCGCAGGCCCCTCGCCCAGCGGCACGCGGCCCGCGAGGTGGGCGAGCACCTGGCGGGCGGCGTCCGGCACGGGGACGTCGGCGTCGCCGGCGGCCTTGCCGAGCGTCCGGCCCGCCTCCGCGGCGTCGAGGCCGGCGAGGACCATGAGGGCGCCCACCGCCCGCTCGACCACGGCCCCGGACGCCATCGCGCGGGTCACGGCCCGGTCGGCCTCGCGCTCCACGGCCTCGTGGACGACCGAGGTGACGTCCACGGCGTATCCCCCGATCTCGCCGACGGCGCCGCTGCGGCCGCGTCGGGGGTCGCCGACGACGAGCACGGTCCGCGCGCGGCCCCGGGCGTCGACGACGCGGTGGGCGGCGGCGAACACGCGTCCGCGCCGTGCGGCGTCGAGCGTCGACGGCGCGACGCGGGCGTCGTCGGGATGGGTCCGCGCGCGCAGGTCGGCGAGGGTGCCGAAGGGATCTCCCGTCCGGCCGTGGATCGCGTCCACCTCCGGGGACCGCCGGCAGATCCCGGTCTCGAGGTCGACCACGTAGCGGCCCACGAGCAACGAGGTGCCCGCGCCGAGGACGGCTGCGGCCTCCGCCGCCGTGAGCGGGGCGGCGCCCCCCGCGTCGGCGGACGCGCCGTGCGTGCCGTTCGTGGACGTGATCGGGGTAGAGGAGGTCGTGGTCATCGTCAGCTCCATCGGGTGGGCTGGGTAGGGGGCCACTTCTCGACTCCACCGCCACCGTACCGCGCCGAGCGCTTCGACGAGCGTCGAACCGGTCCGCGCGCCGCGACCGGGTACGGTCGTGGCCGTGACGACCGCGCCCGTGCCCCCCGCCTCGCCCGTGCACCTCGTAGTCATGGGGGTGTCCGGCACGGGCAAGACGACGGTCGGCCGCCTCCTCGCCGACCGCCTCGGGTGGGCGTTCGCCGAGGGCGACGCGTTCCACCCGCCCGCGAACGTCGCCCGGATGCAGGCCGGGACCCCGCTCGACGACGCCGCCCGGCTGCCCTGGCTGCGCGCGATCCGCGACTGGACCGCCGAGCAGGACGCCGCCGGCACCAGCACCGTCGTGACGTGCTCCGCTCTGCGCACCACCTACCGCGACGTGCTGCGGGAGGCGCCCGGGCGCACCCGGTTCGTGCACCTCGTCGGCGACGCGTCGCTCGTCGGCACGCGCATGCAGCAGCGCGCAGGCCACTTCATGCCTCCCTCGCTGCTGCCCTCGCAGCTGGCCACGCTCGAGCCGCTCGGCGTGGCCGAGGACGGCGTCGTCGTGCCCGTCGACGGCCCTCCCGCGCAGGTCGCCGAGACCGCGCTGAGCGCGCTGGGGCTGGGCTGAGATCCTGGACGGGCCGGCGCGCCGTCACCACCGCCGACGGCGCAGCACCACCCCCAGCACCACGAGACCGACGCCCGCGAGGCCGACGGCGAGACCCCGCAGGTCGGGACGCCGGGCGAGCAGGCGGGCGTCCGCGTCGCAGGGGGTGAACCCGGAGTCCTCGGTGCGGAACTGGTCGAGCACGTCGTACTCCGTCCCGCTGAAGTACACGACGCGGTCGGTGCTCAGCCGCCCACGCGGCAGCACGTCCCAGCCCTCGTAGCACCCGTTCTCGACGCCGACGCTCACCGCGGCCGAACGCCATGACGTCGCCGGGGCGACCTTCTCGACGAAGCCCCGTGGCACCCGGCCGAGCTCGACCGCGCCGTCCCACCCGGACGCCACCTGGCCGCGGCGCTGGACCTCCCAGAGCACGGGTGGCAGCGCGTCGTCGGGGCTGTGCGCGGGCAACCGCCCGTACACCGTCACGCTCGTCATCTCGGCGGCGGTACGCGGGCCGGTCTCCACCACGATCCCGCCGTCGTCCGCGGCTCGGAAGCCGACGGTCGGGACGAGCGGCTCGCAGGGTGCGAACCTGCAGAGCTGGTCGAACGTCGCCAGCGGGGCGACCAGGACGCCCAGCCCCACCACGGCGAGCACGAGTCCGACGACGAGGGCCGCCGTCCCCTGCCGGCTCGGCGGGCCGGCCATGGGCGCCACCGGACGCATGGGCGGGATCCGCGACCAGAGCTGCTCGGACGGCATGGCAGCACTGTGCCAGCGCGCGAGCCGCCGCGGGGCTCCCCGACGGTCACGACTCGGCCACGGCGGGTCACGATCCGGGAACGCGCACCGCCCAGGCCGCCACGGCGACCGCCGAGGCCACGTTGAGCGAGTCGACCCCGCCCGCCATGGGGATCTTCACGGTCACGTCGCACGTCGCGATCGTCTTCGGCTTGAGCCCGTCGCCCTCGGTCCCGAAGACGAGGGCGAGCCGCTCGGGCGGGTCGGCCGCGACGTCGCCGAGGCTGACGGAGTCGTCCTCGAGCGCGAGCGCGGCGACCTGGAAGCCCAGGTCGCGGAGGAGGTCGACGCCGCCGGCACGGTCGGTGCCCGGCGCGGCCCGGGGCCAGTCGTGGATCCGTGTCCACGGCACCTGGAAGACGGTCCCCATGGACACGCGCACGGCCCGGCGGTAGAGCGGGTCCGCGGAGCGCGGCGTCAGCAGCACGGCGTCCACGCCCATGGCCGCGCAGGCGCGCATCGCCGCGCCGATGTTCGTGTGGTCGACGACGTCCTCGAGCACGACGACCCGGCGCGCCCCGGCCCCGTCGCGCGCGGCGCGGAGGAGATCGGCGACGTCGGGCAGCTCGGGGCGGTGCATGGCCGCGAGCGCCCCGCGGTGCAGGTGGAACCCGGTGATCTGCTCGAGCACGGGCTCGTCGGCGACGAAGACGGGGACGTCCGGGTCGGCCTGCCGTGCCTCGGCGACGACGTCGGCCATCGAGTCGAGCCACTTCTCGGCCATGAGGAACGACCGCGGACGGTGCCCCGCCGCGAGCGCCCGGCGGATCACCGTCGACGACTCCGCCATGTACAGACCCTCGGCGGGCTCGCGCACCCGGCGCAGCGCGACGTCCGTCAGGTCCGTGTAGTCCACGAGCCGCGGGTCGCGGGGGTCGGTGACGAGGGTGGTGGAGGCGACGGGCTCAGGCACGGCTCGATGATCCCACGCCCCCGGCACCCGCGTCGCCGGGCTCCTACTCGCGGTACCGCCATCGCGCGCCCAGCTCGGCCGGCGCCGGCGGCGGCCCGGGGAGCGCGGCCGCGTCGGCCCGGGCGCGCAGCCCCTCGAGCTGCAGGTCGACGTACCGGGCGCGGAGCTCCGCGGTCCGCGCGGCGTCCCCGAGCCGGACCGCGGTGAGCTGCTCGTAGACCATCGGCAGATCGTCGTCGGTGACGTCGGCGCGCACGACGCCGGCGTCCTGCGCCCGCGCGAGGATCCGGCCGGCGCGCTCCCCGGCGTCGGCGGCGAGGCTCCGGTGCTCCTCGGTCGGCCGGAAGCGACCGGCGAGCCGGACCGTGAGCGAGTGGACGTCGGCGTCGACGATCCCCCGCAGGAACGTGGCGAAAGCCTCCCACGGGTCCGGGACGACGTCGGCCTCGGACGCGACGGCGACGAACCGGCGCAGGCCGTCGAGGCAGAGCCGGGCGAGCAGCTCCTCCTTGCTGGGGTACCGCCGGTAGAGCGCGGAGATCCCGACGCCGGCCGCCTGGGCGACGGCCGCGACCGGAGCCTCAGGGTCGTCGACGAACACGCGGCGCGCCGCGTCGAGGATCGCGCCGTCGTTGCGTGCGGCCTGCGCGCGACGGCCGCTCAACGGTGCGGGCGCGCCCTGCGGTGCGGACGCAACCTGCGGTTCCGCGTCCTGGGACTGACTCGGCACGACTCTCTCCTCTCGCGGGCTGACGACAACCACCCTACCTCTTGTGCGGAACGGAACGTTCCGCTACGCTCGAGGTTAGCGGAATGCTTCATTCCGTTCCGGCAGACCGACCGAGGAGCACCCGATGAGCCCGACCTCCTTCCCCGTCCTCGACCGCGCGCACGCCGCTCTCGTGAGCGTCGCCGCCGGCATCGGCCCCGACCAGCTCGCGGCGCCGACGCCGTGCTCCGACTGGACGGTCGCGCAGGTCCTCCAGCACGCGGCCGGCGACCAGCGCGCCTACGCCCAGGCCATCACCGGAACGGAGGGCCCCGACGGCGACCCCTTCGCCCCGTCGGGCGAGCTCGCCACGAGCGTCGAGGCGCTCGTCGGACCGGCCGTCGCCGCCTCCGCGGGCGC
This sequence comes from Luteimicrobium sp. DT211, assembly GCF_049844995.1. Taxonomy (NCBI): domain Bacteria; kingdom Bacillati; phylum Actinomycetota; class Actinomycetes; order Micrococcales; genus Luteimicrobium; species Luteimicrobium sp. DT211. Next base: position 59,441 of record NZ_JBNCMC010000002.1, on the reverse strand, counting down.
ATTCGCGACCGTCGACCCGGACGCCACCACGCCCGTCCCCGTCCCGCCCGGGCAGCTCGCCGGGTCGGACGCCGCGACCGCCGCCGCCCTCGACGCGGGCGTCCACGCCTGGGACCTCGCGGTCGCGACCGGCCGACCCTCCCCGCTCGACGACGACCTCGCCGGCCCGCTCCTCGACCTCGCCCGGCAGATCGTCGAGCCGCTGCGCCAGTGGGGCGCGTACGCCGCCGTCGTCCCCGCAGACCCGACCGTCGAGCCCGCCGAGCCGGTCGTGGACGAGCTGCTGCGCTACCTCGGCCGCGACCCCCGCTGGGCGCCGCCGGCCTGAGCACCGCCCACGCACCCGACGACGACGCCTCGACCCGACACCAGGAGCAGCACGATGACGACCGACCCCACCGCGATCCGTCCCGCGCCCGTCCGCATCCCGCAGGCCGACCTGGACGACGTCCGCGAGCGCCTCGCCCGCACCCGGTTCACGGATCCGATCGTGGACGCCGACGAGGTCTACGGCACCCCCGTCGCGGGCGTCCGCGAGCTCGTCCGGTACTGGCTCGAGGACTTCGACTGGAGCCGCGACGTCGAGGCGCGCCTCGACGCCTACCCCCAGCTCGAGACCGTGATCGACGGCCAGCGCATCCACTTCCTGCACGTCACGTCGGGCCGGCCGGACGCCGTGGGCCTGGTACTCACGCACGGCTGGCCCGGCTCGGTCCTGGAGTACCTGGACGTGATCGAGCCGCTCACTGCCGCGGGCTACGACCTGGTGATCCCGTCGATCCCGGGCTTCGGGTTCTCCGGCCCGACGACGGAGCGCGGCTGGGACGTGCGGCGCACCGCGGCGGCCTGGGTCGAGCTCATGCGCCGTCTGGGCTACGAGCGGTACGGCGCCGTCGGGAACGACGGGGGCTCGATGATCTCGCCCGAGGTGGGCCGGCTCGACCCCGAGCACGTGGTCGGCGTCCACGTCACGCAGCTGTTCTCGTTCCCGTCGGGCGACCCGGCGGAGCTCGCGGACCTGACCGCCGACGAGCAGGCCGCCCTTGAGCACCTGCAGTGGTTCTGGTCGTCGATGGGTGCCTTCAACGTGCTCCAGTCGCAGTCTCCCCAGACGCTCGCGCACGCCCTGGCGGACTCCCCTGCGGGCCTCCTCGGCTGGAACTCGCAGCTCATGGGCGACCTCGACCCGGCGTTCGTCGTCGCCAACGCCGCCACCTACTGGTTCACGCGCACGACCGGCTCGTCGCTGCGGTTCTACTACGAGATGGCGCACCCGGCCGTCCCCGCCGAACCCGCCGGGCCGACCACGGTCCCGACGGCGCTCGCCTCCGCCCGCGGCGACTTCGCCTCGATCCGGCGGTTCGCCGAGCGGGACCACGCCGACATCCGCCGGTGGACCGTGTACGAGGACGGCGGGCACTACCAGGCGCACCTCGCGCCGCAGCAGCTCGCGGCCGACGTCGTGGCCTTCTTCGACGCGCTGACGGGCGAGGCTCCCCGCGCGTGAGGCCCGTGCCCGACGCCGGGCCGGCTCAGCCCCTGCCCGGCGCCCAGGCGGGATCACGGCCGAGCAGGCGGAGGACGCGGGCCAGCGTGTCGCCCGCCTGTCCGTCCGCGCCGCCGCCCTCCGGCAGGGCCGGGGCGAACGCCGCGCCCGGCACCCCGCGGCTCGCGTCGTCGGGCACCCCCCGGGCAACGGCCAGCGCGGCGGTGAGGACGTCGTCGCCCTGCCGCAGCGCCCTCGACGTCCCGAGGCTCGCGGCCACGTCCCACGCGTGCACGACGTAGTCGACCAGGTGGAAGCCGAGCGCGGTGCGCGCGGGGACGCGGGTCCCGCCGCGGATCTCCGGCAGCCACAGCTCGGCGTCGGCGTCGCACGTCACGAACGCGGCGACGACGTCGTCCGCCGCGGCCCGGTACGCGTCCGCCACGTCGTCGGCGACGGGTCGCGGCGCCCAGTCGGCGAGCGCCGTGACCTCGCCGCGCGCCGCGGCCGCGAAGCCGGTGTGCTGGACGGTCATGTGCGCGAGCAGGTCGGCGAGGCTCCACCCCGCGCACGGGGTGGGACTCCTGAGCTCCGACGCGCGGACGTCCGTCACGACCCGGACCGACTCCTCGACGGCACGACGATGGCGGTCGAGCGCCTCTGCTTCGATACGCATATATAGATCGTCTACTACGGCACACGATCGGTCAAGACCCGTTAGCCTGGGCCGCGTGGACCGTCCCGACCTCGGAGCCCTCTTCGCTCGCGTGACACGCCGCCTCGTCGACGCCGAGGCGCCGATCCTCGTCGCGCACGACCTGACCATGTGGCAGTACGTGGCGCTGAGCGCGCTCGAGCGCGAGGCCGCCCCCACCCAGCTCGCGCTGGCGACGACGATCCGGTACGACAAGACGCGCCTCATCGCCCTGCTCGACGGCCTCGAGTCGCGCGGGCTCGTCGCGCGTCGCCCCGGCCCCGCGGACCGCCGCGCCCGGGGCGTCTCGCTCACCGCCGACGGCGCCCGCACCCTGGCCGCGACCCGCGCCGACATCCGCGCGATGGAAGAGGTCGTGCTCGCGGGCCTCGACGCGGGCGAGCGCGCCACGCTGCTGCGCGTGCTGCCCCGCCTCGCCGAGCCCACGTGATGCCCGGCGCGCCGGCCGCCCGCCCTCACGTCGTCAGCGGCCGGCGTCGCCCTCCCGCGCGTCGTCGCCCGCGAACCGCGTCCACGCCGACTGCCGGGTGATGTCGAGCGCCCGCCCGACCCGCTCCCACGTCACCCCGCGTCGCCGCAGCTCGTCGACCCACTCGTGCATCGCCCGGTCCACCTGGGCGGACACCGCGCCCATCCGCGGCAGCCTCGCGAGCATCGCGTCGTCGTCGAGGTCGTCCCACGGCACGACGACGGCCGCGCCGGCGGGCGGATTCGACTCCTTCGAGGGTGGCTCGTCGTCCCCGGACGAGACGATCTGCGCCGCGAGCGCGATGCACGCGTCGCAGATCAGGACGCCGGGACCGGCGACGAGCTTGCGGACCTCACGCTCCGGGCGCAGGCAGAACGAGCACGACAGCTGGGCGGACATGACTCTCCTCGGTCCAGGCTGTCAGTCCTGTCCTGACAGCGCCAGACCGACGCTAATCCTGTCAGCCTCGCTCTGACAAGCCCCGACGCGTGTCCGCGGGCTCAGAGCCGCAGCTCTCCCTGCGGGTCCGCGTCCCGACGGGCGCGCCGCACCGCGAGCCCGGCGACCGCGATCAGGGCGCCGGCGCCGCCCGCGACGACGAAGGCCAGCCACGGGGCCCCGGCGTCGATGACGAGGCCCAGCACCGGCGAGCCGACCGCGCTCCCGACGGTGAACGCCGTCCCCTGCCAACCCATCGCCTCCCCGCGCCGCTCCTCGGGCACCATGCGTGCCACCTCCTCGGCGGTCGCCGTCATCACCGGCGCGCACGGAAGCCCCGCCACGAAGGCCAGCAGCGTGAGGCCGACCACCGAGTGGGCCAGGCCCATCGGCACCGTGAGCACGCCGAGCGCGAGGAGCAGCAGCATCGAGCTCGTCGGGCGGTGCCGGGCCCCGTACGCGAGCCCGCCCACGACCGACCCGAGGCACCACGCGAAGTAGACGATGCCGAGCGACCCGACCTGGTCCTGGGCGCGCAGGTGCGCCAGGATCGCCAGGTCCGTGCCCACCAGGACGATCGTCGCGCCCGACGACGCCGCGAGCACCGCCGCGACCGTCGGCGTGAGCCACGACAGCCGCCGCGACGGCGACGCCCCGCCCGCCGACGGTGGCGGTGCGTCCGCCGACGGAGGCACCGCGTACGCCGTCCGTGACGCCCGGCGCGTGACCTGGTCGGCGCTCGTCGGCGGGTCGAAGACCAGGAGCAGCACGCCGGCCCCGGAGACCGCGACGCCGATCGCGGCCAGCACGGGCGCGGTCCCGACCTGCGTGGCGACGGCGACGCCGACCGCGGGCCCGACCATGAACACGAGCTCGGTCGCGATCGAGTCGAGCGCGTACGCCGACCGCTGCTGCCCGGGCTCCGCGAGCACGCTGATCGACTTGCGAACGACGGTGAAGATCGGCAGCGCGAGGAGCCCGCCCACGAGGACGAGCGGGATCAGTGCGGCGTACGGCACGACGCCGGCGAGGGGCCAGATCACGAGCTCGGCGACGACGGACGGCCACACGGCGCGGCGCAGGCCCACCCGGTCGACCAGCCGGCCGCGCCAGGGGGCGCCGAGCGCCATCCCGACGGTGGCCGCCGTGGCCACGATCCCCGCCTCGACGTAGGAACGGTGGAGCGTCTGGACGACGTGCAGGGTGAGGACGAGCGCGGCGGCCGAGTTGGGGATCCGGGCGACCATCGCGACCGCGATCAGCCGTCGCAGCTGCGGCTCCCGCAGGACCTCTCGATACGCGCCCAGTCCCACCGCGACATGGTCCCACGGCGGGCCGCCGCGTCCCGACGCCGAGCAACAGCATGCGTCGGGACGCGGGGGGACGCGCGGGGACCGCTCAGCGCGACGACGGCGGCCCGGCGGGCGCCGCGACCACGTCCTCCTCGTCCGCCACGGCACCCGCGAACTGGCTCTCGTACAGCCGCGCGTACGCGCCGCCGGACTCGAGCAGGGCGTCGTGCGTCCCCTGCTCGACGATCGAGCCGTGCTCCATCACGAGGATCGTGTCGGCGTCACGGATCGTCGACAGCCGGTGGGCGATCACGAACGACGTCCGGCCCTGCCGGAGCGCGTTCATGGCCTTCTGCACGAGCAGCTCGGTGCGGGTGTCCACGGAGCTGGTCGCCTCGTCGAGGATGAGGATCGGCGGGTCCGCGAGGAACGCCCGGGCGATCGTCAGCAGCTGCTTCTCCCCCGCGCTCACCGACGAGCCCTCGTCGTCGAGCACCGTCTGGTACCCGTCGGGCAGCGTCCGGACGAACCCGTCGACGTGGGTCGCCTCCGTGGCCGCGAGGAACTCGGCCTCGTCGACGGTCCGGCCGTCGCGGACGCCGTAGCGCAGGTTCTCCTCGATGGTGCCCTTGAACACCCAGGTGTCCTGGAGCACCATCCCGACGTTGGAGCGCAGGTCGGCCCGGGTCAGGTCGCGGGTGTCGACGCCGTCGAGCGTGATCCGCCCGGCGTCCACGTCGTAGAACCGCATGACGAGGTTGACGAGCGTCGTCTTGCCGGCGCCCGTCGGCCCGACGATCGCGACCGTCTGACCGGGCTCGACCACGAGGTCGAGGTGCTCGATGAGCGGGGCGTCGGGGGTGTAGCTGAACGACACGTCCTCGAACGCGACGCGGCCGCGGACCGGACCGAGCGCCGCGGCGGGCACCGGGTCGGGGGTCTGCTCCTCGGAGTCGAGGAGCTCGAACACCCGCTCGGCCGAGGCCACGCCCGACTGCAGCAGGTTCATCATCGACGCGACCTGCGTGAGCGGCTGGGTGAACTGGCGCGAGTACTGGATGAACGCCTGCACGTCGCCGAGGCTCATCTGACCGGTCGCGACCTTGAGCCCGCCCACGACGGCGACGAGCACGTAGTTGAGGTTCCCGACGAAGCCCATGGCCGGCTGGATGATGCCGGACATGAACTGCGCCTTGAAGCTCGCCTTGTACAGGCCCTCGTTCTCGGCGTCGAAGTCCTCGATCGCGTTGCGCTGGTGCCCGTACACCTTGACCAGCGTGTGGCCGGTGAACATCTCTTCAATATGGGCGTTGAGGCGCCCGGTGCTCGCCCACTGCTGGATGAACTGCGGCTGGGAACGCTTGGCGATCGCCGTCGCCACCCACACCGACAACGGCACGGTCGCCAGGGCGATGACCGCGAGGAGCGGGGAGATCCAGAACATCACGACGAGCACGCCGACGACGGTCAGGACCGAGTTCACGAGCTGCGAGAGCGTCTGCTGCATCGACTGGGCGACGTTGTCGATGTCGTTGGTGACGCGCGACAGGACCTCGCCGCGCGCCTGCTTGTCGAAGTAGGACAGGGGCAGCCGGTGCAGCTTGGCCTCGACCTCGTCGCGCAGCCGACGGACCGTGTTCTGGACCACCATCGTGGTGACGCGGCCGGCGAGCCACTGGAAGACGGACGCGGCGACGTAGACCGCGATCACCCACGCGAGGATCACGGCGAGCTGGTGGAAGTCGACGCCGTGCCCGACGACGAGGCCCTTCATCGACGCGACGAGCCCGGCCTGCGTGGTCTCGCCCTGGTCGCGCAGCGCCTGCGCCGCCTCGGCGGACGTGGTTCCCGCCGGGAAGTACTGCGCGAGCATCTTCGACGTCACGCCGTCGAAGATGACGTTCGTCGCGTTGCCGAGGAGCTTGGGGCCCGCGACCGCGGCCGCGACCGACGCGACCGTCAGCAGGGCGACGACGACGACGCGCCACCGCTCGGCGCCCAGGTAGCGCGCGATCCGGCGCAGCGAGGGGCCGAAGCTCATCGCCTTCTCGGCGGGCATGCCCATCCCGCCCATGGGCCCGCCGCCGCCCGGGCCGCGGCGCGGCGGGCGCGGTCCGGCCGGGCTCTGGGGAGCGGCCGGGCGCGCTGATGCGGCCCCGGGGCTCTGCTGCGCGTCGCGGGTGTTCTGGTCGCTCATGCTGCTTCCTCCACCGAGAGCTGCGAGTAGACGATCTCCTGGTAGGTCTCGCACGTCTCGAGGAGCTCGGCGTGCGTGCCGGTGCCGACGACGCGGCCCTCGTCGAGGACGACGATCTGGTCCGCGTGCCGGATCGTCGCCACCCGCTGGGCGACGACGATCACCGTCGACCGCCTCGTCCGCGGGTGCAGGGCGGCCCGGAGCGCGGCGTCCGTGGCGTAGTCGAGCGCGGAGAACGAGTCGTCGAACAGGTAGACGCGGGGGTCGCGGACGACAGCCCGGGCGATCGCGAGCCGCTGGCGCTGGCCTCCCGAGAAGTTGGTGCCGCCCTGGGCGACGGGCGACGCGAGGCCGTCCGGGAGCTCCTCGACGAACGACCGGGCCTGCGCCACGTCCAGCGCCGCCCACATCTCCTCGTCGGTCGCGTCGGGCTTGCCGTACCGCAGGTTGTCCGCGATGGTCCCCGTGAACAGGTAGGCCTTCTGCGGGACGAGCCCGAGCAGCGCGCCCAGGTCCTCGCCCGCGAGGTCACGCACGTCGACGTCGTCGACGAGGACCGCGCCGTCGGTCACGTCGTACAGCCGCGGCACCAGGTTGAGGAGCGTCGACTTGCCGGAGCCGGTCGACCCGATGATCGCGGTCGTGCGGCCGGGGAGAGCCTCGAGGCTCACGTCGTGGAGGACGGGCTTCTCCGCGCCGGGGTAGGCGAAGGTGACGCGGTCGAACCGGACGACGCCCGCGTGCTGGGTGTCCTTGCGCGGCTGCAGAGGCTCGACGACCGACGCGTCCGTGTCCAGGACGCCGCGGATGCGCTCGGCGGCGACGGCCGCGCGCGGGACCATCATGAACATGAACGTCGACATCATGACGGCCATGAGGATGTACATGATGTAGCTGAGGTACGCGGTCAGCGCGCCGATCTGCATGCCGCCCGAGTCGACGCGGTGCCCGCCGAACCACATCACGGCGACGGTCGACAGGTTCATCACGAGCATGACCGACGGGAACATGAGCGCCATCAGCCGGCCGGCCCGCACCGACGTGTCGTAGAGCTCGGTGTTCGAGTCCCCGAACCGGCGGCGCTCGCGCGGCTCGGTCACGAACGCGCGGATCACCCGGATGCCGGAGATCTGCTCGCGCAGGACGCCGTTGATGCGGTCGATCTTCTTCTGCATGCTCCGGAAGTACGGCACCATCCGGGAGATGATCAGGCCCACGACGGCGGCGAGCACCGGCACGATGACCAGCAGCAGGCTGGACAGCGGGACGTCCTGCTGGAGCGCGAGGATCACGCCGCCGATCATCATGATCGGCGCCATCACCATGATGGTGAGGCTCATGAGCACGAGCATCTGGACCTGCTGGACGTCGTTGGTCGCGCGCGTGATGAGCGACGGCGCGCCGAACGTGCCGACCTCCTGCTGCGAGAACGACTCCACCTGGACGAACTGGGCGCGGCGCACGTCGCGGCCGAAGCCCATCGCGACCCGCGCGCCGAAGAACACCGCAGCGACCGTGCACGCGACCTGGACGAGGGTGACCATGAGCATCATCGCGCCGACGCGCCAGATGTAGCCGGTGTCGCCCTGGGCGACGCCCTTGTCGATGATGTCGGCGTTGAGCGTGGGCAGGTACAGCGCGGCGATCGTCTGGACGAGCTGGAAGACGAGCAGCAGCGCGATGGGTCTCGCGTACTGGGCGAGGAACTGCCGGAGCAGCGGGACGAGCATCAGGGCTCCCAACGGGTCAGGCGGACGGTTCGGGTTCGGGTTCGGGTCGCGGGCGCCGGGCGGGCGCCCGGTCCCGAGAGGTCGGGGGTGGCGGTCTCAGGTGCGGCGCGCGACGCCGTCGAGGAACAGGCCGACCAGCTCGGCGGGATCGACCGGGGCGGCCTCGACCCCGCGGCGGCGCGCGTCGACGAGCTGCATGGACGAGCCCACCAGCAGCACGTTGAACAGCTCGACGGCCCGGGCCGTGCTCACGCGGAGCCCGGGGTCGGGGCCCATGACCCGCTCGAGCGCGGCACGCACCTGCGCCTCGCCCTCGGTCTGGCGCTGGACCCACTGGGCCCAGCCGTCGCGGCCCGCGGCGTCGCGCTCGGCCTGGGGCCGGGGGTCGACGCGCCCGATCTCGTGCAGGATGGCCATCCACCGCATGGTGGTCTCGATCCGGGCGAGCCCGATCTCCATGACCGCGACGAGCCGGTCGCGCAGCGACAGCGCCCGGTCGATCGCGTCGAGGTCGGGCACCGCGTCGGCCGGGTCGGCCGCGACGAACGCCGCCTGGCCGATCAGGCTCAGCTTGTCCGAGAAGACGCGGAAGAGCGTGCCCTCCGCGACCCCGGCGGCCTCGGCCAGCTCGCGGGTGGTCGCGGCGACCCCGCGCTCCAGGAGCACGGGCCGCACGGCGCGCAGGATCGAGGCGCGGCGCTCGTCGGGCGGCAGGGGCGCGGCGCGGCCGGCCCGGGCTGCGCCGTCCCCTGCCGTCGCAGCGCGCGGATCCGTACCCACGTCCGTCGGTGTCATGACAACCGAGGCTAAATGAGTGAGCACTCACTCACAAGCCTCCGGACGCCATCGGGCGTTCGCCCAGAGCGAACACGGCGGCTGCGCCGCGGTCCCTCGCCGCGCCCTGTCGATTGCGGGGCCGCACGATCGTCACAGGGACGAAGGAGTTCCCGCACGACAAGGAGACCAGCCATGCGCTACGCCATCATGCTCCACTACCCCGAGCGCTCCGGCGACGAGCTCGGCGACGCCCTCGCCGAGGGCCAGTCCGCGTTCCAGGCCTACGCCCGCGACCTCGACCAGGCCGGCGTCCTGGTGTCGGGAGAGGTCTGGCAGCCGTCGTCGGCCACCACCACCCTCACCGCCGCCGACGGCACCCTGCGCGTGCAGGACGGTCCGTTCGCGGACACGCACGACCAGCTCGGCGGCCAGTTCGTCGTCGACGTGCCCGACCTCGACGCCGCCCTCGCGTGGGCCGAGAAGGCGCCCTCGGTGTGGTGGGGGCCCGTCGAGGTCCGGCCGAGCGCCACGTACGTGCAGTCGGGCACGTGGGTGCCCACGGCCTGAGCGCCACCGAGGACGACGCGCGGGCCGCGCTCGAGGCGGCGGTCCGCGCGTCGTACGGGCGCGTGCTGGCGCTGCTCGCCGCCTGGTGCGGCGACCTCGACCTCGCCGAGGACGCGCTCGCCGACGCCGTGGAGCGCGCGCTGCGCACCTGGCCCGCGGCGGGCGTCCCCGACAACCCTGCGGGCTGGCTGCACCGCGTCGCCCGGCGGCGCGCCCTGGACGTGCTGCGCTCGGCCTCCCGGCGGACGTCCCGCCCGCTGGGCGAGGCCACCGAGCCGGCAGACCTCGGTCCCGGCCCCGAGGGGACCGACCCGGACGGCCTCCCGGACCGCCGCCTCGAGCTGCTGTTCGTCTGCGCGCACCCGGCCATCGACCCGGCGGTGCGTGCGCCGCTCATGCTCCAGACGGTCCTCGGGCTCGACGCGGCTCGCATCGCCGCTGCGTTCGCCGTGCCGACGGCGACCATGGCGCAGCGCCTGGTCCGCGCCAAGCGCCGCATCCGGGACGCCCGCATCCCGTTCCGCGTGCCCGGTCGCGACGAGCTCGGCCGCCGGCTCCCGGCCGTCCTCGAGGCGATCTACGGCGCGTACACGATCGACTGGTCGCGCACCGCCGGGCCGCAGGTGCGGGAGTCGCTCGCCGTCGAGGCCCGTGAGCTCGCGCTCGTCCTCGCGTCCCTGCTCGACGACGCCGAGGCGCTGGGCCTCGCCGCCCTGCTGTGCCTGTCGTCCGCGCGCCTGGGCGCCCGCGTCGTCGGTGGCGTCCTCGTCCCGCTCGACGACCAGGACACCGGCCGGTGGGACGCCGAGCTCGTCGAGCGGGGCGAGGCCCTCCTCCGTCGCGCGCACGCGAACCTCGCGCCCGGGTGGGCCGACGCCGGGCTGCCCGGTCCCGGGAGGTTCCAGCTCGAGGCCGCCCTGCAGTCGGCCCACTGCGCGCGCGCCCGCACGGGGCGCACCGACCGGGTGGCGGTGCTCCGGCTGCACCGGGCGCTCGTCGAGGTCGCGCCCACCCTGGGGGCCGTCGTCGCGCTCGCCGCCGCGACGGCGCACGTCGAGGGACCGCGCGCCGGGCTCGACGTCCTCGACCCGCTCGCCGCACGCTGCCGCGCCTTCCAGCCCTACTGGGCGACGCGCGGCGACCTCCTGGCCCACGCCGGCGACGACGCCGCCGCGCGGGCGGCGTTCGGGCGAGCCGTCGACCTCACGACCGACCCGCCGTCGCGCCGTCACCTCGAACGCCGCCTCGCGTCGCTCGGCTGAGCGACGCGAGACGGCGTCCGGACTGCTGTGGCCGGGTGACCGGCGCCCGCTACTGCTGCGGGGCGTCGGGTCCCTGCTCGCCGGCGGGGCCGCCCGTGCCCGGGCCCGTGGGAGGCGCGGGCGGCGGCGTCGCGCCACCGAGCGGCCGGGGCTCGGCGCCACGCTGGCCCGTCGACGCCGGGGGGAGCGTCCCGCCGCCCGGGTGCTGGCCGCGCTCGGCGGCCGGGTCGAACGGCAGCCCGGACCGCGTCCCGGAGCTCGTCGCGTCGGCCGTCGCGGCCTCGGCCTGGCGCCGCGCCTCGGCGAGCGCCTCCGCCGGGTCCGTCAGGGCCTGCTCGCCCAGCGCCGACCGGTCGACGCGCGGACGCGGGGCACGGCCCTCCGGGCCGCCCTCGTCCCCGCCGCCCGGACCCGCCGGGCCGCCCTCGCCGCCGAAGCCCTTCGCGATCGAGCCGAGCGCTGCCGTGAACTCCGTCGGCACGACCCAGAGCTTGCTCGCGGTGCCGTTCGCGATCTGCGGCAGCATCTGCAGGTACTGGTACGCCAGCAGCTTCGGGTCGGCGTCGCCCTCGTGGATGGCGTCGAAGACCTGGAGGATCGCGCGGGCCTCGCCCTCGGCCCGCAGGATCGCGGACTGCGCCTGGCCCTCCGCCCTCAGGATGTTCGACTGCTTCTCGCCCTCAGCCGTGAGGATCTGGGACTGCTTGACGCCCTCCGCGGTGAGGATCGTGGCGCGGCGGTCACGCTCGGCGCGCATCTGCTGCTCCATCGAGCCCTGCACGGACGCGGGCGGGTCGATCGACTTGAGCTCGACGCGGTTCACGCGGATGCCCCACTTGCCGGTCGCCTCGTCGAGCACGCCGCGCAGCTGGCCGTTGATCTGGTCGCGGCTGGTCAGGGTCTGCTCGAGGTCCATCGAGCCGATGACGTTACGCAGGGTGGTGACGGTGAGCTGCTCGATCGCCGTGATGTAGTTCGCGATCTCGTAGACCGCGGCCTTGGGGTCGGTGACCTGGAAGTAGATCACCGTGTCGATGCTGACCACGAGGTTGTCGCTCGTGATCACGGGCTGCGGCGGGAACGACACCACCTGCTCGCGCAGGTCGACGCCCGCACGCACCCGGTCGACGTAGGGCACCAGCAGGTGGAAGCCGGCGTCGAGGGTGCGCGAGTAGCGGCCGAGGCGCTCGACGATGAGCGAGACGGCCTGCGGCACGATGCGCACCGCCTTGACCAGGGAGACGATCACGAAGATCGCGATGAGGGCGATGACGATCCAGGCGACGATCGTCCCGGCCGAGGGGTCGTTCATGCGGGTCCTTCCACAGTGCTGCGAATCGGAGTGTCGTGCGGGGGTCGGGGCGGCGCGCGCGGCGCGCCGCAGCAGAGAGCCGAGGTCAGGCGCCGCCGCTGACGGCGGGGCCCGGTGCGTCGGCCGTGCCGGTGCCCAACGAGAGCGGCTCGACGACGGCGGTAGCGCCGTCGATCCGGACGACCCGGACGTGCTCGCCGGTCGGGATCGCGAGCGAGCCGCGCACGACGCGCGCCGTCCAGACCTCGCCGCCGAGCTTGATCCGCCCGCCGACCTCGCTGACCTCGGCGAGCGCCACGGCCTCGCGTCCGACGAGCGCGTCGGCGTTCGTCCTCGCGACCGGGGTGGACGTGCGGAACCTGCGGACGAGCCAGCGTCGGAACGTCACGAGGAAGATGGTCGAGACGATGCCGAACACGACGACCTGCGCCCAGAACGGCCAGCCGAACGCGCAGACGATCGCCGCGACCAGGGCCCCGCCCGCGAACATGACGAGCACGAAGCTCAGCGTCATGACCTCGACGACGGCGAACAGCAGCGCTGCGCCGATCCACCAGAGCCACTCCATGGCATCCCCTTCCGGGAGGGCACGTCGCGCCGCGGGCCGCGATGCGACCTCGCCTGCGTGACCTCGGTACCTTTGCCCGGACTTTACCAAATCTCCGGGGTTGGCGCACCCCCCTGCCGGGCGGCTTCGACCGGCTTCTCGGAGCGCGTCGGCGCGCCCCCTCCGGGTGCCGTCAGCGGGCCGCGCGCGCCAGCCAGCGCCCCGCGCCGTGCGCGACGAGGAGGGGCAGGCCGAAGGCCGACGACAGGTTGTCCGACGTGAGGATCTCCTCGAGCGGGCCGGCGCTGTGCACCGCGCCGTCCTTGAGGAGCAGGAGGTGCGTGAACCCGGGCGGGATCTCCTCGACGTGGTGCGTGACCAGGGCCAGCACCGGGGACCCCGGGTCGCTCGCGAGCTCCGACAGCGCCCGCACCAGCTCCTCCCGGCCGCCCAGGTCGAGGCCCGCGGCCGGCTCGTCGAGCAGCAGCAGCTCCGGGTCCGTCATGAGCGAGCGCGCGATCTGCACGCGCTTGCGCTCGCCCTCCGAGAGGGTCCCGAAGGTGCGGTCGGCGAGCTGGTCGACCTCGAACAGCTTGAGCAGGTCGTGCGCGCGGTCCGTGTCCAGCGCCTCGTAGTCCTCGCGCCAGCGCCCGGTGACCCCGTAGGCCGCGGTCTGCACGACGTCGAGCACGTGCTCCGAGCCCGGGATGCGGTCCGCGAGCGCCGCGCTCGCGAGCCCGATGCGCGGACGCAGCTCGAACACGTCGGACTTCCCGAGCTCCTGGTCCAGGATCCGCGCCGTGCCCGACGTCGGGTGCATCCGCCCCGCCGCGATCTGCACGAGCGTCGTCTTGCCGGCGCCGTTGCGCCCCAGGACGACCCAGCGCTCGCCCTCCCCGACCTTCCAGTCGACGCCGTCGAGGATCGTCTTGGTCCCGCGGCGGACGGTGATGTCGGACAGGTCGAGAACCCAGCTCATGGGAACCGACCCTATAGGTTGGGCGCGATGGATCCGTACACGCCACCCGCCCTCTCCCGCAGCACCGTGCTCGCGCTGTGGCTGGCCCTCGGCCCCCGCGACGCCGCCTCGCTCACCCGCGCGGCGCGGCTCGTCCAGGGCGACGACGAGCCCCACGAGGTCGCCGGGCTCGAGCTCGACCTCGACGACGACCGCGCGGCGAGGGACGACGACGGACCGGCGACCGGCGTGGGCCGGCTGCTCGCGGCGTGGGGACGCACGGACGCCGTCGTCGCGCTCCTGCCCGAGGCCGGCCGTGCCGCGGCGGTCCCGGCGCCGGTGTCGCACGCCGCCGTCGACGCCGGGGAGTGCGTCCTCGTGGAGCGCCGCGGGCGCGCGTTCGCGGCCGTCCCGGACGTGCAGCGGTTCGGCAGCGACCTCGAGCCCGGTCACCTGGTCCGTTGGGACGTCGTCGAGGTCGGGCCGTGGCAGACCCGCGTGCTCGGCTCCGTCGGCAGCGTCGAGGACGCCGAGCGGGACCTGCGCGCCGCCCTCGTGACCGCCACCGAGGCCCTCGACTCACTCGACGTCGCGAGCTGGCGCGAGGACGCCGCCGACGCGATCGCCCGGCTCCGGTCCCCCCTCGACCTGGGCGCGAGCGTGCCCGCCGCACTCGACCCCAAGCGGGCCCGCGTGCTCTCGCAGGCCGTCAGGCTGCGCACCATCGTGGACCTCGCGACCCGGGACGACGGCGGCGCCGTCAACCTGTGGCAGTCCGACCAGCGCGGCGCGGCCCTGCACGCCGTGGGCGAGGCCGCGCGTCGGGCGCTCGAGGCCGCCACGCTCCACCTGCGCTGACCGCGAGGTAGACGGGCGGCCCGTCTACCTGGCGGTGGCCGCGGCGAGCAGGTCGCGGGTGAGCGGGGCGAGCTCGACGTCGCCGACGTCGTCCGGGTGGACCCAGCGGTGCTCCTCGATCTCCGCGGCCGGCCGCGGCTCGAGGGTGCCGCGCACCTCGAAGACCTCGGCCACGAGGTGATGGTCGGGCTCGTTGGCCGCGGCGGCGTGGTGGGTGCCCCGCGACACGAGGTCGGCGGGCGCGACGTCGACGCTGAGCTCCTCCGCGAGCTCTCGCACGAGCGCGGCACGGGCGTCCTCGCCGGGCTCGATCTTCCCTCCCGCCTGCATGAACGCGGTCGTGCCGCGCTTACGGACGAGGAGGTAGCGGCCGGCGTCGTCGGTGACGACGGCGGCGGCCACGCGGATCACGCGCTCGCCGGCGGTGTCGGGCGCGCTCACCGGGCGCCCGCCAGGACCTGCTCGTAGACGGCGACCGTCCGGTCGGCGATCGCGTCCCACGCGAAGTGCTCCTCGACCCGCCGACGCGCGGCCCGGCCCATGGCGGCGGCACGCGGGGGGTCCGAGACGACGGCCGTGAGAGCGTCCGCGAGGTCGGCCACGAAGCGGTCGGGGTCGAGCGGCGTGCCCGTGCCGTCGTCCGCTTGGTCGAGCGGCACGAGCAGCCCGGTCACACCGTCGTCGACGACCTCGGGGATCCCGCCGGTCGCCGACCCGACGACGGGCAGCCCCACCGCCATGGCCTCGAGGTTGACGATGCCCAGCGGCTCGTAGACCGACGGGCACACGAACACCGTCGACGCGGCGAGCACGGCGACGAGCTCCTGGCGGGGCAGCATCTGCTCGATCCAGACGACGCCGGTGCGCTCGGTCGCGAGCCGCGCGACGGCGGACGACACCTCCTGCGCGATCTCCGGTGTGTCGGGCGCGCCGGCGCACAGGACGAGCTGGACCTCCGGGGCGAGCCTCTCGGCGGCGCGCAGCAGGTACGGCAGGCCCTTCTGCCGGGTGATCCGGCCGACGAACACGACGGTCGGCCGGTCGGGGTCGATGCCGAGGCGGGCGACCGTCGCCCGCGCGTCCGCCACCTCGTCCGGTGCCTCCGGCCGCTGCCAGCCGTCGAGGTCGATCCCGTTGTGGACGACGTGGACGCGCGCCGGGTCGACCGACGGGTAGACGCGCAGGATGTCCGCGCGCATGCCCGCGCTCACGGCGATCACGCCGTCGGCGGCCTCGTACGCGGTGCGCTCCGCCCAGCTCGAGAGCGCGTAGCCGCCGCCGAGCTGCTCGGCCTTCCACGGGCGCAGGGGCTCGAGCGAGTGCGCGGACAGGACGTGCGGCGCACCCGTCAGCAGCGACCCGAGGTGGCCCGCGAGGTTCGCGTACCAGGTGTGCGAGTGGACCAGGTCCGTCCCGGCGAGGCGCCCGGCCATCTGCAGGTCCACGCCGAACGTCGCGAGCGCCGCGTCGCCGTCCGCGAGCTCCGCGGGCACGCCGTACCGCGTGACGACCGGCTCGCCGGGCGCGGACCGCTCCGGGACGCGCAGCGGGTCCCCGGGGCCGAAGGCGTGCACGCGCACGTCGAGCCGGCGCGCGAGGACCCGCGACAGCTCCGCGACGTGCACCCCCGCGCCGCCGTAGACGTTCGGTGGGTACTCGCGGGAGAGCAGGTCGACGCGCATGGCGCAACGCTAGCGTGCGCCCGCGCGCCGTCGGCCCACGTGGCGCCCGGAAAGACCGTAGGGTGCAGCCATGGCGACGAAGCGAGTCCTCGCGATCGTCCTCGCCGGCGGCGAGGGCAAGCGACTGATGCCCCTGACGGCGCAGCGGGCCAAGCCCGCGGTCCCCTTCGGGGGGATCTACCGGTTGGTGGACTTCGCGCTGTCGAACGTCATCAACTCGCGCTACCTGCACGTCATCGTGCTGACCCAGTACAAGTCCCACAGCCTCGACCGGCACGTCGCGAAGACGTGGCGCATGTCGACGCTGCTCGGCAACTACGTGGCCCCGGTCCCGGCGCAGCAGCGCGTCGGCAAGCACTGGTACCTCGGCAGCGCCGACGCGATCTACCAGTGCCTCAACATCATCGAGGACGAGCGGCCCGACATCGTCGTGGTGGTGGGCGCCGACCACGTCTACCGGATGGACTTCTCGCAGATGGTCGACGAGCACGTCGCCTCGGGCGCCGAGTTCACGGTCGCCGGGATCCGGCAGCCGATCGCCCTCGCGGACCAGTTCGGCGTCATCGACGTCGACCCGGACAAGCCCGGCCGGATCCGCGCGTTCCTGGAGAAGCCCACCGACCCGGTCGGGCTGGCCGACTCCCCCGGCGAGGTGCTCGCGTCGATGGGCAACTACGTCGCCGACGCCGACGCGCTCGTCGAGGCCGTGACCCGCGACGCCGCGAACGAGGCCTCCGCGCACGACATGGGCGGCGACATCGTGCCGTACTTCGTCGACCGCGGGACGGCCGGCGTCTACGACTTCATCCGCAACGACGTACCGGGCGCGACGGACCGGGACCGCAGCTACTGGCGCGACGTCGGCACGATCGACGCGTACTTCGACGCCAACAAGGACCTCATCTCGATCAACCCGGTCTTCAACCTCTACAACGACGAGTGGCCCCTCTACACGGGGTACACGGGCCTGCCGCCCGCGAAGTTCGTGCACGCCGGCCCGGGCCGTCTCGGCCACGCCGCCGACTCGATCGTCTCGCCCGGCGTCCTCATCTCGGGCGCGACCGTGGTCGGCTCCGTCCTGTCCCCCGGCGTCCACCTACACTCGTGGTCGTCCGTGTCGGACAGCGTCCTGATGGACGGCGTGCAGGTGCACCGCCACGCGCAGGTGCACCGCGCGATCCTCGACAAGAACGTCATCGTGGGCGCGCGGGCGCGTATCGGTCTCGACCCGGACGCCGACCGCGCGCGCGGGTTCACCGTGACCGCGTCCGGCATCACGGTCGTCCCGAAGGGGACGGTCGTCGACTGAACCGAACGGGCCCGAGGGCCCCGACCCGCGAGGAGCCCGACCCGTGCCCGAGCCGCGCGAGCCCGAGACCGCCCACCGCCGTCGCCTCCTCGTGATGGACGTCGACTCGACGTTCATCGAGCAGGAGGTCATCGAGCTCATCGCGGACCACGCGGGCACGCGCGAGCAGGTCGCGGCGGTGACCGAGCGGGCCATGCGGGGCGAGCTGGACTTCGCCGCGTCGCTGCGCGAGCGCGTCGCGACCCTGGCCGGGGTCCCGGCGTCCGCGCTCGACGACGTCCGCGCGTCGGCGACGCACACGCCCGGGGCGCGCGAGCTCGTGGCCGAGGCGCACCGCCGCGGCTGGGTGGTGGCGCTCGTGTCCGGCGGCTTCGCCGAGGTCGTCGAGCCGCTCGCGCGCGCGCTCGGCATCGACCGGTTCCGCGCGAACCGCCTCGAGGTGTCGGGCGGCCGCCTCACGGGCCGGACGACCGGGCCGGTGGTCGACCGCGCCGCGAAGGAGCGCGCGCTGCGCGAGCTCGCGGCGGAGCTCCACGTCCCGATGGCGGACACGGTCGCCGTCGGCGACGGCGCCAACGACCTCGACATGATCCGCGCGGCCGGGATCGGGATCGCGTTCCGCGCGAAACCGGTCGTCAGGGAGCAGGCACCCTACGCCGTCGACGGGCGCCTCGACGAGGTGCTGGACGTCGTCGACGCGGCCGACGCCGCCCGCTGACGGGCGCGTGCGCCGGGCCCGATGAGTCCGGGCGGCGCCGCGGGTCATCACGGTGGGGCAGTTCCGCTCCACGACCTGGAGGCGCCATGAAGCTCCTGCTCACGTCCGGCGGCGTCACGAACCCGAGCATCCGCTCGGCGCTCGTGGAGCTGCTCGACAAGCCGATCGAGGAGTGCCACGCGCTGGTCGTGCCGACCGCGCAGTGGGGGCACCCCCGGTGCGGACCGCGGTCGGTGCGCGGCCTCGTGGCCGCCGAGCCGGACTTCCGGCACTTCACCGGGCTGGGCTGGGGCTCCCTCGGCGTCCTGGAGCTGACCGCCCTCCCCACGATCGGGGCCGAGCGGTGGGTCCCGTGGGTCCGGGAGGCCGACGTACTCCTGGTCGACGGCGGCGACGCGACCTACCTGGGCCACTGGATGCGGGAGTCCGGCCTGGCCGAGCTCCTGCCGTCGTTGCCCGAGCTGGTCTGGGTCGGCGTGAGCGCCGGAAGCATGGTGATGACGCCGCGGATCGGCCCGTCCTTCGTCGAGTGGCCGAGCGCCCCGGACGACCGCGCCCTCGGGGTCGTCGACTTCTCGATCTTCCCGCACCTCGACGCGTTCCCGACCGACACCCTCGACGCGGCCGAACGCTGGGCCGCCGACCTCGGCGGCCCGGCGTACGCGATCGACGAGCAGACGGCGATCCGCGTCTGGGGCGGGACCGTGACGGTGGTCTCGGAAGGCCGGTGGGTGCGGTTCGGCCCCGAGCGTGCGGCGGACCGTCCGCCCCTCGCCGGACGCACCTAGAACCGGCCCTGCTGCCTGTCGCCCGCGTCCCGCTCCCAGCGGACACGTCCGCCCGACCGCACCGCCTTGGACAGCACGACGGCGCCCTCGGCGAGCAGGCCGGCGCCGAGCGTCAGGGCGAGGCCCTGGCCGACCGCGTGCTCCGCGGACCGGTCGAGCGCCCGGAGCACCAGGTCGGTGCCGAGCTTGAGCGCGAGGTTCGCCGCGAGCAGCGCCACGGTGGTCACGGTGTAGCGCATCCACACCACGCCGTCGCGCTCGAAGACCCGGACGCTCACGCCCCGGAGCACGCCGAGGAGCAGGCTGACCACGGTCGAGGCAGCGAGGACGCCCACGGAGACCGGCGCCAGGGCGACGTGCCCCAGGTTCGTCAGCCCTACCGCGACGAGTGCCACGGGCAGCAGGATCATCCGCCGCCCCTCGGCCGGCTCCCCCACCATCCGTCGGACCACCAGGTACCCGACGACCCCGAGGACGACGACAACCTCTGCGGGGCCGTTCACCGTTCCGTCTCCCCGGCGGGCACGGGTTCGGGGTGCAGGCGGACGTGCGGGGACGGGGTCGTCGTGGAGGCCATGGCCCCAGCATCCGGAGCGACGGCCCGGGCGTGCATCAACCGATCGGCCAGGGTTCGTCGGCGATCGGCTGACCGCGCGCCCGCGGGCGGCCCCGTCAGTCGGCAGGTCGCCCCGCGTGCCGCAGGAGCGCCGCCCCGCGGCCCCAGGCCGACCACGCGGCGTCGGCCTCGAGCACGCCGTAGCCGCCCGTCGGCAGCCCGACGCGCGCGACCGTCACCGCACCCTGGTCGGAGTCGGGTCCCGCGAGGAACGCGGACGCCGCCCCCATGGTGGGCTCGTGCCCAACGACGAGAACCGTCCGCGCGTCGTCCGGCAGCTCGTGCACGAGGGCGAGTAGCTCGCGCACGGTGAGGTGGTAGAGCGCGTCGTCGACCGTCACGGCCGGCGTCGCCGGCAGCCGCCCGGCGACGAGGTCCCACGTCTGCCGGGTCCGCAGTGCCGACGAGCAGAGCACGACGTCGGGGACGAGCCCCGCGGCGGTCAGCGTCTGCCCTACCTGCGTCGCCTGCGCACGGCCGCGCAGCGCCAGCGGACGGGCGTGGTCCGGGCCGGACCCGGCGGGTTCGGCCTTCGCGTGGCGGAGCAGCACGAGACGACGCGCGCCACCGGGCGCCCCGTCGGGGGCGTCGGTGGTGCGCGTCGTCTGCCGGGGCTCGGTGCCCGTCACGCGGCGAGCCTCACTCAGGAGCCCATCGCGTGGAAGCCGCCGTCGACGTGCACGATCTCGCCCGTCGTGGCCGGGAACCAGTCGGAGAGCAGCGCGGCGATCGCGCGGCCCGCGGGCTCCGCGGTCGAGTTGTCCCAGCCGAGCGGGGCGCGCTCGGGCCACTCCGCGTCGAGCTTCTCGAAGCCGGGGATGGACTTCGCGGCGACCGTCTTGATGGGGCCGGCCGACACGAGGTTGACGCGGATCTTGTCCGGGCCGAGGTCGCGGGCGAGGTAGCGCGCGGTCGACTCGAACGCCGCCTTGGCGACACCCATCCAGTCGTAGACCGGCCAGGCGAGGGTCGCGTCGAACGTGAGGCCGACGATCGACCCGCCGGGGGTCCCGTCGGTAAGGAGCTTGCGGGTCGCGACGCCAAGCGACTTCAGCGAGTAGGCCGAGACCTCGAGCGCCGTCGCGACGTCCTTCCACTCGCCCGCGAGGAAGTTGCCGCCCATCACGGACTGCGGGGCGAAGCCGATCGAGTGCACGACGCCGTCGAGCGAGTCGACGTGCTCGCGCACGGAACGGTCGAGGTTCGCGAGGTCTTCAGCGCTCTGGACGTCGAGCTGGAGCACCGGCGCCTCGGCGGGCAGGCGCTTGGCGATCGCCTGCGTCAGCTTGGCCTGGCGGCCGAACGAGGTGAGCAGCACGGTGGCGCCCTCCTCCTGCGCGAGGCGCGCGGCCTGGAACGCGATCGAGGCGTCCGTGAGGACTCCCGTCACGAGGATCTTCTTGCCGTCGAGCAGGCCCATCGGTGTCCTTTCAGAGAAGAGCTCGACCTGAGCGTACCGGGGCGGGCCCGGCCGGGCAGGGTCGAGGTCGTGCGGTCGAAGCGAAGTGCGGGGGTGCCGTCAGTGGCCCATGCCGAGGCCGCCGTCGACGGGGATCACGGCGCCGTTGACGTACGCGGCGTCGTCGGACGCGAGGAACGCGACCGCGCCGGCGACCTCCTGCGCCGAGCCGTAGCGGCCCGCCGGGATCTGGCCCTTGATCTCGGTCTGGCGCGCCTCGGGCAGCTCGGCCGTCATCGCGGTCTCGATGAACCCGGGCGCGACGACGTTCGCCGTGATGCCGCGGCCGCCGAGCTCGCGCGCGATCGACCGCGCCATGCCGACGAGCGCGGCCTTCGAGGAGGAGTAGTTGACCTGGCCCGGGCCGCCGTAGAGACCGACGACCGACGAGATCAGGACGATGCGCCCGCGCCGCAGGCGGATCATGCTCTTCGAGGCGCGGCGCACGCAGCGGAAGGTGCCGGTGAGGTTGACGTCGATGACGTCCGTGAAGTCCTCGTCGCGCATGCGCAGCAGGAGGCCGTCCTTGGTGACGCCCGCGTTCGCGACGAGCACCTCGACCGGGCCGAGCGCGTTCTCGATCTCGGTGAAGGCGGCGTCGACGGCCGCGGTGTCGCGCACGTCGGCGACGGCGCCGAGGACGCCGTCGGGCAGGTCGCCGCCGCGGTAGAGGGTGGCGACCCGGTCGCCCTGCGCGACGAAGCGCTCCGCGATGGCGCGGCCGATCCCGCGGTTCGCGCCGGTGACCAGCACCGTGCGCGGCGCGGGGGTCACGTCGTTCGTCGTCTCGCTCACTGCTGCTCCGCTCGGTCGGGGTGTGGTGTGCGGCACGTTCCGGTCCTGTTCAGGTCCTGGAGCCGCCACACAACCTATCCCGTCGGTGCACCTCGGAGCGCTGCCGCCGCGCGACGGGCGCCCTCCTCGCTTTTGTGCGGACCCGACAAGCCCGCCGCTCCCAGACGTCGCGCCTAGACTGGCTCGGTGAGCAGGACGCCAGGGCACGACCCGCGCGAGGCGGGCGACGACGAGGTCGTCTCCATCACCTCCGCACCCGAGTCACGGCACGACGAGCAGTCGCGCCGCATGCGCGTCTACGCGATCCAGATGGCCGTCCGGCTGCTGTGCTTCCTGGGCGCGATCCTGGTGCCGAGCTGGCCGGTGCGGATCGTCCTGATCGTCGGCGCCGTCGTCCTGCCGTACACGGCGGTGATCTTCGCGAACGCGAGCGGACAGCGCCGCGGGTCCGACTCCGTCGGCATGGAGTACCGAGGGCTCGAGGCGAGCGAGGACGAGCCGCAGCGGCCCGCGATCGCGCCCGGCGTCGTCGTCGAGCAGGAGCCGGAGGACGACAACGACCGCCCGGGCGAGGCCGACCAGGGACCCTCCTCCCGCGACCACGGGAACGCCGCATGAGCGCCGAGGAGCTGGGCCCGCGCGCGGACGCCGTGGGCGAGCTGGTCTGCAGCGCGAAGGGCTGCCGCGCGACCGCGGGGTGGGGGCTCCTGTGGAACAACCCGCGCCTGCACACCCCGGAGCGCCGCAAGGTCTGGCTCGCGTGCGACGACCACCGCCAGCACCTCGCCGAGTTCCTCGAGCTGCGGGGCTTCCTGCGCGACGTCGTGCCGGCGGCCGAGCTCGACCGGCTCGACGCGAGCGCGGGAGGCGGCGCGTGAGCGAGGTCCGCGGCGCCAGGACGCGCCGGCAGTGGATCGTGCTCGCCGTCGGCGCGGTGCTGCTGGCGCTCGTCTGCCTGCTCGCCGCGAAGTGGCAGTGGTCGCGGTACGACCTGCACAAGTCGCAGGCCGAGCAGATCTCGTCCGCGTACGGCGCCGACCCGGTGCCGGTCGCCGACCTGCTTCCCGCCCCCGGCGAGCCGCTCCCGCCCGGCGACGTGTGGCGGTCGGTCACCGCCCGCGGCCACTACGAGGCCGACCGGACCGTGCTGCTCCGCAACCGTCCCGTCGACGGCGCCGCGGTCTTCCACGTGCTCGTGCCGTTCGTGGTCGACGACCCCGGGACGCCCGTCGACGGCGTCGTGCTCGTCGTCGACCGGGGCACCGTGCCGCTGTCGTCGAGCAGCGCCGAGCGGCCCGACGCCGTCCCCGCGCCGCCATCGGGCGACGTCACCGTCGTCGCCCGGCTCCGCGCGGACGAGCCGGCGCCCACCAAGTCGGCGCCCGCCGGCCAGGTCCAGGCGATCTCCACCGACGCGGTGCTCGCCGCGGCGCCCGGCGGGGCCGCGTGGGCCGACGGCCGGACGACGGCCGCCTACGGCGTCATGACCTCCGAGGACCCGGCCGCGACGGACGCGATCGAGACGCTGCCCGCGCCTGCCGCGCCCGACCCCGACACCAACCTGTCCTACACGATCCAGTGGCTCATCTTCGCCGTCGGGATGTTCGCCGCGTACGCGGTGCTGTGGCGGCGGGAGCGCGGGCCCCGGCTCACGGCGGGCGACCTGCTCGCCGGGTACGACGACGTCGACACGGCGCGGACCGCGCGGCAGGCGGCGCGACGCTCCGGCCGGCCGACGAGGGTCAGCCTCGAGGACGAGGAGGACGCGATCGTCGACGCGCAGCTCGCGGCGGACCGCCGGTCGGGCGACGCGCCCGAGCCGGAGCCTCAGGCCAGGGAGACGAGCTCCGCGTAGCCGTCGTTCCAGAGGTCCTCGTCGCCGTCCGGGAGCAGCAGCACGCGCTCGGGGGTGAGGGCGTCGACCGCTCCGTCGTCGTGGGTCACCATGACGACGGCGCCCTCGTACGAGCGCAGCGCCCCGAGGATCTCGGCGCGGGACGCCGGGTCGAGGTTGTTGGTCGGCTCGTCGAGCAGCAGGACGTTGGCCGCTGACACGACGAGCGTGGCGAGCGCCAGACGCGTCTTCTCGCCGCCGGAGAGCACCCGGGTGGGCTTGTCGGCGTCGTCGCCCGAGAACAGGAACGACCCGAGCACCGACCGCACCTGGGTGTCGGTGAGGTCGGGCGCCGCGTGCCGCAGGTTCTCCACGACGCTCACGTCGAGGTCCAGGGTGTCGTGCTCCTGCGCGTAGTAGCCGAGCTTGAGGCCGTGGCCCGGCACGACCTCGCCGGTGTCCGGGCTCTCGACGCCCGCGAGCATGCGCAGCAGCGTCGTCTTCCCGGCGCCGTTGAGGCCCAGGATCACCACGCGGCTCCCCCGGTCGATCGCGAGCGAGACGTCGGTGAACACCTCCTGCGACCCGTAGGCCTTGGACAGGCCCTCCGCGGTGAGCGGCGTCCTGCCGCAGGGCGCGGGCGTCGGGAAGCGCAGGTGTGCGACCTTGTCGCTCACGCGCTCGCCCTCCAGCGACCCGAGCATCTTCTCGGCCCGGCGGATCATGTTCTGCGCCGCCACGGCCTTGGTGGCCTTCGCGCGCATCTTCTCGGCCTGCACCATGAGCGCACCGGCCTTCTTCTCCGCGTTCGCCCGCTCGCGACGCCGGCGCCGCTCGTCCGACTCGCGCTGCTGCAGGTAGGCGTCCCAGCCCATCGCGTAGGTGTCGATGACCGACCGGTTGGCGTCGAGGTACAGCACGCGGTTGACCGTGGAGCGCAGCAGCTCGACGTCGTGGCTGATCACGACGAAGCCGCCCGAGTACGACTTGAGGTAGTCCCGCAGCCAGATGATCGAGTCCGCGTCCAGGTGGTTCGTCGGCTCGTCCAGGAGCAGCGTCTCGACGCCCGAGAACAGGATCCGCGCGAGCTCGATCCGCCGGCGCTGGCCACCGGAGAGCGTGCGCATGGGCTGGCCCAGGACCCGCTCGTCGAGGCCCAGGTTGGCGGTGATGCGCTCGGCCTCGGACTCGGCCGCGTACCCGCCCGCGGCGAGGAACCGGGCCTCGAGCTTCGGGTAGCGGTCGAGCGCGGCGACCATGGTGTCGGCGTCCGCGCTCGCCATCTCGCCCTCGGCCTCGCGCATGCGGCGCACGATGTCGTCCAGGCCGCGGGCCGAGAGGACCCGGTCCATGGCGCGCTGGTCGAGGTCGCCGCTGCGCGGGTCCTGGGGCAGGTAGCCGACGTCGCCCGAGCGGACGATCTGCCCTCCGGTGGGCTGGGTCTCCCCCGCGAGCGCCTTGGTCAGGGTGGTCTTGCCCGCACCGTTGCGGCCCACCAGGCCCACGCGGTCGCCGGGGCCGACGCGGAAGGAGGCGTCCTCGAGGAGGACGCGTGCGCCGACGCGCAGCTCGACGTTCTGGGCTGAGATCACGGGGGTCGAGTCTACGGGCCCGGCGCGGGGTTCCCCGAGGCGATCCGCCCCGAGGTGACGGGCGTCACCTCCCGGCTCACACGCCGAGGACGAGCAGCGCCACGTTGAGCCCGACGATCAGGACGGCGCACGTCCAGCCCCCGAGCCGCATCCAGCGCCCGTCGGCGAACTCGCCCATGACGTCGCGGCGGCCAGTGAGCCACAGGAGCGGGACGAGCGCGAAGGCGATGCCGAAGCTGAGGACGACCTGGCTGAGCACGAGCGCCCAGGTCGGCTCCACGCCGCCCGCGAGGAGCAGGAGCGCCGGGACGAGCGTGACGATGCGGCGCGCGGCGAGCGGCACGCGCACCCGCAGCAGCCCGCCCATGACGACGGCGCCCGCGTACGCGCCCACCGACGTCGACGCGAGCCCCGAGGCCAGCAGCCCGACGGCGAACACGACCCCGATCGTGGGCCCGAGCGCGTCCACGATGGCCGCATGGGCGCCCGCGATGGTGTCGGTGCCGTCCGCCCCCTGCAGGTTCGCCGCCGCGACGAGCAGGAGCGCGACGTTGACGGCTCCGGCGAGCACGAGCGCGCCCACGACGTCCCAGCGGGTCGCGCCGAGCAGCCGCCGGGTCCGGCGATGGTCCGCGGCGGTGGCCTCCGGCCCGGCGGACGCACCGTCGGGGGCGTGCCGGTCGCGTGCGAGCGCCGAGTGCAGATAGATCGCGTGGGGCATCACCGTCGCGCCCAGCATGGACGCCGCGACGAGGACGGAGTCGGTGCCCGCGAACCGGGGCACCAGGCCCGCGAGCACGCCGCCCGCGTCCGGCGGCGAGACGAACAGGGCGGTGACGAACCCGACGGTGATCACGGCCAGGAGGGCGACGACGGCGGCCTCGAACCGCCGCTGCCCGCGTCCCTGGACGGTGAGCAGGCCGAGCGAGACGACGCCGACGATCACGCCGCCGACGACGAGGGGCAGGTCGAAGAGCAGCTGGAGCGCGATCGCTCCCCCGATGACCTCGGCGACGTCGGTGGCTGCCGCGACGACCTCAGCCTGCACCCAGAACGCGATCCGCCGGCCGCGCGGCAGCCGGTCGCCCAGGAGCTCGGGCAGCGAGCGCCCGGTGACGATCCCCAGCCGGGCCGACTGGTACTGCACGAGCACGGCCATCGCGTTGGCCAGCACGAGGACCCACACGAGGAGGTAGCCGTAGCGCGCGCCGGAGGTGATGTTCGCGGCGACGTTGCCGGGGTCCACGTAGGCGATCGCCGCGACGAAGGCCGGGCCGAGCAGCGGCAGGAGCCCGCGGCCGAGGGAGGCGCGACCGGGCCGGGCTGCCCCGTCGTCGCGCGCGCGTGCGGGGACCGTGCCCGTGCGCCTCTCCGTCATACGGCGATCTTAGGGGATGCGGAGTCAGAAGTTCGGGCAGCCGAACCCGGGCGGCTCCGGCGTCCCCGGGGCAGGCTGGGGGCGTGACGTCCCGCGCGCGTGCCGACGACGCCCCCGACGAGGGCGAGATCCCCGCCGCGCTGGTCCACCGGCTCTACGGCCTCCCCCTGGACGAGTTCGTCGCCGCCCGCGACGGGGAGGCCCGCTCGGCGCGATCCGCCGGCGACCGTCCGCTCGCACGGCGGATCGCGGCGCTGCCGAAGCCGACGACCTCCGCCTGGGTCGTCGACCAGGCGGCGCGCACGGTCCCGCACGCCGTCGACGCCGTGGTCGCGGTCGGCGACGAGCTGCGGGACGCGACGGCGCACAGCGACCGCGAGCGCCTCGTCGCGCTCGACAAGGAGCGCCGCCGGCTGCTGGACGCCCTGCTCGACGGCGTCGCGGACACCGTGCGGCCCGGCGGCCGGCCCGCGTCCGAGGCCACGCTGCGGGCGGTCCGGGACACGTTCGTCGCCGCCGTCGCCGACCCGGGCGCCGCGGCGGCCGTCCGCGCGGGGAACCTCGCCCGTGCGCTCCAGCACGTCGGGTTCGGGCTCGTCGACGAGGCGGGCGAGCCCGTCGACCTGCCCTCCACGCCGCCCGCGCCCGCGCCGGCGCGCCCGGCCAAGGCGGCGCGCGGCGCCGAGCAGGACGAGCACGACGAGCACGACGAGACCAGCGGCGGGCGGGACGACGCGGAGCGGGCGGTGGCCGACGCTACCGAGGCGCTCGACCGCGCGGAGGAGTCGCTCGACGCCGCACGCGCGGCCTACCACGAACGAGGGGCCGACCTCGCGTCCGTCGCGGAAGCGCTCGACCGGGCGGACGCGGCGGTCGCGGAGGCCGAGTCCGAGCTCGCCCGCCGGCGCGAGGTGCGCGAGGCGCGGGCCGCCTCGGTCGACGAGGCGCGCGAGGCCGTCGCTGCGGCGGCCGAGGAGGTCGCGCGGAGCGAGGACGACGTGGCGGGCGCCGAGGAGGCCGCGACCGAGGCCCGGCGCCGACGGGGCCGCACGCCGCGGGTCCTGAGCACGCAGCACGAAGGCCCCCCGACCAGCGTCTCCGCTGCTCGGGGGGCCTTCCGTCGCGGCGCGACGGACGCTCAGACGTTGAAGCCCAGCGCCCGCAGCTGCTCGCGGCCGTCGTCGGTGATCTTCTCCGGGCCCCACGGCGGCATCCAGACCCAGTTCACGCGGAACCCGGTCACGACGTCCTCGAGCGCCTGCGCCGACTGGTCCTCGATCATGTCCGTGAGCGGGCAGGCCGCGGACGTCAGCGTCATGTCGATCGTCGCGTGGTTGTTCTCGTCGATCGTCACCCCGTAGATGAGGCCCAGGTCGACGACGTTGATCCCGAGCTCGGGGTCGATGACGTCTCGGAGCGCCTCCTCGACCTCCTCGACGGTCGCCGGCGTGGCGGCCGCGGCCGCCTCCGGGGTCACGGCCGGCGGGGCCGTGGTCGGCACCTTGTCGGCATCGGTGGTCATGCGTCCTCCTTCGGAAAGTCCTGCGTCTTGGGGGCGGGCGCCACGGGGGTCGACGTCGCGGACGCCGCTCCGGCCCTGGCCAGTGCGTCGCGCAGCGCGGCCCAACCGAGCAGCGCGCACTTGATGCGTGCCGGGAACTGCGAGACGCCGGTGAACGCCGTGGCGTCGCCGAGCTCGTCCTCGAGGCTCTCGTCGAGGCCCTTGCCCTGGGAGGCCATGAGGGCCCGGAACGTCTCGCCGAGCTGCTCCGCGTCCTCGGCGCTCCGGCCGCTCACGAGGTCCGTGAGCACGGAGAGCGAGGCTTGCGAGATCGAGCAGCCCTGGCCCTCCCAGCTCACCTGCTCGATGGTGGTCGCGCCGTCGTCCGACAGCGCGACCCGCAGGGTCACCTCGTCGCCGCACGTGGGGTTGACCTGGTGCGACTCTCCGTGGGGATGCCCGACGGCGTCCGCGACCGCCAGGCCGCGGCCGTGCGCGGACCGGGCGTGGTCGAGGATGACCTGCTGGTAAAGCTGTTCGAGCTGGTTCGTCATCGTGCTCCCTCCGCCCCGAAGAACGCCCGGACCCCGGCCAGGGCTTCCCGGAACGCGGCGACCTCGTCGGCCGTGGTGTACACGGACGCGGACGCGCGGGCCGTGGCCGCCACCCCGAACCGGCGGTGCAGGGGCTGCGCGCAGTGGTGCCCCACGCGCACGGCGATCCCGGCGGCGTCGAGCACCTGGCCGACGTCGTGGGCGTGCACGCCGTCGACGACGAACGACACGATCGCGAGCCGCTCCCCGACGGCGCCGGGCTCGGCGGGGCCGATCACCCGGACGCCCGGGATCTCGGCGACCCGCAGCAGCTCGCCCGCGAGCTCGTGGTCGTGCGCCGCCACGGCGTCCATGCCGAGCTCACCGAGGTACTGCGCGGCCGCGCCGAGCGCGACCGCCTGCGCGACCGGCTGCGTGCCCGCCTCGAACCGCTGCGGCGGCGGCGCGAACGTGGTCTCGGCCATCGTCACGACCTCGACCATCGACCCGCCGGTGAGGAACGGTGGCAGCGCCTCGAGCAGCTCGCGCCGCCCGTAGAGCGCGCCGACGCCCGTCGGGCCGAGCATCTTGTGCCCCGAGAACGCGGCGAAGTCGACGCCCAGCGCGTGCAGGTCGACGGGCAGGTGCGGCACCGACTGGCAGGCGTCGAGGACGGTCAGCGCGCCGACCTCGCGCGCACGCGCGACCAGCGGTGCGACCGGCGTGACCGCCCCGGTGACGTTGGACGCGTGCGTGAACGCCAGCACGCGCGTGCGCTCGGTCACGACGTCGACGGCCTGGTCCGTGCGGACCCGGCCCTCGTCGTCGACCTCGAGCCAGCGCAGGACGGCGCCGGTGCGGGCAGCGAGCTCCTGCCACGGCACGAGGTTCGCGTGGTGCTCGGCCTCGGTGACGACGATCTCGTCGCCGGGCGCGAGCGCGAACCGCCGGGCCGCCGCACCGCCCCGCCCCGCGGTCGCGTTGCCCATCGCGTACACGACGAGGTTGATCGCGGCGGTGGCCCCGGAGGTCCACACGAGCTCGCCCTCGTCCGCCCCGACGAACGCGGCGACGTCGGCCCGCGCCCGCTCGAACGCCTCCGTGGCCTCCTCGGCCAGGTGGTGCGCGCCGCGGTGCACGGCGGCGTTGCGCTGCACGTAGAAGTCCTGCTCGGCGTCCAGCACCGGGTCGGGCTTCTGGCTCGTCGCCCCCGAGTCGAGGTAGACGAGCGGGTGCCCGCCCCGCACGGTGCGCCCGAGCAGCGGGAAGTCCGCCCGGACCGCCGCCAGCTCGGCGTCGGTCAGGCGGGCGCCCGTCGGTGCGGGCGCACCCTGCGTGGCGGACGACGGCATGTCAGGCGACCGTCCCGGCGGGCAGGAAGCGGTCGTAGCCCTCGTTCTCGAGGCGGTCGGCCAGCTCCGGGCCGCCCTCCTCGGCGACGCGGCCGTCGACGAACACGTGGACGAAGTCGGGCTTGATGTAGCGCAGGATCCGCGTGTAGTGCGTGATCAGCAGGACGCCGAGGTCGCTCGCCTCGTGCGCGCGGTTCACACCCTCGGACACGATGCGCAGCGCGTCGACGTCGAGGCCCGAGTCGGTCTCGTCGAGCACCGCGAAGCGGGGCTTGAGGAGCTCGAGCTGGAGGATCTCGTGGCGCTTCTTCTCGCCGCCCGAGAAGCCCTCGTTGACCGAGCGCTCGGCGAACGCGGGGTCCATGCGGAGGTTGCCCATGGCCGTCTTGACGTCCTTGACCCACGTGCGGAGCGCGGGCGCCTCGCCGTCGATCGCGGTCTTCGCGGTGCGCAGGAAGTTCGAGACCGACACGCCGGGGACCTCGACCGGGTACTGCATGGCGAGGAAGAGGCCGGCACGAGCGCGCTGGTCGACGGTCATCGCGAGGACGTCCTCGCCGTCGAGGGTGACGGTGCCGGACGTGACCTGGTACTTCGGGTGGCCCGCGAGCGAGTACGCGAGCGTCGACTTGCCCGAGCCGTTGGGGCCCATGACGGCGTGGATCTCGCCGCTGGCGATCGTCAGGTCGACTCCGCGGAGGATGGCCTTGGGGCCCTCCTTCGTCTCGACGCTGACGTGCAGGTCGCGGATCTCAAGGGTGGACATCGGGGGTGGCTCCTCGTGGTGTTGCGGGTCTGGGTGGTCAGTTGGCCCGGGCGTCGACGTCGACGAGCACCTGCTCGCCGTCGACGGTCACCGGGTAGACGGGGACGGGCCGGATCGCGGGCAGCGACAGCGGCTGGCCGGTGCTCAGGTCGAAGGTCGAGCCGTGCAGCCAGCACTCGACCGTGCAGCCCTCGACCTCGCCGTCGGACAGCGAGACCTGGCCGTGCGAGCAGATGTCGGAGATCGCGTGCCAGTCGCCGTCCTCGTCACGGACGACGGCGACCTCGACGAGGGCCCCGTCGGCGGCGGGCAGCTCGACGCGCAGCGCCTCGGCGGGCTCGAGCGCGTCGGTCCGGCAGGCGAGCTGGGCGGTCATGCGGCCTCCGGCGCGCCGCCCGTGGGCTCGACCGCGAGCTCCTTCTCGATCGAGACGAGCAGGCGCTCCTCGACGCTCGGCACGCCGATCTCGCGGACGAGCTCGGCGAAGAAGCCGTGCACGACGAGGCGCCGCGCCTCGAGCTCCGGGATGCCCCGCGACTGCAGGTAGAAGAGCTGCTCGTCGTCGAACCGGCCGGTGGCGGACGCGTGGCCCGCACCCTCGATCTCCCCGGTCTCGATCTCGAGGTTCGGCACGGAGTCGGCGCGCGCGCCCGGCGTGAGGACCAGGTTGCGGTTGAGCTCGTAGGTGTCCGTGCCCTCGGCCTCGGCGCGGATCAGGACGTCGCCGACCCATACCGCGTGCGCGCCGTCGCCCTGGAGCGCGCCCTTGTACGTGGCCCGCGAGCGGGCCCGCGGGGTGGCGTGGTCGACGAACAGGCGGTGCTCCTGGTGCTGCCCGGCGTCCGTGAAGTACGCGCCGACGAGCTCGAGGTTCGAGCCCTCGCCCTCCAGCCGCGCGTTCACGGGGATCCGCACGAGCGCGCCCCCGAACGTCATGACGACGTGCTTGAGCGTCGCGTCCTTCGCGAGGCGCAGGTCGTTCTCCGCAAGGTGCACGGCGTCGTCGTCCCAGTCCTGGATCGAGACGAAGGTGACGTGCGCGCCCTCGGCGACGTCGACGCTGAGCTGGGCGGAGTACGTCGCGGAACCCGTGTGGGTGACGACGACCGCCACCTCGGCGTTCGCGCCGACCTCGACGAGCACCTGGCCCCAGACGAGGTCGTCCACGCCGGAGCCGGCGAGGTCGACGACGAGCGGGTCGGTCGAGGTGAACCCGGCGGGGACGGAGAGGAGGACGGCCTCCCCCGCGAGGCTCGCGGCGCCGGCGGCCGGGAGGTCGGCGGGCGCGAGCACGGCACGCTCCCGGGCCTCGGCGAGCGTGAGGGTCGTCAGCGTGACGCCGTCGGGCAGCGAGGTGGTGGTCGCGAGCCGCGCGTCGGACGCCTCGGCGGCGAAGACGCGCTTCAGCCGCGCGAGCGGGGTGAAGCGCCACTCCTCCTCGCGGCCCGTGGGTACGGGGAAGTCGGCGACGTCGAACGAGGTGAGGCGCTCGGCACGGTCGCGCTCGGGCACGCCCGTGGGGATGCCGTGGCTGTGCGCGCCGTCGAGCCGGGCGCGGCTGTGGTCGGTGGACAGGTCGGTCGAGGTGGTCACGACGAAGGGCTCCGGTGGTGAGGGAGGGAACGGACGAGACGGGCGCGGGACGCGGTCAGCCGACCGACCCCTCCATCTGCAGCTCGATGAGGCGGTTGAGCTCGAGCGCGTACTCCATGGGCAGCTCGCGCGCGATGGGCTCGATGAAGCCGCGCACGATCGTCGCCATGGCCTCGGTCTCCTCGAGACCGCGGGACATCAGGTAGAAGAGCTGGTCCTCGCTCACCTTCGAGACCGTCGCCTCGTGGCCCATCTCGACGTCGTCGACGCGCACGTCCACGTAGGGGTACGTGTCGGAGCGCGAGATCGTGTCGACGAGCAGCGCGTCGCACAGGACGTTCGACTTGGAGTTGTGCGCGCTCTCCATGACCTGCACGAGGCCGCGGTACGACGAGCGGCCGCCGCCGCGCGAGACGGACTTCGAGATGATCGAGCTCGACGTGTGCGGCGCGAGGTGCACCATCTTCGAGCCCGTGTCCTGGTGCTGGCCCTCGCCGGCGAACGCGATGGAGAGCGTCTCGCCCTTGGCGTGCTCGCCCATGAGGTAGACGGCCGGGTACTTCATGGTGACCTTGGAGCCGATGTTGCCGTCGACCCACTCCATCGTCCCGCCCTCGGCGACCGTCGCGCGCTTGGTCACGAGGTTGTACACGTTGTTCGACCAGTTCTGGATGGTCGTGTAGCGCACGCGGGCGTTCTTCTTGACGACGATCTCGACGACCGCGGAGTGCAGCGAGTCGGACGAGTAGATCGGCGCGGTGCAGCCCTCGACGTAGTGCACGTACGAGCCCTCGTCCGCGATGATCAGCGTCCGCTCGAACTGGCCCATGTTCTCCGTGTTGATGCGGAAGTAGGCCTGCAGCGGGATCTCGACGTGCACGCCCGGCGGCACGTAGACGAACGAGCCGCCCGACCAGACGGCCGTGTTGAGCGAGGCGAACTTGTTGTCGCCCGACGGGATGACGGTGCCGAAGTACTCCTCGAAGATCTCCGGGTGCTCGCGCAGCGCGGTGTCGGTGTCGAGGAAGAGCACGCCCTGCGCCTCGAGCTGCTCGTTGATCTGGTGGTACACGACCTCGGACTCGTACTGCGCGGCGACGCCCGCGACGAGGCGCTGCTTCTCCGCCTCCGGGATCCCCAACTTGTCGTAGGTGGCCTTGATGTCCGGGGGCAGGTCCTCCCACGAGGCCGCCTGCTTCTCGGTCGAGCGCACGAAGTACTTGATCGAGTCGAAGTCGATGCCGGACAGGTCGGCGCCCCAGTGCGGCATGGGCTTCTTGTCGAAGAGCCGCAGGGCCTTGAGGCGCGTCTTCAGCATCCACTCGGACTCGTTCTTGAGCTCCGAGATGTTGCGCACGACGTCCTCGGAGAGGCCGCGGCGCGCGGTGGCGCCGGCGTCGTCGGAGTCGTGCCAGCCGTACCCGTAGCCACCGATCTCGGCGATGATCTCGTCGTCGGTGCGGCGGGTGTCCTGGGTGGGGGCGCTCATCTGCTTCCTTCCGCGGGGGGCGAGGCAAGGGGGTCGTTCGGGCGTTCGACGGACCGTCCGGGGGCGGTCACGACGGGGACGTTGGTGGTGCACACGTGACCGCCGCCGGCCAACGTGGCCAGGCGCTGCGTGTGCGTGCCGAGGAGCTCGGTGAAGACCTGGGCCTCCGCCTCGCACAGCTCGGGGAACTCGGCCGCGATCTGCTGGACCGGGCAGTGGCCCTGGCAGAGCTGCACGAGGCGAAGGCTGGCCCCGGGCAGACCCGCGGAGACGGGCCGGACGCTCGCGGCGTAGCCGTCCGCGGCGAGCAGGCCCGCGAGCTGGTCGACGCGCCCGGCGACGTCGGGTGCGTCGACGCCGTCGCGGTACCGGTCGGCCATCCCGGCGAACCGCTCGGCGGCGAAGGCCTCCACGGCCTCGGGGCCGACGTGGTCGCGCAGGAACCGCAGCGCCGCGCTGGCGAGCTCGGGGTACTCCCCCGCCATCCGCGACTGGCCCTGGCGGGTCGCGACGTAGCGGCGGGCGGGGCGGCCGCGCTGGGCCTTGCCCGGCCCGTGCGCGCCCGCGTCGTGGACCGCGATCAGGCCGTCCTCTTCGAGGCAGGCCAGGTGGCGGCGGACGCCGGCCGACGTGAGCCCGAGGTCGGCGGCCAGGCTCGCGGCGCTGACGGGGCCCTCGGAAGCGATCAGGGCGAGCACGCGCTCGCGGGTCGAGGCGTCGTGCATCGAGGCGTCCTGGTCGGACGGGTCCTGCACGCGCACGTGGGTCGTCGCCACCGGTTCACCTCCTCAGCATGCCCGGCACAGCCAGACGTTAGGAAACATCTTCGTTGCCAAAATGGGCGGGTGCAAGCAAGGCACCCCTTACGTGACGAGACGAACACCGCTCCAACCCGGCGAAAGACCCGCTCCGAGCCCGAGCGGTCAGGCACGCCTCCTACACTGGGCGCTCGTGTCCCGCACCCCCGAGACCGGCCCAGCCCGCGCCGAGCGACCGTCCACCGGTGACGTGGCGCTGCGCGTGGACGGCCTCGTCAAGCGGTACGCCGGCACCGCCGTCGTCGACGGGCTGTCGTTCGCCGCGCGCCGCGGCGCGATCACGGCGGTCCTCGGACCCAACGGCGCCGGCAAGACCACCACGGTCGAGTGCTGCGAGGGCCTGCGCTCCCCCGACGCCGGGTCCGTCCGCGTGCTCGGCCTCGACCCCCTGGCCGACGCCGCCGCGCTGCGCCCGCGCGTCGGCGTGATGCTGCAGGACGGCGGCCTGCCGACCGGCGTCCGCGCGCTCGAGATGCTCGAGCACGTCGCCCGCATGTACGCCGACCCGCGCGACGTCGGCGAGCTGTCCGAGCGCCTGGGCCTCGGCTCGTTCGCGCGCACGACCGTCCGACGCCTGTCCGGCGGGCAACGGCAGCGGCTCGCGCTCGCGGTCGCCGTCGTCGGGCGCCCGGAGCTCGTGTTCCTCGACGAGCCCAGCGCGGGCATGGACCCGCAGTCGCGGCGCGCCGTCTGGGAGCTCGTCGCGGAGCTCCGCGCGGACGGCGTCGGCGTCGTGCTCACCACCCACCTCATGGACGAGGCGGAGGCCCTCGCCGACGACGTGCTGATCGTCGACCGGGGCAAGGTCATCGCCCAGGGCTCCGTGCGCGAGCTCGTGACGGACGGCGGCGGCGCCGAGGGCGCGCAGCACGAGCAGACCCTGCGCCTCGAGGCCGCCCCCGGGCTGCCGACCGACCTCCTGCGCGGCCTCGAGCTGCGCGAGCGCGCGCCCGGCCAGTACGTGACCAAGGGCGTCGTCGGGCCCGAGACCCTCGTGGCGCTCACGCAGGCGCTCGCGTCGCGCGACGTGCTCGCGTCCCGGGTCGCCGTCGGGCGCCGCACGCTCGAGGACGTCTTCCTCGACCTCACGGGGAGGAACCTGCGATGAGCACGTCCGCCACCACCGTGCCGGACGCCGGGACCCCGCACGCGGGCGCCGCGCCGACCCGGCGGCGCATCGCCGCCCAGGCTTCGTTCGAGACCCGCGCGATCCTGCGCAACGGCGAGCAGATCCTCGTGACGATCCTGCTCCCCCTCTTCCTGCTCGTCGGGCTGGACCGGGTGCACGCCGTCGAGCTCGACACGTCCGGCGCCACCCGGATCGACTTCCTGACCCCGGGCGTCCTGGCCGTGGCCGTCATGTCGACGGCGTTCACGTCCCAGGCGATCGCCACGGCGTTCGACCGGCGCAACGGCGTCCTGCGCCTGCTCGCGACCACGCCGCTCGGCCGCGGCGGGCTGCTCGCCGGGAAGGTGCTCGGCGTGCTCGCCGTCGAGGTCGTGCAGGCCGTCGTGCTCGTCGTCGCCGCGCTGGTCCTGGGCTGGCACCCGCAGGCCTCGGGCATTCCGCTCGCGATCGTCGCCGCGCTGCTCGGGACGGCCGCGTTCACGTCGCTCGCCCTGCTGGTCGCCGGCACGCTGCGGGCCGAGGGCGTCCTCGCGGTCGCCAACCTCCTGCTCGTGGTGCTCATCGTCGCGGGCGGCGTGCTCGTGCCGCCCGCGCACCTCGCGTCGGGCTGGGGGCACGTCGCAGCGCTCCTGCCGTCCGGCGCGCTCGGCGACGCCATGCGCGGCGCCCTGCTGGACGGCTCGGTCCCCGTCGGGCCCGTGGTGGTCCTCCTGGTGTGGACCGTCGTCCTCGGGTGGGCCACGCGCCGGTGGTTCCGGTGGCAGTGACGCACGCCCCGGACCCATCAGGTCCGCGGGATTCCGGGACGGAGCCGTCCGTCCCGTACCGTGGTCGCGTGACCACCGCGACCCGCACCGACCACGACGCGCCCGCAGCGCCGACCGCGCTGGGCCGCGTCCTGGACCGTCTCGGCGCGTGGGCGCGTCCCGCGCTGATCGCGAACCTCGTCGGGCAGATCGCCATCATCGTCACCGGCGGGTTCGTCCGGCTGACCGGCTCCGGCCTCGGCTGCGAGACGTGGCCCGAGTGCCACCCGGGGAGCTTCACGCCCGTCCGCCACGCCGAGACCGGCTACCACCAGGCGATCGAGTTCGGGAACCGCATGGTGACGATCGTCCTGTGCGTCATCGCGGCCTACGTCGCGGTGGTCGTGTGGCGGCGGCGCGACCGCGCCCGCTCCGTGCGGTGGCTCGGCCTCGCGCCGCTGCTGGGCGTCGTCGCGCAGGCCGTGATCGGCGGGATCGTGGTCCTCTTCGACCTGCCGCCCACGCTCGTCGGGGTCCACCTGCTCGTCTCGATGACGCTCGTGTGGCTCTCGATGCTCCTGCTCGTCCGCTGGGGCGAGGCCGACACGCCGCCCCACCGCGTCGTCGACCCGGGAACCTGGAACCTCTCGCGCGCCCTCGGGCTCGTGCTCGTGCCCGTGCTGGTCCTGGGCGTCGTGGTGACCGGCTCCGGGCCGCACGGCGGCGACGACGTGCACGCCGACCGGCTCTCCTTCGACCCCGAGGTCGTCGCTCGCGCGCACGCGGGTGTGGTCTGGGTCTTCGTCGCCCTGCTGGCGTGGCTGCTGTGGCGCACGCACCGGTTCCCCACACCGCAGCGGGTCCGCCGCGCTCTCCTCGTGGTCCTGGGCCTCGTCGTCGTGCAGGGTGTCGTGGGGTACGTCCAGTACTTCTCCGGCCTGCCGATCGGCCTGGTCGCCGTCCACATGCTCCTCGCCGCCTGCCTGACCGCCGCGACCACGTGGGCGCTGCTCACCATGCGCGAGCGCACCCCGCGCGGCGCCGGCGGGCCGGCAGTCGCACCGTCAACGGGCCAGTAGGCTCGCGGGTCATGGCATCCCGTGACCCCCGCACGCTGACCGTCCTCGGCAACCCGTTCACGTGCCGCACCTGCGGTGCCGATCGGTTCTTCCGGCGCGAGATCAAGCTCCAGACGACGGGGCTCACGTTCCTCGACCTCGACTGGCTCAACCGGTCCGCGGACGGCGCGATCTGCGCGACGTGCGGGTTCGTCCACACGTTCGCGGGCGACGCGCACCAGTGGGGCTGACGGCACGGGAGCCGACGTCAGCGTCGGCGTCAGTCAGGTGACAGCGCGCTGAAAGCACCTCTCGCGATGCTGGGCTCGTTCCCGCATCCAGGAGGTAGGCAATGACCACCCGCAGCACCGGAGACTGGGCCGTGGAGGCCAGCGGTCTCGTCAAGGTCTTCGGCGACAACCGTGCCGTCGACGGCGTCGACCTGTCGGTCCGCACCGGCACGGTCTACGGCGTCCTCGGCCCCAACGGCGCCGGCAAGACCACCACCATCCGCATGCTCGCCACGCTCCTGCGGCCCGACGGCGGCGAGGCACGCATCTTCGGGCACGACGTGCAGCGTGAGGCGTTCGTCGTGCGCCAGCTCATCGGGGTCACGGGCCAGTACGCGTCCGTCGACGAGACGCTGAGCGCGAACGAGAACCTCATGCTGTTCTGCCGGCTCAACGGCCTGTCGCGCGCGGCGTCGAGGCGCAAGAGCGCCGAGCTGCTCGAGGCGTTCAGCCTGACCGAGGCCGCGAAGCGCCCGCTCAAGAACTTCTCCGGCGGCATGCGCCGCCGGCTCGACCTCGCGGCGAGCCTCATCGCGCAGCCCCCGCTGATCTTCCTCGACGAGCCGACGACGGGCCTCGACCCGCGCACCCGCACCCAGATGTGGGACACGATCCGCGAGCTCGTCGCGACCGGATCGACCGTCGTCCTCACGACCCAGTACCTCGACGAGGCGGACCAGCTCGCCGACCGGATCGCGGTCATCGACCGTGGACGGGTCGTGGCGGAGGGCACGTCCGACGAGCTCAAGGACACCGTCGGCAACCAGTCGCTCCAGGTCGGGCTGGTGCGGCCGGACGACCTCACGCCGGCGATCGCACTCGCGGAGGCCGCGTTCGGCGTCCCCGCGACCCCCTCGCCCGAGGCCCGCCGCCTGACCATCCCCGTGACCGGGCCCGACGCCGTCACCGACCTGCTCGTCCGGCTCCGCGACGCGCGCATCGACGTCGCCTCGCTGTCCATGCAGAAGCCCAGCCTCGACGAGGTCTTCCTCACGCTGACGGGGCGCGGCGTCGACGACGACGCGCCGGCACCCGAGGCACCCGAGGCCGGCGACGAGCCGGCGCCCCTCAGCACCCCGTCCACGACCACCCGAGAGGCGGCCCTGCGATGAGCATCTCCACCACCCTCGACCGCACCACGATCGTCCCCGGCGTCGACCGCGAGCTCAAGAACCGGACGAGCCTCAAGCAGACCGTCGAGAACACGATCTCGATGGCCGGGCGCGGGCTCCTCAAGATCAAGCGGACGCCCGAGCAGCTCGTCGACGTCACCGTCCAGCCGATCCTCTTCACGCTGATGTTCTCGTACATCTTCGGCGGCGCGATCGCGGGCGACGTGAAGAGCTACCTGCCGACCCTGATCCCCGGCATCCTCGTCCAGACGGTC
The DNA here is from genome assembly GCF_049844995.1 of Luteimicrobium sp. DT211. Classification (NCBI taxonomy): domain Bacteria; kingdom Bacillati; phylum Actinomycetota; class Actinomycetes; order Micrococcales; genus Luteimicrobium; species Luteimicrobium sp. DT211. The sequence continues at coordinate 20,000 of NZ_JBNCMC010000002.1, read as the reverse complement.
ATCACGACGTCCGTCGTCACGGGCGTCCAGCTCCGCGAGGACATGGACAAGGGCGTGTTCGACCGGTTCAAGTCCTTGCCGATCGCGCGGATCGCGCCGCTGTCGGGGGCGCTGCTCGCCGACACGCTGCGGTACGGGATCGCGACGACGCTCACGTTCGTCATGGGGTTCGTCATGGGCTACCGGCCCGACGGCGGCCTCGGGAACGTGGTGGTCGCCGGCCTGCTCGTCATCGCCTGCTCGTGGGCGGTGAGCTGGATCTTCGCGTTCTTCGGCGTCGTGGCACGCACGGCGTCGAGCGTCCAGGGGATGTCCCTCATCATCCTGTTCCCGCTCACGTTCCTGTCCAACGCGTACGTGAACGTCGACACCATGCCCGGGTGGCTGCAGGGCTTCGTCAAGGTGAACCCGATCTCGCACCTCGTGACCGCGGTGCGCGAGCTCGCCAACGACGGAAGCTTTGGCTCCGACGCCTGGATCTCGCTCCTCGGCGCGGCCGTGATCGTCGCGATCTTCGCGCCGCTCACCGTCAAGGCGTACATGCGCAAGGCGTGACACTTCCCGCACGACGACGCGCGCGGCGTCGTGCACGACCCTGCCGTGGCGGGGGTCCCCGGCTCAGCCGGCGGGCCTCCGCCACGGGCGTTCCCCGACGATCTCGATGATCCGTGCGACGGGGTCGGGAACAGCGGCGGCCCTCCGCTCCGCGGCCTCGACGGCCTCCTCGCCGAGCGCCCGCACGGCCGCGTCACGGTGACGCCGCCGCTCGAGCGCCACGTAGTCCTGGCGCGAGCTCACCCGGGCCGCGAGCGCCGCGAGCTCGAGCCCGACGTCCGCGACGTCCGGTCGGGTCGACCAGAGGAACCCGCCGAGCGCGAGCACCGCGGCGCCCAGGACGGGCCGGTCGACGAAGCCCGACGGCCCCCCGCCGCGGATCGCGATGCGCAGGGGCGTCGTGAGCTCGGTGACCCACACCTCGCGCTCCTCAGGGGTGGAGGCGGGCTCGCGACCGGTCAGGCGGGCGTCCTCGGCGTCCAGGACGGCCATCGCGAGGCGGGACGCGGCCTGCACGGTGCCGCCCTGGAACCCTCCGCGACGCTGGCGGCTGAGCTCGTCGATCGTCGTCGTGGCCAGGTCGAGCGCCTCGCGGACGTCCCCGCTCGCGTACGCCGCGTGAGAGAGCCCGCCCATCCCCATGATGCGCCGGTCGGACGCGCTGAAGACGTCCTCGGCTCCCGGCAGCACCGTCGAGGTGCCCTCACCGTCGGGCGTCCGGGCGAGGTCCCGCAACGTCGAGCGCGCCTCCTCCCCCCGACCGAGCGAGACGAGCGCGTTGGCCTCGATCGAGCCGACCTGGAACGTGAAGGCGTCGGTCTCGAGGTCGAGGTCCTGCAGGCCCGCCCGGGTGACGGCGACCCAGCGCAGCGCCTCGTCCGGGTTCCCAGCCTCGGCGGCGAGCTCCGCGAGGCTCTGCGTCGCCATCGCCGAGCCCCACGCGTCCCCGTGCTCGGACGCGATCTCGTACGCCCGGCGCGCGTACCCTTCGGCGACGTCGAGCTCGCCCATGTTCTCGCCGATCTGGGCGGACATGACGTGCGCGAACATCGAGACGGTCCAGTCCTCGTCAGCGCGCTGGCGCTCGAGCAGCGCGGGGAGGGACGGGAGGTCGGCGACCGCGACGGCGAGCTCGACGAACGCCCGCGTCACCGGCGCCAGCGGCAGCCGGTCCCGGGCGAGGCGCCGCAGCCGCGCCGCCGAACGGAGCGACCTCCGCTGGTCGAGGACGATCGCGAGGGGCGAGCCTGCGGCGAAGTACACCCACGCGAGGTCGTTCGCGTCGTCGACGGTGGGCTCGTGGCCCACGAACACCTCGGCGACGTCCAGCCCGAAGGACACCGTCTCGACGAACTGGCCGCGCAGCATCCAGAAGTGCGCGAGGAGCGCGAAGACGGGGCCCAGCACGTCGCGCCGCCGGTCCTCGAGCGCCCAGCGGACGACCTGGACCAGGATGTCCTGCTCGGCGCGCACGCGGCGCATCGTGAGGATCTGCTCGCTGCCGGTCAGGCGGCCGCCGTGCTCGCGCCCGAACGCCGCCGCCCACGCGTACACGGCGTCGCGCACCGCGGGCCCCTCGCCCGCGCGCTCGAGCTCGAGCCCGCCGAACTCCCGCACCGTCTCGAGCATCCGGTACCGCGTGATCCCGGCCGCGGCGTCCTCCACCACGACCAGCATGGACTGCCCGACGAGCCCGTCCAGGTCGTCGAGCGTCCCGAGCGCGATGGGGTCGGCCGGGCGGCCGTCGACGCGGGCGGTCACGGCCTCGACCGTGTCCGCGCCGAACGTGCCGGGGAACACGGACGCGCGCCGCAGCAGCGCCTGCTCCGCGGCGCCGAGGAGGTTCCAGCTCCACTCGATCACGGCGCGCAGCGTGCGGTGGCGCTCGGGGGCCGCTCGGTCGCCGGAGGTCAGCAGGGCGAAGCGCGACGCGAGCCGACGCTCGATCTCTGCGACGGACATCGACCGGACCCGTGCGGCAGCGAGCTCGATCGCGAGGGGCAGCCCGTCGAGCCTGTCGCACAGCCGCTCGACGACGTCGCGCGGCAGCGGCGCCTCGGGGCGCGCGGCCCGTGCCCGCTGCTCGAACAGCACGACCGCGGGTCCGGCGTCCGCATCCCCCGCCGTGCCGTCGCCCCCGTGGCTCGCGAGCGGCGGCAGCGGGCGGACGGTCTCGGCGGCGAGCGCGAGCGGCGCCCGGCTGGTCGTCAGCACCCGCACGGGCGTCTCCGCGAGCGCCTCGGCGACCCAGGACGCCGCGCCGTCGAGCACGTGCTCGCAGTTGTCGAGCACGACGAGCGTGCCGGGGGCCCGCAGGCGGTCGAGGATCCGGGCGCGGGTGTCGGGGCGCGGGAGCCCGTCCCCGATCCGCTGGCTGCCCTGCACGTCGCGGACGCCGAGCGTCGTGGCGAGGGCGAGCTCGACGTCGTCGTCGGTCCGGACGCTCGCGAGCTCGATCACGGCGACCGGCTCGCCGCGAGCCACGGCACGGTGCGCGAGCTCCTGCGCGATGCGGGTCTTGCCGAGACCGCCGGGCCCGAGCACGGTGACGAGCCGCGAGGCTGCGAGAGCGCGCTCGAGCTCCCGGACGTCGTCGTCGCGGCCGACGAGGGCGTTGGGCGCGGCCCGGAGCCCGATCGCGAGGGAGGCGGTCGCCCGCGGCACGCCGGCACCCGGTCCCGGCTCCGCGGTGGCAGGAGCCTCGTCGTCCGCGCTCTCGCCCGGTCCCGACGGCGCGGGCACCGCCGGGCGCGGGACCTCGCCCCGCAGCAGCCGCTCGTGCAGCTCGCCGACCGACGCGCTCGGGTCCGCGCCCAGCTCGTCCGCGAGCGCCTCCCGCAGGGCGGCGAACGCCCGGACGGCGTCGCCGGCCCGTCCGAGGCGCGCTGCGGCGGTCATGTAGGCGACGCAGGCGGCCTCGTCCGTGGGCCGCGCCGCGAGCCGGCGCCCCGCGAGGTCGAGCGCCTCCTCGTCGTGGCCGGCCGCGACGAGCGCGACGAGCAGTGCCTCCTGGAGGCCCGTGGCAAGGTGGGCCGCCTCCGTCGCGAGCGCGTCCGCGAGCGGTGAGCCCGGGCTGAGGTCGGCCCCGGGCTCGCCCCGCCACAGGCGCAGGGCGTCACGGGTCGTGCGGAGCGCCGTCTCGGGGGCGTCGGCCGCGAGCGCGGACGCGGCGGCGTCGAGCGCCGCGCGGGCCTCGGCGAGGTCGCTCGTCCCCGCCCACGCGTAACCGGCCGGACCGGAGCCCACCAGGCCGGGTGCGACGATCCTGCGGGTGCGGGACACGAGCGTCTGCAGCGCGGCGCGGGGGTCGGTCAGGTCGTCGTGGTCCCACCACAGCTCGTCGAGCAGGGTGCGCGACGACACCGGCCGCCCGTGCGCGAGGACGAGCGCCACGAGCAGCTCGCGGGACCGGACGCCGCCGGGAGCCACGTGCCGCCCGTCCGCGCCACGGACCTGGACCGCGCCCAGCACGTGGGCGTCGGCGCGCGCCGGACGTCCGCTGTCGACGCCGGCGGCGTCCGCGGGTGGAGGGGAGCCTGGCACGACGACCACCCTAGCGGCGCGGACCGCCCTCCCGCGGCACCGGCGCCGCGGGACGGCGGCGCATCACGGCAGGTGGGAGGCCTGCCCCTCGAGGTCACGGCGCTCCATGAGCGTCGCCGTCCTGCGCTCCGGCCACGGGACGTCCGCAGGACGCAGCGTCGCCCAGCCGGTCGCCCGGGACGCGTGGGCCGCCAGCACGCCGACGACGGCCGACGGGTTGTGCACCGCACCCCCGAGCACCGCGGCCACGGCGTCGTCGAGCGCGACCCACCGCACCTCGATGTCGCGTTCCTCGTCCTCGCGGACGTGGAGCTCGGCGTCGGGCACGGGCGACAGGTCGCGCGCGAGGAACACCCGCACGGCCTCGGAGCTGCCGCCCGGTGTCGTGTAGAAGTCGGCGAGCACGTCCCAGCGGGCGGCGCGCAGGTCCGCCTCCTCCCCCAGCTCCCGGGCCGCGGCGAGCGCGGCCGGCTCGTCGGGGACGTCGAGCAGCCCTGCGGGCACCTCCCACAGCTCCCGTCCGACCGGGTGCCGGTACTGGCGCAGCAGCAGCACGCGGCCGTCGTCGTCGAGCGCGACGACGGCGACCGCACCCGGGTGGTCCACGACCTCCCGGGTGACGACGGTGCCCTGGCCGAGGTCGACGTCGTCCGCGACGACGTCCCAGATCCGCCCGTGGTGGACGAGCTCGCGCCGCAGCACCGGCCGCGGGGCGATCACGTCCCGCACGACGGGCTCCCCGCTCACAGCGCCTCGGCGGCGACGTCCTCGGTGACCTCCGTCACGCCCGCGCGCACGGCGAGCGCCGCGCCGACGAGGCCGGCGAACAGGGGGTGCGAGCGCGTCGGGCGCGACTTGAACTCCGGGTGGGCCTGCGTCGCCACGTAGTACGGGTGCACGTCGGCGGGCAGCTCGACGAACTCGACGAGCGAGCCGTCCGGGCTGGTGCCCGACACCACGAAGCCGGCCTCCTCGAGCTGCTTGCGGTAGGAGTTGTTCACCTCGTACCGGTGCCGGTGCCGCTCGGTCACGCGCTCGGCGCCGTACGCCCGTGCGACGACCGAGCCGGGGGCCAGGACGGCCTCGTACGAGCCGAGGCGCATGGTGCCGCCCAGGTCGCCGTCGCCTCCGACGATCGCCAGCTGCTCCTCCATGGTCGCCACCACGGGGTGCTTCGTGTCGGGGTCGAACTCGGACGACGACGCGTCGTCGAGCCCCAGCACGGTCCGCGCGTACTCCATGACCATCGACTGGAGGCCGAGGCAGATCCCGAGCGTCGGGACCTTGTTCTCGCGGGCCCAGCGCAGCGCGCCCAGCTTGCCCTCGATCCCGCGGACACCGAAGCCCCCGGGGATGAGGACGGCGTCCGCGCCGCCGAGGTGCTTGCGGGCGCCCTCAGGGGTCTCGCACGTGTCCGACGCGACCCAGCGCACGTGCACCTTCGCGTCGTGGTGGAAGCCGCCGGAGCGCAGCGCCTCGGTCACCGACAGGTAGGCGTCCGGCAGGTCGACGTACTTGCCGACGAGCGCGACCTCGACCTCGTGGGCGGGCTCGTGCACGCGGCGCAGGAGGTCGTCCCAGCCGGCCCACTCGACGTCGTGGAACGGCAGCCCGAGCCGGCGCACCACGTACGCGTCGAGCCCCTCGGAGTGCAGGACGCGCGGGATGTCGTAGATGCTCGGCGCGTCCTTGCAGGTGACGACCGCCTCCTCGTCGACGTCCGTGAAGTTCGCGATCTTGCGCTTCGTCGACTCGGGGAGGTCGCGGTCGCAGCGCAGCACGATCGCGTCGGGCTGGATGCCGATGCTGCGCAGCGCGCCGACCGAGTGCTGCGTGGGCTTGGTCTTGAGCTCGCCCGACGGCCCGATGTAGGGCACGAGCGAGACGTGCAGGAAGAAGACGTCGTCCCGGCCCACGTCGTGGCGGACCTGGCGTGCGGCCTCGAGGAACGGCTGGGACTCGATGTCGCCGACGGTGCCGCCGATCTCCGTGATGATCACGTCGACGTCGTCACCGGCCTGCGCGCGCATGCGCGCCTTGATCTCGTCCGTGATGTGCGGGATGACCTGGACCGTGTCGCCGAGGTACTCGCCGCGACGCTCCTTCGCGATGACGCTCGAGTACACCTGGCCGGTCGTGACGTTCGCGGACGACTCGAGGTCGACGTCCAGGAAGCGCTCGTAGTGGCCGATGTCGAGGTCGGTCTCAGCGCCGTCCTCGGTGACGAACACCTCGCCGTGCTGGAACGGGTTCATCGTGCCCGGGTCCACGTTGATGTACGGGTCGAGCTTCTGCATCTTGACCCGCAGGCCGCGGGCCCGCAGGAGGCGCCCGAGGCTCGAGGCGGTCAGTCCCTTGCCGAGGGAGGACGCCACACCCCCCGTGACGAAGACGTGTCGCGTCGGAGAGTCCGCACGGAGGCGGTGCGCGTTGCCGGGGCGGTTGGTGAGCCTGCTCGAGTGGTCTGCCACGGAACTCCATCCTAACAGCGGACGGGAGCGGCGGGGTCCGTCAGGCCGGCGCCGGCCCCGCCCGGTAGACCGCCTCGAGCTGCTCGACGACGTCGCGCTCGGTGGGCAGCCGGGCCGCCCGCTCCCGGGCCAGGCGTCGCAGCGCGTCGCGCGCGCCGTCGTCGGACAGGAGCCCGGCGACCGCGGCGCCCAGCCTTCCCGCGAGGTCGGCCGGGGGCAGGGGCGACACCAGCCGCGCCGCCTCGCCCGTCACGGCGCTCGTCCCGCCGACGTCGGTCGCGACGATCGCGGCGCCGTTCGCGAGCGCCTCCTGGAGCCACAGCGGCTGCCCCTCCCAGCGGGCGGCGCTCACGACGACGTCGGCCGCGGCGAGGAGCGCGGGGACGTCGTCGCGCGCGCCGAGAAGCTCGACCGGCACGCCCGACGCGCGGACCTCCGCCTCGAGGCCCGCGCGCAGGGGCCCGACGCCCGCCACCACCCAGCGCCACGACCCGGACAGCCCCTGCACCTCGCCCGCGGCGGCCACGAGGACGTCGAGGCCCTTCTGCGGCGCAAGGCGGGCGACGGTGACGACGAGCCGCTCGTCGCCCGCGAGCCCGAGGCCGTCGCGGGTGGCCCGCACCGACGCGGCCTCCGCCGCGGCCGACGCCTGAGGGGCCGGCACGAGCGCCAGGCCGGTCCGGCGCGCGCCGCGCGCCCCCGCGAGCGCGACGAGGTCGGGGCTCACGCCGAGCACGACGTCCGCGCCCCGCGCGACGACGCGCTCCAGCACGGCCGAGACCCCACGGACGGCGCGACCGCCGACGGGCAGGTTGTGCAACGTCACGACGACGCGCGGCGCGTGCCGCCCGTCGGCGGGTGCCCGGCGCAGGCCACGGACGGCGAGGACCGCCAGCGCCCCGGCCCGGAGCCCGTGCGCGTGGACCACGTCGGCGTCCCGGCCCAGCGCGGCGAGGCGCCGGACCGCGGCGACGTCGCCGGCGCGCGGCCGGTCGGCGATCGCGACGACCTCGAACGGGACGTCGCCGCCCACGAGGGGCCGGACCTCGCTGGGCCCGGCGACGACCACGCGGTGCCCGGCGGCGCCGAGCGCCGACGCGACCTGGCCGACGTGCCGGCCGACGCCGCCCGCGCTCGACCCCAGGACCTGCAGCACCCTCATACGTCGCTCCGTGTCTCGTCCGTCGGCGGGGTCGAGGCGTCGCCCGGTTCCGTCGTCGCCACCGCGGGGTCGCTCCGGCGCAGCGAGCTCAGCCCGCGCAGCGTGGGACGGTCGCCGGCGAGCGACACGACGAGCACCACCGCGGCCCCGACGACCGCCACCAGGATCCCGACGCCGAGCGCCGCGGGCCAGCCGGCGTCGTCGGGCAGGAGCAGGTCGCTCGCGAGCAGCCCGGCGACGGCGCCCAGCGCAGCCCCCACCAGGAGCGTCACGACCGTGCGCGCCAGCCCCGCGAGCGGGCGCCCGGGCGCGTAGCGGTGCACCGCCCACAGCAGGGCGGCCCCGGCGACCGTCATGCCGAGGCTCGTCGCGGCGCCCACGCCCTCGAGCGTGCGGACCGCGTCGGCGCCGCCCCGGGTCAGGAGGGGCGGCAGGGCGAGCGAGGCCACCACCACGACCCCCCAGCCGAGCGCCGTCGCGCGGACCGCGGCACGCCCGTGGTCGAGCGAGTACAGGACGCGGGACAGGTGGAAGACCAGCGCGAAGCCGAGCAGGCCGGGCGCGAGCCAGGCCACCGTCGCGGCCATGCCCCCGACGCCGCCGGGCGTGAACGTGTCGAAGAGCGCCTGGACGGCGTCGCTCGCGGCGACGAGCGCCGCCACGCCCGCGGCGGTGACCGTCAGGACGAGCCGCGTGGTTGTCGCGACCAGCCGCGAGAAGCCCGCGTGGTCGCCGAGCGCGGCACGCTCCGCGAGCCGCGGGAACGTGCTCGTCGCGAGCGGGACCGCGAGCACGGCGTACGGCAGCACGTAGACCGCCTGCGCGTACTGGTAGACGGGGAACGCGCCGTCGCCGCCCCAGCGGTTGGTCGCCCACAGGATCGCGACCGAGGCGACCTGCTGGGCGACGACGGCGCCCACGCCGGCGAGCGCGAGCCGGCGCGCCCGCACCGCCTGTCCGGGTGGGAACCGCAGGGTCAGGCGCAGCGACGTGCCCGTGCGCCACGCCGGGACGAACAGCGGCAGCGACATCGCCGCGACGCCCGCGGTCGTGCCCCACGCGAGCCACGCCAGCGCGGACCGCGACGCGGCCGCGACGTCGGTGGGGTCGGCGTCGAGGTGCCCGAACACCAGGTACGCGCCGATCACCACGACGCTCGACAGCATCGGCGCGGCCGCCGGCCAGAAGAACCGCTTGTGCGCCTGGAGCACCCCGGACAGCACGAAGCCCACCCCGTAGAGCGGGATCTGGAGAGCGAACACGCGGAGGAAGTAGGTGGTCGTCGCGGCCGTCTCCCCGTGTCCCACGTGCGGGATCAGCGAGGCGATCGGGCCTGCCAGCGCGAGCACGACCAGCGCCAGCGGCACGAGCACGACCAGCGCCCAGGTGAGCAGCGCCGACGCCGACCGGCTGACGTCGAGCCGCGCTCGGCGCGCGATCGCGCCGGCGAGGACGGGCACGACGGCGCCCGCGAGGGCGCCGCCCGCGGCCACCTCGTAGAGGATGTTGGGCAACAGGTTCGCGCTCGCGTAGGCGGTGCCGACGCCCACCGTGCCGACCTCGGAGGCCTGGACGAGCTGCCGCGCGAAGCCGAGCAGGCGGCTCGCGATCGTGACGACCGTGATGAGCAGCGCGGCGCCCGCGAGGCTCTGCGTGGCCCCCCGCCAGCGGCCGGGGGCGCTCACCCCCGGCGCCCGAGCCGGTCGAGCGTCCGGAGCGCCGGCGTGCGGTCGATCACCGCGGAGAAGCTGACCCGCTCGCTCGCGACCGTCAGCGCCACGACGCCCACGAGGGCGGCGAGACGTGCGGGTCGCGCGAGCCCCGTGGCCTGCAGCCCGACCAGCGCTCCGAGCGCGTTCGCTCCCCCGTCGCCGAGCATGTCGCGCTCGGCGAGGTCGCGCGAGGCCGCTGACGCCGCAGCGCCGAGCACCGGCCCGGCCGCGGCGGCGGTCGAGGGCGCGAGGGGCGCCAGCAGCACCGACGCCCCGGCGGCGGCCTTGAGCGCGCGGCCCGGCCGCAGGTCGAGCAGGTTGAGCAGGTTCGCCGTCCCGGCCACGAGCGCCGTGTCGACGACGACGTCGAGCCCGCGCCCGGCGACGCCCTCGTTCCCCCGCGGGCCGCGGACGCAGGCGGCGAGGAACGCCGTCGCGCCGATGCCGAGGACCTTGAGCCCACCGGTCGTGAGCTCGCCGTGCGCCAGGGCGCCGAGGTGCCCGCGCAGGCCCTTGGTGCGGCGCGAGGTGTCCTCGGCGAGGTCGTCCACGATCCCGAATGCCGCGCCGCCCACGGTCGCGACGGCCGCCGCCGCGCCCACCGGGCCCGGCAGCGCGACCGCGGCGCCCGCGGTGAGCCCTGCCGCCACCGCCGGGCCCTCGAGCATGCTCACGGGTTCCCCGCGGTGGTTGGTCCGCTCCCACCGCTCGGCGCCGCCGGGTGCGCGCCGCGCCGTGAGCGCCCTGACCGCCACGGTCGCGGCCGCCGCGGTGGCGGCGCCCGCGAGCGCCCGTGCGAGTCCTCGTGCAGCCACGGTCAGCCCTTCGCGGAGTCGGTCGAGGTCGCGTCGGGACGCGGTGGCATGGCCTGCGTCGCGCCGTCGTCGAAGCCGTAGTGGCCCACGGTGCCCTGGGCCTGGTCGGCGATCGCGAGCGGGACGCTCACCTGGCCGATCAGGGTCGAGATGCCGCTCACCGTGCTCACCGCGACCTGGAGGTCACCGTCGTGGCGCACCGCGGCGACGAGGCTGTCGGACTCGCCCGTCGGGCCTGCCACGACGGTCGCCGGCTCGCTCGTGTGCAGCGCGCTGACGAGCTCTTCCTCGCGGGCCTGCGCGAACGCGAGCGCCTTGGCGTCCGTGGGCGCCGCCGTGCCGTCGACGGCGGGCTGGGAGTCCGCCGAGCCCGCGAGGACCAGCAGCGCGGTCGACGCGACCGACGGCGTCCTCTCGACGGTGATCAGCTTCGCGTCGGCGAGGGCCTTGAGCGTGGTGCGCGCCGCGGCCGCGAGCTGGTGGTCGGTCGCGCTCGTGGACATGGTCAGCGAGAGCGACAGCGCCTGCGCGAGCTGCTTCTCCTCCGAGGCCGTCGTGTCGAGCGGCAGCCCCGCCGCGAGCGCCGCGTCGACGCCCTGCTTGCGCGCGTCGGCACCGGACTCGGTCAGCCAGGCCGACTCGAGCCGGATCCGGCCCCGCACGACCGCCCCCGCGGCCTTGAGCTGCGTGGAGACCGCCTTGAACTCGTCGTCGAGGTCGGGGCTGACCTCCACGACGGTCACCTGGGAATCGGGAAGGACGCCGTCGAGGACCGTCGGCGCGACGGCGGCGAGAGCGGTCGAGCCGCGGTCTGCCGCCGTCCGCGCGTCGTCGAGCTCCGTGCGCAGCTGCTCCTTCTCGGTGCGCAGCGACGACACCTGACCGCTCAGCTGGTTGCCGATCGACTCCTTGAGCGGCCCGGCGCCGAGGATGATCCCGACCGCGAGCGCGAGGAACACGGAGATCAGGGAGACGACGTGGTACCGGAAGTTGATCACGGAGGGCTTTCTTGGTCGGTCGGGCGTCGTGCCGACGGTCGGGGTTCGGTGCGGGGGCGCGGCGGGGGCGCGGCGGGGCCGTCGCGGGTCAGCCGCCGAAGAGCGAGCGGACCCACGACCAGACGTCGTCGAACCGCGCTCCCAGGAGGCCGAACAGGGTCTGCCCCGCGGCGGTCGCGGCCAGCGCGGCCACGACGGCGAGCAGGCCCGCGAGCGAGAGGAGCATGACCTGCACGTTGGAGATCGTCGAACGGTAGAGGCGGGACACGCCCTTCGCGTCGACGAGCTTGCTGCCGACCCGCAGCCGGGTCAGGAAGGTGCTCGCCATGCCGGCGCGCCCCTTGTCGAGGAACTCGACGAGCGTCGCGTGCGTGCCCACCGCGACGATGACCTCGGCACCCTTGTCGTCGGCGATCAACATCGCGATGTCCTCGCTGGTGCCGGTCGCGGGGAAGACGACGGGGTCCACTCCGAGCTGCTGCACGCGCTCGAGCCCGGGCGCCCGCCCGTCCCGGTACGCGTGCACGACGATCTCCGCGCCGCACGCGAGCGCCCGGTCGGACACCGAGTCCATGTCGCCGACGATCAGGTCCGGCTTGAACCCCTCGTCGAGGATCGCGTCGGCGCCGCCGTCCACGCCGACCAGCACCGGCCGGTAGTCGGTGATGTAGGGCCGGAGGATCTGCAGGTCCTCGCGGTAGTGGTACCCGCGCACGACGATCAGCACGTGCCGGCCGTCGATCGGCGTGCTGATGTCCGGGACGCCGACGCCGTCGAGCAGGAGGTCCTTCTCCCGCGTCAGGTACTCCATGGTGTTGGCGGCGAAGGCCTCGAGCTCGGCCGACAGGCCCTCCCGCGCGGCGTCCATCGACTCCAGCACCCTGGCCTCGTCCTGTGCCCGACCGGACGCCACGAGCTCGCCGGCCGCGTAGACGTCGCCGCCGTCGACCCGCAGCTCGGTGCCCTCGCGCAGCTCCATGACGGCGGGGCCGAGGTCGTCGACGAGCGGGATCCCGGCCTCGACGAGCACCTGCGGGCCGAGGTTCGGGTAGCGGCCCGAGATGGACTTCGCGGCGTTGAGCACCGCCGCGGGGCGCGCCGACACGAGGGCGTCGGCCGCCACGCGGTCGATGTCCTCGTGGTCGATGACCGCGACGTCACCCGGGTCGAGCCGCTTCGTCAGCGCCTTGGTGCGCCGGTCGATCCTCGCGGGGCCCTGGACGTCGCCCGCGTCCTGGTCGGACGGCGGCCTGCGCAGCGTGAGTCTCATCGGGGCTATCGTCCCACGTCCGGCGCGACGGCCGACCTCCCGGCCTCCAGGAGCTCGGCCGCGTGGCGCAGCGCGGCGTCGGAGTCCTCCTGCCCGGAGAGCATGCGCGCGAGCTCCCGGACACGCTCGTCCCCGGCGACGGCGCGGACGTCGGAGGCGGTCACGGGGGCGCTCGAGTCGGCGCCGGATGCGCCGCTGGTGGACTTGGCGACCACCACGTGCGTGTCGGCGAAGGCCGCGACCTGGGCCAGGTGCGTGACGACGATCACCTGCGCGCGGCGCGCCAGCTCCGCGAGCCGCCGGCCGACCTCGACCGCCGCCCGCCCGCCCACGCCGGCGTCGACCTCGTCGAAGACGAAGGCGGGCAGCGACGCGTCCGACCCGTCACCGTGCCGCTCGGCCAGCGCGACCTCGATGGCGAGCATGACGCGCGAGAGCTCGCCGCCGGACGCGCCCTTGCCGAGCGGTCGGGCCGGTGCACCGGCGTGCGGAACGAGCTCGAGCGCGACGGCGTCCGCGCCCCACGGCCCGGGCTCGTCCGCCTCGTCGACCCGCGCCTCGAGCCGGGCACCCGCCATCGCGAGGCCGGCGAGCTCGGTCGTCACGGCCTCCGCGAGCTCCGCCGACGCCCGGCGTCGGCCTGCCGTGAGCTCGTCCGCGAGCCCGCGCAGCTCGCCGTCGAGCTCGGCGAGCCGCGCGCGCGCCTCCGCGACGCGGCTCCCGTCGTCCTCCAGGTCCAGGAGCCGCAGCCCGGCGTCGCGCGCCCAGGCGAGCACCTCGTCGATGGTCGAGCCGTAGGACCGCGTGAGGGCGACGAGCTCCGCGCGCCGCGCATGGGCCGTCTCGAGCGCGGCGGGGTCGGCCTGGAGGTCCTGGACGTAGGAGGCGAGCTCCGTCGCGGCGTCCTGCAGCGCGTACGCCGCCTCGTGGACCCGGGCTGCGAGGCCCGCCAGCGCGGGGTCCTGAGCCGCGGCGCCGTCGAGCGCACGCCACGCCTGGTCGAGCAGGACGACGGCGCCGGCCTGGGCGTCCGCCTCCTCCAGTCCGCTGATCGCGTCGTGCGCGAGCTGCGCGGCCGTGCGCAGGTCCTCGACGTTGGTCAGCCTGGCGACCTGGGCGTCGAGGACCGCGTCCTCGCCGGGCTGCGGCTCGACCCGTTCCACCTCGGCGAGCCCGAGACGGAGGAGCTCGGCCTCCCGCACGCGCTCCTGCGCCGCGCCGGTGAGCTCCTCGAGGCGGGCGGCGACCGCGCCCCGCTCCGCCCAGGCGGCCCGGTAGCGCGCCAGCGTCGCGGCGTGGTCCGTCCCCGCGAACGCGTCGAGCGCGGCACGCTGCTGCGCCGGGGCACGGAGCCGGAGCTGGTCGGCCTGGCCGTGGACCGTCACCAGCTCGGAGGCGAGCTCCGCGAGGACCGCCTGCGGCACTCCCCGCCCGCCGACGTGGGCGCGCGAGCGCCCCTCCGCGGCGACCGTGCGCACGACGACGACCGTGCCGTCGTCGTCGACCGTGCCCCCCGCCTCGTCAACGACGGCCGCGGCGGCCGAGCCGTCAGCGACCCGGAGCCGGCCCTCGGCGACCGCCCTGCCCGCGCCGGGGCGCACGGTGGCGGGGTCGGCCCGGCCGCCCATCAGCAGCGACAGGCCGGTGAGGAGCATCGTCTTGCCCGCCCCCGTCTCGCCGGTGATGACGGTGAGGCCGGGGCCGAGCGCGATGCGCGCGGAGTCGATGACCCCGAGGTTCTCGATCGCGATCTCCTCGAGCACTCAGTTCCCCTTCCCCGGCGTGGCGCCGTCGTGGGCCGCGCGTGACGCGGCGAGCTGCCGCCAGCCGACGACGGGCAGCGCGAACTTGTCGACGAGCCGGTCCGTGAACGGCGCGCGGCTGAGCCGCGCCAGCCGGATCGGCTCCGGGCCGCGGCGCACCTCGACGCGCGAGCCGACCGGCATGTCGACGCGCCGCCGCCCGTCGCACGTGAGCATGCCAGGCGACACCGACGTCGCGAGGATCTCCAGTCCCAGCGACGACGACGGCCCCACGACGAGCGGGCGCGCGAACAGCGCGTGCGCCGCGATCGGGACAAGGAGCATCGCGTCGACGTCGGGCCAGACGACCGGGCCGCCCGCCGAGAACGCGTGCGCCGTCGAGCCCGTGGCCGTGGACAGGACCACCCCGTCGCACCCGAAGGACGACAGCGGCCGCCCGTCGACGGCGATCGCGACCTCGATCATCCGCGACCGGTCGGCCTTCTCGAGCGTCGCCTCGTTGAGCGCCCAGCCGCGCAGCGGCTCGTCCTCGCCGGGGCGCGTGACGGTGACCTCGAGCACGCCGCGCTCCTCGACCGTGTACTCGCCGGCCGCGAGCCGCTGGACCGCGAGGTACAGGTCCTCGCGGTCGAACTCTGCGAGGAAACCGACGTGCCCGAGGTTCACGCCCAGCAGCGGCACGCCGGTCCCGTGGGTCAGCTCCGCGGCGCGCAGGATCGTCCCGTCCCCGCCGAGGACGAGGACCAGCTCCGCGTCGCCGACCCCCTCGCGGGTGCGCACCACGTCCACCGGGTCGCCGAACGCCTCGGCGAGGTCGTCGTCGTGCAGGACGGCCTCGAAGCCCGCCGCCTGCAGCTCGCGGATGGTCTCGGTGAGCGCCACGAGCGCCTCCGGTCGGCCGCCGTGCGCCACGATGACCACCTTGCGCGCGCTCACCTGCTCACCCCCTGCTCATCGTGCTCATGGTCGTGGTCGTGGTCCGCGCCGCCGACCGTCCCGACGACGAAGGCCGCGGGTGTCGGGGGCGCGGTCCAGTCGTCGGCGGCCGGCACGACGGGTGCCGCCACGGCGGCGCGCACCGCGTCGGCGAGCGTCAGCGCCGACCGGGTGCCCACCATCCCGTCCAGGGTGTCCGCCGCGGTGTGGCTCGCACGGTCCAGCAGCAGGACGAACTCGCGGTTCCCGTGGGGGCCGGGCAGCGGGCTCGGCACGACCGCGCGCACGGTCCAGCCGGACCGGTCCGCGTCGGCCGCGACGCGGAGCACCGCGTCCTCGTGCAGCGCCGGGTCCCGCACGACGCCGCCGGTCCCCAGGCGTTCGCGCCCCACCTCGAACTGCGGCTTCACCAGGAGCACGGCGCGCGCCGTGGGGGCAGCGACCAGCGCGAGGGCGGGCAGCACGTGCCCGAGCGAGATGAAGGAGAGGTCGCCCACCACGACGGTGGGCGGCACGGCGAAGTCCCCCGCGTCGAGCTCGCGCGCGTTCACGCCCTCGCGCACGTCCACGCGGGGATCCTCGCGCAGCCGCTCGACGAGCTGCCCGTGGCCGACGTCCACGGCGACGACCCGGCGCGCCCCGCGTCGCAGGAGCACGTCCGTGAAGCCGCCCGTGGAGGCGCCGACGTCGAGGCACACCGTGCCGTCGACCGGCACCGCGAGCCCCGCGTCCTCCAGCGCGACCAGCGCGCCCTCGAGCTTGTGCGCGGCGCGGGACGCCCAGCCCGCGTCGTCGGCGGGACGGTCAACCCGGAGGTCGTCGTCCGCCGGGGCCGGGGCGGCCGGGCGGGTCACGGTCGCGCCTGCGACCGTGACCCGTCCCGCGGCGACGAGGGCTGCTGCCTCGCGCCGGGAGCGCGCGAGCCCCCGGCGCACCAGCTCGGCGTCGAGCCGTGCGGCCACCTGTCAGTCCTCGGTCTCCGCGAGGCGGTCCTGAAGGGCCGCATGCACCGCCTCGAAGACGGCGACCTGCTCGCGAAGGGGCAGCTCGCCCACCTCACGCAGCCGGCCGACGGCGCCGTCGACCGTCTCGTCCCCGGTCGGGGCGTCGTACGCGGCGTCGCTGGTCATCTGCACTCCCGTCGGTGTGTCCGCGGCCGGGCCGCGGTCCTCTTGCTGATGCGGTGCCGTGCCGCCGCTGCGTGTCGTCGACCGTGCGGGCAGGTCAGCGGGCGCGAGCGGCGGTCCCGGCGGCACCACGCTACCTGGCCGGGGCCGCCTCGAGTGAAGAACCCACACCCCAGGCGGGCACCGTGTCGGGGTCGAGGCTCTCGCCCCGGTCGACGGCGTCCCATGCCGCCGCGCACGCCGCCCGGGCGGCGTCGAGGCCGTGGCCCCGGACCTGGAGCACGCCGTCGGCGACCCGCGCGGCCGCCTCGCGGCACTCCCACCAGTCGCCGGAGCGTGCCGGCGCCGGGTGCGCCTCGGCGAGGGCACGGAGGTCGGCGCCGAGGTAGTCCGGGCGCTCACCGGGCCGCGCCAGGACGGCGTCGCGCGCCGAGCTCACGCCGGTCAGGACGTGCAGGCCCGGGTAGCCGGCGGACCGCGCCCCCGCGAGGTCCGTGTCGAGCCGGTCGCCGACGACGAGCGGCGAGCGAGCGCCCGTGCGCTCGACCGCAAGGTGGTACATCGTCGGCTCGGGCTTGCCGGCACTGTCCGGCCGGACTCCCGTGGCGGCCTGCACGGCGCCAACGAGCGCCCCGTTGCCCGGCGCGTAGCCGCGGTCGGTCGGCAACGAGAGGTCGAGGTTCGTCGCGACGAACCAGGCCCCGCCGGCGACGGCGTACGCCGCCTCCGCGAGGTCCGTCCACCCGAGCGTCGGCGCGAACCCCTGGATGACGGCGTCCGGCCGGTCGGACGCCGAGCCGACCACGACGTAGCCGGCGGCCCGGACCGCCGTGTGCAGCCCCGCGCCGCCCACCACCAGCACGCGCGAGCCCGCGGCGAGCCGCGTGGTCAGGAGGGCAGCCCCCGCCTGCGCGGCGGTGAAGACCTCGTCGGGGCGCGCCGGTACGCCGAGCGCCGTCAGCTGCTCGGCGACCGCCTCGGGCTCACGGGACGCGTTGTTCGTCACGAACTGGAGCGCGAGACCCCGGTCGCGCGCCGTCGCCAGGCTGTCGGCCGCGAAGGGCACCGGCTCGTGCCCCTTGTAGACCACCCCGTCCAGGTCGACCAGGGCGAGATCGTGGAGCTCGGCCAGCGGGACGTCCGAGCCTCGCAGACCGCCGCTCACCGGGTCTCCTCGCCGTCGACCACCTCGTCGACCGGCGTGGTGCTCGCCGGCGGCTCGAGGCCATCGTCGGGGTCGGTGTCGGTCGGCAGCTCGTCCGACACGCTCGTCGGCTCCGTGCCGCCGGCCTCGGCCGGCTCGCCGTCAGGCTCGGCGTCGTCGGTCAGCGCGTCGTCCGACTCCTCGTCCTCCTCGAGGTCCACGACGACGATCTCGTCCTCGGGCTCCCCGAGCACCGCGCGCAGCGCCGCGGACTCGTCGGTCCGACCGAGCGCCTGCAGCACGTCCGCCCGGACCTCGCTCACGCGGTGGCGGAGCTCGGCGCTGCGGACGTCGCGGGCCGGGACGGAGTCGAGCACGGCGAGGGCGGCCTCGGCCTGCCCCAGGTCGACCCGCGCCCCCGCGACGACGAGCGCCAGCTCCGTCCGTCCCTGGGCGTCGAGCGTCTCCGCCTCGGGCGAGCGAGCGAGGTCGAGCGCACGCTCGGGCCGTCCCAGGCCACGCTCTGCGTCGGCCATGAGCGGCAGGTGCTCGGACGACCCGTTGAGCCGCCGCACCGTGCGCAGCTCGCGCAGCGCCTCCGCGTAGTGCCCCAGCCGGTAGGCCGCGATGCCCGCGGCCTCGCGCACGACGTCGATGCGGCCGGCGCGGCGGACCGCCGCCTGGGCGTGCTCGTACGCGAGCTCAGGATCCGTGTCGAGCAACCGTCCGGTCATGACGAGGTGGCGCCCCACCGTCTCGGCGTTGTCCTTCGTCAGGCCGCGGAGCCGGCCGCGGACGACGCGGTCGAGCTCCGAGATCGTGACGTCCTCGGGCAGCTCGGGACCTCGCGGCCTGTCCTCGAAGGCGCGCGGAGGCCTCGAGTCGGTGCGAGCTGCACCCTGCCGGTCCGGCCGCGACGTGCGCGGGCCGCCGCGCCGGTCCGCCGAACCGCGTCCAGCCGCGCCGCCGCGCTCCGGTCGCGCGCCACGGTCGTAGCCGCCGCGCTCCGGTCGCGCGCCACGGTCGTAGCCGCCGCGCTCCGGTCGCGCGCCACGGTCGTAGCCCCCACGCTCACCCTCGCGACGCGGACGGTCGTAGCCCCCACGCTCACCCTCGCGACGCGGACCCCGCTCAGCATCGACGGGGCGTCGCTGGCGCCCGACGTCGCCGCCACGGTCCGCGCGGTCCGGGCCCGGGGTGCGGCGGTCTCCCGACCGCTGGTCGGCGCCAGCCGCGCCACCGCGGTACGGACGCCGGTCGTCTCCGCCACGGTACGCAGCCCGGTCGTCGCTTCCCCGATAGCCGCCGGCGCGCGGCCCCGCACCCGTGGGGCGTCCGGCGCGACCGGCATCCTGCCCCCACCGGGTCGACCCTTCGCCGCCGGAGGTGCGCCGGTCGTCGCGAGGACCCGCAGGGCCTCCCCACGCGCGGTCTCCCCGCCCGTCACCAGTCCGCGGGCCGCGAGCCGAGCCGCCACCGTCCCCGTCACGACGCCAGCTCGGACGGTCGTTCCGGTCGTCCCGACCGTACGACGGCCGACGAGCGCCGTCCGCGCGCCCGTACGCCGGCCGGCGCTCGTCGCCGCCGCCGCGTGTGGGGCCGCCAGACCGGGGTCCGTCGCCGGCACCGCGGCGCCGGTCACCGGCCGCAGCAGCGCTGTCACCTCGCGCAGAAGAACCGCCGTCGCGTCGCGCCTGGGAGCTTCCCTGCACCTGGTCGCGACCCGTCGAACCACCGTCACGGCCGTACGACGAGCGCCCCGGACGTGCGTCGCCCCGTGCCGCCCGGTCCGAGCCCCGCTCGTCGCGGCTCCGTCCCTGCCGTCCGTCGGAGTTCCGGTGCTGCCCGGCTCCGTCCCGGCGACGACGGTCGCCGCCGTGGTCCGATCTGGCCTGTTCGCTCACGTGGTCGCTCCTCGTTCCGTGCGTGTGCCCGCGGGCTCCCGACGCACTTCGCTCTTCTTGAATCCTGTCGTGCCCTGAATCGCGCCGCGCGCCGTAGCATCAGCCTGCGCGGCTCGAGAACACCTGCGCATCAGTGCCGCGCTCCCGGCTCTGCGCCCGCCGCCGGGTTCCTCACGCGCGTCCGCGGCTGCTGAACGACAACCGTCCGGCGCCGCACGTCACGGGCTCTGAACCCATTGTCCCACGGGCGCTCGAGCCGCTTCGTGCACGGGCACCCCACCAGCGAGGTCCGACAACGGGAGGATCGGCAGGGCACGCCGCGCGCCGTTCAGCTGCCCGTGGACAGCTCGACAGGGCCGGTCATTCAACCGGGCCGGTCAAACCCTCGACGTGGCGGGGACGACGAGGTCGGCACTCCGGAGCCGACGCTGGGCCACGGCTCGCAGGACCCGAACCGAGGACTGTCAGTCGGCGACCCGCCGGCCGATGCGCTGAGTCGAGCCCGTGCACCGAGCGACGCACGCCCGGGTCCGGGTATGCCGAAGGCCACCCCCTGGTGGGGGTGGCCTTCGGTTGAATGGGTGTTCGGCGGCGTCCTAC